>CAWCCV010000016.1:0-305535 GCA_963794175.1 uncultured Acidobacteriota bacterium | reverse complement strand
TGCCGAACTCGGCGCAAAGACGTTCGTCCTCTGGGGCGGACGCGAAGGCGTTGAAACCGACGCCTGCCGCCGCGCCGACGAAGCTGTCAAGCGCCTGCGTGAAGCCGTGAATTTTCTTTGTGAATACAACATCGAGCAGGGCTACAAATACCGCTTCGCCATGGAATCAAAACCCAACGAACCGCGCGGCGACATTTACATGGCCACGACAGGACACTATCTCGGCTTCATTCCAACGCTCGATCATCCGGAAATGGTCGGCGTCAATCCGGAAGTCGCGCACGAACAAATGGCCGGACTCAATTTTATGCATGGCGTCGCGCAAGCCTGGGAAGCCAGACAAACTCTTTCACATTGATCTCAACGACCAGGCTCCGGGTCGCTACGATCAGGATTTCCGCTTCGGCTCTTCGAATCCCAAGTCCGCATTCTTCCTCGTAAAATTTCTTGAAGATGTCGGCTACGAAAATCCGCGCCACTTCGACGCGCACGCGTACCGCACCGAAGACTACGAAGGCGTGAAAGATTTCGCGCGCGGGTGCATGCGCACCTATTTAATCCTCAAAGACAAAGCCGCTCGCTGGAACGCCGACAAGGAAATTCAATCCATTCTGAAAGAAGTCAACTCCGGCGGAAAAGATCTGCCAATAGTCCTCCAGAACATTCCAAGTCCAACGCAAAAGCATTGCTGAGCCACGTTTTCGACAAAGACGACATGATGAAAAAGCGCCTCCCCGACGAGCGCCTCGACCAAATCACCATCGACATTCTGACCGGAACGCGCTAAACAACACTGACTCAAGTGTTCAAGCGCTTCGTTCTCGCAATGTTTCTCGCCGCCATTTCTGCGGCCTTCTTTCCGTTCGCAACACCCCGCGCCGAAACCGGCGCCGAGGCCTGGCTCCGCTACGCGCTCCTCGACGAAAAAACTGCGCATCAATATGACAATTTGCCCGGTGTCGTAGTCACCTTCGATGCTCCGCGATTTGCTCTTTTACAATCCGCACAATCGGAACTCCTTCACGGAATTTACGAAACGCTTGGCAGAACGCTCCGGTTCGAAAAACGACCGTCTCAAGAACCAGCCATCCTTCTCGTGACGCTTTCGGCCCTAAGAAAATTTGCTCCCGACGTTCATCCGCCAGCCGCGTTGGTCACTGACGGCTTTTGGGTGACCCATGCGAGCGTCAACGGTCAGAACCACCTCATAATCACCGCAGAAAACGAGCGTGGCGTACTCTACGGCGTCTTCGCACTTACTAGAAGAATCGCGCTCGGAGAATCCATCGCAAATCTCAACGAAATACAAATCCCTCCGCTCCTATCCGCTGGGTAGACCAATGGGACAATCTCGACGGCACTATCGAACGCGGCTACGCCGGCCGCTCAATATTCTTCGACAACGGTAAAATCCTCGCCGACAATCCCCGCATAGCCGCATATGCACGCCTTCTCGCATCAATCGGCATCAACGGCTGCAACATCAACAACGTAAACGCCAATCCGCACCTACTCGACGATGAAAAACTTCCGCAACTCGCCGCCATCGCAAAAACATTTCGTCAATGGGGCGTTCAACTCTCCATTTCCGTCAATCTAAGCAGCCCAAAGACGACCGGCGGACTCGACACATTCGATCCTCTCGATCCCAAAGTCGCCGAATGGTGGCGAAGGAAAGTTGACGCGCTCTACACAGCAATTCCCGATTTCGGCGGCTTCGTCGTCAAAGCCGATTCCGAAGGCCAGCTCGGCCCCTCTTTCTACCATCGGACTCCAGCCGACGCCGCCAATGTCATCGCTCGCGCGCTCAAACCGCACAACGGTGTCGTCTTCTATCGCGCATTCGTTTACGACCATCATCTCGACTGGCGCAATCTCAAAAACGATCGCGCCAAAGCCGCCTACGATAATTTCCATCCGCTTGACGGAAAATTCGAAGACAACGTCATCATTCAAATCAAACACGGACCAATCGATTTTCAGGCACGCGAACCCGTCTCTCCGCTTCTAGGCGCACTGAAAAAAGCAAGCGAAGCCATCGAGCTGCAAGTCACGCAGGAATACACCGGCCAGCAGCATCACCTTTGCTTCCTGATTCCCATGTGGAAAGAAGTTCTCGACTTTAATCTGCACGCGAACGGTGCGAGTTCTCTTGTAAAGGACCTTCCTCGCCGGAAAAACATTCCATCGCCCAACCAACGGTTACGTCGCCGTTGTCAACGTCGGCTCCGACGAAAACTGGCTGAGCCATCCTCTCGCCATGTCCAATCTTTACGGTTACGCGCGCCTCGCCTGGAATCCAGATCTTTCCGCCCAACAAATCGCCAACGAATGGACTGCGCTTACCTTCAACCGCGATCCCAAGGTCGTAGAAACAATTTCCGCGATGCTTCTCTCCTCCTGGCACACCTACGAAAGCTACACCGGCCCACTCGGCATGCAAACACTAACGGACATCACCGGCAGCCACTACGGCCCAAATATCGAATCCTCGGAAGAAAATGGCTGGGGCCAATGGCACCGCGCCGACGCAAAAGGCGTTGGCATGGATCGCACCGTCGCCGCCGGCACCGGCTACATCGGCCAATACTCGCCGCCCGTCACAAAAATCTACGAATCGGTCGAATCTACGCCCGACGAACTCGTCCTCTTTTTCCACCACGTTCCGTACACGTACAAACTTCACTCCGGCAAAACCGCCATTCAGCACATCTACGATTCCCACTATGAAGGCGCGGAACACGCTGCCGACTACGCCAAACAATGGCAATCGCTACAAGGTCATGTCGACGATGAACGTTACGCGGCCACGCTCGCGCTCCTCGAATATCAATCCGGACACGCCATCGTCTGGCGCGAGGCCATCTGCGAATATTTTTTCAGACTTTCCCGTATCCCGGATAAGGAGGGCCGAGTTGGCCATTACCCCGGACGCGCCGAAGCGGAATCAATGCAGCTTTCTGGCTACAGGGTAGTCGAAGTGACGCCGCGAGAAAATGCATCGGGTGGCAAAGCCATTGAATGCATCTCTCCACAGGGTTGTTCGGCGAAGCTCAAGTTCAGCGGCATTTCAAACTCATACAGAATCGACGTTCAATACTTCGATGTGAAAAACGGGGATGCAAAATACCGAATCTTCGTTGGGAACAAACTTGTGGATGAGTGGACCGCCGACTTACAACTTCCCGCAACGAAAATCGGCGGCGACTCGTCCGCTCGACACCACACTCCGGAAATACAGATCAACAGTGGCGATGAGGTTCGCATTGAAGGAATTCCTGACGGGGACGACCACGCAGGGCTAGACTACATCGAATTGGTGAGACTAATTCACAAATAGAGAGACTGGAATGGCATTTGCCATCGCGGCAAATCCCGCCGGCCCAGGATGTAAATGATCTCCTGAATCAAACTCCTGCAACATCAACTCCGGATGAGCCGGATCGCGCACCACTTTGTCAAAATCAATCACGCCGTCAAAATGTGTCCGAATCCACGCATTCACTGCTTGCCTGTCCGCTTCATTTTTCTCATTTGGATGATAAAAGCTCGACCCCACAAACGGCGTCATCGTCCCGCCAATCACTCTGATTCCCTGTGCATGAGCCCGCGCGATAATTTGTTCGTAGGCGCCAATCACTCGCTTCACTTCCGCTTCGTGTTCCTTTTCCGAAACCTCTCTCTCATGCGTCAGCATTCCCAGATCATTGATCCCTTCCAGCACAATCACGTAATTCGCGCCCGCTTGAGCGAGCACGTCATGATCAAATCGTGCCAGCGCATTCGCTGCAATTCCATCAATCAGCAGCCGATTCCCGCCAATTCCTTGATTCACTACGGCAATCTTTTTCGTCGCCGCATTCGCCTGAAGCCGCTTCGCAAAAACATCCGGCCACCGGTCGTTCCCATCGGTCGTCGCGCCATGTCCATCCGTAATCGAATCGCCCAGCGCCACAATTGCAAACGCATCCGCCCCGGCTGTGACATCCACTCCCGCAATAAAGAGCCACCGAGTAAACTTCTTGGCGTCTGGCAAATCTTCCGCGCTCACCGCATTCCCCTTCGCCAAAAAAGAATTCGCCCGCGATCCGGAATGCCCCGTCATTTCTTTTCCGCCCAAATCAACTCGCAACGTAATCGCTAAATCCGAAAGCGCCTCGACCGGAAAATCCAGCGCATCTGAAACATAGTCCGCGCCTTCCGGAACAATCACATCCGGTTTCCCAGAAAACAAAAGCTCCTTGTCCGTTCCAACCATAATCTTCGCCGATCCCGCGCCCGCTGCCTTCGCCACATGCACCGCCGTAAAATGCAGCAGCTCCGTCCCATATCGGTTAGATAAGTGCACCCGCAACTGCGTCCCGCCCAGCGATAAATGCACAATCTGTCGCAGCGTCCCGCTTTTCAGCTCATCCGCCTTCAACACACTTTCGTCACCAGCAACTTGCGGAGAAGTCGCCCAAGAAGCCACCCATTTCGTCTGCGCAAAACCCGCACGCGCATCGGCGCATGAAATGAGCAATGCAAAACACAGGACGAATTTGGCTTTTGTCCGAATCATAGCGAGGCAATTTACCACAAAGGTGAGAAACCCTAAAAACCTGTCATTCCGAGGGCGGGTTTTGCCAGAGGAATCTGCTTTTCTCCTCGCCCACGAAGCCGACCACTCTAGGGCAGCTTCACATACTCAAAATCTGTAGCCTGCGTATTAATCCCGCGCTCCGGAGGAGCAATCCATCCCGCCATCTTTCCGCGCTCAAATACGCCATGCATCAAACTATGCACGTACGCGCGATCGCCTTCCGTCGGCAGCCACTCCGTTTCATGCGCGGCAAACTCTTCCCCAGTGATCGGCTTCCCGCTCAAATCCGTCGGCACATTCGCCCAACTCCCCACCGTCCGCCGGAATCTCGCACTCGGCAAGAACATCCGGTGCGGATAACCCGCATCCTCCAAAAGCTTGTTCCACCGCGCCAATCCCTTTTCGCAGTCCCGCACATACGATTCACGCACCACTTCATTCATCGCGTTGCGCATCGGAATCTGTTCTTGCCGCACGCCGCCTTTTCCATCCGGCAATTCCAGAGTATGGCTCTGTCCTGCCGCTGAATGATCCTCATACTTTTCTTCGTCGGGCCGCCCCTTCAACCCATTCGCGAAATAAGAAGCCGCATTCGACGACGAATCCCCACCAAACAAATCCAGCGAAGAACTGAACCAGAAATTCAGATATTTCTGCACCGTAGGCAAATCAATTGCGCCCGCTTTGCGCACAGACAGGGGATCATCCGTCCCCAGTTCTTTCATCACTTCAATCGTCCGCTTGATCACTCGCCCGATCCCCGTATCGCCCACAAACATGTGGTGTGCTTCTTCGGTCAGCATGAACCGGCACGTCCGCGACAGCGGATCAAAGCTCGACTCCGCCAGCGACTTGAGCTGAAACTTACCGTCACGGTCCGTGAAATACGTGAACATATAAAAACTTAGCCAGTCGCTGATCGGCTCGTTGAACGTGCTCAAAATCCGCGGCTTGTCCGCATCGCCCGAATGGCGCTCCAGCAGCTCTTCGGCTTCTTCGCGCCCGTCCCGCCCAAAATACGCATGCAGCAAATACACCATCGCCCACAAATGCCGGCCTTCTTCCACGTTCACCTGAAACAAATTCCGCATGTCGTAAAGCGAAGGCGCCGTGTGCCCAAGCAATCTCTGCTGCTCCACCGACGCCGGCTCCGTATCCCCTTGCGTCACAATCAACCGCCGCAACGTCGAACGATGCTCACCCGGAACCTGCTGCCAAGCCGACTGTCCATAGTGATCGCCAAATCCAATCCGCCGGTCCGCTTCTTGTTGCGCAAGAAAAATTCCCCAGCGGTACTCCGGCATCTTCACGTACCCAAACGTCGCCCAGCCTTTCGTATCCACAGAAATCGCGGTCCGCAAATAAATGTCGTTCGCATTAAAGTCACTCGGTCCCAGCCCGTGCCACCAATTCAGAAATTCCGGCTGCCAATGCTCCAGGGCGCGTTGCAACGTGCGATTCGATCCCAGGTCAACGTTATTGGGAATCCGATCCTGATAATTCGAATCCATCACACACGCTCCCAATCGAACTTCGCCTTCGACCCTTTTCCAAACACTTTCAGCGCGCCCTGCTCGCCCGTCGCATTTGGCCTGATAAAAACCCAGTTCTGCCAAGCCGAAAGTCTCCCAAATATTTTCGTCAGTAGATTCTCATTCCCCGCAAAACGCAGGCTCGCTTCCATTCCCGTCAACGCATCCGGCGAAAGACTCACGCGCTCCTCAATCGCAATTCGTAGCTCGTCTTCCCAATCCAAATCGTCCGGCGCCACAGTCACCAGTCCGGCAGCCAACGCCGCTTCCGCATCAAGTTGCCGTCCGCTCAATCTCTTCAACTCTTCCATCTTCGCCGTGTCGCCATGAAACCGCGCTTCGAGCCGCCCCGCCCCATTCACCATAGGCAGCAAACCAAAATTCATTTCACTCAAGGCAATCTTCGGCAATGTCTCCTCATCTTCCACAGCAGCCAGCATGTAACTCCGGTCTGCAGCCAGGGCCAGCTCAAACAGTGTCCCCGCAAAACACGATCCCGGCTCAATCGCTGCAAACATGCTCCGCGAACTCACATCCAATCGCGCCAGCGTCCGTCGCAACAGCCCAGTCGTTTCGCGCACCAGCCAATCCTCGCAAAACTTCACCATCAAAGCATCACTCGCCAGTACCGCCGCCGGATCGCCCTCTGTCTTCAACAAAAGCAGCCCAAGTTCCGGCTCATTCGTCCGCAACATTAAGATGGCGTCATCGAGCTCTCGCGCCATCGCCAGCGGCCACCACGCATCGCCCGCCGCATGAATCTCATTCACATTCTTCGGCTGTGTTCCTCGCGGCCCACTCACTTTCACCGTCGCCGTCCGCGCCGCGCGATCAAAAATCACATCTACATGCTCGTAGTGGTATCCAGCGTCATCGATCTTTCTATTCAGAGGGTTAAGTCGAATTCCTTTCGCCTCCGCACTTCTCTTCGATCCCGCTGCCAATTGCCGCACACGCTCGGCCACCAATGCTTCAAACTTCGCCGGCGCCGCAATTTCATCCACCAGCCCCCACTGCTTGGCCCGCTCGCCCTTCACTCCATCTGCATTCGTGCAAAACAGATCCGCCAAATCCCGCCGCACTTTTCTCTTATCCGCCACCCGCGTCAGCCCGCCAGTTCCCGGCAACACACCCAACAATGGCGTCTCCGGCAAACTCACCGCGCTCGACCGGTCATCCACCAGCAAAATCTCATCGCAAGCCAACGCAAGTTCATACCCGCCGCCTGCGGTAGTCCCATTCAGCGCAGCCAGAAATTTCAGTCCATCGTTGCGGCTCGAATCTTCCATCCCGTTCCGCGTCTCGTTCGTAAACTTGCAGAAATTCACTTTCCATCCATGCGAGGAAAGCCCCAGCATGTAAATGTTCGCGCCCGCGCAAAACATTCTTTCCTTCGCGCTCGAAATCACCACGCACGCAACAGCGGGATGCTCAAATCGAATTCGCTGCAGCACGTCATGCAGCTCGATGTCCACTCCCAGGTCATAAGAATTCAGCTTCAGCTTGTAACCCGGTCGCAGCCCCGCATCCTCATTCACATCCATCAGCAGCGTCGCCACGCGGCCATCCACCTTCAGCTTCCAGTGCCGGTAGCTTTCCGGCACCGCGTCGAACAAAACCGTCTGCTTTTCCATCACATCCAGCATAAACGTCTCTGCCCTCTCTCAGCGCAGTTCTTGAAGTGTACTATACCGCCCATCACTGTCATAAATAAGCATTATATTGCATCTACTAAAATTGCGCCTCAATTCCCTGCCTTCACCACCCCCGCCAACTCTGCCGCCACTTGCTTCACCGTCTTTCCGCTCGTATTCACGTTCGCCTCCGCCTTCTCATACAGCGGCTCCCGCCCCGCCAAAATCTTTCGCAAATCCGCCATCGCCCACTGACTTCCCGCCATCGGTCGCCGGTCTCCCTGAGCAATCACGCGTTGCATGTGATCCTCCGGCTTGGCCTTAAGCCACACTGTGAAACACGCGCTCTTCAACCGCGAAAAAGTCTCCGGCTCGTTCACAATGCTTCCACCCGTCGCCAGTACAAATCGTTCATTCGTCTCCAGCACGCGCTCCAGCGCTTCGCGCTCCAGCCTGTGAAATCCCGCAGGTCCATACAAATCGAACACAACGCTCAACTTCGAGCCGCTTTCCTGCTCAATCCGCCTGTCTAATTCAATAAAGGGCGCCCCCATCCGTTCCGCCAGCAGCGCGCCCAAAGTCGACTTCCCCGCCCCGCGCATGCCTACTAGCGCAATTCGTCCCCGCCTCTCCTCCTCGCTCCTTGCCCCGAACTTTTCCCGAAGCATCGCCTGCGCGCGCCGCCGCTCTTCCGGTTTCAGTTTCTCCAACAACGCAGTCACACCAACAATCTCCGGCACATCACCATTCTTCTCCTGCGCCAACCGCTCCACGCCCAACCCAAGTGCATGCGCAATCCGCCGCAATCGAATAATCGAAATGTTCCCGTGCCCCGTCTCGAGTTGCGCCAGGAACCGTTCGGAGACATAAGCAGTCTTAGCCAGTTCCTTCCGCGTAATCTCACGCCGCGATCGCTCTTGCCGCACCCGCTCGCCAAGCATCTTCAAGAACTCCGACTCCGGCCGCGGCCCGCTTTGCACTTTGCTTCTCATCGTCTCTCCCAACCGGCAGTATAGTACACACCGGGAGGCGCGCATCCCACTCTCTCTCCAAATCGGGATTAGGGGGAGCAGTCCCCAGCTCGCCACTTCACCTCTACCAGGTTGTGAAGAGGACTTGCACTTCCCAGCTGTCGAACATGCTCGACGTACCAACAAAAAAGGGCCGGCGCGAAACTGCGCCAGCCCTCTCCCTACTTCCTGATTTACTTTTCTTAGAACGTAAGCCGCAGGCCGAACTCCCCCCAGAGCGACTTCGGAACAATCGTGCTGCTAGGGTTGATGAACTGCTTATTGGGTGAAACCCGTAAAGATCAAATTGCTCGTTACTTACGAGCAAGAACTGTCGTTGTCGAGAAATTTAGCAAAAATTTATCTAAAAGCAATAACAAAATGACATTTGCATTGGCTTCATGGAGTTAGCTTGCCTTGCGTCCTCCGATTTTTCTGGTCCGAATTCGAGTTATTCCGGACCGGTTTAGTCGCCATTTCAAGGTTGTGCCAGTAGTTTGCCAGTACTACCCAACTGGCTCGCTGCCTTTTCGTTGACGTTGCATCGCAATCGGGACAACCGGCCCGGGAATTCTGGATATCCCTGTTCACCGGACCACTGTTAAAATCTCCCCCCGGAGACTCTTCTCGTGCCCAAGTCAAAAGCAAACTCTCGTCCTACCAAGCCCAAATCGGCCAAGGGCAAGCTCACCGAAGCCCAAATCGCCGTCCACTGGAAAGAAGAGCAGTACTTCTATCCAAGCAAAGAGTTCAAAGCCCAAGCCAATCTCGTCGACGCCGCTTTCATCAAGAAATTCTCCGAAAAAAACTTCCCGAAGTGCTTTGATTCCTACGCCGATCTTCTGGACTGGGACAAGAAATGGAAGAAGACCCTCGACACATCCAAGCCCCCCTTCTGGAAATGGTTTGTGGGCGGCAAACTCAATGCCTCATACAACTGCGTAGACCGCCATCTCGCCGGACACAAGAACAAAGCCGCCTTCATCTTCGTCCCCGAACCCGAAAACGAGCCCACACAAGTCCTTACCTATCGCGAGCTCTACATTCGCGTGAACGAAACCGCTGCCATGCTGCGCGACTTCTGCGGCCTCAAAGCCGGCGACCGCGTCACCATTCACATGCCGATGATCCCCGAACTTCCCATCACGATGCTCGCCTGCGCGCGTCTCGGCGTGGTTCACTCCGTCGTCTTCGGCGGATTCAGCGGCGAAGCTTGCGGTCTACGCGCCGCTGACTCCGGCAGCCGCATCCTCATTTACGCCGACGGTTATTACCGCAACGGCAAATGGATCGATCACAAAGGCAACGCCGACATCGCCGTCGAAACCGCGAAAAAAGAAGGCCAGCACATAGACAAAGTCCTCGTCTGGCGCCGCTATCCAGGCCACACGGGCAGCGAATCTCCCATGGTCGTCGGACGCGATTACATCGTCGAGGAAGTCTTGCAGGACTACCGCGGCAAACTCGTCGAGCCAGTTTCCCTCGACGCCGAAGCGCCGCTCTTCCTCATGTACACGAGCGGCACCACTGGCAAACCAAAAGGCTGCCAGCATCGTACCGGCGGCTATCTGGCCTACGCCGCGGGCACTGCAAAGTTCTATCAGGACCTTCAACCCGGCGACGTCTACTGGTGCATGGCCGATATCGGCTGGATTACCGGCCACTCCTACATCGTTTACGGCCCGCTCGCGCTGGCCGCCACCAGCGTTCTTTATGAAGGCGTGCCGCAATTTCCCGACGCCGGCCGCCCGTGGCGCATCGCTGAGCGTCTCGGGGTAAACATCTTTCACACCTCCCCCACCGCAATCCGCATGCTTAGAAAAGCCGGCGCCGAAGAGCCAAAGAAATACAATTATTCGTTCAAACACATGACCACAGTCGGCGAACCCATCGAACCCGAAGTCTGGCGCTGGTATTACGAAGTCGTGGGCAAAAACAAAGCCGCCATCGTCGACACCTGGTGGCAAACCGAAACCGGCGGCTTCCTCATCACCACAAAGCCCGCACTAGACCGCATGAAGCCCGGCAGCGCCGGCCCCGCCGCTCTCGGAATTTTTCCAGTGAT
Source organism: uncultured Acidobacteriota bacterium (assembly GCA_963794175.1). Classification (GTDB taxonomy): domain Bacteria; phylum Acidobacteriota; class Terriglobia; order Acidiferrales; family UBA7541; genus Acidiferrum. The sequence continues at coordinate 294,712 of CAWCCV010000016.1, read as the reverse complement.
TTGGGACGAAAATAATAAGGAAGTGAAAGCGGGCCAGCACGCCGCAGGCAACATCTGCATCCGCAATCCCTGGCCCGGCATCATGCAAACGATCTGGGGCGATCCCGCCCGTTTCGTAAAGCAGTATTACGAAAAATACTGCAAGAATCCCAAGAGCAAGAAGTGGCAGGACTGGCCTTACTTCGCCGGTGACGGCGCCATGCTCTCATCCGACGGCTACTACCGCATCCTGGGCCGCGTGGACGACGTCATCAACGTCGCCGGCCACCGCCTGGGCACAAAGGAAATCGAATCCGCCTGCCTCAGCGTTCCGGAAATTGCCGAAGCCGCCGTCGTGCCTGTCGTGGATGAAATCAAAGGCCGCGTTCCCGAAGTCTATATCTCCATCAAGCCCGGCCTAACGCCCAACAAACAGATCATAGAAAAAGTCATGCTCACGATTGAAACCATGATCGGCAAAATCGCGCGCCCCAAACGCATCCACGTGGTGCCCGATATGCCCAAGACCCGTTCCGGAAAAATCATGCGCCGCGTTCTCGCCGCCATTTCCAATCGCATGCACACCGGGGACATTACCACGCTCGCCAATCCGGACATCGTCGAGCAAATCCGCGAACTGGTCCAAGGCCGCGAAGCAGTCGCGCTAAACGAAGGCCCGGAAGATATCAAACTCTTCGGCGAACAAGGCTGACCTCCCGGCCGCGAAATCGTCCGTGTACAGGATTGATCCAGCGCTTTGCGCAGCCTGTTTTTGCGTACCGGCTCCAGAGCAAGTCAATCCGCACTCAGGCATATTTATTGGTCGTCCCGAATGACCATGCTCTCCAGCGTCAGAGCCGCCTTCCGAAGTTCCTCCGCGGACGTAGAATAGATTTCAATCGTCAAAAGATAATCTCCCGCCAGCGTCTGAACATAGGACTGATAAACGTGCAGTCCCCCCGCCATTCTGTCCATGTCGGCTCTCACGAATGGGTGATCTTTAACTACAAACTCGCTCGCCGGTTGCAGCAGCTTTCCGCTCGAAGCGTTCGCCATGCCCTCAACCATCTTTTGAAATCTGTCCAAAGCAATGGAATCCAGCCGCGTCGGAGCCGCGCTAATGAGCATGCACGGCATGGACAGTTGCCTCGCGTCCCCCTCTCCCCTTTTTGAAGCATAGAAAACATACTTCGGCAGTAGCATGGCCGTATTGGCAAGGTCGGGACGGTGCTGCGCCAGCGAAGCCTTTGCAGAGGCCTCCGCTTGCAGATTCAGCTTGTGCAGTTTTTCGCTGGTAGCCACGATCCACCCGCCGGGAAACTCATAGGTCATGTCGAGAGCGGCATTCTTGTAGGTGCCGCCGGACACTTTCCCTGCCTCGATGCCCAACGGCCGGTCTTCCATCTCGCCAGGGGAATCCTTTTCAGCGTCACCTTTTCTAACATCCGGATTTCTTGATTCACCGCTCTTGTCGGGTACGCCCACCAGCGAAGGACGGGCATTTTCTGCCGGCGCAGCGCTCTCGACGGCCGCCGCCTTGGCCAGCCCTGGATTGGACTCCCTCTTCAGCGCCTTACTGATGGCATCGTCCAACTCTGGCTCGATCTGGTCCCCGAACCCGGATTGCCGGTATCGGATCACTCCGTCTTTGTCGATAACGATATACGTCGGGATCGATTCGATTCTGAACGCGGCGTTCACTTCGTCGGACGAATCCAGGTACTCCTGCCAGTCCATCTTTGCGGATGAAACAAACGCACGCCAGACGTCTTCGTCATCGTCAGAGCTGATTCCAACCAGAACGAGACCTTTGCCCGCATATCTCTTGTTCAAATTCTTGATCGTGGGCACGGATTCTCTGCACGGTGGACACCAGGTCGCCCAAAAATCCAGCAACACCACCTTGCCGCGAAGCGACGCGTTGTTATAGGCCTGATTTTCCTTCGTCACGAAATGGAAGTCCGGCGCGAAAGGTTCGCGGGCGCGGACAGGGCTTGCAATGAATCTTTTGGCTTCTGCCGCCTCAGCTCCATGCAAACCCGGCATGCCCAATGCCCGATTCAGTTCCACAACTCCTTCCGAGTCCCGTTCTTGTTTGAGCAGAATCGTTCCTAAATTGAAATGTGCCAGCACCAAATCCGGCTCTAGCGCGATCGCTTCCCGCGTGTCCCCTTCCGCTTCTTTCAGTTTCTTGTCTGTGGGCTTGCTCGACATTCCTACGAGCAGCGCCGCGCGCACCATGTGCGCTTCAATGGCTGTTGTCTTGTCATTCCCTGCCGCTTTGATTGCCTTTTTCGTATCGTCGAGCGCGGAAGAAAAATCTCCGAGTTTTTCCTCCATAATCGCCATCTTCAAAATACAGGCCGCCGATTGGTGGTGCGCCAGTTTGTCCGCTGTCTGATATGCCACCAGCGCCAGGTCGTACTTGTGCCTGGATTGGTACAGGTCGCCTCGCTCCACCGCTAGCGCCACCGGATCCGCTGTCGTCTGCGCCTGCAGTGCCCGCGCAAGAAACAGAAAAAATAGCAACAAAATCGGAATGCGAACCATTCTCCCTCCGCCTGTCGGCACAATATACCGCATGGGAGGTACGCAAACGATACTTATCATCTTAGAGAAATAGCCAGGAGATGTTCCTGGAGTAAACAAGTTGCTGCCGGGCTCCCGTCCGCACGAACGCCCAGGAGATGGCAAACCCTTCGGCGAAAAAGAGTTAAGAGCTCCTCGCTCCAGCCTTGTTCGGCCTGCGTCCGTTTCTTGCGGAAACGCGCCCGTTCCAGCCGCCAAGTTCGAGGGCCATCAAAGTGCACGCGCCTCGCAACTCGTTCGCCCCCGCGTGGTCAACCATCGTTCGCGCCACAATCATCCCGCCGATGCACATCGTCGCGATGGCCTGTGCCCTTTCGCGCCGCGGCTTCCTTTTATCAACCAGACTCCGCTCCAGCACGCTTACCATGGCCTTAAAGACTGTCTCGAACGCACGCCGCGCGCTTACGCCGCTTCTTGCTACGTCCGTAGGCAAGGCCACCATCGGGCATGAATTATCAACATCCTCGTAGTGCTGCCGGGACAAATACGCGCGCACCACCTGCGGCCCTACATCCAGCGAAGAAAGATCGACGTGCACTCCCTGCCAGCAATTCTTCCACTCCGGATCGGTGAAAAAACATCCCAGCACCTCCGCATACAAATCACTCTTGCTCTTGAAATAGCTGTAAAACCCACCGTGAGTCAGCCCCGCTCCAGCCATGATTTGATGCACAGAAACGCTTTCAAATCCTTGCCGGTTGAAAAGCCTTCGCGCGCTGTCCACAATTATCTTCTTCTGCTTTTCTCGATGACTTCTGGGATATGGCATGGCAGCTCCTTGCATCGCCCGAAGTGTCCCTCACAATCGATTCTCCCAGCCACCAAAATATTATTTTGAACATATTTTGAATTCGTGGTTCCCTGCCTCCTGGGATTTTCAAGTCAAGAAAACGAATTTCGTTTGTTCGGAGGACAAGATGCAAAAGCCAGAATCTAAACGCCCGTCCGCTGACCCGTATTCCAATCCGGTGACGCGCCGCAACATTCTGCTCGGCGGAACCCTCTCTTTCGGCTCAATCGTCTTTTCGGTGAGCAAAGCGCAAGCCCGCGCACCGGAAGAAATCTCTCACAGCGCCGAATCAATTCACGACGAAGTCGCTTTCAAAGCATCCAGAAAGCGCGTCTACGAGGCCCTCACCGACGCCGCCCAATTCCACAAAGTCGTACTGCTTGGCAAAGCCGCTGCCACAGGTATGATTGCCGTCAAATCTCCCGCCGAGATTAGCCGCGACCCCGGTGGCGCCTTCGCAGTCTTTGGCGGCTACGTTACTGGACGCCACATCGAACTCGTTCCCGGCGAGCGCATCGTTCAAGCATGGCGCAACGGCTCCTGGAAACCCGGTATCTACTCCATTGCGAAATTCGAGCTCATGGAAGATGCCGCTGGAACAAGACTGATTTTCGACCACACCGGCTTCCCGATTGGCGAAGCGCAACACCTTGCCGAAGGTTGGAGAATCAACTATTGGGAACCGCTGGCGAAGTTCCTGGCGCAGTAGACGCGCGTAGACAAATCTCCAGGGGATTGATTTACTTGGCGGAGACCGTTGGGATTCTGCCGCCACAGGCGGCGGCGACGGAAGCTTGTACGTCAGGGTCGAATTGGGTGTCGGAGAAACTTGCCGTGGAGCAGACCTGGGAGGCGGTTAGTCCGAGCGCGCCGTGCATGTCTGCGCCATCGAGTTTCGCCCCTTCGAGAATCGCATCGCGCAATACCGTTGCGGTGAACACAGCGCCGCGAAGATCCGCCGCGCGCAAATCGGTGCCGAGAAAAATCGTACCTTTCAGTTGCGCGCCAGAAAGTGTTGCCCCAGTCAGTTTCGCGCCGGAAAAATCCGCCAACTCCAGATTCGCCAGTGACAGGTTCGCCCCCTGCATCTGGGTGTCGCGCACATCTGCTCGCGTCAAATCCGCGCGCAGCCACTTCGTTTGTTGCAAATTCGCGCCATAAAGCGAAGCGCTTTCGAGTTTCGCATTTGCGAAAGAGGCTTGCGGAAAAACGGCATAGGTAAAATCGGCGCCGCGCAAATTTGCGCCACTCAAATTCGCCGAAGTTCCATCGGCCGAAATCAGCACGGCCTTTTCCAGATTCGTGTGGTCCAGCACTGCGTCGCGCATTTTCGCTTCGCGCAAATTCGACCCGTGCAAATCCGACTCCGTCAGATAAGCACCCACCAGATCCCCGCGCCACAATCGCGCATTCGGCAAATACGCTCGATAAGCCCGCGCGTAGCGCAAACTCCCTTCGTTTAATTTCGCGCCTTCTTCTGAAGCGGCTTCGCCCTTGTTGCGCGGTAAAACCAACGACGACTCAATCAGATCCGCATACGGACGATACCCAATGAACCGGAATCCCTCGGCAACCCAGCGGCGAGGGCTTCCGCTGAAATATCTCTTGGACGCTTCGGTTTCCGCAGGCACGCCCCACATCACGCCGAACGAAAGCATCAGAAGAACAAGTCCCGCTGCTACCGGAATCCGCAGGGTCACAAATGCCAATTTCACGATACTCTTCGAGCTTGGCCGCCGGATTTCTCCTGGCTTCACCACGCGGCTAACCACGGCCGGTAATCCCGTCGCGACGCTCACGCTCAATGCGAAGAAGAAAACGTGCAACGCCGACCCGCGCAAATCCTGCCGCACCAGATAGCGCATCCAGATGAGCGCAATCGTGGCCGGTACAACCCAATACGCCAAGATCGTCGCAATCACATTTTCGAGCAACGAAACCGGCGTCTTTGCCTCGCGCAGCCAACGGAAGTGCCGTCGCACCAGCCCCATCAAGTACCAGGGGCCTTCGCGTTCGACGGTTTGGCCGTCTTGAAAGACCGCTGGCAAGGCCGCCATGCTGCTCCACACACGCAGCAACAAAAACTGAAAGCGCACAAAAATCGTCAGCAGTGCAATCGGTGCGATCAAATAAAACGCGTTGATCGGCAGCAGATTCCCGAGGCGGCGAATCGGAATCGTCGACCCATCCAAAATCAACCGCGCGTCCGAAGTCGTCGCTACCACCAGGCAGCAAATCGCGCTCGCGCTCAACATCAAAAAGTAAAACCAGCGCGCCGTTCTTGTCGCTTCCCAAACTGCTTTTGATCCATCGATCGAAGAAATTGTTTCCGGCAGCATCGCGTCGTACAAATTCGCGCCGCCAAGTCTGCCGAGCCACAACCCTTCCGCGCCGTACAAGGTTGCGCCCATCAGATTTGCGCCGCGCAATTCCGCGCCGAGCAAATTCGCGTTGCATAGATCTGCCTGCACCAGAGACGCGCCGCGCAGATTCGCCATCGAAAGATCCGAGTTGCGCAAATTCGCGCGCTGCAAAATCGCGCCCTGTAGATTCACACCGGTAAGATCCGCGCTTTCCAGATTCACACCGCTCAAATCCGCCTTCGTTCCTTCGTCCCCGCCGGATTCGACCCAGATTCTGTGCTGATCCAGAATCGCGGCGAGTTCGACGAGATCAAGCTGCGTGCCCGGTTCGTAACTTGCCGCTTCCGGAATCGGAATCGCACGCGTCGGCGCAATATCCTTCTCTGCCCTTTCTTCTTTCTCTTCTTTTGCTTGCTTGGGTTCTTGCATGGAAACTTTTGCGATTGGCTTGGATTCCGCGGCCTGGCCAGGCGCGGCGGTCTGGCCCGCAGCGTTGGCTGTTGCTGTCGCAATGGGCACGGGCGCGGTTTGCGCCGGCACAACTTCGGGCGCGGGCAAGAGAGTTTCGTCGCCGCTTTCCAGCAGCGAGACTAACTCTTCCTTTGTCGCCATGCGCTCCGTTCCCGGATCGTGCGAAAGTTTGCGCAGGGCTTCAAAATTATTTCGTGCCGGCGAATCCGGCATGTTCGTTTCCCTCAGAAATTGTTGTAGGCGCGAGAATCCGCAAGCCCCGCTGGGTGAAACGATGATGGCTGAAGGGGAAGTAATTGTCGCCTGCCCGGAAGGACAGGGGTGCATAGAATACAACCCGTTGGACAGGATTTCCGTTTCGGGAAAAAGCCGGGAAAAATTAGAGCCGGGGCGCTCCGCTGAGGGGCCGAGGTACCCCGGCTTATCCTGCCCGCCTCCGCAGTGAGCGAGTAGGAAGACCGTACGGCTAAGCTCTAGAAAAGCGCTGCGCGAATCGAAGTCAGAGCGAAGAGACGAAAAACTTAGTTGTCTTCTTCGCCGCGCAGAAATTCGTAGCGCTCGATCGCGGCCACGACTCCCACAGAAGAGTCGTCGCGCGGTTCGGTGCGCTGAACCCGGCCAAGGCAACGGACGCGAACCGGTCCGGCCAGAGTGATTTCGTTCGGAAGCGTCAGAAGGATTTCAACGGCGGAGCCTTCCTTGACGTCCTTGGCAAGGTAGAAGTAGACCCCACGGGAGCTGACATCGCGGGATTCGGTGCTGGTTTCTCCAACGGCGGCCCCAGTTGTCCAACGAACGGTAAGGGGAAGCCGCATGGAGAAGCGCTGAGTTGTGCGGCGTTCAGAGCCGGTCAAGGGAAAACCTCCTCGAAAGAAGTGCCAGTGTATCCGGGGTGGGGGGCAGGGACAATAGGACAAGAGGTACAAAATCGAAGCGGCCGGAGAAAGTACCGAGGTACTAGGAGAGAGAAACGGTGGCAAATGACGAGAAGGGAGTCTCGGGCCGTAGTCGACCAAATCACCCCCTCCCCGTTTTTCTGTAAGTGTTCATTCCAAAGGGGGTTAAAAGGCTTTTTGTCTTGCTATGGATTCGCAAATGTTGCATTCCTGTGGGCAGCGGCCGAAAAGCCCTGACTGAAGGTTGAAAGATCAACGGTCCGGGCGGAGAGGTTTGTCAAAGTGATGACGATTGTCGGGCCATCGGTTTCCTGTTCCTCCAACGGCCGCAACGACCCAAATCAATTGGCAATGACGATACCGGAAATACAAGCCATTCCTACCTTCATTAAGCCCGGCCTACTGTTTCTCGCCTTCGCCGACAGGTTCAGGGCCGGTGTGAAGGAGGACAGAGCCCGGGTGCTGATCGTTAATGGTGAGACGGACGGGGCCTTCGTTGCGGAGCATGTCCACGATGCCGACGAGGGCGCTGCGTTTGAAGAAAATTTTCGCGCTGCTCAGGTCGGGAGGAAAGACGGGCTGCGGAACTGGCAAACCGTCCTCAATGAATTCGATTTGGGCTGACTTTGCCCTGGTCCCCCCAAAGCTGGAGCTGGCCAGGAGCACCGAGGCGCGCGTCAAAGGCGTAGTTGTATTGCTTGATGTCGTGGACCTTGAAGGACATGGGTAAGTCTCCCCGTCAATTTGTCGTGGCACGCGATGATCGGATGAAATTTTAGAAGAACGCGATTGCGGTGAATAGTTGGTCTGAAGGACAGCTGTACCCGCGGTAGCGCTGCTCGCTCACTCTCAGCATGGGCGGGCTCTTCTCTCCCGTCTTGGTGGATCGGATGGTTTCACATTCTTCCGAAACGAGTTGGATGTGCCAGGGTGTATCCGTTGTTAGGGCAGCTCCCCCTGGTTCCATTTCGACTTTGATTAGGGTCTCGCTCATCCCTTCTTTGTTACCCGCCCGCACAGGGTAGTCAAAAGCTTCGAGCAGGCCGGCAGCGAAGAGTCTCTCGTTGACCGTCAATCCGCTGTACTTTGGTCCGCTGTTTGCTTCTCCAACCATAAGCGGCGAAGGATACCACTTTCGCAAAATCAGAGAAGATACGTGGCGATTGGCAATGCCGGAAAGATTCTGGCACGCGGGCTAACTTTTCGAGGGAGCTGGCACACTTTTTTCTCCGGGCTTGATAGAGGAGCGAACGACGACGATTTTGCCGAGAAGGTCGAACCAGAACGGAGCGCCGAGAGAAGCGGCGCAAGCGGTGAGAAACCAGCCAAGCAGTGAGCCGAGCCAGAGCAGAGGCGCAAATTTGAGACGATCGAAAAGGGTGTGCGTCCAGCCGATGGGCAAGTTGGTGTCCTTGAGTTCCTTAATGTCGGCCGAAAGACCTTGATCCAGGCCGGAGGAACTGGCAGAAGAGTGTTTGTCGTAATAACCCTGTGCGGCGCCGACCAGGGCTTCGCGGGTGGCTTGATTGGTCCAAAGATCCTGTGCGAAAGAGATGGAGTTGACGTTCATCGCGACGGCGATGGCGAAGCCCATCGAAAAAATCACTACATGGGCGCGACGCTTGTACCAGCCGGAGACGCGGTCCATGGCGGAGTTGAACCAGGACTCGAGGCCAGCCTGGAATTTCTGGAGGTCGCCGTTGGCTTCATTGAACAGTGCAGTGAGAGCGGATTTGACTTGCGGATTGGCGATGGCCGGGATCGAGGCTTGCAAGCTGGCCAAAATGAACGGAGAGTTGTCGGAAATGAGTATGCCGGTGAGGGCTTTTGCGAAGTCCGCGCTCGGTATGTAGGAAGGAAGCGTTTTCTTCTGAGAAGCTTCGGCATATGTGCCGCGGTAGAGACTGAAGATTAGGCCGTGATTGTAGATTTTCTCGACGAGGCCGGTATTCTCGCCAAGCAACCCTTTGATTCCCTTTTCAAGATCGCTGGCGCGGTTTTTCAGGCGCGTTTCGAGGAGCTCGTTGAACGCGGAGCAGATGAGGCTGAGCAAAAGATAAACAAAGACCATTCCGATGGCGACGTCGAGCATGGCTGAACCGAGCATGACTGGGATCCTCCCGCAGAATGGTCTTCAGAGTCGTCCGAAAAACTCTCGCATCGCGATTACAGGAAATTTGCGATGCCGAAATAGGGATGCGCGCCTTCGCCGCCGCCCAGGCCGACGTAAGCGCGGAACACGACTTTGCCGGCAAGAAAGAAAGAGAGGCCTCCTCCGAAACCCTGGCGCATGTTCGAAAAGTTGAGGTCGCTGCGTGCGGTGGTGACTTTGCCTGCGTCGTAGAAAACGAGAATGCCAACCGGGCCGATGATGCGGCGGTCGTATTCCGTCTGGACAAGGAAAGAGTTGGGCGCGCGGAAGCGGAAATCGCGGAAAGAGCGGAGTGTCGGTTGATTGTCTATGTCGCTGCCGCCGATAGTCTCCTGCAAATAAAACGGAATGGCATTGGTGGCGCTGGCATCGGACATGGCGAGGCGGAAGCGAATATTTAGCACGCTGTCGGGACGGCGGATTCCGTTTTGCGATTCAGGATAGATAGCGTGGCCAAAATCCGCCACAAAGCGGCGGAAAGAATAGTGGCCAGTGTCTGTATCGCGGAAATAGCCGTAACGCAGACGGTAATTGAATTGAATGTGCTGAGACGCGAAGGCAAAGTGCGGGCGAAGAAAGGCTTCGAAATGAAGGAATGTGGGCTGCGAGGTCAAGCCAGGCGCGGTCGTCTCGTCATAGACGTCACCGATCGAGGTGACCTTAGTGGAAGAGACATTGCCGACAGTCGGAAAAATGGTTTCGAACGTGCCGGCTGCCGAGAGCCAGGAGTTTAGAGGACTGGCTAGGAGCGCCCCGGCTCGCGTGTCGCGTTCACTGAAGTGAACTGAGTTGTTGACGCTAGTGTCCGGACCGATGCCGTAGAACGGGAGATCCTGCATCTGCTTGTTGCGAGCGTAGAACTGGAAAGCGAAATTCTCCTCGGAGGAGTAGTCGCCGAAATGGGGGCGGCGAGCGGTAAATTTTCCTTCCGCGAACCAGAATTGGCGAATGGTCATGACGCCGGTAAATTCCAGACGTCTCTGCCAAATGTCGCCATTCAGGTCTTGGCCGTAGTATCCGCCACCGCCGACACCACTGCCGGGCACGATACTCTGGGCGACAAAATGAAACGGACGCGAGCGAAATGTGCTGGTGGCACAAGCGATAAAGTTGTCTTTGTCGAAATGGGAGGTCATGTCATGGCAATTCGTTTTCCATTGAGTCCAGTCGTCGGTCGGTGTGATTTTTGGGTCCGGGGCAAGCGTCGGCTGCGTGAAGGCCGGACTCGTCGGCGCGAGTTGTGCGAAAACAGACGGGACGGCAAATGTCGAGAGGATGCAAGAAAGGAGAAGTCCGGCAAAAATATTGTTGGTGTGTGAACGGTTGCTCATGTGAAAGCCCTTCACTTCCCCGCTCCGCGACCGGTTCCGGTGGGCGGTGTAGGCGGTTGTTGCGCTTGCGCGAGCAGCTTGGAGTGAACGCCGAGGAGAAAGTCCGAGGCCTGCTTTTCAGAGCGAATATCCCCGGGATTGACACCGCTTTGTTGATCGAGCGGCAGGACGCGTTTTTCTAGCAACGATGCGGCTTCCACGTGAGCGGCAAGATGGTCGTTTATGTCGGCGTTCAGATGGGAAGCGTCGAGATGCGGCTGGCCAAGGGCTTTTAGCGATTCGTTGGCGGCCGCGGTCAAAGTGAAGTTGATTGCCCCCGTGCGTGGCGCCGCGAGAGAAAGATTATTTTCAAAAGTATTTGCACTGCGGTCGCGATCGGTGAGAGAAGCTCCGGCGACATTTCCCAGAAGCAACTTACAAACGGTAGCGATAATGGAACTGTGATCGTAAAGCGTATGGTCGATTGTGCCGGCCTGGATGTAGGGCGAAATAAGAACGGCAGGTACGCGGACTCCGAGGCGAGTGAAATCGAAAGCTGGATCGAGCGAATCGGGGCTGCCGGCCCACTTTTTGGAGTCCGGATTGACGGTGGGAGGAGGGGGAACGTGATCGTAGAGGCCGCCGTGCTCGTCGTAGACCACGATGAGAAGCGTTGATTCTCGGGTGGCCTGATTGTTCCAGATGGCGTTAAACGTATCGCGAATGAGAATTTCGCCCTGCTCCACGTTGTGATCGGGATGCTGGTCGCTCGCAGAGAAGAATGCGTTGTTGGCAGGATCTTCACCGTTTGCATAACGCGGCTCGATGAAGCTGTAGGCCGGTAGCTTGTTTTTCTTGCAGGCAGAAAGAAAATCATCGAAAAGCGCGAAGTACTTGCCCTGATTCATGAGGCCTTTGAAAGTCATGGCCATGGTCGAATCGTGATAGAAGATGCGCGAGTTGACATTATTTTCCGCAAGCAACTCGTAGATTGTTTTGGACATGCCGAGCCAGTCGACGCCCATATCCACGCGGCCGATGGACGTGGAGCCGTGAGCAAAGGCGCGATTCGGGAACGTCGGACCTGGGATGGAAGAAAACCAGCGGTCGCAGACGGCGAATTGGCGAGCGAGTTGCGTGAGGACGGGAATCTTGTCGGGCGAAAAACAGCGCATGATGCGCTGGGCGTTGGCAGGGTTGTGAGTCTTGCCTTCGTAGCTGAGGATGAACCCGTCCATGGTGGGATTTTGCGACGTGGAGGTGGCGGCGTTTCCATAGAGCTGGGTCAGCGTGTCAAACAGGGCGTGGCCCGGGTCGGGCGTGAAGTCGCCCGAGTAGCGAGCGTCGTTTGAAACGCGGGCAATTTCGCCAGTCGAGTCGCGATTGCCTTCCTGACCGGCGAGACCGTCGATCTGCCAGTTTGGCAGCGCGGCAAAGCCCAGCATGTGGTCAAAGGAGCGATTCTCCATCATGAGAACGACGATGTGCTTTAGATTGTCGAGACCTACGGACATGGGGACTCCTGAAGATGTATTTGAGAGGTAGTGCGGAAATTCGGCCAACTGTTACACCGCCACGGGACGAGATTGCGGTTGCGTATCAATTTAGACGCTCCGGCGCGGGTACAGGTAGCGCCGATCTAGTATCAGCCTAGAGCGGACTAGTTCACAACGGCAGTGAGCGTCGTGGTGTGCGTCAACTACCGGACGTGGCGCTGACACCGATCTTGCAGGAACCGGCCGGAGTGCCCGCAGGGGGAGGAGGTGGTGGAGTCGCGCTTATATTCAGGGCCCTCTCCTTCTGATTCGGGAGAGTCTACGGACGCGGCGGAGTTTTTGGACTGGCCGTGCAAAGTCTTGGCGGCAGGCTGCGAGCTAGCCGGTTTGGAATCGGACGGCGCGGTCTGTTGAGCAGCTGTCCCCATATTCGAGGTCAAGCCAAGAGCGAAATTTAGTGACGATGAGAGAGTCCAGCCACGAAGTTGGGCGCGCATTTTGACCTGGCTCTTGAAAGTACGCCGATGACGTACCGATTTCCTGCCTGAGAAAGACAGCACGTCAACGCGAAATCTTCAGGACGGTACGAACTCGTAAAGTACGTGGAGCCTATCACAAATAGCGATAACGCAAGGTACCTTGTGTCAGAGGCAAGGCAGATATTTAGGATGCAGAACCGGGTGCAGGTTGCGCCACCAGTGCAGAATTCAAGACTTCGCGTACTTTTGCCGAAAGCGAGGAGGGCGTGAACGGCTTTTGCAGGAAGAACGTGTTTGCATCGAGCTCGCCGTGGTGAACAATCGCCTGAGCGGTGTAACCCGACATGTAGAGAACTTTCAGCTCGGGGCGGATTTGCGTCAATTGCACGGCTAGTTCGGGGCCGCTGATTCGCGGCATGACGACGTCCGTGAGCAAGAGCTCAATGCGGGTTTTGTTTGTGCGACAAACAGAGATGGCCGCGTCGGGAGTTTCCGCGACGAGGACGTTGTAACCGGAGGCGGAAAGGGCTTCGCGCGCCAGTTCGCGAACTTGCTCGTCGTCTTCGACGAGGAGAACTGTTTCTGTGCCGCGAGAATTTGCGTTTGCCGAAGACCCGACGGAAAGTGAATCGATGGGGGCGTTGACCAACGGAAGATAAATCTTGAAGGAAGTTCCGCGTCCGGGCTCGCTGTAGACCCAGATATTGCCGCCGCTCTGCTTGACGATGCCGTAGACCATGGAAAGACCGAGGCCAGTGCCTTTGCCAAATTCCTTTGTCGTGAAGAATGGCTCAAAAATGTGCGAAAGATCTTCGGGATCGATGCCCGTGCCGGTATCGGTGACGGCGAGAAGAACGTAGCGCCCAGGTTGCACGGTTTGGTGGCGCTGCGCGTAAGCTTCATCCAGATAAACGTTGGAAGTTTCCAGCGTGAGCTTGCCGCCCTTCGGCATGGCGTCGCCTGCGTTCACCACGAGATTCATGATGACCTGCTCGATTTGCGAACGATCCGCGCGTACGGGCGCCGAGGTCGGGGGCGAGAACGGTTCGCATTTCAATGTTTTCGGCCATAAGTCGGCGCAACATTTTTTCAAGGTTCTGGACGAGATCGTTGAGTCGGAACACTTTCGGCTGCAAAAGCTGGCGGCGGCTGAAGGCGAGAAGCTGGCTTGTGAGGGCTGCGGCGCGATCGGCAGCGTCGTCAATTCGTTCGAGGCCGGCTCGAAATTCGTGGCCGGCGGCGCGATCCAGAAGCATGCGGCTATAACCTCGAATCACGGTAAGCAAATTGTTGAAGTCGTGAGCGACGCCCCCGGCAAGACGCCCAATCGCTTCCATTTTTTGCGCCTGGCGAAGCTGGTGCAGCGATTCTTCGAGCTTTACCGTGCGTTCGGCGACCAATTCCCCTAGATGCTCCTCATTTTGCCGAAGCATTTGTTCGATTCGCTGACGCTCGACAATTTCCGCCTGGAGCGCGGCCTGCACGCGATCCTGCCGCTGTTGCGCGATAACCAGACGCAAGCTGGAAACGGAAAAGGAGATGCCGACAATCACAAGCGCGAATAAGGTTCGTTCACGCGCGATGTATAGAGAAAGGAAAAGAACAAGAAAACCGAAGAGAATCGGAAACAGACGATTTCCAACAAGATCGCCAAACAACATCCGGCCTGGAGATTTTTCCACCTTTTCCTGATCCCAGGTTCCAGCAATGACAATCGGAACGATGTTCAGAAAGGTCCAGATGGCTTCGTACCAGGAGCCGGCCTGCAAGGTAGCGCCCAGGTAGTTGTAGTAAAAGTCGCCGGCGCAAACGAGGACGAGAAAAACTCCGATGCGGCCGAACAAGGCACGGACTACGGGAGAGTTCGTCAAGGCGGCGCGTAACAGGAAGATGGCGGCCATAGCGCCGTCATACATCAGCGAGCCGACCCAGGTTTCGTGCAACCAACTGCTGCGCGCAAAGGGTGAATCGGAAACTTCATGAGACGGCATGTAGAGGAAGAAAAAGTAGATGACGATCCAGAGCAGGACAATCTGGATGAAATCCAGAATATGAATGGGGTCAAAACGGCGAGGTTCGAAGTCCGGTTCGAGGAAAAGCGTCAAGCTCGTGGGACAAAACCAGAATACGGAGATGAGAATGGAAAGGTCTTCCAAAGCGGGAGAGGGATGAGTGACGGCTACGTAGAAATTGAGGAAGGCGGCAACGCCAAACAGCACAAGGGAGACAGCCGTCACGTAATAGAAATACCGCGCGAGGTGAGTCGAGCGGCGCGCCGCCTGCAGGACTAGGTAGAGACACAGCAGATTGAATAGAAGATCCCCCATGTTCACGAGGGGTGGGCCGGGCATTCTCGTTCCCCACGTGAAAACGACAGCCATCTGGGCGATGCAGAGCAGGAAAACCGGAAGAATCCAAAGATTCTTGGCAAATCGTGAGGGAGGCTGGGGGAGCCCGCCGAGCGCGGCAGTATGTTCAGAAGTCATAGACTTTGCAAACCCTGTGCTTGAGAGGCAGGCACGAGAATCAGTGGCGCGCATTTAGCGCACCACGCCAAGATAGGTCGAGTATAGCGGCGCGGGAAGCAGGAGAGGCGGGAAGCGTGATTGGCGTTTTCCTAGAAGATACGGTGCTCTGGTACAGGTCTGGCCGCTTACAAAAAGCAAATCGGTTGCAAGAGGGTAAAACGGGGCAAATGCCTGAGCCCGGGTGCTGGCGATCTATCCTGTCAAAAAAAGGAAGATTTGACTCAGGAGTGGTCGATCAGCCGGTGGTGAATCGCGTAGAGAGCGAGTTCGAGGCGGTCGGAAACGCCGAGCTTGTCGAAAATGTTGTGCAGGTGATTCTTTACGGTCTGCTCGGAGATGAAAAGCTTTTCGCCGATTTCCTTGTTGCGGAAACCCTGGGCGACGAGCTGAACGATTTCTTTTTCGCGGTCGCTGAGCAAGCGGCTTTTCGCGGCGCGGACCGGACTCGGACGACTTCGAGAAGCCTTCATGACTTCGGCGGTCATGCGGTTGTCGAGCCAGATTTCGCCGGCATGCACGCGATGAATACTCTTTACCAGAAGATCGGTGGCGGACTGTTTAAGAACGACGCCGCGAGCACCGAGGCGCATGGCGCGGACTACGTCGCGATCATCTTCGGCAGCGGTCAGCACGATGACGCGCGTCGGAATCGTATCGAAATTCACTTCTTCGAGGACGGCGAGGCCGTCTTTTTCCGGCATGCGCAAATCGAGCAGAAGAATATCGGGCTTCAGTTTGGCGAGCAGCTTGATGCACTCGGCGCCATTTTGCGCTTCGCCGACGATGGTGATGTCTTCGTCGCCATCGAGAAGTTTGCGCAGGCCGTCGCGAAAGATCGCGTGGTCGTCGGCCATCAGTACTCGAATCTGTGGTTTTGGTCTTCGCCATTTTTATGTCAGGGTTTGTAAGTACAAACCCTGAAACCCGTTTACGTCAGAATTTGCAACTCGAACCCGTTAACCGAGCGGAATTTCGATCGTCAGACGCGCCCCATGCCCCGGGTTCGACTCTACAGTCAGAACCCCGTTCACGGTTCGCGTGCGCTCCTTAATGGAAATGGGACCCAGACCGCAGACGGTCCAGTTCATCACCAGTGAAGCTGCCCGCAAAACTGAACCCTTCACCGTTGTCGTCCACCACCAAAACTAGGCGGCTGTCGTCCTGCGAAAGTTTTACCACGACATGGGAAGCCTTAGCATGCTTTTTTATGTTGTTGAGTGCTTCACGGTAAATCTGGAAAATCTCGCGGCAGACGCGGTCCGGAGCGCGCAATTCGGCGGAATCGATCAGTAAATCAAGCGCCAGCGGTGATTCGTTGCGGAAACGCTCGGCAAAACCGCGCATTAAGTCGACCAAGTCGGCGGACTGGACGCGCACCGGGCGCAGGTCGGTGACGAACTGCGCGGAGCTCGGCAGACTCGTTTTTGACGGTTTGCTGGAGGCGAGGAGAGCCGCCAGTAAGCTGTCCTGTCCGGCGTGGAACCGCGACGGCGGAGCACATCCAGCTGAATTTCGATGCTGAGAAGGGTTTGCAGAATGCCGTCGTGAAGGTCGCGCGAAATGCGGCGAGCGCTCCCCTTCGATGGCGCGGGCGCGTAGGTGGCGGAGAAGAAAGATGATTCTCAAGGAGGGTCCGACATGGCGCGCGACCCGCTCCAAGCCAGGCTAGATCGTCTTTTGTGTAAGGCTTGCGCCTCTTTGCCGTTTAAGAGAAAGAGGCGGCCGGCGGGCTTGCCGCCCTGATCGAACGCGACGGACATGAAGGAGCGAACGCCAAACTCGCTGCTGGGTCGGGCCGGGCAGGCGCGGGAAGGATTTTGAGCATGCGGCCATCGCGGCGGTCCCAGCCAAAGCCGGAGCCCCGGGTCCTTCCAGCGAGTTCCAGCAAAGCGTCGCGTCCAAATCGTCCAGCAGGAAGCCATCGGAACGCGCGAGGGGCAAGCTTTCGGGAACGAGGCGTTCGCTTTCGCCGGATTTCAGGCGCCACAGAAAGATGCGTTCGAGGTCGGTGTCGCGAAAAACGAGCAGGGCTTCCGGCGACCGAAAGTACTAGCGAGCTCGTCGAGCAAGAGGCGGAGCGATTCGGCAAGTCCTTGGTCGACCTGCATGGTCGCCGTGATGTGGGACAGGTATTCGTTTTGCGATGCGAAATTTCGGCTGCGTTCCCCGAGGAAGGCTACGCCGGCGCCTGCAGAGAAGGTCGCGGCGGTCGCAGCTAGCCAGGAAACCACGCGCATCCATTGCATGTCTGAACGAGCGGCCGACACCAGCACAATGCTCAGCGAAATGAGTCCCGCAACCGGCACGGCAAACTGAAATCCCCAGCGCGAACCGGCGGCATAGCAAATGAACAGATAGGGAAACCATACGGGCACAGCTGCGGGACATACATAGATGAAGAAAGCCAGCGCCAGAATATCGATGACGAGTGGCAGGCGCCAATCGCGGTCTTGCAGGAAATCTTCCACCAGAATGGCGAGTAGCGAAAAAATCAGGTAACCGATGAGAAAGGAAACCGAGCGCGAGGCTTGGCGCGAGGGGCCAAGCTCAAAAACCGCAAGCAGCGCCAGAATGATGATGATCGGGCGCGCGATGGAAACTTGCCGCTCAAAATGGCGGCGGTCGGATTCATGGGGACTCATGCGCGGGGACGCGAATTTCACAGGGTAGTTTAGCAAGCGAGGGCGGCGTGGAGGGGGGACGTGGCGTCGAGGTTTCCACCCTGCAAAGAGGATTGGCAAAAAGGGCACACTTTCGGGGAGCAAGAGTGCGTGATAAAATCCTGGGGGTGTGGTGGGAGTAGCTCAGCTGGTAGAGCGTCGGTCTGTGGCACCGAATGTCGCGGGTTCAAATCCCGTCTCCCACCCCAATTTCAAATAACCCAAATAAAAAAGCACAGAACTGTCTGCCAACTTGACATTGGCTGCGAACTGCGGTATTACTTATGATATTAAGTAATGGGAGTATTCCAATGGAGTCTGCGCTCACTACGAAGGGTCAAGCAACAATACCGAAGGCTATTCGCGAGCATCTTCACTTGAAACCTGGGGATCGGGTCAAGTTCTTTGTCCATCCCGATGGCAGCGTCGTCCTTTTACCAAAACTTCCGGCGGCTACCTTGCGAGGCATCGTGAAATCGAGCCGCAGCCGACCCGTTACGATTGCCGAGATTACCGAAGCTGCTGCTGAAGGTGCTACTGGCGTTTCGCCGCGCACTGCACGTCGATGATCGGGCTTGACACGAACATCTTAGTCCGCTACCTGACACAAGATGATCCGATTCAGTCGGCGAAGGCAAGAGACGTCATTGAGCGGCTGACGGACGAAAGCCCCGGCTTCGTCAGCATTGTGGCGATGGTCGAGACAGTGTGGGTGCTCGAGCGCGCATACGAACTCACACCCCATGAAATCGTCAGAGCCGTCGAACGAATCCTGCAGACCGATGTCCTCGTTGTCGAGGACGAGCAGGAGGTTTTCACCGCCATGATCGCACTAAAGAAAGGACAAGGCTCGTTCGCCGATGCCCTTATCGCGGCCCTAGGCTCCAAAAGAGGTTGTTCCCGCACCCTGACGTTCGACCGGAAGGCACTGCGGCTTCCGGGCTTCGAGCTTCCCTGACTCACAAGAACCCGAATTCGTGATACACGTCCTACAAGAACACGCCTAATTGAGACCGGGAACAAGCCAGTGTTTATGCGGCGAAAGCGCAAATCCCTTAGTTTCAATGTTCCGAGTGCAGCAATCCAACGCATACCAAAGAG
This sequence comes from uncultured Acidobacteriota bacterium, assembly GCA_963794175.1. Lineage (GTDB taxonomy): Bacteria > Acidobacteriota > Terriglobia > Acidiferrales > UBA7541 > Acidiferrum. Next base: position 275,898 of record CAWCCV010000016.1, on the reverse strand, counting down.
TGCCGCCCTCCTACTACGCAAATTCAAATTCCGTCTCCCACCCCAATTTCACCGTTTTTCATTTCCTTTCAAATTTCATGCCCTCGTAGTCTTCCGGTAAGTCTGTATCTGCCCGCCTTCAGCGAAATGAAGCCACAGCCTCTCAAATGCGAAACGAAGCGGCAAAGCCTGGCGCGCCCCACTTTTTGCCTTTCCTCGGCTATGATGACAGGCTCTGAAAACGGCCCATCCGAAGGCCGGCGGATTTGGAGCATCCATGAGCGAAACTCCGATTGGCAATTCTCAGCTGACCCCTGCACAGCAATATTTGAATGATCTGTGGAACGAGCACATTCGCGACGAATTCTCCGACAAAGACGCCACGGCCACAATCGACACGATGGTGCCAGAAGCCTACGTTAACCACATTCCCGTCTTGACTGGCGGGGTCGGAAGAGAGCAGCTGAAGGAGTTCTATTCAAAACACTTCATCCCAAAGATGCCTCCGGACACTGAAATTGTTCCAATCTCCCGCACGATTGGCCACGAGCGGCTGGTTGACGAAATGATTTTTCGATTTACCCATACCATTGAAATGGACTGGATGTTGCCGGGAGTGGCGCCGACGGGAAAGAAGGTTGCCTGTCCGCTTGTGGTGATTGTGCACTTCCGGGACGGAAAACTTGCCAATGAACACATCTACTGGGACCAGGCGTCGGTCCTGGTGCAGTTGGGATTGCTTGAGGCCGCGGGACTTCCCGTGGCCGGCGTCGAAACTGCGCAGAAGTTAGCGGACCCGACGAAACCATCGAACCTCCTAATTCAGCGAGCTCGTGCAGCCGAAGCATAAGGCCGTTCGCGTTCCGCCGAAATTGACGGGTAACGTCTCCGCTCGGCGTGCATCCAACAACAACAAGCGCTAGAGTTGTGTTTCCATATGCTTGAAGGACGAACCGGGTATGGCGAAGCCTGTTTTGCTGGCCGTGGATGACGACCCCGAAGTATTGCGCGCCGTTGAGCGCGATTTGCGTACAAAGTACGCCGAAAACTACCGTGTTGTCCGCGCCAATTCCGGGCAAAGCGCACTCCAGGCATTGCAATCCCTGAAAAAGCGGAATGAAGCCGTCGGACTGCTCCTCGTCGACCAGCGCATGCCGGAAATGAGCGGCGTCGAGTTCATCGCCAAGGCAATCGAAGTATTTCCCGAAGCGCGGCGCGTACTGCTGACTGCCTATGCGGACACCGACGCGGCGATTCAAGCCATCAACCACGCAAAAATCCATCACTACCTTCTGAAACCCTGGGATCCACCCGAGCAGAATTTCTATCCCGTACTCGATGATTTGCTGAGCGACTGGCAAGCAACGTACAAACCGGTTTTCGACGGCGTAAAAGTGCTCGGTCATCGCTGGTCGCCGCAGTCATACGGCGTGCGCGACTTTTTGGCGCGTAATCAGGTGCCTTACCGCTTCTTCGATGTGGAAACCGCGGACCGGAATCCGGAAATTCAGAAGATGCTGGACGAAAACGGCGGAGTAAACGCAAAGATGCCGGTTACGATTTTTCCGGATGGCACTTCTCTTTCGCAACCTTCCATTGGGGAGATCGCAGGACGCATGGGTCTGCGGACGCGCGCGGAAACTTCGTTTTACGATTTGTTGATTGTCGGCGGCGGCCCGGCTGGACTCGGCGCCGCCGTTTATGGCGCATCCGAAGGCCTGCGCACGGTGATGATTGAAGGCGAAGCCCCCGGCGGCCAGGCAGGCATGAGTTCGAAGATTGAAAATTATCTCGGCTTCCCTTCCGGATTGAGCGGAGCGGATTTGGCGCGGCGCGCCGTAGCCCAGGCAAGAAAATTCGGCGTGGAAATTCTTGCCCCGCAGGAAGTAACGAAACTGCGCGTTGACGGCGCGTCAAAATTTGTAACCCTGTCGGACGGGACGGAGATCGGCGCGAAAGCCCTGGTCATCGCGACGGGCGTTTCCTACCGCAAGCTCGACGTTCCCGGAATGGAGCGCGTGCAAGGAGCGGGCGTTTATTACGGCGCGGCGATGACCGAGGCCGCAACGTGCAAGGGCGAGGATGTCTACATTGTCGGCGGCGCAAATTCCGCGGGACAAGCAGCGATGTTTTTCTCGCAGCACGCGCGACGGGTGGTGGTGCTCGTCCGCGGCAGTTCTCTGGAAGCAAGCATGTCTCAGTACCTGATCGACCAGATTCGCCAAACGGAAAATATTCACGTCGAGCTGAACAGCCGGGTCGTTGAGATATTCGGCGAAGAGCACCTGGAGGGGATTTCCATTCAATGCGCGGAAAGCGGCGAAACGCAAAAGGTGCAAACGGGTCATCTTTTTGTGTTTATCGGCGCGGCCCCGCGGACGGACTGGCTCTCCGGCGTCTTGCTACGCGAGGAAAAGGGATTTATTTTGACTGGGCCGGACCTGATGCCCGATGGGCAAGCGGCCCAAGGGCTGGCCGCTCGATCGCGATCCGTGGCTGCTGGAAGCGTGCGTGCCCGGAGTGTTCGTCGCAGGCGATGTGCGGTATCGTTCCGTGAAGCGGGTAGCTTCCGGAGTGGGTGAAGGCGCGAACGCGGTGCAGTTCGTGCATCAGTACCTGAGCACGGTGTGAGATGGCGGATACCGAGAAAAAACTACACAAATCGAACACATCGTCAGCGAAGTGAAGAAGTTCTCCGTCTTCGAGGACCTTCCAGAAGAAGACTTGCGCTGGCTAGCCGAGCGTATGGAAGAAGTGGCGCTCGAGGCCGGAGAGATTTACGCGCGCCCCGGCGATTCTGTGGACTACCTCACACTGATGCTGGAAGGCGAACTCCAGGTTTCGCAGATGACGACGCCGGGGTCGCCGATCTTTGTCGCTGTCGCGGGGGAAATCACGGGAAGATTGCCGTTTTCCCGACTGAAACAATTCAAAGGAATGAGCCGCGCGGTGATGCACACGCGGATGATTCGCCTGCACCGGCAATATTTTCCGGAATTGGTACAGCGGATGCCGCTGCTTACGGAGCGGCTAGTCGGATTGATGTCCGATCGCATCCGCGAAGTCACACGCACGGAAACGCAGCAGGAAAAATTGATGGCGCTGGGCAAACTCTCCGCGGGACTGGCGCATGAGCTGAACAACCCTGCGGCTGCAGCGACTCGCGCTGCGCAGAACCTGATGATTTCGTTTCAGGAAATCCGCGACGTCAGCCTGCGATTGCTCAAGCACGCCTCGACCGAAGAGCAGCGCAACGCACTATTCGAGTTCGAAATGAAGGCGGGAAAAAGCCTGGCGACACAGCGGACACAAGAACTGGACCCGCTGGAACTGAGCGACCGCGAGGAACGCGTCACCGCCTGGCTCGAAAAGCACAATATCGCGGATGCCTGGAAAATTGCGGCGACTCTGGCGGAAAGCTGCGTGGACGAGCCGCAACTGGAAACGTTCGTGGGGTTGATCGGCCCGGAGTTGCTTTCCGACGCACTACACCGCGTGGCCGCGATCGTCAATATGTTTGGCCTCATTCGTGAAATTGAAAACAGTTCGAAACGAATCAGCGATCTTGTTGCGGCGGTCAAACGCTATTCCTACATGGACCAGACCGCTCTGCAGGAAGTGGATCTGCGCGAAGACATAGACAATACGCTCAAGATTTTTGGGCACCGGCTGAAGGTCGGCGTGAACATCGTTCGCAATTACGATCCGCAACTGCCAAAGGTTTGCGCTTACGGCGGAGAACTGAATCAGGTCTGGACCAACCTGATTGATAACGCAATTGACGCGATGCAGGGCAAAGGCGAACTGCGCATCAAAACCTGCAAGGAACTCGATTACGCGATGGTCGAGATCGAAGACACTGGCGCCGGAATCCCGAAAGACATTCAGTCCCGGATTTTTGATCCGTTTTTCACGACAAAAAGAGTCGGCCAAGGCACCGGGCTTGGTTTGGACACGGTTGCCCGCATCGTGCGCCGGCATCACGGCTTCATCGAAGTGGAATCCGAGCCTGGCAAGACATGTTTTACGATCCGCCTGCCTCTCAAGCAGCCGACGATGCCGCCGGCGGAAAGTGAGGATGCCCCCACATGAGCGAAACCTGCGAACACATCAAAGGGTCAAAAAAAGTGAAACCTCACACGAAGGGCTGCGAAGAGTGTCTGAAGATGGGCGACTCCTGGGTGCACTTGCGGCTGTGCCTGGAGTGCGGTCACGTCGGCTGTTGCGATTCTTCGAAGAACAAACACGCGACGAAGCATTTTCATTCTACGAAGCATCCCGTTGTGCAGTCTATGGAGCCGGGCGAACGCTGGATGTGGTGTTTTGTGGACGAGCTATTTGTCGATCCGTGATCGAATCGCGCTTCCTAGCTCCCGTTCAAATGGCCGAGTTTGAATTCGCGGTGCAGAACTTTCAGCGCCGTCTGCATCGATTTGTCATCCACCACAAAAGAAATATTGGTTTCGGAAGAACCCTGCGCAATCGCGATCAGGTTCACTTTTTCCTGACCGAGGGCGTTGAACGTTTTTCCCGCCACGCCGGGCGTCCCGCGCATGTTTTCTCCCACTACGGCCACAATCGCAACGTTCGGATCAAGCGTGATGTGATCCACCACTTCGTGAGCGAGGTCCTGCGCGAATTCCTTGCGCAGCGCGTCCACCGTGGCTTGTGCGTGCGGCTTCGAAACAAGAAAGCAAATGTCGTTCTGCGAAGAGGATTGCGAGATCAGCAAAACGTCGGCGCGCAATTGCGCGGTCGTGGTGAAAGTCCGGCCGATGACATCGGGTACGCCTACGATTCCAGGTCCGCCAAGGCTGATTAGCGCGACGTCGCGAATTGCCGTCAGCGCTTTCACTCCGCCGCCAATACTCTTCCCTTTTTGTGTGATTTTGGTGCCGGGCTTTTCGGGAGCGAAGCTGTTTCGAATCCAGACCGGGATTCCTGCGGGAAGCACTGGCCGAAGGGTCTTCGGATGCAACACTTTCGCACCGAAGTAAGCGAGTTCGGCTGCTTCGCGGTAGGAGATTTCGGGGATTGTACGCGCATCGGGCACAAGGCGCGGGTCGGCGGTCAAAACCCCTTCGACGTCGGTCCAAATAATAATTTCGTTCGCATCGAGCGCGGCGCCAAGAATCGTGGCGGAATAGTCGGAACCGCCGCGGCCCAGCGTCGTGAGTTTGCCGTCCTGCGTTGCCCCGATGAATCCAGTTACGACTGGAGTTTCTCCCAGCGTTCAGAAGCGGGAGTATGGTTTCCCCTGCCTTCTTGCGTGTCTCATCCGCGCGTGGTTCGGCCCCGCCGTGAAAGGAATCCGTAACTATCAATTGCGTGGCTTCGATAGAAGCGCTCTTGGTTCCCAATTGGGCGAGCGCTCCGGAAAACATGGGTGCACAAAGCCGTTCGCCCAGACTGGAAATTACATCCAGCGTGCGCGGCGTAAGTTCGCGCAACATCGCTGTGCCATCGTAAAGACGCCTGCCTTCCGCGAGCACCTCTTCCAACTTGTGTTCGATTGCTGCGCGGGAGACCTCGTCCGGCACAAGTTCGGAAAGCGCAGCGTGATGTTGCTGTCGGAGAGCATCAATCAAGGTCTTGCCGGCTTGGGTGTCTCCTTCGCCCGCGCGCTTTGCAGCGTCAATCAGGCGGTTCGTCACTCCGCTCATCGCGGAGACCACTACCACAACGCGCATTCCCTTTGCGGCTGACGCCACAATTTGCGCCGACCGCGCAATACACGTGGCATCCCCGACGGAAGTACCGCCGAATTTCATCACTTGAAGAGGCTTTGTCATCACCCTTGTTCTTTCAGGCTGCAAACTCAATTCTCAATGATACCGTTTCGGCTTTTTACCTCGGACGCAAAACTTGCTCAGGTGTGCTTTGCCGGCAGCAGCTGGCACATTTTATGACGCTAGAAAATACGTCTATCATGTACGCATGACCAATATTCAGTGTAAAGGCATTCTCTTCGATCTTGACGGCGTGCTCGTTGACTCTACGCCGGCCGTGGCTCGCGTTTGGAGCCTGGTGGGCCAAGCAGCACGGTTTCGACCCCGAAGAAACGGTTCGCAAGGCGCATGGCCGGCCGAGCATCGCCACGATTCGCGAACTTTTGCCGAATTCGGATCATGAAAAGGAAAATAGCGAGGTCGAACGCCGCGAAATCGAAGATGTCGAAGGCGTCGTTCCTCTGCCTGGCGCGATGGAATTGCTGCAAGCGCTGCCCCTCGACCGCTGGGCGATTGTGACTTCATGCACAAAGCGCCTCGCGTACGTCCGGATTCGTGCGGCGGGATTGCCCGAGCCAAAATTCATTGTGACTTCCAACGACATCACACGCGGCAAGCCCGACCCGGAGCCCTACGTGAAGGGCGCGCGAGCTTTATCGTTAGCCGCGAAAGATTGCATTGTGATGGAAGACGCGCCGGCGGGGATACGTTCCGGAAAAGAGGCGGGGGCGCGAGTCGTGGCACTGCAAACGACGGAGCGCGATCAGCTCTTGCGCGCGGCGGGAGCGGACTTCATCGTGAAAGACTGCTCCGCACTGAAGTTTGACCCGGCCACTTCGACCGGCAAACTTTTCTTTGATCTGCAAAACGCGCAGGCGGCCTTTCGTTAATCGCGATTCGCGTCTAGAATCCTTTACTCGCGGGGTCGGCAGGTTCCTTTCAGGAGAAACGCATGAAAAAGCTGTCCCGGCTCGGGATTCTGGCGGCAATTTTTGTTTGCACGCTTTTTTGTTCCAATGCTTCACTGGCGCAGGACAAGGACGATAAAGGCGGCGAAAAAAAATCCGAACAATCCGGCGACGCGAGCGAGAAACCGAAAGAAGAAGTCTCCGTTACCGAACACACGATCAAAATCGGCGGGCAAACGATTCCCTACAAAGCGACCGCGCAAACTATCCTACTGAAAGATGAAAAGGGCGCGCCGATTGCCCTCGTCTACTCGACTGCATACACACGCAGCGATGTAAAAGATCCAAGCTCACGCCCGATTTCCTTCCTGTACAACGGCGGCCCGGGCTCTTCTTCGCTCTGGCTGCACATGGGTTCGTTCGGGCCGCGCCGCGTTGCCACGGTGAACGCTGGAATCACGCCTCCCGCACCGTACAAATTGCTCGACAATCCGGAGTGTCTGCTCGATCGCTCCGATCTTGTTTTTATCGATCCGGTGGGCACAGGCTTCAGTACCGCCGTTGGAAAATCGCAGAACAAGGATTTCTGGGGCGTCGATTCCGACGTCAAGTCGCTCGCGCAATTCATCAAGACTTACATCACCCGGAACAATCGCTGGAACTCGCCGAAATTCCTCATCGGCGAAAGCTATGGCACGTTCCGCAACGCCGCCCTGGCCAACTACCTCCAGGGCAACGACAACATCTATCTCAACGGCATCGTGATGATCTCTTCCGTGATCGATCTCGGCACGATTTCGTTCTACCCAGGCCAGGACCTTGCCTACATCTTGTATCTGCCAAGCTACGCCGCCACGGCGTGGTATCACAAAGTCTTGAAAGACCGCCCGGAAAACCTGAACGCATTCCTTGACGAAGCTCGCGCGTTCGCCAAGGGTGAGTACGCTACTGCACTCATGAAAGGCGACACGATCGGTGCGGAAGAAAAGGCCACTGTCGCAAGAAAATTGGCGAAATTCACCGGCCTGAGCGAAGACTACCTCGTGAAAGCAAAACTTCGCGTGCGGCTTTTCCAATTCATGCAGGAATTGCAGCGAGATCGCGGGCTGACCACCGGCCGCCTCGACGCACGCTTCGCCGGCCCAACCTACAACCTCATCGGCGAAGCCGCCGATTACGACCCTCAGGAGACAGCCATCAGCGGCGCGTTCGTCGGCGCGTTCAACGGCTACTTGCGCGAAGAATTGAAATTCGGCCAGGACAAAAAGCTATCAAGTCGCCGCGAATTTTGACGGCCATCACTGGGATTGGAAACACGACAGCGACTTCGGCTTTTTCCCGGGTTCGCCGAGCGTAGTGCTCGACCTTGCGGGTGCGATGATTGCAAATCCCAAGCTGAAGGTCGAAGTCGAAAACGGTTACTACGACCTAGCCACCCCGTTCATGGAAACCGAATACAGCATGGAGCATCTCGGTATCCCCGACGAATTGCGGAAAAACCTGAAACTGAAATATTACGAAGCTGGCCACATGATGTACGTGCGGGACGAAGACCTCGCTAAACTGAAAGCCAATGTGGCGGCATTCATTGATAGTGCGACCAAACCTTAGCGATATCACAACGAGCGCGGGAATTACGGCGGCATGATTCTTGTCGCCGCAGTCGCCGTTGTCCTCCTGCTCGCTCACGCATTGCTGCCTCGGCGCGACGGAGCCGCTCTTCGCTTTCGCCGAAAATATTTTTGCGAAGGCCAGCCGCCGACCGGCTCTCGCATTGGCCTTCTTGTTCTTCGGCGTCATCGCGGTACGCATCGCTCTGCTTCCACTTTTGCCCGTTCCTACGCCGGGAATTCATGATGAGTTCAGCTACCTCCTCATGGGCGACACCTTTGCCCACGGGCGCCTCGCGAACCCGACGCACCCGATGTGGCTAAGCTTTGAAACATTTCACGTCAATTGGTTCCCCACCTATTCGTCCATGTACCCGCCGGCGCAAGGTGCCGTGCTCGCGCTCGGGCAATTGCTTGGCTCGCCGTGGATTGGCGTCCTGGTCAGCGCGGCCGCAATGTGCGCCGCAATCTACTGGATGCTTTGCGCCTGGATGCCCGCGCGCTGGGCTTTTCTTGGCGGCGGCCTCGTTGCTCTCAAACTGGGCTTCACCAGCTACTGGGCGAACAGCTACTGGGGTGGCGCCGTCGCAGCAATCGGCGGCGCGCTTGTGCTCGGTGCACTGGCAAGACTCTTGAAGCGCACAAATCCGGGTGACGCGGTTCTGCTCGGTCTCGGCATCGCCATCCTTGCAAACAGCCGCCCCTATGAAGGCCTCGTCTTCTGTCTGCCCGCCGCATCTCTCTTTCTCCGCTGGCTTTGGCAAAAATCAACAAACAAATTGCGCGGCGCGATCCCCTGGAACAAGGTCCTCATTCCCCTGGCCCTAGTGCTGCTCCTCACCGTCATCTTCATGGGCTACTACAACTGGCGCCTCACCGGAAACGCGCTGCTATTTCCGCACACCCTGAACGAGCGCAACTATGAAACCGTCCCAAACTTCGTCTGGCAGTCCGCGCGGCCCGAAAAGCATTACAACAATGATCGGTTCGAAGAGTTTTACAATGTTTGGGAGCGCGAAGAATACACGCACGGGTGGAGCAAGTTCCACGAAATCTCGGTCACGAAAACGATGCGGTTGGCTTCCGCATTTCTTTGGTGGGGATTGGTGCTCGCGCTTCCCGGATTCTTTTTTGCGCTGCGGGGAAAGAAGTTCCGCATTTTCTGGGTGACGCTTTTTTGCGTAGCGGTTGCGATTTATGTGGTGGTCTGGTCCAACGCGCACTATGCGGCTCCGGCAACCTGCCTGGTTTTTGCATTGATCGTGCAATCGCTGCGCTATCTTCGAACGATCGGAAGCAAAGGTTTTGCGTGGGGCAAAGCGCTGGCGCGTGCCGTGGTGGCTTTGCTCGCGCTGAACACAGGCATGGCCGCAATTCATCGGGAGTGCGACGCGCTCTACTGGACTTGCACCGGCGATGAAAGCCGTACGCTGGTTTTACAGAAGCTGCAAGCAGAACCCGGAAAACATCTCGTGATGGTGCGCTACAACGAAGACGATCTGAGTGTTCACGATGAGTGGGTCTACAACGCCGCGGATATTGATGCGTCGAAGGTCGTTTGGGCGCGAGAACTGGACAAAGCGCAAAACAAAAAGTTGCTTGAATATTACAAAGACAGAAAGGTTTGGCTCGCCACCACCCAGGACGAGCATCTCGTTTTCTTGCCTTACGAAGAATCCAAACCCGAGTAGGGCAAGGCCGGGACCGAGCAATTTTTTGTATTTTCCTACCAGTAAATCTGTGGCGTTTGAACACAGCCGATCTCGAGCCGCATCTTTGATCGCCGCGTTTGCCTTAGCATGAGGAAGCTTCATTCTGTGACATCGAGGAGCTGCGTTCGCTTTGTACCCCTACAGGAATTTTCCTGCTCTGTATGTACCTCAGCCATTCCCTGGAAATGGCGGGCGATGAATCCCGTCTATTTCACTTCGGGAATTTATCTCGTCGCGGTGTTCTTGTGCCTTTTTGCCATGCTGAGGCGCGGAGAGTACGAAGAAATTATTTCCAGGATGGAGCGGCGTTTTTCAAAACTCTCAACAAAGCCCCTGCTTGCGCTTTTGTCACTTTTTCTCGGGGTAGTTCTCTTGCGGCTGGTACTTCTACCTCTTCTGCCGATTCCCACTCCAGAAAAGCACGACGAGTTCAGCTATCTACTTCTCGGCGATACCCTTGCGCACGGGCGTCTAACCAATCCAGCGCATCCTCTTTGGAAAAATTTCGAAACTTTTCACGAGCTTTTCTCGCCGACCTATTGCTCGAAGTATCCGCCCGCACAAGGCTTCGTACTGGCGGCTGGGCAGTGGCTCGGCAATCCGTGGCTCGGGGTAGTACTGAGCGCTGCGGCAATGGTAGCCCTTTTTTATTGGGCGCTGCGCGCCTGGATACCGGCACGCTGGGCATTTCTTGCAGCGATCCTTGCCGGCGCAAAGCTTGGCTTTACATCCTACTGGGTGAATTCATTTTGGGGAGGAGCGCCTGCAGCCATCGGCGGCGCGCTCGCGCTGGGAGGCATTGCGAGAATTTACCGGCGGCCCACGCCGGGCGGAGCAATAGCACTTGGCGCGGGAATCTCCATCCTGGCAAACAGCCGCCCCTACGAAGGCGCGGCATTCTGTGTGCCGATAGGCATCGCGTTGCTTTGGTGGCTGGCAGGGAAAACGAAAGAGCCGGCCGACAGTTTCGCAGCGCCTTCAAAAAGTTGCCGTCCCGCTCTCGGCAGTGCTCCTGGCCAACTTCGCCTTCATGGGCTACTACAACTGGCGGCTCACCGGGAACGCGCGCACGATGCCGCTCTCTGTCTACGAAAAAAAATACAATCCGGGCGCAATTTTTCTGTGGGAATCGCCCAGCCCCCCTTGCCGCAAAACAATCGCGAATTTGACTTCTTCTACAATGGGTGGGTACGCGGTCTCTACAAGCCAACGTGGGCCAACGTGAAGATGGTCACATACAAGAAGGAAAAATTATTTGTCGTGATGTTCCTGTGGTGGGACTTGATTCTGCTCGTGCCGGCTGCCTTCTATTTGGCGAAGCGAAAAAAGATCTACTTGCTCTATGCGACATTTTTCTCCACGATTGCCGCCTTCTTTTTTCTTGCGTGGGTGTTTCCTCATTACATCGCACCGGCGTTGTGCGTTGTCTTCGCAATCATTGTGACCTGCATACGACACCTGCGTCTGTTCCAATTGCGCGGCCTCAATATGGGCCGCTTTCTCTCGCGAATGGCCGTGCTCGGGCTCCTTCTGCAAACCGCGAACGCCATTGTGACTCGCAACGAAGATCCGATTGGAGCAGGCGGAGTTCGCCTCGAAGATCGCCTCGCACTCATTAAGAAATTGGAAGCGCTGCCAGGCAAACATCTGGTCATCGTTCACTATGAGGCAGACCATAACGTACACGATGAATGGGTATACAACGCGGCGGACATTGATAGCTCGAAAATTGTGTGGGCAAGGGAACTGGATCGCGAGCAAAATCAGAAATTGCTGGAGTATTACAAGGACCGCACCGCGTGGACAATCGAAGCAGACAGGCTATCTTCGCCGCTGCGACGTTATTCACCAGCGATCAACTAAGCGGCGCCGTTTCTCTCTGATTCCGCCGGATTCCCCTTTTTCAGCAGGGCAATAAAATGCAACCTGCGCCCGGCGACCCAGTCTAACGGCGGCAGATATGTGGAAACTTCATTGGACCATCGCTCCAGTGAGAGCTTACATTGGGCAAACGCACGGTCCCACATCGCGCGGCTCTGATAATTGTACGTGAGGGTCACGCCATGCGGCCGGTTCCCAAACCAGTCCAAAACCTTGAGCGTAAAGTGATCCAGAGAGTTTTCGCTCAAGTGATCGCGCAGCAGAATGTAACTTCCACTGACCCGGGACGCTTCCTTCAGCAGAACCGTTACGTCCTGCGTGTGATGCAAAACATCCACCATCATGCAGACATCAAACGAACGATCGGGGAACAGGAGATGTTGCCCGTCAAAAGCCTGACAAGGCACTTTGCAATCCGGGCGAGCCATCACTTCCACTCCCTGAATCGAAATGTCCGGCCGCAACTGCGCAACCTGGCTGGCGATTGATCCGTCGCCGCAGCCAACATCCAACACGCGCGCGCCATGGGGAATCCGTTCTGCAAGCAACTGGCCCGTGATTCGGACGCGACGGCGATGCACAAGCGCTTGGTGCAGCTTGCCGAGCACTTTCATTCCCGGGGACGCGCTCATTCGCCGCCGTCCTTGCCAATGAGGCCGCCAGGCTCTTCACAATTTTGAATCACGATTTGTTCTCGCCGTAACCGTTCGGATGCGCTTTGTGCCAATCCCAGGCAGTCTGAATGATGGATTCGAGTGTTGCGTATTTCGGTTTCCAGCCGAGTTCTTTGCTGATTCTTTGCGAACTCGCTACAAGTACTGGAGGATCGCCCGGTCTGCGCGGCGATTCCACCGTGGGAACTGGATGCCCGGTAATCTTACGCGCGGCTTCGATCACTTCGCGCACGCTGAACCCATTTCCGTTTCCCAAATTGTACGCAAGCGCTTCGCTTTCCTTCAGCGCGTCCAGCACCTGCAAATGCGCCATCGCCAGGTCGTAAATGTGTACGTAGTCGCGAATGCAGGTTCCATCCGGCGTCGGATAGTCAGACCCAAACACCGAAACCGATTCGCGTTTTCCCAGCGCCACCTGCAGCACGATCGGAATCAAATGTGATTCTGGATCGTGATGCTCGCCGTGCCCGTCCCACGCGCCGGCAACGTTGAAAAATCGCAGCACCGCGTACCGCACACCGTGAATCTTCTGGAACCAGTGCAGCATCGCCTCGACTTGCAGCTTCGATTCGCCATACGGATTCAACGGATTCTTCGGCGAATTTTCATCAATCAACGAAGTCTGCGGATCGCCAAACGTCGCCGCCGTAGAAGAAAACACAAATCGCGAAACCTTGTTCGCCCCGCAACACTCCAGCAAATTCAACGAGTTGGTCACATTGTTGCGGAAATATTTTTCAGGCTGCTGCATCGATTCGCCCACAAGCGCCGAAGCCGCAAAGTGCATCACCGCGTCAAACTTGCTCTCCCGGAACAGTGCCCCAAGCGCTTCCCGGTTCGACAGATCGGTCACGACGAGCCTGGCTTGTTCCGGTACCGCTTGGCGGTGCCCCTGTGAAAGATTATCGAGCGCCGTCACCGCATGGCCATGTTTCAACAACAGCCGCACCGCGGTTGCCCCGATATAACCCGCGCCACCTGTGACGAGAATCTTCAGTCCCATATGCGCTTCGCTCCGTCCGTTAGTTTTTGATTCGTAACGCGGTACTTTCAGTCATCCTTGCGCCGCTGATAGTCGCCAATATACGTATCGCGGCTGATGCCCAGCATGCTCAAGAAAAAGGACGAAAAGATGACTTGAACCCCGATAAACAACCACATCGCCCAGAAGAGCACCCAGCGGATCGCTTGCAGAGGCCCAAATCCGCTCGCCGCCCATTTCCAGGTGATCCAGGCAGAGCCTGCCAGGCCAGCAAGCAGCAGGGTCGCGCCAAGAAACAATCCCGTCTCCAGAGTAATACGGCGCAGCATCCGCTTCAGAGAGATGGGTCCGTGGTCGAAGCGCTCCGCGTAGCTAAAAACTTTGGCGAAGGCGCCAATCGAAAGAATCTGCACGCCAAGCAAGGTGAACAATACACCGAAAATCATTGTGTGGATGTCCAGGATGACGCGCGGCGTAATCTGGCGCGGGCCTGGAAGAAGCCACGCGACAACCGCAAGCCCCAGAATCAAGAAAGATGCGCCCGGCAAAACGTACAACCAGTTCGGGGCGTACATCAACATGAAACGCAAGCTGCGCCAACCATCGCGAAAACTACGCAGGTGAGGCGGGCGCCCGCGCTTGTCCGGCCAGAGAACCACGGGAATTTCCGTAATCTTTGCGCTTCGCTTGTGCCGCTTTGATGACAAATTCCAGTGCGAATTCCATGCCAGTACTGCGCAGATCGAGCCTGTCGTAGAGTTCTTTTGTAAACCCGCGCATCCCACAATAGCCGTCACCAACGCCAGCGTCGAAGAAGAGGTTGATCAGCGCAGGTCAGCCCAGGATTTCCAAAATACTTGTGGAGCGGCGGCATCGCGCCCGGCTTGATTCCGCCGCGAAACCGGTTGCCCAAAACGACCTGGTATCCTTCGCGCCATTTCTCGACGAAATTCGGAACTTCGCTGAAATCGTAGCTATCGTCCGCGTCGCCCATGATGATGAAAGCGCCCTTCGCAGACCCGAATTCCCGCCTGAAGCGCCGCGCCGTAACCACGCTGCTCTAGCGTGGACTACACGCGCGCCGAGTTTGGTCGGCCAGTTCAATGGAGCCATCCGTCGATCCGTTGTCGGCAACGACCACTTCGCCGCGCAAGCCTGCGGATTGAAATGCTGCAAGTGCTTTCTCGACGCAGAAGCCAAGGGACTTCACTTCATTCAGGCAGGGTATGACCACGGAAACTTCGACTGGGGACGGCTCGCTTCCCACGCTCTCTCCTTAATGCACCTTTGCGAACACAACGCCGGACAACGATCGTCTTTCTTCCGGCTTGCAATTTTCAAAGCCGCCAGTATGATGGCCGCTCTTGGGTCTCGTCAGGATTTCTATTGTCCACTACTGCCGACTCATCTTCCAGCGCGAGTAACGCACCGGTGCGCAACCGCGGACGGTTGCTGCAAGTCCTCGGCATGTGGTTTGGCATCGCCGCAGCCATCGGCAACACCATTGCCGCGGGCATCGTTCGCACTCCAGGCGACGTCGCGCAGCGGCTTCCCAATGCATGGCTCTTTCTCGGCGTCTGGATTCTCGGCGGCGCCTACGCCCTGGTTGGCGCCTCCTCCATGGCGGAGCTCGGCGCGCTCATCCCGCGCAGCGGCGGCCAATATAATTTTTCGCGGCGCGGCATCGGCGAATACGCTGGCTTCCTCGTCGGCTGGAGCGACTGGCTCTCCACCTGCGGCACAAACGCAGCGGTCGCGATTGTCATCGGCGAATACAGCCTGGGTTTCGTCGATAAGCTGAATGGCCACCTGCCATTGCTCTTTCACTATGTAGCCGGTCTCGACATGGATGCGCGATCTCATCCTGAACAAGGAGATCGCCGTAGCGGTTCTCCTGTTCTTCGCGTTCTTACAGTGGCGCGGGGTGAAATGGGGCAGCGGCGCGCAACTGCATAACGGCGGCAATGAAGACTGGCGCGTTCATCATTGTGGTCGTTGCCTGCTTCGCTCTCGGCGGGCATCTTCGGCAAGCGGCTGGCCCGGAACCGGTCGCAGCCGGCATTTCACTTCGGGTGGCCGTTCATCGCCTCATTCCTCATCGCGCTGCAGGCGGTGATTTACACGGTTGACGGCTGGGATGGCGTCATCTATTTCGGCGCGGAAGTGAAAAATCCGGGCCGCGACGTGCCGCGCGCCATATTCGGCAGCGTCTTCTCCATCATGGGGATCTATCTCTTGCTCAACGCCGCCGTGCTCTACGTTCTGCCCATGAGTCAAATCGCCGGCAACAATTTTGCCTTGGGCGTTGCGGCAAACCGCGTCTTTGGCCATCTCGGCGATCCCGTAATTCGCCTCGATCATGATCGTCTCGTTGCTCAGCTGCATCAACGCATGTCAGATGTTTGCCGCGCGCACGCTTTTCGCCATGAGCAGCGATCGCCTCTTTTTCAAACAAGCCTCGCATGTGAACAAGGGCGGCACCCCGGTCACCGCGCTTTTCCTAAGCACCCTTATTGGAATTATTTTTATTCTCGGCTCGTTCGAGCGCGTAATCGCGATGCTTTCATTTTTCTTCGTGGCAAATTACACGCTTTCCTACGCTTCGCTGTTTGTCTTGCGGAAACGGGAGCCGGATGTGCCGAGGCCATACCGCGCGTGGGGCTATCCGTGGACCTCTGGGCTGGCGCTTGCTGCTTCGGCCGTCTTCCTGATCGCTTCGCTGGCCACAGACAGAAGCAACGCTCCTTTGGCGTTCCTTATCCTCGTGTTGAGCTATCCGATCTATCGCGTGATGAAATGGGCCGCCGTCGTCACCGACAAATCGGCCAGCAAAACCTAACCGACTTTTTCTGCGATCGATTTCGCCTGCAGGAAGTGCAGCAAATAATCTTTCCCGCCCGTCTTTGAATCCGTTCCAGACATATTGAATCCGCCGAACGGATGCGCTCCAACCATCGCGCCCGTGCACTTGCGGTTCAAATACAAATTGCCGACGTGAAACGCTTCCTCGGCCTTTTCGAGCTTCGCCTTGTTTTTCGAATACACCGCGCCCGTCAATCCGAACTCCGTGTCATTCGCAATTCGCAGCGCATCGTCAAAATCCTTCGCCTTAATCACCGCCAGCACCGGCCCAAATATCTCTTCCTGCGCGATTCGCGCCTTCGGATCCACGTCCGCAATAATCGTCGGCTTCACGAAATAGCCATCGCCCGGCGCCCGCTCGCCGCCCATCAACAACTTGCCTTCCTTCTTTCCGACTTCGATGTAATTCAGAATTCCTTTCATCGCCGATTCGCTCACCACCGGCCCCATGTAATTCGCCGGATCCTCGCTTGGCCCGACCGTGATTTTCTTGGCACGCTCTGTCAACTTCTGCACAAACGCGTCGTACACCTTTTCCGAAACAATCGCGCGCGAACAAGCCGAGCACTTCTGCCCCTGATACCCAAACGCGGCAAGCGCCACGCCTTCGACCGCCGCGTCCACGTCCGCCTCTTCGTCCACAACCGTCGCGTCCTTGCCGCCCATCTCCAGCACGGCCCGCTTGATCCACAATTGCCCCGGCTGCCGCTTCCCCGCCGCTTCGCTGATCAGCAATCCCACATCCTTCGATCCCGTAAACGCTATAAACCGCGTCTTCGGATGCTTCACCAGTGCATCGCCGGCGACTTCGCCAAGCCCGGTCACAAATTGCAGCGCCTGCTTTCGGAACCCCCGCCTCATACAAAATCTCCACCATTTTCGCCGCAATCACCGAAGACTCTTCCGACGGCTTCAGCACCACCGTATTCCCCGCCACCAGCGCCGCCGCCGTCATTCCCGTCGCGATCGCCGCCGGAAAATTCCAAGGCGGAATCGCCGCGCCCGCCCCCAGCGGGATATACACCATGAAATTTCGTTCACTCTGATAGGGCACCACTTTGTGCGGCCCAGCCAGCCGCAGCATCTCCCGGCCGTAGTACTCCAGAAAATCGATCGTCTCGGCGGTATCCGCGTCCGCTTCCGCCCACGACTTGCCCACTTCATAGCAAATCAGCGCCGACGTTTCGAACTTCCGCTTTCGAATAATGTCCGCAGCGCGAAAAATAATCTCCACCCGCTGCTCCGCCGGAACCTTCTTCCAGAGTGTCAAAATACTCGTGCGCCGATTCAATCGCCTGCCGCGCCTGTTCCGCACTGGCGCTCTGGACAACGCCAACCACCTGCGACGGGTGCGACGGATTCGTCGACTTGATCTTCTCCGCCGTCGTCACTTTCTCGCCCGTTGATGTACATCGGATACTCGCGGCCAAATTCCGCCGCCACCTTCTTCAGCGCCGCTTCCATCGCCGCGCGATTCTCCGGCTTTGAAAAATCCACAAACGGCTCATTCGTAAATTCCGGTTTCTGCAATTTCACTTCGGCGGTCGCCATAGCACGCTTCTCCTCTGCACCTGCAACCGCTTTAGTTTACTGCCCGTCTGCCCATCGCAACAAGTTTTGCCCCGCTCCACCACAAGCCCAAACAAAATGCAAATGCCGGTTCAGCTTTTCACCCTGCCCATTTGGCCATTTCAAAACTGTCCCTTGGGACGTTGCGCCCCACACCGCGCATCACTAGAATCCCGCGCAACCGTAACCCAGCTCCCTGGCATTTTTCCGTCTCCGGTTTTCCACCCCAAACCGGAATCAACCGCGAAGTGGCCTCGACGGAATCTGCACCAAAGGAGCGCCCGCCGACTTTCCGGCGGGCAACACCCAACATGGAGGAAGCAAGACGCAGGCTGTCCCAGCTATGGAGCCGCATCGTGGCCCGGTCCACGGCGGTTCTTACCATCTTGCTGTTTTCAACTGCCATGGCACTCGCCATGGCCGCCACCGACAACGACCGACCACAACAAAACTCCCATTCACACCCGGCCCATCTCCGGTCTCCAACCCTCTGGACGTGATTGCCACAACCAACGCCGCACCCGCCGAAGCCCCCACCGGCTTCGACGATCAACCCAACGGCATGGTGGACAGCGCCACGCACGGCATGGACGCAGCCGTCTTCTCTGAAGTCGAAGACGCAGCCGGCGGCCTCGGTCCTCTGTTCAACGCGCAATCCTGCCGCGAGTGCCATCAAACTCCCGCGGTCGGCGGCGTCAGCCAGGTCACCGAACTTCGCGTCGGCTACGTCGACACGCATGGTAATTTCACCAACCCGAATATCAGCGATCGGTAACGGCAGCGTGACAATTGCTAACCGCTCGCTGGTCAACGATCGCGCCATGTGCCCCAGCGCCGACTATCCCGCCAACGAAGTGCAGGAACACGCACCGGATCGCGTCAACGTGCGCACGCTCCGCTCTTCCCTCAACACGCTTGGCGACGGCTTCATCGAAGCCATCTCCAGCGCAACCATCGTCGACATCGCCAACAAACAATGCAAAAGCTCGAACGGTCAGGTCTGCGGCCAAGTGATCCAAGTTCCCGGTCGCCGAAGCCCCCGGTCAAACCCGCGTCGCCCGCTTCGGCTGGAAAAATCAGCACGCCAGCTTGCTGTCCTTTCTCCGCCGACGCTTACCTGAACGAAATGGGCGTCACCAGCCGCCTGCAGCCAACCGACCTCACCTCGCTCTGCAAAACCACGACAGATCCGGAAGATCATCAGGACGCCGACGGCAACTCCGACATCGATCGCTTTGCCAGATTCATGCGCGCTTCGAAAGCTCCCGCGCGCGATTCGAATCTCGCGAATACCACCGACGCCGAAGCCGGCGCAGCTGTTTTCGATCGAATCGGCTGCGACACCTGCCACGTTCCTGACCATCGTCACCGCTCCGGCTGGCTCGGTCATCAACGGCGGTTCGCTCGTCGTTCCCGACGCCCTCGGCAACAAAATCATCCATCCTTACAGCGACTTCCTGCTCCACAACGTGGGCACGGGAGATGGCATCGTCCAGAACGGCGGCCCGGCCACTGCGCAGAAATTGCGCACGCCTCCGCTCTGGGGCGTTCGTTTGCGCAGCCGCTTTTTGCATGACGGCCGCGCTTTGACGTTCGCCGAAGCCATTAGCGCACACGACAATGAAGGCGGCTCTCGCGCCACGCGTCGTTCTCCAACCTCTCCGACCAGGAGAAGCAGCAACTCTTAACCTTCCTGAAGTCGCTCTAGATTTCAGGAGAGAGTTGCATTCAGCGCGGGCAGCCGTCATCAGAAATGACGATTGCCCGCGCTTTCTTTTCTTGTTGATTCTTGCGTAGTTTGTTATGCTTACCTCTTTCAGGCGCCGCTTTCTGAAGCTCGACCGTCTCCACCGTTCGCATTATGCCGACTAAGTCCGGCATCTGCTTCCGCGAAAATCCGCGTATGCAAATCCACATCCGCCTCACGTCGTCGCCGGGCTCATCAACGCCATGTTGTGAAACGGCGTCAACAGCACGCCGCGATTCAACGCATACAAATGCAAAAACCGCTCCAACTCAAAATCCGCGGCGGCCGCCGACTCCCCGCCATTCCTGCGGCGGCTTCTCCGTAAAATGATACTCCGCTCGCGCGCCCAGCTGAATCACATTCCAAGGCAACGCGCGCTTCCTGATTTCCCCAGCCACGCCATCATTAAACCGCGTCGCCAGCGGAATCATTTTCTCAAACGCCGCTCGCCGTCAAAACTTTTTCCAGCGTCACCCGCATCGCCGCCAGCGACAGCGCATTCCCCGCCAACGTCCCGCCAATTCCCCCGACGTCGCAATCTTCCAAATGAATCCGCGCCGTAATCCGCTGCGCCACTTCTTCCGAAACGCCGTATGTCGACCCCGGAATTCCGCTGCCAATCGGCTTTCCAAACACCACAAAATCCGGCTCCAGCTTCCATTCGCGCGTACAGCCGCCCGGCCCCGCGCAAATCGTGTGCGTTTCATCCGCAATCAGCAGCGCGCCATACCGCTTCGTCAACTCCCGCGCGGCTTTCCAATATCCCGTCGTCCGGCAAAATAATCCCGACGTTCGTCATCGCCGGCTCAGCCAGTACCACCGCCACATCGCGATGCCTCAGCGCATCTTCCAGCGCATTCAAATCATTAAACTCAATCACCCGTGTCGTTTCCGCTGGATTCACCGGCGGCCCAATATTTCCCCGCCGCGGCCCCACCATTCCGCTCATTCGACCGTCGCAAACGATTCATCCACCGTCCCGTGATAGCAATAGTTGTAAACCAGCACTTTCGATCGCTGCGTAGTCTCTCGCGCAATTCGAATCGCAAATCGGTTTGCGTCCGTCGCCGTCAGTGCAAATTGCCAGTATGGCAATCCAAATCGCCGCTTCAACTCTTCGCCCACCCACAGCGAATCTTCCGTCGGCAGCATCAGGGTAATTCCTTCGCGCACGCGCTTCGCAATCGCATCCGCCACGACTTCCGGCGAATGCCCCGTCATCGCTCCCGTATCGCCCAAACACAAATCCACGTACTCGCGCCCATCCACATCCGTAAAATGCGCGCCCGTGCGCCTTCGCCACAAAAACCGGAAACGCACCGGCCCACTTCTTCATCCAGTTCATCGGCACGCCGCCCAGCAGCGAACCCTTCGCCCGCGCATAAAGCTCCGCCGACCGCGGATGCTCCGCGATAAACTTCTGCTCTTCTTTTTTGTGGAGTTCTTTCAGCTTTGCGCGATCAATCATCGTCTACGCAGCTCGTGAATAATCTCTTTCGCTGCATTCGCGCCGCTCGCGCCCGTCAAACCATTTCCCGGATGCGTGCCGTTCCCGCACAAAAATAGCCCGCGCACCGGAGTCTTGTACCGAGCCCAATCCAGCACCGGACGCATCGTGAAAATCTGATCCAGCGCCAGCTCGCCATGGAAAATGTGCCCACCGGTAAATCCATATTCCGTTTCCAAATCCTTCGGCGTAATCACCTGCACGCCTTCCACCAGCCCAGGCAAATTCGGTGAGTACTGCGCCAGCGTCTTGATCACCGTCTGCCCCAGCTCCTTTCGCTGCGTCTCCCAATTTCCATTCTTTCAATTTGTACGGCGCAAATTGCACGTATACCGACGCCACATGCTTCCCTTCCGGAGCCAGTGCCGGATCCAGAATCGTCGGAATCGTCATCTCCAGCCACGGCGCTTTCGCATATTCGCCGTACTTCGACGCGTCGAACGCCTTCTCCAGATAATCAATCTCCGGCCCGATGTGAATCCGCCCGAAAGCGCCGCGCGAAATCCATCCGGCCCGACTGCTCCTGCCAGCGCCGGAAACGACGGCAAATCGCCCAACGCCAGATTCACCTTCGCCACGGTTCCCTTCATGCGGAAATTCTTCATCCGCATCGCGAATCGCGGATCGAGCTGCGACGGCATCCACCAAATTGAAAAATGTCCGCTTCGGATCAACGCCGGAAACCACGGCCTCCGGCCGCAATCTCTTCGCCGTCGGCCAGCACAACTCCCGCAACCGCGCCGTCTTTCACCCGAATCTGCGCGACTTCCGCATTCGTTCGAATTTCCGCGCCCACGCTTTTCGCCGCTTCCGCCAGCGCATGGGTAAACTTCCCCAGCCCGCCCCGCACAAACGCCGCCGATCCCACCGGATTCGAATCTGCAGCCGCGCGCAACAGCAGAACCGCCGTCGATCCCGCCGACCATGGCCCAAGCGCCGTCCCAAAAATCCCGCGCGCCGCAATCACCGCCCGAATCAGCTCCGTTTCAAAAAACTCCGCGGCAAAGTCCGCCGCAGCCATCGGGCCCCAGCGCAGCAAATCAAAAATCCGCCTTCTTCCCAAGCTTCCGCACTCCGCGACCGGTCTTGAGTAAATTCCACAAATCTTCTGGAGTCGGCTTGTCAATCGCTGGCGGCGTAATCGAAGTCAGTTGAGCGAACACTCCCGCAATCTCTTCCAGCGCTTTCGCAAATTTCGGATAGTTCGCGCGCGTCTTTCGCCGAAATCCTTGCAATCCCGCCTGCTGTTTTCGCCACATCGTCATAAAACAGAATTGCCCGCCCATCCGGCGCCGGGGCAAACACGCGCGGGTCCGGCCGCAGAATCTCGCAATCGAATTTCTCCACTTGCAAATCCCGCGCAACATCCGCTCGCAGCGGCCCCAGCGTATGCGCCAGGCTCGACGCGCGAAACCCTTTGTGAAACTCTTCCGTCACCGCGCCGCCGCCCACCATTTCACGGCGCTCCAGCACCACCGGCTTGAATCCGCCTTTCGCCAGATAGAATGCGGCGATCAGCGCATTGTGCCCGCCGCCGACAAGAATCACTTTTTGACCGAGGGGCATCGTCAGCTCGCCTTCTTCCACTCTTTCAAAATCACCTGGCTCGCAATTCGTCCCGGCGCCGCCATAATCCCGCCGCCCGGATGCGTCGCCGAACCGCACATATAAAGGTTGTCCACCGGCGTCTTGTAGTACGCCCAACCCGGCACCGGCCGCAAAAAGAAAAGCTGCTCCAGCGAAAGTTCGCCCTGAAAAATATTTCCCTGCGTCAATCCAAACTCGCGTTCCAGATCGAGCGGCGTCAGCACTTGCTTCCCCACAATAATTTTCTTGATGTTCGGAATGTGCTCGCTCAGCGTATCAATCACGTTGTCGCCAAACGCCTCGCGCTGCGTCGTCCCAAGTTCCCTCGGCCAGCTTGTACGGTGCGTATTGCACGAAGCACGACATTACGTGCTTGCCCGGCGGCGCCACCGACGGATCCGTCAAGCTCGGAATCACCATGTCCACATACGGCCGCCGCGAAAAATTCCCATACTTCGCGTCGTCGTATCCGCGCTCCATGTACTCCACGCTCGGCGAAATCGAAATCGCCCCGCGCAAATGCGGCCCATCGCCCGGCATAGCTCTTCAATTCCGGCAACGCATCCAACGCCAGATTCACTTTGCCCGACGACCCGCGGTACTTGTACCGCTTCACTTCCTCCAGAAACTCTGCCGGCAAATCGCTCGGCTCCAGAAATCTCTCAAACGTCAAATGCGGGTCCACGCTCGAGGAAACCACGTTTGCCGTAATCTCTTCGCCGCTCTGTCAGCGCCACGCCGGACACGCGTCCGTTCTTTACAATAATTTTCGAGACCGCGGCCTTTGTCCGAATCTCCACGCCTGCTTCCCGCGCCGCCGCCGCAATTGCGTTTGAAATCGCGCCCGTCCCGCCCCGACTGAATCCCCACGAACGGAACGCTCCGTCAATCTCGCCCATGTAGTGGTGCAGCAGCACGTACGCCGTTCCCGGCGAACGAATCCCCAGAAACGTCCCGATAATTCCAGAAGCCGACATCGTCGCCTTCAGCACATCCGTCTCAAACCATTGGTCCAGAAAATCCGCCGCGCTCATCGTCATCAACTGCACCAGCGTGTATCGCTCATCGCTCGATAAATCGCGGAATCTCTGCAACAAAAAGTGCAATTGCTTCAAGATCTTTTGGCCTAAGCGTCGTCGGGTCCGGCGGAATCATGCTCAATATCGGCTTCACAAACCGGCACATCGGCGTCATCATCTTGGAAAATTCTTCGTACGCCTCGGCATCAATCCGCGAATGCCTCCGGATTTCTCGAACTGTCCGCCCGTGATCGTTCATTCTCCAGAAATAATCGCCGCTCGGCATCGGCGTAAACGTGCCATCCAGCGGCAAAATCTCCAGCCCATGCCGGGGCAAATCCAGTTCGCGAATAATTTCCGGTCGCAGGAGTGAAACAACGTAGGAACATTCGGTGAATAAGAAATCCGGGAACAATCTCCTCGGTCACCGCCGCCCCGCCCAGAACGTGCCGCCGTTCGAGCACCACCACCTTTTTCCCGGCTTTTGCCAGATACGCGGCGTTGGTCAGTCCGTTATGCCCGCCGCCGATCACAATCACGTCGTAGTGCTGTGCCATTCGAAACTCTCCGTCAAAAAAAGAAACTCATTCTACTGGCACTTGGAACCACGGCACAAGTGCAGTAAGGCGTTTGCCACTTGCTTTGCGTTGACTTTCTATCTTTGCTGGCCTACTTTACGCGCATCCATTCATGAGTCGAGTTCCGCGCCGAGGTGCCTTTTCCATGCGACTTTCACGCTACCTACTACTCGCAGTAGCTCTGCCCTGCGCTCTGGCTCTCGCCGCATGCAAGCAGACTCCCGCCGACATTCAAAAACATCTCCAGGAACAGCTAATCTCGGCCAAACCGGGCGCCGTCATTGAACTCCCCGAAGGCAAATTTCATTTCGACCGCACGCTTTCTCTCACCGTGGATAGAGTCACGCTTCGCGGCAAGGGCATGGACAAAACGATTCTTTCCTTCGCCGGCCAAAAAGAAGGCGCGCAAGGCCTTCTTGTCAAAGCCAACGATTTCACCATCGAAGACATCGGCATCGAAGACTCTGCCGGGGATGGGCTCACCGTGCAAAGCGGTACCAACATCATCATTCGCCGCGTCCGCGCCGAATGGACCCGCGGCGCCAACGAAAACAATGGCCCGTACGCTATCTATCCCGTCGAATGTAAGAACCTCCTCGTCGAAGACTCCGTCGCCCGCGGAGCCGCAGACGCTGGCATCTACGTTGGCCAGTCGGAAAACGTCGTTCTTCGCCGCAACCGCGCCGAATACAACGTGGATGGCTTCGAAGTCGAAAACACCGAGAACGCCGACGTCTATGACAACGTCATGACCCACAATACCGGCGGCATTGGTGTTTTCAATCTTCCCAATCTGCCACGACAGGGCGGCAAGCACGTCCGCGTCTACAACAATCAAATCGTGGACAACAACACACCCAACTTCGCTCCCAAGAGCCTCGGCCCCATTCACGATCTCCCGACCGGCACCGGCATCTACGTCATGGCCATCAAGGACGTCGAAGTCTTCAAAAACAAGATCCAGAACAACAACAGCGTCAACGTTTTCCTCATCCACTACAAAACCGGCATTGGTGACAGCGTTCAGGAAACTTCCGCTTCGCCAATCACGCAGCGAATCTTCGCCCCCGAAGACAAGCGCTACTACGGTTTCGTCCAGCGAATCCATGTGCATGACAATGAAATCTCCGGTGGCGGAAAATCTCCGGACAGCCGCATCCCCGTCATGCAGGCAATGGCCAAAGCCATGGGTGGCTCGCTCACGGACATTCTCTATGACGGCATCGCCGATCCAGCTTGGGGCAAAAAGGAAAACTCCGGCCAAATCTGCTTGGAAAACAATGGCGCGGCAACCTTCCTCAATTTCGACGCGGCTAATAACATGAAACGCCCCATCACCGACGCGAAGAAATATTCCTGCTCGCTACCGGCTCTGTCTCCCGTTGCCAAATGAGATTCGAGCGCTATCTTTTGCTTTTCGCTCTTGCACTGACTTCCTGCAGTTTTCCTGGCAAGGAAGTCAGCGTGTTTCTTTCCGAACCGTTTCCTCAAAAGCTTTCTGCATGGAATTTGTATTCAGAAACGCGCAACGGCCTCGAACCCAACAACCGCGTCCTCCCCTATTCCCTGCGAACGCCCCTGTTTTCCGACTACGCCAGCAAATACCGGTTCGTCTGGATGCCGCAAGGAACATCCGCCGAATTCCGGGACGAAACGGTATTCGAATTTCCGGTCGGCACAATTCTCTCCAAGTCCTTCGCCTTTCCTTCCGGTTCTTCGGACAGACTGGTGGAGACTCGCCTCTTGGTCAAGACAAATACCGGCTGGGTCGCGCTTCCATACATCTGGAACGATTCTCAAACCGAAGCGACTCTTCAACTTGTCCCCGATCCCGTTCCTGTCAAATGGTCGGACGAAAACGGTACGCACGACTTCACCTATCAAATCCCCAACGTCAACGAGTGTAAGGAATGTCACGACAACAACAAGAAGCTTCTCCCCATCGGCACCAAAGCACGCAATCTCGGCAAAGAACAAGTCGCTCACTGGGCCGAAGTCGGCTACTTAAAAGGGGTAAAGGCTGGCTTTGCCGAAGTCGCCTTCTGGAATAGACCAGAAACGGGTTCTCTCGAAGAAAGAGCTTTGGCCTATCTCGATAACAACTGCGCTCACTGTCATCAACCCGGAGGCACTGCCGGCTATACCGGCGTAGATTTTCGCTACGGCCACTTTCAGCCCGGCTACTGCAAACACCCCAACTCCGCGGGGAACATGCACGACTTGCAATTCGATATTGTGCCCGGCGATCCGGAAAACTCGATCTTGATCTATCGCCTTTCTTCTGTAGCTCCGAAAGTCATGATGCCTCAAATCGGCAGGGCTATTGTCCACGCCGAAGGCGTTGCGCTGGTCCGCGACTGGATCGCAAGCAAATCTCTGAGTTTGTGCAGGTAGTTGCCAAGCCATGCGAACGATTCTTTGTCAGTGGCGTCGGTTGATTAGATATCTGCTTGTGTTGCGCTTTCCCAAGAAATCGCGGTCCAACTCGCCTGACCCTGCAGTTTCTGCAGTTGCAAAATCGGCAAAAATGACTCTCATCTGCTGATTCGAAAGGCTCTTCAACTCATCTAGTAATGGGGGTATCCCCTTCCTGCCTTGTTCTCTACTCCAACACCAAACTATAATTCCGCCACGCATTCTCAATAGGAGACTCCCTTGCCCGTCGGAACTGCTTTCCACGAACGCACTCTCGCCCTCTGCGAAAGCCTCAACTATCGCGAGTGGTCCGGCTACTACACCGTCAGCGTCTACGAGATGCACCACGAGCACGAGTACAACGCCATCCGTAACTCCGCCGCACTCATTGACATCTCTCCGCTCTACAAATATCGCGTCACCGGTCCCGATGCCACGCGCCTCGTCAATCGCATCATCACGCGCGACATCAACAAAGTCGCCGTGGACCAGGTCATCTACTGCTGCTGGTGCGATTCCGAAGGCAAAGTCATTGACGACGGCACCATCACCCGCCTCGGTGAAAACGAGTATCGCTGGACCGCCGCCGATCCCAGCCTCCGCTGGTTTCACCAGAACGCCCTCGGCCTCGACGTCCAGCTCGAAGACATTTCCGAGCAACTCGCCGCCCTCGCGCTGCAAGGTCCAACCTCGGGAAAGCTTCTTCACGCCGTCGCAGACGCCAACATCGCCAACCTCAAATATTTTCGCGTCACGCACGGCAAAATTGCTGGCGTTCCCGTGGACATCTCTCGTACCGGCTATACCGGCGACCTCGGCTATGAAATCTGGGTGCCTTGGAACGACGCCGTCAAAGTCTGGGACAAGCTCATGACCATGGGCAAAATCTTCGACATTCATCCCGCAGGAATGATCGCGCTCGACATCGCGCGCATCGAAGCCGGCCTCATCCTGATCGAAGTCGACTATTTTTCCAGCAAGAAAGCGCTCATCGATTCGCAGCGCTACTCGCCCGGCGGAAATCGGCCTCGGCAAATTGGTGGATCTGAAAAAAGAAAACTTTGTCGGAAAGGACGCACTCGCCGCGGAAGCAAAAAACGGCGCCGCGCGCTCTCTCGTCGGCCTTGAAATCGACTGGAACGAAGTCGAAGCTGTCTACGAAAAAATTGGCATGGCCCCGCAAGTTCCCAGCATGGCTTCCCGCGTCGCCGTTCCCGTCTACCGCGGTGGCCGCCAGATCGGAAAAGCCACTTCCACCACGTGGTCGCCCACTCTGAAAAAAAT
Organism: uncultured Acidobacteriota bacterium; assembly: GCA_963794175.1. Classification (GTDB taxonomy): domain Bacteria; phylum Acidobacteriota; class Terriglobia; order Acidiferrales; family UBA7541; genus Acidiferrum. The sequence goes on along the minus strand of CAWCCV010000016.1, from coordinate 247,855 downwards.
GATCGCCCTGGCCTGTGTCGACCGCCAGCACTCCGCCCTCGGCACCACGCTCCACATCGAAATGACCGTAGAAGCCGAACGCAAAACCGTAGCCGCAAAAGTCGTATCCACGCCCTTCTTCAACCCGCCCCGCAAGACTGCGGTCCCGGTGATCTAGCAAGATAAGGTCGTGAACCTTCGTAAACAACCTTGGTGGCGAGATTGATTTGGGGGACGGTCTTCCTAAAATCAATTTGCGGGGCGGCTCCTGAACTGTCAAAACAATTTAGCTCAAGCAAGCTCAACGACGATCGGGACAACTTACGGACAACAATGGCCCCGTCTTTAAGGCTTTCAACCTGAACCAGTCCCGAACGGCAAACGAATGCCGATAAGGAAGGGCCTCTGATACCGGCAACGCCCCAGCAGGAAGATACAAGACTCGCCTAGCGAGAAATCACTGAACAGGGCTGTTCTGCGCCCGTCTATCGAGTGTGCCGGCGCCGGGCGGAAAATCGAAACAGTCGTCCAGTCCAAGCCCAAGGCAAGCGTCGTCACAGAGCGGGCTAATTGGCGACAGCGAATTTTTCGGCTTCCACAAGCAGTTGGTCGAGAGCGGCGCGATCGAGGAGTTTGCCGCGCACAAACACGGCGCGAATCTTTTGCGTGTTGTGAATGTCTTTGAGAGGATCGAAATCGAGTAAAACCAGATCGGCGTTTTTTCCGGTGGCAACTATTCCTTGCGAATCGAGATGCCCCAAGAATTCGGCGGCATTGCGCGTAGCGGCCTGCAAGGCTTCCATCGGGGTCAAACCGGCCTTGACGAGCAGCGCAAGCTCTTCATGCAGGCTGAATCCGGGAACAACGTAGGGAGCAGCGCTGTCAGTGCCCGCCAGAATTTTCACTCCGCCCTTTTGCATTTCCCCGACGAACGCGAGCGATTTTTCGAGCATGGCGGCACGCAAGGAGAATTCGTCGCCGGAAATATTTTTAATCTGCTGGTCGTAACCCCTACGCCAGCTTGCAACGAATTTTGCGGGTACGTATTTTGCTCTCGGATCGTCCGGCAGATGAAAATCGGGAGAAGGAAACGCGTCGTTGCGCAGCAGAATCAACGTCGGTGCTTGCCAGACTTGTTGCGCTTTGAATTTAGCAATCAGATCCGCGGCCTTCTGCCCGGAGAAAGTGTCGAGCACTTCGCGCTGCCATGCAAGTTGCCGCGCCTTGGATTGTGCAGGAGTCGCTTTTTTCGCGAGTACGTGAAATTGCTTGCGCATCAAGTCGGCTTCATTCGCCGAGCAAGCGCGCAGTTCGCACGTGAGATGCTCGATGGATCGCTGGCCCGCGTCGGCAGCTTCAAACGCCGTGACGCGGTCGGGAACGTGGCCGGAAAACGTGACGTGCTCGGCGCGGCAGGTTTGCGCGATCGCGAAATACGCTTCGCGAGAAAGCATGGATTGAACTTTGATAAAATCCACTCCCTTTTTGACGAGTGCGTGAACATTATCCGCAACTTGCTTGCGATTGCTCACAACGAGCGAAGGCTGAAATGAAGGAGGGTTGCCATCGAGGTACGGACCGGCAAAGACGATGCGCGGCCCGACCCTCTTTCCTTCGTCGATTTCCTCGCGAAGCGGAATAAGGTAGTCGAGATAACCACCCATGTCGCGCACGGAAGTAATTCCGTTCGCGATGAGCAATGGAAGAAAAAAATTGCGACTGCCGCTCGGTTCGCCCGCGCCGGTGAGATGCAAATGCATGTCGCTCAAGCCGGGAATGAGAAATTTGTCGCGGGCGTCGAGAGTTCTTGCGCCGTCGGGAATGGAAACGGAATTGGCGGGACCGAGAGCGATGATTTTTTCCTTATCGATTAAAACAGTCTGATCGGGAGCGGGCGGCGCGCCGGTCATATCGATCACGGTGACGTGAGCGATTGCGAGAACGGAGCTTTGTGGCTTTTTGCACGCGCCGGACAGGCAACTCGCTGCGATGACGAACAGGAACAATGCAGCGAATTGTTTTCGATTCAAAGGAGCCTCACGGATTCAAGCGATTGTATTTTTTCAGGACGGCGCGAAGTTTTTCGTGATCGAGCGCGACGACTTTGTGGTTTTCGATTCCGGTCATTGTTTCCGCCGCGACCATCGCATTGACGATCGCTTCTTCCGTCGCTTGCACCGTAGCGGCAAAAATCGGATCGATCTTTTCGTTGGGAATCATTTTCAGATCCACGGTTTTGCTCTGATTGCTTGCGCCAGAATTCGCCGTGGAGAATGCGATAAAAATATCGCCGGAACCGTTCCCGGAAAGACTTCCGGTGCGGCCGAGTCCAAGCGTGGCGCGGTGCGCGAGCCGCTTCAACTGATGCGCCAGAAGCGGCGCGTCCGTGGCAACAACAATAATAATTGAGCCGCGCTCATCGCCACCGAATGATGCATCGGAGTAAGCGGCTTGTTCCGGAATTTCCTTGCCAACCGGAACGCCTGCGATGCGCAGATTCGGACGGCGTCCGTAGTTGCATTGCACGAGCACGCCCACGGTATAACTCACGCCGTTCACTTTCACTACACGAGAAGAAGTGCCGATGCCGCCTTTAAATTCGTTGCAGATCATTCCTGTGCCGCCACCGACGCTGCCTTCTTCGACCGGACCGGAATGAGCAGAATCAAGCGCCCGGAATGCGTGCTCGGGTTTTACATGAAAGCCGTTGATGTCGTTGAGCCAGCCGTCCCAAGTTTCCGCAACAACGGGGAGCGACCACCAGTCGTCGTCAGAGCCAATTTTCTTTTGCTGCACGATCCACTGAATGACGGCGTCGCGCACTACGCCGACGCTGTGTGTGTTCGTGATCATGACAGGGCCGACAAGAAATCCGGATTCTTCCACCCACGTCGTGCCTGTCATTTCTCCGTTGCCGTTTTGCGAATACCAGCCGGCGAAAACTGCGTCGTCGAAATTTCTGCCGCGAGGGAGCACGGCGGTGACTCCGGTGCGGACGGGGCCTTTGCCAACTTCAAGTTTTCCCTCGCCGGAAACCAGCGTGGTGTGGCCGACGAGAACGCCGGAGACGTCGGTGATGGCGTTGAGTGGGCCGGGATTGCCATCAAACGGAACGCCAAGATCGCGCGCGCGGGGTTTTGGTTTTTCCTGGGCATTGCGCGAAAAACGGGATTGTGAGAAAGCACAGAGAGAAAAAACAGAGACGGGGATGATTGCGGAACAAGATTTGTCTCCAGCGTCGGAAGTAGATTTCAAGCCAATTTATAGATGCAATCAGTTTAACGCAGTGGGCTCGGGAAAACTTGATGCAATGCGAATTGCAGCGCATCGGCGATGAGTTGCGATTCTTCCGGTCTGATTGTGAACGGCGGGGCGAGAAGAATGTGATCGCCGTGGAGACCGTCAACGCAACCTTGCGTGGGATAGGTGAGGACATTTTTCTGGAGGGCTGCCTGGCGAATTTTTTCGGCGATGTTTTCTTCTTTGGGGAAGGGTTCGCGGGTGGATTTGTTTTTCACGAATTCGATGCCGAGGAGCAGACCAAGGCCGCGGATTTCGCCGACGTTTGGATGGGTAGCGAGTGGAGCCAACATTTCGCGGAGAGTTTTTGCGGCGGATTCGACGCGGGCAAAGAGATTTTGCTTCTCGAGGAAATCGAGCACGGCGTTTCCGGCGGCTGTAGAGACGGGATGGGCTTGATAGGTGAAGCCGTGCTGGAACGCTCCGGAACCTGTTGCGAATGCTTCCGGCGACTCGCGAAGAGATGAGGACTGCACCGAGTGGGGCGTAACCGCTGGCGACGCCTTTGCCGACGAGAATCAAATCGGGCTCGACTCCCCAATGCTGCACTGCGAAAGGCCTTCCGGTACGGCCCATACCGGTCATGATTTCGTCAGCAATGAGGAGAATTCCGCGATTGCGACAGATTTCGGCGATGCGTTTTACATAGCCTTCAGGAGGAGCGGCTGCTCCGAGTGTTGCGCCGGCAACGGGCTCGAAGATGAAGGCAGAAACGGTAGCCGCGTCGTTTGTGGTGAGGAATGATTCGAGATCGTCGGCACAGGCCAGTTTGCAGTCGGGGTAAGTCTTGCCGACCGGACAGTGATAGCAAAAGCAGGGCGCGATGTGGCCCCACTCGGGGAGGAGTGGTTGATACGGGGCGCGGCGAGCAATGTTGCCGCTGACGGACATGGCTCCGAGGGTGCTGCCGTGGTAGCTCTGGCGGCGCGAGACGACGCAAAATCTTTGGGGCGCGCCCGATTCGAGATGGAATTGGCGCGCAAGTTTGATAGCCGTTTCGGTCGATTCAGAGCCTCCGGAGGTGAAGTAGACGCGGCCCTTGGCGAAATTGGACGGAGCGAGGGCGAGGAGGCGGGTGGCGAGTCTTTCGGCGGAGGCGGAGTGGAATTGCGTCGTGTGGGCGAAAGCGATTTGGGAGGCTTGGGCGGCCATGGCGTCGGCGATGGATTGGACACCATGACCGATGCTGACGACGGCGGCTTGACCAGAAGCGTCGAGATATTTTTGGCCGTCGGAGGAGAAGATCCAGGAGCCTTCACCGCGGACAGCGGTGGGAAAGGATTTCTTGAAATCGCGGGGGAAGAGAAAGGTCACGGGGAGAAATTGTAGCAGAGAGAGAAATGGAGATAATGCAGCTGACATCGAATTCACGAGCCGACCGATTCCTTCTGAGGAATCGGAGCAGCAAAAGCGTCGGCTTGTTCCATTCGAAATGACCGTGGTCTAGATTGGCGCCCCATCAGAAATCGAAAGGGGGAAGCCCCGCCGCTACAACGGCGGGTGCGGGAGTGTGGTAGGCTGGCGCGGAAAATTTTGGGAGGAGTGAATGCGGAATTTCATGCAGGCGGTACTTGGCTTGGCGGTAGCGGTGATGGGCTTGGTGACTGGCGCTGGTGCGCAGCAGGGCAGTAAGGCGGTGAAGTTGGAAGTGGATTTGCGTGAAGCGCCGCGGCGGATTTATCACGCGAAGATGGAGTTTTCGGTGAAGCCGGGACCATTTGCGCTGGTGTATCCGAAGTGGATTCCTGGAGAGCATTCGCCGAGTGGGCCGATTACAGATGTGACGGGCGTGAGATTTTTTGTGAATGGAAAAGAAGTGCAGTGGCGGCGGAATACGGTGGATTTGTATTCGTTTGAATGTGTAGTGCCGGCGGGTGCGGAGACACTGGAAGCGACGTTGGACTATCTGTTGCCGGCCGAGGCGGGCGCTGCTGGAGTGCCTTCGGCTTCGGCGCAGCTTGCCGTGCTGCCGTGGAATCTGGTGGTGCTCTATCCGAAAGATTCGAAATCGGACGACGTGAGATTTTCCGCGAGGCTGAGGATTCCGGCGGGGTGGAAGTATGCGACGGCACTACCGGTGAGGAAGGAATCGGGGGACGGCATTGAGTTTGAGACGGTTTCGCTGACAACGCTGGTGGATTCGCCAGTGCTGGCGGGTTCGCACCTGAATACGTATGACCTTTCGCCGGGGAAAATTCCGGGGCACCGGTTGAACACCGCGGCGGACAGCGCGGCGATGGCGGAGGTGCCCCAGGAGCAGATTACGGTTTTGCGGCAACTGGTGGCGGAAACAGGCGCACTGTTTGGCGCGAGGCATTACCGGCACTACGACTTTTTGCTGGCGCTGACGGATCATTTGCAACCGAACGGGCTGGAGCATCATGAATCGAGCGACAACCGTTTGCCAGAGCGGACGATGCACGATCCGGATTTGCTGGAAACGCAGATGGATCTACTGCCGCACGAATTTTTTCACTCGTGGAACGGGAAGTTCCGTCGCCCGGAGGGATTGGCGACTCCGAATTACCAGGAACCGATGAAGAGCGACCAGCTATGGATTTATGAAGGGCTGACGCAGTATTACGGCGTGGTGCTGGCGGCGCGGAGCGGCGGTTGGAAGCAAAATGGATTGCGCGAATATTTGGCGGCGACGTTTGCGACGTTGAACGACCGGCCAGGGCGAACGTGGCGCGATCTGGAGGACACGGCGACTTCGGCGCAGCTTTTGTATGGCGTGCGGACGGCGGGAACTTCCTGGCGGCGTCCGGTGGACTACTACGAAGAGAGCGAATTGATTTGGCTGGATGCGGATACTTTGATTCGCGAAAAGACGAGCGGAAAAAAATCCCTGGATGATTTCTTGCGGGCGTTTCATGGAGGAGAAGGAAGCGAGCCGCGACTTGTGCCGTACACGCTGGAGGATGTGGTGGCGGCGTTGAACGGGATCGTGGCGAATGACTGGAAGAGGTTTTTTGAGGACAGAATTCGTTCGCATGGACCGGGGGCTCCGCTGGCCGGGCTAGAACGGAGCGGCTGGAAAATTGTTTTCAGTTCGACGATGAACGAGCACGCGAAGTCGGAAGAAGAAGCCGAGCACGTTATTGATACTGAGTTCTCACTGGGGTTTAGCGCGCATTATCCGGGCGGGGACAACGCGGATGAAATTGCGGATGTGGTGGTGGGATCTCCAGCGGCCAAGGCGGGACTGGCGGCGGGGATGAAACTGGTTGCTGTGAATGGGCGAAAGTGGACGCCGGATATTTTGCGTGAGGCAATTCGCGCGGCGAAGAGCTTGAAGGAGCCGGTTGAGTTGCTGGTGGAGAATGAAGAGTTTTATCAGACGGTGAAGGTGGATTGGCATGAGGGGGAGCGGCATCCACATTTGGAGGCGATTGCCGGGAAGGCGGATGTGCTGGGGGAGATTGTGAAGGCGAAGGCTCCGGCGGTGCGGTGAGTGGGCAGTGGGGTGAAAAATAGTGATTAGGAAGAAGTGATCGGCCAAATTGGAGGGTGAATCGCGGGCAGCCATTCGACGGAAATGAAGAAAAAGATAACGTTGAGGTGCAGAGTACGCGGAGGAGCGCTGAGAAGAAATGACAATGACACGGGCGGGCGACCGATGGATTCCGGCGGATGAGTATGGGCGAGGGTTGCCGAACTTTACGGTGAATTTGTTGGTGCGCGATGTAGTTAAGGCTTTGCCGTTTTACCGGGATGTGCTGCAGGCAACGGTGCGGTATTCGGATGGGGATTTTGCGGCTCTCGAGATTGGCGGAACGGATTTTATGCTGCACGCGGATCATACGTATGACCGGCATCCGCTGTCTGCGCGAGTGAGGGGGGTGAAAGTGCGCGGGGTTGGCGCGGAAATTCGTGTGATGGGAATTGATCCGGACGCGGCGCAAGAGCGCGCGAAAAAATTTGGCACCGAGATTGTGCAGGAGGCGCGGGATTTTCCGCATGGGTGGCGGGATGTGATGCTGGCGGATGCGGATGGATACGTTTGGGCGGTGGGTGTGGGGATTGCGGGGAGGTAAGGCAAAGACGGGGCACGAATTTTTAGCTGGACTGTACGTCGAGGTCCTTCGTGCACCTGGCTTGGGCGCGCTCGGGATGATTGAGACCGTGGTCCGTTTGTGAAGGGTGCAAGTCGCCAAAATTGAGGTCTTGGTAGGGCAAGCCGGAGTGCCTGCGCTACCAAGACACGGCGAATCGTGGCAGTATTTTGGGCGGAAGAATAGAGCCAAGAGTTGAGCCTAGTGAATTTGCAAGCCAGAGGGAATCCATGAAAAAGATGATGAAGATGGCGGCGGTTGCAGCGGTGTGCTGCGCACTGGCATGGGGCGTGCGTGCGCAGGAAGCAGGGAAAGGCAGCGGCCCGGCCGCGGAAGGCGCTAAACACGGGATTACGTTTGATGATTTGATCAAGCTGCAGCGCGTGGCGGAGCCTCGGATTTCGCCGGATGGGAGATGGGTGGCGTACACGGTGGCGGTACCGGATATGGATGCGAACCGGAATGCGAGCAACATCTGGATGGTGGCAACGACCGGCGGTGAAGCGATTCAGTTGACGCAGAGCGGGAAGGATTCTTCGCCGGTGTGGTCGCCGGATGGGAGGACGATTGCGTTTATTTCGTCGCGGAGCGGGGATTCGCAGGTGTATCTGCTTTCGATGGAAGGCGGCGAGCCAAAGCCGCTGACGAAACTTTCGACGGGTGCAGATTTGGCGATCTGGTCGCCGGATGGAAAAACGATTGCGTTTGCCTCTGGTGTGTATCCGGAGTGCAAAGACGACGGGTGCAACAAAAAGAAGGATGAAGAGAAAGAAAAAAATAAGGTGAAGGCGCATGTTGCCGAGGCCCTGCTCTACCGGCACTGGACACATTGGAATGAGGGGAAGCGGTCGCATCTGTTTGTGATTGCGGCGGATGGGAGTGGAACGGCGAAGGATTTGACGGAAGGCGCAAATTACGATGTGCCGCCGGATCAGAGGGGCGAAGCGAACGACATCAGTTTCTCGCCGGATTCGAAAGAGATCTGTTTTACGGCGGTCGCGGACAAGGTGGAGGCAACCAGCACGAATGGTGATTTGTTTGTCGTGCCATTGAGCGGAGGGGAGCCGAAACGAATTACTACGCAGGCGGGATTCGACGGGGATCCAGTGTATTCGCCGGACGGAAAGTATATCGCCTATCACGCGCAATTGAAGGCGGGATTTGAAGCGGACCGCTGGCGCGTGATGTTGTATGACCGCGCGGTTGGGAAAAGCGAAAATTTGACCGAGACGTCCTTTGACCGGAGTGCGGCGAATCTGACGTGGTCGCCGGATAGCGCGAAGATTTATTTTGGCGCAGAAAACGAAACGCTGGAGCCGATCTATGAGATGGCGCCGAAGGCGGGCGCTGCGCCGAAGAAATTGATTGATGGATTTAATGGCGCGGTTTCGATGAGCGCGGATGGTAAGACGTTTGTTTTTACCAGGACGAGTTTGACGATGCCGGCTGAAGTTTTTGCTGCGTCGAGCGATGGGACGGGACTAAAGCAGGTGACACATCAAAACGATGCCGCTCTGGCGAAGATCGAGATGAATGCGCCGGAGACGTATTGGTTTGAAGGCGCAGAGGGAACGCGCGTGCAGGCGATGCTGATCAAGCCGCCGTTTTTCGATGCGTCGAAAAAATATCCAATGATTGTGGTGCTGCACGGCGGACCGCAGACGATGTTTGGCAATTCGTGGGGATATCGCTGGAACCAACAGGTCTTTTCGGGCTCCGGTTACGTGACGCTGATGATCAACCGGCGCGGGTCGACGGGATACGGACAGAAATTTACGGATGAGATTACGAATGATTGGGGCGGGAAGCCTTACGTTGACGTGATGAAGGGAGTAGAAGCAGCGCTCGTGAAGTATCCGTTCATCGATGGGAAGAAAATGGCGGCGGCGGGCGGGTCGTATGGTGGATACATGGCGAACTGGATTGCGACGCATACGGACCGGTTCAAGGCGATCGTGAGTCATGCAGGAATTTGGGATAAGAACTCGATGTATGCGACAGAAGAGTTGTGGTTTGAGGAGCACGACATGGTGGGGACGCCGTGGAGCGCGCCGGACAATTACAAGAAGTGGGCGCCGATGACGTATGCGACAGCGCTGGGAAAATTTAAGACGCCGACGCTGGTGATTGGCGGGGAGCGGGATTATCGAGTGCCGTATACGCAGTCGCTGGAGTTTTTCAGCGCGTTGCAACGGCAGGGAGTGCCGTCGAAGCTGGTGATTTTCCCGGATGAGGGGCATTGGGTTTTGAAGCCGCTGAATAGCCAGTTTTGGTATAAGACGTTCTTGGAGTGGGTGGATAAGTATACGAAGTGAAAAGTGGGTGTGAATTTCGGCCGTGGCGGCGATATTGAACAGAGATTTCATCGCGCAAAGAACGCGCCATGAGGAAGTTGTCTCTGCACAAGTCGACCGATCCCTCGGATCGGAAAATTGAAAGCGTCGGTTTGTTCCCTATGAAATGGCAGGTCGTTAGTTTGGGCGCTTCAAGGATGGATTGGTGGTGTGTCTGACACCGTAAAAGTGACTTCGAGCAGCCGCGGTCGAGGTGCGCCCGCCTCGAAAGGCGACTTCTGCAATGGGTTCATAGGGTCTTGAGAGCGGCGCGGAGGAAGTGAAAGAGTTTGAAGAGCAAGTAAAAGCAGAGGAGTAAGAGAAGAACGACTAGCACGATCGCGCCGATGGGGTGGGCGGTCGTGAACCAGGTGAGCCAGACGGCAAGAAGGTCTTCGCCGAAGCTGAGCGCCCAATTGGAAAAAGGTTCCGGGACGGTGTTGGCAGCGGCGCGCGTGGTGGCTTTGGTGCTGTGGGAAGTGAGGGCAATGCCGCCGGCGAGGAGCGTAGCCAGCCAGCGCCATTCGGAGCTGAGATTGACGGAGATGGAGAAGGCGAGGACTGCGGCCGCCGGTGGGCGGATGAAGGTGTGGAAAAAATCCCAGACGGTGTCGAGGTATGGAACTTTGTCGGCTAGAAATTCGAGGATGTAGAGGCCTACCGCGAAACCTAGAACGATGGGATGCGCAAGGACGTGGAGTTTTTCGGGGAGATGGATCACCTGGAAGCGTTCGAGAAGGCCCAGGGTGGCGACAGTGGCGTAGAGGTTAAGGCCGGAGGAAAAGCCGGCGCCGAGGGCTAGAGAGATGGCTTGGAGAGGGTTCATCGCGGGCTGGTGTTTAGTTTAGCTTTGGCGGGGGCTGGGCACAAAGGGATTGCGCAGTGAGAAAAAAAAACAAATTCCGAAACCAGCGTTTTTCGCTGGTTTCGGAATTACAAACTCGAACGACTTGCCGGCTCGAAACAGGAATCCGACTAGGGGCGTGACGCTGCAATTTTTCCCTTCCTTCGGTCGGGATGACGGCGTCGGCAACGCCCAGGGTGCGCGGCACGGCGCGCGAACCGCATTGACCGGGGAATCGGCGCTCGAAGCGTTATGTGAGTTTGCCGGTTTTGGCTAGTTCGGCGTACCACTTGCCGGAGTCCTTGATGGTGCGCTTTTGCGAGCGGAAGTCCACGTAAACCATTCCAAAGCGCTGCGTGTAGCCTTCCGCCCATTCGAAATTGTCGAGCAGGCTCCAGTGATGATAGGCGCGAACCTTTGCGCCGTCGGCGATGGCGCGGCCTAGCGCGCTGAGATAGCCGCGCATGAATTCGATGCGGCGCTGATCGGGGATGCGGCCTTGTTCATCGGGTGCGTCAACATACGAGGCGCCGTTTTCTGTGATCTCGATTGGCAGACCATATTCCTTGTGGATGCGGAGCACAAGATCGTGGAAACCATCCGGCCAAACTTCCCAAGCGAAATCGGTGAGCGGACCGTCGTGGCCATCCCAATTGCGCACGCCTGCGCCATCGCCGCCCGCGGCCGCCGCTGCGACGATTTGGCGGCGGTAGTAGTTGATGCCGAGAAAATCGAGCGGTGCTTTGCAGAGTTCCATGTCGCCGGATTTCACGCCCATCATGTCGTATGGATTTTCGCCAAGGAAGGCTTTCGGGTATTCACCCTTGAGCGCGGGATGGATGAACCAGATGTTGCCGAGAGCGTGTGCGCGGTCCGCGGCGGCTTTGTCCTCAGTGCTGGAAGTAGCGGGCTCGCAATTGGCCATACTGAAGGCGGTGCCGACCTGGAATTTGGGATTGATGGCTTTGAGTGCTCGGAATGCTTCGCCTTGCGCGATGTTTACGACGTGCGTGGCCTTCATGCAGTCGGGCTGGCTGCGGCGCGCGGGCGCGTGAATCCCCCAGGCGTAGCCGAGGAAAGTGAAGACCCACGGTTCGTTGAAGATACACCAATCGGTGATTCGATCGCCGAGTGCCCTGGCGACGATTTGCGAATAGTCGGTGAAACGCGCAACGATATCGCGATTGGGCCAGCCACCAGCATCTTCGAGGGCTTGTGGAAGGTCCCAGTGATAGAGCGTGCAGATGGGGCGGATTTTGGCTTCGAGGAGTGCATCGGTGACGCGCTTGTAATAGTCGAGGCCTTTCTCTTTGGCGGCGCCGGAACCGTTGGCTTGAATGCGCGGCCAAGAGACGGAGAAGCGGCAGCTCTGAAGATTGAGCTGCTTCATGATGGCTACGTCTTCTTTGTAGCGGTGGTAGGAATCGCAAGCGACGTCGCCGGTGTAGCCGCCTTTTACTTTGCCGACGGTGTGGGAGAAGCGGTCCCAAATGGACTCGCCTTTGCCGTCTTCGTTCCAAGCGCCTTCAATTTGGTAGGAAGCGGTGGCGGAGCCCCAGATGAAATTTTTCGGGAACTGGAAGGGAGTGAAAGTGCTCGAGGACGGATTCAGAAACTCGCCGAGAAAGCGGTGGCCAGTGGGATAGATGGAAAAGCCAGCGGCTGCACCGAGTGTGCTACCGAGAAAATCGCGGCGTGTAAACAGACCGAATCGCCGATCATTCATGATCAAGCCTCCCCGCCAATCCTTATTTGGAATGGAATCTATCGCCTTTTCTGCGGGAGGAATAATACATCAAGAAGAACGAGGATGGCACCAATGGTGATGGCGGAGTCCGCGACGTTGAAGGCGGGGTAGCGGTAGGAGCCGAACCAGACTTCGAAGAAATCGGTGACGGCGCCGTGGAGGATGCGGTCGGTGAGATTGCCCGCGGCTCCGCCGATGAGGAGTGAAATTCCGGCGGGCGTTCGCCAGGTGGCGGAGGCGGATGTGAGGAGTAGCCAGCCCAGGGCGGCAATAAAAACAAAAGAGAAAGCGATCAGCCCGAAGTGGAGAAAGCGGGATTGAGAGTTGGCGAACATGCTGAAGGCGATGCCAGGGTTTTTGGAATGGACGAGGTAAATGAAGTTGGGGACGAGTTCGTGGTGCCAGCCTTCGCTGGTGCGTGATTCGACCAAGGCTTTGGTGACGCGGTCGGCGAGGACGATGAAGAGTGTTAGGGAGAGCCAGCGGAGGCGGGTGGTCATAGGCTGGCACTCGCGGAAACCGACCGATTCCTCGGTAAAAACCGGAAAAGCAAGAGCTTCGGCTTGTTCGGTTCGAAATGACGGCATTCAAGTTGGCGGCACGAAATCATGCAGAAACTGCGCCGGAAAATTCGATTTCGGCGAGGGCGGAGGAGCAGCGCTCGCAGATGGTTGGGTAGCGGGTGTTTTCCCCGACGTGGGTGGAATAGTTCCAGCAGCGGTCGCATTTGGAGCCGTCAGCTTTTTGGATGGTGACGGAGAGCGTCGGGACGGCTTCGGATTTGAAGTCGCCGGCGCCGCCGCCGAGAAAATCGACTTGAGAAACGATAAAGAGGCCAGGCAATTGGACGAGAAGCGCTTTTAGTTTGGCCTTGAGTTCGAGATCCGCTCCAAGAAGGACTTTGGCTTCGAGGCCGGAATTGATTTTCTTTTCGTTGCGCGCGGTTTCGAGGGCTTTCAGAACTTCGGCGCGGACTTTGGCAAGAAGTTCCCAAGCGCTGATTTGGGAAGGCGCAACGTCGGCGCGAAGTTCGGCTTCTTCCGGGAAAAGATCGACGTGTACGGAACATGGCGCGCCTGAAGCTTTCGGAAGGTATCGCCAGATTTCTTCGGCGGTGAAGACCAGGATGGGCGCGGCGAGACGGATGAGCGCACTGGAAATTTTGTGGACGGCGGTTTGCGCGGAGCGGCGCGCGGGATTGTTTGGCGCTTTGGTGTAGAGACGATCCTTCAGGACGTCGTAGTAGAACGCGCTGAGATCCACGGTGCAGTAATCGTGGATGGCGTGATAGACGCGGTGAAATTCGTAATTCGCGTACCACTCGCGACATTTTTTCACGAGGTCGGCAGTGCGTTCGAGCATCCAGCGATCCATTTCTTCGAGTTGATTGTTGGCGATGGAATTTTTCGACGGGTCGAAATCGCTGAGATTGCCGAGCGCGAAACGGAACGTGTTGCGGATTTTGCGATAGGCTTCACTGAGTTGCGTCATGACGCGCTCAGACATTTTTACGTCGGCCTGGTATTCGACGCTGGCGACCCAGAGGCGGAGGAGGTCGGCGCCCCACTTTTCGCAGATTTCATTCGGCTCGATGGAATTGCCGAGCGATTTGGACATCGGGCGGCCTTGCTCATCGAGCGTCCAGCCGTGAGTGACGACGCCTTTGTAGGGCGAGCGATTCTTTACGCCGACGGCGACTAGAAGCGAGCTGTGAAACCAGCCGCGATATTGGTCAGGACCTTCAAGATAGACATCCGCGGGCCACTCTTCGCCCTTGAGCACAGAGAGGTTCGAGGATCCGGAATCGAACCAAACGTCGAGAATGTCGTTTTCCTTGCGCCATTTTGATTCGCCGCAAGAACATTTTGTTCCGGCGGGCAGTAGTTCTTCGGGCGTGTGCTTGTACCAGGCGTCGGCGCCTTCCTTTTTGAACCATTCGATGACATTGCGGAGCGCTTTGAAGTCTTCAAGACGTTTGCCGCAGCCTTCGCAGTAGAAAACGATGATGGGTGTGCCCCAGAAACGCTGGCGCGAGACGCACCAATCAGGGCGATGCTCGATCATTTCGTACATGCGGTCTTCGCCCCAGGTCGGAGTCCACTTCACCCCGTGGATTTGATCGAGAGCTTTCTCACGGAAAGTTTTCGATTCCCCATTTCCCGTTGCATCCATTTTGATGAACCACTGCTCGGTGGCACGGAAGATGACGGGATTGTGGCAGCGCCAGCAGTGAGGGTAGCTGTGCTTGTAAGGGTGATGGCCGACAAGCGCGCCATGATCGGCAAGGAGCTTGACGATGAGGGGATTTGCTTTGAAGACGTCTTTGCCTTTGTATTCGGGCAGGCCTTCGGTGTAGATGCCGCGATCATCGAGCGGGGCAGCGGTTTCGAGATTATATTTTTGGCCGGTGTTGAAGTCGTCGACGCCATGGCCCGGAGCGGTGTGCACAATGCCGGTACCCTGATCGAGCGTTACATAGGTTGCCAGAACTCCGGGGACATGCATTGGCAAAAAGGGATGCTGAAATTTTGCGTACTCGAAATGATGGCCTTTGAATTTGGCGAGGACGCGGGCTTCCTTGATGTCGCATTCGGCTTGGAGGGCGGCGACACGGTCGGCAGCCAGGAGCAACTTCCCTTTTTCGGTTTCGACAACGGCATACTCGAAGTCGGGATGGAATGCGAGTGCGCGGTTGTGCGGAATGGTCCAAGGAGTGGTGGTCCAGATAACAGCGGAAATATCGGAGCCGAGTTTCGCTGCTTCTCCGCTTGCGCCACCGACAAGAGCGAACTTGACCCAGATACTCGGGCTGGAGTGATCTTCGTATTCAACTTCGGCTTCGGCGAGCGCAGTCGAATCGTAGATGCACCAATAGACCGGTTTGCGGCCGCGGTAGACGTAGCCCTTTTCGATAAAGTCGAGGAAGGCGTTGGCGATGGTGGCTTCGTACTCATGGCTCATGGTTAGGTATGGGTCGTGCCAGCGGCCGAATACGCCGAGGCGCTTGAAATCGCGCTTGTGCTGCTCGACGTAACGCGTGGCAAATTCGCGGCAGAGACGGCGAAACTCCGCGGGAGGTACTTTACCTTTGCCGCCGAGTTCTTTTTCGACCTGCGTTTCGATGGGCAGACCGTGGCAATCCCAGCCCGGCACGTACGGGGCGTAATGGCCCGCCATGGATTTGGTCTTGACAATGAGATCTTTGAGGATTTTATTCAGGCCGGTGCCAAGATGGATGGTGCCTGTAGGATAGGGCGGGCCGTCGTGCAGAACAAATAGCGGCTTTCCTTGACGCGCGGTAAGGATGGATTCGTAAAGATTTGCCTCCTGCCAAGCAGCGAGCTGTTTCGGTTCGTTCTGTGGCAAGCTGGCTTTCATGGGAAAGTCAGTTTTAGGGAGATTGAGGGTCTTTTTGAGTTCGAGTGGTTCAGCCATATCAGAGCGAGAGCAGATCCCCTTTTGCACAGTTGTTTTCCCGGGTGAAGAGGGCGGGAAACATCGGAAAGCAGTGTAACTACGTATGTTACAATAAGGCATGAGCGGTGTCAGCCATCGGAGGGCGTGCAACCAATCCCAGGCCCTTGGAATCGTATCGGTTTGACACCGATTGGGAGCTATTGCGTCTAACTAGAAGGTGAAACACGTGGCGGGATTCGATTTAAAACTGATACCTGAAGACGCGATTCCGAAGAAGCAAGCGGGCGAAGTACTGCCGGCCGTGAGTGTTCCCCGCAATGTGGTGCCGACATTCACGCGGCCGGTGTATCTAAGAGCCGAAGACTTTGGATTTTGGTCCAACCTGAAGCAATTCCTGTTTGAAAAGCCGATCAAGTTCCACGGGGAGATGAACTCGCCGCTGATGCCTTCTGAGTATGGCGGAGGCTTCTGGAACAACCTGAGCGAATTTTTCAACTCGAAGCCGGTGCCAAAAGGCTCGACCCCGAAGGGGCAGCTTTCGAACCGGTGGGGCACGAATTTTGGCGGATTTGGCGACCGGATGAAGGAGTTTTTCTTCCCGCAGAAGCAGGCGCCGCTGCCGTTTGAGATCAAGCCGGTTAAGGTGAAGGAGATTTGGTCGAAGGATGAGAACTTCGGCTGGACCCAGATTATTTCGATTGGCGTACACGCGAGCGTGATCGCGCTGATGATTTTGCCGTTTTTGTGGCACTTCACGGATACGACGAAGGCGGTGGAGAAGGTCAACGTCACGTCGATTGATATCTCAGATTACGTTTCTAAATTGCCTGCGGGAGCCAACAAAGCCGGGGGCGGTGGCGGTGCCAATGACCATACACTCACGCCAGTGAACAAAGGCAAGCTGCCGAAGTTCAAGATGACGCAGTTTACACCGCCGCAGGTGAGGCCGGTCAATCCTGATCCGAAACTGGCCATGGATCCTTCCCTACTTGGACCACCGGATTTGAAAATTGCCAGCCCGAACATGCCGACCTTTGGCGATCCGCTGGCAAACGGAAATTCCGATTCGCTGGGTCATGGAAACGGAACGGGCATTGGAAGCGGAACGGGCGGCGGGCTTGGTCCCGGTGAGGGCGGCGGCACGGGCGGCGGCGCGTTTCGCGCTGGCGTGAATGGCGTGGGAGTACCCACTTGCTACTACCATCCTGACCCACCGTACTCGGAAGAAGCGCGAAAAGCGAAGTATCAGGGCATCGTGGTTGTAGAAGCGATTATCGAAACCGACGACCGCGTGACCAATTTGCGGGTGGCAAAGAGTCCGGGACTTGGTCTAGACGAAAAGACGATTGAGACGGTGCGCACGTGGCGCTGTAAGGCGGCGATGGGGCCGGGCGGAAAGCCTGTACGGACTTCGGTACCGATTGAAGTGAGCTTCCGTTTGTTCTAGGGAAGCATTAGAGAAAATAGCAGGCAACCAAAGTTGAATTGCGCGGCTCACAGTTGACAACGTGAGCCGCTTTTGTTTTTGGCGGGCACCAGTCGGGTCCAAATCTGAATCGAGTCGAGGGGGCCGGGTTATGGGCAATTCCCTTTCGGTGCGTCTGCTGAATTTTTTCAAGAATACTTTCCAAAGCGCAGAGGAAGAAAACTGGCTGGGGCGTGTGCGGCAGAATGCGCTGGCGTTTTTTGAGTTGCGTGGTGCTGGGGCGCTGGCGCATGGAGTCGGCGCATTTGAATTGCTGGATGCGCGGCCGGGGCCGGGAGCCAGAAAGCGGCAGGCGCTGTCTTTGTTGGTGCATGGGGCAGTCATTGGTGGATTGCTGTTGGTTGGAGGTTCGGTTTCGAATCACCCACCTGGGCCGAGACCTCCAGGCAGAACTGGATTGCTTCCCCCTCCCCTGAATGAGTACTTTCTCGAGACCAAGCCAGCTGGCAACGGCAAGGGCTCTAATCACGATTTGCTGCCGGTAACCTCGGGCAATCTTGCAACGCTTTCGCAGATAGTTTTGGTTCATCCTCATTTGCGGACGGAACAGACTCCTGCTTTGCCCGTAGAGCCAACCATCGCTGACCCGAATGCGAAGATGCCAATGCAGTACGAGCGCGATCTTGGGTTGCCGTGGATGAAGGACAAAAATAATTCGAACGGGAACGACGGCGGAAACTCAATGGGGACGAAGCGAGGCGAAGCGATGGGCTCCAGCGACGGAGACGAAGAAGGAGAAAGTACCGGCGACCGATATTCGCGGGGAGCTTATCCGGTGAAGTGTTTATATTGCCCGGACCCTGAGTACACCGAACAGGCTCGAAAAGAAAAGTTGCAAGGGATTGTGAAGCTGGAAGTTCTGGTGGGAGCGGATGGAAGACCGGGGCGAGTGAAGATCATGAAAGGCCTGGGGCTTGGATTGGATGAACGCGCGGTGGATGCGGTAAAGCGGTGGAGATTCGAACCGGCGCGTGATGCGGCGCGAAATCCAGTCGCGACCTGGGTGACCGTGGAAACGACGTACCGGCTGTTTTGAGATGAGGGGAGCCCGGATTCTGTTCACGGCGATTGTTGCGAGCGCGCTTTATTGTGCTAGCACAACCGGGCAAACCACCGCTGTGGGCGATGGGCGCGGTTCCCTTCAGCAAGAACAATTGAAATTTCCGCGAGTGCGGACCGCAAAGCAAGAAAAAGACAGCGTGATGCGCTCGATGGCGGAGGCGAAGGGACTGGCCTATCCCCCGCAGGCGATTTTGTTGCGTGCGTTCAAAAAAGAGGGCGTGCTGGAGCTTTGGGGCGCGAATTCCGAAACGGGGCCATATGTGCTGCTGAAGACTTATGGGATTTGCGCGACGTCCGGTGTGCTGGGACCGAAACGGCGATTCGGCGACGGGCAGGTACCCGAAGGATTTTACGACCTCGATTTTTTCAATCCACAGAGCAATTATTTCTTGAGCATGCACATCAACTATCCAAACGCGGCAGACAGGATTTTGGGATTCCGGCAGAATTTGGGAGGAACGATCTACCTGCATGGGAATTGCGCTTCGATTGGGTGCATTCCGATTACGGATGATGGGATCAAAGAAGTTTACTGGCTTTCAGTGCTTGTGCGCGACAGCGGCGCAAGACATCTGCCGATCCAGATTTTTCCGGCACGGATGAGCGAGAAGGTTTTTCGGGAACTGGCGAAGACGCACCTGGGTCAGCCGGAATTGGCCGCGTTTTGGACGAATTTGAAGGAAGGGTTCGATTCCTTCGAGAAGGCGCATGGGCTGGCGAAGGTGGAGGTCAGCAAGGATGGCAGATACGAATTCGTTCAGGAATAGGCGCGGGGAAGTAGGTGTGGATGCTGCTAGGATGAAGCTCATGAGAAAACCAAGCCGAGTTTTATTGGCGGCAGTTGCGGCGTGGGCAGTATTTGCGGGCGGCGCGCGGGCGCAGGGCTCGAACGCGACGGGCGCGCTGGAGTTTGCGGCGTACGTGAGTCCCACGGGGGCAAAACCTGAGCCGGTGCGCGATTTTACTTTTTATGTGCTGACGAAGAGCTTCGAGGACATCAGACACGAAGTCGAGGATGCGAACGGCGCCCCAAACCGTGACAAGTTCATTGAAGGGCTGAAGCTTACGCCCGAGTTGCGCGAGTGGCTGAAGGACCACGAGACGATGGACCTGACCATGCCGGGCACGGACAAGCTGATTACGCCAGAGGACATTGTTCACGTGCCGGAATTTTTGACTGCGTATCAGACTTCAAACAGCGGCGGCGTGTCGAACGGAATTCCGAAGCCAAAATACAAGGATTCGGACAAAACGGACCATCCGGAAAAATATGAAAAGGATCGACAGGATTACCTGAATGCGCTGAAGAAGTTTGCCCACACGCATCCTGAATCCGTAGCGGGCATGGAGCTGGAGCTAGACAGTATCAACCCCGCGAAGAAATGGGCAGAAGCACAAAGCGCTTTCAAGAGGCACGTGAATCAGCAATCACCAATGCTGGCACAAACCAAATATCTTGTAGCGAAAGTGGATACTAATCTCGACGGAAAGGCGCGGATTGGAAAGCTATTGCCGGGAAACTATTGGCTGAGTACGCTCGATCTGGACGCCGGGGCGGGCGATTCGCGACTGAAGTGGGACGTGCCGGTCACGATCGAGGCAGGACAAACGGCGCGCATTGAATTGACCAACCTTAATTCCACCGAAACGGCCAAGTTCAAGTAAACCGGAGGCCAGTTGCATTAAACTGGAACTGCGAAACGGTCCAGGCCCGCTTCGCCAGCCGGCTACAACAAGTGGAAGTTAAAATCAGACGGAGCGATGAACTCACCCCTGCATTGGATCGAATTCAATTTATTTGTGCTGATCGCAGTGGCGCTGGACCTTGGTGTGTTCCACCGGCGGCCGCATAAGATCGGGATGCGCGAGGCGCTGCTTTGGAGCGGAATCTGGATTGGTGCTGCAGCAGTGTTCGCAGCTGGCGTCTATCACTTTTATGGCGCACAGAAAGCGCTGGAGTTCTCGACGGGCTACCTGATCGAAAAATCGCTGAGTGTAGATAATTTGTTTGTGTTCCTCGTGCTGTTCCGCACGTTTGGCGTGCCGTCGGAATTTCAGCATCGCTTGTTGGCTTGGGGGATATTGGGCGCGCTGATCATGCGCGGCGCAATGATCGCAGCGGGGGCGGCGTTGATCGAACGGTTTACATGGATCATGTACGTGTTTGGCGCGTTTTTGATTTATGCCGGGGTCCACATGTTTTTCACAGGCGACTCGGAAACGCATCCGGAAAAAAATAAGATTGTGCGGTTTTTGGCGAAACATATAAGACTTACGAAATCTTTTTCCGGCGAGAACTTTTTTGTGCGAGAGCAGGGCATGCTGTACGCGACTCCGCTGTTTCTGGTGCTGCTGGTGGTGGAAGTGACGGACGTGACGTTTGCTGTGGATTCGATACCGGCGGTGTTCGGAATCACACGCGATGCGTTTGTTGTGTATACCTCGAACGTGTTCGCGATATTGGGATTAAGAACGCTTTATTTCTTGCTGGCCGGTGTGCTGGACCGGCTGACGTATATCAAGTTTGGCCTTGCGGCTGTGCTGGTATTTGTCGGCGTAAAGATGCTAATTGAGCCATGGCTGCACATATCGGTACTGTGGTCGCTGGGCATTGTGCTGGGACTGCTGGCGGTGGCGACGATTGCTTCCCTTCTGGCGAAGCCAAAAGAGATCACCTAAGAGCCGTTTCCTTTAGAATTGAACTCCGGACAATATGCGACTGAAGAAACAGATCGAGGCGCTTTCCTCGCCGGCGCATGCAGAAAGAGATGCCGCGGCCGAGGAGATTTTTGTGGCTGGCGCGGTGTTGGCGCGGCGAGCCGCGCGGGCTTGGAGGAAGGACACCGACTTAAGCGCGCTGATCGGCGCGGACCCCGCGATCACGGTCGGGATTGCAGTGACCCGCGAGACGTTTGAGAAAATCCGGCGGACGAATGGGAATCCGCGGCTGGCGGATGTGCCGCTGGACCAGGATGCGGAAGAGTTTGAATTGCATTTCGCGGGGATTGCTCTGGACGTACTGACTTCGAAGGCGCCCGAAGGAGATGGAGCGATTGCGCGGTATTTGGCGCGCGTGGGCGAAGGGATTCAGCAGGTGGAGTTTCTTTGCACGGACGTGGACCGGGCGACGGCGCTTTTGCAGGAGAAATTTGGCGTGAAGGCGGTCTATCCGGAGACGCGGGCGGGGGCGGATGGGACTCGGGTAAACTTTTTTCTGGTGGCTACGCCGGAGAATGAAAAAGTTTTGATTGAGCTGTACGAGAAGAGGATCTAAGCGGTAAGCGATTTTCTAGACGCAAAAATCGTGCACAGCGCACGCTATATCGCGTCCTATTGCCTGCCAACTTGAGACCAAGGAGACATCCCTGGTACACCTACGACAGGAATTTCCAGGCGCGGAGGAGTTCGGCGACGGTCCAGGCTTGGGCGATGCAGCCGGCGGGTTTGTGCGGTGGATCGCCGTCAAAGATTTCCGCGAGAGTACCGAGGCCATAGGAGGTAATAGCTTGTGCCTGGGATTCGAGGAAACGGCGCGCTTGCGATTTGTTTTGATAGACGCGGAAATGCGCCAGAGCGAACGGGCCAAGGAGCCAGCCCCAGACCGTCCCCTGATGATAGGCCGCGTCGCGTTCGCGCGGGCCGCCGCCGTAATGAGCGGCGTAGCCGGGGTCGTGTGGACTGAGGCTACGCAGACCGAAAGGCGTGAGCAGTTCCCTTTCGCAGGCATATACGACGGATTTTTGTTGTTCGAGCGTAAGCGGACTCACCGGCAGAGAGACGGCGAGGATTTGATTCGGGCGGAGCAAAGCGTCGTTGCCGATGCCTGGTGACATCGATCACGTCATAGAGGCAATCGCGATCGGGATTCCAGAATTTCTGAAAACTGGATTTGGCCACGGCGGCGATCGTTTCAAAACGTGTTGTGGACAGCTTTAGTGTGCGCGCGAATTGCGACATTGATTCGAGTGCGTTGAACCAGAGGGCGTTGATTTCGACGGGCTTTCCGGTGCGCGGCGTTACGACCCAATCGCCGATTTTGGCGTCCATCCAGGTGAGTTGAACGCCCGGACCACCACCGTAGAGAAGGCCGTCTTCGGGGTCGACGTGAATGTTGTAGCGCGTCCCGGAAAAGTGGGCTTCGATTATCCCAGTGAGAATCGGAAAGAGTTTTTGCAGGGTGGCGATGTCGCGCGTGGCCTCGAAGTACTGGCGAACCGCTTCGAAATACCAGAGCGCGGCGTCAATCGTGTTGTATTCGGGCTGGCCACCAGCATCGGGGAAATTATTGGGAAGCATGCCGCCGTCTACGAATTGAGAAAAGGCGAGCAGAATTTCGCGCGCGAGTTCAGGGCGGCCAGTGGCGAACGAGAGGCCGGGGAGAGCAATCATCGTGTCGCGGCCCCAATCGCCAAACCAGTGATAGCCGGCGATAACACTGCGGCCGTTTGGATTGCCAGGGAGGGAGCGGCGAACGTTGAATTGATCGGCGGCGAGGACGAGCAGCCGCAGTGAAGAGGCGGAAGCATCCGTACTGGCCACAGGAAAAGATTCTGAGGCCAAATCGAGGTGGCCGGCTTCGCTGGCTTTTCGTTCCCCAAGAGCCGCAGCGCCATCAAGAAGTGCGTCCTCCTTCGTTGTAAAGACGAGCGTCAGTGAGCTGCCTGGGCTGAGCGAAGCGCCAAATTGCGTAGCGAAGAGATGATCTTCATGGTCGTCTAGGCCGCGCTCGCGTTCGAGCCTGAAGAAACAATCGCGATACCAGATTTGCCGTGGCTCGGCAGAAGCTTCAACGCTCTTCATGTAGAACCTAACAGCGCCGTCGTAGGCGATGACGCGAACGCCTTGCTCGACCGGATCGACGAGCATGTGCCAATCGCCGGCGTGAGTGGAATAGTGGAAGTCGCGGTAATTGACGAGAGCTTTTGCGTGAAACTGAACGGGTGAAGACGCCGCCAGGAGAGTGTAGTGGACGTAAGTTGTATTTTCCCCTTGGCGCATCCAGATTTGTTTTTGGAGAAGCGCGTCATTAAGCGAGTATACCCACGTAGGAACTGTGCCTTCGAGGCGAAAACTTTCGATGAATTGAAATCCTTGCGGAGCAATTGCCCCGCTCGCCCATTCGTGTGTAGCGAGTTCGTAATTTGTTCCGGCGTAGTTGATGATTTCATCGATCGCGCCGACGAGTTGCGTGCGGCCAACGGGCGGATTCAGCGCAGCGAGAAGAATGCCGTGATAGCGGCGGGTAGCGCAGGCGGCGATGGTTCCTGAAGCAAAACCGCCGATGCCGTTCGTGACGAGCCATTCACGCGAAGAAGCTTCGGCGAAGTCGTTGCAGATGCGGCGATCGAAGGTGACCGGATTGGTGGACGCACTCATACTTTTCCTGCTGGCTGCAATTTGTGGATCTTTCTTATTGCTGGTCTTGCAACCATTTCGTCATCAAAAATCTGTTGTGATCTTCAAATCCTGCCCGGCGATAAAGAGCGAAGGCCGGGTCGTTGCCTTTGTCCACCTCGAGATGCACTGCGTTCACCCCGAGCTTTTTGGCTTCCGCTTCCAAGCGTTCCACGGCGCGCATGCCAAAACCGCGGCGGCGAAACTCCGGGGCCACATATAGCTCGTCAATGAAGGCGTCGGTCCCGTGAAATTCGAAGCTAAAACCAATCGTGAGTACGATGTATCCAACCGTCTCCTCGCAGACGGCAAGCATCCAGATGCGTCCACGCTCCGGTTGGTCGAGCAAAGAGCGAAACGCATTGCGGATCAAGCCTTCCTGAAAGACACCCGGGTTGGGCTCCTGCTCGATGAGCTCGCGCATCATGGAGAGTAGAAGCGCCTCGTCGGCAAGAGTTGCAGGGCGAATTGTGAGTTGCGAATCCTCACTCACCGCTTTGCTCGAGAAGTTTTGCGACGAGTCCGGTCCAGCCGGTCTGGTGATTCGCGCCGAGACCTGCGCCGTTGTCGCCGTGGAAGTATTCGTGGAAAAGAACCAAATCGCGCCAGTGCGGATCGCTGTGAAATTGTTCAATACCACCGGCAACGGGACGCCGTCCATCTTTCCCGCGCAGAAATATGTGCCCGAGGCGTTTTGAAATTTCGCGGGAGACTTGCCAAAGGTCGGCCTGGTTGTCGGAACGGGCCGGGCAAGGAACTTTGAAGTCTTCGCCGTAGTAATGATGGAACTTTTGCAACGATTCGATGAGCAGATAGTTGACGGGGAACCAAATAGGGCCGCGCCAGTTCGAATTGCCGCCGAAGAGGCTGGTTGAGGATTCGGCCGGCTCATAATCCACCTGGTTGACGCTGCCATTCACGTAAACCTGATAGGGATGCTCGTTGTGATAGCGCGAGAGAGCGCGGATACCATACTCGGAAAAAAATTCGGTTTCGTCGAGCATGCGGCACAAAATGCGCTTGAGCTGTTTGCGATTGACGAGCGAGAGCAGGCGGCGGACGCCACGAGCCGAGCGCTGTGTCATTTCAATGTGTTCCGGCATGCCAGGGTGATTGTCAATGAACCACTGCATGCGGCGCTTGAAGCCGGGGAGGCGATCGATGATTTCCGGCTCGAGCGTTTCGACCGCGAAGAGCGGAATCAGACCGACCATGGACCGAACTTTCAAATAATGCTCTTCTCCGTTGGGGAGATTGAGAAGGTCGTAGTAGAAGCCGTCTTCCTCATCCCAGAGCGAAATGCCGTCAGTACCGAAATCGTTCATGGCGTGAGCG
Source organism: uncultured Acidobacteriota bacterium (assembly GCA_963794175.1). GTDB lineage: Bacteria > Acidobacteriota > Terriglobia > Acidiferrales > UBA7541 > Acidiferrum. The sequence goes on along the minus strand of CAWCCV010000016.1, from coordinate 222,903 downwards.
ATGTGGACGAAGTGTTCGAAGAATTTGCTGGCGACGTCTTCGTACGCGGGATCTTCTTTCGCAAGTTCGAGCGCGATGGCGAGCATATTGAGGCAGTACATGCCCATCCAGCTTGTGCCGTCGGACTGCTCGAGATGGCCGCCGGTCGGCAGCGGCGCGGAGCGATCAAAGACTCCGATATTGTCGAGACCAAGGAAGCCGCCCTGGAAAATATTGGCGCCATCGGGATCTTTGCGATTGACCCACCAGGTGAAGTTCAGAAGAAGTTTGTGAAAAACTTTTTCAAGGAAGCTGCGATCCGCGACGCCACGGACGCGACGCTCGATTTTGTAGACGCGCCAGGCGGCCCACGCGTGAACCGGAGGGTTTACATCGCCGAAAGCCCATTCGTAGGCTGGCAACTGTCCGTTCGGGTGCATGTACCACTCGCGAAGGAGCAGAATAAGCTGCTCTTTCGCGAAATCGGGGTCAACGAGGGCGAGCGTGATGCAATGGAAAGCGAGATCCCAAGCGGCGTACCAGGGATATTCCCATTTGTCCGGCATGGAAATGATGTCGTCGTTGTAGAGATGCGTCCATTCCTTGTTGCGGCCTGTTTTGCGTTGAGCGGGAGGCTCGGGGCCGGCAGGATCCCCGTCGAGCCAGGTTTGAATGTCGAAGTGGTAGAACTGTTTTGACCACAACATGCCGCCGTAGGACTGGCGCATCACATTTTTTGCGTCGGCAGAGAGTTCAGAAGGGATGCGAGACTCGTAAAACTCGTCGGCGTCCTTGATACGAGCGGAGATCAGCGCGTCAAATCCGCTGCCGAAGTCATTTGTGCCGGGGACGTCCGCTTCGCGTTCCTGATGACCAGGCGAAGTAATGATTCCCACCATGGAAGATTCCGGGTCCATGCCACCGAGCGGTTCGATGTCGGTAAGACGGAGTTTTATGGTGATCGATTCGCCGGCTCCGACAGTCATGGAGTAGTGGGCGGCCATTTTAGTGCCGGACAGTGCGGGATTCACGGCGGTTTTGTTTCCGCGGATGATGTATTCGTGAAATGCGTCTTTCACGAAGGGTGTGCGATTTTTTGAATTGAAGAGCCGCGCGTTGTTGGTTTCGTTTTCCGTGAAGAGAAGCTCGGGCTGACCGGCGCAGAGCAGCCAGCGTTTGCCGTATTGCCAGTGCTGGAGTTCGGCGCAGAGGCTGCCGGGAACGTCGGCGGCTCTTCGAACGACGGGACGCCGCAGATCTTTGCCCCAGGACCAGGTGTTGCGGAACCAAAGCGTTGGCAGAAGATGCAGCGGCGCAGGCTCCGAGCCGCGATTGTGCGCAGTGATGCGGATGAAGATATCTTCGTCGTCGGCTTTTGCGTATTCAACGAAAATGTCGAAGTAGCGATTCTCGCTAAAGACGCCCGTGTCGAGCAGCTCAAACTCGGGATTGTCGCGCCCGCGACGCTTGTTTTCTTCGACCAGCCAGCGATAGGGAAATTCTGCTTGCGGATACTTGTAAAGATACTTCATGTAGCTGTGCGTCGGCGTGGAATCGATATAAAAGTAGTATTCCTTCACGTCTTCGCCGTGATTGCCTTCGTTGCCGGTGAGGCCGAAGAGCCTCTCTTTCAGAATCGGGTCCCGACCATTCCAAAGTGCCAGCCCGAAGCAGATCATCTGGTGACGATCACTGACGCCGGCGATGCCGTCTTCTCCCCAGCGATAGGCCCGGGAGCGGGCATGGTCGTGCGGGAAGAATTCCCAAGCGGTGCCGCCCGGGCTGTAGTCCTCGCGGACGGTTCCCCACTGGCGTTCGGAAAGATACGGGCCCCAGCGTTTCCAGTAGCCTTTTCTGGTGCGATTGTCTTCCAGACGTCGATCTTCGGTGGTTTGGAGTCGGGGCATGTATCGGCCTCAATTGGAGTGCTGCCAGTCTGGCTGGAAGCGTAATTTCTGGCAAGAACCCCGCGGAAAATAGTTCCTTATGCGAGGCCAGCCACCCATGGGAATCGTACTGTAAGGTTAGGATGCGAAGTGCGAAAAATTGTTTCGGAAAAAAAATACAGACAGTTAAAACAAGAACGGGGCCCCGGACAAGCAGCGCTCGATTGAGGTTTGATTTTGGACTACAACAACATTCTTTGAAGGGCTGAACTAGCCGATGGTTTGCACGACGACGGAGGTGGCAATGTTGCGGCCGTCGCAGTCCGTGCGGTGTTCAACGCTGGCCAAGGCTCGAGACGGCGAGACTGCCGGTGACCTTGGTCTGCGAGTCCGTCACAAACTGCAGAGACGTACAGCGAAACGCGCAGGAATTACGAAGCCGGGGATGAGTACAATTCTTCCACAGCCCTGAATGCTTGATCGATGGCGACGTCGGTGTAGGCCGTGGCGCCGGAGTCTGAATTGGCGATCGTGATGCGGCCATGTGGCTTGCGACCGATTTCGTGGGGAGCCTGGCCAGTTGGCCATTCGGGATCGAAGAGCGGATTGTATTCGTAGCCGTAGCCGTGCGGCCAGCGATTGACGGTGATGGCCTCGATGTCTCGCGCGGGGTCGAAACCGCCCGCTGCAAGAGAGCGAGAGAGTTGATCGCGAATATTGCGCTCGAATGTTTCAAATGAGGTGACAAGGAGTTCCATGCGGCCGGCTTTGTGCTGTTCGCGTGCAGGGAGGCCGGGCTTGCAGGGCGTGCGGCTCATGTGAAGAAGAATGGGCTCGTCGGGCGTGCGCGGGCTTTTGTAATCGCCTATGTCTATAGGCCAGTTGAGGCTCGCGGAGTTCCAGTAGGCGCCGGGCGATTGAATGGAATGAACGCCGAGCTTTTTGAAGGCGTTCCAATTGCTGAGGCCGACGCTCGTGTAAACGAGAGGAACTTTGACGAGATAGTGGAGCGCTTCTTTTTGTTTTTCGGGGAGATCGGTGCAGAGATACGGAATCGTCATGTTCCAGCAGGCGAGAACGCAGGCGCCGGCACGCGCGGTGAGGACTTTCCCGTTTGCTGCGTAAGTAATGACCACACTTTGCGAAGAAGCGGGCCCATCGACATTTTCTGCGCGGACGACAGTACTGTTGAGTCGAATGCGGGTGGAGTTTGTTTCGCGGTCGAGACGATCGTAAGCGACTTGCGCGGTGACTACGTCTTCGGCAGAGTGGCCGGGGACGGCGTCGGGAATTAGCTCGCGAACAAGCAGGCGCGCGATGGTGGCATTGCCGTCGGGAAAATGAAAACGCGGCGAGCCGCCGGTGGAATAGCCCGCAGCCGAATAGCTCATATGAGGAGCGGGGCCGGGATCTAGATTCATGCCCTGAAAACCGGGCAGGCCTAGCGCCCAGCAATCGAGCGCTGATTCGGCGTCAACGCCGACGCCCCATTCGCCGTTGGTGCGCGTCTGATAGATGGCGATTGCGGAGGGATCGACTTTGGCGATAGTGAGAAGGAAGTCCTTATAGCTGAGTTTAGAAAGGCGCGCTTTTTTTTCGGAAGAGGAGAGGCCGGGGAGGTAGTCGGTGTCAGCTGTTTCGATACGGAGAATGTCTTTCTTTACCGAGTCGGAAAGAGGGGTTTTCGAAAGAAATTCTTCCCACTGCGCAGATTTCGCGCGGGCATCCGCCGACTCTCCCCATTCGGCGGGGAGATTTGCTACGAGGCGATCTTCGCCGAAGGTTTGTTTATCGAAGAAAACTCCAGAGCCGAGGCCAAGCGAAGAGTAGAGATCGTGAATGAGATATCTTTTCTCGAAGGCGGCGGGATCGATGCCGAGTTTGGCAATAAGCGCGGCGGCTTCTTTGCTGTAAGCCGTGGGGCTGTCAATCAGCATCGTGCCGCCGTTGAGAAGCTGCAGTTTGCCGCCCGGATGAAATTCGTTGCGCCTCGCGTGGCCGCCGAAATCGTCGTGATTTTCCAGGATGAGGATGTGGGCCTTGGGGCCGAAACGTTCGCGGAAGAAATAGGCGGCAGAGAGGCCGCTGATGCCGCCCCCAACGACGATCAGGTCGTAGTGCTCGCCGGTGTCTACAGGTTTCCCTGCGGCGTGCCAAAAGGTCCCATCGCGGAGGCTGTGCGCGATTTCGAAGGAGCCGGGATGGCTGCCGCGCAGGCCAGTGGAAACGGGCGGATTGTAGCCGGTGAAATTCTGCTTTTCGGGAGGCGAAGCCGATTGCGAAGGCGCGTCCAGCGGAAGTGCTGCTGAGCCGATCACCATGGCTGCGCCGTTGAGGAAATCGCGGCGCGTGACGGGGCGATCCATGCCGAGTTCGCGGTCGCGCTTTTTGTTGTCGTCGCTATGCAGTTAGAAGCTCCTGGACGGCGCGATGCGCCTGATTGATTGCAGTATCAGTGTATGCGGCAGCCGCGGCGTCGGAATTTGCGATGGCAATGCGACCAAAACGTTTGCGCGCGATTTCGGCAGGGCTTTGGCCTTCGGGCCATTCGGGATCGAAAAGATAGTTGTATTCGTAAGCGTAGCCATGTGGCCAGCGATTTACGGTGATTGCGTCAATGTCTCGCGCTGGATCGAAGCCACCTCCGCCGAGGACGCGACCGAGTTGATCGCGGATGTTGCGTTCGAAGGTTTCAAAGGGCGCGGAGAGCAGCTCGGCACGGCCTACGCGATGCTGGTCGCGCTCCGACATTCCTGGAGAACACGGGGTGCGTTCCATGCGGACGACGACCGGTTCATCTGGAGATTGTGGCGAGTGAAACTCGCCAATGTTTTGTGGGATTTCCAGGGCGACTTCGACGTGATACATGCCTGGAGTAAAGACTTGGCGGACGCCGAGTTTCTGGAACGATTGCCAGTTGCGGAGCGCAACGGAAGTGTAGACGAGAGGAATCTTCACGCCGTAGCGAAGCGCTTCCTTCTGTTTTTCCGGAAACTCCGGACAAAGATACGGAATCATCATGTTCCAGCAAGCCATGACAACGGATTTCGCTCGCGTCGAATAAAGTTTGCCGCCGCGCAGATAGGTAACTCCAACTTCTTTGGCGGAGGCCGGATCGCCGGAATGTCGTGCACCGACAACGATAGAGCTTAGGCGAATGCGAACCGGAGAATCGCTGCGATCCAGTTGGCTGTAGTCGAATTTTGCGGTGACGATGTCTTCTGGCGCACTCCCCGGCGCAACCGGCGGAATCAGCTTCCGCACGAGCATGCGGGCGATGCTCGCGTTGCCATCTGGAAAATGATAGGTGTAAGGCTCCTGCGGCGAGGCATACCCGCGCGGAGTGTAGCCCATGCGAGGATGCGGGCCGGGGTCGAGCTTAAGGCCGTCAAAACCGGGCATTAGAAGTGCCCAGCAATCGAGCGCGTTTACGGCATCAATGCCGACGCCGAAGAGCCCGTGCGTTTGTGTCTGAAATACGGGGACGACGCGCGGATCCACTCTCGCAACTTCTAGCAGGAATTTCTTGTAGCTCATCCGAGTGAGCCGGTCTTTTTTCTCGGCGGATGTCAGGCCGGGGAAAAAATCCTGCTTGGCGGTCGCAAGTCGAAGGAGATCGCGGCGGGCTTCCTCTGGCAGAGGCGTGCTTTCCACAAACTTGGCGGCGCCCTCCGGTTCCAGACTGCCAAATTCCCCGAGGGAACCGATGAGGAGCTTGTCCGTGCCGAAGGTTTCTTTGTCGAAAAAAACGCCGCGCTTCAGATCTTTGTACGTTTCGTGGGTGTAGTATTTCTTTGCGAATTCGGCGGGATGGATGCCGAGTTCGTCCATCACGCCACGAGCCACTTTGCTGTAGGGAACGGGCGATTCGATGGCCCAGGTGCCACCGTTGACGAGCAGCGTGCGTCCGGTCGGGCCACCGGGATGAAATTCGTTTCGCTTGGCGTGGCCGCCGAAATCGTCGTGATTATCGAGGATAAGAATACGCGCGTCGGGGTTTTGCGCGCGCCAGAAATGAGCGGCGGCGAGCCCGCTGATTCCACCACCGACGATAATCAGATTGTAGGATTCACCGGTGTCAGTCACTTTGGCAGTGGAGTTCCAGAAATTCCCATCGCGCAGCTTGTGAGCGTCTTCGAACGAGCCGGGATGGCTGCCGCGCATGCCCGTGAGCGCGGGTGGGTAGTAACCGGGTTTGTCTTGTGGAGCGATGTCTGCAGCGGATTCCGCCCAGGCGAGGCTCGGAAAAAATCTGCCGGTAGCCACAGCGCCCGCGCCGACGGCCACGCCGTTCAAAAAGTCGCGGCGCGTGATGGAACGGAACATTCCGAGTTCACGATCGCGGTTTTTGCTCATTTCCGGGCTCCGGGGAACAGGGTTTAGTGCGCGTCCTTCTTCGGCGCAGCAGAATAGTGGAGGAAAACCACTTTCCACTGGCCCCCGCGCTTGAAGAGAACGTCGGATTCCTGATTGTCTTCGTCGGTGATTTTTCCGTCCTTGAGTTTCGTGCGAACGTGAAGAATGTAACTCGCCACGGCGGAATCGCCGCTTGGGCCGGTCTGAACGTGCATGTCGCTCAGTTCAACCTTTTCGACTCGGTTCCCTTCTCCGATATAGTCAGTCCATTCTTTCTTATAGGCGGTTAAATCAGTGCGGCCTTCAGGAAGATATTGGGTGAAGTCGTCTGCGTAGAAGGAGAAGTATTTTACGAGGTCATTGGCCTCGTAAGCGGCATTGGCCCGCTTTTCGAAATCGCGAACCTCTTGTTCAGTGGACGCTGTTTGCGCCCGGGACTTCACAAGCGCGAGTGCGGATAACGTAAATGATAAACAAAGAAAATGCGATGGTCGTTTTCCGATTCAAAAAGCACCTCCGGAGTGAGAGCTACCTTACTATAAATCCGTAATGTTTGGACAGGGCAAATGGAGCGACAGATATTGGCCCTTGCTGCGCACCGCAAGCATGGATAACATTCACCGCTGGAAAACCCAGGAGAATGCATGGATCGATTTGTTTTGTCGCATCGAATGTTCCGTACGATGAATTGCGGCCTATCGGCAGCCGCGCTTTTATTCGGAGCCGCGCTGACTCAGCTCGCTCAGGGCAATCAGCCGATTCAACTGCACCCACAAAATCCGCACTACTTTCTGTTTCGTGGAAAGGCCGTTTTCTTGGTCACGAGCGGAGAGCACTACGGTGCGGTACTGAACGCCGACGTTGACAATGAGAAGTATCTTGCGACGTTAGCGGCAGACGGGCTGAACTACACGCGCATCTTCGGCGGGATTTACATCGAAGTACCGGGCAAATCGTTTGGGATTCAGAGAAACGATCTTGCGCCACAACCTGGACGATTTGTCGCGCCCTGGGCGCGCAGCCAGACACCTGGATATGCCGGCGGCGGGAACAGATTTGATCTCTCGAAATGGAATCCAGAATACTTTGAGCGTTACAAAAACTATCTTAAAGAGGCGGCGCGGCGCGGAATTGTCGTGGAAATCAGCCTTTTTTCTTCGCACTATAGCCGGCAGCAGTGGGAGATCAGTCCCGTAAACCCGGACAACAATGTAAATGGAACGGAGGCGATTGACTGGAAAAAAGCTGAAACGTTGGAAAACGGGACTGTCCTGAAGTTCCAAGAGGCTTACGTTCGCAAACTAGTGCACGAGGCAAATGAATTCGACAATGTGATTTTTGAAATTCAGAACGAACCCTGGTCAGACCGGCCACAGATGGTGGACGTTGTAAATCCGTATTTGCAAAAACCAGGGCGGAATCAGTATCCGAATTCAATTGAAATCGCAGACGAGCTTTCGATGGCTTGGCAAGCACGAGTGGCTGAATGGGTCGTAAGCGAAGAAGCCACGCTGCCGAACAAGCATCTGATTGCGCAAAACTACAGCAATTTTCGCTTTCCAATCCGCAGCTTGCTCCCGCAAGCGAGCGTTGTGAATTTTCACTACGCCTATCCCGAGGCAGTAACGGAGAACTACGGGCTGGACAAGGCGATTTCCTACGACGAAACGGGATTTCTTGGGCGCGAAGATGATGGATACAGGCGCCAGGCGTGGAATTTTATGCTGAGTGGCGGTGGCGCGTTCGATGCCCTGGATTATTCCTTCAGCCCGGGGCATGAGGACGGATTGGACAATGAATCAAATGGACCGGGCGGCGGTAGCGCGGCGTTTAGAAAGCAGCTTGGAATCTTGAAGAATTTCTTGCAGAACTTTGACCTGGTCGCACTTAAACCAGATCGTCAAACGGTAAAACACTGCGCGGGCGCATACGCGCGCGTCCTTTCGATTCCCGGGCGCGAATACGCGATCTATCTCGATGGAGACGGGCCCACGGAATTGACGTTCGATTTGCCGCAGGGAAGCTATTCTGCCGAGTGGGTAAACGTAGAGAACGGATCGGTGGACGGAATCGAAACATTCCGCCATCCCGGCGGAGTCAGAAGGTTGCCTTCGCCAAAGTTCGCAGGCGGAATCGCGCTCAAGATCTTGAAAACCAACTAACTCTCAAAGTTTCTTGGACTATTTGGCTGGGAGGCCTGGACTCGAACCAGGATACCCAGAGTCAGAGTCTGGTGTCCTACCAATTGGACGACCTCCCAGCCGGTGTAAACAGTGGACTTACATTATAACTTGCATCTCGTTACCGGGGCAAACAGCGGGTAATTTCGCAATGACTTCTTTGCGATACGGGCGGATGCAGGTGCGTGTACACACGAATCATTTGCTCGCTACCGTAACCAATCCATCGCTTGATAGTTTCCAGCCGGTGTTTCGCTCTGTTTCTTTCGGCGACGCGCTTCCCGCTAAACCACCACAAATCGGGAGAGGCAGAAACAATCTACGCGTCTCGACCGGTTTCGCTTTCCATTTCTAGTTTCACCCTGACGGATGGTTGCTTGGAATTTCGGGCCGTAAATTCCAAGCAACCATCCAAATTGACCTGCCAATGAGTTTCACCGACGATGCGCTTCTAGGATAGAAAATTTCCTGTACGGTCGCTCTCCGCCAACCGAAGCTGCAACGAGAGCATCTCACTAGAAGTAAAAACACAAGTGAGTTGCGGATCGCCGCCTATCTACCTAAGGCACCCAGCAGCCACACACCGCCGCAGGCATCTGCAGCCGGTGCACAAATCAATCAGGAGGAAGTAATGAAGAGTAAGTTCGTGGTGTCTCTGTTTGCCTTTCTCGCGCTCTTGACCGGGGTGGCCCAGGCCCAGGATCATTCCAAAGTGGATGTCTTTGCCGGGTATTCCTATGATCGGTGGGACGGGGCAAAGAATTTCAATCTCAACGGCGGTAGCACTTCCGTCGCTTACAATGTGAACAACTGGCTGAGCGGCGTCGCCGATTTCGGCGGATATCATAACGGCAACGTTTTGGACACTGGCTTGGACTTCACGCTGTCCACCTATCTTTTTGGTCCGCGGATTTCTTACCGCCACTGGAACCGCGTCACGCCCTTTGGCGAGGTGCTGTTCGGCGCAGAACGCGTGAGCACAAGTACTGCCACGGCAAGCAGATCGGACAATGGCTTCGCCATGACGGTAGGCGGCGGGTTTGACGTCAAACTGGCAAAACATTTCTCCGTTCGTCCCGTCAAGGTGGATTACCTGTTGACGCGCTTCGCTGCAGCCGGCGCCGACCCGCAATCACAAAAGAATTTGCGCGTTTCAACCGGCGCGGTCTTCCACTTTTAACTTTCACGTGATGGATGGATTGCCTTTGAATCTCAAGCAGCAATCCCGATCGACCTGTCATTAACCTTCTGCAAGAGCGTCGTCGAAAGAATCGGGGTCGACTTCCCCAAAACCCCAAAACGTAGTTGGTTGCCGGGAGTGCGTGAGGCCGCGGAGCAGTCTAAGCAGCTGCGGCCTCCGCTAACGCCTACTGATTCAAGGGGTAGGCAACCATGATGACTGTTTCTACTCCGACCGCCTGTCCGTTCAAAAACGTTGGCGCCGCAACAAAAACGAATCGCAGCGGGCGCCCAAAGATCGGGACGGCCACGATTCATTCTTATTAGGTTAAAAGGGAATGGAATATCCTTCGACCGAGCGCGCGCAGAAAGACTTCTCGATTGGCTATTGGGAGTTGCGAACGGGAATCATGTGGCCCTTTTTCATGGTGAACTCCGTGTCGCCCCAGGTGACGCGATTTGAAGTGAAGCTGGCAAGCCAAATGAAGACATGAACTGCATCGCGAACGGGGACGAGCCACCAGAGACGGCGAACCGTTTCGTCACGCAAAGCCAGGGCGCCCGCGGCCAAGGCCGATGCGATTCGCAAAACGAGGTAAGCGGCAACACAGGCCACTGCGACTGGATTCGTAGGGGCAAGCAGGGCGGCAAGAACTGCCCATGGAAACCCGTGCGTAAAAATGAGGCCAAGATAAGAAAGCGGCCGGCAGAGGCGAACTGTGCGCGCCCAGCGAAGCTGGTGATCCCAGAAGCCGCGGAGCGTTTGCGCGGGGTACATGGTGGCGACGACTTCGCTTGAAAGAACCACTTCCCCGCCGGCTTGTGCAATGCGGTGGCCGAGTTCGTAATCGTCCGCGAGCATGTGCGCGATCGGTTCGAGGCCGCCGATGTGCTGAATCCAGGACTTTGTGGTGACAATGGACGCGCCAAGTGCAAAGTTGAGGCCTTCCAAGCGTTCTGCGACGAGGACGCCGGCGGCAAAATCGCTTGCTGCGCCGAGGGCTTCAAGTTCGCCGAAGAAACTGCGCTGCGCAACGCCGCGATAAAGGCTGGTGACTGCGCCCATTTCACCATCGGCGAACGGCGCAACAACATTGCGTAAATAGTCTGGTCCGACGCGGACATCTCCATCCGTAATTGCCAGGATTTCATAGCTTGCTTCGCTGACCATGAGGGCCAAATTGTTCACTTTGCGATTTTCGCCAAGGAACGGCGCTTCTGTGACCAGCCGGATCTTTCGTTCGGGTTGCGCGGCGATGAGCTTGCGAATCAAGGGCACGGCAGGATCGGATTCTGCGTTCACTGCAAAAATGATTTCGTAGTTTGCGTAATTCTGGCTGCAGAAGCTGGCAAAATTCTCTTCAGAGCCAAAATCCACTCCGTGAACCGGTTTTAGCACACTGACGCAAGGAGCGAATTCGGAAGTCAGCTGGGCCGATTTGCGCGCCGAAAAGCGCAAGGCGGAGACAATGGCCGCAACATAAAACCCGAGCGAAGAGAAAAACATCAGCCAAACCAGATAGTGCGCTGCTACCAAGGCTGCGTGCTCCAGTTCGCGAGGATGAAGTTGACCAAACATGGATTAAAAAACTCTTGGGGCCTGACTCCCGGCCACTGCCAGCTTACCCGTTCGCGGAGTTCTCGCGAAGCACAATGCGTCCACCCTTAATCAACTGATAGCGCTTGTCGCGCCAAACCGCGCGTTTGCTGAGGTAGCTCGCACACCAGACGATGAACCCGAGCAGATCACGCAGCGGACAGAGCCACACCTGATTGCGCGCCACCGGATCGCGAACCACCCCCCAGCCGATGAACCAGGATTCAATCACGCGATTGAAAATTGCGGCGACAAAAAATGCGAGGCCGGCGATCCAATGGCCCGTGAAAGTGCCGGCGAGCAATCCGACAATTCCGTAAGGCATGGCAAAGATCAGGCCGGTGCCAAAGTGCCCTTTGGGGCGCGACCAACGCGTTCCCTTCGCCCAGCGCACCTGGCGATCCCACATGCGCTGGAACGTCATCGGCGGAACTACGTGGTTAATGATGTGGCGCGAGAGCACGACGCGGTAGCCGGCTTTTTCGATGAAATTGCCGATGACAAAATCGTTGGAAAAATATTCGGCGGTGACTCGATACCCGCCAATTTTGGCCACGGAATCCTTGCGCGTGACAATTGTGGGACCAAGACCAAATTTCATCCCTTCGAGCAGATTCGCCGTGACCACCCCGGCGGTCATCTCGATAGACATGCCAATGGCATCCATGCCTGACCAAAAACCGCCCAAATTTTTGCCACGGTAGACGCAGGTGAGCATGCCGACCTCAGGATCGAGCATCGGCGGAACGACTTGCTTCAGGTAATCGCGCGCGACTTCAACGTCGCTGTCGCTCGTCACCAAAATGTCGTAGCTGGCGGCGTCAGCCATGTGCATAAACGAAAATGCGGGGGGGTTGGGAAGATTGGGACGGCCCGTGACCAGAATGTGGCAAGGAATCTCGCTATGACGCGCGGCGACTTCGCGAATGATGTCGAGCGCAGCGTCGTTTTCCTCGTCGGCGGCAAAAAGAATTTCGTAACGGGGGTAGTCCTGGACAAAGAAGCTTTCTAGATTTTCCCGCATCCTGGGTTCCGCGCCGTGCACGGGCTTCAGGAGCGAGACCGGAGGAAGCGTGCCTTGTTGCGGGGCGAATTCTTCTTGCTTGCGCGCGTCGCGATGAAATTTGGCTGCCCCGAGCAAGGCAAGAATCAGAAAAATAGTGGACGAGATCGTTCCGATCAACGCAACAGAAAAAAGCACAAAACCGATGTACGGAATCCAGACGGTCATCGGGCGGCCTGCAGGGAGATTCCCGTTCCATCAAGATCGAATAGTACGGCTTTCAGCATGATGCGAAAAGGATGCGCCTCAGTGAGTTATGCGCCATTCGCTTGAGTCATGCGCTGGCGGATCGCGCAGGAAGATAACGTGCGTCGCGCAAAGATGCGCTTCTTCGATGTGCTGCATATTGTCCGAGGGAACAACGAGGCAAAGGTCCGCGAGGCCCTTAACGCGGCCGCCGGCGAAGCCTGTCAATGCCAGCGTGTGCAGCCCCAACTTCTTCGCTTCCTCCAAACCTTGCACTACGTTCGGAGAATTTCCGCTCCCGGAAATCGCCAGCACCATGTCTCCGCGTTCGGCGAGCCCTGCGAGTTGCTCGGAAAAAACATCTTTGTAGGCGAGATCGTTGGCGAGCGCGGTAAGGAGCGGGACATTGTCCGTCAGCGAGACCGTGCGCAACCGTTTGCGGCCCGGGGAAACCGTTCCTTTGCCTATGTCACAGGCAAAATGTGACGCAAGTGCCGCACTTCCGCCGTTCCCGAAAACATAGAGCGTGTGTCCGTTTTCGTAGTTTTCCCAAATGGCCTCGGTCATTTGGTCAATCAGGGCAAGGTCAAGCCGCGAAAACACTTCTTGCAGAGAAGCGAAGTAATCCTTCGCTGCGACCGAGGAACCAGACGCAATGGAAGCGCTTTTCATCTTTGTCAAAGGGAACCCCAAGAACGGGTACCTTTGAAAGTATAGCGTGGGGCCACGGGAGCTACAACGCAAACCGCGCCAAACCAGAAGAAATTGCGGCTTAGGCCGACGTTCCGGCTGCCAGGATTGGATCGTTTCGTCCATCGTCGTGAAGAACTTGCGAACCTTCGGAAATGAGCGCGATGGACATTTCTCGTAGATTCGTAAGAGCTTCGCGGACTTGCTTTTGCTTGTCGGGCCGGCAGCTCAAGAGAAGAAATCCGCCCGCGCCTGCCCCGAGAAGTTTGCCACCCTCGGCGCCGGCTTCGCGCGCAAGCTGATAGTTCGATTCGACAACGTCATTCGAGATTCCGCTGGCGACACCGCGTTTTAGCTGCCAGCCTCGATGCAGGATTTCCCCAAATGAGTTGAGATCGTTCTTCTCCAAGCGCACGACGCAGTTCGACGGCAAGCTCCACCATCTCTTCCACGCGGTGAAATTTTTCTTTATCGGCCATATTGCGCGATTGCTCCGTGAGGATGGTAGAGGCTTCGCGCTCCTGTCCAATGTAGAAAAGCATCAGTCGCCGCGAAAGGGCGTCCCGCGTGCCCGCGCTGCACTGAAGCGGTTCGACATCCACGGAACCGTTTTCGTTGAATCGGATGAAATTCAGCCCGCCAAACGCCGCAGCGTATTGATCCTGTTTGCCGATGGGCGCCTTCACCCGATCGATTTCAATCTCGCAAGCAGTGGAGGCGAGCTGCGCCGCGCTTGGCGATTCGCCCGCGCGCGCATACAGCGCGTGCAACATCCCTACGGTAAACGCGCTGCTCGACCCCATGCCGGTTCCTGCCGGCACATCCGCAAAACTGGCGATTTCCATTCCCCGTCCGATTCCCACAAGGCTCAAACATTCGCGAACAATGGGATGCTCAATTTCGGCTACGCTCGAAACGTCTTCCGTGCGTGAATATTTGATACGGATTTTTTCGTGAAAGTACGGGTGGATGGCAATGTACATCGCCTTGTCAATCGTGCAGCTCACTACCGCGCCCGCTTTGCGGCGGTAGAATTCGGGCAGGTCGCTGCCACCGCCGGCAAAACTCACTCGAAAAGGCGTCTTTGTAAGAATCATCGAAGTTTTTCTTCCACTGCGGCGAGTCCAGCAGGGCTGCCCATATCGTAAAACGGTTCGGGCGTGACCCAAGCGAACATTTCGCCGTCGGCAATCAACTTGGGATAGATCTCTTCTTCCAGTGAGCAGCGCAGTCCAGCAGGTAGCATTTGCAGAACCTTCTTGTCCAGCACGATTGCGCCCGGCGTCAATATGCGTCAGGCCTTCCGGGTCGTGCTTGCGATAGGCTTCGACGCGCCCCTCTTTATCCACCAACAGATTGTTGGGGACATGATCTGCAGGCAGAGCAGAAAGGGCGCCGAGCGGCTTCTTGTAAGCGACGATCAAAGCCGAACATTGCAGCGTCGCAAATCTGAAGCAGAAGCGCGGAGTAATCAATTTCGAGATAAGTGTCGCCGTTCAAGAGCACGAACGAATTCTGTAACTTTTGTTCCGCATTCTTCAACGCACCTCCCGTGCCAAGTGGCATCTGCTCGTACGAGTAGGAAATGTTCAACTTCAGTTTCTCTCCGTCGCCGAAATATTCTTCAATTTGCTCTCCCAGATAGGCCGCCAACAAAAGCGATCTATCAATTCCGCTGGCCTGGAGCAATTCCAATTGATGCTGCAGAAACGGCTTTCCCGCCACCTGTATCATCGGCTTGGGAATAGTCTCCGTGGCCGGGCGCATGCGCGTACCGAGTCCTCCGGCCAAAATTACGGCCTGCGCGTTGGAGATTGTGCTTCGCTCTGAATTGCTTGCTGGTCGCAAGTCTCTATTGTTCCCTATTTTCAATCAGGATGTAAAAGCGGCCGAGGCAGGTGTTGCTAAACGCCAGAGCCGGGGGTCATCGCCCGTGCGTGATAAACTCTTAACGCAAAGGGAAAACATATTGTCTGCAGGCTCGGAGCCGCTTGTGGAAGGTGCTCTTCTTAGATGAATCCCCCCGAAGGCCGCACGCGCTTGCTCTATTACGCCGCGATCTTTTTGCTTTGGGCCGCCGTCTATCTTCCGGGCACGATTTCGCCTCCCCTGTTTGACGACGCCGATGCAGCACATGCCGACGCAGGGCGCGAAATTCTGGCGCGAAATGACTGGGTCACTCTTCACGAAAACGGGATTCGCTATCTCGAGAAGGCACCCCTTCCCTACTGGGCAATGGCAACGAGTTTCAAGCTCTTTGGCGTGGACACCTGGTCGGCTCGTTTGCCGCAGGCACTTGGCGTCCTCGCCTTGCTCCTCTTACTGGTCAAAATGGGGGAAGCATTTCTGTCCTTTGAGGCGGGCTTCTGGGCTGCCGTAGTCTGCTCTACTTCGTTCGGTCCCTATCTGTTTACCCGTATCCTGATTCCGGACGTATTCGTTGGGTTCTGGATTGGTCTTACTCTCTACTTTTTCCTCAAGGGCTATTTGGAACAGAACCCCTCGCTGTTCAACTGCTGGGGCCTCGCAATCGCCGTTGCCCTAAATGTTCTGACGAAAAGCTTGATCGGCTTGGTATTTCCTGGTGCGATCATTTTTGCGTTTCTGCTCCTATCGCGGAACCTCAAACAGCTTCTGAAAATGCGACCGGTCTCCAGCGCCGTCGTGTTTGTTCTGGTTGCCATTCCGTGGCACGCGCTTGCGGCAATTCGCAATCCCGCCCAAGGCGAGTCGAAAGGGTTCTTGTGGTTTTATTTCATGAACGAGCAGTTCCTGCGCTACCTGGGCAAACGCTATCCCGTGATTACGGCACAGTGCCCCTCTTTCTGTTCTGGGGTTTGATGCTCGTTTGGCTGATGCCGTGGAGCGCGTTTCTGCCGCAGGCACTGCGCGGCATTAAATTGCGAATCGATGCAGTATCCCCTGCGGACAAGGCGCGGCACGCCGCCCTGCTGTTGTTTGCCATCTGGGCGGCTGTGATCCTTGTTTTCTTCAGCTTTTCGACGCGTCAGGAATATTACGTTGCGCCTGCTTTGCCCGCATTGGCACTGCTGCTCGGCGCGTGGCTGACAAGAGAAGCAAATTCCGAAGAGAGTGGAGTTCCCGCTAAATCGGGACGAATCTCTTCCGCCGTGCTGCTTGGGGTAGGCTTGCTCATCGCAAGCGCAACGCTCGTGATTGCCATCTTTTCGCACCCCGCGCCGCCGGGCGCTGGGCTGGCGGATCTACTCAACAAGAATCCGGACGCGTACGTTCTTTCTCTCGGCCATTTCCTGGACCTCAGCGGAAGCGCCATGAGCCTTTTCCGTGGCCCTCTGATTGGAACCGCGTTGGCATTCTTCCTGGGTACGGGACTCAACTGGTTGTTCCGGTGGCGCCGTAATCCACGACTCGCCAATTTTGCGCTGGCCATCATGATGTGCGTCTTTACCGAGTGTGCGCATGTGGCCTTGACGGTGTTCGAGCCGGTTCTCGGCTCGAAAGCGCTGGCAACAGCCATCCAGAATAGATTTCAGCCGGGTGACACTATCGTTTGCGACGGAGAGTATGCAAACGCTTCGTCAGTGAACTTCTACACCAAACGGCAGCTCTTGATCTTCAACGGCCGGATCAACGGACTCTGGTATGGCTCGCTCTTCCCGGATGCGCCACCGATTTTTCTCGATGGCGCACGCTTTGAAGCTCTGTGGAAAAGTTCTCGGCGGGTGTACTTCCTTGCACAGTCGGAAGAACGGAAGGCTTTTCTGGAAAAACTGGGTGGAACTTTCGAAGTTGCAAAATCGGGCGGCAAATTCGTCTTTACAAATCGCCCACCAAATTAGCGAGTTGGGATGCTGTCGAGCGAAACCAGCGCGACGCCGATACAAACCAGTACCACGCCTGCCCAACGAGCCGTGTTTACGTCTTCTTTCAGAATATATTTCGCGCCCAGCGTCCCGACCACATTGCTCAGCGCCGACGCCGGAATCACGAAACTGATCGGCTGCCAAGACAGCAATATCAGTAGCGCGTAGAAGGAAAACGCCATCAGCGGAATGCCGACCCAGAACCATCCATTGCAAACCGCTCGCCCCAAAAATTTGAGCAACGCCTTCGGACGCAGCCGCTCCGGCTCGCCCGTAGCCTTCATGCCATAAGTCATGGCGATTTCGCCGCCCGTGGTGCTGCACAAGAAGAGCCCAAGCAAAACGAAGGTGCCGATCATGCCGTCACCTTCTGCCTTTGAGGCTCAACCGCTTCCGTGGTTCGCGGCTTTGTTTGCCCGACGAGCAACACGCCGATGCAAATCAAAATCACGCCAACCCAACGGCGCGGGGAGACGCTCTCATGGAGGAAGATCACGGCAAGAAAAGTCAGGATTGCGTACCCAAAGGCGCCGGCGGGCATGACGTAGCTGTAATCCGCCCAGCTCAGCACTGTCATATAAGAAATCATGAAGCCCAGCAGAAACAGAATGCCCAGCCAAATAATCGGATTCGCTACGGTAAGCCGGAACGCGTGGGCCAAGCCGCTTCCAGTAAATTCAACTGCTCCAATCGCAGACATACCGCGCTTGAGCAGCAGGTCCCCGGCGTTGGCGCACAAAACCATCGCCAAGACGATGACAAGCGTCTTTACCCTGAGCCTGCTTTCGCGTCCCATCGTCTATTCGATTTAGTCGTTTCCAGAAGCCGGCGTTGTCCCCGGCACGCTTACCATTGGCTTCGGCGCATCACCGCCCTGGCGCACCCACTTCCAACGCTCCGCGCGCAGCTTCATAAAGCTCGTCGCCTCGTGGTAGAGCCGCTTGCGCTCGTGGCTGTCCCAAAGGGCTTCGCGCACAATCCGCCATGCCACGCGCGGACGGAAATAATATTCGTCGTAGAAACGGTTCACCGCGCCCATCATTTCCGTCTTCGAAAGATGCGGATATTCGATATGCGGCAACTGGTGGCCGCCGTGGTCGGCAAGCGCTTCGACGCGCAGGAAGCCTTCCTTGGACATCTGGTCGTGCAGTTCCGTACCGGGCATCGCATGCGCCAGCGAGACCTGAATCGTTTCGCAGTCGAGTTCCTTAGCGAAATCGATCGTCCTTTCTATTGTTTCCTTCGTTTCTCCGGGCAAGCCGATGATGAAGTCGCCGTGCACCTTAATGCCGACCTTCTTGCAGTTCTTCATGAAATCGCGCGCCATCTCGACCGTTGCGCCCTTCTTGATGTTCTTCAGAATCTGCGCATCGCCGGATTCAAATCCGACGATAAAGAGCCGCGCTCCGCCGTCCGCCATAGCCTTGAGTTCTTCGTACTTGCTGTGGCAGCGCGCCGTGCAAGACCACTGAAACTTCAGCGGCTTGAATTTCTGACTCAGCTCAATCGCACGGTCTTTCCGAATGTTGAACGTATCGTCGTCGAAGAAGATCTCCTTCATCTGCGGGAAATACTCGAGCGTCTTCTTCACTTCGGCGACGACGTTATCTACCGAACGAGTACGCCACGCATGGCCGGAAATCGTCTGCGGCCACATACAGAACGTGCACATCGCCGGACAGCCGCGCGTCGTATAAAACGAAACGAACGGGTGCAGCAAGAAAGGCACGTTGTAGCGCTCAATCTGAAGGTCGCGCTTGTAAATATCGGAAGCAAACGGCAGCGCGTCGAGTTCTTCTGTGTGAAGCTGCGGCCGTATCGTGTTGTGCACATTCTTGCCGTCTTTGCGATAGCTCGCGCCGGCAATCTGCTCGAGCGGCTTGCCATGCGCATACTCGGTAACGGCATGATCAAACTCGCCGCGCACGAGAAAATCAATGTCCTCGCTCTCGTTCAAAGTTTCTTCAGGACGGATATGCACGTGCGGACCAACGAAAGCTATCTTGATGCTCGGATGCGCTTCCTTGATCTTGCGGATGAGTTTCAGGTCGCTATGAAAACCGACGGTGGAAGTATAAAGGACGAGGAATTCGTAGCTTTTGCTGATTTCAATCGTCTGCTGCCAGTTCACCTTGTGAGGCGAAGCGTCCAGCAGCCGGCTTCCCGGGATCAATCCAGCGGGATAGGTCAACCAAACCGGATACCAGTACGACTCAATCTCGCGCGTCGCGGGCCACCGCGAACTTGCTCCGCCATCGAAATTCTCGAAGCTCGGAGGATTTAACAGCAACGTCTTCATCACATCAGGCATTCTTCATCCTCAGTTCACTGCCAGCAACATGAACTAACTTCTCTAAAGTCTGCGGCTTACCGGCTCTGTACCGCCCGGGCTCACATCCAGATACACTGCCCCACCATTCTAGTGTACCTGACTCGGACAGATCGCAAAACTACAATTCCAGACTGTTGCGAACGCTTATACGATGCTTGTGGTAACCATCGCGTTGTGGGTTTTTCTGCAGTTGCGTAGGGAAGGCTAGGACTTTGTCTCTTCGAAGGCCGCAAGCAATCGTTCCAAAATAGCGTCGAGCCATTCCAGGTGTTCTGGCTTCATCAGGACTGAACGCAGACACGTAACCGTTTCTGTCGAGCCGGGACTTGCGAACGCCACGTTGTTCCAAAAGCGAAGCGGAAGTTCGGCCACGGCAAGATGCAAGTCTCGTTTGGCTGCCGCATCAAAGATATTTCTTGAACGGCCGGATGCCTTTTTCCTGGATTCCTCGCGCGGCAAGAAAACGATGGTGTCGAGTTCCGGTTCGAACGCTGGCGCAAACCGACCGTCTTTCAGCATTCGCCGATAGAAATGGAGAGCCGCTTCTCGCCCCGCTTCGAGCCCTTTCGCAAACTCGCCGTTTCGAACGAGCGGCAGAAGCTTCTGCGTCGCCCAGAGCGCCGCCGCCGCCGCGCCAGGCCGCGAACATTCCAGACTAATCTCTCCCAAATGCAGTTCCGCCGAACTGAAGTAGGTGTACGGCGATTCGTGCTTGTACAGCTTTCCGACACCGGGATCTTGAAACAGCACGCAGCCACAACCATAAGGCTGAAGGCCATGCTTGTGCGGGTCAACTACGATCGAATCTGCGCGGCCGATATTTTCAAACGCCTGTCTGGCCGGCGCCGCAAGATTGGATGCGAGCGCAAAGTATCCGCCATACGCGGTATCCACATGCACTCGGAAACCCCAGCGCTCGCCAAGATCAAGAATTTCCGCAAGCGGATCAACTGAGCCTGTCGCCGTGGTGCCCAGAGTCGCAACGACGGTGCCGACGTCACCCTTCTTGACCCTGCTGTCGAGCGCTGCAAGGTCCATCCGGCCATGCTCATCGCAGCGAACCGATTCAAATCCCAATTGCAGCACACCGCTGATTCGTTTGTGCGTGTAGTGCGCCTGTTCGCTCGCCAAGATTTTCTTGACCGGATGAATTTGCCCAGCTACCCACAGCGCCTCAAGATTCGCCATCGTACCGCCGCCGCAAAGATGTCCAAGAAACTCCTTCCAGCCAAACATCGCAGCAATCTCGGCTACGGCTTCTTTTTCCAGCGCAGAGGTGGCGCGCCCGCCGTCCAGTGCGTGATTGTTTGGATTGATGTACATCGCTAGTGCATACGCGAGCCGCGCAATCGGATGCGGCGGCTTGAGCATCTGCCCGGCATAGAGCGGATGAAAATAAGGAAAGTTGTCTTGCAGCTTCTCCGCGGTTGCGTCCAGAACTTCCGCAAATCGCTCCGCGTCAAACTGCCGCGCGCGGAACTCCGGCAGATTTCGAAATCCGGAATCGAGTTTTTCCAGCGCTTGTGAAAGAACCTTCAGGCTTTGCGTGTCCAACATATCGTGGCGTGAATCCGGCTCCCGCTATTCCAGAACCTTGTCTAACTGGCCCGCCGTGCGCAGCAATTCCAGCTGCGCCTGTTGCCGTTGAAACCCTGCATCGAGATACGCCATCCAGCGATCACTCTCGTCGAGCCGCGCGCGCTCCACGTCTCGCAAATTCGCCTTCCCTTCCACAAATTGCGATTGCAGCGCACTCACGCTCTGCTGGGCAAGTTGCAGTTGTAGCCGCGCCACTTCCTTGGCCGCGTCCATTTCCCGCAAACGCCGAGTCTTCTTCCTCACGTCCGCGCTTACCTGATTTTTCTTATTTTCCAGTGTCGCTTTCGCAACTTGCAGGTTCACGTCTGCGAGCCCTATCGCAGCCTTCGTCCTCGCGCTGAAAATCGGCATCTGCACCTGCACACCGGCGTTGAAGTTGTTCTTCTGAAAATGATTGAAGTACAGGCTGTAGTTGTTGTAATCGGAAAGCAAGCTGTAAGTGCTTACCACCTCGAGCGAAGGCCAATATCCGCCCTTTTCTCCTTTGTAACGGAACTCCTTCGCGCGTACATTCGATTGCGCCAAGCGAATGTCCACATTGTTTTCCATCGCCATCGCCACCAGATTCGCGCCTTCCTGCTCCGCCGCCCCGGGCAATTCGTCCGCCGCCAGATCAAATTCTTGATCGGCCGCCAGCCCCATCTGGTCGCGCAAATAAGTTTCGAGTTCGTCTTCGCGCCCTTCCAATCGCAAAATTTTCTGCGTCACTTGTGCTTTCGTCAGTTGCGACCTGTGTCACTTCCATCGGCAACTCAAATCCTTCGCTCGCTCGTTCCTGGGTCACCCCAAGAATTCTCTCGGCGCTGTCATTCTGCTTTTTCAAGAGCTCAAGCGAGTGCCGCACTTTCACCAATTCCAGGTAACCCATCGCGGTGCCGGAGATCACAGAACTCCGAGCATCTTCCAGCAGTATCCTTTGGGCTTTCGCTTGCTCCTGCTGTTCTTTGGCTGCTCCCCGCAGCGGCAAGTTAAATACCTGTTCGGTATACGTCACGTTGAAAACCGAAGGCGCACGCCCCCCCGGAGTTTCCGGCATTCCGTACGTATAACCGGCGCCGGAACCGACATAAAGATTCGGCAAAAAGTCCGCCTTGCTTATCATTGCCGCGCGATCCGCCACTGACGCCTGAATCCGCGCGACCTTGATGTCTTTGCTGTTCTGCAGCGCGAGCTCGAGGGAACGCTTCAGCGTGAGCGAAATTGGCGCCGGTGCCTGCTGGGCGTCCGCACTCGAGCGCCGAAAGCGCGGCCAGCGCTAGAACCATCACTGCTTTGTAGCTTCGCACCATGGGATTACACCTCAAAGTGACCACTCGTAAATCATTCATAGCGAAGCGATTCGATCGGCTGCAATCGCGCCGCGTTGTTCGCCGGAAGATAACCGAAAAACAAGCCTGTTGAACAGGAAACAACAAAAGCCAGCACCACGCTCAATCCAGAAACGGGCACCCGCAAATTGTTGGGCAGAAAAAACTGCGCCGTCACCGGCACCGCAAGCCCGATCAGAATTCCCAGCACCGCGCCGCCACCGCTGATCAAAAACGCCTCAATCAGGAACTGATAAAGAATGTCTCGCCGCGGCGCGCCAATCGCTTTTCGAATTCCAATCTCCCGCGTCCGCTCTTTCACCGTCACCAGCATGATGTTCATGATTCCGATTCCGCTGATGAGCAGAGCAATAAACGCGATCACGATGAGCACAATCGTCAGCGCGAGCGAAATATTCTGCGCGGCCACAAGAATCGCCGTCAGCGTTTGCACGTTGTATTCGGCTTCCGGAGGATGCCGGCTTTGCAAGAGCAGGCCCACTTGCTTCTTCACGCGCTCCACGTCGTCTGCGGTCGCGGCCTGCACATCCAGGACGCGCAGCACGTCCATTCCCGTGTAAGCCTTCATCAACCCGAAAGGAATCAGCACCGACTCCGCTTGAATGTCCGAAAGTCCAAACGTCTCAACGCGTTCCTTGAAGACCCCTATGACCGTGAACGTCAGCTCGCCCATTCGGACCGATTGCCCAATCGGATTCTCATGTCCAAGCAATTTCTCCGCGAGCTGCGGTGTGATCAGGCAGACCTTCCCACGGCTCGCCATGTCCGTCGAATCGAAATATCTTCCGCGCAAAACCAGCAAGCGGCGAATTTCCTGATAACCTTCCGTCACGCCAATCAAAGTCACCGGACGAACACGCCCTTGTGCTACGACGGACATCGCCAAGTCCGTCGTGCCGGCAACCAGCACCGCGCCGGGAATGCTCCGCGACGCTTCCAAGTCCTGCAGCGTGAGTTGATGGCTGAGCGGCTGCGCTTTGTCGGGCGTCTTCACCATCTCGGCCCACACCAGATTCGCTCCGACGCTTTCAATCTGCGAGATAACGAATTTCTTGCTCGTGAGCGCCACGGTCACCACAAGCACAATCGAAGCGCTGCCGATAATCACGCCAAGCGACGTCAGCGCCGCGCGCAGCTTGTTCGCTCGAAGCGCATCAATCGCCACACTGAATGTCTCGTGAAGGTTCATAAAGAAAAGTTCACTATTTCTTGACGCGTTTCAACGCTTCAGTCGCATAGTGATTTTTCGGCTCCAGCTTTAGCGCCGTTTCATACTCGGAAATCGCAGCTTCTCTCGATTTCTGGCTTTCGGCAAGCCTGCCCAGCCAGTAATGCGCCATCGCCGGCGAAGGGTAGCCGTTCCGTTTGGGAGCTTTCGCGAGGTATTCGCGGACAGTTTTTTCGGCTTCGCTGATCCTTTCTCCGCGCAGGATTTGCGCCGCCGCAAGGTAAAACGGCCCGCGCGGATCCTTCGGCTCCAGTCGTTCTCCCGCGTGCACGACGGCCATCAACCTGTCCGCCTGATCCCGCTTCATCGCGTAGTCGCCAATGTCGTATACCAAATCCACGGACTTGGGATTGCTCTCAAGCGCTTTCTCAAATTCTGCGTCCGCTTCGGCAAAATCCTTCTTTTTTCGGCGGCAATTTCCGCGCGCGTAGTGGCCCTCCGCCACGTCGAGCAGAGCAATTTTCTCAATCTCCTCGGCCGCTTTATCGTCGCCACCACCTGCAATTCCCGGGGCGCTGCAATCAAACTCGATCAACGCCTGCATCGCCGAAAAATTCCGCTCATTCAACTCGACCGCCGTCGCAAATTCCTTTCTGGCCCTTTTCGCCAGCGACAAAGCAGAAAACCACGCGGAATGGTCGGCCTTCTCGCCGTATGCCCGTCCCAGCCACTCGTGATAAATCGAATTCTGCGGATCAATGGCCACTGCGCGTTCCGCGCTCGATACCGCCCGGTCCCGTTCTTCCATCTCGTAGAAAGATTTTGCGAGCAGCAGATGAATTTCCGCATTGCGTGGTTCCGCGACGCTGGCGGCCTGCAAGATCTGTACGGCTTTCGCGTAGTCGCCCTGCGTGTAAGCGCGCAACGCGGCTTCGGTCGCCTCGTTCGCATTCATCGCGCTCGCGCTCAGAACCCCGAGGCAAACGAGAAACATGGCGAGAGAAAAAAACAATCCTCTAATTCGCACTGGACCTACCCAAAAATCCCGCCGCATCCGAACTGATGACTTTCACCAGCATTCCATCGCGCAAATCGAAGTCGCCTGGCAGCGCCACCAACTCTCCTGCGCTCAAGCCCCCAATCACTTCGTAGTTCGCTGCGTCCGCTATCCCCACTACAATCAGCCGTTTTTCCAGCGTGTTCTTGCCCACGTTCAACCCGCCGCCTTTCACCACGAAAACAAAGCGCTTCCCCGCTTCTGATTCAACAGCGGACCGTGGCACCGTCAGCACATTGTTCCGCTCACGCGCGCTGATTCGAACATCTACGTTCACGTTCGGCAGCAATTCAAGCTTTTCGTTGTTCACCGAACACAGTAGCTCGCCGACGCTTCGTGACCCGCGCGGCACAACCTGCTTGGGAATCACTTCCGTTTTTCCATTCCACGCTCGGTTTGGCAGGGCGTCCCACGTAATTCGCACCGATTCGTTCGGCTCGAGCCCACCCAGTTCCGGTTCATCCACAAACGCGCGCACGCGAACCCTGTGCAAGTCGGCCATCTCGGCAAGCAGATCGCCCACCTTTACGAAATCGCCCTGCCTCACCGGCAGAGAATAAAGCGTGCCATCCGCAGGAGCTGTAATCTTTCCGCCGCCTGCTTTTTCCAGCAAGGCTGCTACTTCGTTTTGCACCTGCTGAACCTGCAAGTTGTACTTCCCCGCGTCCAGCTTTACCGCGCGGTCGAATTCGCTCTTCACCGCCGTCAGGCGGTCTACTTCCGTCTGCGCCCTCGTCAATTCCACTTCATTTGCGGCCAATTCATCTCTTCGTCGCGGCTTGCTGCGCAATCAAACGCTGCAGTGCATCATGACTGCGCTTTACACGATCACGCTCCGCAATCGCCTTCGCCAAATCTCCGGCCGCCTTTGCCGCCACATCCGAACGCCCGCCGCCCTGCGCCGCACGCAAATCGTCTTGCGCCTGCAACAAACGTGACTGCGCCTGGGCTAGTCGCGCCGCCGCGTCCTTCACATCCAATTCCAGCAGCAGCTGGCCCTTCTTCACCGTCTGCCCTTCCTGCACGTGAAGTTTCTGCACGAACGTATCGAGCTGCGCCCGCATCACGTACGGCGAAATCGGCTCCACTTTGCCGTTGCTCGAAACAGACGCCACCAGATTCTCCAGCACCGGTTTCACTGCCATAATCCTTGCTACTTGTTGCCGGCCGCTCATCCACACCAGCACAAACGCGACAATTCCCGCGAGCGCGAGGAAGATCAAAATCCGGTTTCTAAGTTTACGTTCCATACGCTGAATGAACTCGCCCCACGCCCTTGTGGCACACGGCTCTTTGTAACGCGCTCCCGCGTTCAGCTAACTTCGGTCTTTGCTGTAAATAGCTTGCCTTACGCCCAGTGGGTACCGCCAACAGTTTACCAAGAGCCCCCGAACTTCCACTACAGAATGCAGCCTTATCTTCTCCACCATCAAAGAGATGCAGCCAGCGCGACGAAAGATGCAATCGCCTTCGCTATCCCTCCACTGGGCGCCAGGCCCCGCTTGGGTCCCAGTTTATGCTGTAATCTTTCCGAGCGGTTGGACGTAATATCATCAGAACGGTTGCAGACGGCATCCCAGAAGTTCGTGTGAGGTCCTCGTGATAGAAGCTCGTGGTCTGTCCAAGCGATTTCAGGACAAAAAGCGCGGTGAAGTCCGCGCCGTGGATAACGTAACTTTCACCGCAAGGCCAGGCCAAATCTACGGCCTGCTCGGCGCCAACGGCGCCGGCAAAACCACGACGCTCCGCATGCTCGCCACCATTCTCGAACCCACAGACGGCACGGCTATTGTCGATGGCCACGATGTTGTCGAATCCCCGGAAAAAGTCCGTGCCTCCGTTGGCTTTCTCTCCGGCGGCACGGCCCTCTACCCGCGCCTCACCGCGCAGGAAATGGTCGAATATTTCGGCCGCCTCAATGGACTCGATGAGGCCACGCTCAAGCAACGTATCGATACCATCTTCAACCGGCTCGACATGAATGAATTTCGCGACCGCCGCTGCGACAAGCTTTCTACCGGCATGAAGCAAAAAACGTCTATCGCGCGCACCCTCGTCCACGATCCGCCCGTTATGATTTTCGATGAGCCCACTTCCGGCCTCGACGTGATGACCGCGCGCACTATCATCGCGTTCATCAAGGAATGTCGCGACCGCGGCAAGACCGTCATCTTCTCCACCCACGTCATGAGCGAAGTCGAAAAGCTCTGCGACACCATCGGTATCATCCAATCGGGAAAGCTTCTGACAGAGGGCACTCTGGAGCAGTTGCGGGAAAAGCATGGCGAGCAAGATCTCGAAGAAATCTTCGTCAAAGTGGTCGCACCCCTGTACGTCGAACCGGAGGCCAAGTAAATGTCGCTCCGCAACATTGGCATCGTCTATCGCAAGGAACTTCGTGAAGCGCTGCGCGACCGCCGAACCGTCATCGCCAGCGTCGTGATCCCGCTCTTCTTGTTTCCGCTCTTGAGCGTGGGCTTCGGATCGCTTTATTGGCAGCATCGTCAGCAAAACCGAAGAAGCCTCCCCCAAAATCATGGTTATCGGCGGTGATGACTCGCCCGGAGTTCTCGCCGCGCTTAAAGCGACTCCGAAAGATCGAGATCGTCCCCGCGACGCCAAAACTGGAAAGATCAAGTCATCGAAAAGGAGATCCCTCGTTGCGGTGGAGATTCCCCCGGGTTTCGACAAAAGTGTTGGCGGATCAAAAGAAACTGGAAGTCATTATCTACAACTACAGCGGCGAACTGAAATCCGAAATCGCGGCTGGAACAAGCTAAACGATGCACTGAAGAGCCTACCGGGATGAACGTTGTAAAGAACCGCGTCGTCGCCAAGAAACTTCCCGTGGAAGTCCTCGATCCCTTCGAAGTAACGCAGAAAAACGTCGCGCCGCCGGAAAAATCAGGAGCGGCCCTCTTCTTCGGCGGATTCATCGCCTATATCGTCGTCTTTCTCTGCTTCAACGGCGGAATGCATCCCGCCATCGACCTCACGGCCGGCGAAAAAGAACGCGGCACGATGGAGACCATCCTCTCCAGCCCGATTTCCCGCGCGCATCTCGTGGTCGGAAAGTTCTTGCTGGTCCTCACCACCGCCCTCGCGACCGCCGCGCTTTCCGTCATTTCCATGGGCATTTCATTCGCGCTGGTGCATCGCTCTTCAAGCAAATACGGTTCAAGCCCGGAAAAGAAGGTATGGAAATGCACATCGGCATCGGCGCCGCGCTTTCCGTTTTCATCATGGCCGATCCCTTTGGCGGTTCTTTTTTCCTCCGATCTAGCTGATGATCGCCTCGTTTGCCAAAACCTACAAAGAAGCGCAGACTTATCATCGTACCGCTGATTTTCTGTCGTTATCATCCCGGCAATCGCCGCCATGTCGCCCGGAATCGACCTCAACGCCAAACTCGCCCTAGTACCAATTCTCAATGTCAGCCTCCTGTGCAAGGAGCTCGTCATCGGCACCTACCACTGGCATTTCATCGCCATCATTTTCGTTTCCACCTGCGCGTACGCGGCCGTCGCGCTGTTTCTCGCCGTCAAAATGTTCCAGCGCGAATCTGTGCTCTTCCGTTCTTAGCGCCTGGAACGTTGCGGGAACTCCGCGGCCGCCAGTTTCGTAACTCTAAGCAGATGAAACGCGCCATCCGCATTCTGCTGATCTTGATTCTCTTTCCCGTCGCGCTCGCGGCGGTTGGAGGCTGGCTTGCCGGCCCGATGTTCCTGCATCCGATGCAAGCGCGCCCTAACCGCGGACCTTGTCCGCGACGCCGACGAAAGCTTCAAGCACACGCACGGCAAACGCGACGATTTCGTCGTCAAAACTCCCGACGGCGCCATCCTGCGCGGCTGGAAAGTGCGCGCGGAAAATCCCAACGGCTCCTGGGTGCTGCTCTTTCACGGAGTTTCCGACAATCGCATCGGCGTCGTCGGCCAATCCGAACCCCTCCTCCAAAACGGCTATTCGGTAGTCATGATGGACGCGCGTTCCCACGGCGACAGCGGTGGCGACATCGCCACCTACGGCTGGCTCGAGCGCAGAGACACCAGCGCCATCATTGACGCGCTCGAAGCTTCCGAAAAACCCCGGCATCTCTTCGCCCTCGGTGAATCCATGGGTGCAGGCATTTCGCTTGCAATCCGCAGGCGCCGATCCGCGCATCGAAGCTGTAGTCGCTGAGGCTTCCTTCGCAAGTTTGCAAGAAGCTGCTTACGACTACGCCGGCCTGCGCCAATACCCCTGGCTCGGCAAAACGCTCTTCGCGCCCGGCGCATGGCTCATGGTCTATCGCGGAGCAAGTCTCGCGGGCTTTCCCCCTTCGGAAGTCTCGCCAGAAAAATCTGTTGCCGCGCGCACCTTTCCAGTCCTCATCATCTGCGATGAACAAGACCACGCGCTTCCCTGCCGCCACAGTGAAATGATTTTCCGCGCAGCCCGCGGTCCGAAAGAATTGTGGCGAGTCCCGCGCGCCTACCACACCGCCGCCCTCGGCTATGAACCAGATGAATTTAGAAAACGTGTCCTGGGATTTTTCGAACGCTACCGGCAGACACAACCCGCGCAAATCAACTAAAGCGCCTTCAGCACCATCAAAATGCGGTCATCTTCATACACGCCGCCGCGCGCATGCGCGTTCACCGCTTCCAGCACGCCATCCAGAATTTCCTGCGGCGCTAGCGCGCGCAATCTCGTCACCAATTCCGCCAGCCGCGGGCGCCCAAATTCATTTCCGCCCGCGTCCATCGCTTCCGTAATCCCGTCGGTGCACGCCACCAGCAAATCGTCCTTTCCCAACGTCAGCTCGCCGCTCAAGTATTCCTGCTCCGGCATCAACCCAACCACCATCCCGCCTTCCGTCAACCACTCGCACGAACCATCCGCGCGAATCACCGCCGGCGGCACATGTCCTGCATTCACGTAACGCACGTTCCGCCCGCTCTCATCCAGCGACGCGAGAAACATGCTCAAATATTTCGTCCGCCTCCCGCCTGAACCTGCCACCAGCATCTTCTGATTGATCGTCGCTGGCAATTTCTCGAGCGGCCCAGGCTGGTCCGCCAACGCGTGCAGCGTCGCTTGCACATTCGCCATCACCAGCGCAGAAGCCGCGCCTTTTCCCTCTACGTCCGCCACCACGATCAACCATCCGCCGTTCTCCACGGGCGGCAGCCGCACAAAATCGTAGTAATCCCCGCCGACCATCTGCGACGCGCGATGCGAAACCGCAATTTCGATTCCCGGCACCACCGGCGGCGCATCCGGCAGCAGCCCCGCCTGAATTTCCCGCGCCAGCGAAAGATCGCGCTCCAGCTTTTCTTTTTCCACTCGTTCGCGGTGCAGCTGCGCCTTCTCCAGGGCAATCGCCACATGCGCGCTCAGCGCATCCAGAAACGCTTCATCCTCTATCGTAAATGGCTCTTCTTTGTTCAAAAGTTGCAGCACGCCCACAATCCCGCCGTCCTCATTTCGAATCGGCAGGCAAAGCAAGCGCCGCGTGGTAAATCCGATTCTGCGGTCCACTTCCGGTTCGAAGCGCGGATCCTCATACGCGTTTTCAAGCCTCACCGACCGCCCGTTCTGCGCGACCCATCCCGCAATTCCGCGATCTGAAGGCAATCGAATGACCTGCTGCTCCAGCCCGATTCCCACCAATGACCAGATTTCATTTTTCTCCGCGTCCACCAGAAAAACCGTGCCGCGCTGTGCGCCTGTCTGCCGCGTCGCAATCTGCAAAATAATGTGAATCAGCTCGCCCAGATCCAGCGTCGAATTTAGTTTCTTCGTCGCTTCGACGATGCTCGAAAGCTCCTCCATCGTTCCGCGCCGCTCGGCCAGCGCGAGTGCAAGCGCCGCAAATCGCGCCAGCAGTCCCAGCTGCGATTGCACCTGTTCCGAAATCGCGCTCTGCCCATGCACTTCGAGCACCCTCATGCGAAAATCGTCGCTTCCAAGCGCACCGGTCCAGACCGATGAAGGCGTTTCATTTTTTTTCGGAGAAAAAATTCTTGAAGGACTGTTTTCCAGCGCGGGCAGCGTTCCGATCTCCGCCCAAACGTCGGCCGAGTCCTGCTCCACGCGCCACAAACGCGCGCCAAGTACTCCCGGCAGTGAAGTCGCCGCCCTTACCACGCGCAGGGCGAGTTCATTCGCCGGAATCCGGCCTTCCAGCTGGCCGAGGCTCTCTTCCAGTTCCCGGGGAATCCCCGATTGCGCCGATTTTTGTGGGCTTGGCTGCATGCGAAAGACACAGGTCTCGCGCCGCCTAGCCTAGCAAGAGTGGGCCGGTCTGAAAAGGGTTCAGACGAACTTCATTTGATTGGGAAGATGCACGTTACGCCGTCTCCCATTCCTTGGTCGAGCCGCCGGACCGTCTCCGCAATCGCAAACAAGTGCCCTCCGGCGCTCACGGCCGACTCCCCGCAAATAAACCATCCGTCTGCGTCTTGGCCCACACCACGGGGCCCGCCAGCGCAACGCTCTGGACAAGTCCGGAGCCTGCCATCTCCAATCGCTCCCAGCTGCGGCCACGATCCTTCGACAAATAGACGCCTCCCGCCCTCATCGGAATCAACCAGAACCTTTCGCTCATCACCGGAGCCCACGAAGCGGCTGCCGGAAGCCCCGACTGCAAAAGTCTCCAATCCTTCTTTTCTCCCAACCCCGTCCCCAATTCGCGCGCAAACACGCCGTTCCGCGCACCGACCAGCACAGCACGCCGCTCCCCGCCCGCCATTCTCGTCCACAATAGGTCGCCCGCGTTTTCCGGCGCATTCCCCGTTTCCCAGGTCTTCCCGCCGTCCACCGACCGCCACAGACGGTCTTGCGCAATGGCTAGCAGTTCGCTTCCCGCAGGAATCCACCGCCAGGTCCATCACTTTTTCCGCAAACTGTTTTCCCAAGGCACGTTGCAGCACTCCCGCCCGCGTGCCTCCCGCCCACAATCCTTTGCCAGTCGCCACGAAGAGTCTCCCTCCAACAGCCGTCATAGCGCTCACTTCCGGCTTGCGAATTCGTTCCCGCATTTGCTTTGCCTGGGTTGACCCGCCCTTTCCTGAATTTCGCTCCATCTCCATCACCACGAATCGAATCTCTTTCCACTTGCTCGTTTTCGCATCGAATTGCGCCGCGCCACCTCCGCGCAAAGCGGCATACCAATTGTCCCCAACCGAAAAAAGAACATTCACCGGCCCCGTCGGTCCAGAAAACACTCGCCAGCTTTTTCCTTCATCAATGCTCTCGCGCAGCCCCGCATCGCCTTCAACTGCAACCACCAGATGCCGCGAATCCGTTTCGCTCACGGCAAACGCCCGCACCACCGGATGTGCAAATCCAACATTGCGTGCGGCGAACGTTTTCAGAGAATCCATGCCCAGCAGAATCCCGTCCTCCGTCCCCAGCAGCAGCCGCGTTCCCTTTTCCGTAAACGCAATGGCATTCACAACCGCATCCCGCCCGGTCAAGCGTTCCCAGCTCTCGCCCCCGTCCTTTGAACGCCACAGCCCTTCGGTAGTTCCCGCATACCACACCGCCGCATTTCCCGGATCCTGTGCAATCTGCTGCGTTCGCCGCGACACGTAGGGAATCCCCTGCAGCTTCGTCCACTGCGCTCCGCCGTTCCCGCTGCGATAAATCCCCGAACAAGCGCTCGCAAAAATTCTCTCCGGATCGCTCCGGTCAACTACTACACTCATCACATCCGAATCATCAATCATTCCCACCGCAATCGGCTTCCAGCTTTTTCCGCCATCCGTCGTCTTCCACGGCAAATGATAAGTCCCCAGATAAATCACGTTCGCATTGCGCGGGTCGATCGCAATTGAATCCAAATTTCTAAGCTCCTCGTCTCCTGCTGGCGAAATGCGCTCCCAATTCTTCCCCGCATCTGCGCTTCGAAACACTCCGGTCCTCGCCCCAGCCACAAATACGTCTGGGCTGCTCGCCGATTGCGCCAGCGCCCGCACGGCCTCCCCCTGCAATCCACTTGCGGTCCATGTCCTCCCACCATCCTCACTCCGAAAAACGCCGCCTCCCGCCGCCGGATCCTGCGTCCACACCGCTGCGAACACTCTTGTCTTCCTCCGCAAATCCGTCACAAGCCCCTGCGCCACTCCGTCCGTTCTGTTCCCCACTCTTCCCCGCAACTCCCACCGCTCCCCGCCATCGCTCGAGGCGAACACATGCCCGTCCGGTGTCCCGAGCAGCACCTCACCATCGCCGGTCTCCGCCAGCGAAATCGCATTCCCGCCCTCCGGCCCAATTCGCTCCCACTTTTGCGCACGCACTGCCATCGCCGAGCAGCACACCAACCCTGCAATCGACACGACGCGCAACGCTTCCGTCTTCACTCGCTTCCCGTTCAAATTTCCCCCGCGCAAAAAACTGCGGGCTCTTCAGCTTTCACCGAAGAGCCCGCCCTGTTGATTCTGTTTCTTCATCGACCGCTGGAAAATCGGCCGCTGTTTCTAGTACGTCGCGCCTTCCGGCACGATCACAAAGTCCACGCGCCGGTTTGCCTTTTCCTGTCCCTTTTCCTTGGACGCTTCGCCAACGCGCGTCGAAATGCGCGCCGCGTCGATGCCCTTTTCGCCCAGGTACTTCTTCGCGAGTTCCGCACGAGTCGCCGCCAGCTTTGCAGCCTTCGGCTCCTTTGCGTCTGCGTACCCGACGATCACGAGCTTCGCCGTTGCATCGTTCTTCAAGCGCAGCGCCACGTCGTCGCCCACACGCTTGCAGGCATTGTCAAACCGCGACGCGCCCACTGCGTTGTAGCCGCAATCGCCGGCCTTGCTCGCCTGCGGAGGCGGCGGTGGCTGTTGCACGTCTACGTTCGTCGAAGATTCCGCCGTCCCGCCTCGTCCGTCGCTCACGGCGCACTTCACCGTGTAGCTTCCGGCAGCCAGTCCGGTCGAATCAAACGTCGCCTTCGCGCCGTCGCCGCTCACCTGGCCGGAAGTCGCGCTGTAGGTGTACGTCAGCGGATCGCCGTCCGGATCGCTAGCCGTCGAAGCTAATTCCCGTCCGCTCACCCGGCATAATCGGGCTGCGGTCTGTTGAGCACGAAATCGTCGGGTTCTGATTCGGTTTCGGATCCACTTTCAAATCCGCCGAGCACGTCGCCGAGCCGCCCTTTCCATCATCCACTTTGGCTGTCGCAGTGTACGTTCCCACCGCAAGGCCGGTCGTCGTCCACCGTGCCTCGGCTCCCGTGCCCTCCACGGTTCCACCAGTCGCCGAATAGGTATAAGTCAGCGTATCGTTGTCCGGATCGCTCGCGTTCACGTGCAGCGAAACGGCGTCGTTCGAACCCGCATACACTGAAGCCGGGCTAACCGAGCAAGCAGCAACCGGGGGATGGTTCTCAGGAGGAGGAGGCGCAGGGAATCCCCAGCGATACACCACTCCCGAACCTAGCCGCAAACTGTTCTGCCTTGCGCTCGAGCCAACGTTCGTCCCCGAGAAGTCCGTCATCAGATAGTCGATCTGCGCGAACCTCCACACGAGATTCTTGGTGAACACGACGTCCACGCCGCCGCCGGCCGCCAGGGCAAACGCGTACTGAGGATTCCCTCCCGTTATTTCGAAACGGCCGTTCGCCGCGCCAAAAAGGAACTCGGTGAACGGAACGAAGTGATCGAATCTTCGCAGGTTCAGCCGAGGCCCAGCCAGAAACGTTGTGAGGGAACCCTGCAACTGATTGCCGTTCACATTCCGCTGAAAAGTGTACCCGCCAACTTCTGCCGTCAAGCCCAGGTAACTCATCGGATTGTATGGTGAACGAACCTGTCCCGCCCTGTGAACCAAACGAACTGAACGGATCGCCCGGGCCAAAATTCACATAGCTGTAGCCGCCAGCCAATTCATACTTTGGCCAAAGCTGCCCGGGAGTTGTTTCATCCTTCGCCGGCGCTCCTGCCGGAAACGGCGTCATCTTCGGCTGTGCAGGCAGCGCCCACGGGCTCTTTGAAACGTTCGGTGCGCTGGCCGCATTCGCCCTTGGTGCCGGCGAACTAACCGCATCCTTCGCATCCGCGTCCTTCTCTTGTGCCACCACCGGCAGGCTGATACACGCCCCCACCACCATTACCGCAAACCACTTACGCATTTTCTTCCTCCATGAATTCTTCTTGCTAAACCCTGCTGCTTTACCCGCTCCCGCACGCACCAACCCGCAATGCATCCCTGGGGATTCGTCCAAAGCTTCGCTTGCCCGTTTCACACTTGGGCCGCGCAAAACCGCTCCGCGAACACTTTCCTGAGAAAATACCTCGGTCAATCAAAGCGCGGTCCCAATAGCCTATTGCAGACCCCTCACTTGCCGCAAGCATTTCCTTGTCGGGGCAGTGGGGCAGTCTCTAAAGGAACTGAATCCTCACAACTTAGGTTCGAAATTCAGACTGATACAGAGGCTCACTTTATTTCTGCCCTCGATTCTTGATACTGTCAACTCTTACAGGTGAATGCCATGTGTCGCAACATAAAAACTCTCTTCAACTTCGATCCGCCCGTCACTCCAGACGAAGTACGCGCCGCCTCTGTCCAATTCGTCCGCAAAATCTCCGGTTTCCACACGCCCTCCAAAGCCAACGAAGCCGCATTCCACGCCGCCATCGAAGAAATTGCCGCCGCCTCCAGTCGTCTCCTCCAATCCCTTGAAACCACGGCTGAACCGAAGAACCGCGAAGAACAATCCGCCAGAGCAAAAGCCCGCGTCGCACTTCGCTTCGCCCGGCTTTCCTAGAAGGATCAACCTCGTTGTGGCTTCTCTGGTGACGCCTGCTTTTGTCAAGGCCCTATGGAGGCTCGAAAACTTTTCCGAGCGTACTTCTCCTCTTCCCCCAACTTCCTTAAAATCAACGCTTAAAAGTCTATGAAAACACCACGCGTTATCCTCTTTTGGGACTGAACACTGACAAAAAAACAGATGGCGGGGGTGATTCTGGCAGGTTAGCCAGACATCATGCGGCGCGCTCGGAGCATGTCTGTCCCGAGCGGTTGCCTTTTAGCAAGGGATCTTTCTTGCACCCGACAAGGCTCCGCGTTCTGGACTGCTCTGAATATTTTTCCTTGCTTCCTTACTTTATTGCCGAGCTACTTCACAGTTTTGTCTTTTCCTGTTCAGCTCGGCAGTTCCGGACAGCCCGGCCATTCATTCCGCGCAACATTGCCAATGTACTGCAAATCTTCGATCCCGATCTTGCTGGTATAAAAACCGTCGCACGTCATATTTCGCAGGAACGCAAAAAACACCACGCCCTGGCTCAATGACGCTTCCATCTTTGCATTTTTCCGGAAGGCGATCAGATCTAGCACTTCTTTCCGCTGCTCCGGCATGCACTCGCAGGTAAGTCTTCCCGTACTGGTCCACGCAATGCGTATCGAGCCACAGCAGTCCGCCGCCGAGTTTCAATTGATACTCTTCGTTCTCGCTCGTCAGCAAATCAATGAACTCCGGCGCGCCCGCTTCAATCGCTCCGCCCGATTTTTCATCTTTCGGAATAATCGTGTCGCAAAGCGAATTCAGCGTTTCGTACTGATGCGCATCGAAGAACTTCGGCGCGTACTTCCCTGCCGGCGCCGCGGTCTTTTCCTTGTGTACCATCTGGTGCGCATACTCCGCCGCCTTCGCCGGTATCACCTGCAGCACCGAGCCGCCCACGGCCCCCGCCGCCAGCGTCCTCAACACATCTCGTCGCGTTACGCCCTGGCCGCTCATCAGAGGCTCCCTTTCTTCGCTTCTTGCAGCAAATAGTCTGAAGCACGCCATGACAAGGCCATGATCGTCAGCGTCGGATTCTTATCCGGATTCGTCACCAAGGGCGCTCCATCCGTGACGAAAAGATTTTTCACGTCATGCGCCTGGCAATATCCGTTGAGCACGCTCGACTTCGCATCGTCTCCCATACGCGCTGTGCCGACTTCGTGAATGATTTTCCCGCCGGCAAGAATTCCAAATGCGTTCGCCCCATCAATCGGTGTGCGCGTCTTGTATGTTCCGCCCATCGTTTCGACGATCGATTTGAAGGTATCCTGCATATCTTTCGCTTGACGGATTTCGAACTCCGACCATTTGAAGTGGAACCGCAAAACCGGAATTCCCCACCGATCCACTTTGTACGGATCGATTTCGCAGTACGTATCCGGATTCGGAATCATTTCCCCGCGCCCGGAAAAGCCAACCGTGGTCCCGTACACTTCGCGCGCGCGTTTTTTCAGGCTCGCGCCGTATCCTTCCTCGTCGTGGTTCAT
Organism: uncultured Acidobacteriota bacterium; assembly: GCA_963794175.1. Taxonomy (GTDB): domain Bacteria; phylum Acidobacteriota; class Terriglobia; order Acidiferrales; family UBA7541; genus Acidiferrum. Next base: position 186,209 of record CAWCCV010000016.1, on the reverse strand, counting down.
CTGAACGAACATTCCCGCGCCGGGCAAGTCCCGCCCACCCCAGACTTCAATGTGATACCCCCGCGGAAAATCATTCTTGCGATCGTATTTCCACCACGGCATATAAACATGCATGCCGCCGACGCCGTCGTGGTTGTGCGGCGGCATTTTCGCCAGCGCCGGAATTTCTCCCCAGCCATCGCTGCCCACCGAGTCCGTCAAATATCGTCCGACAGTGCCGGAAGAGTTCGCGATTCCATCCGGGAACAAAGAAGATTTTGAATTCAAAAGCAGACGCGCAGATTCGCACGCACTTGCCGCAACCACAACTGCTTTTGCGTAAACGCGCTTTTCGCTCTTCGTCGCTTTGTCAACGTAGGAAACCGCTTCGGCTTTTCCGGTTTTTCCGACGACGATTTCGCGCGCCATAGCTCCTGTGATGAGGGTCAATTTTCCAGTCGCCATCGCCGGTGGCAACAACACCTGGCTCGAGCTGAAATTCGACGCGGTCGTACAACCGCGGCTGCACTGGCCGCAGTAGTGGCAGGGCGGCCGGCCGTTAAGTGATTTCGTCAAAATCGCCAGCCGCGAAGGAATGCACGCGATGTTCAGTTTGTCGCATGCAGACTTTACAAGATGTTCGTGGCAGCGCGGTTTCGGCGGCGGAAGAAAAACGCCGTTCGGCGCGCTCGAGACACTTTCCTGCGTACCGAAAACACCTATGTACGATTCGACTTTGTCGTAGTACGGCGCGAGGTCTTCGTAGGCAATCGGCCAATCGTCGCCAAGACCATCGCGCGTTTTCGAGCGAAAATCCACCGGAGCAAAACGCAAAGCAATGCGTCCCCAGTGATTCGTTCTGCCACCGACAATTCGCGAACGAAACCACTGGAAATCGGAACCAGGTGCGGAAACGTACGGCTCGCCTTCAATTTGCCATGCGCCATTCGGCGCCAAAAATTCGCCGAAATTCTCGCTTTCTTTTCCGCCGACACCCACGCCGCGATGCGGCAAATCATACGGCCACATCAGCATTTTGTAGTCTTTTTCAGGATGAACCTGCGGGCCAGCCTCGAGCAGCACGACGTCGAGACCGCCTTCGGTCAGGATCTTCGCGGCCATGCCTCCGCCGGCTCCGGATCCGATGATGCACACGTCGTACGTCTTCGGCGAGCGGTTCACCTGGGCCATGAATTTTCCCTCAGTCTGCAACTTGGACTAGAGTTCGTTCTTCTTCATCTGCGACACGGCATAATCGCACGCTCTCGCCGTGAGCGCCATATAAGTTAGGGAAGGATTCACGCACGCGGCAGAAGTCATGCACGCACCGTCGGTCATGAAAAGATTCGGGATGTCGTGTACTTGATTGTGGGCGTTGAGCACGGAAGTTTTGGGATCGCGGCCCATGCGAGCGGTTCCCATTTCGTGAATGCCAAGTCCCGGCGGCGACATCTGCGAAAACATATTGATTTCACGTGCACCGGACGCGGCGAGAATTTCCGCACCCTGCACTGCAATGTCGTGCGACATTGCTTTTTCGTTGTCTCCCCATTTGCAATTGATGGTGAGCGTCGGGATTCCCCAGGCGTCCACTTTGTCCTTGTTGATCTCCGCGTAATTGGAATGATACGGAAGGCACTCCCCGAATCCCGCGAGCGACATGCGCCAGGGTCCGGGCATTTTCAGCATGTTCTTGAACTCCACGCCGAAGCCGGTCATGAACGAGCCGCGGATCCAACCATCTCTGCTGCCGCCGCCCTGATACCCGTAGCCGCGATTGAAATTCTTCTGCTTCGTTTTTTCGTTCACATTGCGGAAGCGCGGAACGTAAATTCCGTTCGGACGGTTGCCGAACGGCATCTTGTCTTCATGGCCGGGCATAACGCCGGAAGCGCCGCTGCCCATATGATGATCCATGAGATTGTGGCCGAGCTCGCCGCTCGAGTTGCCAAGCCCGTTCGGAAATTCAGAGGTGGCGGAGTTCAACATCAAGCGCGTGGATTCAAGCGCAGACGCGCAGAGAAAAATAATGCGTCCCTTGTATTCCATCGTTTCTTTCGTTTGCGCGTCAATTACCCGCAATCCTGTGGCGCGCCGCTTTGCGGAATCGTAAATCACACTTTGGACGACGCTGTACGGACGAATCGTCATCTTGCCGGTTTTCGCGGCGGCTGGCAGTGTGGAGTTCAAACTGCTGAAATACGATTGGGTGATGCAGCCGCGATGGCAGATACCGCAGTAGTGGCACGCGGCGCGGCCTTTGTGGACGCGTGTGAGCACGGCCGAGCGGCCGATGGTCATGATGCGATCATCAAAATGTTTCGAGAGCGCTTCGCGAACATCCAGCTCCACGCAGGTCATTTCCATCGGGGGCAGAAAATTCCCATCTGGCAGTTGTGGCAAGCCTTCGGGCTGGCCGCTGATTCCCGCGAATCCTTCCACATAGTCGTACCACGGAGCGAGGTCCGCGTAGCGAATTGGCCAATCTACGGCAACGCTTTCTCGGAGATTCGCTTCGAAGTCGAGATCGCTCCAACGATAGCTCTGGCGGCCCCAGGTGATGGACTTGCCTCCAACTTGCCGGCCGCGAATCCAAGTGAACTTTGTGTCGGGCGCATTCGTGTACGGGTTCTCCTGATCGTTAACGAAAAATTTGTGCGAGTACTCGTCGCACGCGTAGTAGCACTCGCGCTGGACGTATTGTGTTTGTTGGCGCTGCGGTCGTTCGTCCCAGCCGCGGTATTTCAATTCCCAAGTGGGAACGTGCTCTACGTAATCTTTTTCCGGAATGATCGTGCGGCCCGCTTCCAGAATCAGCACGTTGAGCCCTTTTTCCGTCAACTCCTTAGCCGCCCAGCCGCCCGTAATTCCCGACCCGACAATCAGCGCATCATAGGTATTCGTCGCCATTCTCTTCTCCTGGGTTAGGCATTGCCGACGGGAGCACAACCGTGCTGCGCGCCCGGAATGATTTCCATCTTCAATTCTTTTTCAAAAGCTACCTGCGAAGTGTAGTAGCCATGCAGGGTAATGTTTTTGAAGACGACCCAGAACTGGCCTTTCATCTGCGCGTCCACTTCGGGCACGGTATTTCCGTGGCGCACGGGGCGCTGGCGATTAGCCATCAAGACATCGTCAATCGCACGCAATAGCGTTTCTTGTTGCTGAGCAGACGCGTCCACAAATTTTTTCTCGAACAGCTCGTTGCTTTGCTTATCGATTCCGGCGAGGCCATCGAGAAAAGCCTTCCTCTCTTCCGGGATCGCCCAATCGGTGAGAATCAAGTCAATGAATTCGTTGACGCGGGCGCCTCTTGCGCCGGGCGTGTCCGTCGCGGGAATGATGAGGTCAATCATCGCAACGACGGTTGCGTTCTGATGCGCGTCCAGCGTGCGCAGCCGGTAGTCCGCGCCGGGCTGGGCTTGGCGGAGTATCGTGAAAATCTCCGGAGTCACCGCAGGCAAAACGGCGCCAGCGCCGAGCAACCGGAACAGCTCTCTTCGTTGCATTGAGTTCTCCTCCGAACTATTCTCCGAGAATTTCCTTGCGAATGTTCTTTAGAACGTAGGCGGCACGCTCGACGCCAACTTCACCCGACAGAATTGGATCTTCGTTTTCAATGCTGAGGATTCCTTCGTAGTCGACATCCATATACGCCTGCAGCACGGACTTCCATAGAGAAGCGCTGTGGCCATAACCGACGGCACGGAATGTGTCGGAAGCCTGGTCAAGATCATTCTTGTCGAAAGAAAAGTTCAGAACGCCGAACTTCGCCAGGTTTTCGGGGAACAGGACCGTGTCCTTCATATGAGCATGGAAAATCGCACCTTGCTTGCCGAGGAAGTGGATCACTTCGACGGGGTCGCAACCTTGCCAGAAAAGATGGCTCAAGTCGCAATTCGCGCCGATCTCTTCGCCGACTGCTTCGCGCAGATTCAAAAGCGTCTTGGGGTTATACACGACGAAATTGGGATGCATCTCAAAGGCTAAACGCTTGATGCCGTGTGAACGGGCGAACTTGGCCGCTTCTTTCCAGTAGGGGATGACCTTCTCTTTCCACTGCCACTGGAGCATTTCGTTGAATTCAGGCGGCCAGCGATAGGTAATCCAGTTGGGCTGCGTGTCCTGAGGCGTGCCGCCCGGGCAGCCGGAGAATCCGACGATTACTTTTACATCGAGCATTTCCGCAAGCTGGACAGTCTTCCTGAAGGTGTCCGCATCCTTGGCCGCATGTTGCGCGTTGGGATGAACGGGGTTTCCGTGGCAGCTCAGCGTGGCAACGCGGATTCCCTTTTCTTCAAACTTTTTCAGCCAAGCTTTTGCTTTGCTCTTGTCCGCGATCAAATCGTCCAGAGGGCAGTGCTTGTTGTTCGGATAGCCGCCGGTGCCGATTTCCATGGCTTCAAGACCGAGCGCGCTGACCTTTTCCAGCATGGCGTCGAGCGAAAGGTCGTCGTAGACGGGATCGAAGACGCCGATGGGGATTTTCTTTTTCGCGCCCTTGCTTGGCGTGCGCAAGGAAGGAGGAGGAGGAAAGGCGGCCGTCTCTGCGGGAGAACCGTCTGCAGGAGCAGCGAGGGCTGCACGGGCAGGAATTGCTGCGGCAGCGAGCAAGCCGCTGCCTGTCTTTGTCAAAAACTCTCTGCGCTTAATGGATTCGGAATTCGTAGCGGTGGCCATCAAGAACTCCTGAGGAAGCGGGAATGAAAACGCATACAAACCAACCGCGGCATTATACGCCCAGCGAAGAAACAGACAAGCGCAGAAATGAGTCTAGAAAAACGATTGAGTAACCCTGCGAGAATTCCTCTGGACAGTGGCGAAAAAAAAAACTAGCCGAACTGGGGGCGCAATTGACCGATTGCAGGAATAGAAGACGGTTCGACGAGAGCCCGTTCAGGCAGATCCTTGCCGCTTTGAATAGTTTGCAAGAGCATTTCGATGGCAAGGCCGGTGTTTGGCGGCGAATAGACTGTCGCAGCGAGCAGGCCGCTCTTCACCCAGGCTTGTCCAGTTTTCGGCAAGCCATCGCAGCCGGTGAACGGAAGTTTGAGCCAGCGTTCGCGGTCGGATTCGTTGGACAATTCCTGAAAGGCCTTGCGCGCGCCGATAGCCATCGAATCGTCCTGCGCGCCAATCAGATCAATCACAGCTTTTTGCGAAGTGGTGAGCTTGAGCCAGGAGCGCACAGACTTTTGCGAGCTTTCTTCGGTCCACTGGCCTTTGAGGACAGTGACCTGAATATTGTCGCGCTTGGTTTCCATCAAGCCCGACGTGCGTTCCTTGGCGGCGGAGTTCTCCGAAGGGCCCTGTATATAAAGGATAGAACCGCCTTTGGGAAGCAATGCATTGAACTGTCGGCCCTGAATTCTGCCAATTTCCGTATGATCCGCACTGATGGTGAAGATGGGAGATTTTTTGAGGGCGCGCAATTCGGCGATGTAAGTTGCCTCGCGGTTGAGAACGGCCCATCCGATTCCGGCGTTGATGGCGGCGCGGGCGACTTGCGGGAGAGCCGTGGAGCCGACGGGCTCGAAAAGAATCGCGTCCGGGCGGTCTTGCGGAGCAGCTTGAATCGCCTGCAGGAGCTGCGTGCTCTGCGTGATGGCATCGTTGCCGGCATAGATGACTTGAGCGGAGACGCCGAGTTTGCGGGCCGCTTCGTCCGTGGCGCTGGCCTGCTCGATTTGATAATCGTTGTCGTCGTTGGTCAACGACACTAGAAAACGCAACTTTTTCATGGGACTCTTCCGAACCTACTCCATTTCTACGATACGACGGGCTGCGGCCAGTGTTGGAATTTTCTTGGTCGGCGTTGCATGGCAGTCATATCTATACCTGCGAAGAATGTACCTTTAAGAGTACTGGACTATTGGGGTGAAGCAATACACCGGACGAATGTTTGGCACTGTTTCGGCGGTTTGAATTCTTGACCTATTGTGTCATGAACCAAAAAATGCGAACTGATGACCCACTACGAATCATTTTCGGGGCGATAGGTGAGGGGACGCGTTTGGCGTAATCTAAGTGGTTTAGAATGATGGTTGGTTTGAGGCATATGGCGGCTGAACAAAACGGAGAGAAAGAGTGCCGGGCGGGCCTGCGGGCTGCGCGGCGCATCATTATCAAGCTCGGGACAAGTACGGTCACGGAGCCGAATGGCGAACTCTGCGCGAAACGCGTTGAGCCGATTGTGCAAGGGATCGCGGAGTTGATGAAAGAAGGGCGGCAGGCCGTGCTGGTCAGTTCAGGCGCGGTGGGACTGGGACGCTGGGTTTTGGGGCTGCACACGGCGCGGCTGAAGGACATGGCCGTGAAGCAGGCATGCGCGGCGGCCGGGCAGGGGTTGCTGATGGCGGCTTATAAGAGGATGTTCGAAGAACACGGGATTAAGGTGGCACAGGTTCTGCTGACTGAAGAAGATTTCAGCAACTGGCGGCGATATTCGAATTTGCGGCGGACGATGGAGAAACTGATCGGGTTCGGCGTGCTGCCGATTGTGAATGAGAACGATACGGTTTCGACGGCGGAACTAGAAGAAAAAGGCGGAGGGCGCAAGGCGGCGTTCAGCGACAACGACCGGCTGGCGGCGTTGGCCATGAGCGGACTGGAAGCGGATGCGCTGGTGCTGCTGACAAACGTGCCCGGGCTGATGCGGACGAAAAGTGGAACGACGGAAACGCTGGGTTACGTGGAGAGAATCACGCCGGAGCTGCGAGCGGTTGCGGCGGGGCCGTCGCCGGGCGGGCGAGGCGGGATGTCAACGAAGTTCGAAGCGGCGGAAATTGCGATGAACTGCGGAGGAATTGCGGCGATCGCAGCGGGAAACGAGCCGGGGACATTGAAGAAACTTCTTGCCGGGGAAAAACTGGGGACGGTGTTCGCTCCGGGCGCGCGGATGAAGGGAAAGCGGCGTTGGATTGCATTTGCCGCGGGAGTTTCCGGGCGTTGGTGGTAGACGGCGGAGCGCATCGGGCAATTACGGCGAAAAAGGCGAGTTTGCTGAGCAGCGGCGTGGTGCGCATGGAAAAACAGTTTGGCGCGATGGATGTGGTGAGCATCGTGGACCTGGACGGGCGCGAATTTGCGCGGGGGATTGCGAATTGCGCGAGCGCCGATGCGTTTGCCCAGAATGGCGGAGCAAAGGAAAGCGCGGCGCAAAGCAAAAACCTGGTGGTGTTTACGCGGGACAACATTGTGTTGCTTGAGGCGGGGCGATGAGCAACGCACCGGCAGAGCGCGGCGAAGTCATCCGTACGGGAACAAGCGCGCGCGGCGCGGGCAGCGGCACGGAAATTGGCGCTGCTTTCTAATGAAGCGCGCAATGCTGTGCTGTTGGGCGTTGCGCGGCGCACGGAGCAAAACGCGAGGCAAATCCTTGCGGCGAATGCGGAAGATTGCAGCGCGGCGGAAGAGCTGGTGAGGAGCGGCGAGCTTTCGCAAGCGGCGTTTGCGCGGCTGCGCGTGACGGAAAAGACGATTCGCGAAATGATTACGCGGCTGAAGGAAGTGGCGCGGCTTGCGGACCCGCTTCGGAAACGGTTGGCGACGACGGAGCTCGACGACGGGCTCATCCTTTATAAGGAGAGTTGCCCGTTGGGTGTGGTGGCGGTAATTTTCGAATCGCGGCCCGATGTTGTGCCGCAGGTTTCGGCGCTGGCGGTGAAATCGGGAAATGCGGTGATGCTGAAGGGCGGGGCGGAAGCTGCGCGGACGAACGGAAGCACTCGTTGCGTTGTGGCGGGAAACGCTGCGGGAACTGGGCGGAGTACCGGAAGCGGCGGTTGCGCTGCTGCAATCGCGCGCAGATGTGACGGAGCTGCTGCAATTGAAGCGCGAAGTGGACTTGATTGTGCCGCGCGGCGGGCGCGAGTTTGTGGAATATATTTCCGCAAACAGTAAAGTGCCGGTGCTGGGGCACGGCGAAGGGATTTGCCACGTTTATGTGGACAGCGCGGCGGACTTGACGAAAGCAGAAGCAATTACGCTCGACGCGAAGACGCAATATCCGGCGGCGTGCAATTCCGTGGAGACACTGCTGGTACACGCAGAGATTGCGGCGAAATTTCTTCCTAGCGTTGCGAAAAAATTGAAGGAAGCGGGCGTAGAGCTGCGCGGCGACAAGCGCACGCGCGAAATCCTGCGAGGACTTGACGTTGCACCCGCGACGGAAACCGATTGGGTGACGGAGTATTCGGACTTGATCCTGGCCATTCGCGTTGTGGATTCCCTCGACGCGGCGCTCGATCACATCGCGGAGTTCGGGAGTTTGCATACGGAAGCGATCGTGACGGAAGACGCTGAGGCGGCGCAGAGATTTCTGAATGAAGTGGACGCGGCGGGCGTGTATCACAACGTTTCGACTCGCTTTGCGGACGGATACCGCTACGGGCTGGGATCGGAAGTGGGGATCAGCAACAGCAAGCTGCACGCGCGCGGGCCGATGGGGATGGAAGGCCTCACAACGTACAAATACAAACTGGTGGGGAATGGGCAGGTGGTAGGGACGTACGCGCGGGGCGAGCGGGCGTTGCGTGCGCGAAGGCTGGACGGCTGAGCGGTGAATGGTGTAATACTCTGCGGAAAACAATGGAGGCAGAGTAGAAATGGCTTCAGAAATTGCAACTCCGCAGCAAAAAACAGGAAACATTTTTGGGAGCATTCTGGCGGTGCTCGCGGGATTTGTCTTTGGCGCGGTGACTTCGGTTGGAACAGACGTCGGGATGCACAAGGCGGGATTCGCGCCGGCGTTGACGGAGCACTGGCCTGACAAATTGCTCGCGATTGCGACGATTTACCGCGCGATTTATGGCGTGATGAGCAGTTGGGTGACGGCTCGGCTGGCGCCGAAATCGCCGATGGGACATGCGTTAATCGGCGGAGCGATCGGGACGGCACTTGGAATCGCGGGCGTGGTGGTGAATCTGGTGAAGCACCTGGGTGCGAACTGGTATCCAGTCGCGCTGGTGCTGATTACGATGCCTATGGCGTGGCTCGGGGGCAAGCTGCGGTTGATGCAACTGGGAAAGTAGTTATTTGGAAAAATGGCGCGCTCGGGGCGATTCGAACGCCCGACCTTGTGCTTCGGAGGCACACGCTCTATCCAGCTGAGCTACGAGCGCGCAGTGCAACCTCTATTCTAACTTGAAAAAGGTGTGAGCGCGAAAATAGTGGTGGGGCTGCGGGCGGCAGACACTGCAAGGCTGCGTTTGGGTACGAACGGCTCAGCCTTTTGCTTTGTCGCGGATCTGGTGCGCGAGTTTTTCGATCTCTTCGGTTTTGCGGAGCATGACGACGGAAAGAGTGGTGGTGGCGTCCGTTTTTTCGACTTCGTCTTTCAATTCCGATGCGAGTTGAAAGAGGCGCTCGATGTTTTTCTTTATATCCTTCTGATTCTGTTCGAGGACGCCTTTGACGCGCTTCGATTCGAGGACGGGATCGGAATTCGAATCGCCGTTTGCGCTGGTTTTTGAGGGGTTGCGCTCGGAAGGGTCCTGTGCCCGGCAGAGCCATGGGCTGAAAGCGGCGACTCCGGCAGCGCCGGTCACAAACTTCAAGACTTCCCTTCGCGTTCCGATCATGCTTTTCTCCCGCCCGCAGCGACTTTCCGGGCCGACCCGGAAGCGGATTGCAATACTCAATGTTATACTCCCCTTGCTAACCGACCATGTCCAGAGTGCTCGAGTTTCTTTCCGGAATCACACTTTCGACGGCGCTCCATCTTCTCGGGATCATCCTGATCGCGCTGGTGGTGAATCGCTTCCTGAAAGTCCTGACGAAGCTGATTATAAAGCCGGCGACAGGCCAATCGCGCGCCGCACAAGCCCGCGAACAGCAGACGCGCACGCTCGCGGGAGTTCTTTACAGCTCGGTGAGCAAGGTTGTTTGGATCGTTGCGCTGATTACGGCGCTGGACCTGTTTGGAATCAATCCGACGCCGGCGCTGACGCTAGCGGGGCTCGCCAGCGTGGCGGTGGGATTTGGCGCGCAAAATTTGGTGCGCGACATCATCACGGGTTTTTTCGTCGTGCTGGAAGATCAGTACGCAGTGGGCGACACGATTCAATTCGGAGATGCAACGGGCCGCGTAGAACATCTCACGCTGCGGCGCACGGTACTTCGCGATGCGCGCGGCGCGCTGGTCACGATTGCCAACGGCGAGATTCGCACGGTGGCAAACTTGAGCCGCGATTGGTCGCAGACCTTTGTGGATGTATCGCTCGCACCAGAAATTCCGCTCGATCAATCGCTTGCGGCGCTGGAAGCAGCGTGCGCGGAGTTACGCGGCGATGCGGCGTGGTCTCAGGCGCTGGTGGACGGGCCCCGCATTCTTGGCGTGCAATCGCTCGACCGCACTGCGACTCAAGTACGCTTGCAGGCGCGCACCGCCCCGACGCGGCAAGATGAGGTTGCGCGCGAACTGCGCCGCAGGATTCACGCCGAACTGCAAAAGCGCGGTATACCGTTTTCGAGTGTGCAGCGCATCGAACTAGTGGGAGCCACGGAGATTGCAGCGGAAGCCGCCAACTCGATTGCCAGAAACGACCGCTGAGGCGAGGAGCCAGCTCATGTCAAACGTGACCTACGAAGAAGTGAATCTGATGCTCAGGCTTTACGACATGAGGCGCGAAGCGCGGTTGCGGCAGGCGCGGAACTGGTTCGTGGACTATTTTCATCCTTCCAGCGTCGACGAAATGACGCAGAAGTATCCTGCCGGAACCGAAGAATACACGAACATTCGCATGGTGATCAGTTATTGGGAGATGGTGGCGAGCATCGTGAACCGCGGACTGATCAACGACGAGATCTTTTTCGAGAGCAACGGCGAGATCTGGGTGGTGTGGGACCGGATTCGCAACGTGGTGCCGACGTGGCGATCGGCGTTCAAAAATCCCACGGTGTTCTGCAACATGGAGAATCTGTGCAAGCGGTTCGAAGCGTGGAGGGAAAAACGCGCTCCGGGCTCGAACAACGCGATGCGGCAGATGATGGAGCAGTCGCGGCTGAAGACTTAGCCCGGATTTCTGTCAGGCAATTGTCAAGAATTTTCCTGGAGGCGCGGGTGGGAATCAGGACTTGAGACTCACCTCAGGCCTGCCCGGTGTTTGCACTTCATCTTGTGATTCCCAAATCGCGGAAAATCGTCTTCGGGTCTGCCCTTCCGGGGCTTGCAGCCGCAGGCGTCTGTTATGGGTTCGCGGCGTTACAGGACTACTCGAAACCAGTGGACTGGGCTCGATTCTGCACTGACGCTTCTCTCCATCATGGTTTGTCCGCCCCAGCTTAATTTTGCTTTTTGAATGGACTGCGAGGTGATTGGTTGGAACGATTTCGTTCAGTACACTGCAATTGGGCTATTCAATACTGCGCTCTATGCAGCAGTCGGAGCGGTGGTCGCCAGTTTGCAGAAGAAATCAGAATGAACCTGATTGGTGCTTTTTAGGGGGACCGATCTTTAGAGTAGCGGATAAATCGTGGTTCGTCGCACTAGGCTGTATGGCCATGGCAATCGCTTTGCGATTTTCATAGATCGAGCATCGATTTGTGCGAGTTAGTTGTCGGCGGAGGTTGCGTTGGGGCAGAGGATGCCGGAGGCGCGGAGGTTGTGGGAGCCGGTTAGATCGAGTTTGAAGACATTGTTTGGGGCGGGAGAGAATGTGAAGGTGGAAGCGGGAAAAATGTCCGCGGCGAACGTGCCATTGTTGGCGTCGGTGGAAGCCGTGGCGCCGGCGAAGGCTTGATCGGAGCAAGGGGATTCGCTGCGGCAGAGACTGATCTCGCCGTTGCGGAGTTGGCCGGAACCATCGGCTTCGAAAGCGCCACCGATGGAAAGAGGGCCTTCGGCGTCCGAGCCGAAGAGCAGGAAAGTGTAGGTGCCGCGAAGCATGGCGGAGGCAGGGGCGGGTGCGGCGATGATGGTAACGGCAGCAGCGCCGAAATCCGCGGAATTGGCGTTGGCTGTCGCAGTGACTACGACGAGTGCTGGATTCGGAATGGTCTTGGGAGCGGTGTAGAGTCCGGCGGCGGTAATGGAGCCGCAATCCTGGGTGGAACAATTGGTGCCGCCGACACTCCACGCAACGGCCATGTTAGTGGAACCAGTAACGGTGGCGGTGAATTGCTGGGTCGCAGCAACGACGACGCTTTGCGTTTTGGGATCGACGACGACGGTAACGGATTTCTTGCCACCGCCCAAACCGAGGAGGTTTTCGATGCTGCTGACGTTGCAACCCGTGCAGGAAAAACAAAAAGCAGAGAACCAAGAGAACTCTGGTGAGTCGTCGCATGTCCCTCCGGCGCAGATGCCGGATGAGCATGCTGAACGTTGGAGAAATTCAGTTCAATCGCACACGGCAATGGTGAAGCAATTGTGGGGGATTGGATGGTTGTTGGCAATCTGGAAAGAGGGCAAGCGGGTGAAAGTGATATGAGAGCTCAAGACGTGGGAGGAGTGACTCGATTTTTTGCGTCCATCTCCATGATCTGCTTCGCAAGGAAATTCAAGAATCCTTCCCCGCCAAGTCACGCGGCTATCGGAGTCTTACTTGGATTCCTTGCTCGTCTTCGGCGCGAAATAGCCACGTCGTGCCTGCACACTCGCACCGGCGTGACTCACCTTTACAGACAGACCATGGAACGAACCGTCGTGCTTCACGTCAGCCAGCGAAAACTCTAGAAGGTACAAGAACTCGGGCCCGGCCATCAATTGCTGCAGGCCGCCTTGCAAATCATTGCTGTTGTGGAAGTAAGTGCCGCCGGTTCCGTCGGCAAGTTCTCCCAGAATATTTCCAGAATGCTCGGCCGAGTCGCGATGGTATTCCTGGGCCATTCCGTTCTGCAACTCCACCTGCGAACGCGCTCCTCGCTGGCTCGCATCAATGCCCGTTGTGTACAGGCCACGTGCGTCGAGCGCGCTGATGGTCACATTCGCTTGCGCGGCAACGTCAAGTAAGACGGATTCTTCCGCCATCGATTCCGCCGTCATGGTCAGAAATCCCGGCGAGATCAACACAAGCGTACGCCGACCTGGCAGCGAACGCATTCTGCGCACCACGTCACCGACGAATGCAAGGGAGTTCCGCGTATCCTGGTCTCCCATTTCCAGTTCACGCATCGCAGCTCCTTCGACCGCCCTCAGCGCGATGTCGTGCGTTAACCCAACTGAATTGGCACAGCTCATATAGTTTGCGATCGCATTTTCAATCGCTGTTCCGTCGTGTCTGTTCTGGATGCGGTCGGCCTCGGTGTAGCCGATATTTGGACATTCGGGCCCGCTTTTCCGGTACAGATTTTTCCCGCTGAGTTTCGCAACCGCTTCGCGCAACTTGTTGGAATTCTGTGTCAGCCCGGTGTTGCTCCCGGACATGCTCACCACGGCAACCGCCTCCCGAGCACCGATCGGGCTCGCCAGCAGTTTCGTGCCGACCGCCTTGGCGCGCATCAGGTCACCTTCGTTAAGGTGCATGTCATCGAAAAGCAGCACGGTGCAGCGCGGTGGCGTTGCATCCGGCGCAGGAATTGCGTGTGGCATCGTCGCACCACTCGCAGCAGGGCTGGGTGTGGGGGGAGCCGCGGTCGCGCGCATCTCGATCGTGAAACCGGACAGCTTCCGCAACTTACCGCGATCGAGAACCTGGAAGTCGTCTTTAGTAAGACCGCCAATAGCACGGCCTTGCGCGTCGCGCACAACCACAGGAACAAGTACCGAGTCTACCGTCACACGAATGGTCGCATCTTGTCCCGCACCCGCTTGAGGCGTTTGTTGCGCGGCGAGGTCGGAAGATAAAAACAATGCAAAGAAGTTTAGAGTGGCTGCTCGTAACCATGAAAATTTAGCCTTCCGAACCATAATCCCATTGTACTGCGACAGGGGTCTAGGACTCCGAGGCCTCCACCCTTATCCCAGGTCAACAAGTCCTTCTCATCCCGTGGTAAACGCGTCGGGAGTTGGGGCTCCCACCAAATCATCTCTTAGAAAAATCACCAGGTATAAGTTTGTTTTTCATCGCGCTCAGGAACCCGACGACAGTCCCTTCCCCAACGATGCGGTATAATCTTCTCAAGCAATAGATCCCAACTCCAAACGTAACCAGCCCACCGAACAAATAGCCAGGAATGCCCACCTGCTGCACCAGAGTCATGACCAGGAGGGCGGATAAAGATAAGACAACGGCAAGAACGACATTTTTCGAGCTCCAGGCAAATCCGCCCAACCGATTAACAATAAGATAAAGTACTAGGCAATATATAAAATAGGCGCCCGCAAATGCGTAACCGATGGCATCAGTCCCCAGGAATCCGTATTCCGAAATATACAAAACCCAGATAGGTCGAAGCCCAAACAATCTCAATGAAAACAAACGTCTTGACCCACGCACGGGCCATAACGAGATATCCCATGGGCCAGGAAATTATCTTTAAGATATTTCCCAGTAGCAGTAGCCTTAACAATTTGGTCGCGACTCCAAATTCACTAGAGTAGAACAGAAACATTAAGACTGGCGCAAACAAGAGCATGCCCAGAATCAATGGGCCTCCCAGGAGCAAAGCTACTTCGGTCTGTTCGTTGACCAGTTGATTTGCGGCTTCCCGGTCGTCAATGCGGGACGTTAGGTGCGGATAAAAATCGACCCCCATCGCATTCAAGATGAAATCGATATAGAAAACGACAAAACCCCAAGCGGCCTGAAAGTAACCAGCGGAAGCCATTCCGAGGTGTCTGATAATGATGACTCTCGTGAAGAGCAAGACCAAGGTCATTACCAAGCCGGCAAATAGGAAGGCGGTACCGAGTCGAAACAGGGAAAACCATGCCGTCTTGACTTCGGCGTAACCGGGTGTTGAGGCGGGATGCGGAATGCTCCGAACGAACCACCAAGAGCAAATCAGCGTGATCACAGTCGTTGAAATGATCGCGTAGGATAAAGCCTGCTCGCGCCAAAAAAACACCAGCAGAACAGTCACCGATGCCCCGATCGCTGCTCCAGCGACGTTAATCCTTGCGATGTCCTTTAGCCGGCGCAGACCATTCAATATCGCAATCTGCGAACCGGAAATGATTGTGCACAGAACACCCAGCGACAACACCCCGACTGCGCCGGCGTACCTCTGGCTGCCGAAAAACCAACCCGATACAACTTTACGCAGGAGAAAAAGCCCAATGGTAGTAATGGCGCCGAGAACAATCGTCAGGCGGCGCAGAGCCACCAGCGCTGTACCGGCTGCCCGGTCGCCCATGGAGCTACCGGCCTTGCTAATTTGCTGGACGCCACTGCTTGCGATTCCCAACCCACCGATGGTGGCGACCGTACTCATCACGGAAGAGTAGAGTCCCATCAGCCCCATACCGGCCGGCCCAAGTAACACTGCCAGGATCTTTACTTGACCGATCCGCATGAGCGCAACAAACAACATTGGATCCGCCGATGATTGCGGTTGATTTCAGAATCTGCCGGGAAGAAGAGCCGTCGGTGTTCAAAAGTCATCCTTTTTTCTTCCACCAGCAAGAGGCGAGATGAATCTTCTAGCGGCTCTAAACAGAAGCGTGACGATGATCCGCGGCAAGGGAACTCCGGTTTTCTGAAGCTGTCGGATCTTTCCGAGTGCTCCTGAAAAATCGAATTCATATATCTGTCTTATTGCCCATATGTAATACACCTCGTACCTGCTTTCTTCTATTGCACGCCGGATCTTTTGGTCCGTGAGTTCCGGCAATGCTAGCCACTTGTTGTACCTGTATTCGCAGCAGGCCAGCATCGGATCGTTTGCAGAAGTGTTGAGGTCTGTAAGTCGCGGTCGATATGGTGTCCTGTCAATCTTCACAAGGGCCGAACGGACAAAGCAAAATCGAGTGTGGAAAGCCAGCCGGAAGAGTAGATCAGTATCCTCTCCCACCACCAACTGCTGATCGAATCGGTTAACCCGTTCGAGCAAGGAACGCAAAACCAGCAGGCTCTGCACGTAAAGTGCCGGGTGTTTTGCCAGCACATACTTCTGAGGGTCTCCCACAGGTCCGAATTCGGATCGACATTCTAGCTGTGCTTCTTCGAACGCGGAGAGAAGACGGGCGGGGTCTCCCATGTAAGTGCAGTCGGTGAAACAGGCTCCGAATTCTTTGCCGAGTTCGGCTATGGCCTTGAATTGAAAAACCAGTTTATTCGGCAGCCACAGATCGTCTGAGGCGAGAACCGCAATCCAATGCCCTTTGGCGATTTCAACGCCAGTGTTCAGAGCGGCGGAGACACCGCGATTTTTCTGATAAACGTAGCGAATGCGGCCCAAAAAGGGAGCCAGCCTCTCGGCAGTATCATCGGTAGAACCGTCGTCGACCACAATGATCTCGCAATACGGGTGTGTCTGCTTCAACGCGCTCTCTACTGCGTTTACCAGTAGCGAGCCCCGGTTGAATGTCGGAATGATTATAGAAACTGTCGTCACCAGCGGATGCGGATGCAGGGTTTCGTCCGGGAGGGATAGAAGATCAGCCGCGGACAAGGGGCAATCGCTCGCAATTGGTTGAAAGATCGCAGCGCAACGACGGTACGCCCTGGCAGCTGTGTCGCATCACCTTGCCCCGGGCCCTGAACGCCGTGAGAATGGGTGCAGCATCTGCAGCCAAGGCGTCAGAAAGAGGCTCTTTAGACTGATCTTTTCCCCATTTGGGAAGCCATCTTCGGCGATCCCAGTCGCCGGGTATTCCTCGAAGCCCTTGTACTGTTGTAAGAAAAGAAAGTCCCAGAAGCTAAAGATCGCTCCAAAATTCCTGTCATGGTGCCGAGCCTCCAAAGAGTGATGGACCCGATGCGATTGGGGTGTAACCAAGATGTACTTTAGAGGACCGAGGTTCGTGCGGATGTTCCCGTGGTAGAAACGGCTATACCACTCCTTGAGCACGGCAAACCCAACCACAACGGGAGGCGCTACGCTGAGAAAAAGAAACGGGATGGTGATAAACGTGTGTCGGACTACGTATTCCAGCGGATGATAGCGGAAGTCGGTAAAGAAATTGAGTTGCTGTTGAGAATGATGAACCGCATGCATTTTCCACAAGTAAGGTACCTTGTGGTTAATGTAGTGTTGTATCCAATATCCCAGATCCAAGACCAATACAGCAACTGCAAATCGGATCCACCCAGGTGCAGCCGTTAGCCCGGAGAACGTCAAATGGGAAAAATACGTTCTATAAATCTTTGCCACAAGCCCGATATAAGTCCCGACAACCAGAGCATGTAAAATGGGTTCGTAAAGAAACCACATCACGTCGTGTGCGAAACTGGCGCTGAGAATCTTTCGATTTGGTTCAGCCGGAATAATTCGCTCAAGCGTTAACGTAAGAATAAGAGCCACCCAGAGCGGGGCGGAGAAGACCATATTCCTGATTCCATTGAGGTTGAAAATGCCCAGCACCAGTTTTTTGATCCGCGCTTGGCTGTGACTGTCTCCGGCATCTCGGAGATCGTCCGTGGCAGAAACGGTGGTTTTACTCTCATTGGTGGCAGCCTGGGCTCCCAGAACAAAACCGCTCAATGAAACCGCCTTCCCTAGATTTTCAACGCCCTTGATTGTCGTTATCGCATACTCCAAAAGATTGCTGGCCACTCCCATAAGGGTCTGGGATTGTCCCCCTACGTGCGTTTGCAGACTTCTCGTCCTATAAAACCGAGAGTCGATATCCCGCTCAGGTAAGTCGCAAGAAAATGAACCAGATACGTGGTCTTCAACACGCTGTACAGCGACCTCGACGGAATTCAGGGTTCGCGTGAAGTTGGGGCGGGGTTCGGCAACCGCCGGAACTGAGCCAAGAAGCAAAACTGCAAACAGGGTTGGAATAGTGACTAGATGACCACATTGTGCTTTTTCTCAGAGGACAGTTCACCCGGAGCAAAAGAGCCGACCATGGTGCCCTAACAAGGCGGTTCTTAGTACCCGCGGTCGGTTTCTCCAACTCTCAACTTTGTTTTACCACATTTGCTTAGGCGGGACCGTTCGATTGAAACAAATGGCATTTATGTGGTTAATATCGGTTACTGACCAATTTGAATGGACGACGCTTTACCGCACGCCATGTCCGGTTCCGAGCGCTCCCTGCAAAAATCCCCTGAGGTGGAACCATGATTGAATCCTCTAATCTGCGGATGACGAGAATTGCACTCAACCACGGAGCCGGCCATATGCCCGCACTTGGCTTTGGCACGTTAATTCCCGACGCGGCCGTGACAATAACTGCGACCCGAGACGCTCTGGAAGCCGGATTTCGACACTTCGATTGCGCGGAACGATATGGGAACGAGCGCGAGGTAGGCAAGGCATTACAAGCGGGACTTGCCGCTGGAAGTATCGCGCGCGAAGACATTTTTGTTACCACAAAACTGTGGAACACCAATCACCGGCCAGAGCTTGTCGAGCCGGCTTTCGAGGCGAGTCTGGACAGACTCGGGCTTAAGTATCTGGATCTTTATCTCATTCACACCCCATTTGCATTTCAACCCGGGGACGAGCAGGATCCGCGGGATCAAAACGGCAATGTCCTTTACGACCACGACGTGACTTTGCTCGACACCTGGAAAGCGATGGAAAGTCTCTTGGATCATGGCAAGTGCCGGGCCATCGGACTTTCGGATATCGGTCTAAAGGAGCTGAAGCCCCTCTATGAATCAGCGAGAATCAAGCCAGCCGTGGTCCAAGTGGAAGCACATCCATATCTGCCGGAAACGGAGCTATTGGAATTCTGCAAGGAGAAGGGCATTGTGTTTTTGGCTTTTGCACCATTAGGTCACGGGATGCGGCCGGGGCTGCTCGAAGATCCAGTCATTTCGGTTATCGCGGCGCGAGTTGGAAAGACGCCGGCACAGGTGCTACTGGCTTGGGCGGTACAGCGCGGCACGGCTGTGCTTACCACGCCCAGGACTGCGGCCCGCGCTAGAGAGAATTTCGACATCTCTACGCTTCCGGAAGACGCGCTTGACGAAATCAATCGAATTCAGACCAGACAGAGGCTGAATCAAGTGGTGAAAACCGGCGTTCCTGGCTTCATTCCACAAGGCAGATGAACAGCGCTGCCGGATCCGGCTCGCTTGTTGCAAGGCTTCGGCAAGTTCATGCGGCATGTGAAGCTGAAACCGGGAACGACCACAAACGCCGAAGTGCCAAGCGGACTCATCGAAGCTGCGTACTCGGATATAAAGGCGCGGGTCGAACAGGGCTAGCTAACTAAACCTTGGCCAAGTAATTCTTCACGGAATCATAACGTTCGGGCTGAGCCGGTTTCGGAGAGGTGATGGTGCTGGATTCGAATTGAGTGGGGGTCTGCTTGCCGCAAGGGAGAGCGGAGCCGAGGCCGGAGTGGCACTCTCAAGCACTTGTGCCGTGGATAACTTGGGCGAGGTTGGTTAAATCGAGCCAAAACAATAAGGGGATCCGGCAACATCCGGATCCCCTTGCGTTCAGCGCTTCAACGCTGTCGGTTAGCTACTTTTCGATCGGGGAAGCACTGGCTACCAGAGTGATCTGGTTGTGAGTTTCGAGCTTGGCAGACAAAGCGATTTCCTTTTCCCGCTTGCCTTTCCGAAGTTCTCTCCCAGTAATAAATCCGGCGCTCCACACCTGCGAAAGGAAATAGTGATCGTTGTACCGGTTGAAAACCAGCTTCGATTGTTCTTGCTGCTTCGCTCCACTAGTCGCATTCGTCACAACCATGATGGAAGCGTTTGGCTCCCTGCAGTTGATCAACAGCACAGCACTGTTTCTGTCCATCTTCTGAACGCGATACTCACCGGCGGGAAGGGTTGTCTCGCCAGCCACAAATGCAAACGGAATATTGACCAACAAGGGCTCCTGCGCTCGCGCAACCTGAGTTGCGGCGAAACTGCAAAGCACCAACAGACTTGCCATTGCTAAAATTCGCTTTTTCATGGAATTTCTCCTTTTTCCTTTTTCGGCGCCGTCGAGGCCGAACCAATTTGTTCTTGGCCCGGTGAGGCGACTCGGCACCATGAACATGCTGTGCACTCTCGCGCATTCCCTTCGGACGCACAATGCACTGCGGGTGAACTGCGAAGCTCCTTTGCGTGAACTGACAAGAACATAAAAACAAGGTGCTTATCTAAAAGAGCGTGCCAACATTCGCGGCTTTCCAAGGCAGTGGTATAGTCGTCCCAGGTAGAAGGTATCTATGGTGTCTCCGGGTCGCGCATCGGGTGTAATCAGGTTTGATGTATTCGAGGTTGATCTGCGCGCGGGAGAACTTTATAGGGCTCACCGCAAAATCAAGATCCAAGTCCAACCTTTTCGGGCACTTGCTTTGCTTCTCGAGCGTCCCGGAGAAGTCGTCATGCGTGAAGAGTTTGAGAAACGGCTCTGGTTGGAAGACACATTTGTCGACTTCGACCACAGCCTCAATACCGCCATCAGGAAGTTGCGACAGGCACTCGGAGATGACAAGGAAAAGCCGCGCTTTGTGGAGACACTTCCAAAGCGTGGCTACAGGTTTATCGGGCATTTGGATCCCACGGCGATGCATGTAGCATCGGAAACTCCCGCCGCCTCTTCTTGCGTTGGCCGGCTCGCTGCAATTTCGGGAGATGGGAAGCATTCTTTCGCGTTGCTCCCCGTCGATGAAGATACCGCCGCCGAAAGAGAAAGACTTGACGCAGCGAATGACGACGTGGGTCTATCTCTCTTGATTGCGTCTCAAAGACTTCTATGGTGTCCTGCGGGACACCAGCGCGAATTCTGGAACTCTGTCAGGCAGGGTCGCGCTGCAAAGTGCGAATCCTAGAAGGCGAGCACTACGGCAAGACAGTCTTGGTCGTTACCGAACATCTGGCTGAATCCTTATAGTCCTGTCTGGTCTGAAGCAAGTGTGCCGATCGAGCGTGGGTCAATTGCTGGGAGCACGGTGACCCCGGCGCAGTTGCTATTCTGACTCCGCTGTCTCACGCCCCCGCAGCGTATGGCTCTTCAAGCACCCGACACGGAACTAGCGCCACAACATGATTCTTGCAGCTGGGGCATTTGACAATGTTTTCTACGGGTTCGACGGTCAATACAACTTTCACAAATATACCCGCGCGGCACGCAGGGCACTCCACCGTCTTAAAAGTTCCAGTCAAAGTGTCGAGCATTGCACTCCTTCGGATTATTCGGAGAAAGGATTCTTTGTTTCCGAGAATATCCAGCGCTGTTCTGTTTTGGACATGGGAGCAGGGCCTTCGACTTGCGCAACCTGCCCCCCGCTAGCACCCGCAGCTTAGGGCGCCCGACCCGCGCTCGGAACTGTCAATAGCAACAGTTCTCTGTGTTCAGAAGTTGGAGAGGGGTAAGGCGGCCTTCGTTCGGTGGAGACCGCCTTGGGGTTGTGAACCTTGAAGTGGTATTGAAAGCAAAGCCGATCTATCGAGTGGATACCGTAGACGTTCCACTTGTCCCATAACGACCAGGCACTGACGGGAGCCCGTGATAGAGTCGAAACTTGCCGAGCCCATGGTTGAAGCACGCCATGTCCGGTAGCGAGCTGTCCCGCGTACGAACCGAACTCCGGCTCCTTCTTGCCGAGCCTATCAAGCAAGACTGCTCGCGTCGAGAGGCGCCGACATTGTTATGCAATCAAGTGAGTAGTAGGAAGGAATCTGTCAGATTACGCGAACAGTATGCGCTGACGCGGGAATAGGCCTAGATTATCGGAACGGCGGTTCTTCCGCCGGGACTGCGAAGCTGGTCGCCGGGTTTTACGATTCGTGGGTTGTTCGCTCAGCGCTTCGGCAGCATGAGCCGCCACATTAGTCAGAACCAGGTCGGCGGCTGCGCTAGCCAAAAATACTCGAACTGGTATTTTGTCTACCGGCGCATCGGCGACCTGTTCAAGTGCAGCAAGAAGTTCGGCCACACTACTGAAGTGCTTATTTCGTAAGCCGAGAATGTCAGCCGCGATGCTCATTATTTTTAACCTCGGATTGAGCACAGCATACCATCTCAATCACACCTTGCACCTGTACCAAAGGACAGGGGCTTCGAAGCGACAACATTTCGAGATAGACAGTTCTACTCAGCTTTTCTGTTGAGCTGTGCCAGTTCCTGATTAACGCGGTGGTCTCAATGGTCCTAATAAATACCCCACATCTCAAATCGCGGCGCTCTTCCCACTAGAGAACATCCAGCCGACGGATTCGTGATGTGTCGAATGGCGTCTTCGACGGCCTCACGTGCACGCAAATCCCACTTTTCACCAGGGACGTTGCAATCATATTCACAGGCCTTTGTCAGGGCTGTTAGTGCTGGTCTTGCAAGCTCTCCCATGAGGCCAAGTGCAACAGCGGCTGCACCTCTAGGCACCCAGAATTTATCGCTGTCTTCCAGCACGCGAACGAGAGGCTCTACGCCATCGGAATGCTTTATTTGTGCAAGGGCCAGGGCTGCACAAACGCATACATAGTTCGCATCGCTAAGAGCCTCTATCAAAGCAGGCACCGCCGCCGGGTCGCAAAGCGCGCCGAGTTCATCCGCGGCCTCGGCGCGCAATGAGCTCGCTTTGATATCATCCAATAAGCTCGCTTTGATATCATCCCCGGATTTCGGCTGGCCACGCAGCTTTTGGATTAGAGTTTGAACTGTCTCATGAGTCATGGTCCCAGCATAAGGCATGGGCTTCTTTGCCCGGCATAAAGAAACCGAATCTTTAGCTGCGTGATGCGCGGATTCGCGCAAGCAACTTGCCCAGTGCCGCCCTGCACTATGTGTGCGGAAGCGTTTGAAGAAAATCATAAATCTGAGTCAGTTGACCGTTCCCGTCATTCGAGATTTCCGTAACTCGTGGAAGTTAAGCCCTCGCACAGTGGGCAAACACTTGGAGCGCTTGAAGAAGTTCTTCAACTTCTGCTTGGAGAACAACTGGTTGAAGACATCTCCCGCCACCGCTCTACGCGTTGGGAAGATCACCGAGTCGGAAGTGGTGCCGTTCACGGAAGAGGAAGTTGAGAGAATTTTGAAGGCTTGCGACGAGCGGAAGACGGACGAAGACGCGCTCACATTTGCGGTTTTTGGCAGAGTTCATGCTGGCAACGGGGTTGAGAATCGGCGACACGGTGATGCTCTCCACCGACAAGATCAATCAAAGACGGTTCAGGTTATTCGCTGGTGCTGTGAACTGCGAAGACAGGCTCAGATGTCGCTTGCCCAATTCCTGCGCCTCTAGCGAAGTCCATCAAGGCTGTGGAGCCTCGTCCGTTCTGGACTGGGAACAGCACCACAGACGCGTGCGCTTCCCTTTGGCGGAAGGCGTTCGCGGATGCTGTTAGGCCATTCGAAGGTCTCAACCACTGGACGGCATTACAGCAAGTGGGTCCGAGAGCTGCAATCGGTGTTGTCGGATGCTGCCCGCAAATCATGGGAAAAAGCGCACAATTCGAGGAATTCGTAGAATTTCGGGCACGCGTACGGCACACTAACTTCCAACCTCTAAAAACCATCAAAAGGCCTTATATTTTGAGGGAATTTTGGAGGCGCGGGTGGGAATCGAACCCACGCATAAAGGTTTTGCAGACCTCTCCCTTACCACTTGGGTACCGCGCCATCCTCTAAAATTATAGCGAAAAATTTCGCGCCAGTCAGCGGAACTTCAAAAAGACGCCCCAGGACACATTTTCGGGGGAATTCTTCACAAATTAGTTTGGTCTGTTCTGGGCCAGCTACTTCTTGGCTGTCATCGCGGTCTTCGCTTCGCGTAGGAACCTTGCCGCCTCTTCCGGCGGCGTCGGATTGATATAGAAACCAGTTCCCCATTCGAACCCGGCCACTTTCGTCAGCTTGGGGATAATTTCCACGTGCCAGTGGTAATGGTCGTTAATCTCTTCCCCGATCGGCGACGTGTGAATCATGAAGTTGTACGCCGGCCGGTCCAGCGCCGCGTCCATCCGCATCAACACGTCCTTCATCATTCGCGCCAGGCTCGCGTACATCGTGCTCTGATTGTTTTCATATGACGAGCCATGCACCTTCGGCAGGAGCCACATCTCGAACGGAAAGCGCGAAGCGTATGGCGTCATTGTGATGAAGTGATCGTTCTCTGCAACGACGCGCTCGCCCGTATCCATTTCTTGCCGGATGATGTCGCAGAAAATACAGCGCTCTTTTTCGTCGTAGTAGTGCCACGAACTGTCCACTTCTTCGCGCACCCGTCGCGGCACAATCGGCAGCGCGATCAATTGCGAGTGCGGATGATCCAGCGTCGCGCCAGCCGACTCGCCATGATTCTTGAAAATCAATACGTAGCGGAATCGCTTGTCGTTCTTCAAATCCAGCATCCGGTCGCGATACGCCCACAACACGTCTTCGAGAGAGCGCTCTGCAATCGTCGCCAAAGTCGCGGCGTGATCCGGCGACTCAATGATCACTTCATGCGCGCCGACGCCGTTCATCTTGTCGAACAATCCTTCACCTTCGCGATCCAGCTCGCCTTCGATTTTCAGCGCAGGAAACTTGTTCGGCACAACGCGAATGGACCATCCCGGCGAGTTTGCCCCGCCGCCGTTTCGTCCGTAAACCAGCAACTCGTTCGCCGTCTTCGATTCATGCCCTGGGCAAAACGGGCAATTTTTCGGATCTCCCGCAACCACTTCGTCACGCAGAAAATCCATCGGGCGCTTCCCGCGCTCCGTCGAAATAATCACCCATCGTCCGGTGATTGGATCTTTCCTTAACTCCGGCAACTCTTCCTCCTAAACGCTTTACCAAAGCCAAAAGTCTTGTCGGGCAGGCCAGCATTGTACCGCGTCTTGTTCTGTACAAGCACCGCGACACGCGGCCGCGCCTATCCTATTCGCCTTCGACCGCGCATCGGCCACTTTCCCTTCGAGCTTGTTCCGGAGACGAGTAGCATGTAGTGGGAATTATACTCTCTGCGATTTCATTGGCTGCAATTTCGAAAACCTCAACCTATCGAAGTGCTTTTACCGCCGCGCCAAAGAATGCGGGGTCGTCAATCACGGTGGAACCTGTCGGCTTTGGCCTTGCGCACAGCACTACGATCACTACCTTCTCTTTGCGGTTGATATACATTTGCTGGCCGAAAATTCCCTGTGCCTGGAACGCACCGTCGTGGACAGGATCGCCCTTTGGAAAGGTCCACCACAAATATCCGTATTCCTCAGTGTTTCCGCCAATCTGCTTTGCACTACCCGCTTCGTCAAACCAGGCGGGCGGCACAATCCGTTTTCCATCAATCACCCCGTCCGCTTGAACCAGCAATCCGATTCGGCCAAAATCGCGGAGAGTTGCGGCAAGGCCACTGCCTCCCCAACCCATTCCATCCGGCGATTCCAGCTGCCACTTGGCTTCGAACTCCATTCCACAGGGCGACCAGATTTTTTCCGACAAATATTTCGCCAGCGATTTGTGCGTCGCTCCTTCGATCACGGCTCCGGCAATTACCGTCTCGCCGGTGTTGTAATTCCAAATCGAGCCTGGCGCACCCGCTTTCGGCAATGCGCGCATGAAAGCCAAAACCGATCCGGGCTTTTGCTGCAGCTGAACCTCGAGAAGTTTTCTTCGATCCGATTTTGGATCGGTATACGTCTCATCCCACTTCACGCCGGAAGCCATCTGAATCACATTGCGCACACTTACGCCGTCGTACCCGCCGCCCTTCAGCGCCGGCACGTATTTCGTGACCGGATCGTCCAGGTTTGTTATCGACCCATCCAGCAGTGCCGCGCCTATCAGCGTGGATGTGGCCGACTTCGCCATCGAATAAGAGGGCCAGTGTGTTTCGGGCCCAATGCCAAGCTCGTAATCCTCCAGCACGATTTCGCCATTCTTCAGAATCAGGAGCCCCGCCACGCGATTCAGCGCCAGATAATCAAACAAGTCGTATTTCTTCCCACCTGCTTCGAAGTGCACATTCTTCAGTGCGATTTTCGCCGCCGGCAACTTCCGCGCAACACTTCCCTTCTCCACCACTCGCACCGGAAACAACTCATCGCTCCTTGCAAACGTCCTCACCTCCAAGTCCGGCGTCATCGCCCCATCAAACACCTGCCGCGGCGTTGAGATCTCTTGTGCCGATGTTCGCCGCCCGACACAGCCAACGACCAACAACAGGCAGGCAAGAATCCTGATTCTTCTCCAGTCGTTCATCTCGCTGTCATTTCTCCTTATTCAGGTGCCGTGAAGCATACCGCGATCTCCGTGCCATCCGTAGTTATTCCACCGAATCGGGGCTCACGGCGTGAAACGAAAACGCCCCGCTCTTCACTAATCCGCAGTTGCCCAACTCCCGTCTCTCCGCGGCAGCTTCTGCGCCCCCCGCTGGGGCGCTCGGGAGGCAAATCCATGTCTTCTCAACTCAATCGCCGCAATTTTTGTGTGACAGCCGGCGCCGCCTCGCTCGCTCTTCTCGCCCAGGCTTCTTTCGTGTCCGACCGCGCTGCCGCTTCCTCACTCTTTGTGCGCCGCAACGTCGGCGGTATGAACGCCTATGACCCCGTCATTGCCGCGTACCGCAAAGCGGTTGCGGCTATGCAAGCCTTGCCGACTACCGATCCGCGTAGTTGGTCTTATCAAGCCGCCATTCATGGCACCTTCACCACTCCTCCTCAAACTGCTTGGAATACCTGCCAGCACGGCAACTATTTCTTCTGGTCCTGGCACCGCATGTATCTCTACTGGTTTGAACGCATCTGCCGCAGAATGGCCTGTGACGACTGTTTTGCGCTTCCCTACTGGGACTACAACAACCCTGCCGAGCGCCAGCTTCCCTCCATGTTCCGCGATCCGTCGAGCGACCTTTTTATTTCTGCGCGAAATTCCGCTATGAACAGCGGCGCCGGTTCGCTGCCTGCATGGGCGGTCGATTATTCCGCGGGCCTTGCGCAGACCAGCTTCAACGGCGCAAGCAGTTCGCTAGAAAGCCTGCCTCACAATCAAGTGCATGTCCTGGTTGGCGGTTTAATGGGCTCTGTCCCCACCGCGGCGCAGGACCCCATCTTTTTCCTGCACCATTGCAATATGGACCGGCTCTGGAATCTCTGGCTCGCGCAGGGGGGCCGCATTGATCCGGTCTTTGACAATGTCTGGAAAAACACGAAATACACGTTTTTTGACGAAGAGGGCGCGCAGCTGGAAATGACCGGTTGCGAAATTCTTCGCGCTGCGCAGCAGCTCCATTACGTCTACGAGGGGGAACCACCCCAGGTAAATGATTTTTGCTTTCCCATCCTCAAATGGCCTCCCATTATCTTTGAAAAGGAAGCAGTCCTTCGCCTACCCATACCGGAAATCCGATTGGAACAGGAACCCGTCACCGTCCCTGTCGATTGGAAAGAAGCCAGGCAGAAACTCAGTTCGCTTGCGGAAAGGCAAGAAGCGACGCTCTTCCTCGAAATTGACGGCGTGGAAGCTGAACACCAACCAGGTGTTGCCTGGCAGGTGTACTTCGGCCCAACCACCAGCGGCGAGCCCCCGGACGACAGTCCCTATATGGTCGGCGCCATTGCCCTGTTTGGTCAGGGAATTCGCGGGGAAATGCACAACAAAGAAAAATTCGAGCCTGCAAAGTTTGCGTTCCCGATTAACCGTGCGCTCTCGGCCGGCCTCAAAGCGCACCAGGAACACTGGACCATTATGTTTATTCCGCGGGGCGTCTTGATCGATGGAAAACCGTCGCGGCCCAGAGTTGAATCGCCTGTGAAAATCGCGTCCGTCTCGGTCACGGTGGAAACGCACAAACCCGGCCAGGAAAAATAACCCCGGAGCTTCGCCAGTCTCTACCAATGCGGGCTGAAGCGCCTTTGGCGCGGAGCTTCAGTGTTGACCGCCGGGATATTGCGGAACGTCTTGGCACTTCGCCGCAGGCTCTCCGAGGGATGACCACATACGCGCATTTCTCGCGGCTCGCAAGTTCCGGTTCGTTGCTTTCGCATGCCAGCTCGCTTTCGTCGCGCAGTCCGCAACGCGATTTCCAGGGAATGAATCGCCAGGCGATCGAAGACAAGACTGGCTTCAACTGCACTCTTCGTTAAATTACAGCGAACCCCGCGGCTGCCAATCTTTTTCCTGGCAACCGCGGGGGCTATTTTTTATTGATAGCCAGCTAGATTTTCTTTTCTGCTTCGCGGATGCACTCATCGAGCGTGTGAAGTGCAAAGTCGGCCTGTTCGACGTCGATAATCAATGGCGGGGAAAGACGCAATGAGTTTTCACCCGCGCCGAGAATGAGCAAGCCTTTGTGAAAGGCCATATCCACAATCGCATTGCGCAGGTCCGCCGCGCGCGCTTTGGTCCGCTGATCCCGCACAATTTCAATGCCGATCATCAGACCGCGGCCGCGAACGTCGCCGACAATCTTGAACTTTTTCGTCCAGTCGGCCGTCTTCGCGAAAATGTAGTCGCCCATTTTCTTCGCGTTCGCCATCAGCCCGCTTTCAAGTAAATCAAGTGTGGCGATTGCCGCCGCGAGGCAAACCGGATTGCCGCCGAACGTCGTGCCGTGCGCGCCGGGCTTCCAGTTCATCACGCTCGAACGCGCGATGATCGCGCCAAGGGGCATGCCGCTGGCAATTCCCTTCGCGCTGCAAAGAATGTCCGGCTCAATGCCGGCATATTCATGCGCCCACATTTTCCCGGTGCGGCCCATGCCGGATTGCACTTCATCGCAAATCAGCATGATTCCGTGTTGCCGGCAGATGCGCTGCAATTCCTGCAGGAAGAATTTCGGGGCAGGGACGTAGCCGCCTTCGCCCTGAATCGGCTCGATGATAATTCCGGCAACTTCCGAAGGATCGAAGAGCCTCTTGAAAATCTGATTCTCGAGCGTCTCAAGAATTTCTTCGCCGCAGGTTTCCGGACCGTGTCCCAGGGCACAGCGATACGCGTAAGGATAGGGAATGTGTTCCACGCCGCCGAGCAATGCGCCGAAATTCTTGCGCTGCGTGGACTTCGACGCTGTGAGCGACAGCGAACCCATCGTGCGTCCGTGGAAGCATCCGTAAAACGCGATCATCTTGTCGCGCTTCGTGGTGTAGCGCGCGAGTTTCATCGCGCCTTCGACCGCTTCCGTTCCGGAGTTGCAGAAGAAAACTTTCTTTTCTTCCGAACCGCCAACGGTTTTTCCAAGCCGCTCCGCCAGATACGGCAAGCTCTCGTAATAAAAATCCGTGCCGGACATGTGAATCAATTCCGCGGCTTGTTTCTGTATAGCATCCACCACTTTGGGGTGGCAGTGACCTGTCGAGCAGACTGCAATTCCGGCGGCGAAATCGAGGAACACATTTCCATCCACGTCTTCGACCATCGCGCCGCGGCCGTTCTTGGCGACAAGCGGGTAGTCACGCGTAAACGAGGGCGACATGAATTTTGCGTCGCGCTCGACAATATTTTTTGCTTTGGGCCCGGGCAGAGCGGTGATGAGCCGGGGCGTTTTCGTTTCCGTTGCGGTGATCATGAAATCCTCCAAGTTATTGATTAGTCGGCGGTTATTGTGGTGTATGGGCCGCAGGGCAGACTTTTGTGGCGCGCAGATGGACTTATCCCCTGCGGGCTCTGCCAGTTGGAGGTTTATTAATCTACGCCGTAGAGGTTCGGGCGCAGTTCGGCGGGAGAGGAGTAGTTGATTGGGCAGTAGTGAATCGTCATTTGCGTTTCCAGCGGACGCTGCCGTCCCGCGAATCTTCGATGATTATACCACGATCTGCAAGTTCTTTGCGGACGCGATCGCTGGTGGCAAAGTCGCGGCGGGTGCGGGCGGCGTTGCGCTCGGCGATGAGTTTTTCGACGTCGCCGTCGCTGAGTTCGACTTCGGCCGCGCCGAAGCCGAGGGCTTTGAGTTTTGCTGCGTCGTCGTCCTCGATGACGGCGAAAACTCGGTCGAAGTCGGCGAGAAATTTCTGAGCTGGAGCGACTTCGCCCTGCTTGAATTCGCCCTTGTCCATGGCGATGTTGGCTTCGCGGACAAAATCGTACACTGCGGCGAGGGCGACGGCGGTGTTGAGGTCGTCGGAAAGACCAGCATCGAAATCGTTTGCTGCTTTGACGATGCGCTCGGCCATTGCGGAATTGCTTCCCGCCTGAAATTTTCCCTGTTTGAGGCGATCGGAAAAAGTGCGCAGGCGTTCGACGGAACTGGCGGCTTGCTGCAAGCCGTCGAATGTGAAATTGAGTTTGCCGCGATAGGGAACGCTGGCGAGGGCAAAACGAAGTGAAGAGGGTTTGTAGCCTTTGCCGAAAAGATCGCGCAGCGTATAGAAATTGCCCAGCGATTTGGACATCTTCTCGCCTTCGACCAGAAGATGTTCGGCATGCAGCCAGTAACGAGAAAACGGCTTGCCGGTGGCGCCTTCGCTTTGCGCGATTTCATTTTCGTGATGCGGAAAAGCAAGATCAATGCCACCCGTGTGAATGTCCAGCGTTTCGCCGAGATATTTCATCGCCATGGCGGAGCACTCGATGTGCCAGCCGGGGCGGCCTGCGCCGATTTCGGTTTCCCAAAAATGCTCGCCCTCCTTCGGCGCTTTCCAGAGCGCAAAGTCGCGAGCGCTTTCTTTTTCGTAGCGATCGTTGTCCACGCGCGCGCCGGCCTGAATTCCGGTTAAATCGACTTTGGAAAGCTTTCCATACTGGGGAAATTTGGTGATGCGGTAGTAGATGGAGCCTTCACTGTCGTAGGTGAATGATTTCTTTTGCAGGCGCTCGATGAGCTGGACCATTTCCGGAATGTGATCGGTGGCGCGGATCCAGTGTTCCGGCGCATCGACGTTGAGCGTTTTGCAATCGTCAAAAAAGGCTTGCGCGAATTTCTGTGTGTACTCGCGGATGCCAACTCTTTGCGCAGCGGCATTGGCGATGATGCGGTCGTCCACGTCGGTGAGGTTCATGACGTGGTTCATCTTGAAGCCACGCAGCTTCAGGAAGCGGCGCAGAATGTCCTGAAAAATGAAGGTGCGAAAATTTCCGATGTGGGCGTAGTCGTAAACCGTCGGCCCGCATGTGTACATCTTCACTTCGCCGGGAGTTTGCGGCGTGAAGGCCTCGGTCTTTCCGCTGAGCGTGTTGTGGAGTCGAATCTCGTTCATGCGCTGTCTGTTGCGTTCAAATGTGCAAGGGCAAGTTGAAGATTGTAGCCGACGCACGCAAAGCGGGGCAAACCAAATGGAATTGCATTGTGCTTTGCAACCGTGATTGACGCTGCTGCTTCGCATGGTTAGAGTCCTTGCGGGGAACCATGGAGGAGCTGGCGATGAAGCGCAGATTCTGGATGGCAGGGCTGGCGGCCTTTCTTGCGGCGAGTTTTGCCGTTACCGCCCAAGAAAAGAAGGCGTCCGAAGAGAGCAATTTGCTGGCGCCGGAAGATTTTCTGAATCTGCGCGGGGTCCAGGATCCGCAATTCTCGCCTGACGGCACCCGCGTCGCGTTCCTCGCCTCTGATCCGCTCACCGGCCAGCACCGAACGCGCCACATCTGGATGTACGACGTGAAGAGCAAGTCTTCCTGGCAATTTACTCATTCGGAGAAATCGGAAACCGCGCCGCGCTGGTCGCCGGACGGAAAGCAACTGGCGTTTCTTTCAAACTCGTGGCGAACACCAGCAGATTTATGCAATGCGAGTGAGCGGCGGAGAAGCCGCGGCGATAACCATGAGCAAGAGCGGCGTGGAAAGCTTTGCCTGGGCACCGGATGGAAAGCAGATTGCGTTCTTGTCCGCCGACCCGAAAACGGAGGAGGAGGAAAAGAAAGAGAAGGATAAAGACGATTCGCATGTCGCGGACAAGGATGAAAAGCTTCATCGGCTGCGTCTTCTGGATTTGGCGACCAAACAAGAACGGGCGCTGACTCAGCCGAATTGGGAGATCAAGGAGTTAGCAGTGGTCTCCGCAGGGAAAATTCCTGGTGGTGGTCGCAACGGACAAACCGGAATCGGACAGCGAAACCGACCGGTTGTTTGTTGTGAATGCCGCGGATGGAACGATGAAGCAGCTTCTTGCGCCGCGCGGCGGATTTGGGGATTTGCAAATCGCCGGCACGGGAACGGCAATCGCGTTTCGCGGCTGCCGCGAAGATGGCCCCAATCCGCATGATTTGATGCTGCTGCGTATCGGTGAACCTGCTGCACAAAATCTGTCCGGCGCAAATCTGGACCGGCCGATAATGGATTTCCGCTGGATGGCCGACGGAACGATTCTGGCCAGCACGCTCGAAGGATTTCGTTCGCACTTC
Source organism: uncultured Acidobacteriota bacterium (assembly GCA_963794175.1). GTDB lineage: Bacteria > Acidobacteriota > Terriglobia > Acidiferrales > UBA7541 > Acidiferrum. Next base: position 154,031 of record CAWCCV010000016.1, on the reverse strand, counting down.
GTCGTCTATAACGGCGACGGCAGCCGCACGGACATTCCTGTGTTTGCAACGAACCCGCGCCAACTCACGGTAAGCGCGGGCGGGAGCGTGGCGTTCATTGGCGAGACGGCGACCGAGGGGTCGGAGCTGTGGATCTGGAACCGCAAAGATGCTCCAGAGCGCGTGACGCATTTGAATGACGACTGGACGAAACACGCAGTAGTGAAACAGGAAGTCTACAAATACAAATCGTTCGACGGATTGGAGATTGAAGCCGCAATTTTGAAGCCGGCGGATTGGAACGGCCAGACGAAGTTGCCGCTGATTGCGTATGTGCATGGCGGACCAACCGGCGCTTGGGGAGATTCGCTGGATGCGTGGTCGCAGTTGCTGGCGGCTCGAGGATTCGCCGTGTTCATGCCCAACATTCGCGGATCGGTTGGATACGGGCACAAGTTTATTGAGATGAATCGCGCGGACTGGGGCGGCACGGATTACAAAGACGTGATGGCGGGCGTACATGATTTGGTTAATCGCGGAATTGCCGATGCGAACCGACTGGGTATTGCGGGCTGGTCGTACGGCGGCTATATGAGCGAGTGGGCAATTACGCAGACGAATGAATTCAAGGGCGCGGTAAGCGGCGCCGGCATGGCGAATCTGATTTCGGAATTTGGAACAGAGCGCGGGCCTGCGTACGATGAATGGTTCTGGGGCGTGCCGTACGAGAGGCCGGAAGGATTCCTGAATCACTCGCCTTTCCTTTATTTGAAAAACGCAAAAACGCCGACCCTGATTCTGCAGGGCGAAGACGATCCTGTGGATCCGCTTGGGCAGAGTCTTGAGCTCTACCGCGGTTTGAAGCGGTACGGAGTTGCGACAGACTTGGTGCTGTATCCGCGGGAGCCGCACGGGTTCCAGGAAGCGAAGCACCGCGTGGACGTGCAGAAGCGGATGGTGGCCTGGCTGGAAAAGTATGTGAAGGGAACTGGGCAGTGAGGTTGGCTATTGTCCGTTGTGAATTTAGTGTCAATTCATTCGCGCGAGCTCCAGACGTTTCCCAATGAATCCAGATTCAGCCAAACAGCGTGAATTGCGCCAGAAAAAGTTGCCCTGGGGGCGTGATTGCTTTTGGATCTTGCCGGTCCTTTTTCTGAACGGGTTATGCGCCTAAATACGACGGGAGCGAAGTCACAAAAGTGCTCGCGGGAACATCCCGGCCGCTTGTGACGAATGGCTGCACCAGTGGGCCCGTGGAGCCGGATGAAATGATTCGCAAGGAAGGGTCGAGCAGCATGCGAAGCTGCGAGACCGCCGATTTTTTGATTCCGACGGCGGATGGAATTCCCCTCCCCCTTTGCGCATTTTTTTTGGAGAACCATTGCGACTACCGCGTTGAACCGAATCGAAGGCGAGCCGGTAAACCGCTTGCGCGGTTTGATTGCGCAGTTCGCCCTCCGGGCTCGTTACCAATCCGGATCGCGGCTGCGTTTACGAACAGGTCAGGAAGCCCCACGCCCACCAATGACTAGCGAATCGAGGACGATTGAGCGACTGAAGAAGGCCTACCGGGTGCTGGACGTGCCGGAAGCTGGCGTCTGCACTGGCGGTTAAGTCCAACTACAGGAAGCTGATCAAGCGGTGGCATCCGGACAAACCGGCGACGAGTTCGGCGACGTCGGACGAAGCGATGATGATGACGAAGGTGATCAATGAGGCGTATGCGCTGATTGAGAATGCACCGCTGCGGTATTACTCGGGGACGGAACAGGCGGCGGAGGACAAAAAGGAGACAAGAGCTGGCGAAGCGAAGATTCAAGACGTTAACGAAGTTGATTTGTCGAAGATGTTTTTTAACGAGAAGCGGATTGAATATGCGGTGAGAATCGCGTTCGGAGTAATTTCCGGGGCGTTTGTGGGGATGGCGTTAATGTTGGATTTTTCCAAGGATGGAACCTGGATTGTGACCGGAATTGTTTTAGGCGCAATTGGTTTTGCGGCGGGCGCGGTAAAGTATGGAGACAAGTTCTGGAGAGCTGTTTTTGGCAATTGGTGGATGTGGGAGTAGCGCGAATGAGCCTCGGTTCGGCAAAGACGCGCGTGTATGTTTGAGGGCCAAATGACGAACCAATGGGATGCAGGCGTGTACGACGCAAAGCATGCGTTTGTGTATGAAAAGGCGAAGGTGCTGGTGGATCTGCTCAAGCCGATGCATGGCGAGCGGATTCTGGACTTGGGATGCGGGACGGGCGTGCTGACGGCGGAGATCGCCTCGCGTGGCGCGGACATTTGCGGCATCGACCGTTCGGTTGAAATGATCGAGCAGGCGAAAAAGCACTTCCCCACCCTGCGGTTTGAAGTTGCGGACGCGACGCAACTGAAGTTCGACAGCGAGTTTGACGCAGTGTTTTCAAACGCCGTGCTGCACTGGATTCCGGAGGCGGAGAAGGTGGCCGGGGCGATTGCGCGCGCTTTGAAGCCGGGCGGGCGGTTTGTGGCGGAGTTTGGCGGCAAGGGAAACATTCAAACGCTGGTGAAGGCGTTTCACACTGCGTTTGCAACGCTCGGAATCAAGGAACCGGAAGGAGTGAGCCCGTGGTTTTACCCGAGCATCGGCGAATATGCGGCCCTGCTGGAGAGGCTTGGGCTGGAAGTGCAGCAGGCAACGCTATTCGAGCGACCGACGGTGCTGGAGGATGGGACGTCGGGGATGGAGAGCTGGATTAGAGTCTTCCGGCAGACCTACATTGAGAAGCTGGGCGAAGAAACGGCAGTGAGGTGGATTCGGGAAGTGGAACGGATTTGCCGGCCGAAGCTGTTTCATGATGCAGATTGGGTGCTGGATTACCGGAGATTGCGGTTGGTAGCGGTAAAGGGGTAGGGAGAAAGACGCCAAGGGCCTTGCGTTGGGGCTTACACCGCAAAGCGGGCCCCGACGGGTACAGGCCAGGCCTCTGGACGCCCCAGGCTAAACTAGTGGCAATGAAAAAAGTGCCACAAGGGATTGAGTAGGGCTTTACAGGTGCGAAGTGTAGTGATAGATTTTTTACCCGTACCGCCATCCAAGCGCCAGGCGGCTGGGCCTCTGATAGAGAACCTGCCAAACGTGTGTCCCTTCAACGAGTTAGGGTTGAAGCGGACGCCCAACCGGAACCCGGTTGGGATGTTGCGAAAAGACACCTCCAATCGGGGAATACTGAGTCGTCTCTCTTCGCGCGTCGTGTGCCCGGCCCTTCGTACGTTAGAAGTCGTGAAGAGACCAAAGGGGATACCTTGCTCAAGTTAAGAAAAGTCGAAATTACGGGGTTCAAATCGTTCTGCGAACGGACGGTGGTCACGTTCAGCGGAACGGGGACGACGTGCATCGTCGGGCCGAACGGCTGTGGGAAGTCGAATGTCGTGGACGCGATCTCCTGGGTACTGGGCGAGCAGAGCCACAAGAGTCTTCGCGCGGGGCGGATGAGTGACTGCATTTTCAATGGCACGGTGAAGCGGCCGCCGATGGGTTTGGCGGAAGTGACGATCACGATGGAAGACCCGGAGCTGGCCGAGGCGGCGCGGTTTGTGATTGAAGGCGCGCAAATGGCGGAAAACGAAGCACCCGCCAGCGAAAATTCTGAACCACGCTTCGTGACCGAAGAGATTATTTCTCTGACGGACACGCCGGCAGAGGATTCGATTCCGATGGTGGAGGTGGTTCCGGTTGAGGAAGCTGGCGAAGCGGCAACCGAGACTGACGCGAAGATTGTAGCGACGGGCGGCGAGCCGGCATTTTTCAAGAACAAGAAGAAAAAGAAAACGGAAAAGCCGGAATTAGTAACGAAGCCGGGCGAAGTTGTGGTGAGCCGGCGTTTGTACCGCAGCGGGCAGAGCGAATACCTGATTAACGGGCGTGTGGCGCGTTTGCGCGACATTCAGGAAATGTTTATGGGCGTGGGCCTGGGGCCGGATTCCTACGCCATCATCGAACAGGGCCGCATCGGGCAGATTCTTTCGACGAAGCCGATGGAGCGGCGCGCAATTATCGAAGAAGCGGCTGGCGTGACGAAATTCAAGACGAAGAAGCGGCTTTCTGAAGCGAAGCTGGAGTCTTCGAAACTGAACCTTTCGCGCGTGAATGACATCGTGGTGGAGGTGGAAAAACAACTTGGCTCGCTGAAGCGGCAGGCGGCTAAGGCGCGGCGATATTCGGAAATTCGCGAGCAGATGCGCGGCATCGTGCGGCAGATGCTGGCCGGTAAGGCGCGCGAAATGGAAGCCGAGTCAGCGAGGATCAGGAAAGCGCTGGAAGAATTTGCGGCGGCGGAACTTCAGCATGCGACGGCGATTCAGCAGCAGGAAGGCGAGCAGGACCGGCTGAATCAGCGCGTGTATGAGCTCGATACGGAAATCCGCCAGAACCAGAATCAATTGAATTTGACGGCATTGGAAGCGGATCGCGCAGAGAACCGGATTTCGTTCAACACGCAGCGCAGCGAAGAACTGGCAGCGCGGCGCGGGCAATTGAGCGCGGACATGAATCAGGTGAACGCGCAGGCGACGGAATGGCAGACGCGAAGCACTTCGCAGCAGCAGACTGTGGCGATGTTGAAGGAAGAAGCGGCGGGCCTGGCAGCGCGAGTGGAGGAACTTTCGACGAGGGCGACGACACGGGCGACACAGATTTCGAATGCGGAATCGAGAATCGAGGCGCTGCGGACTATGGCGGCGCAAGCGGGCGACAGTTTGCTTCGGTTGCACGGCGAACAGAAGCAGGCCGAGGAAGCGCTGGTGCATCAGAGCGATGCGCTGCGTCGGCGCGAGGCGAGCGAGCACGAGTTGCTGGAGAGTTCGCTTGGCGTGCGTGCACGTGCAGAAGAAGCTGCGCACGAAGTCGAAGCGGCGAGCTTGCAGCTAAATGCGCTGAAGAAAGAAGCGAGCAGGCTGCAGGCAAAGGTGGTGGGCCTACGCGCGGAGCGGGAAGCTTCGATGAAGCAGGCGGAGACCCTGCGCGATTCGCTGGCGGGAGTGCGAGCACGGCATGCGACGCTGACGCAGATTTTGAACGATCGTTCCTACACGGCGGATGCGGTACAGAAGCTGTTCGCGGCGAACGAGCGCGGCGGCGGGCAGGATTTTCGCGCGGTGGGCGTGCTGGCAGATTACGCGGAAGTGCCGGAAGAACACGAAGGCGCGATCGAACAGTATCTGCGCGATGAACTGGAATACGTGGTCGTGGAAACTTTCGATCATGCGCGGGCGGGAGTTTCGTTGCTGCGCGAAGAAGTCGGCGGGCGCGCAACGTTCTTTGTGGATTCGACGAAGAACATGAAGGTGGACGAGTACGAGCCGATTATTCCGTTTCGAATGGAAGATGGCGTGGTTTCGCGGATGGACAAATTAGTGGAGTTCCGCGATCCGTTGGGCGCGGCGGCGAAACAATTCTTGCCGAGACTGCGCGCGGCATATCTGACGGAGACCGTGGCTGCTGCGGAGCGGCTCGCGAAAGAGAATGCGCAATATGCGTTCGTGACTCCGGACGGGACTTGCTATCAGGGGCGCATGGTTACGGGCGGACGAGCCGACGAAGCGGGACCGCTTGGAATGAAGCGCGAGCTGCGCGCGCTGGATGCGGAAGTCATGCAGATGGAAGCGCGCATGGATGCGATGCAAGCGGATATGGAGCGAATTGCGGCTTCGCTGCAGGAGACGGAACAGGGTATTGACGCCGTGGCGGCTAAGCAACGCGAAGCGGAGCGCGAAGTCATCGGCGCAACCCACAAGCATCAGCAAACGCAGAGTGATCTGGCGCGATTGGGATTGGAGCTGACGGTTTGCCAGAGCGAGCTGACGCGTTTGCGAGCGGAAGTAGCAGCTGTCGAACAGCGCGCGACGATGGCGAAGAACCAGCACGCAACGGCGGCGGCGACCCGTGCGGAGGCGGAAGCGGAGAGCGCGCGCGTTGACGACGGAATTGGCCGATCTGCGCGGGTCGGTACAGACCGAGCAGGATGAGCTGGCGGCGGGCCGTGCAGAACTTGCGGCGCGCAATGAGCGGCTGAGCGCGGCCGAAGCGCTGGCAGCGCGGCTTGCGGAAGAGCGCGCGGAACTGGAGCGGCGCGAAGCGGCGCTGCGTCAACAGGAAACTTCGATTGCGGCGGAGACCGAGACTCTTGTGGCGCAGAGCGATGAACTTGCGCGGCAACTCGATGGATTGAAGACGGAAAAAGCGCGGCTTGCGGCCCGGCAGCAGGAGCTCGAGCAGGAATGGGAAGCGGCGCGGACGCGGCTCACGCAAATGGAAGATCATTTGCGGATGGGGCGGCAGTCACTGCAAGACAAGCGCGAGCAGCGGAGCCATGCGGAAGTCGAGCGCGCGAAGAACGAAAGCGACTGGCAGCATTTGCGCGAGACCTGCATGAGCGAAGTGAACGCGCAGCCGGAAGACTTGATTGCGAGCGAGACGGCGTTCATGAGCGGCGAAGAACTGGCTCTGGCTGAAGCAAACTACCGCGAAATGAAGCAGCGCATCGAGAACATGGGCGCGGTAAACATGATGGCGCTCGAAGAGTTCAACGAGTGCGAGCAGCGATTTACATTCCTGACGCGGGAACGCGACGACTTGCTGCAGTCGATTGCGGACACGCAACAGGCGATTGCAGAACTCGACGTGATTTCGCGCGAGAAGTTCGAGCAGGCATTTAACGCAATCAACTCGAACTTCTCTACGGCGTTCCACACGATTTTTGGCGGCGGCATGGCGGAAATGCGCTTGACCGAAGTGGACAGCAGTGGGGACGCGGGCATCGATGTAGTGGCTTCGCCTCCAGGGAAGAAATTGCAGAATGTGTTGCTACTGAGCGGCGGCGAAAAGGCGATGACAGCGCTGGCTCTTCTGATTGCGATTTTCCGGTACCAGCCGAGCCCGTTCTGTATCCTCGACGAAGTTGACGCGCCGCTCGACGAAGCAAACGTTGGACGTTTTACGCGGTTGATTGGCGATATGAGTGCGCAGACGCAATTCATCGTCGTGACGCACAACCGCAAGACGATGGAGACGGGCAGCGTGCTCTACGGCGTGACGATGCAGGAACCGGGCGTTTCAAAGATCGTCAGCGTGCGATGGGAAGGCGACGAAGCGCCGGAGACGAAAAAGGCGCGGACGGCGGCGGCGTAAGGAAGTCTGTTCCGAACTAAAGAAAATTGAAGTTAGCCTCGTGCTTAGAGGAACGGCGGACCGCCGCAAGTGGGCAAAGGTTCGAGACGAATGTCCCGGGTTGCGGATCGCAACTCTACAAAGATCGCAAAAGCTTAAACAAAATTTGTACAGGAAAATCCCCTTGGGCCGCTTGGCGCGGACGGGGCGGTGCGCTAGAATGCACGAACTCAGTCGAGAGGATTTTCTTGTCGTCTGCGCCTGCCATGAAAACTTTATGGGAAACCCAGTTCGCCGGATTGACGCCGAGCGCACGCGGGAAAGTGCGCGACATTTACGATTTGGGCGACAAGCTGCTGATTGTGGCGACAGACCGGCTTTCTGCATTCGACGTCGTGATGCCGACGCCGATTCCGGACAAGGGCAAGGTGCTGACGCGGCTTTCTCTGTTCTGGTTCAATCTTTTGAAGGACGTGATTCCCAATCACGTCCTTAGCGCTACGGAGTTCCCTGCCCCGTTTGATGTTCATGCCGATGAACTTGCCGGCCGCTCGATGGTCGTAAGGAAAACGCAGCCGCTGCCCATCGAATGTGTTGTGCGCGGATATGTGAGCGGCTCGGGCTGGAAAGACTACCGGGCGACCGGGACGATTTGCGGGATTCCGCTACCGGCGAGCCTGGTCGAATCGGACAAATTGCCAGAACCAATTTTCACGCCTGCGACAAAAGCCACGAGCGGACATGATGAAAATATTTCGTTCGAGCGTGCAGCGAGCATAGTCGGTAAAGAGCTCGCGGAAAAAGTGCGCAACGTCAGCATCACGATCTACAAAAGGGCGGCGGAGTACGCGGCGCCTCGTGGAATCCTGCTTGCGGATACGAAATTCGAATTCGGGCTGCTGAACGACGAGCTCTTCTGGATTGACGAAGCTTTGACGCCGGACTCTTCGCGATTCTGGCCCGCGGCGCAGTACAAGCCGGGCGGCGCGCAGCCTTCTTTCGACAAACAGTTTGTGCGGGACTACCTCGAACGGATCCGGTGGCCGAAAACGCCGCCCGGGCCGGAATTGCCGGCGGACGTCGTTGCCTCCACGCGCGCAAAATATCGCGAAGCGTACAGAATTCTGACCGGCCACGAATTGGACTAGAAAACTTTGCTGGCCTGCGGGCCGGTGCGGAGCGTGCGATTGTGAGAGACCAACTGGAAGGACTGGTTACGCAAATGGTGGATCGCGGAATTCTGTTCGATGAAGCGGTCGGCGAATTCGAAAAAAGGTTCATCAAGAGTGTTCTGGACAAGGCGCAGGGGAACCAGTGCCGCGCGGCAAAGATTTTAGGGATTCATCGAAATACGCTGAGCCGCAAGATTGGCGAATACAAGCTGGGAGACGGCCGGAGGGCGCGGCGGTAGAAAAAACAGGGCCGGCTTCGAAGCTGGCCCGCAAAGCCCAGGAATCAAAACAAAAGCCCCTCCGGTTTGGAGGGGCTTTTGTTTTGGATTCGGTGAAGAACTACTGGCTTGGCTTCTTGGGTGCTGGTTTGCGGACTGGCGGTTTCTTGGTTGCCGGCTTGTCCTTTTCCTTCGGTAGATCCTCCGGGTTCACCTTTGCCTTATCCCAGTGCAGCAGGAAGGCAGGAGCGGGATCATAGCTCGCCAAAGTACCCGTGAAGCGCGGCGCCGGATTGTCATCCTTATTCAACTTTCCGGCTTCCGGCTGGCTGACTACCTTCACTTCCATATCGGGAGCTGTGGCGGCGTCAAATTCTGCCTGGCTGGTTACGAAGGCAATCTTGAGAATGACGGGATCGGTATCCGCTGCGGGAGCGGTGACTTCAAAGAGCCTTCCGGGAACGTCGGGGAATTCCAGTCCGCAGGAAGCAAACCAGGTGACTTTTGCCTTGTCGCCACCGGCCTTCAGGTCGGCGATGACCGAGGCAATGGTCATGTCTTTGCGGGCCGCATCAAGGTCGGCAGAGCTGAGGAGCTTATAACTCTCCGGACGATCTGCGGAGCTGCCTGCAAGTTGCAGCAGTTCACTGAATTCGGAATCGGTGAGCGAGTCGCAGACGGTTCCGCCCTGGTAGGCGAGGATGAGCTTTTTCAGGTAGGGCGTAATGGCCTTTTTCTGGGCGTCCGTCGCGGCCTTGGAGGTGATGGCCTTGGCGATATGCCAATAGCCGTCCATGGTTTGCGGCGGGTTCATGGCGAGATAAGCCTTGCCCATGTTGTATTGGGTGACGGGTTCATCCGGATTGATGGCTAGAATCTGTTTGTAGAAAGTCATCGCGCCGGCAAAGTCTTTCAGCAGGACGGAAGCCTGAGCGCCCGTGTTATTAAAGAAAATGATATAGGGCAATTTCGATTTCTTAAAGTCGTCGTCGGAGACGTTGTCGGGCTTCTTGATGGCGTCCAGGATCTTAAGCGCTGCAGAAGCGGCTTCACGAGCAGCGGCCGCACCAGCGACCTGGTCTGCGGCGGGCAAGGTGGTCCAGGCGCCTTCGCGAACGTTGTATGCCTGCAAGAGCGTTTGCGAGCGAGTTGCCGCATCAATCTTGTCGCCGAGCGCAATCAGCTTGTCGGCGTTTTCAATCACCTTCGCATAGTTCTTTTGCGCGCCGTAGGCTTGGTAGTAGAGAGGATATACATATTGAAGCAGCGCGGAGTTCGGGTACTTGGAAACAAAATCGTCGAGGCACTTGATCAGCGAAGCAGGGACTTTGTCGTCTGCGCAAGCTTTATAGGAGTTGTACTCCGCCATGGTGTACGGCTGCTTCGCACCCTGGTCCTGACCACCTGCCGCCTGCGCAGTTGTGCCGGCAGTGCCCAAAGCAAGCCACAGGGCTACTAGAACGGCCAACCCTGCCAAACGTCGTATTGCGTTCATTCCGATTCTCCTCGCTAAGGAACCTGGAAGATTAGACTCCGTTGCGCCGCGGAAAGAGTCCACGACACAACAAAAAATATGCATTTATCTGAAAGTTCGTCGCCTCTGAAAACTTTAGAATTATAAGAAAAGCAGGTGAGCAATCGCAAGCCGTAACGTTGTAACAATTTGTGATACTTGTCGCCATCAAATCTGTGCGGTTCGGGAGAACTGTCCGACGATGCCATCACGACGCCTTTGGCTGCAGAGTACGGCGCAAGCCTGGTGGGACGGCTTTTGCCACTCGCGTGCCCTGAGAATATGATGAGTCTGTCATAAAAAAAGTGGCCTGCGAGAGAAGAATTCCTATGGTAAGCATAAGCGAAACAGATAGGTTTAGCGAGGACGGAAAAAAGCCGCTGGCTGGAAAAATTGCGCTTGTCACCGGCGGCTCGCGCGGGATCGGTCGCGCCATTGCTCAGAAGCTTGCGAGCCTGGGCGCGGACGTGGCAATTTGCGGGCGCGATTCCGTGAAGCTTGCGGAAACCGAAGCACTGCTGCGGCAATGGAACGTGCGCGCCTTTGCCATTTCTGCAGATGTGACAAAGGCAAGCGACGTCACAAGCCTTGTGCGGCGCCTGGAATCGGAGTTCGGTCCGATTGCATTGCTGGTGAACAACGCCGGCCTGGGGCTATTCGGGCCAGTCCACGAGAAAAGTGAAGAAGAGTGGGATCGCCTGATGAACACGAATCTGAAGAGCGTATTTCTCGTTTCGCGGGCGGTTGTCCCGGGAATGATCAAGCGCGGCGGCGGAGACATCATCAACATCAGTTCCCTGGCGGGGAAGAATGTATTTGCCGGCGGCGGGATCTACTGCGCTTCGAAATGGGGCGTGCAAGGACTAAGCGGCTGCATGGCCGAAGAGCTGCGCGAACACGGAATTCGGGTGAGCACGGTGTGTCCGGGAAGCGTGGCGACGGAATTCTCCGGGCGAGGGCCGAAGGACGCGACAAAGGTGCTAAGGCCGGAAGATGTGGCGCATCGCCGTGGCGATGCTGGCGACGCAGGGGGAGCAAAGCTTCGTGAGCAGCGTGGAACTGAGGCCGCTGCGGAAGGCCTAAATTTTCCTCTTGACAATAGTCGTTATCACGACTATATTCTCCGCGATGAGCTCTCCCCTAAAAGCGAGCAAGCAGCCTGCGCCGATCGAGGACCAGATTTTCGTGGCCGTCCTGAAAGCCGCAGATTTTCTGGGGCAACAGGCGGAGCAACTGCTGAAGTCCCACGGACTTACCGGAGCGCAATACAACGTACTGAGAATCCTGCGAGGGGCGGGGCCGGACGGGCTCCCCTGCCGGAGCGTCGGGGAACGGATGATTTCGCACGATCCGGACATGACGCGCCTTCTCGACCGCATGGAGAAGCGCGGATTGATCACGCGGGAGCGGCAAAAAGACGACCGCCGCGTAGTGAAGACGCGCATCACGGCGCAAGGGCTGGACATGCTGAAGAAGCTGGACCAGCCCGTGCGCGAAATGCACAAACAACAGTTCCAGCACATGAGTGCTGCAAGACTCAAGCAGCTTGCGGAGTTGCTCGGCGAATGCCAGAAACTCGCACCGAACGAAGAGTGCAAAGCATCTTAAGATTTATCCGAAAAGGAAAAGGAGAAAGAACAATGGGCAAAGCAATTCGCAAGTTCGCTAACAGCGGTGATTTTGACGGGAGCCATGGCGCTGCAAGCTTCCGCGGCGACCACGACGTGGCAGATCGACCCGGCACACACGGCAGCGCAATTTGCCGTAAAGCACATGATGATTTCCACCGTGCGGGGCGAATTCAAGAACGTGACCGGCACTGTGCGTCTGGGACGACCAGGATGTGACCAAATCCAAAGTGAACGTGACAATCGACGCGAAGACGGTGAATACCGGCGAAGAGAAGCGCGATCAGGACCTGAAGAGCGACAAATTTTTCGATGTTGCGAACTTTCCGACTTTGACCTTCGTCTCGAAAAAAGTGGAAGCGAACGGAGCAGGCAAGCTGAAAGTAACAGGCGATTTGACGATTCGAGGCGTGACCAAGGAAGTCGTGCTCAACGTGGAAGGCCCGACGGCTGCCATAAAAGATCCATGGGGAAACATCCGGTCCGCGGCGAGCGCGACCACTCAGATAAACCGCCAGGACTTCGGCGTGAAGTGGAATGCAAACCTGGACGGTGGCGGAGTCGTGGTCAGCGATACCGTTTCAATCACGATTGACCTCGAAATGACGAAGCAGGTCGCGAAATAAGCGGCCCGCTTTTTTCTGGGGAGAGCGACGATGAACAACCCGGCACCGGTGGAATATCCCGTTCAGGAGTTGATCAAGAATCGTTGGAGCCCGCGCGCGTTCAGCGAAAAGCCCGTGCCCAAGGAAGTGCTGCAAAGTCTGTTCGAAGCGGCCCGGTGGGCGCCTTCCAGCAACAACGAGCAGCCGTGGGCGTTCATCGTCGCCACCAAGGATGACGTGCGAAATTTCGAAAAATCGCTTGGGGGCGCTGGTGGAGTTCAACGCGGGCTGGGCGAAAAAAGCTCCGGTGCTGGTGATTGCCGTCGCGGAGCTGGCGTTTGCGAAGAACAACGCGCCCAACCGCAACGCGCAGTACGACGTCGGCGCGGCCAGTTTGCAGCTTTCGATCGAAGCGACCGCGCGCGGACTGGTGGTTCACCAGATGGCGGGTTTTGACCCGGAATCGGCAAGAGAGGCCTACAACATCCCACAAGGTTGGGAACCGATTGCTGCAATGGCAATCGGCTACCAAGGCGATGCAGCTTCTCTGCCGGAGCCGTATCAAACTAGAGAGAAGGCTCCCCGCATGCGCAAACCGATTCGTGAATTTGTCATGAGCGGCCAGTGGGGGGATACTGCCGAATTCGCAAAATAAACAGGACTAACCAGGGCAAACCAATGGCGGGAGAACAGCTCGGAAGCATGCACGGCACGCTGGAATTTTTGTTGCGGCATGGCTACGTCGTTCTCCCGGGTATCGTTTTTGCGGAGCAAGTCGGACTTCCCTTTCCTGCGGCGCCATTTCTGCTGGCTGCAGGCGCGCTGGCGGGCCGGGGTCACATGAGTTTTTGGCTGTGCCTCGTTCTTTCCGCGATTTGCGCTGTTTTTGCGGACGCTTTGTGGTTCATCCTCGGGCGGAAAAAAAGGCATCAGCGTCCTTCAATTCCTTTGTCGGATCTCCCTGGAGCCCGATTCGTGCGTGCGGCGCACGGAAGGCGTCTTCGCCAAGCAAGGGGCGCGGTCGCTTCTCGTGGCGAAGTTTGTTCCTGGCTTGAGCACGGCCGCGCCGCCGCTTGCCGGAATTTTCCACATGCGAGGCAGGAAGTTTCTGCTTTGGGATTGTCTCGGTTCCCTGTTGTGGGCAGGCGGGTTTCTGCTGCTCGGTTATGTTTTTAGCGGGCAGATTGAAGTGATCGCAGAACGCGCGGCTTCGCTTGGCAGCGGGCTGCTGGTCCTGATCGTCGGAGCACTGGGCGGTTACATCACATGGAAATTTCATCGGCCGGCAAAGATTTCTGCGCGAACTGCGAATTGGGCGAATTACCCCGGCGGAGTTGAAGGAAAAAATCGACGCGGGAGAGGAACTGGTCATCGTGGACCTGCGCCACTCTCTTGATTTTGAAGCCGATCCCGAAACGATTCCTGGCGCGTTTCGCATGGACGTGAAGGAATTTGGAGGAGAAAAACGACCGGCTGCCGCCGGATCGCGAAGTGATCCTCTACTGTACTTGACCAAATGAAGCCACCAGCGCCCGTGTGGCGCTGCTCCTCAGAAAACAAGGCGTGAAGCGAATCCGGCCACTAGCGGGAGGCCTCGACGGGTGGCGTGAAGCAGGATATGCGCTGGAGGCTGCCGCGTCCGTCGAGGTACCGCACAAAAATGGGCTGACGCAGATCAAGATGTGAAAATGATCTGCTATTAAACGGCTTATGATTACAGCCGCGGCAAGACGATCCCGGTCTGCGATTGATACTTCCCTTTTTTGTCCTTGTAGCTGACTTCGCAATCTTCATCGGAAACAAAAAAGAGCACCTGGCAGAGGCCTTCGTTCGCGTAAATCTTGGCCGGAAGCGGGGTGGTATTGCTGATCTCGAGCGTAACGAAACCTTCCCATTCCGGTTCGAATGGCGTGACGTTGACGATGATGCCGCAGCGCGCATACGTAGACTTGCCGAGACAGATCGTCAGCACGTTGCGCGGGATGCGGAAGTATTCGACCGAGCGAGCGAGCGCAAAAGAGTTCGGCGGAACGATGCAGACGTCGCCTTTGTACGCAACGAGCGAGCGAGCATCGAAATGCTTCGGGTCGACGATCGTCGAATTTACGTTCGTGAAAATCTGAAACTCATCTGCGACGCGAATGTCGTAGCCGTACGACGAAACCCCATAGCTGATCACGCCTTCGCGGACCTGACGGTCCGTGAACGGCTCGATCATTTTGTGCTCCAGCGCCATTTTGCGAATCCAGCGATCCGGCTTAACGGACATCCATACCTCCGATTTAGCGTGTAAAGTTGAAATGGTGCAAAAAATTTCGAGTGCAAAAAACCTGTACGAAGAGACAGTCAGTGTATTGCAGGGCGTTGCGTCTTGACAACCCGCGCCGGTGCCTCTAGCATCGGGCGACAGTGTTGCGGAGGATTGTGTGATTAAGCTGGACATCGTGAATGCGGTGCTGGTGCAGCTCGAAGGCACCGGTGTGAGCCGCGTGAAAGCGGAACAAGCGGTGGAAACCGTATTCGAATCGCTGAAGAACGCCATGGGGCGCGGCCAGCGCATCGAACTGCGGCGGTTTGGCGTGTTCAGCGTGCGTCCGCGCAAGACGGGCATCGGCCGCAATCCGCGCACCGGCGAAGAAGTGAACATTCCTCCCGGCAAAGCTGTGCGTTTCAAGCCCGGCAAAGAGTTGCAGGGCCTCGAAGGCCAGTAGACTGCACAGTGCGCGCCACGGACCGGCCGCGCTTGTTGCTTCGAATTTCTCCAACAATCCCTTGAAGTGAAGTTATGATGCTCGGCGTCACGCGACTCCTCGGAATTGCCTGCAAGCGCGTGACTTCGGGAGCACATGGCCAACCTCGTCCGCACGATTCGGCAGCGAGACCTTCTCTACCTTTTTGTTGGCTCCGTAATTGGCTCGGGGATTTTTATCGCCCCGGGGCTGATTCTTCGGCAAGTGAACGGCTCCGTCGGTCTATCGCTTCTGGTGTGGATTGTCGGTGGCGTGCTGTCTTTGCTTGGTGCTCTGACCTATGCGGAGCTCGCCGCGGCAAATCCGGAAGCGGGCGGGCTCTACTGCTACATCCGCGATGGGTTTGGCTCACTGCCGGCGTTCTTGTACGGGTGGTGCCTCTTTGTTGTGATTGCCAGCGGAACGATCGCGGCGCTGGCGCGGGCGTTCACCAAATATCTGAATGAAATCGTGCAGCTCTCGCCTTGGCAATCGAACGCGGCTTCGATTTTCATGATCCTCGTCGTGACCGTGGTCAACGTCTGGGGCACGCGTAAGAGCGCGAACCTGCAAAACGTTACGACAGCGATCAAGACGGGGCTTGTAGTCGTGCTCAGTGCGGCGCTGTTCGCGGTGGGACGCCATGGCGCAGACATCTTGGCCGGCGATGAAGACGGACCTGCACGGATTTTCCCTGCTTTCGAGCTTTGGACTGGCGATGATTGCCGCGCTCTGGGCTTACGAAGGCTGGCAATTCGGAACGTACAGCGCGGGAGAAGTAGTTGAACCGGAGCGGGCATTTCCGAAAGCGTTTCTACTCGGGTCGCTGTTCCTGGTCGGGCTCTATCTGATTGCCGTGTTTGCCTATCTGGTCGCGATTGGCCCGGCAGCCGCCGCGGCGACAGACGCAATCGCTGCGACCGCCGCAAAGGCTGTGTTGGGCGAGTGGGCCGGCAAATTCGTCGCAGCCACGATTCTGATTTCCGTCTTCAGTTCGACGAATAGCGTGATCCTCACCGCTCCGCGTGTTTTCTATGCCATGGCAAAGGACGATCTCTTTTTCAAGAAGCTCGCTGAAGTGCATCCGAAGTTTCACACGCCCGCAGCGGCGGTAATTTCGCTGGGTGTGCTGGCGGCATTTCTCACGCAGGCCGGAAAATTCTCCGAACTCGTGGAAGGCGTGATCTTCATCGGCTGGATTTTCTACGGTCTCGCCGGCGCGGCAATCTTTCCGCTGCGCCGCAAACAAGCGGGCCGCGCGCTTCCCTATCGCGTTCCGGGTTATCCCTGGACGCCAATCCTTTTTGTGCTGGCTTCTATTGCGATCATCGGGAACGCCATCTACCGAGCCACAATTGATCCGGCGCAATTCAGGCACGTGCTCGCCGCGCTAGGATTGCTGGCGGCAGGAGTACCCGTCTATCTCGTCTGGCGGCTTCCTGGGAAAACAAAACTAAAGCAATGAAAGCGGATCGACGTCGGCAAGAACCGCTGTTTGCGGAATCTCTTTCGAATCGCAATAAGACAGCGCACCGGCAAGCAACCTCGTCAGTTTTGCCCGGCTCTTCGATTTCAGCAAAAATTGAAAACGGTGCTCGCGTTTTAGTTTTGCCAGCGGAGCCGCAGCGGGCCCCAGCACGCGCACCCCTTCGTCATTGTGCGGTGCAAAGTATTCCGAAAGTTGCCGCGACCAGAGAATCGCCCTCTCCAGGCTGGTATCTCGCACGATAACGTTGGCGAGCGAGGTGAACGGCGGATAGGCCATCACGCGGCGGAAATGCAGTTCACGCTCGAAAAACTCTGCGTAGTCCTGCTTTACCGCATCCTGAATCGCGTAGTGCTCGGGATAGTACGTCTGAATCAAGACGCGCCCCGGCAAATCACCGCGACCGGCGCGCCCTGCAACTTGCGTAAGCAATTGGAAGGTGCGTTCTGCGGCGCGAAAGTCAGGCATGCTCGAGCGACGCGTCCGCGCTCACCACCCCGACCAGCGTCACGCGATGAAAATCGTGGCCCTTCGCGAGCATCTGCGTACCGACGAAAATATCCAGCGCGCCAGCGGCAAATGCCCCGAGTGTCTCCTGAAATTGGCGTTTCGTTCGAGCGGTGTCGCGATCTAGCCGCGCAACGCGCGCTTGCGGAAATTCCTTTCGCAAGCGCTCTTCAAGGTGTTCTGAGCCTTCGCCAAAAAAATAGACATACTGCGACTGGCACTTGGGGCATTGCTTGGGAATTTGCTGAATCGAACCGCAGTAGTGGCACTCCAGGCGGTTGCGGCTCTTATGGTGCGTCATCGAAATGCTGCAATTCAAGCACTGCACGGGGGCGCCGCAGCTCCTGCACAACACCGACCATGAGTACCCGCGCCGATTAATCAAAATCAAGGCCTGCGTGCCGTTGGCGAGGCATTCCTGAATCCCCAGGTGCAACGCCGAGGAAATCGGGCTCGTCTTGTGTGTCTGCTGAAACTCGTCGCGCAAGCTGACGATCTCCACCGAAGCCATCGGCCGCGATGCAACACGCGACGCAATTGTCAGCAGTTCATACTTCCCTTCGCGCGCGTGGTGATACGTTTCGAGCGACGGAGTAGCCGACCCGAGCAGGGCGAGCGCGTTTTCCAGCTTTGCGCGTACCGTCGCGACATCGCGCCCGTGATAGCGCGGCGTCTCTTCTTGCTTGTAACTCGACTCCTGCTCCTCATCCACAATGATGAGGCCGAGATTTTCGAGCGGCGCAAAGACCGCCGACCGGGTACCGACGACGACTCGCGCTTCGCCATGGCGCACGCGCCACCATTCGCGGGCGCGTTCCATATCGCTCAGCGCGGAATGCAGCACAACCACCCCTTCGAATTGCGCTCCAAACCACGCACGACATTGCCGCCCCATCCAGAGCGTCAAGGCAATTTCCGGCACGAGCACGATCGCCGTCTTCCCGCGAGCCAGCGCATCCTGCACCGCGCGAAGATACACTTCCGTTTTCCCGCTCCCCGTCACACCATGCAGCAACTGAACGCCGAACTCTCCCAATTCGAATCGCGCGCGAATCGCGCCAAACGCGCTTTCCTGCGCGGGGTTCAGGGTATGCGCCGGCGGTTCATAGCCCGAATCGAATGGATCCTCGGCTGGATCAAGCTGCTCCCCCCAAGATGTCAGAATGTTCTCGCGCAGCAGACGTTCGATGAGCGAGCGCGAAACGCGCGCTAGCTTCAACAACTGTGGCAAAGGCAGCGGCCCGCGTTCAGTTTCGAGCAGCGCGCGAAGCCGTTCCAGCTTTTCCGCTTCCTTTGGCTTGCCAGCACCTTCGCCTTTCCAGGCAACAATGCGCTGCGTCTTGCGCTTGCGGCCCTTTACAATTTCGCGAATCTCAAGCAGGCCGCGCCGCTGTAATTTCTGCAGCAAGTCCGCGGAAAATCCAAATTTCGCGGCTGCGCCAAGCGAAACCGGCTTCTCTTTTTTGAAAAAAGTGATCAGCGCGCGCGACTCTTCTCCACCGCTCTCCGCCACGAGAAAGTTCCTGTTCTGCTCTTCGGCTATCGCGCGGCCGGCCGCGGTCAAAACAACTTCGCGCTGCGCGGACAATTCTGTCACCGGCGGCAGCATCGAACGAAACACTTCCCCAATCGGCGCAAGATAGTAATTGGCGATCCATTGGCCGAGCTCGATCAGCTTGGGTGTTAGCGCCGGAATCAAGTCGACTACTCGCGCGATGTCGCGCAACTTTGTGTCGGCGGGAGCCTTCTCCACGCAATCCACGACGACGCCAACCAGCGATTTTTTACGGAACGGCACAAGCACACGGCAACCGGGCTGCACCGCAGCTCGCAGCGATCCGGGAACGGAATAGGTGAAAGTCGTGCGCAGCGGAACCGGCAGCGCCACATTGCAGAACGGAGCGGGCATTTCGTTGGTTAGTGTACCAGCAGAGCCGAAGCTCACCGGCTGATGAGGACGATCCCTGCGAAAATCGCGAAGATACCGAGCCACTGCACGCGGCTCACGCGTTCGCGAATCAAAATAGCGGCAAAAACAACGGTGACGGCCCCGTAAAGCGAAGAAAGCACGGTGACGATGGAAACCTGCTCCATCTGCATGCCGCGATTGCTGACGACAAACGCCCCCGTATCCAGCAATCCCATTACCGGCAGTTCGCGCAATGGCCGAGCCTTGGCCCTTCGTAACGCCCGCCCTAGTCAGCAACAAAAGCATCAGCGTGAGGAAACCGCCTGTGAGCCGAATCAACCAGACCGTTGCGTACGCGCCGGTTGTTTCAATCACGCGCAAACCAAGAATCCAGAAAAGGACACCGAAGGCGAGCGACGCGCACAGGGCCCAGAAAACGCCCTGCTTGGCATTCTTTGCGTCACCGTCGCCGCCAGCTTCCCCGCGGGCGACAAGAACTACGCCAAGGAGCGTTGCAACAATTCCGCAGCTCCGCGCGAGCGTCAGCCTTTCACCGCCAAGCATGGTCAAGAAAAGAGTCAGCACGGGATAGCTTGCAGAAAGCGGCGCGACGACCGAAAGTTTGCCCAGCTCGATGCACCGGTAAAACGCCAGCATCGCCAGCGAATTGCAAACGCCCGCCGCGATGCCCCAAGCCCAGGGCCGCCAGCCGGAGCCATCGAACAGATGCCCCCAGCGCCCGGTCGCAAGCAGAGAAAATCGTAAGGAAGGTCGCGCCAAACGCCTGCATGCAGAACAGCGCGCGCAACGTGCCAAGGCCGCGCGTCGCATGGCGCGCCAGAAAATCCGAACTGCCCCAGGCCAGCGCCGTGGCCAAGCCAAGGAGAATTCCCATAAATTCTTACGAGGACTTGCGCTTCACGGTGAGGCCGAGCTCTGCCATGACTTTCTGAAGATCCTTCCAGACTTCGCTCTTGGCCGCCGGATTTCGCAATAGATAGGCAGGGTGATACGTCGCCATCAATTTTCTGCCGCGGAACTCCTGCCACTCGCCGCGAAATTGGGAAATGCCGCGTTCCGTTTGCAGAATCGTCTTGGCCGCGGTGGCTCCAAGACAAACGATCGCTTTCGGCGCAATCGTGTCAATCTGCCGAAACAAAAACGGTGAGCATTCTTCCACTTCGTCCCGCTCCGGCTGGCGGTTCTGCGGCGGCCGGCATTTCACCACGTTGCAGATGTATACGTCCTTACGCTGCAGACCCATCGCTTCAATCATCTGTGTCAGGAGCTTTCCAGCGCGCCCGACGAACGGCAGGCCCTGTTCATCTTCGTCCGCGCCGGGCCCTTCTCCGACAAAAACAAGTTCTGCTTTCGGGTTGCCATCGCCAAACACGATGCTGTTCCGCGTTTTGCAGAGCTTGCACCGTTTGCAGTCACCGATGTCCTCACGAATCTTGAACAACGTGTCGTTTTCGATCTTCGTCAGGGGTTGGAAAAGCGAAGGCACTACTTCCCGCGGCGGCAATACAACGCTCCGCGCAGGCGCTAGGAGCTGAGGGCGGTACAGGCTTCATTTCGCGTTTCGGCAAACTCGGCTCCTCGACACTTTGCGTCAATTCCAGCCCGGGCGCAGCGATTTCCGGTTCCCGCGGCGATCGTGCACCCCCGCGGTCCCGGTAAAGTTGACCTACGCCTATCTCTTCGTAATAGCGCAGACGCTCGGAAAGTTTTTGTTTGAGAGATTCGGGCAGGGTCTCGGTCATTTTTCGATCAGTCGGAGTGATGCGCCGCTGCGCGCAACACACTTCGCAGCCGCACGACTTCGTCCAGAATACGGCCAGCGACTTCGCTCTTGGTCATTTTTGGCAAAGGCAAGTCGCGCCCGTCGCGCGCAAACAGGGTAACGATGTTCGTATCCAAATCGAATCCCGCACCTTCGGCAGTCACATCGTTCGCAACAATCAGGTCGGCGTTCTTCGCAGAAAGCTTTCTCCGCGCGTTCTCGGCAACGCGATCCGTCTCCGCCGCGAATCCCACGACTAGCCTTGCTCCTTTTTCCGCAGCGACACTTGCCAAAATATCCGGATTGGCCTCAAGCCGAATCTCCAGCGCTTCTTTCGAACGCTTGATCTTCTGCGACTTCGGCTCGGCAGGACGGTAATCCGCCACAGCCGCGGCAAAAATTCCCACCGACGCCTTGCCAAAATGTTGCCGCACAGCTTGCTGCATCTCGAGCGCGGTCCGAACATTTACACGCTCGACCCCAGCAGGCGCTTCGAGCGAAGTTGGCCCAGAAATCAGAACGACGCGCGCTCCACGCCGCGCCGCCGCCTCCGCCACCGCATAACCCATCTTCCCGGAAGAACGGTTCGTGATGTACCGCACCGGGTCAATGTCTTCGCAAGTCGGTCCCGCAGTGACCAGCACCATTTCGCCCGCAAGATCTCGCTGCAGCTTCAGCACTTCCTGTACCGCGGCCACAATCGCTTCCTGCCCGGCAAGCCGACCCGGCCCGGTCATCCCACAAGCCAAATAGCCTTCGTCCGGCTGGACAATATGAACGCCGCGCGCGCGCAACATTTCCAGATTTTCCTGCGTCGCCGGGTGATTCCACATATTCACATTCATCGCCGGCGCAAGAACTACAGGGGCAGTAGAAGCCAGATGCAGCGTCGTCAGAAAGTCGTCAGCAATTCCGCGCGCAAATTTCGCAATCACGTCCGCCGTCGCCGGAGCGACCAGCAGCAAATCCGTCCGCTGCGCCACGGCAATATGCTCAATCGCACTTTCGAGGTTGGCTTCGCCGCCCGATTCGGCGAACAGATCCATAATCACTTTTTGTCCGGAAAGTGCCGCAAAGGTAAGGGGAGTTACAAACTTGCGCGCGGAACGAGTCATCACCACCTGCACGGTGAAGCCGTCCTGCTGTAAGCGGCGCACCAACTCCGCAGCCTTGTAGGCCGCGACTCCGCCGGTGACGCCTAGTGTGATACGCATGGAGAACTTCGCGGCGCGCTACTTTCGCCGCTTGTTGCCGTCCTTATCCACGTCCGTACTCACGCCGGGGCTGAACTCGTATTCGAGCAGCCCGTATTCAATTTCTTCACAGGCCACGCGGGTGTATTTCATCGCCCGCGGGTTTTCGACCAACGGCGGCGCTCCTGCCATCAACTGGCGAGCGCGGCGAGCTGCAAGCACGACGTAGGCAAACTGACTTTCAGGAGCTTTTGTCTGCACGGTCATCGTCAATCTTTCCCTCCAAATGACGCCAGAAGATTTTCCACCTGCGCGCGGCGTCTTGCACTGGTGCAACGCAGAGCGGTAACGATCGCTTCGACTTCTTTGCCAGCTTGTTCCACGTCTTCATTCACAACACAAAAATCGTAATACTTGCCGAACGCTTCAATCTCCGTACGAGACCTGGCCAGCCGCCGCGCAATTTCCTCGTCCGAATCCTGGCCCCGGCTGCGTAACCGGCGCTCTAATTCTGCACGGGAAGGGGGCAAAATGAAAATCGCCACGGACTCCGGCAGCTTCTCTTTTACCTGAGCCGCCCCCTGAACATCAATCTCCAGGACCAGGTCGAGCCCCTTTACGCGCGATTGTTCATACCACTTCTTCGGCGTACCGTAAGAATGTTTCCCGAAGACGCGCGCATATTCCAGAAACTCGCCGCGGGCCACCATCGCCTCAAATTCGGTTTCCGTGACGAAATCATAACACTTCCCACTGGACTCAGTCGCACGGCGCGGCCTGGTAGTACACGACCGCGAAGCCATCGTTCCGGGAATCTGCAAAACCCGCTGCACCAAAGTCGATTTCCCCGACCCAGACGGACCGGAAACGATCAAAACCATCGGCGCGCTTCCCTGTTCTGTGCTCATTCGATGTTCTGTACCTGCTCGCGCAGTTTTTCAATCTCCGCCTTGATTTCCAGCCCCAGCCCGGTGATCGCCAGCGCTTCATTTTCCACACCCGGCGTTTTCGAAAGCATCGTGTTCGCTTCGCGATGCATCTCCTGCAAGAGAAAATCGAGCTTCTTGCCCAGTTCGCCGGCACCATCCAGCAATTTGCCGAATTGCTGCAAGTGGCTGCGCAAACGGTCCAGCTCCTCGCTGATGTCGCTGCGTTCGGCAAGAATCGCGGCTTCCTGGGCGATGCGCGCCGGATCAATCGTCGTGCTGCCGAGCAATTCCTTCAAACGCGCATCAAGCCGCCTCGCAAACGCCGGACGCAGCGTCGCCGCATGGCCCTCGCACCTGCTCCGCAAGCTCCCCGATGCGTGCCAGCCGCCCGCGCAAGTCCTCAACCAGGTGCTTTCCTTCCGCGCGCCGCATGTCATCCAGTTTTCCCAGGGCTTCGAACAGGCACCCATCCAGCGCCTTGCCAAGTTGCTCCTGTTCCTGTTCACCCTCAGGAATCACCGGGCCCAATCCTCCAATTACCCCAGGCAGACGAAGCAGCGCGACCACGTCGAGCTCCGCCGTCACGGAAGTCTGCAAACGCAAATCGTCTGCAGCTTTCAAATACGCCTGCACCAGCTCGCGATTCACCTGCATTGGCGTTGCCGCGCCAGGTTCGACGCCCACGTGCACATCCACATGTCCGCGATGAATGCGATCACGCACCGACTTGCCGCAGCCGCAGCTCGTACAAATCAAATCCCTCGGGCATGCGCAGCTTCAAATCCAGAAAACGGTGATTGACGCTCTTCACGCTTACGCGAATCGCCCAGCCGTTCACTTCGCTCCGCGCCTGCGCGTAGCCTGTCATGGACAAACATTCCGGCTTTCGCGCCGTCGCTGTGCTTCGATTGCTCATGTTGATTCCCCCGTTGACGGCAGTATGGCCGCAGCGGACGGTGCGGGGGCTAGCACCTCGTCGTCCGCAAACTGCAAATCATGAAGCCGGGCGTATGTACCCCCACGCGCAAGAAGCTCGGCGTGGGTTCCACTCTCGCGGATCTGCCCATCCTCGAGGACAAGGATTCTATCCGCGCGGCGAATCGTTGCCAAGCGGTGCGCGATCACAAACGTTGTTCGGCCGACCATGAGGTTCGACAGAGCCTTCTGCACAAAAGATTCCGATTCGGCATCGAGTTCAGAGGTGGCCTCGTCGAGAATCAAAATGGGAGAATCCTTAAGAATCGCGCGTGCAATCGCAATGCGCTGCCGCTGGCCGCCGCTGAGCCGCGTGCCACGCTCGCCGATGATGGTGTCGTAGCCTGACGGCAGCTCTTGAATGAAATCGTGGGCCAGAGCGGCCTGCGCCGCGGAAATCACACGCTCCTTTGAAACACCGGCCAGGCCATAACAAATGTTGTTCCAAACCGTATCGTGGAACAGGATATTTTCTTGCGTCACAATTGCGATCTGCGCGCGCAGCGACCGCAGCCTGACTTCGCGAACTTCGGTTCCATCAATCAGGATCGCGCCGGACGTCACGTCATAAAATCTCGGAATCAGATTGACCAGCGTGGTTTTCCCCGCGCCACTGCTCCCAACCAGGGCGACCACTTCTCCCTTTTTCGCCGCCAGAGAAATGTCACGCAACACGGGATTGGATTCGTACGAAAAAGCGACATTGTTGAATTCAACTTCCCTGGAAAATGGCGGAAGGTCTCTTGCTCCGGGCGCTTCGTGTTCTTCCTGCGCCTGGTCCAGATACGCAAACACCTGCGTCGTGGCGCCTTGTGCCTGCTGGAATTGCTGGTACACCGCCCCGATTCGCTTCACCGGCTCGTAGGACTTGAAAAGCGCGTAGACGTAGGCAATGAACATACCGGTCGTCAACACCCCCGCCTGAATTCTCCCGCGGGCATACAAAAGAAGTAAGCCGATCACGATCGGCTGCAGCATATCCATCAGCGGAGAAGTCGCGACTTGCGCCCGCACCCAGCGCATCGTCTCCCGCAAGAGCCGCCGCGACGCACCGCGGAACTTTGCAATCTCAAAGTCCTCCATCCCAAACGCTTTGACGATGCGGTTTCCGCCAACCGTCTCCTGCAGGATTTGTGTCAATTCCCCCAGCCGCGTCTGGCTGCTTTCAACCGACCTCCGGATTTTTCTTCCCAATCTTCCGATAGGCCAAACAATAATCGGCAACAGCACGGCGCACGCCAGTGTCATCTTCCAATCGAGATAGAGCAGAATCGCGAGGTAAACCGGAAACAGAAACGCCTGGCGGAACAGTTCGGCAAGATATTCGGAAATGGCGAGCCGCGCCCGCTCCACATCATTGATGACCGCCGAAAAAATTCTTCCAGCGGACTCTTCCTGAAAAAACGCAATCGGTTGCCGGATGATCCGAGCGTAAACCGCATTACGCAGATCCGTAATCGAACGATGTCCGATGTATTGAATCAGGGAAACCCCTGCAAACTCGCACAGCGATTTCACCGCGAACAGAATCAGCAGCGAAATCACAACCACGGTCCAAACGTTATGAATGCTATGCGGGAAAAGCCGGTTCACATAGATGGGCGTGCCGCTCTTCGGGACGCGGAACAGCAAAATATTCGAATCCGAGCTGGCTGGATTGAGCACGCGGTCGAAGACCGGCGCAATCAGCAGCGCCACGGCGCCTTCCGCAATCGCCACAATCGCCAGCAGCACGACCCCTATCACCATGCCGACCCAATATGGCCGCACGTAGGCGAGTAGCCGCTTCAATTGTGGTGAAAAAAACGAGGCCACGCTCGAAAATCCCCCGGACTGAGCACTTGGTACGCTATTCGCCCGTCATGCGATGTGTCAAGTTTGTGCAGTCGCGGATCGCAGTCTACTTTTCGATGTCGCGGTGCGTCACCTTTGCCGAGTAGCCGTGCTTTTTCAGCGTTTTCTGCAACGCTTCGGCCAGCATCACTGAGCGATGCTTTCCGCCCGTGCAGCCAAAGGAAATCGTCAAATAGCTTTTCCCTTCAGAAATGTAATGCGGAATCAAATAGGTCAGCAGCCCTTCGATCCGGCGCAGGAATTGTCCTGTCTGCGGATAAGAGAGAATGAAGCGCCGAACTTTCGGCATCTTTTCCAGTAAACGGCCGCAGCCGCGGAACGAAATGCGGATTCGGCAAAAATCGCACGTCGAACACCAGGTCACTGTCCGTCGGCAGCCCGTACTTGTATCCAAAACTCACCAGCGACACGAGCAGCGGCCGCTTGTCCGCGCGTCTTGAACCGCTCGGTAATGAAGTGCCGCAGCTCGTGCACGTTGAACTGAGTCGTATCAATCGTCACGTCGGCTAGTTTGCGGATCGGCTCCATCAAATCCCGCTCGTGCCGCAAGCTTTCCCGCACCGGAAATTCTTTCCCCAGCGGATGCGGCCGCCGCGTTTCGCTGTACCGGCGGAGCAACGCATCGTCGCCCGCCTCAATGTAAACCAGGGTAATCGGGTGATCCTTGCGCAGATGCTTGAGCAGCGCGGGCAATTTCTCAAGCTGCGCGCCTTCGCGCGCATCCACCAGTAGCGCCGCGCGGGCATAGTCCGCCTCGCCCGCCGCGTGCAACTCTGCAAAAATCGGAATCAGCTCCACCGGGAGGTTGTCCACGCAATAAAAACCCATGTCTTCAAACGCGCGGAGGACTGTGCTTTTGCCGGAGCCGGAAAGCCCGGTCAGAATGACCAGTTGGCGTGATTCGCGTTTGGGGCGCGGCTTCACGGCTGGCGGCTGCTCAACTCTTCACTCGCCGCTGATGCGTGCTGGGGATACGCATGTCTTCGCGATATTTGGCCACGGTACGCCGCGTCACTCGAATGCCGTTGTCTTCGAGCTTCTTCGCAATCTGATCGTCGGTCAGCGGCTTTGTGGCATCTTCTTCATCAATCATTTTCTTCACGAGCCGCTTCAACGTCAGCAGCGACATTCCGCCGCCTTCCGGCCCGTTCACCGCTTCGCTAAAAAATGACCGCAATTCCAGAACGCCTTGCGACGTATGGGCATACTTGCTCGCCACGGCGCGGCTCACGGTCGAAGGATGCACGCCAACCTCTTCGGCCACTTCTTTAATCATCATCGGCTTCAACGCATCCGGCCCGTGGTCCAGGAACTCGCCCTGCCGCGCAATGATGCTCTGGCAAACGCGCAAAATCGTGTGCTTGCGCTGCTCGATATTTTTCAGAAGCTGAATCGCAGCCGTAAACCGCTCTTTCACGTAATTTCGCACGTCACGGTCCGCTGCATCTCGAGCCAGCAATCGCCGGTACGTCGGGCTCAAGCGAAGCTGCGGCATGTCATCTTCATTCAAGAAAACCTGCCAAAGCCCATCCACTTTACGGAAGTAGACATCCGGCTCGACCAGCCGCGGCTCCGTCTTGTTGTAACGAAGCCCAGGACGCGGATCGAGCTTCTTAATCACATCCAGCGCCCGCTTCACTACTTCGATCGGCCGGTTCAGCGCCCGCGCCACTTCCTTGAGCTGATTCGCCTGCACCTGCTTCAAATGCTCCGAGACAACCTGCTGCGCCAGCGTATTCTGCGGATCAAACGCTTTCAATTGCAGCAACAAACACTCGCGCAAATCCCGCGCGCCAACCCCAATCGGGTCGAAATCTTGCACCACAGCCAGCGCATCGTCCAAATCGTCCTGCGAATATTTTCCGCCCTGGCCCAGTTCTTCCGTGGACGCGGTCAAATACCCGTTCTCATCCAGATTTCCGATGATACTTTCCACCAGTTCGCGCACATTGTCCGAACAGATCGTCACGCTCAGCTGCCATGTCAGGTGCTCCGTCAGCCCTGCTGGCGAGGAAAGGAACTTTTCAAACGACGGTCGCTCCGAAACTTCGCGCTCCGCCGACTGCCCGCCGTCTCCACCCGTATCCAAATACTGGTTGAAGAATGTCCCGACGTCGAATTCATCAAACGGATTCGATTCCGGCTTGTCCGGAACCTTTTCCGTCTCATTCCTAATAAAGTTTTCGTCGCTGTAATTGTCTGTCGCGGTGGGCTCTTCGCTCTGCTCTTCCAGAACGGGATTCTCAATCATCTCCTGATTGATCATTTCCCGCAGTTCCAGCCGGTTCAGCGCAAGCACGCTGACCATCTGCACCAGGCCGGGCGTCAGAATCTGCTTCTGCGCCACCCTTAGGTTTAGTTTGAGTCCCTGCCAGGCCATGGTTGTTTGCAGTCTTTCTGCTGGTGCCCCTAGTTCAAGCGGAAATGGTCTCCGAGGTAGACCCGTCGCACCTCTGGATCGTTACTCAAATCCTCAGGCCGGCCCTTCCGAAAGATTTTTCCACCTCTCAGAATGTACGCGCGGTCGGTTACGGTCAAGGTTTCTCGAACATTGTGGTCCGTGATGAGAACCCCGATGCCTGATTTTGCAAGGTCACGAATGATCTCCTGCAGATCCTTCACGGTCAGAGGATCGATTCCGGAAAAAGGCTCATCCAGCAGCACAAACGATGGCTGCAGCGTCAGCGAACGCGCAATCTCCAGCCGCCGCCGCTCTCCGCCGGAAAGCATGTAAGCCTTGCTTGTTCGCACGGTCTCCAGACCCATTTGCACCAGCAATTCTTCCAAACGATCGCGCTGCTGCTCTGGAGTGAGCGGGAGGGTTTCCAGGACGGCCAGTAGATTCTCTTCGCTGGTCAATTGACGAAAAACCGAGGGTTCTTGCGGAAGGTAGCTGATTCCGCTGCGCGCCCTGAGGTACATCGGCAGGTCGGTTATTTCGTCGCCGTTGAGAAGGACTTTCCCGGAATCCGGCCGGGCGAGCCCCACAATAATGTAGAAAGTTGTGGTCTTTCCTGCTCCGTTGGGTCCCAAGAGCCCAACGACTTCGCCTTGCCCGATTTCCAGCTCAACGTTGTCAACGACTTTGCGACCGCGGTACGACTTGCTCAGTTCGACGGCTTGGAGCTTTAGCATACCTCGCCAAAAGGACCGCCCGTGCAGCCCGTTATTTCTCGACCCGGTGCTTCGTCAACGTGCGCGAACCATTTTCAGAGTCGACGATGATCGTAGCATCCGCTAAAAAGAAGGTCAATTGACGCCCCGTAGTTGTTCCTTCAGTCGCGTCAAAAATCGTCGGCGTTCCACCCGTCATCACGAATTTCCCATCGCTCGCTGTGTATTCTCCATGCTCCGCCGTCGCTCGCCGCGCTCCTTGCTCGACCGTTACTCCACCCGTTCCCACCGCGCGGCTGATCTGCTGCGCTCCGGGCGCGTTGCCATTGGCAGAATTGGCCCGTGTAAAGTAAATGTCCATCGAAGCGCCGCGAATTTTCTGGTCAGTGGACTGCACCGATACGTCTTTTTCCATGTGCGCGCGGTTTTCTTTATCCCAATAGATCAAATTGCCCGCAACCACGTACCAAAGTTGCGGCGCCTTCTTCGCGGAAGGCGGCGTGGAAGTCGCCGCTGTCGCGGCCGCAAGAGCCGGCGCTTGCAAAAAGACAGCCCGAACATTTCCCACTGCATTCAAAATCCGCGCTTCACGCTGCAGTTCAATCGACTCCGCTTCAATCATCGATTCGCCCTGCCACAATCTCGCATGGCCCTTGTACAAAGCCCGCCCAGTCCTTGAATTCGCCTGCAGAGTATCGGAAGTAATATTCAGTGGCACCGCACCGATCTGCACCGCGCCCGGCCGGCCTGTGTAGTCCGTTGAGCGAACACTTCCTTCGGCCGAAATCTCGCCGGAATCCTGATGAAACGTAAGTTTCGCCGCATGAGTTTCTGTCGTCGCATCGCGCACTTGCGCGTGTCCTGTCAACACCGCCAATTCCGCTGCCCTCGCAAACAACGCATCATCCGACTGCGCAGATTTCTCCGCGTCCTTCATGCGCACATCTCCGTGCAGCTCCATCTGCGACCAGCCGCCGTTCGCCTCCAGTTGCGCCACTCCGTTCTTTCCCGTCGCCGTCTGCATTCCCTTCCCAGGAGCGGTCTTTTCGACGCGCACATTGCCGGTAGCCTGCAGGAGCTTCGCTTTCCCCTCATCGCCAAAATCCAGAATGCAACCGGTCCGCTTGCAATTTCGTCTGTTCGCCTGCTGCGGCAGTCTTCAAAGCACCCGTTGTCCAAGCAACCGTTCCAGGCGCCTGCGTCTCCGCCATTCGCGGCCGCGATTTTTCCCGCAGTGTCGCCCCAGCATATGTCATGTGTACCGCCTCAGACTGCAAATCCCGCGCATCGCCGCTCTTCTTGTAGGTCGTATGAACTTTCGCCGCACCCTTTAACGTGATTTCCTTCGCGCGCCCGCTCTCCGGCCAAAACTCCACACTGGCTTCGTTCGAAGCAATCTCTTGCTTTTCGTCCGCTGTATCCGATGTTCCGGTCACTTTTCCCTGTGCAGAAATCCCAGCCACCTTGCCGTCCGCGGTCAGCTTCGCCGCCATGGTGTCCGCATTCATCACCTGCGCGCCTTTTTGATCCTGCGAATGCAATTCCGGACGTAGCCCTATCCCGCCTGCGCTTGCCAATATTTTCCGCGCGCGAAAACCCTCGTCCATCTCAATGGCAACCCCGCCTGCTTTCAACTGGCTCACCGCCGTCACCGCTTCCGCCGGGCCCGCCAAATACATAGTGTGCGAATCGCGGTCGAACTCCAGCCGCGTTCCGCGAATCTGCACCGGCTCCGCGAGTTTCCGTTTTCCCGCTTTCGAATCAGTCGGCTTCAAGCCGAAATGCACGTCATGCAGCAGCTGCATTTGCCCTTCGCTAGAATGATATTCAAATCCTCTTGCCTCGCCCGTTCCGTTCGGCAATCGAAAGGTGATCGGTTCGGAGGATTTCGCGATGCCCGTACTCCGCTCGAAAGTAACCGCTTTCGTTTCCACATGAATCAACCGAGAAGCCGCCATCTCCGGATGCGCCTGGAACAATTTCGCGTCCGCCGCGCTCATCAAGTCCATCTGCACCGGCCCGCTGCAGTCAATGTTTTCCGGGCTTTTCGTATACCGGCAGGTCTGCGTATGCAGCACGTCGTTGCGATCTTGATTCTTCCCCAGCACCGTAATCTTCACATCTTCCAACAAACTCGCCGCTTCCCCCTTGAAATCGGTCGAGTGCGAGGCTTGCACCGTATAAATCGTCAGGTTACCTTCGACTTTCGAAAACGAAATCCCGCTCAGTTGCTTGTCCACATACGCCGGTGAAGGCGGCGGCGCATTTTTTTTGTCTTGAAGCCGTTGCCAGCCCCGCACCAAATACACCGCGGCCGTCACGCCCGCAAGGCACAGCGCCACTGCAGCGGACCATCGCGCGTACTTTGTCGCTTCACTTCTTCGCATGGCTTCAGTTAAACAAAATTTCCAGAGGCTGTATAGCCGACCGATTGTTTGGAAACGAAAGCGGCTTGTAGCTTGAAACTAGCGAGGGCACTACTTTTTAGTCGAGGCTTGTATGGGCGGATAGAATGGGGCTTGCCCTGAGGGTCAGATTACCCTGCGGTTTCGGCGTTAGCCGCCGGCGGATCGGGCAATTCAGGCAGAATTCCAATATTAGCGGCTGCTACGCTATCGCGATTCGTGTTCTTCACCAGATACATCGCTTCGTCTGCAAGGTGCAGCAAACCTTCTTTCGTCCGTGAATCCACCGGATACGCGGCCACGCCCATGCTCGCCGTCAAACGCAGATTGAGCCCATCCGCGGCAAGCCACTCGTTCTCACGAATCAATTTGTGCAAACGCCGCGCCACATTCAGAGCATTATCTTTCGAAGTTTGTGGCAGCAGCAGCACAAATTCGTCGCCGCCATACCGGAACGCAAAATCAATCAGGCGGCAATGCTCTTTCAGCGCGCTTCCAATATCCGCAAGCAGTTTCGAACCAACCAAGTGTCCCTGCGTGTCATTCACCTGCTTGAAATGGTCCAGGTCAATAAAGATGAGCGAAAACTCGTAGTTGTACCGCTGCGAACGGTAAATCTCTGTCTCCAGAATTACGCTCATGTGCCGCGCGTTATAAAGCGAAGTGCAATCGTCCGTAATCGTCAGCTCGTGAATCCGCTTCACGTGCCGCGCATTTTCCAGCGCAATCGCCGCAAAGTCGGAGAGCGCTTCGAGCAACTTCAAGTCGCGCGGATCGAAGCCTTCCGGCCCAATACAATTGATTAGCTCAATGACGCCAAGGCAGGTGTCACGAAACTTTACCGGCACGGCCACAATGGACTGCGTTTCCGTCTTCGTCTTTTCGTCGACTTTCGCGAAAAACCGCGTATCTTTCGAAGTGTCCGGCACGACGACCGTCTCGCCATGCGCCGCGACCCAACCCGCGATGCCCTGCCCCATTTTTACGCGCACATCTTTCAGCGCTTGCGAGGCTTTGCCAACCGCCAACTCAAAATAAAGTTCCTGCTTTGCTTCATCGAGCAGCAGCAACGACCAGTTGTCCGGCCGCAAAAACTCATCAATCTTTTCCATAATCGTCCGCAGCACTTGATCGAGCTGCAGCGACGACGTCAGCGCTTTCCCCAGCTCCTGGAACACTGCCACTTCGCCCGCTTGGCGACGGTCCTCCGGCAAGCCGGGATTGCGTCGGCGTTCGACTTCGGGAAACTGTTTTGTTTCCTCCACGCGGGTGGTCCTTGGCTCCACGAGTCTATGAAGTGCGCTGCTCTTGAGCACACTTCCCCTTTTGCAGATTCGCCAACTTACACGAATCTGCGCAAGTATAGGCTCCCGTCGAAATACCGCGCAACTCGCGCGTGGTACAGGCGTTCCCATCTTGCTATCGGGTCTCGGATTGGCACTTCCTGGGCTTTACACGCAAGTTCGGCGCTTCGTGTGACGATCACTGGCAAGAACCGACTGGCGCATCCTTTGCCGTAGATACGGTCACGCAGGCAGTCAACGCCCATAGAGCGCTTGTCCGTCTGAAACAGCCGGTCAGAATTGGCCATCGCCTGAAGCTCAAAAATGTCAAAACCAGCTACGAAATTGCCTGCGTTGTTGTAAATGCCCGCGAGCCGCAGGAACGCAAGTTGGGCGTCGGCATCGAATTTGACCAGCCTCCCCGCGCTTTTTCGAGGATATCGTTTTCGCCCGACGACTGGAATTCCAGAAACCCCTTTACGAGCGGCACCCGCTCCGCCACAAAATAATCTCCAACTCCTGAACTTGCCTTCAGATTAGTTGGGGGTATCCAACACGCTTTATCAGATCTTGAAAGCGTGCATCGGAACGGAGATTGTCAACTCGCAGGTCGGCCCTGAGCTCCCAAGCTAAGTCCCAGGATCGTTCCTGATACGCTTTTTCTAAGAACTCGAATGCCTTGTTCTTATCGCCGAGTCCCGCATAAATCGTAGCAATCATGTATGGCGAAACATATTTGGTTTTCGACTTTTCCTGCAGATCGCACGCTAAAATAGCAAGCGCAGATCTTCCAAATCACTGCGTCCAGCCCACAGCATGCTGGAGCCATGCATCGCTTTGTTTGACAGCCTAACGCCCGCCACCTATAGTGCCTCGCAGGGATCCCACGCCGTATTCCCTCAGCTCGAAAATTGGCAGGAAGGTGCCCGATTTCCACGGCATCGCTGTAAACTCTTTGTCGGTTGTCCGCGCTTCGGTTCTGTTCGGCGCTGTAGTTTAAAGTTTGCTCGAGGACGGTTTTCACGGCATGGCGAAAGGTACGTTTGGCGAACGCCTGAAGCGCGAACGCGAATTGCGTGAAGTCAAACTTGAGGAAGTCTCTACCGCGACTCGCATCAGTCCTCGCTTCCTGGAAGCTCTAGAAAACGAAAATTGGGGAAAACTCCCCGGTGGTGTCTTCGGCCGCGGCTTTGTTCGCAGCATCGCCCGCTACCTCGGCCTTAATGAAGAAAGCCTCCTCGCAGAATACGATTTGGCGCGCGGCGAAAATCTGAACCCGCCCCTCACAAGACCGGAAGACCGCATCCCCCCTCCTCCCAGATGGATTCCCGTCGTCGCCGTCCTGGTGATTCTGCTGTTGCTTCTCGGCTTGGTCCTCGGCGGCCTCTACGGTTGGCGCAAATACAAAGCACATAAGCTCACGAAACAGAGTGCGCCAATCGAATCGCCTTCCATTCCTCAGCCGGTCGCAAGCGTCGCGCAGAAGCAAACAGCTTCGAATCCGCAAGCCGCTCCGGTTCCGGTTTCTGTTTCCCTCGTACTCTCTGTCTCCGTCTCGTCCACCACGCGCGTGCGCGTGGTCGCCGACGGCAAAGTTGTCCTCGACACCGAACTCGCCTCCGGCGAAAACCGCCGCTTCACTGCCTCGGACCAATTCGAAGTCTCCGCAGCCGACTCCGCCGCGGTGTTGCTGGAATTGAACGGCACCATGTTGGCGCCCCTCGGAACCCCTGGTTCCTCCGGTAAAATGGTCCTTAGCGCAAAGAACCTAAGGCAGGCAACCGGTGGAGTCTCTCAACCCTGAAGTCGTACATGACCTTAAACACGGCCGCGCCACGCGCGAGCGCAAACTCGCCGTCTGTTCCGGCGGCGCGCACCTTAGCCCCGCGGACCGCGCCGAAGTCCTGACTGTTCTCGCAAACGACGCAGACGAGATGGTCTCTCAGCACGCTCAGGAAGCGCTCCTCTCGGTTTCTCCGGAAGCCTTTGTCGAAGCCATCAAACGCCCGGAAGCTCTCCCTTCCGTCTTTGCCTATGCTGCCAAAAACTACGCCGACAAGCCCGGCGTCGGCGAAGCCCTCGTTCAAAACAAAAATTGCCCCGCCGGTCTTCTCGTTCCCGTTGTCCAACATCTTTCCGCTCTCGGCATCCAGTCTCTTCTCGATGACCTCGGCCGCGTAAGCGATTCCTTGGCTCTCGCTTCCGCTCTCGAGCATTCCAACGTCGTCACTGCCGATCAAAAAAATGTTCTCAAGGAAATGCACGGCGGCACTGCCGACGAAGCGCATTTTGCCGAAGCTGTCGCCGAAGCCGAACCCGACGTTCAACGCCGCCAGACGCTCTTGCAGCAAATCGCGAAAATGACTGTCGCCCAGCGCGTCCAGTTCGCTGTGAAAGGCGGATCCGAAGCCCGCCGTACGCTCATCCGTGACACTAACAAAGTCGTCCAGCGCGCCGTGCTCCAATCCCCGCGCCTCACCGACCAGGAAGTCGAAGCGTTTGCCTCCATGGCTAATCTGACCGACGAAATTCTTCGCCTCATCGCCGCGAATCGCCTCTTCCGCAAAAATTACGCCGTCGTTCGCAACCTCATCAACAATCCCAAGCTGCCGCTCGACGTTTCCCTCCACCTGCTCCCCATGATCAACGTCGTGGATCTCAAAAGACTCACCATGAACAAAAATGTTCCTGAAACACTTCGCACTACCGCGGTCAAGCTCCAAAAACAGCGCGCCGAAACCAAGAAATAGCTTCCCCTCCGTTTGCCCAAGACTTCTCGGCGCATTTATCATCGAGTTATGAAACACTCTACTTTTTCTGTCCGTCTGCTTCCTGCCTTGCTACTCCTGTATTTGCTTGCTCCTGCAAGACTCGCCGTTTCCTCCCCGTCTCCAGATGCCGATCCATGGTCTCCCTCGCAAACCATTTCTCCCGCCGACTTCGCGATGGAACTTCAGAAGCACAACCCTTCCCTGAAGATCGTCTACGTTGGAGTCCGCACCCTCTACACCGGCGCGCACATTCCCGGCGCCGTCTTCCACGGCCCAGGCGCAAAACAAGAGGGCATTCTCGACCTAAAAAAATTCGCCGCCGGCCTCCCGAAAGATTCGAAACTCGTGATTTACTGCGGCTGTTGCCCTCTTGAACGCTGCCCCAATCTCCGTCCCGCCTTTTCCGTCTTACAGGAAATGGGCTTCACTCATCTCCGCGTCCTTATCCTCCCCACGAGCTTCGCAGCAGACTGGGTTGAGAAAGGCTACCCAACCGAAAAGGGCTCCTGAGCTCGTGCCCTGAGCTCGTGCCCTTGTGTATCCAGCCAAGAGATGGACTAGCATTTCCGTTCTCAAAGGAGCCAACATGCCTCGCCGTTTTTCCGCCGCACTTGCCGTAACCACTCTTCTCGCTCTTCCCATTCTCCTGAGCGCGTTGCCTTCCCCGCCGCGTCCGCCTGCCGACGAGAAAAAAGATGTCGTCCTCAAAGCCGCGGACATCTCCTCCAAAATATTCCCGGAAACCGTTTTTTTCCGTGGCCAGTCCGCTCCAGTACAAATGCGTAACACCGGCGGGGTTCACTTCGCCGATGACTCATACGTTCTCGCCGGCTTGGTGGACAATTCCGGATACTCTTCCGGCATCCGCCAGAAATATCAGGCCTATCTGCTCACCGAAGTTTCTCTCCAGCTCGGCGGCCAGTCCGTCAAACCCGGCGCCTATGGCTTCGGCTTTCTCGAAAACAATAAATTCGTCCTCCTTGACCTGGGCGCCAACGAACTCTTCCAAATTCCCTCCGCGCGTGACGCCGACCTCAAACGCCCAACTCCATTCCAAATCATGGCCGCAAGCGAATCAGGGAAATATCGTCTCTACATGGGCCGCGAATTCATCGAATTCAGTCGAGCAAAATAATTTTCAAGAAATCTCTTTCCGAGGGGCCACATAAATGCGCCGCGTTACCTCCACACCCGCTGCCCTTGCAACTTTCCTAGTCGCTCTTTCCGCGTCCGCGCAAACGCCGCCGCAATCTCACTTCGACGGGAAATCCTGGTGGGACCACGTCAAAGTTCTCGCCGACGACAACATGGAAGGCCGCGAAACCGGCAGCGACGGTCTCATCCGCGCACAAGCCTATGTCGTAGATCAGCTCAAGAAATCCGGCCTCGAACCCGCCGGCTCTGACGGTTTCTACCAGCCCGTAAAATTCGTCCGGCGCCAGGTCAAAGAATCCGATTCGAACGCCGCGCTAATCCATGATGGAAAACCTCTGGCCCTCGTCCCCGGCGAAGACATCCTCTTCTCCAGCAAGAGTGTTACCGGCGAAAAAGGTCTCACCGCCACGTCTTGTCTTCGTCGGCTACGGCCTCAAAATCCCCGAGAGAAATTTCGACGACCTCGCTGGCCAGGATCTCTCCGGCAAAATCGTCGTCTACATCAACGGTTCAACTTCCGACGTTCCCGCCGCGCTCGCTTCGCACTACAGCACCATCGTCGAACGCTGGAAATCCCTGCGCGCCGCCGGCGTCATCGGCATCATCGGCATTCCCAATCCAGCTTCTATGGACATCCCCTGGTCCCGCATCGCCGTCAACCGCTTTCATCCTTCCATGGATCTCGCCGGAGCCGAATTCAACGAAACCGATGGCCTGAAGGTCGCCCTCACCTTCAATCCAGCCCAAGCCGAAAAGCTTTTTATTGGCAGCGGCCACACCTTCGCCGAACTCGCCGCCCTCGCCAAAGATCGCAAACCTCTCCCGCGCTTTGCCCTTTCCTCCAGCCTCCAGGCGGCAGTCGCCGTTCAATCCAGCGAAATCGAGTCCGCCAATCTCGTCGCAAAACTCCCGGGCACCGATCCCAGTCGCAAAGACGAATTCGTCGTCCTCTCCGCCCACCTCGATCACCTCGGCATCGGCGAACCCGCCAACGGCGACCACCTCTACAACGGTGCCATGGACGACGCCTCTGGCAGCGCCGTTCTTATCGACGTCGCGGCCAACCTCAAAGCTCACCCGGAAAAACTCGGCCGCTCACTCCTGTTCGTCTTTGTCACCGCAGAAGAAAAAGGCCTTCTCGGCTCGCGCTACTTCGCAACGCATCCCACCGTCCCGCAAGAATCCATAATCGCGGACATCAACATCGACATGTTTCTCCCCATAGTCCCTCTCAAATTTCTCGAAGTGAAAGGCCTGGAAGAATCCGACCTCGGCGATCGCGCCGCAGCCGTCGCTGCATCTGTCGGCGTCAAAGCCATCCCCGATCAGGAGCCTCTACGCAACCGCTTCATTCGCAGCGATCAATACAGTTTCATCGTCAAAGGAATTCCCGCAGTCAAAATGGACGTCGGCTTCCTGCTCGGCTCGCCCGAGCAAAAGCCTTTCAAAGACTGGCTCACTAGCCGCTACCACGCACCGTCCGACGACCTCGATCAGCCCAAAGACCTCGCCACCGCCGCGCTCTATGAAGAAATCATTCGCCGCCTTCTCATAGACATCGCCAACAATCCTGCTCGCCCGCAGTGGAAGCCAACCTCCTTCTTCCGCCGCTTCGCGCAGTAAACGTTAGCAGACTGCCCCCAGTGGGGCAATCTCTTTTCTGCACCCATGAACTCCGCAGAATCCATCCGCAAACTCTGCCTGTCCTTCCCTCATTCTACCGAGCAGGTCCAGTGGGGCTGCGATCTCGTTTTCAAGATTGGCGGCAAAATGTTTGCCATAACTCCGCTCGAACCCGCCCCTTTATTCCTTACGTTCAAAGCCACTGACGAATCCTTTGCCGAACTCACCGAACGCCCGATCCCTGCCCCCTACCTCGCTCGCGCCAAATGAGTCGCCCTTGAAAATGCCGACGCCCTCGGTCCGCAAGGGCTCGCCGCACTCCTCCCTACTTCCTATGACCTAGTCGTCGCCAAACTCTCCAACAAGGCCCGCAACTCTCTGGCGAACGCGAGGCGCAAAGCAAATCCGCGTGAGGCAAGCGCACGGCAAAATCCCGCCGTGTCAAATAAAAAACCGGCTCGAAACTCTCGAACCGGGTCCACGTTCTGTTTCCAATTTGTTTTGCTTTACGCCGTGATCTGCTTCTCGCTAGCCTGCTTCCGCAGCGGTTTCTGCCCAGGCATCGGGAACGTCATGTGCCAGAAATTCGTTTCCGCCGTCATAAACTCGACGCCGATGTAGGTCTTCCCATCTCGCTTCCGCTGCACCGAAACCACCCGCGCATCCACTTTGCGGTTGCTGTTCTCATTCACCAAGTGCAGCACCTGCCCAACGAGCACTACTTCGTTGAACTCCATCATCGCGCCGTGTTGATTGATCGATTGCGATTGCGTGTGGATGCAGAACTTCCCGCCTTCATCCGATTCGCCATGCACAGACAGCGGTACAGTGAGATTGACTCGTAAAGTGCGCCGGCGCTCTTTGCAGCGAAAATGAAGTAGAGACATGGGGACCGTCAACGCTCCAACTTGATCTAACTTCTGGGGGAGACTACTCCAGCGGGGCCACGCTGCGTTTTCGGGGAGCCGCGCCACTTCTGCGCGGTCGTTCCACCTCAAGGACTGCCCTGCAGAAGGCTATTCACCTCTGCACGGCTACGATTCTCACTTCCGCCCCAGGGTGGGACAATAGCTGAACCGTACCAGTAAAACCCCAACCAGTAACGCTGTACCCTAGTACTTTGGGACAGGTTCGTCAACAGGGAACTTTCGCCTTTGTCAAAGCTCGTTAGAAATGTCCCCATTCTTACCTCGTTAGAAATGTCCCCTTTCGAGTTTTGGTTGTTCTTTGTAGGCGTTGGTCTTGTCCGAAGCGAAGCCCTGCGGAGCCCGAAGGGCGGAGCGCTTAGGGCGAAGCGGAGGGCAAGACCATCGTCGGGAACTTTCGCCTTTTCTGCGAGCTCAAATTTTTCCCGAAATTTACCCGTCTTCTTCACTCCTTTCTCACTCGGCCGCTACGAGAACCCACTGCCCTTTCGTACAGGTTTCTTTTTCTCCCTCCTGTACTTCGCAATGCAACTCTTCCCTCTGTTTCCGGGTTCAAATAAGTGTGCTGGAAAAAGCTCGAAAACGTGCGCGCCATTTTCAAACTATCGGTGTGTCTCGCCTTGCTCGCTGTTGCAGCGCTCGCTGCACCCGTCCGCGCCGGACGTCGCGATCTTGCTTGAAGAGCCCTACAGCCTCGACGGCACACTAGCCGGAACCGGCCACACCGCCGTCTATCTGTCCAACATCTGCGCCGCCAACCCCACAATACTTCGCCGCTGCAATCCTGGCGAACTCGGCATCGTTCTATCGCGCTATCACCACATCGCCGGCCACGACTGGCTAGCCGTTCCGGTCATCCCCTATCTTTACGCCGTCGAAAAACCAGAAGACATTCCCCTTTTCGCAGATCCAAAACTCGTCTGGTTTTTGCGCAACCAGTACCGCACCAAACATTTTTCTGACCTCGTCCCGGATCCCCTTCCCACCCATGATAAGGAATCCGCGGATTGGTATCAGCTCGTCGGCTCCGCTTACGACCGCACTCTCTACGGCTTTCGAGCTTCCGACATCCCATGAAGCCGACGATCGTTTCATCGCAAAATTCAACGCCGCCCATAACACCAGAGCCTACAAACTCATTACCGAAAATTGTGCCGACTTCGTCCACGACGTCGTCACCTTCTACTATCCCGACTCCGTCTGGCGCAGCAAACTCGGCGACCTCGGCATTATGACCCCCAAACAAGCCGCCAAATCGCTTGTCCAATTCAGCAAGCGGGCCTCAAAACAGGATCCGCAGGTTCAGCTCACACGCTTTTTCATTCCGCAGGTTCCTGGAACGGTAAAGCGCAGCAGGCCGGTGCATGGCCTACTGGACGGCTTTTTCCATGCCAAGAAGTATTTCGTTCCGCTCGCGGTCTTTCAACCTTTCGTTGCCGGTGGCGTAGCTACGGCCTACTACCTCGGCGGCCGCTTCGATCCCGCCAGCGGCGTTTCCATGTGGACTCCTGACGGCCCGCCCGATCACCCGCTTACCAAAGATGAACGCAAAGCCTGGGCACGCGAACTCGAAACCATCGTGAAATCCGATCCTTCGCTCAAATTGGCCAACTCAAAATCAGCCTGGAAGCCGCTGCGGTCCGCATCCGAATTTCATGTCGACCCCCAAGGCCGGCCCGTCCTTCAAGTCGCCTCAGGTGACGGCCTGGCCAATCTCGGCGCTTCCCGCTCCAATATTCTCGACTCTTCCAGCGCGCAGAACGAAGCTCGCCTTCTTCTCGTCGCCCGCCTCAAGGAAGAACTCCGCGCAGGCCGCACCAAGAAAACCTCCGACCGCATGATCCGCGCCGACTTCAATCTCCTCCAACAGACCAACATCCCTTCCGCTACCCTCTCCGCCTCCTCCGACGGCAACTAAACCCCTGGTAGGGACGAAGTGAATCTACTAGGGTTTTCTGAATAGCTCAGTGAGCACTGGGCAGCCGGCAATCGGCCGATGAAGAGAACAACGGGCAAGGAAACCGCATGGGCTCGTCAATTCTCCAGGGAGTACTTTTCAGCAACCAAAACAAAGGTGACAGCAAGCGCAGCTAGCCAAATCCGGACCGCCCGGGGCATTGGCTCAAGTCCGGTCTCTTACAGCTTTCTCACAAGTTTGCACAGAGCGGAAAAACTACAAATTCGTCGCGTCGAAGGGTTTCGGAAAAAGGGCTTTCATCGGAATGGTTTCCGTCTTCCCTTTTAGGTTGGAAAGAATCACCGGTACGTCGCCGCAAAATTCCCAAATCAGTTGCCGGCAAGCGCCGCATGGCGGGGTCAGCGAATCCGTATCCGTCACCACCGCAATCGCATCGAACCCGCGTTCGCCTTCGCTGATCGCTTTGAAAATCGCCACGCGTTCGGCACAAACCGTCAGCCCGTAGGTCGCATTCTCAACATTGCAGCCGCCAAAAATCCGCCCTGAAGTCGCGCGCAAGGCAGCGCCAACGCGAAAATTCGAGTAAGCCGCGTGCGCGTTCTCGCGCGACTGCTTCGCAGCAGCAATCAACGCATCGTATTCGCCCAAGCAATCGCCTCCGCTATCCGAGGAATCACCGCTTTCAGCAAAGCGATGAAATCGTTCTTCACGCGCGCGCCCGTTTCAAACACTTCTTCCGCGGTCAGCTTCTCGCCCGTCACGCCGGCCGCCATGTTGGTCACGCAAGAAATTCCCAGCACGCGAATCCCTGCGTGCCGCGCCGCCAGAACTTCCGGAACCGTGGACATGCCCACGAGGTCCGCGC
Source organism: uncultured Acidobacteriota bacterium (assembly GCA_963794175.1). GTDB lineage: Bacteria > Acidobacteriota > Terriglobia > Acidiferrales > UBA7541 > Acidiferrum. The sequence goes on along the minus strand of CAWCCV010000016.1, from coordinate 112,356 downwards.
CCAGCGTGCGGAAAGAATGTATCTCGGAAGCAGTCTCGTAATTCGGCCCGGCAAGCGCCAGGTAAACGCCTTCCTGCAAATTCTGTTTCAGTTTTTTTCCGGCGTCCGCGACAAACTTGCGAAACTCCGGATCGTAGGCCTGTGTCATATCCGGGAAACGCAAGCCAAACCGGTCGTCGTTCGGCCCGATCAACGGATTCACGCCCTGCAGATTGATGTGGTCGCGAATCGAAACCAGCGCGCCAGCGGAATAACCAAGATTGATGCCGCCAGCCGCATTCGTCAGGATCACGGCCTTCACTCCCATTCGCGCAAATACGCGAATCGGAAACACCACTTGCTGCGGCGTATATCCTTCATAAAGATGCACGCGCCCCTGCATCCCCGCCACTTCCACGCCGTCCACTTTTCCAATCACCAGTTGCCCCGCGTGACCAATCGCAGTCGAAAGCGGAAAATGCGGAATCTTCCCGTAAGGAATCTTCTTCGCACTCAAAAACTCATCGGCAAAAGCGCCAAGCCCCGACCCCAGCACCAGGGCAATCTTCGGCCGCAGCTTCGTCTGCTTCTGAATGAATTTTGCCGCCGCCGAAGCCCGCTCAAATTCACCGGCCGATTTTCTGGTCTTCTTCGCGCTCACGACAAAATTCCTACAATCGAGGCAGACAAAAGATTCGCCATTGTCCCCGCAAGCATCGCCCGAATGCCAAACTTCGCAAGGTCATTGCGCCGCTCAGGAGCCAGCGCCCCGATACCGCCAATCTGAATCCCGATCGAACTGAAATTCGCAAATCCGCATAACGCAAATGTGGCAATCGCAAATGTCCGCGGATCGAGCGTACCCTTCATCGGCCCCAGTTGGCCGAACGCAACGAACTCGTTGATCGCCATGCGCGTTCCCAGCAAGTTGCCGATCTGCGAAGCATGCTCCCATGGGACGCCAATCAGCCAGGCTATTGGCGCAAAAATCCAGCCGAAGATCGTCTGCAAACTCGGCGGAAACCATCCCATGTGCGGCAATCCGTGAACGCCGCCCATGATCGCGTTCAAAAGCGCCAGCAGCGCAATGAAAGTAATCAGCATGGCGCCGACGTTCAATGCCAGATGCAGGCCGTCGCTCGTTCCGCGCGCAATCGCGCCCAGAATGTTCGATTCTTTCTCCATCTGCGGCATTTCCACGCGCCCCGCCGTCAGCGGCGCTTCCGTTTCCGGCACCAGCATCTTCGCCATCAGCAGCGTACCTGGTGCGGTCATGATCACTGCCGTCAGCAAATTCTTAGGATCAGCTCCACCGACCTGAATGTATCCGGCCATCATTCCGCCGGAAATATGCGCCATGCCGCTTGTCATCACCGTCATCAATTCCGATTTCGTCAGCTTGGGGATAAAAGGACGAATCGTCAGCGGCGCTTCCGTCTGTCCCATGAAGATGCTCGCTGCAACGTTCAGCGATTCCGCGCCGCTTGCGCCCATGACTTTTGACATGAGCCAGGCGGCGCCGCGAATAATCAATTGCATCACGCCGATGTGGTAGAGCACCGCGAAAAACGCGGCGATAAAAATAATCGTCGGCAGAACTTGGAACGCGAACGAAAATCCAAGCCGGGAAAGTTCCTTTGGCAAACCGATGTCGCCGAACACAAATTCCGAACCGGCATAGGAATAACTCAAAAGCTTGTTCGCGCCGTTTCCAAGAAATGCGAAAATCTTTCCTCCGGCGCTCGACTTCAGAACGAAGAAACCCAGCGCCAGTTGCAGGCCAAATCCCCAAAGCACGGTCTTCAGCTTGATCGCGCGGCGGTCCGTGGAGAAAAGCCAGGCGAGTCCTAGAATCACCGCGATGCCAAGGATCCCCGGTAAAACGCCCCATGCCATCTCCTTGTAAGGACTCAAGCGCGAACTAGACTCCAACCATTCTGCGAACCAGTGTTTTACGGGTACTTTTGTTTCGCTGAAAACAAATGCTTCCGCAATTCGCGATTTCGCTTCGTCGAGCTTTGCGTCGGAATTGTAATGGATTGTGGCAAGCGGTTCGCCTTTTTCCACGCGGTCGCCGATGCGCTTGTGGAATTCCAGCCCGACGCCGTGATCCACTTTGTCTTCTTTCTTTTCTCTCCCGCCGCCCATCATCGCCAGCGCAATTCCAAATTCCATGCAATTCGTCGCGGCAAGAAAACCGGAAACTGAACCGACGATGTCCAACTTCGATCGCGCGGCGGGCAAAATTGAATAATCGTCAATCACCCGTTCGTCGCCGCCCTGCAGCCGGATTCCCACACGGAATTTTTCCAGCGCCTGCCCGCTCGCCACCATCGTCTCCGCAAGGCTCCTGCCCTCGTTCCACACTCGGCGTTCTTTCGCCAAGAAAAAACATCCAAGCGGAAAGATCCAGACTCAAATCCCGCAAATCCTTCGGTCCATTTCCCTTCAGCACTTCAATACTCTCAATCACTTCATTCGAGTGGCCGGCCAATTTCCCGAGCGGCTGATCCATATCCGTAATCAGCGCGACGGCTTTCTTTCCCATTCGCTTCGCGGTATCTACCATCACTTCCGCAAGCCGCACCGCATCTTCTTCCTTCTGCATGAACGCGCCCGAACCCGTCTTCACATCAAGCACCAGCGCATCGATTCCCTCGGCCATCTTCTTGCTCATGATGGACGCGCAGATCAGCCCGATATTCTCCACCGTGGAAGTCGCGTCCCGCAACGCGTAGATCTTCTTGTCCGCCGGAGCAATCTCCGCCGTCTGCCCAATCAACGCCATCCCGCACTCGCCAAGCACGCGGCGAAACTCCTTCAGCGTGAGCGCCGTGTTGAATCCAGGAATGGACTCCAGCTTATCGAGCGTCCCGCCCGTGTGACCCAGCCCGCGCCCACTGATCATCGGAACACTCAGCCCCCCCGCCGCCACAATCGGCGCCAGGATCAGCGACGTCTTATCCCCCACTCCCCCGGTGGAGTGCTTATCCACTTTCTTTCCAGGCAGATCCGAGAGATTGACGACTTCGCCGGAATAAAGCATCGCTTCGGTGAGCGAGGCGAGTTCGCTGCGATTGAGTCCGCGAATCCATGCGGCCATGAGCCAGGCGGACATCTGGTAGTCGGGAATTTCTCCGCCGGTGTAGCCGGAGATAAGGAAATCAATCTCTTCTCGCGAGTGTTCCCCGGAGTCGCGTTTTTTTCGGATCAGGTCAACGGCGCGCATGCGTGGGTAAGCGAAAAGGAGCGTAACATCCGCTCAATCCACCGTCAACGCGACTTCGCGATTGTCTATCGCTGGCGGCGAGGATTAGTTTGCAAAACGCCGGACACTGTATGAAATCGGCAAACCAACGACGATCATGTGCACGGCGAAACCGAGAATCAGATCCTTTAGTTCGTAAGGGCCTCTTGAATGAAGCGCGGAGAGCGGCAGGACGATGAGGTTCATCACATTTTCTACCGCCATGCCGAACAACAAACCGCAGACAATCCAGTTGGTTTTGAGGAAGGGCAGCTTGCGACTTGCGCCGTAGTAAATCGCGGCTGCCGAAGAAGCGATGAAATAATGAAGGACTAGACCTAGAACATAGATACCAGTACCGCCACGAATTACCTGCGGGCCCAGAAGTCCGGCGGCAATCACCTTCGGGATCCTCCACCCAAAAAGGATGCATGCTTGCAGTAGGTCCAAAGTTCCGGCCGAGAGGCCTCCTGCCGCGATTGCCAAGACGCCGTTCCGTTTCCCGGCTGCCAAAGTTGCTGAATTTTCCATAATCCGACGGCCTCCCGGCCCCGTCTAACTGGTTGCAAGTGCTGCCGGACCTTACCCTGAGGTGGTCTGGCAAGTCCTGAGCTGGGGCTGAAAAACCCTGAAATTCTCCGAAAGGACGCCTTCACCTAGATTGCGCGCCATGGAAACGTTGAAAAATACGTCGCTTCGCGTGGGAGACTGGTGCGTGAATGCAAAGTCCGGGGAAATCTCTCGCGATGGCGAATCGGCCCGGCTAGAAGTCCGGACAATGCGTCTGCTGGTATGCCTGGCTGAGCGTGCCGGCGAAGTGGTCCCTGCAGAACAATTATTGGACCTGGTCTGGCCGGATGTTTTTGTTTCGCAGGATTCTGTTTACCACGCCGTGGCAACGCTTCGACGTTTGCTCGGCGACGATCCGAAGCAGCCGAAATATATCGAGACCGTTCCGCGACTCGGCTATCGAATGGTGGCGAAAACGGGTCCGTGGATGGACGCGGCGGCGGAAAAGCCTTCCGCGATCAGCGGTCGTCGCGTAACTACTCTTTTCGTTTGGGCGGTCGGTGCCGTGATCGTTCTTGGAATGGTCGCGGCTGTTGTCGTTCGCAGCAGAACCGCGGGGCATCCTGCTTCGGTATCCGACACGGTCATCGCTTCGCCGGAAAGATCAATCGCCGTACTTCCGTTCCTTGACCTGACGGAAGGAATGAAGGAAGAGGAATTTGCTGACGGTATGACCGAGGAATTGATCGACAAACTCAGCGAAATTCCCGGAGTTCGTGTGCCACCGCCAACTTCGTCGTTTTTCTACAAGGATAAACATGTGTCCGTGAGCGAAGTCGCGAAAACGCTCGGCGTCACTTACGTGCTCGATGGAAGCACCCGCAAATCCGGGAACAGGCTTCGTGTTGCGGCGCGATTGGTTCGGGCCGATACGGCTTACGTTTTGTGGTCGGAAACCTACGATCGTCCGTGGGGCGACCGCTTGAAAATCCAAGAAGAGATCGCGAGCGAGTTGATTCAGGCGCTAAAAGCATCGATTGCAATTGATCCGCGACCGAAAGGCTAATTGGACAGTACTCCGCAGATGACGGCCGTGCAGGAAGGGCTAGCGTCCTTTTTTGATCAGGTCAGCGACGCGAATGCGTGCGTAAGGGGGCGAAGGCAAATCTATTGCTTGGGCTGAAATTGGGAATCGCCGAATTGCCACAAAAGAAAACTCCATTGATCGGCCGTGAGTTCTTCCATTTGGCTCTTGGTCGCGCCGACCCCGCCATGCCCGCCCTGATAATCCACCCGCAGCAGAATCGGCTTGCCACTGGCAGTTGCCGCTTGCAGCCGCGCCGCCATTTTTCCGGGCTCCCAAGGAACCACGCGCGGATCGTTCATTCCCGTCGTCAACAGAATCGCGGGGTAGTGTACGTGGTCGGAAACGTGATAGTAGGCGCTGATTTCGAGCAGCAGCTTGAATCCATTCCGGGTCTTCAAATCTCCATACTCAGGCACGTTCAAGGGGCCATCCGGAGAAAACATGTCGCGAATCATGTCGGAGAGGCCGACATCATCGAGCGCGGCGGCGAACAGGTCCGGGCGTTCGGTAAAGGCGCGACCGATCAGAATGCCGCCGGCGCTGCCTCCTTGTCCTGCGAGCTTGCTGGGTGAGGTAAAACCGCGTTTTATGAGATATTCAGCGCAAGCGATAAAATCGCGCCATGTGTTGGGCTTGTTTTCTAGCATCCCTCCCTGATGCCAATCTTCGCCGTACTCGCCGCCACCGCGCACATGAGCCGTCGCAAGAACGCCGCCTCGTTCGAGCCAAGCGAGCCATCGGGAAGAGAAAAACGGCTGCATATTGATTCCGTAAGCGCCGTAACCGGAAAGCAGGGTCGGATTCGTGCCGTCCAGCTTCATACCTTTCTTGTGCACGATAGAAAGTGGAATCATCGTTCCTGAACCGGTTGGGACTTTCACTTCTTCGGCTTCTATGTCCGGCGGATCGTCAAAGGGGCCAGCTGGGACCAAACCCGTGTCCGCGACTTTATTGATGGCGGAATCGTATTTGTAAATGTGGTACGCGGTGGTCCAAGAAGAAAGACCCATCACAAGATTTGGCAAGCGCGGATCGCCGCCAAAAAGTTCGAGAGTTCCCTTTACCGGCAATACCACAGTTTCGAAGGCATAGTTTGAGTACTCTGCTTTAACCAGCTTTCCAATGCCGCCATCGAGTTCCTGAACATAAAGACCGTCCGGAGCAGCGACGACGCCTAGAATTACGGCTTCGCCCTCAGGAATCACAACTTGCGCTTTTGCCAAATCCGGGTGTGAAAGACTTGTGCGAATTACCTTGAAGCGCGGCGCGTTTTTATGGGTGAGCAAGTAGATGTCATCGCCTCGGACCTCGAAGAAGGTGATTTGGTCTTGCGAGTCGCACAATTTTTTCCAGTGTAAGTCTGGTTTATCGAGTGCGGCGACTGGCGCGATGTACAGGTCGCTTTCATTCATGAAGCCGTGTTGCACGACGGCAACTGCAAAGTTCGTGCGAGGGTCGGTAGAAACAAAACTGGCGTCGTACGGCTCTAGCTTGATTTCTGGGTGTACCCCATAGCCGAAGATGGCTACGTCGCGCTCCGGATCTGTCCCCACGCGATGCAAGTACACACGGCTCCTCAGTCTTCGCTCATTTGGATCGGCGCCTTCGCCTGGTTTCTGAAACCTGTTGTGCAAAAAGGATTGCTGATCGGGCATCCAGGACGGAAATCCGTACCAACTCCGGTCTATGGTTTCTCCAGTGTCGCGCCCTGTGGACCTGTCTAAGATGTGGATGATGGCGTCTTCCGAACCACTGACGGAAACACCATAAGCGATATAGCGTCCATCAAAAGAGGGAGAAAAATAGTCCAGCGAGTAGTGCGTCCCAGGCGCAGTAACGAACGTATTTGGGTCAATCAGTAGCTTCTCTTCTCCGCTGAGGCCAACGCGTTCGTAAAGTTTGCTGATCTGTTCGTCCGCCAGCAGCTTCTTGTAATAGTACCTGTCACCCTTAAATCGCTGGACCTCACTCACTTTCGCGGCAGCAGATTGGTCCAGCTGCTGTATACGTTCGAGCAGAAGCCGACGGCCGGGGATTTTCACAAGAGCTGCGCGAGTGTAGTCGTTTTGTGCCTTAAACCAAGCCTGAACCGCAGGGTCGTTCGTATTCTCCATGTAGCGATATGGGTCGACGACTTTGGTTCCGAAATATTCGTCCGAGACGGGCCGGATTGGGGCTAGGGGAGGTGCCGTTGGAGAAGGTGGGGCTGAGGATTGTCCAGTGCTGAGGTTTAGCGAAGCTGAACAAAAACAGCAGCAAGCAAGCGAGTGAACGGATGGGATGAACTGAAATCACCGAGCACCTCTAAAAACGGACTGTCAGAAACAACCACCTTGGTACTACACGGAATGATCCCGGTCAACGCGGCTTAGTTGTCGTGAAGGCTGGCCCGGAGCGTACGCGCTGGTCGAAATTCGCTGGCTGGAAACCGGCATTAGGAAATCAAAGCCGATTTCAATTGGTGATCCTGCCGCGCAGGACGGTGATGGAGGCTTTGGGCAAGGTGAAAATGGTTTGGGAGTTGGCGTCGATTGATTTGGCAGCCGGCGGGAGATTGGGGTCGGGGTGGCTGTTGGGGCCGTCGTTGATCCAGACGTATTGGTCGGCACCGAAGGTGACGTAGGAGACTAGTCCGGAGAAATAAGCTGCGCGTTTTTCCTTTTGATTCTCAAAGGAGACGCGGACTGTGTGTACGTTGTTTTCGTCACGGTTGACTAGCGCCAGGGACCAGTTTCCGTCGGGGCGGTGGACGGCGTAAGTGGTGACGAGGAGATTTCCGTCGGCGTCTTTGATGTCGGCCGAAGATGGAAACATTTGGTGGATGCCGCTGCGGTGCTGGACCCATTCTAGATTGATCATGCGGGCTGCGTAGTACGGCGAGGTGTAACCTTTGATTTCGTAGTTTTCGTTGGAGACGAAATTGGACCAGGAGGACCAGCCGAGGCAGGTATTGTTTACGGTTTGCGGTTGAATCGGCGAGTGGTAGAACGCGGCGCCGCCACCTTCGAAGAACGAGCCGACATTGTCGGCTAGCCAGAGCGCGGCGAAAATTGTGGTCATCGGGCCGGTGAGCTGCCAGGAGAGATGATTTTCGGTGACCATGAGCGGAACTTCTTTGGGCACGCCGTCTTCGCGCCAGATCTGCATGATTCCTTTCATGAGTTGCGGTTCGCGATAGAGATCTTTCCACGCGATGGTGCAGGGCTCGAAGGGATAGTGCTCAAAGGAGACGAACGCCAAGTCTGAAAGATGGTTGTGGTCTTTAAGGTAAGCGACAAAGCGGCCCATCCAGGAGATGCGGCCCTGCGCGTCAGGCCAGAGAGTGATGTCTTTGTTCACACCTTCGAAGATAGGGCCACCGAGTTTTAATTTTGGATCCACTTTGTGAATTGCCTTGGCCCACTGGATGTAGAGCGCGGCGTAATCTTCAGGCATGGCGTGTTTGCCGTCGGGTTCTTCGCCCATTTCGATGTAGCCGATCGGATAGCCGCGTTTTTCGATGTAGGCGATTTGTGCGGCGGCATCGTCGGGCGTTCCGTAGAGCATGGTGACGGGAATCATTGCCGGAAGATTGTTGGTTATGCCGCTAGTGAAAAACAGATCGAAGCCAGTGTGCTGATAGTCGCCGCCATCGCGTGCGTCTTCTGAAGAGTGCCAGGGATCTATAGAGGAAGCGGTATAGGCGTTGGCGTGCTCGACGGGATCTTTTGTTGCGGCACTGAATTTTCCGGAAGCGTCCATGGTTCCCAGTTCGATTTGTTGCATGGCGTAGCCGACGCAGTTGCGAACGTCGTTGGAATCGTGTTCGTCGCAGGTGTTTGAGGATTCGGTCATCAGCACGCGGACGTAGCGTGCAAGAATTGGCACGTACGCCAGAGCGAGCGCAGATGTTCCACCTTTTGCGTTTGTGATTTTTCCGGAATCAAAACTTTTCCATTCACCTTTTGGACCGCCATCGAAATCGAGCGCGTTTGTCCCGACCCAATATTCAACTTGATAGGTTTTTGCGTACGGCGAAGCCCATTGGATGCGCGCGGCGCTGATGGATTTCTCGGACTGGAGGTCGACGATGATCCATTGCGGATGGAGCGCGTCGGATTCGTCCGTGAATTTGCTGCTGAGGTAGGGATTGCTTTTCCAGTAGGAAAGATTCGGGCCTTGCACGGGGCGGTCGCCGCTGGTAGCAAAGCCGCGATGCGGGAGAGCGTAAGAAAGAATATAGCGGATGGGCGATTTGAGTTCGGTGCTTCCGGTGAAGTAGCCGCTTCCGTGAGCGGCGTCGCTCCAGGAGCCGGCGGGATTCCAATGCCAGGCGGCCATGCGGAGTTCGGAATTGTTGCGATAGGTAATTGGCCCCCAGCCGGCGGACAGAGATTCCTGGACGATGTGCGGCGTGTGGACGCGATCGATGTCGCGCCGGGAGAGGACATCGAGAGAGGAGCCCAGGGCGGAGTCGGGGTCGAAGGAATTGATTTGATGGGCGGGTGTGATGTCTACGTGGACGGTGGCGTCGGGGGAGGATTGGGCCAAGGCAGGAGTGATAGCGAGCATGGAAAATAACAGCAGAAGGGCGATTGGGCGGATTGTTTGCCAAACACGCGGCACCCCCGGGAACGAGCGGAATCTTAGCACTATTCATTCGATTTAAATCAAGTGAAATGCGATGTTATGGCGTGAGCCAGGCATCGCGGTGTTCGCGGACAAAGGCGTCGTCGTTGAGGTGGGGGTAGGCGGCGTAAACGCGGGAGATCTCTTCGTCTTGGCCGGGACTGAGTGTTTCGTTGGGGTCGAGGCACCAGATTCCTTCTAGGAGTCCCTGGCGGCGCAGCACTTCGTGAAGGCCAGCGATGCAGCCGGAAAAATGATTTGCTGCGTCGAAGAAGGCGGAGTTGGAATCGGTGACTTCGATACTTTTTCGAAGAAGTTGCGGCGGGATGGCGGTATTTGATTTCGCGACGGCGTGGCATTCGCCAAGGAGTTCTACCGCTTTGCGGGTCCAGACGGACCAATGGCCGAGGAGTCCGCCGACGATGCGGCGTTCGTTTTTTTTGCCGTTTGCGTTGAACAGGTAGGGAGTGAGGAGGTCCATAACGATGTTGTCGTCGTTGCCGGTGTAGAGCGCTATGTCGCGGCCGGATTCGGCTACGGCGCGGACAACGTCGAGCGTTTGGTAACGATCGAAGGGGGCGATCTTGATGGCGACGACGTTTTCGATTTCGGCGAATTCTTTCCAGAATTTGTAACAGAGAACGCGGCCGCCGACGGCTGGCTGCAGGTAGAAACCGACGATGGGGATGATTTGCGCGACGGCACGAGAGTGATCGAGAAGTTTTTCATCGCTGGCTTCTTTCAGGGCGGCAAGGCTTAGGAGTCCGGCGTGATAGCTGAGGTCAGCGAGGAGAGCCGGCTTCGCGAGTTGCTTGTGGTGTATCTCCGCAGATTCCGCCGATGCGGAGGAGCGGAACCGAGCGGTTGCGATCGGCGCGATCCATTTCTTCTGCGGCGAGTCTTAGGACCGGGTCGAACAGCGCGATGCGAGGATCGCGGATTGCGAATTGCGTGGTATGGACTCCGACGGCGAGGCCGCCGGAGCCTGCGGCGATGTAATAACGAGAGAGGGCTCTTTGGCGGCGCTCGTCGAAGCGGCGGTTGGAGTTGAGGGCCAGGGGGTGCGCCGGGATGACGGCGCCTCTGGCAAGGAGATGGAGAAGCTTGGGGTCGATTTGGGCGGCCATGATTTTCTCGATGAAGTTACGATTGAGCCCCGATTCCTCGCTTCGCTCGGAATGACACGTACTCAGAAATCTTCTAAAAACGGCCGGCGCGATTTTCGAAATGTGTTGGCTTGGCGAGTGTTTCGCCGCCGCGCTCGACCCAATCGGCGATCCAGGCTGTCATTTGTTCGTAAGAGACTCGCGGCTTGCCGAAAAGCTGGAACGCTTTTTGCGCGTTGCTGAGCAGGGCGTCGGAAGCTTCCGTGCCTTCAAACTGAACGGATTTGCCGAAGTGTTTGGCGAAGTCCTGAGCGACAGTGCGCACGCTGAGGAGCTCCGGGCCGGCGATGTTGATGACAAATGGCGGCGAGGCGGCTTGAAGCAAACATTGCAGGCCCATGTTGTTGGCGTCGGCTTGCCAGATGGCGTTGAGATAGCCCATGGAAAGAGAGACTGGTGTGCCGGAATGAACGCGCTGCGCGATGTCTACGAGAACACCGTAGCGAAGTTCGGTGGCGTAGTTGAGGCGGAGGATGGAAGTTTTGACGTTTGCTGCGCGGCTGAAGTATTCGAAGATGCGTTCGCGGCCGAGGCAACTGATGGCGTATTCGCCGACAGGACTGAGTTCATCGCTTTCCTTGGAACCGCCGCGTGTGACAGGCGTAAGGCCGTAGACATTGCCAGTGGAGAATGCGGCGATTCGGCTGTTGCGAAAACGATCGCCGACGAGGCCGGGAAGAAATACAGTTCATCGCCCAGGTGAGAGATTCCTGGCCCGTCGAGCCGAATTTCATTCCGGCCATATAAACAATGTTGGGGGCGTCGGGGAGCCTGGCGAGGGCGGCTCGGTCGAGGAGGTCGCAACTGATTGTTTCGATGCCCCAGGATTGGAGTTTTTCCGGCAGGCGCAAAGAGGAAAAGCGCGAGGCGGCGATGACGCGGCGGGAGATCCCGGCTGCGTCGGAAGCTCGTTTGGCCATGCGGGCTAGAGTCGGGCCCATTTTTCCGCCGGCGCCGAGGACGAGAATATCGCCGGGGAGTGAGGCGAGTGAGCGCAGGGTGGATTCGTCGGGTTCGCTGAGACGGAGTTCGAGGTCGTTTACGTCGACGATTGAATTTTCACTGCGTGAAAGCACCAGCGGTCTCCTGCAAAGAAAATGCAGCGGCGGAATTGTACGCGAATGGGCGAAGAAACATTAGCGCCATTTGGCAGAATGCTGCAAAATCCTTTGCTGAATTCGATTGATTTTTCCGCGTGCGAAAAAGCCGCGGCGAGGCGAAGAAAGATTCATGCAACTGCGTGCGATGACGGAAAACGACATTGCTGCGGGAATGCGGCTGAAAGAGCTGGCGGGTTGGAACCAGACGGAGGCGGATTGGAAACGATTTCTGCGCGCAAGCAGGGACGGATGTTTTGTTGCGGAGGTGAACGCTCAGATTTGTGGAACGGCGGCGACCATTGTTTATAGTGGACGATTCGCGTGGGTGGGGATGGTACTGGTGGAACCGGAATACCGCGGGCGCGGAATTGGAACGCGGCTGCTCGAGCTGTGCATTGAGCATCTCGACTCCATCCGCGTGCCTTGCATCAAGCTGGATGCAACGCCACTGGGTAAACCGATTTATGAAAAATTGGGATTTGTGGCCGAGTACGAACTGGAGCGATGGATCCTGAAGCGGGCGCCGGAGAGTTTGCCGAAACGAACAGAAACGGGCGAGAAGATGCCCGCCCCGCTGCTGGATTTTGTTATGAAGGCGGATGGAGTGGCGTTTGGCGCGGATCGAAGCGTGATTTTGCGCTCGGTGAATGAAGAAGAACCGCGGTTCACGGATGGATTGTGGAATGCGGGCGGTATGGAGGGTTACGCGTTCGGGCGGCGCGGTTCGTTTGCGGATCATTTGGGGCCGTGGATAGCGAAAGATGCGACTACGGGGCAAAGAATTCTCGAGCAATTTCTGGCGCAAACTTCTCGAGAGACGGTAGTGACGGACTGCATGCAGGCAAATCCGTTTGCGAAAAAACTTTTGGAGGCGAAAGGATTCGAGCTTGCGCGGCCACTGACGAGAATGTTCCGCGGCCAAAATGATTTTCCCGGGCGGCCGGAGCTGGTTTGCTCGATTCTTGGGCCGGAGTTTGGATAGGATGAGACTAGTTTTGTCCAGATGGAAGGGCGAATGAGCAGTCTGCCGATATTGCGATTGGGGACGGTGAAAGATGTTGGGAGATTTCAGGAGCACTTGCGTTCGCTGGGATTGACGATTCCCTGCGACAGCGAATTGCTGGCTGGAGCGGATTCGCCGTTGCGCGCGCCGCTGGAGCGCGGCGGAATCAAGATCGGGAATCGAATTGCAGTGCAGCCGATGGAAGGCTGGGACGGCACAGCGGACGGAAAACCGAGCGAGCACACATTTGAGAGATGGAGAAAATTTGGGCGAAGCGGCGGGAAATTGATTTGGGGAGGAGAGGCGGTTGCTGTTTCGCATGAGGGACGGGCGAATCCGAACCAGCTGGTGATTGGCGAGCATACAAAAAAAGATTTGGGGGCATTGCGCGCGACGCTGATTGAAGAGCATGTTCGCGCGACGGGGTCGCGCGACGGATTGGTGATCGGGCTGCAGCTGACGCATTCGGGACGCTATTGCCGGCCGAACCAGCATGGAAAGCCGGAGCCGCGGATTTTGTACCGGCATCCGATTCTGGACCGGAAATTAGGATTGCCGAGCAACTATCCGGTGCTGACGGATGGGGAGATTGAAGGAATCCTGGAACGATTTTACGTCGCGGCAAAAATCGCAGAGGAGTTGGGATTCGATTTTGTCGACATCAAGCACTGCCACGGATATCTCGGACACGAATTTCTCAGCGCGCATACGCGAGAAGGAAAGTTCGGCGGGACTCTGGACAATCGAACGCGGTTTTTGCGAGAGATCGCGCACACGATCCGGATGATTGCTCCGAGGCTTGCGATTGGCGTACGGCTCTCCGCGTTCGATACCGTGGGCTATCGCCCGGACCCGGCGAAATCCGCAGATGGAAAATTGGGACCGGGAATTCCGGAAGAGTACGCGCACCTGATTCCTTATCGCTGGGGATTTGGCGTGAATCCGGAAAATCCCACGCAGCCGGATTTGACGGAAACGATTCAGTTTCTCACCTTGCTGGAGGACCTGAAGATTTCGCTGGTGAATCTGACGGCGGGAAGTCCCTATTACAATCCGCACATTCAGCGGCCGGCGCTGTATCCGCCGTCGGACGGATATCAACCGGCGGAGGATCCGCTAATCGAGCGTGGCGCGGCAGATGAATGTGGCGCGGGAATTGAAAGCGCGGTTTCCGAATTTGATTGTTGTGGGAACGGCGTACAGCTATTTGCAGGATTTTCTGCCGCATGTGGCCCAGGCGGCAGTGCGCGAGGGCTGGGTGGATGCGGTTGGGATGGGCAGAATGATTTTGACTTATCCGGAGTTGCTGCACGACGCGACCGAAGGAAAAGTTATTGAGCACAAGCGGATTTGCCGGACGTTCAGCGATTGCACGACGGCGCCGCGGAAGGGATTGCCGTCGGGATGCTATCCGCTGGATGCGTATTACAAGAATTCAGGGCTCGCTGTGAAGTTGAAGATCGATGAAAGCGAAACAATGAAAATCGAGACGATGATTGGGCGGCAGAAGTTGAGGAGAAAAGTTGAGGGGATTGCGGCGGCGCTTTTGCCGTTCGACAGCAATGGAACGAGTCGCGGTCGAAGCGTTTCAGAATCATTTGCGGGCGACGCAGCGAGCTGGGTTGATGAACGCTGTGAATATGGATACGGGATACGTGAATTTTTTGAGCGAAGCAGAAAAACTGGAAGTGCTGGGCTGGGCGCGAGAAGCGCTGGGAGCGAATATACCGTTCGTGGCGGGGGCTTATATCGAGGGGCAAGAGGGGGGTATTGTCGCGCTCTATCGGAAACAGATGGATGCGATTGTGGCGCACGGCGGGATTCCGATCTTGTTTCAGACGAGCCGGTTGCACGGAAAAAGTTCGGCGGAAAAGGCGGCGATTTATCGAGAGGTAAGTCAGCGGGTACGCGCATGTGCTGGCGTTTGAGCTGGGGAAAATGTTTGCCCCGAATGGAGAGATTTTTGAGGAAGAGATGATGCGGCGGCTGATGGGGATTCCGGAAATCAAGGGGATGAAACATTCTTCGCTGGACCGGCTGGTTGAGTTGCGGCGGCTGGAGCTGCGCGATGCCTCGCGGCCGGAGTTTCGGATTTATACGGGAAATGATCTGGGAATCAACATGATTGAATATGGCTCGGATTATTTGCTGGGGCTGGCGACGTTTGCGCCGGAGAAATTCGCTGAGCGCGACTGGCTGTGGGAGACGGGGGACCCCGCGTATTATGCGCTTTCGGATGCGCTGCAATATTTGGGGAACGTGGCGTTTCGAGAGCCTGTTCCGGCGTACAAACATTCGGCGGCGGTGTTTTTGCGGCTTGCGGGGAGGATTGCTACTGATCTGTCGCATGTCAAGAATGCAAAGCGTCCTGCGTGGGAAGCGGGGATTCTGGCAGATTGTGCACGGCGGCTGGGAATTGCGGCGAGTGGGCGCTCATGACAAAAAATAATTCGCAAGGAATTTTTTATGGATGGTGGGTGGTTGCGGCAGCATTTCTGAATTTTTTCTTTGTCATAGGAATTATTTTTTACGGGTTCCCGGTTTTCTATGCGTCTTTTATAGATGTACTTGGATTTACGCGCGCGCAAGTCACGCAGGGGTTTTTCCTTGGATTCTTAATCATCGGATTGCCGTCGGGATTGATTGCGGGAGCGGTGATCGACCGAATCGGAGCGCGATGGGTGATCGTTGCGGGAGCGGCATTCGTCGGGGTGTCCTTGTTGCTCATGGCGCGAATGACGAAGCTATGGCAGTACGAGGCGCTGTGCGTGCTGGAAGTGCTTGGCTACGTATTTGCGGGACCGATTGCGAATCAGGTGCTGGTATCGAGATGGTTCCGTGCGCGGCGTGGAAGAGCGATGGGGATAGCGTACCTTGGACTGGGCACGGGCGGAGTGGTCTGCTCCGCTGCTGATTAACTACCTCATCCGGACGTACGGATGGCGACACGCTCTTGAAATCATAGCGATTGTGCTGATGGGGGTTTTGTTTCCGGTCGGGATTTGGGTGACACGGTCTACGCCAGAAGAATCCGGCCTGCTGCCGGATGGAGAAGCAACGGGCGATCCCGCGGTGGCAACGGCGCTGGATGCGACTTCAAGTGGAGTTGCCGAAGCAGCGAAGACGAAAAATTTCTGGCTGATTCTGGCGGGCTCGACGCTGGCAATCGGTTCGATTGGAGCGGTGATTCAGCACTTTATCCTGTTTTTGAACGACCAGGGCTATACGGCGACGGTGGCGGCGCGATTCTCGACAGGACTGCTCATGGCAAGTCTGGCGGGAAGAATTCTTGTCGGTTATGCCGTGGACCATGTGAGCAAAAAGAAAGCGATGGCGCTGTTTTATTTTTTGATCGGGGCTTCGGTGCTGTTGCTTGGAGCGGGGAAGATTCCGGTCATCGCTTGGGTCTTCGCTTCAATTTTTGGATTTTCAATGGGCGCGGATTACATGTTGGTCTCGCTGGTGACCGCGGAATGCTTTGGGACGCGGTCGCTGGGGAAACTTCTGGCATTGATCATCATGGGATATTCGCTAGGGCAGTGGGGATTTCCGTGGATTGTGGGGAGACTATTTGATGCGCGGCACAGTTACGGGCTGGCGTGGAAGCTGGTTGCGTTTTCCGGCATGTTGGGCGGGCTGGCAATTTATGCAGTGACGCCGCGAAGAGAAAAAGCTCCCGCCTGAAGCCGAGCTTCAGTGGGGGGAGTGTCGTCGGCGTCGAAGGAGGCCAGTTGCTCTTCCCAGGCGAAGCTGGGAGATTGCAGGAGGCGGACGCAGCGGTTCCAGCGAAGGATGGAGTCGTCGTTTCCAGCGGGGCGGATTTTTTCTGCTTCGCCGAAACAGTTTAGGGCTCGCTCGAAAAGCGGCAGAAGCGTGTGCGGAGATTGCCCGGCGCAGAGTTGGGCTTTGGCGCGGCGCTCGTAGAGGATGCCCGTGTAGTAGAAGCGCTCGTAGGCGTCGGAAAGCTTCTGGAAAATTTCTTCGACTTCGCGGTAGCGGTCGCCGACGCCGCCGAGTGAATTGGTCGGTGATGGAAAGACCGAGCAGGCGAAGGGCGAGTTGCTGCTTGGGATCGACGGCGAGAATGTCGCGGCAGATGGATTCGGATTCTTCGGGTTCGTTGAGGTAGCGGTAGAGTTCGACTTTGGCGAGGGCTTCGGGGATGCCGGCGCTGGAGATGGATTTGAGTTGGTAGTCCATGAAACCTCCTGCGTGAGCCGATCTGAAGATCGGCCACTACAAAAACCAAACAACGAATTGAGCAACCTTGCCAAGCTCAACGGGGCTGAAGACCTACACTACACAAACCCAAGAGTTACTGCGAGCCGCGGAGTTTGCGGAAGAGCATGGTGACCGGATCGTAGAATTCGTCGACGATGCGCTCTTTGAGCGGAATGATGGCGTTGTCGGTGATGTGAATTTCTTCGGGGCAGACTTCAGTGCAGCATTTGGTGATGTTGCAGTAGGCCGATGCCCATTTCGTTTTTCAGCAAGGCTGTGCGGGAGACGCCGTCGAGCGGATGCATTTCGAGGCCGGCGGTGCGGACGAAGAAGCGCGGGCCGCCGAAGCTCTCATGTTTGCCGTGATCGCGAAGGACGTGACAAACGTCCTGGCAGAGAAAACATTCGATGCATTTGCGAAATTCCTGAACGCGATCAATGTCGCGCTGATCCATTTTCCATTCGACACCGGGCTTCGGCTTGAAGGCGGGAATCTTGCGTTGACTTTGTAATTCCAGGAGACGTCGGTGACGAGATCTTTGATGACAGGAAAAGCTTTGAGCGGCGAGACGGTGATGGGCTCGATCGAGCGGGAGAGCGTCCATGCGCGTTTTGCAGGTGAGGCGCGGGCGGCCGTTGACTTCGGCGGAACAGGAGCCGCATTTGGCGGCTTTGCAATTCCAGCGAACGGCGAGATCGGGCGATTGATGGGCCTGGATGGAATGGAGCGCGTCGAGAACAACCATGCCGGGAGCGAGCGGGACCTTGTAGTCGACGGATTGGCCGCCGGATTTGTCGCCGCGGAAGACGCGAAGAAGTGCTTCGGCCATATTATTTCCTTCTCCTCGAGCAATTGTTCTAGTTCCGCAGGCATTTCGGGAACGGGGCGCTGGTGCAAAGTCATCGAGCCGCCTTCGTTCGCGATGATGTTGTTTTTCTTCTCCCACTCGGGATCGTAGTTCGGAAAGTCGATGCGGCTGTGCGCGCCACGGCTTTCGCGACGAGCCAGGGCGCAGCGGGCTACTGCTTCGGAGATGAGGAGCATGTATTTCAGGTCTCGGGTCAGGTGCCAGCCGGGATTGAACATGCGCGAACCGTCGATGCGGACTTTGGCGAGCCGCGGCTTTAGACTTGTCGAGTTCGACGAGGGCTTTCTTGAGATCTTCTTCGTTGCGGAAGATTCCGACGAGATTGCCCATTATTTCCTGAAGTCGTGATGGATTGCATAAGGAAATTCGCCTTCGCTGCGCTCGAATGGCGCGAGCCATTTCCCGTTCGGCGTCAGAGAGTTGTGCGGAATCAATGTTTGGCGCAGAAGATTTTGCGGCAAATTCGGCGGCGGCTTTTCCGGCGCGGCGGCCGAAGACGAGAAGATCGGAGAGCGAGTTTCCGCCGAGACGATTGGAACCGTGCAGGCCGGCCGCGGCTTCTCCGGCTGCGAAAAGACCCGGGACGGTGGATGCTGCGGTTTCAGCTTCGACGCGGATGCCGCCCATCATGTAGTGGCAGGTGGGGCCGACTTCCATTGGACCCTTGGTGATGTCCACGTCGGCGAGTTCTTTGAACTGGTGATACATACTGGGAAGTTTTTTCTTCACGTATTCGGCGGGCTTGTGGGAGATGTCGAGATACGCGCCGCCGTGTTCCGTGCCGCGGCCTTCTTTGACTTCGGTGTAGATGGAGCGAGCGACGACGTCGCGCGTGGAAAGTTCCATGCGCTTGGGATCGTATTTTTCCATGAAGCGCTCGCCGAGTTTGTTGCGAAGGATGCCGCCTTCGCCGCGCACAGCTTCGGTGACGAGAATTCCCTGCACTCCCGGCGGCCAAACCATTCCCGTCGGATGGAACTGGACGAATTCCATGTCCATGAGTTCGGCGCCGGCTTCATAAGCAAGAGCCATCCCGTCGGCTGTGTATTCCCAGGAATTGGAAGTGACGCGCCAGGCTTTGCCAATTCCGCCGGTGGCGATGACGACGGATTTTGCCTTGAAGGCGACGAAGCGGCCCTGTTCGCGCCAATAGCCGAATGCTCCGGCGACGCGATCGCCATCTTTGAGGAGGCGCGTGACGGTGCACTCCATGAAGACGTCAATGCCCAGTTCCACGCCGCGGTCTTGCAGAGTGCGAATCAGTTCAAGGCCGGTGCGATCGCCGACGTGGCAGAGACGTTTGAAGGTGTGGCCGCCGAAAGCGCGTTGAAGAATGTCGCCGGTGGGAGTGCGATCAAAAAGCGCGCCCCATTGTTCGAGTTCGCGGACGCGGTCGGGAGCTTCCTGAGCGTGAAGCTGCGCCATGCGCCAGTTGTTGAGAAATTTTCCGCCGCGCATGGTGTCGCGAAAGTGCGTGCGCCAGTCGTCGGACTTGTCCACGTTGCCCATGGCCGCGGCGATGCCGCCTTCGGCCATGACAGTGTGGGCTTTGCCGAGAAGCGATTTGCAGACAAGGCCAACGCGAGCGCCCTGCGCGAGCGCTTCGAGCGCAGCGCGAAGTCCTGCGCCGCCCGCGCCAATGATGAGTACGTCGTGTTCGTGGGTTTCGTAGGATGCGGTCACAGGATTCGGATGTCCTTGAAAGCGCCGGAAGCAAGCATGCGGATGTAGAAATCGGTGGCGCCAACGGAAACAAGGCTGGACCAGGCGAAGATCATGTGGCGTTCGTTGAGAAGGCTAAGGAAACTCCACGCCGAGTGGCGCGGCTGTCCGAATGTAGCGCAGGAGAAACAATCGAGCTTGCCGCCGGCGATGTGGCGCAGGGAATGGCAAGAAAAAGTGTAGAGCGGTAAGCAGACAGACGTTGACGAACATAATGACGGAGCCGAGACCGATGCCGAATTTGCCGTCGAAAAAGAAAGCTTTGATCGCGTCGTACCAGAGGAAACAGCATAAAGAGAATTGCGAGATAGAGAAAGTAGCGATGAACGTTTTGCAGGATGAAGGGAAAACGCGGTTTCGCCATGATAGTTTTGCGCAAGCCGGGTTCGCCTACGGCGCAAGCGGGAGGATCGAGAAAAAAAGCGCGGTAGTAGGCTTTGCGGTAGTAGTAGCAGGTGGCGCGGAAACCGAGGGGCGCGCCGAGGATCAGCAGGGCGGGCGAAAATTTCCACCAGTGATAACGGAGATCAGCGGCGAATAGAAAGGAGAAAGGTACGGGCCCCATTCGTAGAATTTGCCCTCGAAAGCGCGGAGCGTGGCGTAAATGCCGAAACCGCCGAAAAGAATAATGACGGGAAGGATTTCGAGCCACCAGGCGTCGCGACGCTCAGTCTCGCCAAGATGGGTGGTTCGGTTCGGAACAGGAGAAGAGGCCATTGGGTACCCCGGGAGCCGGGCACTAGGTTATTCAGGTACCAGTAATTTGCAAGAGGGAAATTAGTGCACCTTTGCATCGAGAAGGGCGCGGGTCGAATTCCATTGCGAATTGGTGGGCGTCGAAGGTAAGAGGCGTTGGTTGAGACTGAGGTCTACCGGGTGAACAAGAACGGAGGTGCTCCGGATGAGCCGCAGCACAAAGCACGGAAAGGACGTGCAGGGATAGATGTGACAGCGGGTTAATGAGGGTGGTGATATACTTCGCGGCCTGCGGGGTAAGAACCAGAAGCGGTAATCGCAAAACAACTAATGGAAACCTACGACTTACTCGTAATCGGCTCCGGTCCTGCAGGACAACGGGCGGCCATTCAATCCTCGAAATTCGGGAAGAAGGTCGCGCTCATCGAAAAGATGGAAGTGGTGGGCGGGGTCGCAATCAATACAGGAACGATCCCCAGCAAAACAATGCGGGAAGCGGTGCTGCATCTGTCCGGATTTTATTGGCAGAGCATCTATGGAGTAAATTACCGCGTGAAGGATCAGATCACGATGGCGGATCTGTCGTTCCGCGCGCAACATGTCATTAAGACTGAAATTGATGTGACGCGGGCGCAGCTTTCACGCAACGGGATTGAAGTGCTGAACGGCGTGGCAAGTTTCCTGGACCCGCACAAGATTCGCGTGGTCGGTGCGCGAGGGCAATCTGAATATCAGGCCGACAACATCATCATCGCGACGGGAACGAAGCCGGCGATTTCCCCGCTGGTCCCGTTTAATAACCGGAACATTATTAACAGCGACCAAGTGCTGCAGATGCCGGAGATTCCAAAGACGTTGATTGTGGTGGGCGGCGGCGTGATCGGCGTTGAGTATACGTGCATGTTCGCGACCCTTGGCGTGCGCGTGGCGCTGATTGAAAAGCGGCCGAGGCTGCTGGAGTTTGCGGATGCGGAGATGGTGGAGGCGCTGTCGTATCACTTGCGCGACCGGCGCGTGACGATGCGGCTGAATGAAGAAGTGGAGAGCGTGGAAGAGCTGCCGGACAAGACGGTTGTGGCGAATCTGAAAAGCAAGAAGAAGGTCAACGGGGACGCATTGCTGTATGCAGTGGGCCGGCAAGGAAATGTGGATGAGCTGAATTTGACGGCGGCGGGGCTGGAAGCGGATTCGCGTGGCAGAATCAAGGTGGATGAAGACTATCGCACGGCGCAACCGCATATTTACGCGGTGGGCGACGTAATCGGATTTCCGAGTTTGGGTTCGGTTTCGATGGAGCAAGGGCGCATCGCAGCGGCGAACGCGTTTGGAATAAAGATTCACTCGAATCCGGCGCACTATCCGTACGGGATCTATACGATTCCTGAGATTTCGTTTATTGGGAAGACGGAAGATCAACTTACGGATGCGGGCGTGCCGTATGAAATCGGCATCGCATACTTTAGAGAGATTGCGCGGGGGCAGATTCGCGGAGATACGACGGGGCGGCTGAAGCTGATCTTCAGCCCGGAAACGAAAGAGCTACTGGGAGTACACATCATTGGAGAAGGCGCGTCGGAGCTGCTGCACATCGGGCAAGCGGTGCTGGCGCTCAAGGGGACGGTGGAATATTTCGTGGACACTGTGTTCAATTACCCGACGCTGGCGGAATGCTACAAGGCTGCGGCATTCAACGGATTGAACAAACTGGCAAACGTTTAGAAGTGAACGGCAAGGCGTGGTGGGAAACGGAAGGCGTGTCATGGGCAAGTTAGTCGGCGTCCATGTGGTACAGGGAATTTCGGCCGGGTTGGTGGATGGCAACAAGGTTGT
Source organism: uncultured Acidobacteriota bacterium (assembly GCA_963794175.1). GTDB lineage: Bacteria > Acidobacteriota > Terriglobia > Acidiferrales > UBA7541 > Acidiferrum. Next base: position 90,318 of record CAWCCV010000016.1, on the reverse strand, counting down.
AGGCGGGGTGCGTTCGTTTCCGGAAAAAGGCGCAACGCACGACGCGTTGCTCTCCATGCCCGCAGACGACATCGCAATGACCATTGCGATGCAGGTGAAAGCGGTTGCAAAAGGCGAAAAACTGGATGCAGTGGGAATCGGATTCCCGGGGATTATCCGGAATGGGATTGCGGAAGAATCTCCAAATCTGCAGCAGATGAAGGGTTTTCCTCTGGGCAACGCAGTGGAAGCGGCGCTGGCGAAGGGTGGATCGAAGATTCCCGTTGGCCTATTTAACGATGCGGACGCGACGGCGGCGGGAATTGCGGCGACGCGAGGCGTGCTGCACAAGCTGAATCGCGTGTGGGCGATCGGGAATGGCGTCGGGTACGGGCGATTTCCATGGAGCGAAGGGGTTTGGGAAGGCGGGCATTCCGTGGTGACGCTGGACCCGAAAGAAAAATTCTGCGGGTGCGGCGGCGTGGGACACCTGGAAGGATTTTTGGGCTATCGCGCGATGCGATTGCGGTTTCTGGACATGGAGCCGGAAGAGATCTTTGCAAACGCGAAAGCGGGCGACGCGCGGTGCGCGGACTTTGTGCTGCTGTGCCATCGCGCGCTGGCGGCGGCTTCGGCGACGTCCATTCATATGGCAGGACCGGGGCCTTTTTATTTGACTGGGCCGAATGCCGGATTCCTTGACGTGGGATTGGTAGACCGGATGGTGCATGAGATGGTGAAGATGAGCCCGCTGCAGGGAAGCAGGTTTGAGTTGATTCCGGAGAGCGATGAGCTTGGCGTGATTGGTGCGGCGGTGAATGCGGAACGTGGTTTGAAGGAGAGCTGAACGCTCCCGTTTCCTGAACGTCTAAGGAAACAAACCCTATTTGCCGGGGAGTTGAGTTTCCTGCTGCGCGACGACGCGCCAGCCTTGTGGTGTATCCAGGTAAAGACGGAGAACGCGAAATTGGCGGCTAAATTGGTGACCTTCGGCAGTGCCTCGTTCCGTGCGCAGGCTGGAGACGGAGGCAATATCGCGAAAAATTTTCACTTGAAAGTTAGAGCTGTGAACAAAGTCGTAGTGGTTCGAAGAAGTTTGAATCAACTTAATCTGCCTGGCTTTGTCAATGACCTCGCCATACCAGGTGACGCCGGAAAAATCGTCGGAGAAGACGGAATTAAAAATAGTGGAATTGTTGAGCTGGAGCGCGTGTGAGAAGCCCTGCTCCAAATTAATCAACGCCTGGCGGTCCGTTTCCAGATCAAGTGCTTTTTCCACCCTGCACACAACCTGTTGTTGAGATGAGACAACTGGGGAAAGTGCGAGGAGTACGAATGCAATCGGAAGTAATTTCTTCATGGCGCCAACCGTTCAACTCAGATTACGGGAATGTTACTTCCCTATCGCCATAGAATAGAGCGTTCCGGGAGAAACGATGTATCGTAATGCGAGGAAATTGGCGGAAACACAAACATTGCGGGCATCTGCTAGACTCTGGGCCGGCGGTGACGAGAATCCTTTCCAGATTTGAGAGAGAAACCATGCAAAACAAAATACAAGAAGTGTCACGACGGAGTTTCCTGGCACAGACGTCTTACTTGAGCGCAATGTACGCGGCGGCGAGCATGATTCCGCTGCGGGCGCTGGCGGAAAATCTCGCGCAAGATCCAAGAATTTCTGCGGCGCCGATAGTGGACAAAGGATTTGCGTCGGTGCGGAAAATCGGGAATGGGCTTTACGCGACGATTTCCGATACGACGAAGGGCTTGCAGACGATGTGTAACGGCGGGTTCCTTGTGGGCAAGGACTCGGCGATGGTGATTGAAGGATTTGTGAGCGCGGCGGGAGCGGCGTTTCAGTTGGAGACGCTGCATTCTGTTTCGCAAGCGCCGATCAAGGGCGCACTGGACACGCATTATCACTACGATCACTCGATGGGAAATGCGGTTTATGGAGCGCACGGGATAGGTTTGTGGGCGCACGTGGCCACGGCAAAGCGGATTTATGAGAGCTATGGACCATGGCAATCGATGACGAAGGCTGCGGTGACCGCTCCGATTGAGAAGCAATTGGCAGCGGCGAAATCAGACTTAGCGAAAAAACATTTGCAGGGCGATTTGGCGACGGTTGGGAATCTCTACGACATGGTGAACGCGTCGCAACTTGCACTGCCGAATCATGGGCTCGATCCGGCGAACGGGCCGCACAAGGTGGATTTGGGCGGGCTGGCAATCTCGATCGAACATTATCCGGGACATTCGGGGACAGACATGATCGTACGCGTGCCGGAGCAGAATGTGGTGTACACGGGCGATTTGGTGTTCAACGGGATATTCCCGGTGGCGTTTGACGAGCAAGCGACGATTTCGGGATGGCGCGGCACGCTGAAGACATTTGCGTCGTGGGAAAAGGACACGCTGTTTGTTCCGGGACATGGACAGCTCTGCGGACAGGACACCGTCGCGATGTTCCGCTCGACGTTTGACGACATCGAGGAGCAAGCGATGAAGCTGTACAAGGCCGGCGTGCCGGTGGAAGAGGCCCAGCACCAGTATATTGTGCCGGAGAAGTTCTCGAAGCTGTCGACGTTTACGTGGGGATTTTCGATCGGGCCAACGATTCAGAAGATGTACAAGGAATGGGAAGCGAAGAAGTAGATTGGGAAGAGTCACAATCTGAAAACGGCCGGAGATTTAAATTTCTCTCCGGCCGTTTTGTTTTGAGTTTGCTCGCCGCTCTAAAACTTGACGAGAATGGCGAAATTCAAGCGGTGGGGCTCCGGCGGCAGACGCTGCGTTGGTGGCGGTTGCCGGTGTAAAGGAAACAGCGACAGATGGTGGAAAGGCCCGCGCCGTAGTGGAAAGAGCGGCGGAAGGTGCGGGCCCAGGGTTGACTGCGGATGCTGAGGCCGCGCTGGCCCCTGGTGCGGGCGCAGCAACTTCCGTGGCGGCGGGCGTCACGGCGGGAGTTTGCTTCCCTTCCAATTCGGCAACGCGCTGTTCGAGTTTTTCGACGCGATCGAAAAGCCAGCGTTCTCGCTCGATCAATTCTGGAGGAGCAGATGGCTTGGTGACAGTCTCTGGTTTAGCGGCTGAATCGGATTTTGGAGTTTCGTCAGCGAAAGAAAACGGAGGTTCGGCACAACACAAAAAAATAATTGAACAAGCGAAAACGGCCCTTCGATTTTGCACAAGCATTTGTTTCTCCTGGAAGTGCGGGCAACGAACGTGCAGTGTCTTCGATTCAGCCCAAAAGGAGGAAGACTCAGGACAAAGCTTCTGTTGCCAATCGAGGGTAGCGAGGCGAGCTTTAGAAAAACGTAAGGCGGATATCAGGAAGGGGTAATTGGGTGTAAGTCCTTACAGGACAGGGCGTTGCGGGGCGGAGTTAGGATCTCGCTGGGAGAGTTCTAATGCGACTTTGCGCATCTCTTCGTGGATGAGGCCGTTGGTAGCGAGTACAACGGGGCCGCCGAGGGCATAGGGAACGTCATGAAAATCTGTGATTTTTCCGCCGGCTTCTTCGACGAGGAGAACGCCTGCGGCGGTGTCCCAGCGCTTGAGGCCGAATTCCCAGAAGCCATCGAAGCGGCCGGCGGCAACGCTGGCCAGATCTAGTGCGGCGGAGCCGTCGCGGCGCACGCCGTGCGAGCGGAGCGTGAAATCGTAGTAGTAATGAATGTTGGGGCTGGACTGGCGTTTGTGGACGGGAAAGCCGGTGCAGAGAAGGCTGGTGGAAAGCGTGGAGACTTTCGAGACGGAGATTTTCTTGCCGTTGAGCATGGCACCTTCGCCGCGTGCGGCAGCGAAGAGTTCTTCGTAAATGGGATTGTAGACGACGCCGGCGAGGACTTGATCGCGTTGCGCGAGGGCGATGGAGACACTGAAGCAAGGGTAGCCGTGGGCGAAATTTGTGGTGCCGTCGAGGGGATCGACATGCCAGCGAAATTCCGCGTCGTGATCTTTGCCGAGGCCTTCTTCGGCGGCGATTGCGTGCGTGGGGAAATATTTTGAAAGTCGGTCGACGATGGCCTGCTCGCTGCGCTTATCGGCTTGTGTGACCAGGTCGACGTCGCCTTTGTATTTGATTTCGGGAGGGCGCGCGTACTCTTCGCGGAGGATTTTTCCGGCTTCGCAAGCGGTTTCGACGGCGACTTCGAAGTAGGTTTTCAGATTGTCGGGCAGAGATGGCTCCCACACGATAAAAATTGTGAAGAGGCTAGTTTAGCACTTGGGAGGCGCTCGGGCCGGAAACGTGCTCGAGTCAACGGGGCTTCGAGCCCGTCGCCTGCAGTGAAGAGAAAGAGCAAACCCGGCGAGTACAGACCACGGGGAGCACATACCGGCGGGAAAAGTTGAAATCCTTGGAATGATATAGTGCTGCGCGGATTGGGAAAACGGAATGAGGAGGAAGGGGATGGTGGACCGGCGGGAGTTTGTCAGGAGATGTGCGGGGATGGGATTTGCGGGGACGCTGCTGCCGGGAGTGCTCTGGGCGCAAGCGCAGGCTGCGGGTGCGAAGAAAATCACGAAAGAGATGATCGATAGTGCAGCTGCGATTGCGGATGTGCCGATTTCTGGATGAGTACAAGGCAGTGATGGTTGAAAACCTGAACGATCAGGCGAGCGGGTATGAAGAGATTTACAAACTGCATATGCCGAACTCGGTGGCGCCGGCGCTGTTTTTGATCCGGTCACATCTTCCACGAAATTGGAAACGGAAAAATGGCCGATGCGGATTTCGGCAATGCCGAAAGGCTGGGCGAGTTCGCTGCCGAAGAATTTGGAGGATCTGGCTTTTACGAGCGTGCGGCAACTTGCGGAGTTGGTACGGACGAAGAAAGTTTCATCCTTGGCGCTAACTCAGATGTATTTGGCGCGGCTGAAGAAGTACGACTCGACATTGAAGTTTGTGGTGACGCTGACGGAAGAGCGGGCACTGGCCCAGGCAAAGAAAGCGGATGAAGAGATTGCAGCGGGAAAATATCGCGGGCCGCTGCACGGGTTGCCATGGGGTGCAAAGGATTTGCTGGCGACGAAAGGGTATCGAACCACGTGGGGCGCGGGCGGATTTGAGACACAGATGATTGATGAGGACGCGACGGTTGTGAAGCGGCTCGACGATGCAGGCGCGGTTCTGGTGGCGAAATTGACGTTGGGCGCGCTCGCGCAGGGCGATGTCTGGTTCGGCGGCATAACGCGGAATCCATGGAATCCGAAACAGGGATCGAGTGGATCTTCGGCGGGACCGGCTTCGGCGACGGCAGCCGGCTGCGTGGCGTTCAGCATCGGTTCCGAGACGCTGGGATCTATTTCTTCGCCTTCGACGCGTTGCGGATGTACGGGACTGCGGCCAAGTTTTGGGTTGGTGCCGCGAACGGGAGCGATGGCGCTTTCCTGGAGCATGGACAAGCTGGGACCGATTTGCCGAACGGTGGAGGATTGCGCGCTGGTGCTGGATGCGATTTACGGGCGCGACGGCCTGGATCGATCGGTGCAGCCGGCGGCGTTCAATTGGGATGCGAATCTGGATTGGCGGAAGTTGCGCGTTGGTTTTGTGAAGGCTGCATTCGAACCTCCGAAGGAGCAGCGGCGGAGCCGGAGAAAGAAGAGCCGGCCAAGACTCCCGAGGAACAGAAAAAGCGAGAGGAACGAAAAAAATGGAGCGCGGCAGCTCATGCTCGGACGGTATACGACAGAAAATATCTGGAGGCGTCGCTGGCGAAATTGCGTGAGATGGGAGTAAAGCCAATTCCGGTGGAGATGCCGGAATTCCCTTCCGACGCAGTTACGGCGATGCTGACGGCGGAATCGGCAGCGGCGTTTGACGAATTGACGCGAACGGGGCGAGACAAACTACTGACTTCGCAGAAGGATTATGACTGGCCGAATACGTTTCGATCGGCGCGGTTTATTCCGGCAGTGGAATATATCCAGGCGGCGCGTGCCCGAACCTTGTTGATGGAAGCGATGGCGAAGGTTTTTGATGACTTTGATGTAATTGTAGCTTCGTCGAACGGGCCACAACTTACGATTACGAATTTGACGGGGCATCCGGCGGTGATTTTGCCGAACGGAATGCGCGGCGAAGATGCGCCGAAGCCGATTTCAGATGATCCGGGCGATTTTATGAATTCGGGCGGGCCGGGGACGCCGACGAGTTTGACGTTTTTGGGGAAGTTATATGGAGAAGCGGGGTTGTTGGCGTTTGCGCGGGCGTATCAAGAGGCGACGGGGTTTCATTTGCAACATCCGAGTTTGGCGACCGCGTGAAGTCGGTGCGGTAACAATCGAAGATGCTGCCCTGAAAAGACGGCTCTGGAAAAGCGAGAGTCAGGTTGCCTTGTCGGTGTTTCGGGTAGTGCTTGCCGAATTCTGCAAGCAGCTAAGCCAACTGTGGCTGAGCTACTCGCGGCCCATGTAGTAGTTTTTGCGGTGGCGGACTTTGTAGTCGCCAAGGACGCCGATCTGGATATTGCGAAGCGAATCGGCGGGGCCGCGCGGGTTGGGATAGTAGGCGAGGCGGTACTGCGTGCGGAGTTCGCGATCGATTTCATCAAAGATGATGCCAATACTGGCGGTGCTGTCTGGAAAAAACATAGCGCCGCCCGTAGTTTCGGTGATGGTCTGCAGAGCATGTTCGCCCGCAGTGTTGCGTCCGCCTTCGCTCTTCATCGCGCGAATCAGAATTGTGTAAAGCAGCGTGTCGGAACGAACAGCGGCTTTTCGTGCGGCTTCGAAATCGGCGTGGCTGGTGGTTTCTCCGCCATCGGTGACGAGAATGATGACGTGGCGGCGTTCGCCCTTTTGGGCGGCGAGACTCTTTGAGCCCAGAACAATTGCGTCATAAATAGAAGTGCCCGCGCCGGCGGGAATTTTCCGCACGGCTTCCTGGAGCGCGGGAATCTTGTCGGAAAAATCGGCGACTCGCGTGACATTTTCATCGATGCCAAAGACAGCAAGGTGGTCACCAGGCCGGACCACCTGTTGAATAAAGTGGGCAGCTGCGGCTCGTTCCGCGGGCATCTGAATCTGCGTGCTGAGACTAGAATCAATCATCAGGGCGAGATCGAGCGGCTGCATGGTTTCTCTTTCGAAGATTTCTATTTTTTGCGGATTGTCTTCTTCGGAGAGTTGGAACGCTTCGACAGGCAGATCCGGCGCGGGGCGATTGTCTTCATCAAGAACGCTGACAAGAACATTAACAAGATTTACTTTGACGCGAATGGTGGTGCGGCTTTGTGAGGGATCGTCATTCGCAGAGACCGTGTCGCCGGGCTGCGTCGATTTGTCGCCGGTGGGCTTGTTTTTCTGTGCCCAGGGCGGACGATTTGGATTTTCCTGCGGCGCTCCGGTAAGGGGGAGGTCGCGGCAAGGAGAGAAAAAACGAGAGCAGCGCGCAGGGGTGTGGGCTTCATCGGGTAGTTAAGATGCGGGTTTCGCCGAGGGAGTGGCCGCGGGCACAGGTGGCAATTCGCCGTCGGCCCACACGGCACCATCTTCGAAGAACTCCTTTTTCCAGATAGGAACGGTTTTCTTGAGCGTGTCGATGGCGTGGCGGCAGGCTTCGAAAGCAGCTTTGCGGTGCGGCGCGCTGACAGCGATGAAGACGCTGGTTTCGCCGACTTCAAGGCGCCCCAGGCGATGCGCGATGGCGACGGAGTCGATAGCGAAAAGCACGTGAAGCGATGCAGCGATTTCCTGCATTTTTTCTAGGGCCATGGATTCGTAGGCTTCGTATTCGAGATAGAGCGTTGCGCGGCCGTGCGATTGATTTCGGACGCAGCCATCGAAGGTAACTACGGCGCCGTCATGCGCCTGGCGGACGTGGCGGATAAGCGGGTCGGCGGCAATTTGGCCGCGGTCGAGAGTTACGAGGTCGTCGTTGGGTGAGAGAGCCATGGGGTTAGCCGCCGCTCACCGGAGGAAGAAAGGCGATTTCGTCGCCGGGCTCGAGAACGGTGGTCCAAGGCGCAAATTCCTGGTTGCGCGAGGCGACGACGGAAGAGCGGAAAGAGGCGAGCGCAGGAGTTTCGTGGGCAAAGCGATCGAAGAGATCGGCGATGGTCGCTCCGGACGCGGAGCTCGACCGACTGCTCGGCGGCGCCAGCGAGTTCCTTGAGTTTGCCGAAAAATAGGACCCGGGTTTGCATCTTCCCTTCCATTCTAACGCGAAGCGCGAGGGAAAAGTTGCGGCTGGACTTGACCGGTACGGCTGCTGCCCGTAGCGTCTAAAGCATGAAGATTTTGGTGACTGGTTCGACGGGATTGGTGGGGCGAGCGCTGGTGTCGGCGCTGGCGAAGGAGGGTCATTCGGTTTGCCGGCTGGTGCGCCCGGGGACGAATGTCAACGACGAAGCGGGCGGGTTCAATGTGGCGTGGAATCCGGCGACGGGCGAGCTGGGCGGAGCGGCGGTTGGGCCGGATGCCGTGGTGAACCTGGCAGGTGCTCCGATTGGGGATGGGCGATGGACTGCGCAGCGAAAAGAGGAGTTGCGCGCGAGCCGGGTTGAGACAACGCGCGCGCTGTCCAAGCGATCGAGAAAATGAACGTGAAGCCGTCCGTGTTTATTTCGGCTTCGGCGGTTGGGTATTACGGGAACCGCGGCGATGAGGAGTTGAACGAAGAGAGCGCGGCGGGTGAAGGCTTTCTGGCAGAGATAGCACGCGAGTGGGAAGCGGAGGCGTTGAAGGCAGAGGCGTGGCGGACGCGCGTGGTGCTGGCGCGACTGGGAATTGTTTTGGCAAAGCGAGGCGGGGCGCTGCCGAAGATGTTGACGCCGTTTCGATTGGGATTGGGCGGGAGATTGGGGAGCGGGCAGCAGTGGATGTCCTGGATTGTGCTGGAAGACGTAGTGGGAATTTTGAAACTGTGCCTCGAGCGAACTCCGATTCAGGGGGCGGTGAACTTTGCGCCAATATCGGGGCCGGTCAATGTCGTCGCGCCGCAGCCCGTGACGAATGCAGAGTTTACTAAAATGCTGGCGAGCGCGCTGCACCGACCGGCGATTTTTCCAGCGCCACCATTTGCACTACGGCTCGCGCTGGGGCGGGAAATGGCAGACGCGCTGCTCATGGCGAGCCAGCGCGTCGCACCGAAGGAAACTGCAGCAAATCAATTATGTATTTCGGCAACAGTCTGAGTTGGCAGCGGCCTCCATTCGATTTGGTCGAAGATAAGCGCCGCCTCACTTCATGGCCGAGAGGGAAACTTCTACTTTCATTGTTCTGCCACTGAGTGGGTCCGTTGACAATGTTCGTCTCGAAGGACTGACCATCTTTCAGATACGGGAGCTAGTTCGGCCCTGTATTGCCGGATAATCGGATCGCGGAACTGGGGTGGGCGCGCCACTCCACCTTCCTGACTTGGGCAACCCCTTGAATGGGTACAGGGACATCACCATCCACCCAGGATCGCTCCAAATTCAAAAATATCTGAAATTCACTTTGGGAAACTGTTTCCGCAGTGCAATCTATGTTTGTGCCCACGTCAAGATACGTGACCGAGCCCCCGTTCTGACTTCCCCGCCAGTATAGATAGGCACGCGGGTGCCCATTCTTACTCTGGCGTCTCCAGGCCGGGCATTCTCGGTGCGAGTAGTGACAAGAAAGGTGTAAGGAAGGCTTTTCAGCTTTTTGTCGCCTTCGTATTCAGCGAACACGACTTGTACCTTAAGTGAAACCCGCATCAAACGAGTACTCGTCATCGCGAGTTCCGAACTCTTTGGCTTTTCCGGCTTTTGCCGGAGGTTTTCTTGAGCCACAACCTCGGAGCGCAGCGCGCAAAGCAATACGACAGCTATTACGGTCAATGAGCTTTTCTCATTTTATCTCCTTGAAACGTTTTCCTTGAATTATGCTCGTCCCGACTCGCTTCTTCGCCGTTCAGCGAAGGAACTCTTAGACTAGAGATCTCTACTGGCTGCAGCGGCACGAGCACTTTGGGAGCTTTCGGAATCGCAGAGATCACTGCCGAAACTTTCGTAGGCGCAGATTGATCGCGCGTGAGAAATTTTGCGAAGGCAGCGCGTTCTTCGTCGGGCACAAGCACTTCCGCCGCGAACAAAGATTCTGGTTTCCTAGGGACCAGTCGAACTGTTTCTGCCCTCTTCCGTGGACGCGCAGCGGCCCGTGTGGCGAAAGATTAAGCGGCAGTGATTCGTGCTGCTGAAAAGCGGGAGGAGCGGGGATTTGCACTGCGATGTTTTCTTTGGGAGGCGAAGCTCCATGGTTGAGCTTGAATGCGAGCGCAACAACGAGAACGGCGGCGAGTGCTGCGCCGGCGAAGACCCATTTTTGAGAATACGTTTGCGCGTCGGGTTCCTCGTTGAGGGCGACGTGAACGCGCGGAATGAGGGTTGCCGGGACTTCCGGATTGGCGACGGGGCGAAGGCCAGCATCGATTGCGGCAAACAGAGATTGTTCTTCGGCGAAAGCGTAACGGCAGGATTCGCACGCGGAAAGGTGCCGCTGCAGCCCGGGTGTCAATTCCCTTCCCGCGGCGACTGCTTCCACTAGCGATTCTTGGTAAGTGTTACAAAACATCTGAGTTTCTCCGCAAGCTGTTTGCGTGCAAAAAAGATTCGAGACTTCACCGTGCCAACCGGTACCGAAAGCAACACGGCAACTTCCTCAAGCGAGTGGCCTTCCATTGCGGAAAGCAGAAGCGCGAGGCGCAATTTCTCCGGCAATTCATCCATGGCGCTCTCTAGTTGCTGCTGAAATTCCCGCGAACCCTGCGAATTTCCCGGGCGCGAGCGCTCCTGTTCGCGCATCCATTCGGCTTCGCGAAGTTCGCGGCGCTTGGCAGAACGCAGCCGATCAAGTGCGAGGCGAAAACTGATGCGAACGAGCCACGCGCGAAAACGATTGCGGTCCCGAAGGCGCGCAAACTTGCGGAAAGCGCGGATGAGTGATTCCTGAGCGACGTCCTCCGCATCGGCGTCGTTTTTTAGGACGCCTCGCGCAACACGAAAAGCAAGAGCGCTGGAGTCGGCAAGCCGCTCTTCAAATTCGCGGCGGAAGGCGGCGAGTTCCGCTTCGCGCGTCCATTCCGCCTTAGCCGTGCTTCCCGGCTCGATCAGGATCAGCTCCTGCATTCCTTGCCTTCTGCGGTGCGTGCGAGGTTTCGCTAACCGCGTACATTTACCAGACGCCGTGGTGGGGCGTGAGGTTCAAAAATGAGAAGTAATGGGGTAAGGAGGAAATGAAGTAAAGAGAAATCATGGTTGGCTCAGTCCGATTTGTAACTTGCGAGAAGGAGCCGGGTACTCGAATTAGGGAACTGCGGAGGTGAGATTTGAGAAGGCAACGAAAGGGTAGCAAGTTCGGCTTCCGTGGTAAATGCCACAAGTAACTGTAAATAAATGTCTTATGCAGAGACCTAGGCTAGCTATGCAGCAAGGCTAGGGTCTTGGCTATTCGCCTGTTTTTCGCCGGGGTGTGCGACCTTTTCGGCAAATTCGCAGGAGGCTCTACTGCTGCCTGAGGCTAGCGGTTTTGGCAGCGGCTGGCGTCCGGCGGATGCAGCGAGCGGAAACGTGATCGCGGGAAGGCCTAGCGGTTGGAATAGCAGTGCGCCCGCCTGGTGCGAATTAGACGCGTATCTGATTCAAGTGTCGTCAGTGGGGCACTAATATCAGGCCTACGCGTAGCCGCCAAAAGGGGGCGTCGACCCATCGCAACTGAGCCATGTGCTGATACGCTCTGCCGAAATGAGACGACGGAGGGAATGGCCGCCGCTTTCGAGTTACTTTGCTCCGCTCACTACGCGCGTCAGGCTTTCGCCGTAAGAATCAGGCTAATCGCCTGTTCAAATAACAAGAGCCTCGGTTTTTAGTCGAGGCTCTTCTGGATTGAGTTGACCCGATTGTCTTACTGGTTCGGCAGCAAGAGCTGCGTGAAACCAGTAGTGTTGACGTCGCGGAAGAGCGGTGTGCGCGGCGGCAACAGGTTCGGTTGAAGGAATTCAACGTCAAAGTTGTAACCGCGGCTTGGCGGACTGTATACCGTTGTGCAGCACTTGAATATGCTATTCGCCTGCCGGCTGTAATACATGCTGATGACTGAACCCTTGTAGTTCAGCGTCTGTCCACCCCAGTTTTCGACGTAACGGAGGAAGTTATGTACTCCGCCGTCCGTGCCAAAGTCCTGGCTTACGGTGTAGCCCGTGGGCTGAGGGAACGCGATGTTCTTGCCGCCCATAATCGCAGTTCGATAGAACGTGGTCACGGCATTGCGGTTAGTCATGTTAAAGGATGAAGTAAAGGAGTTTACGTCGTTCCAGTTATTTGAGAGAAGCGTTACCGCATCGGCCAAAATCGAAGCGGCAACGTGCGGATCATTCCACGTTGAGCCCGAGCACGAACTTGGACAGTTGAAATCACCTTGAATATAGACAGGGTTTTCCGCGGCAAGGCTGAGTCCGCAGGCGACCGCGCTGGGGCAAGTTCCCAAGAGCGCTCAAATCGCTGCCGTTTACGAGTTTCACGGCGCGACGGAAAAAGAAGTTTGGATTCTCACGCGCTTCGTTTGCGTGGACGACATAGGCCATCGGCCAGATTGCGTTCGCTGTCGGTGCCGAGCAGGACGCGTATTGGGCGAATGCAGCTGTGGTGTTCGTGGTGCCATAAAGGCTGGCCTGCGTCATTGTTCCGTATTGACCATAGCTAAGCAGCGTCGGATTGGTCGTTCCCGCAGCCATGGCGCGAGTCGGATTCTGCCCGTAGACAAATGGCGCCGCTCCTAGACCGTCGATATCTTCTCCAGTGTCCAGGGATGCGTTCATGCAGCCGGCCGCGTTGTTAGGATTAACGATGTCCTGGAAGCCGTATTCGCCAGTCTCGGTTTGGGTAGGAGAGTTTGGAGGCCAGGAAGCGGTTATGGGTGATGCGGTGTAATTGCCGCGCCGATCGGAAACGTAGACCGTGTAGTCATTTGGGGCAGTGGAAGAGTCGTAAGCAAGATGGCCCGAACCGGGCAATCCGCCCGAAAGGTAGCGAGTAAGGTTTTTCATATCAATCTCCACATAGTTCATGACGCCACCGAGATTGACCATGTTGCTGTAGTTGATTGCGTTGTATGAAACGGAACTTGCTGTTCCGCTGGCGAGAGAGCCGGTTGGATTCACGTCGCGAAGCGTGCCTTCACGCGTATCGAAAAGGGCGTTTGGCCAATAGTCAGTCGGATGGGTTGGTGCAACGGTCACTTTTCCTCCGGATACCGTCACACCGCAAGCGTTGGTTGAACTCCAGGTAGATGGATTATCGCGAACCCGTTCAAGGCGAATAATCGCGTTCGGATGTACATCCGGACAAGACGTGGACGCATTCTGGAATGGGAGCTGAGTCGTGGGCAAGGCCAAGAGCGGGGGATTCACGCCCGTAGAAGAATAGCCAGGGCCAACCTGAGAATTGGCCGTGGTGCTGGCTGGATAAGCGTCGTTCACAGCGCCCGACAAACCGCCATAAGTATTGATGTTCTTGCCGGCATATCCGTAGGCGAGCACTTCTTGTGTAACGTCCTGCCATGTACCGCAGGACGTCGTGCCGTACGCAGTCTGAATCTCAATTTTGATAAAGCCTCTGATCAGAGGGAATCCTGAGGAACTGGAGAAATTTCCGTTTAATGTAAAAGGATTTGCTGTGCCAGCTGTGGGATTCCCAACCCAATACCCATTGTGGTCGCCCACGGTGTAGGTAGTACGACCCTGAACGGCGCCGGAAGCAGCGAGGGGCACGGGAAGAGTGCTGTACCCGGCCGTGTTATTTGTATTCATCCTTGTAAGAAGAGCTGCTGCATAGCCAGTAGTAGGCCAATTGGCGACAGGAGCCGCGATCGTGGAAAGGTCAAACGGGGCACCGGCAGAGACGCAGGGGAGCGAAGTGATGTCTATTGGATTATCCGAAAGGAGAACACGGAAGCTAGCCTGGAAATAATAACGCTCAGACGTGACGGCCATGGCTTCACCGGCAACCGGCCGGCGTATCAAATCCACAGGCTGAGTAGTGCCGCCGCCAAGCAAGACGATTCCAAGGTTTAGCTGTGTGGCCCCTGTTGAGCCGCTACGCAAATTGCCTGCATAGTTGGTGGCGCCAAGAGACACGCTATTCCACACGGGGTTCGCTCCGGAACCGATTGTGCCCACCAGGCTACCTTCCGAGTAAGCGAGTGGGCGGTAAGAAGAGGTTCCCGGCGAAGTGGTGATGTTCACCGTGCCATTGTAAGAACCAGTCGTCGTGGGAAAGCCGTTGGAAAGATTAGTGCGAATCACGTTCTTCACTGCCGTGACGCGATCCGACATGGTCAGCGTGTTTCCCGAAGCCAAGAACAAGTTACCGTTTGTATGAGTTCGGCCGCCAAAGCTAAATGGAGGACCAGGAAAAAAACTGAGGTCAGCATCGGAGAATATACCGAACTGGAACATCGGAATGCCAACGGTCTGCGTCGTACGCTGGAGTTTCACTTCAGCACCATTCACGGTGCGGGCGTTGACGAGCAAAGTGTAAGGCGTCGCGAGTGCAGTCATGCCTTGATATGGACCAGACTTGATGGTCGCGTTCGTCGCGGTCGGGTTGCCGGGAAAGCCAGGATAGGTGATGGAATAGCCGCTCGTGCCATCGCCCTTTATATAGTTAACACCGGAAACAGGGGGCGGCGTGGTTGTAATGGCCTGAATCTGGGTTCCCGAGGGAGAGTAGTTCGCGTCGAAGAGGTTTCCCAGATCGGCTGTCATCTTCTCCATGCCGGCTTCGGCGCCGTAGAAGGCGCGACCGTAGTCGTTGTTGTTGCTGTTCAGCCTCTGGCTGGAATTGACCAGAACGATGAAGCCGACCAACATGCTGGACATCAGCAGCAGCAAGAGTACGGTCGTCAGCAAGGCAATGCCACGCTGTTTGGACATACTGATAGCAGAGGCGTTCATTTTCATAGCTCCTCTTAGTTATACCGATTGCGATAGGCCATGCTTCGCAAGCTGACCTGAGTCTGTAAATTCACGCGCGTGTAGCGCTGGCGCTGCTGGTCGAAATAGTTGGAGCGCGCTCCGAGAAAAACGTTCACGGACCGGATCTGGTTTTCCGAATAGCCCGAGGGAACGCCGACCTGATTCGAAGGATTGGTAACGCCGTCCACGTAGTTGTAGGTGAACTGCATATTTTCGAGCGTTTCGCCGACGGCAAGCTGAGCAAGCGGCGTGGGATCGAAATTGACGCGGCGAACGAGGCGGACGTGAGCCGGATCCGTGATGTTATCCAGATAGTAGCTGATCATCCAAATTCGCGTGGCGGTGGTCGGAGGATAGGTTCCGTTCGGATTGCCGCTGGAATCCGTGTTTTGAAGCTGCTTGATCGTGCCCTGTTTATCGGAACGTCCGTTCAGGTTAAACGCGTCGCCCGGAACCATCCTCAAGGTTTGGCTCGAAACGGAAGTGACCGTCTGAAGGGCATTGCCCTTCGCGTTGCTGAACATGATCAGATCGCCTGAGTTGATCGTTACACCGGTAGAAGGGTTCAAGGATTGGCACGTTGTATCGAATGTTACGGCATCGCCCGCGGCCGTGATGCTGCCGCCGGGGCAAGAAGTGCCGTTGATCGCATCATTATCGAGAGCAAGAGCGTTGTCTGCATACAAGACGGTGATGATGTCCGTAAAGCTGTTCGGATTCGAGGGATTGCCGGAAGTCGCATCGGGGGCCGTGATGAGCGGGCCGAGTGCCGAACCGGGTTCGATCGCGGGAAGAACGAAATTGCACGTCGGAAAAGTCAGAGTGCCGGTCAACGTCGGGCGGTTGGTAGGGGCAGTCGTGTTGCAAGTGTTCGCGGTATTCGGGGTGTTCGGGATGGGGATGCCGCCCGTGGGAATACCCGTACCCGCTAGAATCAAATCTTGCTGGATGAGGTTCAATGCAGCGCGGAGGTTGTCGTTCATGTCCGTGCTATAGGCGACGCCGCGTTGCGTGTTGGCCGCATTCTTGAACGCGAGCAGCGTGGCTCCGAGAATGACGGTGGTGACTCCGATCGAAACCAGAAGTTCGATCATGGAGAAGCCGGCCTGTTTTGGTTTTTTCAGTAGTTTCATGTGCGCCTCAGGCAAATGCCGAAATGTAGCTAACCAAGACGAATGAGCGGGTCTTGTTGGCCACGGTGTAGTTGATGGTGACGGTAACTTGACGCAAGTTCGGTTCGCCGCTTACGTCCTGAAATTGAATCGTGCGCGTCATCCAAGGATTCAAATTCATTTTTGTATCGTCGGCTGTGCCCAGGATTCCGTCTGCGCCGGGGCCGGTGATGACGCGCATCAGGATTCGATGCATCGTCGTCCGACGTTCCTATCAGGCCGTCGGGGCCGGGGGCATACAGCGGCTGCGCGCCGGGCAAGAACACTCCAACGGTGCTGCCATTCGTGTTGTTGATTTGCGACCAGGTAAGAAGCTGCGTGTCGCGTGCGGTGAATATTGTTTCGATGGCCGCTTCGGCCTTCTTCTCCGCGATGTAGTCGATCTGGGTCGTGTTCGCGTAGAACAAGCCCTGGGAATAAACTACGGCGAGAGAGAGTACGCCGAAAGAAAGAATGACGATCGAAATCATAGCTTCGATCAAAGTGAAGCCGCGTTGACGAGCAGATTTGCGAAGTCCTACCATTTTCCTCTCCATTACTCCCGCCACCCGGTTGGGTTCTGAGCGGACACCCCGGCCCAGTAATATGTGCGGACGCGGCCCGTGCTGCCCAGAAGCGTCACGGCACGCGCGCTATTCGGATTGCCGCTGATTCCCACAAAGAATGTGCCGTTGATCGGAGCGTTGCCGGACATGAAAGCGCCTGTCGTCGAAAAGAACATCGTCCCGGGACCGCCGCTTACGCCCCCGATGTAGACCGCGGAAGTGTTGCCGAAACCCATGGGGGTATCGCCCTGGCCGGGTTGCAGTAGGAAACCCGTATTCGGAGGCAGGGGCACTGTGACGGCCGCCGGAAGCGCTTCGGTGATTGCGCCGGTGGCCATCTCCACGTAGCTGATGGAGGGAGCGAAATTCGGCGCGACGGCTGCTGTGTTTACAGTGACCTGCACATTGTGGCGGCGCGAGATGGCAAGCTGACGGGCCGCGCGCAACTGGGAAACAACTGTGTTTGCGGCGGCGTCCGACCGGGAGCTGCTCAAGAGCTGCTGAATTCCAATGACTGACGTCGCAACGAGAATGCCGATGATGGCAACTACTACCACTGCTTCTAGGAGCGAGAACCCGTTCCTGCGGCCTTGTTTTTCAAGCTTCATGCAAGACTCCGTCAACTTGAAACTCCACTTCCGCATGGGAAAGGTGCAACTGGGCAGCCAAGGCGCAAGAATGCTAAAATATTTATTATGAGTATCTTACAGCCTTAAGAAAACCTCTAGGACTAGAACCACCTTGGCTTGATGTAACAAAACGTTACAATTTGGCGCACGAGGCATCTCGGACGGGCAGAATCGCGTGGCGTCTTCCAAGCTCTACAATGCACAATAGTATTCCGACATGCGCTCGGTGCTCCTCATTACCGGTCTCATACTGCTGCTCCCTCCAGGCGCCGTCTTTGCCCAGAGGGAACGCGGCGAACTGCGTCTGGAAGTTCGAGATTCTCAAGGAGCCGCGACCCCGGGCGCAGGACACCTGGTCAGCGAACTCAATCAGGTTCAACGCGAGTTCAAAGTGGGTGCGGACGGGCACAGTTCCTTGCAGGGACTTCCTTTTGGCCGGTATCACTTGATTGTCCAATCGCCAGGCTTTGCCGAGTGGTCTGGTTTGGTTGAAATTCGTTCGGAGGTGCCTACGGCGGTCAGCATTACCCTGGGCGTGGCGAGTGTGAAGACGCAGGTCGAGGTTTCCGACTCGGCTACTTTGGTTGATCCTTTGCGAACTGGCGTTACCTACGCGATTGGCAAGTCTTCCATCGAGGAGCAGATTTCGGCTCAAGCTGGCCGCACGCTAACCGATTTGGTGGACGACCAGCCGGGCTGGCTTTACGAAGCCAATGGGGTACTTCACCCGCGGGGTTCGGAGTACGACGTTCAGTATGTCTTCGACGGCATGCCGATCACGCAGAACCGCTCGCCGGCGTTCGCGCCCGCGCTTGATGCGGACGAGCGTGGAGTCGATGCGGGTGCTGACGGCGAGTTTTCCGGCCGAATATGGCCGCAAACTTGGCGGGGTCATTGAAGTCACAACCGAGAAAAATACTCCGCGGGGCCTGCACGGCGAATTCAGCGTGGACGGAGGAAGCTTTTCCTCAGCGTATGGCGCCGCACGGCTTTCTTATGCACGCGAGCAGGATCGGTTCTACTTTTCGGGCCAAGGTTTCCACACAGATCGTTACCTTGATCCGCCCGTGCTTGAGAATTTCACCAACAGCGCGAACGCAAACGGCTTTTCTGCGGCGTATGAACGCGACTTCAGCGATCGCGACCGGTTGCGAATCAGCATTTCGCACAACGCCGTTCGTTACCTTGTTCCCAACGAATTGATTCAACAGGAAGCAGGTCAGCGGCAGGACGTTTCCAATGAGGAGACTTCCGGGCAGATCTATTTCCAGCACATTATTTCAACGAATCTCCTCTTCAGTGCTTCGGCCAGCGTTAGAGATTCAAGCGCGGCCCTGTCTTCAAACGAGTTTTCCACTCCCGTCGTTGTCTTCCAGAATCGCGGCTATCGGGAAGGTTATGTTCGCGCGGATTTTGCCGGCCATCGCGGCCATCATGACTGGAAAGCCGGCGCGGACAGTATCGTGAATCCCGTGCATGAAGCGCTGACGTACCACATCACCGATCCGACACAATTCGACGACGGCACGCTGCTCGACTTCACGTTTCCATACCAGCGGACCTGGGACATCGAACAGTCGGTTTACGTCCAGGATTCCTACCATCGCGGCAACTGGAACGTCAGCGCGGGGCTTCGCTTTGATCATTACAAACTGGCCGTGAATGAGAATGCGGTGAGTCCGCGCTTTGGGGTTTCGCGGTTTATTCCAAAGTGGAATTTGCTGCTGCACGCTTCGTATGACCGCGTGTTCCAGACGCCAGCCGTGGAGAATCTTCTGCTGGCGAGTTCGCCGGAACTGGATGTTGTGAGTGACGAAGTTCTGCGGCTCCCGGTAAAATCGGCGCGCGCGAATTACTATGAAGGCGGGCTCACCAAAGGAATTGCGGGGAAACTTCGCCTTGAAGCGAACGTGTTTCGGCGCGACTTCCACAATTACTCAGACGATGACGTACTGCTCGATACAGGCGTGAGCTTCCCAATTTCATTCGCGAAGGCAAGGATATTTGGCGAAGAGCTAAGTCTGCAGGTTCCGCGCTGGTGGCGTTTTTCCGGCTTTGTAAGCTATGCGAACCAGTCGGGCATTGGACAAGGGCCGGTGACCGGCGGGCTTTTTATCGGCGACGACGCTTCGAGCGCGCTCACAGATACGTCACGCTTTGCAGTCTCGCAGGATCAGCGCAATACGCTTCGTTCGCGCGTCCTGCTTTCAATCTTCCAAGCACACATGGCTCGCCATCAGCGGCGAATATGGCAGCGGCCTGCCTGTGGAGTTTGATGGCAACGTGGACAAGGATTTTCTGCTCACGCAATACGGACCGGCAATCATCGGCAAGGTGAATTTTGATAAGGGCCGCGTCGCCCCGAACTTTTCTCTTGGCGCAGCGGCGGGGTGGGAAGTCTACCGGAAAGAGTTGCGCTCCGTCTCGCTGCAGGTCCAGGGGGCCAACCTGACCGACCGGGTGAATGTGATCAACTTCGCCAGCCTGTTCTCCGGCACGGCAGTTGCGGCTCCGCGCAGCGTAGCCGCCCGGCTGCGTCTATCGTTCTGATTCCGAATCAAATAGTTGAATCTACCGGCGACGCAACTTGCCCAGCAAGCGCAGTATTTCCATATATAGCCAGATCAGCGTGACCATCAAGCCAAATGCGCCGTACCACTCCATGTATTTCGGTGCGCCGGCTTGCGCGCCCCGCTCGATCATGTCGAAATCGATGATCAAATTCAGCGCCGCGATGATGACCACAAACACGCTAATGCCAATTCCCAGCGGAGTCGCGCTGTTCAAAACGGAAAATTGATGCGAAGGAAAGAAAATCGCCAGAATCATGTTGGCTGCGTATACCAGTGCAATCCCGCCCGTGGCCGCAATCACTCCCAGCACGAATCCGCGCGTTGCCTGGATGATGCGGAATTTGTACGCCAGCAGCATCACAATCATGACGCCAAACGTCAGACTGATCGCTTGCATGGCAATGCCGGGATACGATTTTTCAAAAAATGCGGAAACGCCGCCGAGAAATAACCCTTCAAGTAAGGCATAAATCGGCGAAGTCAGCGGCGACCAATTTTTCTTGAAAATGGTCACCATCGCCATCACCAGACCGCCAATCACACCGCCGAGCGTCCATGGCAATGCGGCTTCGGGTTCAGGGGAATGGCTCAAGCCCCAGGTCCAGGCGGCGCCCACCAGCAAGCAGAGCATCAGGATTCCCGTCTTGTTGACAGTGCCCTCGATGGTCATCGTCTGCCCGGAGGAAATTCCCGCGGCAAAGGCGTCTGACTTGAGGATGGGATTGTTCGAACGCAAAAGGTTTGGCATGAGATTTACCCTAGATAGTCCGGAAACTTTGGTACCGCTAACGGGAATCGAACCCGTATTTTAGCCTTGAAAGGGCTACGTGCTAACCGTTGCACCATAGCGGCACTGTGTTGCGGGGTTGTTACTCGTCTAGAATACGGGAAATTTCGCGCAGCGACAAGTTGCGGCGTTCTGGAAATTCAAGCGCTGAATCGCCGCAAATGAGGGTCGGCGCGGAGATAACCGAGGCCCATCCATTGGGAACAAGAGAGCACCCAAGCCCGGATGCGTCGGAATGCGCTGATCCGTTGCAGCAATTCCTGTCTTCCGGATTGCGAAGCGACTTCATACGGTTATTTGCGGTCTTGAAATTCTTCGTTCCATGCCATTTGAATGGCTTCGAGTTTTGCTTCGTTTGATTTTGCTGGGTCGCCGGAAAAACCTTCCAGTTCAGTGATCCATTTGTGCATGTCCGTGAAGCGAACAGTGAACGGATCGGTGTCCGGAAATTTATCCGTAAGCGCGATGGCAATATCTTCAAAATTGTCCCAATCAAATGTGTGCGGCATGTTTTCTCCGGAGCTTCTTAGTGATCCAGTTCCTTCGCGTAGTTCTTGTTCCAATCCGGAATTTCCACAACGATGTCCGTGGTTCCGTCTGGTACCGTCTGGCAGCCTAGCCGCGACTTCGGCGTAATTCCCGGCGCTTCGTCAAGCTCATCGAGTTCGGCATCGGTCGCTTCATTGCACGATTCCAGCCCTTCGCGCACGATCACGTGGCAGGTCGAGCACGCACAGACGCCGCCGCAGGCATGATCGAGACCCGCTTTAATGCCCTCAGAAAAATCCAGAATGCTGCCTGGCAAACCGTTGTGGCCATACGGAATTTTCGCCGGGTCCACTTCGATCGTCTTGCCGCTCGGCAAGAAACGTCACCTTGAACTTCTTCGTGGCCGGCGTGTATTTCGTCTCTTCTATGTAAGGATTGCTGCCGCCCATGCTTCGCTCTCCGTATCCGCGTAAAGCTAAACTTCGGCTACGCTCTTGCCTTTCAGCGCCGTGGAAATTGCGCTGTTCATCACAATCTCCGCCAGATTCATCGTTGCGTGGTTCAGTTCGTCAATCCGCTTGCGAATCAGCTTGTAGTCTTGTCCGGCCACGGATTCTTTCAGCGCAGCCACTGCCGCGTCAATCCCTGCGCGTTCGCCCGCAGAAATCGCCTTGGCTTGTCCACCGGCAAGGGCTTTGTCCGTCGCGACCAGAATACTTTCTGCTTCTGTGCGCGCTTCGATTACTTGCCGCTCGGCGAAATCCTGCTCGGCATACTCAATGGATTCTTCGAGCATGCGCTCGATTTCCGCGTCGTTCAGGCCGTAGCTCGGGCGCACTTCGATCAGTTGCTGTTCGCCCGTGCGCACATCTTTCGCAGCGACTTGCAGGATGCCGTTTGCGTCAATCAGGAACTTTACTTCAATGCGCGGCAATCCAGCGGGAGCCGGCGGGACTTTCAGAGTGAATCGCGCGAGCGACCGGCAATCCTTGGCAAGTTCACGCTCGCCTTGTAAAACGTGGATATCAATCCCTGTCTGATTGTCCACGCCGGTCGTGTACATCTCCTGCGCGCTGGCGGGAATCGGCGAATTGCGCGGGATGATTTTGCCCACCGCGCCGCCGTAGGTTTCGATACCGAGTGAAAGCGGCGTTACGTCCAGCAGCAGCATGTTACTGACGCCGCGTTCCAGGATATTTGCCTGCACAGCCGCGCCAAGAGCGACCACCTCATCTGGATTCAATTCGGTATGGGGCAGGCGGCCGAAAAATTCCTGCACAGTGCGGCGAATCGAGCGGCGTGCGCGTTGTCCCGCCGACGAGCACGACTTCGTCCATCTGTTCCGGCTTTCAGTTGGGCATCGGCAAGCGCCCGTTTTACGGGAGCCATCGTGCGTTCCACCACGGGGCGAATTAACGCGTCAAGCATTCCGCTCGTGAATTCATATTCAAACGTTTTTCCGTTCGGCAACGGGAAACGCAGCGTGGCCGCCTCTTTTTCCGAAAGCTCATGCTTCAACGCAATCAATTCCTTGCGCAACTCTTGTGCGATTTCTCCGTGCGGCGAGAAGTCAATCTCATCACTCTGCAGAATCTGCTCGTGAACGAAAGCTTGCAGCAAATTGTCGATGTCGTCACCGCCGAGATGCGTGTCGCCGTTCGTCGAGAGCACCTGATAAATGTCGCCGTCGCTGGTCGAGACAAGCTTCAACACGGAAATATCAAATGTCCCGCCGCCCAGGTCATAGACGGCAACATAGTCCACGCTGCTTTTCGTGCAAGCCGTAGGCGAGCGACGCCGCGGTCGGCTCGTTCACAAGCCGCAATACTTCCAGGCCCGCCAGTTTTCCCGCATCCTTGGTAGCCTGCCGCTGCGCGTCGTTGAAATACGCGGGCACGGTAATCACAGCGCGATCCACGGGCTCGCCGAAATGTGCTTCCGCCCAATTTTTCAGTTCGCGCAAAATGAAAGCCGAAATTTCCGGCGCCGTAAAGCTCTTCTCGCCCAGCCGCACGCGAATAACGTTCTTGCTTGCCGCATCCACGCGAAACGGGAACAGTCTTAATTCATCCTGAATGTCCGCGACGCCGCGGCCCATCAAACGCTTCACGGAGTAAATCGTGCGCTCCGGCTGCGTCAGCAACCGCTTGCGCGCGGGCTCACCGACGATAATTGTCCCGTCTGCGTCTACGCTCACTATCGACGGGCAAAGTGAGCTTCGGTATGGCCCCGGGATACACTTCGGCTGTCCCGTTTGCGCGTCTAGATACGCAACCAGGCTGTTCGTCGTCCCCAGATCGATTCCGACAATCGGTCCCATTTTCCGCTTACGCCTCTGCCAGTTCTTTTGCCACGCTCACAACCAAATTCCGAATGTACGACCGGCGATTCAGGAGCTCGTTCAGTCGCGCCATGATTTTCTTGCGCGTGGCCTCCTCGGCGCCGGCATCCACCGCTTTGTCCCATTCTTTCGCGGCAGCCTGCATCTCCGCGTCAACTTCCGCCAGCTTCTCACCGAAGTTCTTCTCAGCCGCATCGCAGTCTTTCCTTCATGCCATCCAACTCAAAACCGGCCGCTTTCGCCTCGCGCAGCTCATCGAGCGATTCGTTCAATTCAAAAACTTCTTCAAGCAATTCCGGCGGGGCCTGCTGCTTGTTCTCGCCTTCCTTGCGCTCCCCTTCGATCGCCAGCAGATATTCGACTCGCGCCACGGGATCTCTCAGCGCGCGGTATGCGTCATTCAATTCCGAACTGCGCCGCAGAGAGAGTTCGCTTTTCCTCTTCTGCTGCATTGACGAACTTATCCGGGTGCAGCTTCCAGCTCAGTTGCAGAAACTTCTGTTCCAGCCCGCCCATATCAATCCACAGCTTTCGAGGCAAGCCAAACAAAGCGAAATAATCCGTATCCTCTGCGGACTGCAATTTCCCGCAATTGCTGCAGACAAGCGGGCCCTGCAGCCGCTCGTGGCAGCTTGTGCAAACCATGGGAACATGCGCCCGCGCGGATCAGTGGTGTCATTGGATTGCTACCTCAGAGTCTCAAAACAAAAATGGCTGGCGCATTTTTGCAGGCCAGCCATGCAAATCCCCAATCGCGGCATTTATGCCGTAAACGAGCTGCCGCAGCCGCAATTCCGCTCCGCATTCGGGTTCTGAAAAACGAATCCCTGCCGCATCAGCGTCTCTTCGTACTCAAGCGTCGTTCCGTTCAAGTACAAAAAGCTCTTGGGATCCACAAAGATACGCGCGCCAAATTCTTCAAATACCTTGTCGCGGTCGCGCGCCTGCGTATCCAGACGCATTGCGTAAGAAAGACCAGAGCAGCCGCCGCCCTGTATGCCCACGCGCAGTCCGCCCGCTTCCGGAGACACCCCATCTTTTTCGAGCAGCTGGCGAATCTTCTTCGCCGCTTTCTCGGTCAGATGGATCTTCGGCGTAGCCGGGCTGACAGTTTCCGTGGACATGAATCAGCGCCTTAGTGCGAGGACTTTTCCGAAGCCGGCACTTCGATTCCGTGCTTCTTCTTCCAGTCGCCGATGGCCGCCTTGATGGCGTCTTCGGCGAGCACGGAACAATGAATCTTCACCGGCGGCAGCGCCAGTTCACGGACGATGTCCGTGTTCTTGATCGCCAGCGCCTCATCCACCGTCTTGCCCTTTACCCATTCGGTCGCCAGCGAAGAGCTGGCGATCGCGGAGCCGCAGCCGAAGGTCTTGAACTTCGCTTCTTCGATCACCCGGGTTTCCGGATTGATCTTCATCTGCAGTTTCATCACGTCGCCGCACTCCGGAGCGCCGACGAGGCCGGTCCCGACATTGGGATCTTCCTTCGGCAGGCTTCCGACGTTGCGGGGATTGTTGTAGTGCTCTACAACTTTGTCGCTATATGCCATTAACCGCTCCCGAGCGGCCGCTTACGCAGCCGCACTGAACTTTTACCAAGATTAATTGCTGCGCGCCAGATTTCCGATGCTGACGAAACCCGCGTTACGCAATACTTTTTCCGAGATGGAAACGTTCGGCACCCACGCCGACCGGCCCGTCGTCAGTTGCCGAAGCACATCCTTGATGTAGTCCGCGCCGATTCCCAGAACTCTTCAGGAACGCGCGCACTTCCTGCAGGTCATGGAATGCACGCTCACCGGCGCGGCTGGCATCTTCGCCCTCCGCATACGGCACAAACGCAACGCGAAACGCTGCGCCTGTTCCTGCCGATGGAACGATGAATTCGAATTGTCCCTTCACTCACGCTTGCCATTGTCTTTCTTTCCCTTTCTGCTGGGTTACTGCTTCTTCTCGTTAGATGCAGGAGCCGCTTAGGCGGTCTGCCACTTCACCTTGGAAATATCGATGCCCTCTTTGGCCATTTCGTACAGAGGGGAAAGCTCGCGCAACTTGCTGACGACCTGGACCATCTTGTCGATGACGTAGTCCACTTCTTCTTCGTTGTTAAACCGGCCCAAGCCCGAATCGGATCGAGGTATGCGCGAGATCTTCGCCAACTCCCAGAGCCTTAAGGACATAGCTGGGCTCCAGGGTAGCCGAAGTGCAAGCCGAACCGCTTGAAACCGCGATGTCGTTGATGCCCATGAGCAGCGATTCGCCTTCGACATAGGCAAAGCTCATGTTCAGGTTATTGGGCAGCCGGTGCTCCATCGAACCATTGATGAAGACTTCGTCCAGCTTGGCTTCCAGACCCTTCCGGAGACGCTCGCGCAGCGCCAGCATCTTCTTGGACTCTTCCGCCATCTCCTTCTGTGCGACTTCGCAAGCCTTGCCGAGGCCAACGATGCCGGGCACGTTCAGCGTGCCGGAACGCATACCGCGCTCGTGGCCGCCGCCGTCAATGATGGCGGAAAGTTGCACGCGAGGATTGCGCCGGCGAACGTACAGTGCGCCAACGCCCTTCGGGCCGTAAATCTTGTGGCGCGCTGATCGCCAGCAGGTCAATGTTGTCCTTCTGCACGTCCACCGGAATCTTGCCGACGGCCTGCACGCCGTCCACGGCAAAGAAATCCCGTGTTCCTTGGCAATCTTGCCGATTTCCGCAATCGGGTTGATCACGCCAATTTCGTTGTTGGCGTACATGATGGTGATCAAAATCGTCGTCGGCGTGATCGCCTTGCGAACATCTTCCGGATCCACGCGGCCGTCTTTTTGCACCGGCAAGTAGGTCACTTCGAAGCCGTACTTTTCCAGGCGCTTGCAGGTATCCAGCACCGCTTTGTGCTCGATGGCCTGCGTGATGATGTGATTGCCCTTTTCGCGGTACATTTCCGCGACGCCCTTGATCATCAGGTTGTCGCTTTCCGTCGCGCCGCTTGTGAAAATAATCTCTTTCGGCGTTGCGCCGATCAGCGAAGCCACTTGCGCCGCGAGCGTTTTCCACGGCTTCTTCGCCGGCCCAGCCGAACGAATGATTGCGGCTCGCGGCATTGCCGAATTTCTCCGTCAAAGTACGGCAGCAT
This sequence comes from uncultured Acidobacteriota bacterium, assembly GCA_963794175.1. Lineage (GTDB taxonomy): Bacteria > Acidobacteriota > Terriglobia > Acidiferrales > UBA7541 > Acidiferrum. The sequence goes on along the minus strand of CAWCCV010000016.1, from coordinate 63,732 downwards.
CGCGTCCAAAACGCGCGGATCCACCGGCGTTGTCGCGTGATTATCGAAATAAATTGGCAGCTTCACAGCCATAATCCTTCTCCCCTAAGCCTTTAACGCCACAAGCGACTGCTCTGGCTGCGGCTCTTCGCTCATCTGCGAAATCGTGACCGTGTTCAGCACATTCAAAATACTCTCGTTCACCCGGCGCAGCGGCTCTCGCACCGAGCACTTGGATGTCGCGTCGCAATTTCCGTGACTTGTCACGCACGAAGTAATCAGCACCGGACCGTCAATCGCCGTAATCACTTCCAAAGCGCTGATCTGATCCGCGGTCCTTCGCCAAGCTGATAGCCCGCCGCTTGAACCGTGCTTTGCCGCAACCAGCGTTCTGCCGCGCCAGCTTTTGCAGAACTTTCGCCATCAGCGTGGTGGAAATTCCGTATTCGTCGGCGATTTCATTGGCGCTGCAGGCATGCTGTTCGCGGTGCATCGCCAGATGCTTGACCGCAATGAGGCCGTAATCGGCTTTTTTAGAAAGCTTGAACATCTACTTGCGTGCCCCCCAGGGCTAAAACCCATATACGACTGATTCAGTCGCGTATGAAAGTCTATACGCAAAATCTGTTCCTGTCAAACACTAGCGGACGCAGTGCCTGCACAAACCGCATGTTTTCAATAATTTGTGATAATTCCCAGGGAGAAAACTTCCCACCGATTTCCATCGAGTGGCACTAAATTGCATCCAACAGGCACTTTCACGCGATTCAACGGAACGTAGGGCCAGCATCTTGACCGGAACCCGGTTCAGGTCGGAGACTGATTCCTGGAGATTGCTCTCATGATTTTGTCTCGTTGTCTTTCGCGCCTGTTTGCGCTGCCCTGTTTCCTCGCAGTTTCGTTCTTGGCCATTGCTACCCTGTCGGCGCAGCAGCCTGCGAAGTTCGCAACGCCGCCCGCGCGCGCTGGTAATGCCTCCACTGCCTTCTGCCGATGGAAAACCGTTTGTGCTCGTCGGGGGCGGCGACATCGCGAGTTGCAAAGCCCTGGAAGGGGCGGAAGAGACAGCCAAGCTTATCGAATCAATCCCGGGAGAAGTCTTTGCCGCTGGTGACTTGGCTTATGAAAAAGGGACAGCCGAGGAATTTCGAGACTGCTACGACAAAACCTGGGGCAAATTCAAAGACCGCACGCATCCTGCCCCTGGAAATCACGAATTTGGATCAAAAGGAGGCTCGCCCTACTTTGATTACTGGGGCGAGCAAGCCGGTCCGCGTGGCAAAGGCTATTACAGCTTCGATCTGGGCGTCTGGCACATCATTTCGTTGAACACGAATTGCCCGCAAATGGGAGCGAGCGGCTGCGCGGCCGGCTCAGAAGAAGAAGTCTGGCTGAAGAAAGACCTTGCCGCGCATCCGAACTCCTGCATCCTCGCGTTCGGTCATCACACCTTGTACAGCAGCGGAGTATTCAAAAACCATGCGCTACATCCCGAGCTTCGGCCCCTCTGGCAGGCTCTCTACAATGCGCATGCCGATCTGATGCTCAACGGGCACGAACATTCCTACGAGCGTTTCGCGCCGCAGGACCCAAATGGCAATGCCGACCCGAAAAATGGAATCCGCGAAATTGTGGTGGGAACGGGCGGGCGGAGTCATGACCCGCTGGGTTTCCCTATTGCGAACAGTGAAAAACGCAACGCGGAAAGTTTCGGCGTTCTGAAACTGACTCTCTGGCCGGGAAGATACTCCTGGGAATTCATTCCGACCGACGCGGTGAAAGGCTTCCGCGATTCAGGCGTCGGCGTTTGCCACAACCTTGCGCCGGCCGACTAATTCTTGGCGGCGCAAGCCCCGCCGCTCGATGCAGCATCCACTAACTTTTGCACCGCCGGCGCAGGAATCAGCAGTAACTGCGCTTTTCCCTTGCTCGCATCGGCGATTCTTGCTGTCGCTTGCGCTCTTGCGTCATCGAAAAGCGGCGTACCTTTCGCAATCGCGTCCAGGGCGGCCAAACCAATTCCCGCAATAGCGCTCAAATCCTGCGAATTCGGCGCGACCTCTTTTACGAAGAAGGATCTTTGCGCCAGCGGCTGCAGCGCCGCATCGTTTGCCTGCCATTTCAGCAGCCACGTGCGCAATCGTACGGAGCCAGCCGGATCCTTGCATGAATTGCCAACAAACGCGGTCACGGCGTTTTCAAAATGGCGCGCCACGTCGCTGTCCGGCAAAGCTACATCCACAACGCGATTTAACGGCGTAGCGTTGGTTGCCTCGTAGGTCGCCGTTTCTTCCCGCGTGTAGTTCTTCACCGGTTCAAGCACATCCACCAGCGTTTTCAGCGCGGCAAACTCTTCCGTACTCGCCCCTCCCGCTATTCGCTGCAACATTTTGCGGTAGTAGCTCTTGTGCGTCAGTCCGGTCCATTCCAGATTCCCGCTGACGATCTCCAGCCTCGAGTACATGGAGTTCACATCCGTCACGGATTGTGCCGACCAGAAGCCGCTCCGCGATCGCGGCCGTCCTAGGCCAGATGCGCGAATCAATGTTTTCCCAGTTTACGTACTCTGACCACATCGTGGCCTCGCCGCCCAGCACACGCTTCTGCTCTTCAGCGGAAAGTGCTGCCGCATCGCCGCTCAAAGGATCGACCGCATAGTGCCGCGCGGCGCTCCACATCAAATCGATGTAGTAGCCGTTGGAAAGAATTCCCTGATAACCCTGCTGCGCCGCGGCAAGCCAGTGCTTTCGGCCCCGCCACGAATGAATCACGATGTCTTTCGGAGCGCCGGGAACAAAAATTTCATCCCAGCCAATTGTCGCCTTGCCGTGCTTGTTCACCAGTTTCTGCACGCGCCCGCTGAAGTACGCCTGCAGTTCTTCGTTCGTTTTAAAATTGTGCGCCCTCTTGAATTCCTGAATCTTCGGATTCGCGTCCCACGCTTTTCCGTTCACTTCGTCGCCGCCGATATGGAAATAGTGATCGGGAAAAAGCTTTGCCATCTCTCCGATAAATTCGTCGAGAAATTTGTAAAGTTTCTCGTTCGTCGGATCCATCGCCGGATCCATGATTCCCCACTTCTGTTCCACGCTGAACGGCCCGGGCCCGCTGGCAAGTTCCGGATAGCCTACAAGCCACGAAGTGCTGTGGCCTGGCATATCGAACTCCGGTACAACGCGCATCCCGCGATCCCGCGCGTAGGTGATCACATCGCGAATTTCTTCCTGCGTGTAGTACATCCCTTCCGAGCCTGCACCTTGCAGCTTCGGAAATTTCTTGCTCTCCGCGCGAAATCCCTGGTTGTCCGAAATGTGCCAGTGGAAAACGTTCAGTTTCACCGCTTCCATTCCATCTAGATTGCGCTTCAAAACATCCAAGCGGGGTAAAATGCCGGCTCGAATCAATCATCAATCCGCGCCACGGGAAACGCGGCTGGTCCTTGATGCTCACCGCAGGCGCCGCAAATCCATCCGGCGAGACTTCCACCAATTGCAAAAATGTCTGCAGCCCGCGCAGAACTCCAAGAGGGTTCGCCGCATTCAGTTTCGCGCCTTGCGGCGTCACTTCCAGCGTGTAAGATTCGTCCTCGCCGAGTTCCTGAATCTCTTTGCCCGCTTTGATCTGTGTGCACGACGAGCGCCGCTTTCGTCGCGTCGCCACCATGGCTTGTAAACAAAATTCCCGTCTGCCGATGCAACCGCTCGATGAAGCGCTGCCCCGCGCGGTCGAGCCGCGACTCCGTGTAGCCCGTGAACGCCACACGAAAAGATTCATCAATCTTCAGCGCGCCGTTTCCCTGCTGCACGTTTGCCGGCCACGGCATCAGAGTTCAACGCCGGCGCCGTTTGCGGTCGTGCGTCCGCTTTCGCCCAGCAAACCCAATATCAAGATCATCCCTACCCTTCTCCCGATCGCGCGCAATTGCATAAAGAGTCCAAACCTCCGCAGAAGCACCGGCTAAACCGTTCAGTTCTACTGCTATGTAGCGGCAAGCCAGAGGATAGTGGCACAATTGGCGCGCTTTTGCGAAGCGAATTCCGCTTTGGTCCATTTCGGACTGGTTTCGCCGCCATTTTCCGAGCAAGATTGCGGCACGCTTCGCCGCCGCCCTGAGTTAAAATCGAATTGTTGCAGCCGCACAGATGAAAACGTCTATCGCCATCTATCCGGGCTCGTTTGACCCCGTCACCAACGGCCACCTCGATCTGATCGAGCGCGGTGAAAAAATGTTTGACCTGCTCATCGTCTCTGTCCTGCAAAACGCGGAGAAGAAGCCGCTCTTCACCGTAAACGAACGCGTCGAGATGCTGCGCGAAGTCACCAAGCAGTGGCCCGACGTGGAGGTGGATGTTTTCGATGGGCTGCTCGTCGATTACGCCCGCAAACGCGGAGCCGGTGTGATTCTTCGCGGCATTCGCGCCGTCAGCGACTATGAATACGAATTGCAGATGGCGCTGATGAACCGCAAGCTTGAAGGCCGCCTCGAAACTGTTTTCATGCTGCCGGGCCTGACCTACAGCTATCTCAGTTCAAAGCTCGTGCGCGAAATCGCGCAACTCGGAGCGCCGCTGACAGGCCTTGTTCCGCCAATCGTGGAAGAGCGACTCAAAGCAAAAGTCTCCTGAATCGAGACTGGCGCGCTAATATTCGCATTTGCAGTTCACAAGGAGAAGAAGTGCACTTCACGGACCGCATCAACCGCATACAAATCTCACCAACAGCCGCTGTCATCGCCGCAGCGGATCAACTCAAAGCCAAGGGCGTGGACATCGCCGACTTCGGCCCGGGCGAGCCGGATTTCCCGACGCCGGATCACATCAAGCAAGCAGCGATCAAAGCCATCAACGAAAACAAAACGAAATACACGGCTACGCCAGGCGTGATGCCGTTGCGCGAAGCCATCTGCTCATGGCACAAGCGCGAACTCGGCTCCAGTTACGAGCCGAAAGAGTGCGTCACCAACGTCGGCGGAAAGCATTCCATCTTCAATGTGATCAGTGTGCTCGTTCAGTCCGGCGATGAAGTCATCGTGCCCGCGCCCTACTGGGTGAGCTACCCGGACATCATCAAGTACACCGGCGCAACGCCGGTGGTCGTGGAAACACGCGCGGAAGACGGTTTCGCCGTTCGCGCTGCGGACGTTGCCAAAGCCATCACGCCGAAAACGAAATTGCTCATTCTCGATTCGCCCAGCAATCCCACCGGCGGCGTCACTCCTCCGGAGGAATGCGCAAAGCTGCTCGACCTCTGCAAAAAACACAACTTCTGGCTGATGGGCGACGAGTGCTATTCGCACTTCACTTACGGCCACACAAACCGTTCTCCGTCGCGAGCCTGCCTGATTCAAAAAATCACGTCATCATCATCGGCTCGATGTCGAAAACTTTTGCGATGACCGGCTGGCGCCTCGGCTACACCCTTGCTCCTGCGGAATTGATTGCCGCTACGGTGAAGCTGCAAAGCCAGTCCACTTCGAACCCGACTTCCATCGCGCAATACGCCGCGCTTGCCGCAATGACCGGCCCGATGGACAGCGTGCCCGCCATGCTTGCCGAGTACGCCAAGCGCCGCCGCCGCATCGTGGACGGCCTCAACGCCATTCCCGGCATTACCTGCGGCGAACCCGGCGGCGCGTTCTACGTTTTTCCAAACGTCTCCGCTCGTCTGGGAAGCGGCCCCGATGCTTTGGCCAAGGACTGCTCGGAGCTTGCCACGCTGCTCCTTGAAAAAGCGCACGTTGCGCTCGTTTCCGGAGAAGCTTTCGGCGCACCCGGCTACTTGCGTCTCTCCTATGCGACCTCGATCGAGCGCATCGAGGAAGGCTTGCGCCGCATAGGGAAGTTCTTCTCGCGCGCCGCTGCCGCCTAGCTGGCGTTCTCTGTTTGCTAGTTGTCATCCTGAGTCCCGGTGTTTGTCCCGGGGCAAAGCTTCTCAGCGTAAGATGGAAGCTCGGCTTCGTAACGGTCGCCGCCGTCCCCAAATGAACCCAGAACCATTTCGCATCGAGCCTACCTTCAGCCCGCGTCTCTGGGGCTCGCGATCGCTCGCGCCGCTTTTTCCGGACAAGGCGAATCTCACCGAACCCATCGGTGAAGCGTGGCTCTCCGACGTGAACTGTCGCATCGCTACAGGCTCTTTTTCCGGCATCCTTCTAAAGGACGCTTGGCGCGAAATGCCCGTCGAATGGCGCGGCACGATGTTTGCGCAACCAGGCGACTTCCCTCTGCTCACCAAATTCATTTTCCCAACGGACAAACTTTCCATCCAGGTTCATCCCGATGACGCCTACGCCGTAGTGCATGAACAAGCCGCGGGTGGTCGCGGCAAAACGGAAATGTGGCACATCGTTTCGGCCAAGCCCGATGCGTCACTGCTCCTCGGCTTGAAACCCGGCACGACCAAAGAAGCATTTCTCGCGGCGATGGAAACCCACACGCTCGAAAATCTTTTTCAGCGTCACGCCGTCGCGCGCGGCGACACATTCTTCGTTCCGCCAGGAATCCAGCACACCATCGGCGCAAACATGGTCGTCTTCGAAGCACAGGAGTATTCTGACCTGACTTATCGCGTCTACGACTACGGCCGCGTCGATCCTTCCGGCAAGCCGCGCGGACTTCATCTGGAAAAGGCGCTCGCAGCGACGAATTTCAATGGCGGCGCGATTGAAAAGGTCCCGCCCCTCACCCTGCCCACGCAACGCGGCAATCGTTTCCTGCTCGCAGCTTGTCGCTACTTCGCCACCGAGCGCGGTGAATACGCTGGCCTTTGCGATTGCTCTACTAACAAGGCACGATTCGAACTCCTGGTTGTCCTGCAGGGCACCGGAGAATTCCGCTGGACAGGTGGCGAAGCCCAATATTCCCCGGGTCAGTGCTGGTTCATCCCCGCCAATCTCGACGTCTTCGTAATTCAGCCGCTCCACGAATCGTCCCTTATCCGCACTTACGTCCCCGATCTCGCATACCTTGAAAACCAACTAGACAAAGCAGGCATCAAAAATCCCCAAAGACGGCTAACCGTCTTCTCCTAGGGCTGGGTATCAAGACCTGGAATGGTTACTTCAGGTGCAACGGCTTTGTCGCCAGGACAATCCATCCCGGGATGGTTGTTTTTTCACGCAGACGAGCAACAGCCGGCATTTTGCTGTAACCGCAGCACGGTTCGCGCAAACTCTGTGCTAGATTTCTCCAGGCCCATCATGACTCAACTAAATCAAAACACTGCTGCTGCAGGCGCAAACCCGTTCAAAGCCGCAGTCGTTCAAGCGGCACCCGTCGCCTTTGATCGCGAGCGCACTATAGAAAAAGCCGCGTCGCTTTGCGCACAAGCCGCGAGCAAAGGCGCCCGACTGGTCGTCTTCCCGGAAGCGTTCGTTTCCGCCTATCCGCGCGGACTCGATTTCGGTGCAGTCGTCGGCAATCGCACAGACCAAGGCCGCAGGGATTTTCAACGCTACTGGGAAAGCAGCGTGGACGTTCCCGGCCCGGCCGTGGACGCACTGAGCCGCATGGCTCGCGTCAACAACATCTATCTCGTCATGGGCGTCATCGAACGCGACGGCGGCACGCTCTATTGCACCGTTCTGTTCTTCGCGCCTGATGGCGTTTTTCTTGGCAAACATCGCAAGCTTATGCCTACAGCCTCAGAGCGCCTCGTCTGGGGTTTCGGCGATGGCTCAACCATGCCTGTCTACAACACGCCGCTCGGCAAGCTCGGCTCGGTCATCTGCTGGGAAAATTATCTGCCGCTGATGCGCGCCGCCATGTATGCAAAGGGCATCGAACTCTACTGCGCGCCTACCGCCGATTCGCGCGATTGCTGGCTCGCTACCGTCCGCCACATCGCCGTCGAAGGACGCTGCTTCGTACTCTCCTGCAATCAATTCAATCGCCGCCGCGATTTTCCCGCCGACTATTGCACGCCATTCGGCGACGACCCGAACACCATCGTCACGCGCGGGGGCAGCTGCATCGTAGATCCCTTCGGCAATTTTCTCGCCGGCCCCAACTTCGAAAACGAAGCCATCCTCATCGCCGAAATCGATCGCGCGCAAATCATCCGCGGCAAATTCGACCTGGACGTCGTCGGCCACTACGCTCGCCCAGACATCTTCCAACTCCACGTAGACGAACGTCTCAAATCGCCAGTTACGACACACCCATCAGAGTCCGAACGCGAATCGGCGCCTTCGAGCAAAGGTGATTCGCTTACTTGATTGCTTTGGCAATTCTTCCTCCGAGTTCTCTGTGCTCTCGGTGGGCTCTGTGTTAGATTTTTTCTTCTTCCATGTCTGATCAGAAAATGTCCGTTCATGCCGTAATCCTCGCCGGAGGCCGCGGCACACGCTTCTGGCCACGCAGCCGTACGCGCACGCCCAAGCAGCTCCTCAGCATCGTCGGCAAGCAAACCATGCTCGAGCAGACCGTCGCTCGCCTTCGCCCGCTCATTTCGCCCGATCGCATTTGGACTGTCACCAACGCCGAACAAACCGCCGCTCTCAAGAAACAACTGCCCGCCGCATCACGCAAACGCGTCCTCACCGAACCCGTTGGCCGCAACACCGCCGCGGCCATCGCTCTCGCCGCAATTCATATTCGCCACGCCGTCAAAGGCGATGCGCTCATGGCCGTTCTTCCTTCCGACCAGTTCATCGCACAGCCCGAAAAATATCGCAGCATCGTTAACGCGGCTCTAAACCTCGCAAGCCAACCCGGCCGCATGGCCGTCCTCGGCATTCCTCCCACGCGCCCCGAAACCGGATACGGCTACGTCGAACGCACGGGCGACGCACTCAGCGCAAACGGCTTCCATGCCTTCGCCGTCCGCCGCTTCACAGAAAAACCTGCGCTAAGCGTCGCCCAGGAATACGTCGCCAGCGGCAACTATCAGTGGAACGCCGGCATGTTTTTCTGGCGCGTTTCCACATTTCTTGAAAATCTCCAGCGCCATCTGCCCAAAACCCACGCCGAGCTGGAAAAACTCGCCGCTTCCATCGGCACCCGCGCCTACGGCAAAAAGCTCCGCGCCATCTACGCAAGGCTCGAAAACATCTCCGTGGATTACGCCATCCTCGAGCGCGCCACAGCACAATCCGGCGCGCCGCAGATCTTCGTCATTCCCGCCGAAATCGGCTGGAGCGACATCGGTTCCTGGGCCGCCGTCTACGAACTCCTCGCCAAGCAATCCGGCGAAAACATCTTTGCCAGCCCAAGCTACGGCTACGCGCTCGACGCTTCCGGCAATTTCCTGTATAGCCCCCATAAGTTCTTCGCCGCCATCGGCGTCAATAATCTCGTCGTGGTCGAAACTTCCGACGCCATCCTCATCGTTCCCCGCGACCGCGCCCAGGACGTCGCCAAACTCGTCAAGCACCTCGAAGAACAGAAACGAAAAGACCTCTTGTAGTGGGCCGAACTTCGGACCGGCGGGCGCGCCGAGCCCAAATCTGGTCACCAACCAATCCTGCTGTTTCCCTCCACGTCCGTTCGCTTATACTGATTTTCCATGACATCGATTAGGTTCGGCACCGACGGCTGGCGCGGCATCATCGCCGACGATTTCACGTTCGCCAACGCGCGCACCGTCGCACAAGCCATCGCGCGCTACGTCGTTCGCGGCGAGGACGCCCGCAAAGGCGTAATCGTCGGCTTCGATCATCGTTATGCTTCCGACACCGTCGCGCAAATCGTCGCCGAAGTACTCAGTTCTACTGGCACGCCCGTCTTTTTCTGCGACAAGCCCTGCCCCACGCCCGCCGTTTCGCAACTCGTCCGCCAACGCGGCGCCGCAGGCGGTATGGTCATCACCGCCAGCCACAATCCATATCAATGGAATGGCATCAAGTACAAAGCCAGCTACGGCAGCAGCGCACTTCCTGCCATCGTCGCGCAGATCGAAACCGAGATCGCTTTCGTCGAATCAAGTGGCATTCCGCCGCTGCCGCCGCAACCAAAATTGATCCATAAGCTCGAACCCTGCGGTCCCTATCTCGACGCGCTCGAAAAGCTCGTCGACTGGGACCGCATCCGAAAATCCAAGTTCCGTTTCGTCTCCGATGCCATGCACGGGTCCGCCGCCGGCCTCTTGCCCGAGCTTTTTAAGCGCAACGGCATCCCCTGCGACGAAATCCGCGGCGCGCGCGACCCGCGCTTCGGCGGCATCCATCCCGAACCCATCGAACCGCACATCCGCGCACTCGGCAAAGCCGTTGTCGCCGGAAAATACGACGCAGGCTTTGCTGCCGACGGCGACGGTGACCGCATCGGCGCCATCGACCGCGACGGCAGCTTCATCAATCCTCACCAAATTTTCTCGTTGCTCGTCTGGCATCTCGCCGGAATGCGCAATCTCCCCGGCGATATCGCCAAAACATTTTCCGTCACCAAACTAATCGACAAGCTCGCTGCAAAACTAAATCGCAAGCTCCACGAAGTCCCCATCGGCTTCAAATACATCTGCGAACTGATGCTTGAACAAAACATCCTCATCGGCGGCGAAGAAAGTGGCGGGATCGGCTTCAGTCTCTATCTTCCCGAGCGCGACGCCACTGTCTCCGCGCTTTTCCTCGCTGAACTCATGTCCTGGCACGGCAAATCCCTAGGCGAACTCCTTTGCGCGCTCCACGACGAATTTGGCGAATTCCACTACGGCAGCGTAGACCTCGACGTAAAGCCCGGCCAAAAAGAAAAAGCCATCGCCTATTTTTCCAATGGCCGGTGCAAGAAAATTCTCGATTTCGCCGTCACCCGCCGCGAAAATCTCGACGGCATCAAAGTCTATCTCGGCGACGTCGGCTGGGTGATGGTTCGCGCCTCCGGCACGGAAAATCTTCTTCGCATCTATTCGGAAACCAACAAGAAAGAAACAACGCGCAGTGTACTCGACGCAGTCGTCAGCACAGTTCATAAGCTTTAGGGAGCCAGAATGCAGCACCGCTACTTCACACTCGACGTTTTCACCACCAATCGCTTCGAAGGAAACCCTCTCGCCGTTTTCACCGACGGCGATGGCCTCTCCGACGATCAGATGCAAATCATCGCGCGCGAAATGAATTACGCGGAAACCGTCTTCGTGCAAAAGCCGACCGACGACCGCGCCCTCGCTCGCCTTCGCATCTTCACCACGCAGCAAGAGCTAAAGCTCGCCGGCCATCCCGTCGTCGGCACGTGGTTCCTGCTCGCCGAACTCGGCGTCGTTCCCGCGCAGGAAGGCGGCGTTCACATCATGCAGCAAACCGGCGCCGGCGTTCTTCCCGTCGAAATTCGTTTCAAGGACGGCCGCCCGAATCGCGTCACCATGACGCAAACCGAAGCCGTCTTCAAACCCGCTAAAATAAAAAAGGCCGCGTTTGCGAAGGCGCTTGGCCTCGCACCAAAAGATCTCGACTCGCACCTCGAGCCTGAATGCGTTTCCACCGGCATTTTCAACTTGATGGTTCCTCTCAAGAATCGCGCCGCGCTCTCCAAAATCGAAATGAATATCGGCGAACTTCGCCGCCTTCTCGGAAGAAACGCGACGATGGCCTACTGCTTTGCGCATTCCGGCGGCGACAAAGCCTTCACGCGCGGCATGCTTCCCTGGGAACTCTACGAAGATCCCGCCACGGGTTCTGCTGCGGGATCCCTCGGAGCCTATCTCGTCAAGCACGGCAAGTTCGCGCCCGGCCACACGCTAAGCGTTTCCCAAGGCGTTGAAATGGGCCGCCCCAGCCACATCGAAGTCGAAATCTCCACCAAAGGCAAGAAACTCGTCCCGCGCGTCAGTGGCGCCGCCGTCCGCATCTTCGAAGGAATGTTCAACAGCTAGATTTTCCCGCGCTAAAAAACAAAGGCCGCTTTCGCGGGAAAGCGGCCTTTACTACTCTGGATCAGAAACTCTTCGAGCTTGCCCTTCTTATTCTGGTTTGATCAAAGACTTTCTCACCGTATCCAAAATCGCATTCACAAATGCGGACGCTTCTTCAGACGAAAATTTCTTCGCCAGTTCCACCGATTCGTTGATCACCACTCGAGCCGGCGTCTCGCCCTGTCGCAATTCGTAGATGCCAAGCCGCAAAATCGCCCGGTCAATCGCAGCAATTCGCTCCAGCTTCCAATCCACCGCATACTTCGTGATGGCTTCGTCCGCGGTGGCCACATCCTTCGCCGCGCCTTCGAACAACGCGTTCGCAAATTCGCGAGTCGTATCCGCCGCCTTCGCGCTTTTCCAGAATTTTGCTTCGAGCTTTTTTGCGTCCTGCGGGCTCATCTCCGACTGAAACAACATCTGCATCGCATACTCGCGCGCTTTTCGTTCGCAGGGACATTAACCGCGCCGCGCTTTCTTTGTTGCAGTCGCGCTCGACCGGTGAACCGCCGCGTAATTTCTTCGACAGCCGCGCCATTTCAATCGCCGCCAGTCCCGCTTCGAATCCCTTGTTGCCGCTTTTCAACCCCGCGCGCTCAATCGCCTGTTCCAAAGTGTCCACCGTCAGCACACAAAAAATCACCGGCACTCCCGTATCCATCTGCGCGAGCTGCAATCCGCGCGAAGTCTCCGAGCAAACATAATCGTAATGCGCAGTTTCTCCGCGAATCACGCACCCAATCGCAATCAGCGCGTCGTATTTTCCAGTCTGCGCCAGCTTCTTGCTGGTCAGCGGCAACTCAAACGCCCCTGGCACGCGCACCACGTCCACATCTTTGCTCGCCGCCCCCGCTCGCTCCAGCGCATCCACCGCCGCCGCAAGCAGCCGCTCCGTAATAAAACTGTTGAACCGGCTCACGGCGATTGCAAACCGCAATCCCGCCGCGCTCAACTCCCCGCTCACCTGTGTCGCTTCAATCTTTCCCATCTTTTCTCTGCGCCCTTCTGACTGCTCTGAGCTCTGCGTTATCTTTCTCTGTTCTGCCTCGTTCAGCAAGCTCACTTCCCCTTAAACTGCGCCGGCCTCTTCTCCAGAAACGCCTTCGTCCCTTCCCGCATATCTTCGGTCGCGCAAGCCACCCCGAACAACGTCGCCTCCAGAAACAGTCCTTCTTCGAGCGGCATCTCCACGCCCCGCTCGATCGCTTCCATCGTGAACTTCACCGCCAGCGGCCCATTCGCGATAATTTTCTTCGCCATCGCTTCCGCGGCAGGCAGCAGCTCCGCCGGCTCATAAATATGATTCACGAGCCCAATCCGCTGCGCTTCTTCCGCGGTAATCATCTCACCAGTCAAACACAATTCGTGCGCCACGCCCTTGCCGCAAAGCCGAGCCAGCCGCTGCGATCCGCCGTATCCCGGCAAAATTCCCAGTTTCACTTCCGGCTGTCCCAACCGGGCCGTCTTGCTCGCAATTCGAATCGAACAAGTCAGCGCCAGCTCGCATCCGCCGCCCAGCGCAAATCCATTGATCGCGCAAATCGAGGGCTTCCCCATCGTCTCCAGCAAATGAAACACGCCCTGTCCAAACAGCGAAAACTCTTTTCCATTCACCGGAGTCTGCTGCGAAAGCTCGCCAATATCCGCGCCTGCCACAAATGCCTTCTCGCCCGCGCCTGTCAAAATCACCACGCGCACGCCTTCATCGTTCTTCGCGTCCGTCAACGCTTCGCGCAACTCTTCCACCGTTTTGCGGTTCAGCGCATTCAGCACTTTCGGCCGGTTAAACGTAAGCCATCCGATCCCATCTTTCTTTTCGTAAATCAAGTTCTCATAAGCCATCGTCATTTCCTCAAATTTCGCCCAATCAGGATGCCCGCTAGGGCGTGATACATCGAGCCCTCGATATGTCTAAGTCAAGATCAAAACTTCATCGCCACAGGCTTTGCAGGGTCCGCATAATCATAAAATCCCTTCCCCGCTTTCCGCCCATTCCATCCCGCCAGCACCATTCTCTTCAACAACGGCGGCGCCGCAAATCTCCGCTCTTTGAATTCGTCATACATAATCTGCGAAATGTAATAGGTCGTATCCAGCCCGACAAAGTCCAGCAGCGTCAGCGGCCCCATCGGATACCCGCATCCGAGCTTCATCGAATTGTCGATGTCCTCAATCGACCCCACGCCCTCTTCCAGCGCGCGAATCGCATCCAGCAAGTACGGCACCAGCAACCGGTTCACAATAAATCCCGTTGAGTCGCTCGCCCTTACTGGCGTCTTCCCCAGCTTCGCGCCAAACGCCACCATCTCGTCGTACACCGCCGCGTCCGTAGCAATCGTCCGCACCACTTCCACCAGCTTCATCACCGGCACCGGATTAAAAAAGTGCAGCCCCACAAACCGCTCCGGCCGCTTCGTCGAAGTCGCAATTTCCGTAATCGTCAGCGAAGAAGTATTGCTCGCAAAAATCGTACTGGCAGGGCAAAGCGTGTCGAGCGAATGAAACAGTTCCCGCTTCGCCGGCAACTGCTCGATGATCGCCTCAACCACCAAATCGCAATCCTTCAAGTCTTCAATGACCGTCGTTCCCTTCAACCGCCCGCGAATCTCGCCCTTCGCCACTTCGCGTAATCGTTCCCTTTTCCACCAGCCGCGCCAGATTCTTCTCAATCCCCTTCAATCCCTTGTTCACCAGCTCCGGCGCCACTTCCCGCACCACCGTCTCGAATCCCGCCGCCGCGCACACCTGCGCGATCCCCGACCCCATCAGCCCACACCCAACCACGCCCACCTTCTCGATTGCCATGATTTTCCTCGCTGAATCCGCGGTCGAACCCCACCGCCGGGCCTGGAAAGTTTACCAGAATCCTTTTTGCAGTGTGCCTTGTCCCCAGCCATGTGACGGTTGGCAATTCAAGACATAACATGGCATGGCGCTTAGTTTGGCAGCGCCTCCACGATCATCGCAATTCCCTGCCCGCCCCCAATGCACGCCGTCGCCAACCCATACCGCAACCCATTCCGCCGCAATTCATTCAACAGTGTAATCACCAGCCGAGTCCCGCTAGCTCCCAGCGGATGCCCCAGCGCGATCGCTCCGCCATTCACATTCGTCTTATCACGATTCAGCCCCAGCGCTTTCTCCACCGCCAAATACTGCGCCGCAAACGCTTCATTCACTTCCACGCGATCCATCTGCTCCACGGTCAGCCCCGCCGCCTTCAGCGCCTTCTGCGAACTCGGCACCGGTCCAATCCCCATGATGCTCGGATCCACGCCCGCCACGCCCCACGAAACAATTCTCCCAATCGGCTTTAACCCGCGCTGTTTCGCAATCTTCTCGCGTGTCACCACCACCGCCGCCGCGCCGTCCACAATTCCGCTGGCATTTCCCGCCGTAACAATCCCATCCTTTTTAAACGAAGGCGGCAGCTTCTCCAGAATCTCCATCGTCGTTTCCGGCCGCCGGTGATCGTCTTCGCTCACCAAAATCGCCTTCTTCCCCTGCTTCACTTCCACCGGCAGCAATCTCTTCCTTCATCCGGCAAGCCTTGTACGCCGCGTCCGCCAACTGCTGGCTCCGCAACGCGTATGCATCCGCATCCTTCCGCGTAATCCCATACTGCTCGGCCAGCTTCTCCGCCGTCAGCGCCATCGGCAATCCGCAATATGTGTCCGTCAGCCCCGCCATCAACGAATCTTCCAGCGCCCCGCCGCCCAGCTTCAAACCATTGCGCAGCCCGCGAATCACAAACGGCGCCTGCGTCATATTCTCCATGCCGCCCGCCAGCACCATCTCCGCTTCGCCCAGCAGCAATCTCTGCGCCGCCTGCGCAATCGCTTCAATTCCCGACCCGCACAACCGGTTCACCGTCACCGCCGGCGTCTCCATCTTCAGCCCCGCCTTCAGCGCCACGTGCCGCGCGCCATACAAAGCGTCCGCGCTCGTCTGCATCACGTTCCCAAAAATCGCGTGGTCAAACTCCTCCGGATCCGCCCCCGACCGCTTCACCGCCTCTCGCGAAGCGTGCGCCGCCAAATCAATCGCACTCACATCCGAAAACGCCCCCGTATAACGCGCCATCGGCGTCCGCGCCCCCGCCACAATCACCACATCGGTTGGAAACATGTATTCACTCCTCCCATCCACATTCATTAGTCTACATTTCGAACTTACAAACGCGAAATACAGCATCGAAGGGCGCCAAAATGAACGCACCCAATGCTTGCCCGGTTTTCGCGCCGGATACTATCAGCTACGGCGGTACTTTTTTCGAATTGCTGCATTGGTCAGAGAGACACGCCATGCACAGCAAATTTCAAAAGGCTTTCAGTCGGTATGCAGCCAAACGGGGCTCGCCTTGGAAGTACTGAACACCAAATCAAACGGCCTGCGAGACCGTCGCTTGTTGAACTATGCCTAACGGCTAAATCTTCGGGCTCTCCAGCGCAACCACCGTATCGCCCTTCTTCCGCGCCTCTTCCACTGAATGTTCCGCCCGATTGATCAAATCCGTAACAATATCCTCGCTGTCATAATCCGGCTTCGCCACTGCTTCCACAATTCCCGCGCTCAACGTAATCGAAGTCGAATCCCACGGCGGCCGCAATCCTGTCGCAGCTCGCCTCAACTTGTCCGCCAGATTCTGCGCACCGGCCAAAGTCGTATCGGGCAAAATAAATGCCAGCGACCACGCCGTATATTTCACCGCCACGTCGTTCTGCCGCACAATCGGCTGCAGCGACCGCGAAAGCTGCTCCAAAAACCGCTCCATCGGCGATTCGCCCTGCGAACGCAACAATTCCGCGCCGCGGTCAATCTGCAAAATCGTCAGCGAAAGCGGCGTCCCTTGCGAGCGCGCCCGATCCGCCTCCGTCAACAAGCAGCTCAAGTACGAACTCCGGCTCAGCAACCCACTGCGCTCGTCCGAAACGCCGATGCGCCGCACCAGCGACCGCAGCCGCGTATGGCTCACGCTCATCAGCATCTGGTCGCCAATCGCTTGCAGCAAATAAACTTCGTTCGGCCTCCAGCGATGCGCTTCCGCAAATCCGCAAATCAACATTGCCGCCGGCTGTTGCGTCTCTTTGTCCGTGATCATCACGCCCATCGCCGTCGCCAATCCCAATTCTTTCAACACGGATGCATCGCCCGTATCAACGATCAATCCGCCCATTTCATCCGGCTGGGCTTTTTCCATCTGCGCCAGCAAGAAAACCAACTGCGCCCCCGGAGCAGGTTTCACTCCCGGCGCACAAAACTCCGCCGCAATCTCCGGCGGCCGCCCGGGTGCGCCAATCACCGCAATCGCGCGCGTCGCCCGCAAGTGCGTGCCAAGTTCGTTCACGGTCGTGTTCAACATCGCGCGCGGCGTCTGCTGCCGGAAGATCTTCTGGCTGATTTCGCTGATCTTCGAAAGATCGCGCATCGTGTCCGCGGAATACATTCCCGTCTTCGGACCCGTTCCCGGCACGATCTCAGCTTCCACAACCGCGGCAGCCGGCGGAGCCGGTTTCGGCTTTGTGCTTCCCTGGGGCCACCAGTTCGCCGTCTCGTACAAATTCCGCAGTCGCACGTTCTTCTCTTCTTCGCCCGGAAACATCGAAGCAATTTTTTGCAACCGCTCCTGCGCCTTGGAATGAAGCGAATATTGCAGAAAAATTTCCGTCTGCACGATCAAATCCTCCAGCGCCTGCGTCTGTTTGACTTCTTCGCCCCCGCTTTGCGCTGGCGCCGCCGGACGTAGCGTCTCCGCCTGCTGCCGACCTTCGGGAGCCGAGGCGGGGTTGGTGGACTTTGCCATGCGGCCCGAAATCCTCTGCAAAAAAGCGTCATCCGCTTTCCCGCGCAGCAACTCGAGCCGCTGCTGGTTGCGGTAATCGTATGCGTCTATATCCACGAGGCGTTCCAGCGTGTCGCACGCCTTCCGCATGTTCCCCGTTTCCAGGTTCACGTCGAACAATTTCAGCAAAATCTCAAAATACTGCCCTTCGCGGTTCAGCTCGTTATAGAGCGCTGCCCAAAATTCCAGGATCACCAGTGACTTCGGATGCTTTGCCGCGACATTGTCCACTTCCGCCGTAAATTCGTTCTGCCGCTTGTCCGCATACATCCGCCGCTTCAGGGTGTGCAAGACTTCAATCGATTTCGCATCCTGCCCCGCTGTTGCATACGCGTCCGCCAATTCAAACAGCCGAAGCGACCCTGCATTTTTCTCGCGCAGCAGCTTTTCCAGCACTTCCCGCGCGCGATCCAATTTCCCCGATTTCACCAGCGCGTCGCTGAACGTCTCCAGAAACGCCGCGTCGTTTTCTGTCGCTGCAAACCGCTCCAGCAACTCCGCCGCCTCGCTTGCCCCGCCGGCCCGCAATTTCGCTTCCGCGTAAAGCAGCGCAACGCTCCGCTCCTGCGGCGCCAAAGAATGTGCCCTGCCGAGCAGCTTCAGTGCGTTGTCATGCGACCCGCCGGCCGTCGCCAGTTGCCCCGCGCGCAAATAAGCCCGCGCCGCGATCAAATTTTTTCCCGCTTGCTCTGCGGCCTCTGCCAACTTTAGCTGCCGCGCCAGATTCTCCGGATCGAGCTGCGCAATCCGTTCCCAGCAAAACAGCGCGTCTTCGAGCCGTCCCGCTGCGGTAAACAGCTCCGCCGCCCTGTGATACTGATCCATCGCCTCGTCGGAGCGATTCTGTTTCTGTTGTAGGAACGCGTAACGCGCAATTCGCTCTGGCGGCTGTTGCGTTGTGGAATTTTTCAGAAACCGGTTGTAGATCGCGAGGGCTTTCGTCTCTTCCTTCGGATCAACCAGCAAGTCGAAAAACATTCCGTAATAGACCACCGCGCGGTCCGGTTGGTCCATCCGCAAGTACAAATCACCCAGCGCCTGCGTCGCTTCCTGGTGTCCGGGCGCCTCGTCCAGTACGGACAAATACGCCTCAATCGCATCCTCTACGCGATTCTTTTCGAGGAAGCGTTTGGCGCGATCCAGATTTTTGCTGACGTCTGCGGCCATCAGTCTGCGGTGCCTCTGCGGATTTTCGTGAAGCCAACGACTGGTAGCGTACGCTCTGGCGTCCGTCCGCCTTGGCGTGCCGCTTTGCGGGATCGAACGCGACCGGCAAGCGTTTCTATCCCTCTTTACTATATACCCCGCCCCCGAACCCTTCCAAAACTCGCTTTCTCCCTCATGCGGAATCCGTCACTTCCAATTTGCCCTTGCCCGGCCACTGGTCTCTTCCCCGTCTTTTCGCCTTGTCTCTGCTCCGCTTTCGCGCAAGACTTTCTTTCCATGCCCTCGGTTTCCCAAACTCCTGCGCCCTTTCGCCTTTCACCGGCTCGCACCTGGCTGCTTCTTTTCTTTCTCTTCACGCTGATCGCGCTTCTTACATTCGGCTACGTCTATCTCGATGACCTCACCCGCCAGCATACGGGCACTTTTTCTCGCCGGCTTCTTGAACAAGTCACGGGTGCCTATTCCGCTTTTCTTCTGCTTCCGCTCATTTTTCGTTACTCACGTTCCCTGCTTTTTTCTTCCCGCCCCTGGTTCCTTCGCCTCGGACTTCATCTCCTCGGCGCAACCGCGTATTCCCTCATCCACACGTCTTTGATGGCCGTCAGCCGCTGGACTCTCTCTCCTGTTCTCGGCATGGGCAGCTATGACTACGGCATCATGCGATTCCGCTATCCGATGGAGTATTCAAACGATCTCGTTGGCTATACCTTCATCGTAGTCATTTACTTTTTCTTTGAGCGCCTTCGCATCGCTCAAGCCCAGCAGCTCGCCGCGGCGGAGCTCCAGACAAAACTCGCTCAGTCCCAGCTTGAAAATCTCCGTCTGCAGGTCCAGCCTCACTTTCTTTTCAATACGCTAAACACAATCTCCGCCGTGATGTATGAGGATATTCACGCGGCCGACGACATGCTCTCCCAATTGAGTGACCTCCTTCGCCTCACACTTCGTTGCTCCCGCTCCCATGAAATCCCGCTCGAAGAAGAACTCCAAATCACCCGGCGCTACCTTGAGCTCATGCAGCGTCGCTTTGAAGGCAAACTCTCCGTTTTCTACGACATAGATTTTTCTCTACTGCCGTCTTTCGTTCCGCAGCTCATCCTTCAGCCTCTCGTAGAAAACTCCCTGCGCCACGGCATGAAGCCCAATGGCGAAAAAATGGATCTGACAATCTCCGCCCGGCGGGACAACGGCAGCCTAATCCTCCGCGTTTCCGACACCGGCGCAGGCCTTTCCTATCCTGGTTCGAATCGCCAGACAAGCGGCATCGGCCTCGCCAACATTCGCGGCCGCCTTTCGCAGCTCTACGGTTTGAACGCCGCCCTTTCTCTCGAAAATCGCGTTTCCGGCGGCGTGGAAGCCTCCCTGCGACTCCCATTCCATGCCTCTGCGCAGCAGGCGCTCGCTCCAGAATGAAACCCACTACACCTCTGAGGATTCTCGTGGTGGACGACGAAGCCCCGGCCCGTCGCAAAGTCCTTCGCCTCTTGCGAGAGGAGCCGGACGTGCAAATCCTCGGTGACGTCGAAAGCGGTGAAGCCGCGGTCGCTGCCATCCGCAGACTCAAGCCTGATGCTGTTTTTCTCGACGTCCAAATGCCGGGCAAAGACGGCTTTTCCGTCATCGAATCTATCGGCGCGGACAACATGCCGCCTGTCGTCTTCGTCACTGCTCATGATCATTTCGCCCTTCGCGCTTTTGAAGTCCACGCCTTCGACTATCTTCTAAAACCCTTTACCGAAGAACGCTTCAAACAAGTCTTGCGCCGTATCCGCGAAGTTCATACACGTTCCACCGAACATCTCGCCTCGCGCCTCACCGAAATGCTCGGGGCCCTGCAAAAGCAGCGCACCTTTCCCGATCGCATCCTCGTCGAAACCGATTCCCGCGCCTACTTCGTTGCAGTTTCCGAAATCTCCTGGATCGAAGCCGACGGCAATTACGTTCACCTGCATTGCGGCTCGCAAAAGCACACGCTTCGCAGCACGCTCGAAAATATTCAAAATTCTCTCGACCCTAAACTCTTCGTTCGTATCAATCGTTCCACCCTCGTCCGCCTCGATTTCATCCATGAACTCCAGCCATGGTTTCACGGCGAGTACAAAGTCATTCTCAAAAACAAAGCGGAACTCCGCTGGACGCGCCGTTATGTCGGTCAGCGCCCCGAACTCCTTCGTCTGGTTTGAGCCCTCAAATCGCCCGCTCGTCACTCGTTTCGGCCCGTTCGTCCCGCTTCGTTTGTGCAAGTAAACTCCTTCGCGTATGAATCTATTCATGGACAACCAATCTAAGCAGCCTCGCCTGCAATCAACCGCAGCCGCAATCTTGGTCATCGCCATTGGCAGTTTCTTCATCGCCTCTGGCGTTTTCGCGCAGTCGGCTCCTTCCGCCGGCTGGCCCGCCTACGGCGGCGACTCGGGCGGCACCCGCTTCTCCCCCGCGACCCAAATCAACCGCGAAAACGTCTCCCAGCTCAAGCTCGCATGGACCTTTCACACCGGCGCCTTCCCCCACAATCCAGACCTCGACCGCAAAGCGGCCTTTGAATCCACACCCATCCTCGTCGAAGGAAAACTCTTCCTCACCACTCCTTACGACCACGTTTTCGCGCTCAATCCCGTCACTGGCGAAAAACTCTGGGAATTTGATCCGCAACTCGAACTCCCCTACGGCGCATCGGAAGTCACCTCTCGCGGCGTCTCGGCCTGGCACGATCCCAAAGCAAAACCAAATCAGCCCTGCGCGCTCCGCATCTTCTTCGGCACACTCGACGCCCGCCTAATCGCACTCGACGGCGCCACCGGAAGACCCTGCTCCGACTTCGGCGAAAACGGGGAAATAGACCTCGCCAGCGGCGTAAAACTCCGCGACCCGGGCGACTATCAAGTCACTTCCGCTCCCGCCGTCATTTCCGATCTTGTCATCACCGGGTCTTCTATCGGCGACAATCGCGCCGTAACTGTCGAACGCGGCATCGTCCGCGCCTTCGACGCGCGCACCGGGAAACTCCGCTGGTTCTGGGATCCCATTCCCTGGGCCCTCAAGACGACTCCGCGCACCGGGGCCGGCAACGCCTGGTCCACCATCTCCACCGACCCCGAACGCAATTTAGTTTTCATTCCCACCGGCAGCGCCAGCCCCGACTATTTCGGCGGCTTCCGCAAAGGTGACAACAAGTGGGCAAACTCCGTAGTAGCACTCAAAGCTTCCACGGGAGAATTTGTCTGGGGTTTTCAGGTCGTCCATCACGACATCTGGGACTACGACGTCGCTTCGCAGCCGACTCTCTTCATCTGGAAGGACAAGACGCCCGCCATCGCGATCACCACTAAAATGGGGCGTGTCTTCATCCTCAATCGCCTCACCGGCGCTCCCCTTTTGCCCGTCGAAGAAGTTCCCGTTCCGAAAAGTGACATCCCCGGCGAAGAGTCCTGGCCCACGCAGCCTTCCAGCATCTCCCTCGTTCCCGAAACTCTTTCTGCCGATGACGCCTGGGGACCAACGCCAGAGCTCAAGCAGTGGTGCGTTGAAAAAATAAAAGCCGCCCGCGTCGGCTCCATCTTCATTCCGCCTAGCATCCAGGGCACGCTCGTTTATCCCGGCAACGCTGGCGGCGTCAATTGGGGCAGCGCAGCCTTTGACCCCGCAAATCATCTCTTGATCATGAATACGAACCATCTGCCGATGCTCGTCCGGATGATTCCGCGCGAAGAATTGGACGCCGCGCGCAAGGGCGCTTCCGACCTCGACCGCATGCACGGGGAATTTGCCCGCCAGACCGGCGCGCCGTTTTCCATCTTCCGCACACCGCTGCTCTCTTCGAGCGGCTTGCCGTGCAGCGCTCCGCCTTGGGGTACCGTAGTTTCGGTCGATCTTTTCTCGGGAAAAAAAGTGTGGGATGTTCCGCTCGGAACCTACTTGCCCGGTCAAACAACCGGAACCGTCAACCTCGGCGGTCCCATAGCCACGGCCGGCGGGCTCGTTTTCTCCGCCGCAGGCATGGACAGCAGACTCCACGCTTTCGATGCAACCACCGGCGCCGAACTCTGGTCCTACGATCTCCCAGCCGGAGGCCAAGCTACTCCCATGACCTACACCCTAAACGGCAAACAATACCTGGTCCTCGCAGCCGGAGGCCACGGCAAACTCGGCACCAAACAAGGCGACTCGGTCCTCGCCTTCACACTTCCTTAGTCCGCGCTGATGGCGGTAGGCTGTTCACCGGCCGTGATTTTGTCTCGGACTTGAGCGGCAATTTCAAAAGAACGCAAACGCGCCTTGTGATCGTAAATGTGCGCGGCGAGAATCAATTCATCCGCTTGCGTCAAATCAATAATTTTGCGCAGGCCGCGCTCCACCGTCTCCGCTGAACCCACAACGGAAAATAGCAAAACGTCCTGCGCCATCGCCTTTTCCATCGGACTCCAGAACTTCTCAATATCCTCGATCGGCGGCGGCACTTTTCCCGGTGTTCCCCGCCGCAACAATGTGAACGACTGCTGCAGCGAAGAAAATTGATACTGGGCTTCGCTGTCCGTTTCCGCTGCAATTACGTTCACGCCTACCATCGTGTACGGTTTCTGCAATTGCGCCGAAGGCTTGAACAAATTCCGGTGCAGTCGCAACGCCGCCATCAAATCCGCGGGAGCAAAATGCGAAGCAAACGCAAACGGCAATCCAAGCACCGCAGCCAATTGCGCGCTGAACGTACTCGAGCCCAGCAGCCAAATCGGCACGCGTGTCCCCACCCCGGGAATCGCGCAGACTCTCTGCCCCTGTTCAATCTCTCCCAGATATTTCTGCAACTCCACTACGTCATCCGGAAAAGTATCCGCCGCCGCGGTCGCCGCGCGCCGCAAGGCCCGCGTCGTAAACGGATCCGTCCCCGGTGCGCGCCCCAATCCCAAATCGATTCGCCCCGGATACAACGAAGCCAGTGTTCCAAACTGTTCTGCAATCACCAGCGGCGAATGATTCGGCAGCATGATCCCGCCCGAACCCACGCGAATCGTCTTCGTTCCTCCCGCCACATGCCCGATCACCACTGCCGTCGCCGCGCTCGCAATCCCCGGCATGTTGTGGTGCTCCGCCACCCAATATCGCCGGTAGCCCAATTTCTCCGCTTGCCGTGCCAACTCCAAGGAATTCCTCAGCGCATCCGGCGCTGTACTTCCCTCCGCAATCGGGCTCAAATCCAAAACCGAAAAAGGAATCATCCAAAGCCTCTCTGATCTGCACTCAAATTGGATGCGCAGCAGGTATTGCAGTTACTTTGCTGGATTGTCGCGCCGATTCTCGATTCTTCAAGTAGCCGGATTCTAGCGGAAAATGTTGATGGATTGAAGCAGCGCACGTTTGGCAATGCGTTCATCACCCCATTGCGTTCTGTTATTTCGTGGGCGCTAGACCCGGCTGAAGGAACGCGCGAATTACGGTACACTTGATGTTTACACGGTGTGTTTTGCAGCGCGCCATGCGCGACGCAACTGCTCGCCGAATCGGCTGTCAGGCGCAACGTTCTGCACCTGTCGCAACACAGAAAAAGTGCATGGACCCAAAGTTCGAGAGAAATTTCTGCATCATCGCGCACATTGACCACGGCAAATCGACTCTCGCCGACCGCCTGATCGAAATGACCGGCGGCCTTTCCGAGCGCGAAATGTCGGCGCAGGTGCTCGATTCAATGGATCTCGAACGCGAGCGCGGCATCACCATCAAAGCGAAAAGCATTCGCCTGCATTACAAAGCGAAAGACGGAAATACCTACCGCCTGAATTTGATCGATACGCCGGGCCATGTCGATTTTTCCTACGAAGTTTCGCGAGCACTCTCCGCATGCGAAGGCGCGCTGCTCGTCGTCGATTCCTCGCAAGGCGTCGAAGCGCAAACCGTTGCAAATACGTTTCTCGCTGCAGCAAATAATCTGACGATCGTTCCCGTCATCAACAAAATTGATTTGCCCGCCGCGCAGCCGGACTACGTGAAAGAACAGATCGAAAACGTTCTTGCGATTCCCGCGCACGACGCGCTTTTGATTAGCGCAAAAAGCGGAATCGGCGTCGAAGACGTTCTCGAAGCGATCGTGCAGCGCGTGCCGCCACCGAAAGGCAGCGCGCGCAATCCGCTGCAGGCGCTGATTTTCGATTCGTGGTTCGATGCATATCGCGGCGCCGTTGTTCTCGTTCGCGTGATGCAAGGCCGCATTGACAACCACATGAAAATTCGCTTGTGCGCCGGCAACGAAATCTACGAAGTCGAACAACTCGGCGCGCTGACTCCAAAACCAATCGCACTCGAAGAGCTCGAAGCGGGAGATGTCGGATTCGTCGTTGCGAACATCAAACAAGTTGCCGACGCGCGCATGGGCGACACGATTGTCGAAGCCGGCAGCCCCGCTCCGCCGCTTCCCGGTTTTGAAGCAACGAAACCGATGGTCTTCGCCGGGCTTTTTCCCGTGCTCGCCGACGATTACGCTCCGCTTCGCGACGCTCTTGGAAAACTGAAACTCAACGACGCTTCGCTTGTGTACGAACCGGAAAATTCCGTCGCGCTCGGTTTCGGATTTCGCGGCGGCTTTCTCGGACTGCTGCACCTGGAAATCGTACAAGAAAGACTCGAGCGCGAATTCAGCCTCAACCTCATCACGACGGCGCCAAGCGTGCGCTACCGAATCACAGACGTTGCCGGCGAAATAATCGAAGTCGAAAGTCCCGCGAAATTCCCGAACCCGAGTGACATCGAAAAAATTGAAGAGCCGATCATCAAAGCGATGATCATCACGGACAGCCAGTCGGTCGGTGGAATTCTCCAGCTTTGCCAGGACAAGCGTGGCACGCAGAAAAATCTGGAATACCTTTCTCCGACGCGCGTGATGCTGACTTACGAATTGCCCCTCAACGAAATCGTTCTAGACTTTTACGACCGGCTGAAATCCGTTTCGCGCGGCTACGCTTCGCTCGACTATCAACTAGCCGGCTACAAGGATTCCGACCTTGTGAAACTCGACGTGCTCGTCGGCGGCGAACCAGTCGACGCGCTGGCGATGATTTGCCACCGTGAACAGTCCTACGAACGAGGCCGTGAACTTGTATCGCGCCTGCGAAAATTGATTCCGCGGCAAATGTTCGAAGTTCCGATTCAGGCGGCGATCGGCAGTCGCGTGATTGCCCGCGAAACCGTTGCGGCGATGCGCAAAAACGTTTTGGCCAAGTGCTACGGCGGCGACATTTCACGCAAACGCAAGCTGCTCGAAAAGCAGAAAGAAGGCAAGCGCCGCATGAAGCGCGTCGGTCAGGTGGACATTCCGCAGGAAGCGTTCCTCGCGGTGCTGAAAGTTTCGTCCGCGGAAGAAGAAGACTAGGCCGTGCCAGTCGTCAGTTTGCCGCCATCGGCTGTCAGTTAAACTTCCGGTTTCTACAATTCCATTAGGCCGTGCTTTGGCCTCAGGCGCGTCACAAGACGGAAGGCTTGCAATTGCTGAAAATCGCGGATGATCTCGTAGACAAAGCCAGACGATCAAACGGAAACAACTGAAAGCCCGAGCTGATTTGGAGATGTGATTGCGAGCCGGATCAATCTTTCTTTTTTACTTCGGTGGTGAGGCGTCCTTTGTGGAGTTGGATGGTGACGGGGTCACCGAGAGCGACGCTGGAGGCTTCGCGGAGAACTGTGCCGCCTGGGCCTGTTACGATGGAGTAGCCGCGTTCCAAAACCTTCAGCGGACTGCGTTCTTCTAGTTGCACGAGGAGTTTTTCAAAATGTTCGCGCTTGAGGCGATTGAGGCGTTCCATTTGCTTGCCTAGTTCGGTGGAGCGGCGTTCCAGACGAATTCTTAGCGCGGAAATTCTGGCGCGAAAATCGAAACGGAAAATGCGGAGATGGGCAGCAGTGTGGCGCTTGCGCGATTGTTCGAGGCGCGCGCGAAGGCCGAGGGCGAGGCGCGAAGTCATTTCGTCGGCGCGCTGACGCTGCTGGCGCAGAAGATCGAGCGGTCGGCGAAAACCGCGGCGCGCGGAGAGTTCGTGGACGCGTCGGCTTGCCGCCAGGATGCGATAGCGAATTTGTTCGATGAGTGTTTCACGGAGGTCGACGATGTGTTTGTCGAATTGGCCGCGCGTTTGGACGACGAGTTCTGCGGCCGCGGAAGGTGTGGAAGCGCGCAGATCCGAGACGAAATCGGCGATAGTAAAATCGGTCTCGTGACCGACGCCGGAGATGACGGGAATGTCCGATTCGGCGATGGCGCGGGCCACGATCTCTTCGTTAAAGGACCAGAGGTCTTCGATCGAGCCACCTCCGCGCGCGAGAATCAGTACATCCGCCATTTTTCTTTGATTGAAAAACTGCAGAGCGCGGACGATTTCTTCGGCGGAACCTTCTCCCTGCACGCGAACAGGGAAAACGGTGAGATGCACGTTGTGAAAACGGCGGCGCAGAATGCGGACGACGTCGCGCACAGCCGCTCCCTTGGGCGAAGTAATGAGTCCGATGCGGCTGGGCAAGAGCGGAAGTGGCTTCTTGCGCGCGGGATCGAAAAGACCTTCCGCTTCAAGGCGCTTCTTGAGTTGCTCGAATGCGAGTTGCAGTGCGCCGAGACCGAGCGGCTCCATGCTTTCGACATAGATCTGATATTCGCCGCGCTGTTCGTAAACGCTGATACTGCCGCGCAACGTGACCTTTAGTCCGTCTTCGGGACGGAATTTCAGACCGCGGCGATCTTGCTTGAACCAGACGCAACGAATTTGGGCGCGCTCGTCTTTCAACGTGAAATAAAGATGGCCGGACTGGGCTTCGCGGCAATTTGAGATTTCGCCTTCAATGCCAAGGTCCGTGAAATTTTTGGTCAGAAGATCACGGATGCGCGCGGTGAGTTCACTGACGGTGAGCGCTTTGCGGCCGGGTTGGAGGTTGAAAGTGAGTTGGCTCATGGCAGGTGCGCCCCGCTCCCCGGGCAATCCAGGTGAATTTCTGCGGCAGCGATGAAGCGTAACCTAAGACTGTTCTTTTCGCCAAAGGCGCTGGCCGACAAGGATGAACCAGATGGATTGGGTGAGAACAATGGCGCCGAAGCCGTGGACGTCGAGGCGGAGGTGGCCGGACAGAGCGACGAGGATGGTGAAGGGAGAGAGGATGCAACCGTAAACGCCGGTGCCGAACGAGAGCGCGCGCGTGCGCGCCATGAATAATGACCAGAGGCCGATGGCCACGGACGAGCCGACGACATAGACGAGCGCGTAGGATTGGTTGAGACGGCCGGTGTAATGGAACAGGACGGACCATGTGTCCGATTCGGGCGGCGTCGATGACGCCATCATCCGAGCGACGGAGGAGTTGACGAGGCCGCTCATGATGGCGGCGTTGATTACGGCGATGAGCGAGAAGGCGTAGAAGATAATCGCGCAGAGAACGGTGGAATTTGCGATCAAGAGGCGCCGAGAGAGGCCGAGCGCGCCGAAGAACATGAGTGGCGTGGCGCAAAGCGCGAGAATGTGAACGCCGGTAGAAAGGTACAACACGGATTGGAAACGGCCGGAGTGGAACAGGTCATGGCCGGTGGGATGAAGTGCCATGACGAGAAGTGAGGCGAGAGAGGCGACGATGAGCGCGAGTCCGGCAAGGCGATCGTTGGTTGTTGCTTGGGCTGTGTCCAGATTGTTCATAGGAGGGAATGTAGGGGCGCTTGGCAAGGGCGTCAAGAACGATTCACGCTTGTAACAGAGAAATCGAACAAAGGGGCGGGAAGTGCCCGGAACAAGAAGAAGGCAACGGGAAAAGCTGAAGTCCGCGCTACTGGACGTGGGCTACTGTTTTTTCTACGAGAAGGAGGAAGGCGGCGATGGAGGGTTCGAGATGCTCGACGGGCGTGTCTTCTTCTTTGCAGTGGGAAAGGCCGCGGGCGGAGTAAGCGAACATCATGACGGTGGGCATGTGAAGCGCCATTTGCGCGGCGTCGTGCAGGGGGCCGGAAGGAAGTTTTGGAGCGTCGCCGGTGATCTCGCGGACGGAATCTTCGCAAAGTTGGAGAAGCTTCGGGTCGAAGGGACGCGGGTCGATGGAGAAGAGCGGTTTCCATTCGACGGTGACATTGTTTTCAGCGGCGAAGCGGCGCGAGGCATCCTGCGCTTCGCAGAGCATGACCGCGAGTACGTTTGCGTCTAGCGCACGCTGATCCACGGAAATTTCCGCGACGCCGGGTACAGCCGTGACGATACCGGGTTCGACTTTGACAACGCCGGTGGTGCAGACGACGCCAGCGCCTGGTTTCGAATGCCGGCGGGCGATTTCGCGACATTCAAGCGCGGTGGAAGCAGCGGCGAGGAATGCGTCTCGGCGCAAGTGAATCGGCGTGGCGCCGGAGTGTGCGGCCTGACCAACAAAACGCAGCGTGTGACGCTGGAGACCGAACGTGCCGAGAACGACACCGGCAGATTTGTTTTGCGATTCGAGGACGCCTCCCTGTTCGATGTGAAATTCGAGATAAGCTTTTGCATTGGTTTTCTTGAGTGCGGTGTGCGCGTCGAGCATGCGATCGAGTTCGACGCCGTTTTCGCGAAGAGCATCAACGAGAAAAGTTCCCTGCTTGTCTTTGAGCGAGCGGACTTCTTCGAGATCGAGCGTGCCTGCGGCAGCGCCAGAGCCAAGCAGGCTGTGACCGAAACGCGCGCCTTCTTCGTCGGCCCAGTCCACGAGTTTGAGTGTGACGGGATGTTCGGGCGCGGCGGCGTAACGGCGGACGGCTTCGAGCGCAGT
Source organism: uncultured Acidobacteriota bacterium (assembly GCA_963794175.1). GTDB lineage: Bacteria > Acidobacteriota > Terriglobia > Acidiferrales > UBA7541 > Acidiferrum. Next base: position 34,154 of record CAWCCV010000016.1, on the reverse strand, counting down.
GACGACTCCGAGCGCGCCATCGAGCCAGCCACCGTTGGGAACGGAGTCAACGTGGCTGCCGACAAGAACGGTTTTGTCGGACGCGCCGGGAAGCGTGGCAAAAAGATTTCCAGCGGAATCGACTTCGTGAGTGAGGCCGATCGCGTCGAGCTTTTCGACGAGCCATGCGCGGGCTGTACGCCAGATGGGGCCCCAAGCGAGTCGCTGCGCGCCGTCGGGAGTGGAAGTTAGCGCGGCAAGTTCGCGGAGTTCGGCGATGACGCACTTGGCGCTGACAGACGAAGGTGTTTTGTCAGGCAGAGGGCTCACGGTGGGCAACATTCTAGCAAACTAGCAAAGGTTCAGGAGCCACCGGCAGAACGAGCATGAAAGCCCGAAGCGTAGTCTGATACGGAGGTGAGTTGGAGCTGGTGCGCTTCGGCGTTGCTTGTTGCATCGGCAACGGTATCCCCTAGCGCGTAGCCGAGCATTAAGGCAGCGAAAGTCTTCTGCAGAGGATCCGGAGCCGGAGATTCATGTTGTGCTTGCAGCGCTTCGACAGGGATTTGCTCGGTCTTGATCTCCTTCCCCAGGGCTTGCTCGAAAAGGAGTATGGCCTCCAGTTGGGATAAAGGTTCTGGTCCGCCAATCTCAAGGATTGTCTTTTCTTCGGGATACTTCCGGGTGACGGCCGCGGCGGCAAAGCTAGCAACGTCAAAGGCCGAAACATAGCTTACTTTTTCCTGACCTGAACCATAGATCCGCGCCAGGCCGGCCACTGGATCAAACCCCAGCGCGGGGCTAAGCCAAACCTCCATAAAGTATGAGGGCCGCAGAATCACGGTCTGCATAGGACTGGCGGCAAGGGCTGCCTCGCAGTCGCGTTTGGCGACCCTGAGGAGACAGTCTTGTTCAATGTTGCCGGAGTAAGAAGTGTAGATGAATCGGCGGACACCTTGATGAACCGCTGCGTCAATGAGAGACAGTGTGCCGTCCCGATCGACGCGGCGCAGACCATCATTCGCGCCGGAAGGCATGGAAGTGGCCGTCGTGATCACCGTTTCGACTCCGGAACTAGCAGCGCGGAGTGATTCTGGATCGGTGAGGTCGCCTGCGACGAGCTTAATTCCAGCTTGAAGTAGCGGCTGAGCTTTCAGATTCTTGCGGCCGTCCCGACAGAACGCGAGGACCTGATGTCCTTCCTTTTGAAGCCGGAGCGCGACGTTGCTCCCAACGAGCCCGGTGGAACCGACGACGAGTACGATCATGGCCACCTCCAGCAAAAATCTGTGGATACAATGAGCAAGAGAGGGTGTTCTCGGAGAGACTCTAGGTCCACGAAACGAAGAGTGTCAAGCAGATTGGAGAAACAAGTCAGCGGCGAAAATGGTTGATGAGCCAGTAGAGAAGGCTGAGGGCGACGCTGACAACGAGACAGGTGACGATGGGAAAGTAGAAGGTCGTGTTTTCGTCGCGGTGGACGATGTCGCCGGGAAGTTTTCCTAGACGAAAGGGAAACTTGCCGCCGAAATAGAAGGTGGCGCCGACGATAACCAGCGCGGCCCCAAGGATGAGTAGACTTCGACCGAAATCGCGGAGATCCAGTATTATGCGACGGCCGAGATGCGGCGGAGGAGGTCGGATTGTTCGGCGATGGATTCGGCGCCGATCGTGAAGGCGTCGAGAAGATTGAGGCCGAGGGCGAATTTCAGGGCTTCGTCCTGGCGAACGCGTAAAGCGCCCTGGCCGAGAATCTTCATGCCGATGATTCCCTTCCCGGCAGCTTTCATTTCCTTCAAGACGCCGATGACGGTGTCGGGGTCTGCATCCATGTGCGCGCCGATGGGATTGATGCGGACGAGATCGACATCCACCCAGGGAGATCTTGCGGCAGCGCGAAGCGCTTCGATGGAATGGCACGAGCAGCCGTGCGCGCCGATGATGCCTTTGTGTTTCGCTTCTTCAAGGGCGTCCATGACGGGGCGGTAGCGCGTGGTCCAATCGGCTTCCGTGAGGCAGTGCATCAGTAAGACGTCGATGTGGTCGGTGCCAAGTTCGCGGCGGAAGCGGTCGAGGTCGGCGCGCATTTCATTTGGATCGCGCGCCCAGGACTTGGACAGGACTGTGACTTTGCTGCGGTCGACGTGCTTGAGCGCTTCAGCGACGTGCGGGTGGCTGCCGTAGGAATCGGCGGAATCGAATAAGCGCAAGCCATTGTCGTAGCCGTTGAGAAGAAGCTTTGAAAGGCCCGGAACCCCGAGGTCGGTTTGATGGGAATGATGGCCGACGCCGACGGTGCCGGTGCCCATGGCGAGGCGGGAGGTTTGGATGCCGGTTTTGCCGAGAGTGACCACGTCGGAGGCAGAGAATCTTTGATGAATCGCGGGAAGAGCGAACAGACGCTTGGCGAGCGAGTGGGAAGTCAGGGCTGCGGCGGTCATGCCGCGAGCGGCGTGATGCAGAAAGGATCGGCGACGCATAGAGGTCTCCGAGAATTTGGCGGTGCTACTCCTCAATAGACGCGCCGGAGGGGCGAACGGTTATCCTCAAAAAGCCAAGACTAGGGTACCGGAAGGCAGGGTGGAAGAAAAAGAGGGCGGGCGGGCAGCCGCCCCTACACAAACTAGAAACAAAAATCAGAAACGGGCTATATAAGTTCGAGGCCTGCGAAAAAGTAGCCGATTTCAAAGGCTGCGGTTTCCGGAGCGTCGGAGCCGTGTGTGACGTTGTTGCCGATGCTGGTGCCGAGGTCGTGACGAATGGTGCCGGGCGCGGCTTTTTTCGGATCGGTGGCGCCCATGGTGTCACGCCATTTCAGGATGGCGCCGTCGGCTTCAAGGACCATGGCGATGATTTTGCCGGAGCTCATGAAGTCTGTAAGTTCGCCGAAGAAGGGCCGCGCTTTGTGGACAGCATAAAAACCGCCAGCTTCTTCTTTCGTGAGGCGCTTGGATTTGATGGCGACAATCGTGAATCCCGCCTTTTGAATGCGCGAGAGAATTTCGCCTTGTTTGCCCGCCGCGACAGCATCGGGTTTTATGATTGCGAATGTACGTTCGAGAGCCACTGAAAATTCCTCCATGAAATTTACATCGAAGACGCCTTGCTGAAGCGACGACGCTACAAAACCAAGAAAGTGCCGGTCTGAAGATCGGCCACTACTTCAAAGCAGCCGCGATGGTACTGCCGAGGTCCGCAGGCGTTTCGACGGTTTTGATTCCGGCGGCGGCCATGGCAGCGTATTTATCTTTTGCAGTTCCCTGCCCACCGGAAATGATTGCTCCGGCGTGGCCCATGCGGCGGCCTGGTGGTGCGGTTTGTCCTGCGATGAAACCGATGACGGGCTTTTTCACATTCGCTTTGATCCAGGCAGCCGCGACTTCTTCCGCGTTGCCGCCGATCTCCCCGATCATGATGACGGCGTGCGTATCGGGATCGTCGTTGAAAAGCTGGATCGCGTCGAGGAACGAGGTGCCGATGATCGGATCGCCGCCGATGCCGATGCAAGTCGACTGGCCGATGCCGAGGCGCGTGAGTTGATCCACGGCTTCGTAGGTAAGAGTGCCGCTGCGACTGACGACACCGACGTGGCCGGGTTTGTGAATGCGGCCCGGCATGATGCCGATTTTGCATTTGCCGGGGGAGATGACGCCCGGGCAGTTCGGGCCGACAAGGCGCGTCTTGTTGCGATCGATTGTCAACGAAACGCGGACCATGTCGAGAACCGGAATGCCTTCTGTGATGCAAATTACGAGCGGAAGGGCGGCGTCGGCTGCTTCGAGAATAGCGTCGGCCGCGTACGGCGGCGGAACGAAAATCACGGAAGCGTTCGCGCTAGTGGCTTTAACGGCTTCGGCGACGGTGTCGAACACGGGGCGCTCAAGATGCTTCGTGCCACCTTTGCCGGGCGTCACGCCACCAACGACGTTGGTGCCGTACTCGATCATCTGCTGCGCGTGGAACGTGCCTTCGCGACCGGTGAAGCCCTGCACGATGAGGCGCGTTTTTTCGTTTACGAGAACGCTCATCGCACACCTCCCGCCAGCGCCACAACTTTTTGGGCGCCGTCCTTCATGCCGTTGGCGATGGTGAAGTTGAGGCCGGAATCGCGCAGGATTTGCTGGCCCTGCTCGACGTTGGTGCCTTCCATGCGAACGACTACCGGGACTTTCAATTGGAGTTCCTTCGCGGCGGCGACAACACCGGTGGCGAGCACGTCGCAGCGCAGAATGCCGCCAAAAATATTGATGAAGACCGATTTTACGGCAGAATCGCTCATCAGAATTCGAAAAGCGTTTTTCACCTGATCGGCGGAAGCGCCGCCACCGACATCGAGGAAGTTTGCTGCCGAACCGCCGGCGTACTTGATGATGTCCATCGTGGCCATGGCGAGGCCTGCGCCGTTAACCATGCAACCGACGCTACCATCGAGCTTGATGTAGTTGAGGCCGTACTTCGAGGCTTCGACTTCGAGAGGATCTTCTTCGTCGAGATCGCGCAGCCCGCGGAGTTCCTTGTGGCGGAATAGTCCGTTGTCGTCGAAGGTCATTTTTGCGTCGAGCGCGACAAGTTTTCCGTCTCCAGTAAGAACGCAGGGATTGATTTCGAGCATGGATGCGTCGGTATCCACGAACGCGCGATGCAAGGCCTGGAAAAACGGTGCGGCGTTGTTGGCGACTTCTCCCGTGAGGCCGAGGCCAAAAGCGAGCTTGCGTGCTTGATAGGGCTGCAAACCAACCGCGGGATGAACGACTTCCTTGATGATGGCGTCGGGATTTTCCTTCGCGACTTCCTCGATTTCCATTCCGCCAGCACCGCTGGCCATGAAGACAACGCGGCCAACGCTGCGATCCACGAGCAGCGAAAGATAAAGTTCGCGCTTGATGTCGAGGCCCTCTTCGATAAGGAGACGCTTGACGATGCGGCCGCCCGGGCCGGTTTGAATCGTAACAAGATTCATGCCGAGCATGCGCGTGGCGACTTCGGCGGCTTCATCCGGCGAGTGAACCAGCTTTACACCGCCGGCTTTCCCGCGGCCACCGGCGTGAATCTGCGCTTTGACGACAATCACATTCGACTTGAGGCGCTGCGCCCCATCGCGCGCTTCTTCCTTGCTGAAAGCAACTTCACTGCGCGGAGTGGTGACGCCGTATCGAGCGAGAATCGCCTTGGCTTGATATTCGTGAATCTTCATTCGTGAGTTTCCGTATTGGGTGTGACCGTAAGACAGTCACCTGCTAAGATTTTGCTCAGTCGTAGAGCATAGAAGTTTACCTGCAACGACGTGATGGAGCAAGAACGGGAGCAACGGGCAACGCAGATGAGCATTTCCCTTATTGAAAAAGTGGAAGCAGGCGGCGCGCTGGAGCGCGCAGAAGCCGAAGCCGTAATGGAGGAACTGCTCGGCGGCAGGCTGGAAACACCCGCAATTGTGCGGCTGCTGACGGCGCTCAATACACGACCGTACCGGGCGACGGAGTTGGCGGCTTTTGCGCGCGTGATGCGGCGGCACGCGGCGCGGGTATTTGCGGAAGGCGAAGTTCTTCCGACGAATATGGTGGACACCTGCGGAACCGGCGGCGACGCCGCGCACACGTTTAATATTTCGACGGCGGCGGCGATTGTCGCTGCGGCTGCCGGCGCGCGTGTGGCGAAACACGGGAATCGTGCGGCGAGTTCGCTGAGCGGGTCGGCGGACGTACTGGAAGCAATGGGGGTACGGATTGATATTCCGTTTCTGGAAATTGGGAAAACGATCCGCGAAATCGGGATCGGGTTTTTGTTTGCGCAGGCCGCGCACACGGCGACAAGACACGCCATGCCAGCGCGAAAACAGATTGGCGTACGAACCGTCTTCAATTTGTTGGGGCCGTTGACGAATCCGGCGGGAGCGCAGGCGCAAGTGCTGGGAGTATTTTCCGCTGACGTTTTGGCGCTGGTGGCGGAAACACTTCGCGAACTCGGGACGGAACGCGCAATGGTGATTCATGGAGCGGATGGGCTCGACGAGATTTCGCTGTCGGGGCCAACGCGGATCGTGGAATTGAAAGACGGAAGGATTGCGTGCTACGAAGTAACGCCGGAAGAGATGGGGGTCGCAAGAGCAGGGCTGGAGAAAATTCGAGGCGGAACGGCGACAGAAAATGCCGCGCTCATTCACAGGATTTTTGAAGGCGAGCTTGTGGCCTGCCGCGACATTGTTGCGGTGAATGCGGGAGCGGCGCTGGTGGTTGCCGGGATTGCGAAATCCCTTCGCGAAGGCGCGAAAATGGCTGAGGAGGCCATTCGAGAAGGAAAAGCCAGGAAGAAGTTAGAGGAAATGGCGACGCAGGGGTGAAATTGAGAGTGGAAAGTTCAGGGTTTTTCGGGCGATTCCAAGGTCTTGATGACTACCGGGATGAGGATGGCCGCGGCGGCCGCGCTCCAAAAAAAGATAAATGCTTTACGCCGTTTCTTGCCGCGCTTGGGAGCACCTTGGTCCGGAAACGCAGGGGTCGGCCGAAGCAGCTTCTTCGTCCGTCGGGTCGAGAAGAATTCTGTAGGAAGCGCCTTCCGGAATCGTCTCTGTTTCCCCTTTGTAGGAAAACTCCACAGAACCGGTCTTCGCGCTGACGGATAGCATCCGTGCGTTGAGGGCAGAGATTTGCGCGACAGTCGGTTGATCGCTTGTGGGCCGAATGTGGGCTTGCGCGAATTCGATGTCCATCGCGGCGGCTTTTGCGGAAGAAAAGACGAGCGTGCCGCCGCCTAGTTGAGCGAGTGTGCCGCCCGGGACGGAATTCAGTTTGACGGCACTTTGACCTGCGAGATAGAGCTGCGCTGCACCGGCGCGAACACGAAGAAGACCATCGGGTGAAGTCGTAAAGGAATCGCCATCGAAAACAGACGCACCCACAGAGATGCTGGCGTTCGAGAGATTCGCTCCCGAGGCTTGTGTGACAACGCCGAGCGCGGAAACACCCGCAGCCCGGGCCGGGATTTCTCCCGCTGCCAGTGCAACTACTAGTAGAGACGCAAACAGACGCCGCAGCATGGGCGGAAAATCTTCTCCAAGAATGCAACTTTAACTCTAGGGAATGAACGCGCAGCGGGGGATAGTACTTTGACCTAGATGATGTTGGCGATTACTGCACAAATGGGCCTGTACGAAAGGACAGGTCTTTCGGAAGTCGGGGGCGATAGAATCGCGACGCGCGTCGAGGGCTAAGGAGAAGAACATTGAGAAGAATTCTGATCACGTTGCTAGCTGGGTTTGTGCCCTGCGTGGCGTTAGCGCAAAAAAGGCCAGTGTGCAAGACGCGGTGAAGGCCGTACGCGAATACCGGCAAGCGAATGAAGACCGGATTGTTCGCGAGTTGCGGGAGTTCCTGGCGATTCCGAACGTAGCCAGTGACACTGCGAACATTCAAAACAACGCCGAGCGGTTGCGGGGAATGTTGGAGGCGCGCGGCATCGAAACACATCTTGTTGCCGGTCGAGGGCCGCGGGCCAGTCGTATTTGGAAAGCTTGAAGTGCCGGGAGCAAAACGCACGGTGATTTTCTACGCGCACTACGACGGGCAGCCCGTTGATGCGGCGGCATGGACGGACAAGGCTCCGTTCGAGCCGATTTTGTATGACAACGCGATGGAAGCGGGCGGGAAGCGGATTCCCTTCCCTGGGCCGGCGGAGACATCGCACTACAAGGACGACTGGCGAATTTACGCGCGGTCAGCTTCGGACGATAAGTCGCCAATTGTTGCCCTGCTCGCGGCGCTGGATGCACTGAATGAAAAAAAGATTCTTCTGGCGGTGAACTTGAAAGTGATTTTCGAAGGTGAAGAAGAGGCGGGCTCGGAGCATCTCCAGCAGACGCTGGAACTGCACAAGAACCTGCTGGCGGCGGACGTTTTGCTGACTGGCGATGGGCCGGTTCACCCGAGCGGGCGACCCTTGATCTTTTTTGGAGCGCGAGGAGACATTGGGCTGGATGTCACCGTGTACGGGCCGGTGCGGGCGCTGCACAGCGGGCATTATGGAAATTGGGCGCCGAATCCGGCGATGGAGCTTTCGCGATTGCTGGCGGCGATGAAGGATGAAAACGGGCGGGTACTGATCCCGCATTACTACGATGATGTTGCTCCACTCGGCGAAGCGGAGAAAAAAGCGATCGAGGAATTGCCGTTCAACGACGCGGAGTTGCAGAAAGAACTGGGAATTGCGAAACCTGAGGGCGGCGGGAAAAAGTTGGCGGAGCTGTTGATGGAGCCTTCGCTGAACATTCGCGGGATTCGCAGCGCGTATGTGGGCGATCAAGCGCAGAACGTTGTGCCGGACCGCGCCGAGGCTTCATTTGATGCGCGGCTGGTGAAGGGCGAAGACCCGAAAGAAAAATCGCGGCAGATTGTGGAGTTCATCCGGAAGCAAGGATTTTTTGTTGTGGATCAAGAGCCGACGATGGACCAGCGGCGCTCGCATGACAAAGTTGCGAAGGTGATCGAGCAAGGCGGCTATCGCGCTTCGCGTACACGGATGGATTTGCCGGTGTCGAAAGCGATCATTGGAGTGATGAAAGACTCGCAAGGTGGCGATGTCGTTGTTGCGCCAACTCTTGGCGGCAGCGTGCCGATGTACGTGTTTGAAGATTTGGGATTGCCGTGGGTCGGCGTACCGATCGTGAACTACGACAATCATCAGCACAGCTCCGATGAAAATTTGCGGCTGGGGCATTTTTGGAAAGGCATGGAGACCTACGGAGCGCTGCTAGCTGGATCGAATTGGTGAAAGCTTTAAGAAGCCGTCGGTCTTATTCCGATAGCCGCCAGTCGTCCTAGGGAATGCCCCACTTCGTCGGCCGAGACAAAGCTTTCAAGAAAGCGCGGTCAGACCGCAAAGGCAAATTTGCTTCCTGCCGGACTGCCCTGAATAAAGCATTCTACAAAGACAGAAAATTCTTGAGGAGTTGTTTGCCGGAGGTTGTGAGGACGGATTCGGGGTGGAATTGTACGCCTTCGAGTTTGTACTTTTTGTGACGGACGCCCATGATGATGCCGTCGTCGGTTTGTGCGGTGACGCTGAGTTCGCGCGGAAGCGATTTGCGCTCGATGATGAGCGAATGATAGCGCGTGGCCGTGAACGGTTCGGGCAATTTCTTGAAGACGCCTTTGCCGTCGTGATGAATTTCGCTGGTCTTGCCGTGAAAAAGCCGGGGGGCACGCACGATCTTCCCACCAAAGGCCGCGCCGATGGCCTGATGGCCCAAGCACACACCCAAAATCGGGAATTTGCCTGCTAGTTTTTCAACGATTTCGACGGAGATGCCCGCTTCCTGAGGCGTACAGGGGCCCGGCGAAATAATGATGGCTTCCGGTTTGCGCTGGGCGATGTGTTCGACGGAAATCTTGTCGTTGCGATGCACTTCGACGCTGCAACCAAATTCGCCGAGATACTGCGCGAGGTTGTAGGTGAAGGAATCGTAGTTGTCGAGCAGCAGGATCATTGACTCAGTACCATTTGAAAATTCAGTTTAGCGGTTCGCATGGGCTGCTTCCAACGCACGGACCAACGCCTTCGATTTGTTGACGCTTTCGTTGAATTCCCCGACCGGCGTGGAGTCCGCCACGATGCCGCCGCCTGCTTGAATGTGGGCGACGCCGTTCTTGATGACCATGGTGCGCAGCGCGATGCACGAATCGAGATTGCCCGCAAAATCGAGATAGAGAATTCCTCCCGCATAAATGCCGCGGCGCGTTTTTTCCAGCTCCTCGATGATTTCCATTGCGCGAACTTTCGGCGCGCCGGAAACAGTGCCCGCGGGAAAGCAAGCCATCAACGCGTCGAAGCAATCGACATCTTCGCGCAAACGTACCGCGCAAACTCGAAACAAGATGCATCACGTGCGAGTAGCGTTCCACGGTCATCAGTTTTTCGACGCGAACGCTTCCATATTCGCACACGCGGCCGAGATCGTTGCGGCCCAAGTCGACGAGCATGATGTGCTCGGCGCGCTCTTTTTCGTCGGCGAGCATTTCGCGTTCGAGGCGCTGGTCTTCCGTTTCGTCTTTGCCGCGCCACCGCGTGCCCGCAATCGGACGGTAAGAAACATCGCGGCCCTGCACCTTAACGAGCATTTCCGGAGAACTGCCAACGACGGCGACGTCGTTCATTTGCAAGAAGAAAAGATAGGGAGAAGGATTTAGCGCACGCAGCTGCCGATAGATTTCGAAAGGGGCCGCTTTGGTCTTCGCAGAGAACCGCTGGCTGATGACAACCTGAAAAACGTCGCCGGCGCGAATATATTCCTTCGCTTTGCGCACAGCGGCGAGGTACGCAGGTTTAGCGACATTGGAAGAGATTTTTAGTTTTTCGCGACGCTTGGACCTGGAAGTCTTCGGCCTCTCTTGCTGCACCGGCTGTTCCAGCAGTCTGCGAGTGCGTTCGATTTCCTTAACGGCGGCGTTGTACTTCGCACGCAAAGAGCCAGGTCCTTCCGTGAAAATATTTCGTACGACCCAGAGCCGATGCTGCACGTGATCGAACGCGATCAGCCCGTGATAGAACATCAGCATCGCGTCGAAGAGCCCAATTTCATCGCGCAGCCTTTTCGGCAAGCGCTCAATCAGCCGCACCATGTCGTAACTGAAATAGCCGATCGCCCCGGCGACAAGCGGCGGTAATCCGGGCAAGCGCACCGGCTTGAACCGCTCCATGCGCGCGCGGAGAAATGAAACCGGGTCTTTTTCCTCCCACACGATCCTGTCGCGGCTTTCGAGAACACAGGCGCCGTTGGCATAGCGAAACACTTCTTCCGGATTCGCCCCAGCAAACGTATAGCGCGCGATTTTTTCGCCGCCTTCCACGCTCTCGAGCAGGAAGGAATGGCGCGCACCTTGCGCGATGCGGAGATACGCGCTCACCGGGGTGAGCAAATCCGCGGAGAAGACATCGTAAACAGGAAGGAGATTGCCCTGCTTGGCGAGCCGCTGAAATTCTGTGAAAGAAGGCTGAATCATTGGTGAATAAGGGCCAAGTATGAAATTCCGAATCGTTTCGAAGGGGACAGTTTACACGATAAGCCGACGGCGGGCCCGCTTTGCAAATCAGCCCAAAATTCAGGCGTTTTGGAGCTTGCGCAGAACGGCGCGGCGCATCAAAGCTTCCGGAGGTTTCGTTTCCGTCCAGATCTCCCATTGCGCGAAGCCCTGCGCGAGAAACATATCGAGACCCGAAACCGTAGCGATACCCTTTTTCTTAGCCAGCTTGAGCAACTTCGTCTGCAGCGGGCGATAAATCAGATCCATCACAAGATTGCAGCGCAACTCCTGCGAAGAAAGAGGCGATTTATTTTCGTGGGGATGCATTCCAACCGGCGTCGTGTTCAAAATGGCGTCGAAATTTTCCGAACGCAACGCACGGCGCGGAATGGCTTCACCCCCTGCAGCGCGAGCAAGTTCCTTGGCCGCGGAACCGCGCCTCGCACAAACGAAAACCTGCGATCCAGCTCTGCGCGAGCGCAAACGCCGCAGCGCGCGCCGAGCCTCCCGCTCCAAAAACCAGAACCCTGCTGCCAGGAAGTTTCATCCTGCGTTCGAGGGCACGCAGAACGCCGACATAGTCCGTGTTCAGTCCATAAAGCGAACCATTCCGCCGCACGACGACTGTATTCACTGCCCCAATATCAGCCGCAAGCTTGTCGCAATCCGCCAGACACTTCAGGATCGTTTCCTTGTGCGGAATCGTCACGCTGAACCCGCGCACGCCGAATTCCGGAATCGCATTCAGGAAATCCTTCAAGTCGTGCACCAGAAACGGCAGATAAACCGCGTCGCGCTTTCGCGCAACAAATCCGGTGTTGTGCATCAGGGGAGAAAGCGAATGGCGAATCGGATCGCCAATCACGGCATACACTTCCGTCTTTCGCGTCAGCAGATGCGCGCGATAAAGATGCTTCAATTCCCGCAAGCCAACCTGACCGGGAGCCGTCGCTTCGCCAATCGGCGCGTAAGTCAGCGCGCTTCCCTCCCGCAACGCCAGTATCCGCCCGGGAAAGCCAACCTCCCCCATGGGCACTGCAATGAAACAACGCGACCGCCTCGCAAGACGCAACAGCCGCACGCTGTCCGAAATCGTCTCCGCATTCGCGGCAATTTTTACGACATCGACTTCGCCGTGCGGCGGGCAGGAAACACTCGCCGGCAATTTCGGCGTGCGATCAAAATCGTGCAGGGAAAGCATCACGCGCTGCGGCACCGCATATTCGCGAATCGACTGATCCGGCAATTCGCGTTCGGTCTCCACCTCCACGTCACACCACTTGCATCCGGCGCGTCGGGCTTCCATCAGCCAAAAAAGCTCGGCCTGGATGTCTCCGCCAAACTCGCCGCCGGCTACTTTGCGACGACAAGTCGCCAGAAAAGTCGCCCTGCGAAACTTCTGTTTGCCGAGCCAGCGCAGCAGCTTTCCTCGTTCGGCATCGTTGCGCAGCCAGTCCAGGCGCAACTCAACGGTAGCGGTCTCCTGCAACCCAAAGCGGATCTGCCGCGCCATTTCTCCCGCCGTCTTGCAGGCGACCACGGCACAGATACGGTTCAGCCCGGCGCCGAAGGGGCTGGCACTCTGTTTGGTATGCGGCATATTGTTGAAAATATGAGATGTAGCATGCCGTATCTAATGTGTAAAGCGCCCGCCTCCAATTTCTTGACCGGGCTCCCCAGCATTGTTACCTTCGGTCAGTGGAGTCCCCGCACGTCCCAGAGGGCGTGTCCGAAGGAGTTTGCGATGCTCGCAAAGTCAGCAAAATTGTCCCTGGCCCTGCTCTTGGGAGCAGGCGTATGCGCAGCGCAGCGGTCAGAGGCCATGGCGAAGGTGAATCAACCGGACGCCTCGCAAATCAATTGCGCAGGATTTTTTGCGGAATCGAAAATCGGCGGCGACGCGGCAATCGTCTCTGGCGAGGATTCGCTGAATAAGTTGACCTTCAGCAACGGCGATTACGTCCACATCAACCGCGGCATGAACCAGGGCGTACGCGAAGGCGATCTCTACAGTGTCGTGCGGCCGGATAACGATCCGAGCCTAGTCTCCTGGTTCAAATGGCAGTCCAAACTGGTGAAAGCGATGGGGCAAGGCTACTTTGATCTGGGACAGCTCAAAGTGGTCAAAGTGCAGCCCAAGACGGCGATCGCACAGGTGATCTTCTCCTGCGGCCCGATCCAGCGCGGAGACACTGTGCTTCCATTTCAGCCGCGCCCGGTGGGACCGTTCAAGGACGCCTCCAAGTTTGATCATTTCGCTCCGGTCAGCGGCAAGCCCGTCGCGATGGTGGTCACCGCCAAGGATTGGGCACAGTCCGTTGGGCAGCGCGACACGGTCTACGTCAACCTGGGAACGACACAGGGCGTGAAGGTCGGCGATTATTTCCGCATCTTTAAATACCAGGGATCGCGAGCTGAGACAGCTCCCACCGTGAAGGGCTATCAATACAAGATCTATGGTTTTGGCAGCGCGCCGCAGGATTACGAATGGAACGACCTGCCGAGAGAGATTCTTGGTGAAGGAATCGTACTAAACGTGAGCAAGAACTCGTCGACGATGTTGATCACTTACGCCAAGTCGGAAGTCTACGCCGGCGACTACGTCGAAGTGGAATAGACTTCGAAGAAAAACAACCTTCTAGACTGCCCGCTTTCCTAACAGAGCGGGCGGTTTCGTTTTTGTGACGCGTTCAGTTGGAACCGGCTTCGGCATGCTCTGAAAATACTTCACACGTAAAACCCAGAATTTGGACCGAGCCGGATTTCCAAGCGTCGCGCGGCAACCCGGCCTTCATGGCACGTTTCGGCGAGGAAATCCTCGCGACTCAGGCGATGCTCGATGGCAACCTGCGGTAGCAGCAGGCCGCGTTGGCGCTCCTTTACAACGAGCAAGCCGTGCTGGCCGACCACAATTTCGTCGGGCTGAATCGGTACGGGCGGCGAAAGCAGCGAGATTTCGATTTCGACGAAATCCAGCTCCTCTGGACGAATCGGCGGGAAGCGCGGATCATGCAGCGCCGCACCAGCAGCACAATGCGCGATCCCTTCGCGCAGCGGCTCGCCAGCCTCCACGACGCCGATGCAGCCGCGCAATTTTCCGGCGACATGGACAGTTACAAAAACTCCACAAGCGCGGGAAAAAATAGTGTCGTCAGGAGCCGGTAGAAATCCGGAACACATTACGGCGTTTTTTACCACTTGCCGGGTAAATTGAAGCAGCTTTCGGCGCTCTTCCGCAGAAAGCGGGGATTCAGGAAGGGACTGCATCCTTCGATTTTTCCGGGTCGGGTTCCATCGTCTGGTTCATTCTTAGCTTGCGGCGGGTTTTGATGCGGTCGTCGAGCTGACTCCAGAAGCGCAGAAAGTATTGAGCTGCAGAAACGAGTGCGCTGACTACTACCAGCCAAAGCAAAACAAGCGCAAGTGGCTTCAGCGACGGATGGCGCGCCGCTCCAATCAGGACGGCTACCGCGCAAACTTGCAGCACCATCTTCGTTTTGCCGAGCGCCGAAGCCGCAATCGTCAATCCCTCGGCCGACGCAATGTTGCGCAGGCCTAAGACTGTGAATTCCCTGCCGATGATGATCACTACCATCCACCCGGGCACAAGCTTCATTTCCACCAGCGAAATAAACGCCGAGGAAATCAGCAGCTTGTCCGCAATGGGATCGAGCAAAATTCCCAGCGTGGTGATCTGGCGTCTCCGGCGCGCAAAATAACCGTCGGCCCAATCGGTCGCGGCGGCGGTCAGCAGGATCAGCACTCCCCAAAATTCGAAGTGCATCGGAAAACCCCAGGGCTCCACATTCGGGCTCTTGGTCAAAAGGACGACAATAAGCAGAGGGACAAAGAAAATCCTGAGCAGCGTGAGCGAGTTGGGAAGGTTCATAAACGGGAGACGGCAGAGGTGCCGCCCTCGTGGCCTCGGCTACCGTCCCGCTTCACTATAGACGGCGAGTATGCGGGCGTCAACGGTCGGTGCAAGCCGGGCAATCACCGCGGAAGCCACGGAAATCAGGATACTTCCGCGTTACCCCCTGCCTTGTGGCGATTCGCAAGGAGAGATACTGATTCGTAACGGAAGAGGGCATGGAACTGTGCAAAATCCGGCCGGCGAGATGAGACTTTGGTTAGCAGCGGGCGGATATGTTACTAAGAATACATACGATACATATTATTGATTATAATGGACTTAAATCTCCTCGCCCGGGCCGGGCCAGGCCATCGTGCCACTTCGCTGTTCGCAAATTTACTTTTCGCACCGTTGACCTTTCCACAGCGTTTTCCACAGGTTTCGGGGTTGCGCCCGGGTTGGGCGCGTGCCTGTAAACCTCTAATTTTGGAGGGGTAAGCGGCGCGAATCTCGCTTGTTTATCGAAGAATAACCCAACGTCTGCAAAATCTCAGAGCTATATAGTGCGCGGTCCCCGCAGCACGCGGATCGGCAGGTAGAAAACCGC
Source organism: uncultured Acidobacteriota bacterium (assembly GCA_963794175.1). GTDB lineage: Bacteria > Acidobacteriota > Terriglobia > Acidiferrales > UBA7541 > Acidiferrum. The sequence continues at coordinate 18,703 of CAWCCV010000016.1, read as the reverse complement.
TCTGAGCAGGTCAAAGACACCGTTTACGGCAATGCCAACAATCCTAAACGGCAGCGTCAGAAGCCAAACGATGGGATAGAGCACGAGCGCAACGATCGCCAGCGGCCAACAAAGCACCAGCAGGATGCACCACAAAAGGAATTTGACCATGGTTTCGCCTCGCACTTGCTATTACGCAGAGCGGCGGCGGGAAGTTCCCCGCGCCACGAAATCTTTTAGCCGAAGTTTTTGCACCACCGAAGCAGGAACTTCCGCTTCAAGCCGCATATGCGCATCGTCCACCTCGGAGTGCAGCACCTTTCCAATGGCGTGAAGCAGCGCGAGCGTTTTTCCATCGGCAAGTGGCAATCGCAGAGAGAGCCTAACCGTCGGGTCAACCGGCAGAGCGGCGTCCATCTGTTTGAGAAGTTGCTCGAGCCCTTCTCCCGTCAAGCCCGAAACAAGCGCGACGGGCAAACCGTGATTTTCGTTCGTCGATTGTGCGAGCGCGAGTTTTTCTTCTGACGATAGGCGATCCACTTTATTGAAGACGCGAATGACCGGGCGATCAGACACACCAAGCTCGGTGAGAATTTTGTTCACTTCGGCGCCGAGCTGTTCGTGATTGGAGTTCGCGACATCGCTGACGTGAAGAATCAGCGCTGACTGCTGAACTTCTTCGAGAGTGGCCCGGAAGGCGGCCATCAATGGCTTGGGCAAATCGCGAATGAATCCGACGGTGTCCGAAAGCAAGGCGCGGCGTCCGGAAGGCAGCCGAATCGCGCGAACGGTTGGATCGAGAGTGGCGAACATGCGCGAGGAGACAATCACTTCCGCTTTGCTAAGGGCGTTGAACAGGGTGGATTTTCCCGCGTTCGTATAACCGACAAGTGCGACCGTGCCCAGGGGAACCGCGTTGCGCGCTTCGCGCCTTAACGCGCGCTGTTTGCGAACTTGTTCAATGTCCTGTTGAATTTTCCTTACGCGGTCGCGAATCCGTCGGCGGTCTGTTTCAAGTTTCTTTTCGCCGGGGCCGCGAACGCCGATGCGCCCGGCTCCACCGCCCGCCCCTCCAGCACCGCCGCCTCCGCTTTTGCCACCGAGCCGCGACATCGCTGTTCCCTTGCCGGTCAGCCGTGGCAGCATGTAATCGAGTTGCGCCAGCTCCACCTGCAACTGGCCTTCGCGGCTGCGCGCGTGCTTCGCGAAAATATCCAAAATCAGCTGCGTGCGGTCAATGACGCGCTTTTCCGTGAACTCTTCGATGTTGCGCTGCTGTACTGGAGAGAGATTGGAATCGAAAATGATGAGCGGCGCTTTGCGTGCGTTTGCTTCCGCGCTGATTTCTTCAAGTTTGCCACGGCCAACGAGGGTGGCCGGGTCAGCGGCAGCGCGCAATTGAAAAATCGTGCCCGCAACATCGGCGCCTGCGCTACGGGCTAGTTCAACAAGTTCCACAAGCGATTCGCGCTCCGGCACACCCGCCGGCTGACCGGGAAAGCGCGGCGAACGTTTCCAGGCGACGCCCACAAGAAGCGCGCGTTCGGTGACCGTGATCTGTTTTGAAGATTTCATCTAGTGGGCAAGCCGAGTTCCTCGCTTGAGACAAGCGTGGTAGGTTGGAGATTCCCCATCTGTTGGATTATACCCTCGCGGGATGACCGCCGCGAGACAGGCTCCTGGCTGCAAGGTGCTCCGCCGCGGCTCGCTGGATTTCGGGGTCGTCACCGAATCCCGCAAGCCAGTGAACGTCAAGCTCTCGGCGAAACCATGTCAATTGCCGCTTCGCGTATTGCCGCGTGAATTGCTGAATCGCAGCTCGCGCGTCCTCTAATTTCATCTTGTTTCGCAGAACGTCGCGCAGCTGGCGATAGCCGATGAAGTCGAACGGTTTTGCGTTCTCCGGAAACTTCTGGCCCAGTAGATTTCGGACCTCTTCGAGCCAGCCGTTCGCAAGCATCTTATCCGTGCGGGTGTGGATGCGCTCAATCAGTGCTTCGCGTGGCGGTTGCAGGCCAATCTTGATCGGGCGCCAGCCGAGCAGCGGCTTGCGCGCTGTTCGGTGCACTTGCGAAATCGGTTTGCTCGCCAGCAAACAAACTTCAATCGCACGAATAATCTTCTGTTCGTCCGCGGGGGCGATTTTGGCGGCGGTATCCGGGTCAAGCTTTTTCAGAGTTGCATAAAGATGGCCGGCGCCATGCGTCACCGCGTTTTCACGAAGGCGTTCGCGAATCTCTTGCGAACGTTGCGGCAAGTCCGCAAGCCCTTCCAGCAGTGCTCGCAAGTAGAGTCCGGTTCCAACTGTGAAAATCGGTAGCTTCCCGCGGGACTTCAGACCAGTAAGCACAACCGCCGCACGTTCGCGATAGTCGCCAGCGGTAGAGGGCTCATCTGGATTCAGAACGTCAAGGAGATGGTGCGGAACTTCCGCGCGTTCCGCGCCGGAGGGTTTTGCCGTGCCGATGTCGAATCCACCATAAAGCTGGGTCGAATCACAGGCAACGATTTCTCCGCCAAATTGTTTCGCAAGCGCGATACCCAGCGCGGACTTTCCAGACGCCGTCGGACCAACGATTACAACCAGCGGGGAATCGGAAACTGCAGAATTCATCGAATCAGGATATGCCATCCGCGATAGAGAAGGGATCCCAAAGACAACGGCAGCCAGCAGGATACTACCGAGCACCTGTTGGCACGAAGGGTTCACTCTTGATTCAGGATCTCTGGCGGCAAATTGTAAAGGTAAATCGCCCGCAATTCGATATAGGGGCCGGTAAACGCCGGCGGCAGCGGCTCAAACGGGTTTGAGGCACGAATCGAAGAGATAGCGGCGCGGTCGAGCGGTTCCTTTCCCGAGGAGCGCACGATGATCGGGTAGCCCGGCGGCACGCTGCCGTCGCGCATGATACGGAATTGCAAATCCACTCTTCCCCGTTCACCGAGCATGACGGATTCTGGAATCACCGCTTGCCAATTGCGATCCACAACGGTCTGCAAGCGCTGGAGGTAGACGCTAAAGTCCACGCCCTGGTCCGGCGTGAGCATGGCCATGCCGCCGTAGGCTTGACCGGAGCGGCCGCCTCCTCCGCCACGCGCCACGGGAACGCTTTGAATCGTTGCGCGCGGTCCGGAAAATCCGGGACTCTGGCGTGGTGGTGCGCTGGCGGTCGGGCGCGTGTTCCCGTATTTCGGCAGCACGAGTCCTGGCTGCGGCTTCGGCGTATCCGGGGCTTCGAGCTTCAAAGGATTGTTCGCCGCGACCTCCGTTTTTGGCTCCGGTGAAGGTGGAACGGAATTGGGCTGTGGCGCCGGCGCGCTCGGCAGATCCGTTTTTGGTTGCGGTTGGGGCTGCGGTTGCGGAATCGGGGCAGGCAGCTCAGGCGGGGCGACTCTTCGAATCACATTTGGATTTACTTGAATGCGAGGCTGCGGCGGGCGCACCGGCGCGGGAATATCCAGTGGCCCAGCCGGCATAAGGAGCGTCACGTTTTTGCGCGCGATTTCGTCATCCGTGCCGGTTTTCTTTCTGCGAAATTCCGGCGTAATGCGAAGGGCGATTAGAATCAGAACGTAGACAACCGCGGTTGTCACGCGATTGATGAGCTCTTCGCGCGACCGCGTGGCTCGATCGACTGGTCTGACGAGCAATTGCACTTCGCCCGTCGTAAAGACGTTTCCTTCGACCAAATCTTCCGGCCGGGTAAAAGCCTCAAGAATGTCTTCGGGGAGTGTGGCGTCGGCCGGAATCGCGATGCGCTCGTCGAGTTCGCTGGATTCGACGGGCGCTGCGGCAGGATCGCGTCTGGGGAGCGGTTCAATTTTCGCGTCGCGCGGCACCACGACTCGCGCGGAAATCGACTCGAGTGGAAGTCCTGGCGGGATTTGCGATTTTTCTTCAAGGGGCCCCGTCGTCATCGTTCCCGGAATCAACGTGCGGTCATCGAGCGCGGTGGGGCGGCCTGGGTTAACAATCAGCTTTGCCGGCCGGGCATCCGGCGGCACTAGGGTCCGGGGGATCATTTGCCTTCTTTTTGGAGCGGCGTAGCCGGTCGAGGAGCGCGGCCGCTGTCCGTCAATTGGACGCGCTCGGCGTGCTCCTGGATGCTCTTCATTACGCGCACGGCCAGTTCGAGCGATGCGCGGCCAGATTCGCCATTCGTTTTGGGATGCTTACGCGTTCTGACGGCGTCAAGAAACGCTTCCAGCTCCGCGCGAAGCGGCTCGCTGGCCGGCGCCTCCAGCTTCTCAAATCCAAAGTCGGGTTCTGGCCCCGGGCGATTCACGCGAACACGCAATGCATCACGCCGCGCGTAATCGAGCGAAATATATTCGTGCTGCTGGAAAAAGCGTACTTTGCGAACGCGCTCCGTGGAAACGCGGCTCGCCGTAACGTTCGCAACAGCGCCACCAGCAAATTCCAGCCGTGCGTGGGCAATATCCACTTTGTCCGTCAGCACTGGGATGCCTACGGCTTTTACTTCCGTGACCTGCTCACCCACCAGCGCCAGCAAAATGTCGAGGTCGTGGATCATCAAATCGTAGATCACGTCCACGTCAAGACTGCGCGGCGTGAAAACCCCAAGCCGGTGGACTTCAAAAAAGAGCGGGCGGTTCAGAATCGGTTCAACCGCAAGCACCGCGGGATTGAAGCGCTCGACATGACCGATCTGCAAAATGCGCGAATTGCGCCGCGCAGCGTCCACAAGCTTGTCCGCTTCCGCCAGCGTCGGCGCCATCGGCTTCTCGACAAGCACATCAATTCCCTGCTCCATCAAGCGGCAACCGACTTCCGCATGTGCAATCGTAGGCACCGCAACGCTTGCCGCGTTCACGTTTCCGCGCAATTCGTCGAGCGACGAAAACGCTTGCCCGCCAAACTCACCAGCAAACGCAGCGGCGCGCGCGGGGTCCGAATCGAAAACGCCGACCAGCTCCGCGCCTTCCATTTCCTTGTAAACCCGCGCGTGATTGCGCCCAAATTCCCCGCAGCCGACAACGGCCACACGAATAGCCTTGTTTTGCGCGGCAGGCGTCATTCCTTGTTCATTCCCTTTGCGGCTTCGTTTGGTTCCGCAGACTAGCCGGAAACGCCTGAATGGCGATCCCCGCCTGGTTGGCCAACTCCACGAGTTTTTTGCGGTCAAAAAAGAGAGTCCGTCCTGCGTCCACGGCGAGCGCCGTGGCGCCACAAGCCCGCATTTGTTCGATGGTTGGCAGCCCGACGACGGGTACATCGAACCGCATATCCTGTTTTGGTTTGCTTACTTTTACAACAACCAACTGTTTCCCGTTCGCCAGCCGCGCCGCGCGCGCAATCGCTTCATCCGTTCCTTCCATCGCTTCCACGGCGATGCAGGCTTTATCCGAAATCACGACGGTCTGCCCGATGTCCATTCCAGCGATTTGACGCGCCAGGCCAAGCCCATAGGCAATGTCCGCGGCTTCCTGCTCATTCGGCGCGCGCTTTGTCAGCACACCGGCCTCCGGAACAAGCGGCTTCAGAAAATGCGTCGAATCGACCAGCCGAATCCCTTCCTCATCCAGAACCTTAGCCACAGCTCCAATCAATGCATCCGTATTTTTCCGCGGCAGCGCAAACAGCAATTTCGCCAATTTCCAATCCGGCCGAATCGCGCTGAAAATCTTCGTGTGCTTCACCTGTCCCGCCATCACCGCCTGCGTCACGCCTTCTTTGTGCAGCAGTTCAATCGTCTTACTCAACTCGCCGAGACTCACCCAGTGCAGTCGTTTCGCTTGCGCTTCCAGTTCCGGCGCGGCCTCTTCCTTGATCGCAATCACGGCCATCTCAATTCCTTGGCTCCGCGCACCTTCCAAAACCAAAAACGGAAATCGTCCGCTGCCGGCGATGAGTCCCCATCCTGAAACGTTGGTTGTGGCAGTAGCCATGAGGTCAGCGCGCAATCTACTTCACGATTCCGCGCTCGGCGGTCTCGATAAACTGAACCAGTTCAATCACGTCGGCCGAATCGGCAAGCTGCTCGCGAATCTTTGCCAGCGCCTGCGACGTGTTCATCTTCGAACGAAGCAGCAGCCGAAACGCTTTCTGCAAAATCTTGCGTCGCTCTTCGCTGAACCCTTTGCGCTCCAAACCAATCGCATTAATCCCAAAACTCTTCGTTTCACGCTCCGTCACCACGCGCGAAAACGGCGGCACATCCTGTGTAATCACCGTGCAAGCGCCGATATACGCGTAGCGTCCCACGCGGCAAAACTGGTGTACCGGCGATAGCGCTCCCACCGTCACGTGGTCTTCAACCGTCACATGCCCAGCCAAAGTCGCCGCATTCGCGAAAATTGTGTGGCTGCCGATCACCGTGTCATGCCCAATGTGGGTGTACGCCATAAAAAGATTGTCGTTGCCGATCTTCGTGACGCCGCCGCCCTTTTTCGTCCCGCGGCTCACGGTCACGCCTTCGCGAAACGTATTCCCGTCGCCGACGATCAATTCCGTCCGCTCGCCGTGAAACGTCAAATCCTGCGGATCGCCGCCAACCGCGCTGAATGAACCAAAAATATTTTTCGCTCCAAATTTCGACGGCCCCTGAATCACCGCGTGGCTATGCACCACGCACTCGTCACCCAGATGCACTTGCGGACCAATCACCGCAAACGCGCCAACGCTCACAGCCGTCGCCCAACTTCGCTTCCGGCGACACCGACGCTTGCGGATGAATTTCCTGCTTTGCCATTTTTACGATTCTTTGGACGTCAGTTCGCGGTCGATCATCTTGCACATCACAATGGCTTCCGCAGCGAGTTGTTCTCCGACATAGGCCTTGCCTTCCAGCTTGCAAAAATCGCCGCGCCACGCGAGTACATCAATTTCCAGGCGCAACTGATCGCCAGGCACCACCGGCCGCCGGAAGCGCGCGCCGTCCACCGCCACAAAATAGAGCAGCTTCTTGTCCCGGTCGGGAATTTCCAGCAGCAGCAAAAACCCGCCCGCCTGCGCCATCGCTTCAATAATCAGTACGCCGGGCATCACCGGCTTGCCGGGAAAATGCCCCGCAAAGTGCGCTTCGTTGATCGTCACGTTCTTGATCGCGACGATGCGCTTCAGCCGCTCGACCTCGATCACCCGATCGATCATCAAAAACGGAAATCGATGCGGCAACATCTTCTGAATTTCAGTTACGTCGTAGACCATTCCATCTCTCCACTGCGCGGGCCGAACCTGCGCACCTGGCCAACCCCCGCCAAAACTATCATTATAAAGGAACTAGGGGCAGTCGAAAGCCGCAATCTGCTGCAAACCACCCCGCGGCTGGCGTTGCCGAAGCGCGGCGCGATTGTTAGCATGGCCGGGTGAAATCGACCTCATCCATTCCTATTCAGCTCCACAAGTTCCTCATCTCGCAGCTGTCAAAAATGACGGAGGCCCTGCGCGAATTCACGGTCGCCGAATCGCCCAGCACCGAGAAAGCCGCCGCCGACCGTTGCGCGGAGATCGTTGCCTCAGAATGGGGCGAGCGCCCCGTCCAGGTCGCGCTCTTGCCGCAAAAATCCCGCGGCAATCACATTCGCATCGTTTGGCGCCCGGAAAACGCAGCGCCCAAAGGCCAGCTGCTCGTCCTCGGCCACTACGACACCGTCTACTCGACCGGCACGCTTGAAAAAATGCCGTTTCGCGACAGCAATGGAAAGATCTTTGGACCGGGCGTCTTCGACATGAAAGCCGGCATCGTCCAGGCTCTGTTTGCGCTCGACGCGCTGCTCCAAACAAGAGCGCAAATCACAAAGCAAATCGTCTTTCTTTGGACTTCCGACGAAGAAATCGGCTCGGAATCTTCCCGTGAACTGCTCGAATCGGAAGCCAAACGCAGCGACGCCGTCTTCGTTCTCGAACCTTCCCTCGGTCCAAAAGGCTTCCTGAAAACCGCGCGCAAAGGAGTTGGCGAAGCTCGACTCATCATCACCGGCAAAGCTTCACACGCTGGCCTGGCGCCGGAACAGGGCGTGAACGCCGTCCACGAACTCGCACTGCAAATCGCGAAAATCCTCAAATGGAACGATTTTAAGCGCGGCATCACCGTAAACGCCGACGTGATCAAAGGCGGCACCCGCGTCAACGTAATCGCCGAACAGGCAAAAGCCGTATTCGACCTCCGCGCGCTGAAAATCTCCGACATGCGCACAATCGAGAAAAAACTGAAATCTCTCAAACCCATTCTGCGCGGCGCAAAACTCCAGATGACCGGCGGCTTCAGCCGCGCCCCGCTCGAACGCAAAATCAGCGCAGCCCTTTTCGCCCGCGCTCAATCTCTCGCCGCGGAAATGGGAATCAAACTCGGCGAAGCCACCGCTGGTGGCGGCTCCGACGGCAATCTCACCGCGGCGCTCGGCGTCCCAACGCTCGACGGCCTCGGCGCGGTCGGCGATGGCGCTCACTCTGCCCACGAACACATCTTCGCGAACAAAATGCCCGAACGCGCCGCCGTTCTTGCCGCGCTTTTGGCCAATTCTTAGGGTATGGAATCTTTGCGAAACTACCGCACGTAGTTTTTCTTCAAATAATTCGCGGTCGCCTGCATCAAATCATTGTAATCGCTGCGCAAAACGCTCCGCACGGCTGCTTCCGAGGATTGCCCCGCCCCGATCGCATCCAAAATTCGCACAATGTCGCCCATGCCCGACGTCTGCACAATCGCTTCCACGTTTGCCAGCGCCCAGGCATAAGCGTAGCTCGCCGCGTTCCCGGAAAACTTCATCCACGAGCCTTCTAGTTGGGCGAGCGACGCTTCTTGTTTCGCATCGCAGATCTGAACGAGAGCCGCGGCATTTTCCCCGCTGCGCTTCCCTTCCATCCATTGCGCCAGGCCTTCCTGCAACCATGTCGGCGCCGCTCCGTGCGTTTTTTGCTGCACGAAACTGTGCGTCAATTCGTGTTTCAACACACGCGACAATTCCGCCGTCATGCTCGTCAGTCCCTGCACCGGAACGCGGATTCGCCCGTCGTTCAACGCGCCCACCCAATTCGGCGCGCTGGTAATGTCCGCAAACGCCTGCTGCGTGTACAAAATCACGCCAATCGAATCCGGCGTCGCGAAATTTAGCTCCGACTCAATCGCGCTGTAATGCGCTTCCAGCGTACGCAGCACTTCGCGCGCCAGCGCAGGCTCGGCCGCGCCGCTGTACTTCAAATTGAAGTGCGGGCTCTCATTTTCCTTGTAGCTCTCTTCTTCCTGCTTGTCTTTCAGCGCCTTGTCGAGCGCCGCTTGCACTTCGGGGTCGGCTCGCAACGCAAGTGACCGCTTCCATTCCGCAACCGCCTGATCCATTTTGTTGAGCCCGTAATAAGCCCAACCCGCCAGCTTGGGAACATCCGGATTGTCCGGCGCAACCCGTTTCGCGCGGTCCAGATACTCGAGCGATTGTTTGAATTCGCTTCTCCGCAAATGCAAGTAAGCCATGTTCATCAGCAGAACCGGCTGCTCCGGCGCGAAGGTCAGCGCCGTACGTTCATCCGCCAGCGCGTGCTCCGTGTCGCCATGAGCCATTTCAAACTGCGCGGCCACATGGTGCGCCAGCGCCGCACTATCGCCCGCCGCTTTCCCGCCGGTGCGCGCTTGGCCTTCGAGCTTGGCAATAAACCCGCGGTCAATCGAGCCATCGTGCACCGCGCCCTGCTCAATTTCATTTCCCGCGGTCTGCGATTCCAATCGATTCGAGCGCCGGCGGCGTAATCGCCAATTCGGAAGCAGCCTGCGCTGCAGAAGCCGGCATCCCGCCAACGCCTCTGATGATGTGATCCACAATGGATTTGGGGAGCGTGAGTGTGCCAGAAGAAGTCTCGTAGTGAATCTTGTCGCCGTCCTCGACAACACTGAGCGCGATAATCTTGCGGCCGTTTTTCAGGACAATCGTGTCCGCGGAAACCGCGCCGCCGACAGACAGAAGTAACAGACAGCACGCCGCAAGGCGTGCAAGGAGTTTCTGGAGCCGCATATTCCCTATTTTACCGCCGCCTGCCGCCTTCCCTTGTCCCCGCATGCCGTAAATGACTACACTGCCTGTATGCGGCCCCGGGGCATTTTCGCAATTAGTTTGCTGTTCTTTCTTCCTTCTCTGTCAGCTGCCGACGATTCCAAGTCAGCCCGTGAGCTCTACAGTTCCCTCAACGATCTTCGGCTGAACGCATCGGCAGTCTACGCAATTCCCGCAGCAAGCAGAATTGAACTGCGTCGCGGCGACGTTCAAATCACCTTCGAAGAAGGCCGCATCGGATTTTTCTCCACGATCGATGGCCGCGTCACCGGTGCCGTATTTTCCGGACGGGCTCACATCCTGGCCGCGCCACGCGATCCCGTCGAAAAACAACAGCTCGCGCTCTTCACTGGCGCACCTATCCTCGATCAAAGTGTCGCCTCCGCGTACTTTCGTTATACGGACGATACCGACGCAGAGCTTCTGCGCCAATTTCAAACCGCAGGTATCGCCGCACACGACGATCTCAATTTTGTCTCTCGATGGGACGCGTTGCTTCCCGCCTTCAACCCTCTCCATTCGCTTCGCATCCTCTCCGAACTTCTGACCGAAAAGACGCATCCTTACTTCTACGCCGCGATGGAAGGCCTGTCCACCGGCCCGTTCGATTTTGTTTTCGATACCCAGCGCGAAGAGCAGGTGTTTCTCGGGCAGGCTGCACAAATCGGAAAACTCGTCCAATTACGACGCCTGGGTCTCCTATCGCGTGCCCGACGCCGTACCGCACATTCCTTCCTTCCGTCCGGTAAGTTACGCCCTGGACACCAAGATTCAACCGGATATGACTCTCACCGCGTCTGCTGTTTTGCGCATTCGTGCGGAAACCGGCGGCGAGCGATTTCTCTCCCTTCAGCTTTCGCGCGATCTGCAAATTAGATCGGTAACTTCGGAAAACGGCCACGCATTGGAATTTTTTCAAAATGAAGGAATGTCCGCGCAGCAGCGTGAATTGAAGGGCAACGATGTGCTTGCCGTAATCCTCCCTGCCGCTCCAAAGAAGGGCGAGGAATTTCTGCTCACCTTTCAATATTCAGGAAAAGTGATTCGCGATTCCGGCAACGGCGTCTTTTTCGTTGGCGCTCGTGAAAGCTGGTATCCGCATCTCGGCGATGCCGCCGATTTCGCGCTGTACGAAATCACCATGCACTGGCCGCGCAAACTGAAGCTCGCAGCCACGGGTACGAAACTGGGCGAAAAAGAAGAAGGCGACTTTCGCGTCGGCCACTGGAAAACGGAATCTCCCGCCGCAGTGGCTGGCTTCAATCTCGGCGAGTACGCCTTCGCCTCCGTCGCCGGAATCAACTACTCCGTGGACGTCTACGCAAACCGGCAGCTCGAAATGGCCCTCGAACGCAGGCTGCGCCCTCCGGAGGACGACTTTGGCGCATCCATTGCCACCACGCGCAGGTCGGGGCCCGGCGCAGGTCTCTCTTTGCCGTCCTCGCAGCCGAGTCCCGCCGATACCCTCAAACACCTCGCCCGGGAAATTGACTCCTCCATCCGCTTCTACGAAGGTTTTGCCGGCCCATTCCCATTTCGCCAGCTCTCCGTTTCGCAAATTCCCGGAACCTTCGGTCAAGGCTGGCCCGGCCTTCTCTATCTCTCCACGTATTCGTTTCTACCGGCGGCCGCCCAGGAGCAAGCGGGCCTCTCCACCGCCAGCCAGGAACATTTCAGCGAGCTGGTCCCTTTTCATGAAGTCGCGCACCAGTGGTGGGGCAACGTCGTCGGCTGGTCCAGCTATCGCGATCAATGGATCGACGAAGCGTTTGCAAACTATTTCGCACTCCTGTTCGCAGACAGCCAGAAAACTCCCGATCGTAAAATGCGTATCTGGCTGGAACGCTATCGCAACAAGCTTGAGGAAAAGCTGCGCGACTCCCAACTCACCGCCGCCGATATCGGCTCGCTCGCTCTCGGCAACCGCCTCACTTCTTCCAAAGCTCCGGACGGCTTTGAAATCCTGATCTACTCCAAGGGCGCGTGGACCATTCACATGATTCGCGAAATGTTGCGCCAGCCGGGCTCCAAAAATACCGATGCACGCTTCCAGTCATTTCTGAAAAACCTGTTCACCACCTACAGCTACAAAGGACTTTCCACGGAGGATCTCCTTCGCGAACTCAACACCGTGATGACTCCGGCGATGGACCTCGACGGCAATCATTCGATGGAATGGTTTATCGAAGACTGGGTGCGTGGCGTTGGCGTGCCGCATTACTATGCCGAATACGCAACTCGTAGAACGGAAAAAGGCTTCCAGGTAAAAGGCAAGCTATACCAGACGCGCGTGCCGCGCGGATTCGTTGCTCCCGTCCCCGTCTACTCCTCAGGCGGCGTTTATCTTGGACGAGTCATCGCCGGTGGCCAGGAGACACAATTTCATTTTAATGCAGCAAGCGATCCGGGAAAATTACAGATTGATCCGCACATGACGCTGCTGTGCGTTGTTGACAAAGAGAAGCCAAAATTCGTGCAGAACTAGAACCGCCGGTATATCTTTTCTTTTTCGAAAAGGGGACTGCTGGGATTTAGCTCCGCTTTTCCTGATTCCCCGATCACGTACGCAAACCCCTCCGGATCGGCCGGGAGACCTGGCAACATTCCCGCCTGGACCAACTCGCGAATGTTCGTTGCGCGATGACCCGTCTTCTTGGCGTATTCGTCGAGCAACGCATCCAGGTGCTGCCGGTCATCATCAACTTTCAGCAATACTAAATGCACCTTCGCGTTTTCCCGGATCGACGGATCCCGGGATGACTGATAAATTTCCGTCCACAAGTAACGCGAAGTTTCTAGGGTGTCCCCGCGTTCCACGATTCGCGCTGCCATCAATTTCATCCAAGGCGCCGCCCCCGGCACATTGCTCCCGGCCAGATAAGCCTGCGAGGCCTTTGCATTGTCTTTCAGCGCGAAGTAATACACGTTACCCAAATCCTGATAGAGCCGCCAATACTCCGGATTCTCCTTGATGCCGCGTTGAATGAGTTCGACGGCGCGCTCCGGCTGTCCTGCCCCCGCGGGCTTTGCTTCCGCAAGAAAAGTCGAGCCGAACCGGTATGCGGGAATCAGGTTGGGATCAAGTGTAGTCGCCAAATCAAGAAGCGGCCAAAGGCTGTCGAGGTGTTCCACACGCTCGTGCCTGCTCCCGTAATACTGGACTACGCGCGTCCAGTAGATGTCCGCCGTCAGTGGCGCGTACTCCAGACTCAACGCTTTCATCACCTTGGTGGAGCCGAGCAAAACCTCATCCTTCTCTTCGTTCAGCGCCTTCAGGTGATTGTCAATCGAGTGTTGCAGCCGCCACACGCCCGCGAAGCCCAAGGGCAGCACGAGCAAGAGCAGAATCGTGATGGGTTTCCGGCTCATTTCAGATTGCGTCGAGAGAAAACGACCGCGGCCGCAGCAAGCACGATCGCGCAATAGATCGCCGCGTAGGCCGTGTTTTGCAAAATCAGGATTCCCGGCACGGTTTTTCCGTGTGCCGCGGCAGCCATGACGTTGAAATTCTCAAAATTCGGCAGGATGTACGAAATCCAGGAGAAAAATACCTGCACCGCCGGGCTCACCTCGCTGCCGGAAAGATTTCTCATCTCATGAATGAACAAACCTGCGACATACAATCCCGCCGTGAACAAAATCGCCAGCAGTTGCGAGGTGAAACAAGAAAACAACAGCGCAAGCGAAACAACAATCGCAATCTTCAGCAGGATGAAATAGACCGCAATCAGAATCGTCGTGTCGCTGCCATCCAGTGAACGCTTCACGAACAGCAGCGCCACAAAGAGTCCAACCGCCATTGCCGCCGTGTTTACAGTAAGCGTTAGAACCAATCCGCCGAATTTGCCAACAAGAAATTCCCAGCGGCGGATGGGTTTCGCGAGCAGCGCATACAGCGTGCGTTTGTCCATCTCCTTGGAAACAAGACCGACGCCGATGAAGGCAGCAATCAGCAAGCCAATGATCGAAATCGAGCTCAGCCCGAGGGTCACGATGATGATGCTTTCGATTCCCAGCGAAATCTGTCCGACGAAAATCGCTGCCGCCATCATCAGCAGCGCGAAAACCACGAGGTTATACAGCACGCGGTCGCGTACCGCTTCGCGGAAGGTGTTCAGCGCAACTGAAAAAATCCGGTTCATTTCCCGTGAACCTCGATCGCCGCAGCTTGCGCCCGGTCTTTCGCCACAAGATGCATGAAATATTCTTCGAGCGTCGGCTTGATCTGTACGACCGAAGTAATTTTTGCGCCCGCCGCTTTCAATTCGTCCAGCGCCGGATAGAGCGAATCCTCGGGTACGCGCAGCGAGTAGCGGCTTCCGGATTTCGCCGCCTTCGCCAGAATCGTCGCGTTCGCGCCGCGTCCGCCTCGAATAAAATCTCCATTCCCTGCACTTTTAGTCCCACAATTTCATCCGGACGCCCGACTCCCTGTAATTTTCCACCGACAATCACGCCAACTTTGTCGCAAAGCATTTCTGCATCGGTCAAAATGTGCGTGGAAAAAAGAACCGTTTTCCCGTCGCGCTTCAATTCCAGAATAATGTCGCGCACTTCCCGCCGCCCGATCGGATCGAGCCCAGACATCGGCTCATCCAGAATCACAACTTTCGGATCGTGCAGGATTGCCTGCGCCAGCCCCACACGCTGCAACATTCCTTTGGAATACTTTCGCAGCTGAATTTTTCCGGCGGTCTCCAGCCCGACTTTTTTCAACATTTTTTCAACGCGCTCTTTTCGCTCCGCCGCGCCAAAACCATAAAAACGTGCGAAATAATCGAGCACTTCCGCCGCAGTCAGGTAGTCGTAGAAATACGGCTGCTCCGGCAAATAGCCGATGTCTTTGTGCATTTCCACGTCGCTGATCGGGCGGCCAAGAATTCTCGCGTTTCCTGAAGTCGGGAAAATAATTCCCATCAGCAGCTTGATCGTCGTGGATTTTCCCGCGCCATTCGGCCCCAGAAATCCGAACGCTTCGCCTTCCTCTACCTGCATGGTGAGGTTTTCCAGCGAACGTTTGGTCTTCAGGTGCAGAAAACCGGTGGGGTAGTCCTTGGTCAAGCTTTCGATCTGGATGGCTGGTCCCGTCATAACCATATTTTTGAGAAGCAGCAGCGCAACGTCAACAGGGATGAAATGGGGGTGTTCGCGAAATGAAACAGGAATTCAGGAGCGGGTTAATTCTTGCCGCCGATTTGGACGAGGCTGCTTGCCACAGGAGGCGGGGGCATGGGCTTTGGCTTTTTGGTTTGCGGGTCGCGCCAGTTGTCGAGCATGGCGACTTGCTGAACGCAGGAGACGGTACAGCGCGGTCCGCAGAATTTGTCGGTGAGATATTCGTGGGCGCGCATTTCCGCGGTGTACTGCGAAAGAGGAATTCCAGGGTAGCCGCGCTGTTGCGAGCACCAGTGGACGAGGCCGTCTTCGCATATATAGAGATAGCGCGCGCCGGATCGACAGCGCCAGGTGTGCTCTTTCGCGCGTGCGACGTTGTG
Source organism: uncultured Acidobacteriota bacterium (assembly GCA_963794175.1). GTDB lineage: Bacteria > Acidobacteriota > Terriglobia > Acidiferrales > UBA7541 > Acidiferrum. Next base: position 3,221 of record CAWCCV010000016.1, on the reverse strand, counting down.
CTGAAAATCGTTGAAGCGAGAAAAGGAGCGCTTGCCCAGCACCATGATCTCTTCAAATATTTTGATCTGCTTGTCGTCGAGCGGTTTTAGCTGGCCATTGTGGTCATGAATGATGCCAACGGTGCTGGTGAAGCCGAGCTGAATGGCACGATGCGCGATACGCAGAGCGTCTTGCGGATTTTTTACTCCGCTGCCGAGCACGGAATTGATGTTCACCTGAAATACGGCTTGCTCCGCCAGCCACTCAAGCCGAACGTCGAGTGTCTTCAGACTTTTCTTGGAGACTTCGTCCGGCGTGACGTTATCAATCGAAATTTGCAGGTGCTCGAGGCCTGCTTCGTTCAAACTCTTGATGCGGTCTTTGCTGAGCAGGAATCCGTTGGTGATCATGCCGGCGATCATGCCACGCTTGCGGATGTGGCCGATGACGGCTTCGAGTTCGGGATGCATGAGCGGTTCGCCGCCGCTGATGGTGATGATGGACGTGCCCATGTCGGCGAGATAGTCCAGGCGGCGCTTCATTTCTTCGACGGGAACGGGCTTGGAAACGTCGTCGTATTCGTTGCAATAGCCACAATCGAGATTGCAGCGGCGCATGGGGATGATGTGGACGAGAACGGGATGCTTGGTCGAAATCAGCGCCTTTGTAATCATGCGCAATTCGCGCGCGCGTGTGCGCGCAAAGCGTAGGCGTTTGCGCCATCGCACGGAAGCGCTTGCGCGGCCCGCTTGGCGCGGAGCGTTTGTTTTTACTTCCTCGGCCATTGAATTTTGCGAAATCCCCTGCCTTTCAGTATACATGAGGCCAAAGTCAGTGTTGGCGCGCGGCACAATGCTGCTAACATTTTGCCAATTTCGTTTCCGGAAGAGGTGGATCCGATGAGATTTTTGGCAGCGACATTTCTTTTCGCGGCGGCCCTTTGTCCCGCGCCCGGCGCGCAGGACAAAGGCTCGGCGGATGAGATTCAGATCCGGCAACTCGAGCGCGCGTGGAATCAAGCGGAGATGAAGCAAGAGATCGGCGCGGTGGACAATCTCGTCGCCGATTCGCTTGTGTATACAGACTACGACGGCACGTTCATGCACAAGAACGAGTATATGAAGTGGGTCGTCGATCCGGACCAGAAGGCCGACCACCTCATCGATGAAGGGATGAATGTGCAGGTTTATGGGAATGCCGCCGTCGTGACGGGCATTTACCGAGAAACCGGCACGAACAAGGGCAAGCCATACGTGATTCGATCGCGGTATACGGATACCTGGATCAGGCGCGCTGGGGTTTGGCAGTGCGTGGCGAGTCACAGCACGCTGATTCCAGCCAAGTGAGCGAAGAATGGCTCGATATACCGTGCCCCCTTAGGAGTTGGCATGAAATTCGCGAAATATCTTTTTACGATTGCGGGGATTTGGGGAATTCTGGTCATCACGCCGCTGTATTTTATTTTCAATCAGATTGCGGAAAAAGATCCGCCGCCGGTGACACATCCGCTGTTTTATTACGGATTTACGGGAGTGGCGCTGGCCTGGCAGTTCGTGTTTCTGGTGATTGGATCAAATCCGGCACGATTCCGGCCGCTGATGTTGGTCGGGATTCTGGAGAAGATGGGCTATTTTGTGCCGGCGCTCATTCTTTATGGGCAGAACCGCGTTCACGCGTTCGATTTTTATCTTTCTTGCTGCGATGCGTTGTTGGCGGTTTTGTTTTTGATCGCGTACTTCAAGACGCCATCCTCGAATCGCTAAATGGTGATGGACGAGCAACGGTCGGACGCTTTCGGCCTTCAGCCTCCGCGTTTGGTCGTTTCAGCAATCGCGGCGCTTTTTACCTTTTACTTCTTCGGCGTTGCAACAATTCCTGATTCGGGCTTTTCCTACTGGGCAGTGATCACTAGTTTTTCTTCTCTCCTGCTACACTGAGGTTTCCCATGCTAGGAGGGCCCTGTGACTGAAGCTGTGATTGTGTCGGCGGTGCGGACGGCGGTGGGGCGTGCTTATAAGGGATCGCTGCGGGCGACGCGGCCGGATGATTTGGCGGCGCTGGTGATTAAGGAAGCGCTGGCCCGGGTGCCGGGGCTGGATGCGAAAGAGATTGACGATGTGATTCTGGGCTGCGCTATGCCTGAGGGCGAACAAGGGATGAATGTGGCGCGGATTGCGGCGCTGCGTGCGGGGTTGCCGGTGGAAACTTCGGCGATGACGATCAACCGGTTTTGCTCTTCCGGCCTGCAGGCGATTGCGCTGGCCGCGGAACGGATCCGCAGCGGTGGCGCGGAAGTGATCGTGGCGGGCGGAACGGAGTCCATGTCGATGGTGCCGATGGGCGGAAACAAGATTTCGCCGAATCCGTGGCTCGTGGACAACTATCCGGACGCGTACATCAACATGGGGCTCGGCACGGAAAATATCGCGCGGAAATTTGGAATTACGCGCGAAGCGGCGGATGCGTTTGCCGCGAATTCGCACAAAAAAGCGGTAGCGGCAATTGCGGCGGGAGCGTTTTCGGACGAAACGGTAGCGGTGGAGGTGAACAATACTTCCCTGCCGGTGAATGCAAACCACACCCCCGCACCCACCACGCAAAAGCAAAACAAGCCGACGTCGCAAACTTTTACTTTTGACAAGGATGAATTGCCGAGGGCGGATACGTGCGTGGAAGTGTTGGCGGGGTTGAAGCCAGCATTTCACATAAAAGGATTGGTGACGGCGGGTAATAGTTCGCCGATGAGCGACGGCGCCGCGGCGGCGGTGGTGATGAGCGATGCGCGGGCGAAAGCGCTGGGGTTGAAGCCGCTGGGACGATTTGTGGCTTATGCGACGGCGGGAGTTCCTCCGGAGGAGTTCGGCATCGGGCCAGTGTATGCGATTCCGAAGGCGCTGAAGCTGGCGGGGCTGAAGCTGGATGACATTGCGGTGATTGAATTGAATGAAGCGTTTGCGGCGCAGTCGCTGGCGGTGATTCAGCAGGCGAGACTCGACCCGTCGAAAGTGAATCCGAACGGCGGGGCGATTGCACTGGGACATCCGCTGGGGTGCACGGGCGCGAAATTGACGGCGACGATCTTGCGGGATCTGGTTCGGAAGAATGCGCGGTATGGCATGGTGACGATGTGCATCGGCGGCGGAATGGGCGCGGCGGGATTTTTGAGCGGTTTTGAGGCAGAACGGTCACCAAAAAGGATGGCCGCTACACAGGACGGAACTCGCGTTTCCGGCGACAGTGA
>CAWCCV010000015.1:0-33491 GCA_963794175.1 uncultured Acidobacteriota bacterium | reverse complement strand
TTTTTGAGGCTACAAAGCTACTTGTGACGGCGATTGTTTACGTGTTCGGAATGGCCGTTCGCATCAAGCCAAGTGAGTAGAGAACGGATGCTGCCGTGAGCCAGGGCGATACTTGAGTCGGCAGCTCCGTAATAAAGATTGATGGTGTCCCCATCGGCAGCGATCGTATAGCCGCAAGGAAATACGACGTCCTGAACATCTCCGTCGACGTTCGTATTCCGCTTCGGGCGCAAACATCCAGGAGTCGCCACGAACGAGACATTTTTCCGGCTGCTCGATATCAAACAAAGCGAGACCCAGGCGATATATGGAGCTCGAAGGCGTACGTCGTACTCCATGATAGATCATCAACCATCCTCTGGAAGTTTCGATCGGTGGCGGCGACATTCCAATCTTGTTTGCGTCCCACCATGCGCCTCGCCGCGCTTCCAGCATGAGTTTGTGACTTCCCCAGTGGCGCAGATCGGGGGAGTAAAGATCCAGACGTGAGCGCCGAGGGGAGTCATGGGACGGTGAATCAAGGCCCAGAATCCACCGATTCTGCGGGGCAAGAGAGCGGCATCTTTGTCGTCGGGCGGCGTGATGACGCCGATTCGTTCGAAGTTGCGGAAGTCTTCGGTCAGAGCGAGAGATACGCCGGGACCTCCGCGTGAATACGAAGTGTATGCAATTGCGTATTTCTTGAGTTCGGGCACGTAAGTAATGCGCGGATCTTCGATGCCCCATATTTCTTCGGGAAATTTTTCCGGATCTGGCAAAAGAGTCGGCTCAGAATCAATCTGCCAATGGTCAATGCCGTTGAGCGAGCGGGCGACGCACAAATGCGAAATACCTCGACGATCTTCCACGCGACAGAGAAGCAACGTCGAGCCATCGGGCAAAAGTGTTGCGCCGGCATTGAAAATACTGTTAACGGAGTAGGGCCAATCCTTTCCAGACAGAATTGGATTAGCCGGGTGGCGGCGAAAAAGCGTTTCATACTGCTGCATTGCTGCCTTCATTGTGATTTCACCGCGTTCCTTGGATTGTCCGATCAATATTTTATTTTTAATTGGGAATGACGGCTGCATCGCTCAGAGCTTGTTCTCCGTACCGTCGGATTCTTCGAGCCTACGCATTTCGAGCAATGCCATCAGAAACGACAAGGTAGATTCCGCGCCCTGATTTTCATTTGCGCGGTCGGGATGCAATCCATCTCTACAACCGCCAGAGGCTGGATCGTAAAGAGCGATTTGAAGATCGTTATCACCCAAAAACCAATTGAAGGTGGACCACGCTTCTTTGCGCCAACGGCCCTTGCCCGTCGCACGGTACGCTTGCAAACATGCCGAGACCGCTCCGCATGCTTCTACGGGTTGCTGGTCGAAACGGGCTTTCTCGGAGTTTTTGGAATAAAAGCCTTGGGATCCGACGGGCACAAAATGACCCTTTATTTCGCAACGCTGAATCGCGACCAGCCATTCCAGTGCTTCCAGGCCCGCCGAAATCATTTCTTCGTTGGCAGCGCGCATTCCCGCTCGAATCAAAGCTTGCGGCAATCGCGCATTGGAGTAGGAAAGGCTCCCTTCAAACCAATTCCAATCTGTGCTGCGGTTCGCGCGATAGGAGTTCAACAATCGATTCGCCAAGGTGTCGGATGCGCCGAGGGCGGCGCGATCTCCCGGGAATGAATCGAGATACTCCTGCAGTCCCAGCAACGCGAAGGCACAGGCGCGCGGACTCTTGAATTCAACGGCCGCGGGAATAGCCAATTCAAACATGCGACCCGCGGCGCCTCTCCATCCTGCGTCCTTGGATCTCCCGAGAACTGTGCCCAGTCCCCACAAAGCTCGGCCGTGGCTATCTTCGGAGCCTTCCGGTTCCTGCCATTGGTGTTCGTAACTGAGGCAGTTTCTGAAGCGTTTTGTGGAAGGATCAAAAGCAAGCCACAAGAAGGCTAGATACCTGGAGACCAAGTCGGCGTAACCCTGTGGCACGGCGGTGCCCAGTTGCTCCATCAGAATGGCGACGATCAAGGCACGAGCGTTGTCGTCAGTCGTATAGCCTTCCGGATAGTTTGGGACTACGAAAACAGCGTGCTCTACGATCCCCGTCTGGTCCGTCATTCGATACAGATGATCGAGTTTTATTTCGGGAAGTCTGTCGAGAGTTTTTTCCGTGTTTTGCGCGGAAAATGTGGCGCGCGGATTTCGCAAGCGTTCATTGTAGATGCGTTCGAAGCTGTTCATATACTTCTGCGCCACGCGGCTCCAGATCATGTCTCTTGCATAAAGGTACGCGCGCTTCCGCATCGCGTGCCTTGCAGTGCTGTTGTCCAGAAGCTTGATTGTTTTTTCCGCCAGGGCGTCCGGATTGTCGAATGGAACCAGAGCGCCGCGCTCGTCATCCAGAAGTTCGATTGCGTGCAAATAGGGCGTGGAAATAATGGCTTTTCCGGCGCTCAATGCGTAGGCAAGTGTTCCGGAAACGACTTGCGCCTTATGTTTGTAGGGCGTTATGTAAATGTCCGCGGCGCCGATCAATTCCACCATCTCTTGCGGGCTTACGAAGCGATTGCGAAAAATCACATTGGCTTCAACACCAAGTTCTTTGGCCAAGCTTTGCAAGTAGTGTCTGTATTTATCGCCTTCGCGCCGCAAGATATGCGGGTGTGTCACTCCGGAAACCATGTAAACGACATTGCTGTGGCGCGAAAGAATCGCAGGCAGAGCGCGAATGACGTTTTCTATTCCTTTGTTCGGCGAAAGCAGGCCAAAGGTAAGTAAGACCTCTTTGCCTTCCGTCCCAAACCCATCCTTGTAGAAGCTGGGGTCAGTGAAAGGCAGGTCGGGAATCCCATGCGGAATCAGGTCGATCTTTTCCGCTGAAACCCGAAACACTTCCTGCAGGATGTCCGAGGACTGCTGGCTCATTACGATCAAACGGTCCGAGAGAGACGAAATTTCTTCCATCACCGCACGCTGGTCTGGATTGGGGTCACGAAGCACCGTATGCAGCGTCGTGGTGAAAGGCATTTGCAGCCGCCGCAGAAGTTCCAGGATGTGGCTGCCGGCGGGGCCTCCGAAGATTCCATATTCGTGTTGCAGGCAGACCAGATCAATATTGCTGAAATTCAGAAAGTCGGCCGCCTGACGATAGGAAGCAAGGTTGTCTTCAGAGAGCTCGAAACGCACTCTGGGCGGATATGTGTAACCTTCCTCGGTATCGTTCACGGGGAGCGCCAGCAACTCGATTGCGCCATATTCCGCGTGGATGGCGTCGCATAGATCCGTCGTGAACGTCGCAATTCCGCAATGCCGTGGAAGATAGTTGCCTACGACAGCGATTCTTGAGGGAAGCAGCGCGCGCGGCGCGGGAGTCGAAAGCCTAATTACTTCTTCGCTTGATCCACGGGACGGTGAATCGTTTAAATCTATGATTTCTGTTGGGGGCATAGTTTTTGGCAGTGACATTTTTGGTTTCCGGCAAATCAGCCATACGCAGAAGATTCACCAGTGTGACTTCAAAGAACGCGTTCGCTGGAGGCGGTATCGCAGTAGCGGTCTTTTTCGCGGGGCCTGAGTTGTGTCCCCGTTATTCGAGACGAGAGCCTTCTCTACTCGTGCAAAACAACCGTGAGCAACGACTTGTTGACCTTGATCTTGCCGTTGTATTCGATGAATCCCAATTTTCTGAACTTGTTCATGAAGAAATTCACTCGGGAACGCGTGGTTCCCACCATGCTTGCCAAGGTTTCCTGGGAAACCCTCAAAATACGGTCTGGCTGACCTTCTTTTCCGTAACGTGCCAGAAGGAGAAGCGTACGCGCCAGTCGCTTTTCACTGGAATTGAAAAGTTGATCGATCAAGTCTTCTTCGACTCGGATATTGCGCGTAAGCATGTATGCGATGAAATGGTCAGAGAGCGCATGCTCCGCGTGAAGCACGCGCAGTAGCTCTTTCTTCTGGATTATGAGCAGTGTAGTCGGGGTTACTGCGGAAGTCGTGCCCATCCGGATCGTCTGGCCCGCCATGCATCCCTCGCCAAAGAAGTCCGTAGGGCCAAACATAGCCACGACCGCTTCCTTGCCAGACCCATTTACGACAGACAATTTCACGCCGCCATTTTGAATGTACATCACCGTCTCGGCGGCATCGCCCTGCGCATAAATAGACTCGCCCCTGCGGTATACGTGAATTTTCCTGGCCACGCCTGCCGTATCGAGAAAATCCTGCGCATTGAACGAGTTTCGTCTCGTTTCTTTACCTGTTTCCTTGGTTTCATATTTGGCCGAAACCCCGCCGCTGCGAGGACGTTCGCAGCATCCTTACCCTAGCAAACCGCCCCTTCCCAAGACTGTATAAAACAGAACAGCTCGCTCCTTTGGCAGTCTCTAGAGTAGCCCTTTAAGCAGTGGAAAAGAGCAATTCTTGCTGGGAAGAGGCTGGGCCGGGCAATTTCCTCTTCCTCGCCGCACTGTTCGTCTGAACTCTGGAAATCACGCTTTTCCACTAGTCTGGCCGTCCATGTCTGTGCGCAAAGTACTGCCCGCATTGAAGCCGAAAAGTATTTCTAAATTCAGTCTCTTGATCTAACGGGATGTAATTCCGATGTTACGGAAGGAAAAGGGATTTCAGGATGAACTCTCATTCTTTGCGCCGAGCGAGGATACGGTGACGACGATCACCTTGTGGGACAAGGCGTCGAGCGCCGAAGCCTACAACCGGGGAACGCATGCAGTAATCCTCAAGAAGTTGGCTGCACTGACCGAAAGGACCCCGAACGTGCCGCATAAAAGGACACGGGACTAATACGCAAAGTAGCAATTAGACTATGGTTCGCACAATGATAAATTGTGCGGTTAGGGGCAATGGATTCTTTGCATGTCAGTAATTCGAAACTTGTTGCCATTTCTACTTGTCGCGACTTGGCCTCCATGCACATCAGACATCATATTTGCCGGGTCAGTTTTGTACGCTCAGAGTGCGCGCACCGCGGTCAATCCTGTCCGTTCCTGTAAACCCGGAAGCGATGAGCCGCAGGGCAAGAAGAAGGCTTCGGCCTCGAGAAACAACAATCGCGTCGAAATTCCGGCTGCGAAACCCGCCTGTATTGAAATCCATCAGTCCGCTTTGCTTGTCCAGGAATTTTCCCAGAAAGTTGTTCGGGATCTTCAATGGAAGGTAGTTGACGAGCAGGCCACCGAAGATTTCTGGAATTTTTCCATTGCTATTAATGCAGATGAACTCGTCACTTACACAAAGCCTTCAAAGGAACTGAGAGTCTCATGGACAGGTGGCAAGGCTTCCGTGAATATACAAACCATAGTAGTGTCCGATGGGTATACTCGCGTCTTTGTCTCGGCTAAATTTGACGGATATGGAAACCAGGAAGATTCATTAGCGCTCCGGCGCGAATCTTGGCCGCTCCCCTCGAATGGAGCGCTTGAGGCAAATATAACGGGCGCGGTAAGTGAGCATTTCAAAGCTGTCCACTAGTTCAGTGCTCTTGCAAAAGTAGGCACAACCCCCGTTCGCAAAAATCAGAAAAATATTCTTGTGGTAGTGTCAACTCACCGGCCCTAGGTGCGTTCGAGAGAGTCGAGGAAGAGACAGTGCCGCGGCTCAGGAGTTCCTGTCGAAGTCCGGTTTCGTTTTTCCGCAAAGCGATTGCTGCGTTCGCGTTTGCCGCATTTGCATTGATATTTGCTTGCACTCCGGCGAGCGCGCAGATCTCGCCGGGCCCACTTTCGAGAGCGCATCAATCGCTAACAGGAACAACGCAGTGCGCCAGCTGCCACCAGTTTGCGGCGAAAACTCCCACCTTTCGCTGTCTCGATTGCCACAAGGAAATCGCAAAGCTGCTTTCCGAAAACCGCGGCTATCACGCCAAGCTGGAAATGAAAAATTTGAATGGCAAGGATTGCGTGCGCTGCCATCTGGAGCACAACGGCGCGGACTTTCCCGTGATTCACTGGGAAGTGCCGACCAAACAATTCGACCACAAGCTGACGGGATATCCGCTGGAAGGAAAACACGCAGGAGTTGCGTGCGAGAAATGCCATTTGCCATCGCATATCGCGGAGGACGTGCGGCCGCTGATGAAGCGGAAGGATTTGACGAAGACGTATGTCGGACTTTCGCCGCAATGCATCGCGTGCCATGAGGACTACCACAAGGGACAGCTCGGGAAGAATTGCGAGAGCTGCCACAACGCGATGGATTGGAAAGCGGCGAAGCAGTTTGACCATTCAAAGACGCGGTATCCGCTAACGGGTTTGCACGATCAGGTTAAATGCGAGGCATGCCACAAACCAGATACACCGGGCGGGCCGGCACGATTCAAGGACATGAAGTTTGCGGCCTGCACGGCGTGCCACACCGATCCACATCGCGGAGAGTTCAAACAGAAATGCGAGGACTGCCACACGACGGCCGGGTGGAAAAAGATTGGGCCGCAGTTTGCATTCGATCATTCAAAGACCAAATACCCGCTCTTGGGCGAGCATACGAAGGTTTCCTGCGTGGCGTGTCACGCGGGAGGAGATTTTAAAAAGCGGCTCGCGTTTGCGAATTGCACGGATTGTCATAAAGACATTCACAGCGGGCAATTCGCTGAGCAACCAATGAAGGGCGAATGTTCGGAGTGCCACACAGTTGCAGGATGGAAGCCCTCGCTATTCGGCGTGAAGGAACATGCCAGCTCGAAATATCCGCTGAAGGGGAAACACGTAAGCGTGGAATGCGCGAAGTGCCACATCCCCGCAGGAAAAGATACTCTGTACAAAGTGAAGTTTTCGAACTGCGGCGACTGCCACAAGGATGTGCACGACGGGCAATTCTCAGAGCCGCCATTCAAAGACCGGTGCGAGTCCTGCCACACCGTGGCCGATTTTCACCGGTCGGTCTACACGATCGCGATGCACAAGAATTCAAAATTCCCGCTGACAGGCGCGCACGGGGCCGTGCCTTGCGCGGATTGCCACGCAGCGGGCAAAGGAGCGCGAACGGACAAGGTATTGCCATTCCGGTTTGTGGAGATGAGCTGCACGGTGTGCCATGCCGATCCGCATCATGGAGAATTCAAGGACCGCATGGAGCGGAAGCGGCAGAACGGAACAAAATTCGGGTGTGAAGCGTGCCACAGCGCTAAGTCGTGGACGGAGGTGAACGGTTTCGATCACTCGAAAACGAGCTTCCCGCTGCTGGGAGCGCATCGAACGGTGACCTGCGGGGGATGTCATAAAGTTCCAGTGGGCGCGAAACAGATTCAATTCAAGGGAACGCCAAAAGATTGCGAAACGTGTCACGCGGAGCCACACGGCGGGCAATTTAAGGATCACGCCGGGAAAACACCCTGCGATAGTTGCCACGGCGTGCAGCGGTGGGTGCCCTCGACGTTTGACCACGACAAACGGACCAAATTTTCGCTGCAAGGCGGGCACGCGGGCGTGAAATGTGAGAAGTGTCACACGCTGACAAAACTGATTACAGGAAATCCAGTGACGTTCTACAAGCCGACGCCGTTGCGATGTGACGCTTGTCACGGAGATTTGACTCCCCAGCAGAAAAATCCGGATAGCCCAGCCAAAAACTAGAACACTCAATGTTTTAGCGGGGATTTTGGCAACCTGCGTTCTGCGAGTGGCATCCTGAACGTAGGAAAGCTCTATCGCACCGATGCCGCCAAGTTGGGTACAGGAACACAATCTGTCCCTTGGTACAGTGGCGGCCTGCAATAGCGAAGGCTGAAAATAAGGCTCAATTGGGCCTGTTCTGCCCGCGATGCCGTTGATCGAAGGTCACGGAGAATTTACGCCACGCCTGTTCAAGCTTCTGATCTTCCTATTTCTGGGTCTTTTTTGTGTGTCTGTTCCCTCCTTCGCCCAGAGAGAGCGAACCCGAAGCCCGCACGGGCCGCTGGCGATTCCGTGTGAAAACTGCCATGCGGCAGCGGGATGGCGGCCGATCCGGACGCATCCTGAATTCGATCACAACCAGACAAACTATCCGCTGCGGGCCATGCACGAAAAAGTGCAATGCACTCAGTGCCATGCGAAGCCGGTCTTTACGGACGTGGGGAAAAATTGCGCGGATTGCCACGCGGATATTCACCGGCGGAAATTCGGATCGGATTGCGCACAGTGCCACACGGTTCGCGGATGGAATATCACGGTGCAGCAGGTGAAGGATCATCAAAACCGTTTTCCGCTTTTTGGCGCGCACGCGGCCGTGCAATGCGAGGAATGTCACAAGAGCGCGGCGGTCGGACAATTTCAAGGACTCTCGACGGAGTGTATTTCCTGCCACCAACGGGATTATCAGCAAACGACAAATCCGAATCACGCGAGTGCTCACTTCTCGACGGCTTGCGAAACTTGCCACACTTTTGATACTTGGCTCAACGCGAAATTCGATCACTCAACGACAGGATTCTTGCTGAAGGACGGACACGCGAACGTTCCCTGCGCTTCCTGCCACATCAACAATAACTACAATTTGCAGATTGCGCCGACAGCATGCGGAACGTCCGGCTGCCATTTGACGACTTGGCAACAGACGAACAATCCGGTGCACTCGAGCGCGGGGCCAGTATTTGCGCTGGCGAATTGCTCGAACTGCCATACGCCAAAAGGGTGGGATACGGCGAATTTCGACCACGCTTCAACGGGATTCCCGCTGACGAACGGGCACGCGAACGTTCCGTGCGCTTCCTGCCATATCAACAATAACTACAATTTGCAGATTGCGCCGACAGCATGCGGGACGTCCGGCTGCCATTTGACGACTTGGCAACAGACGAACAATCCGGTGCACTCGACGGCAGGACCCGCGTTTGCGCTGGCGAATTGCTCGAATTGCCACACGACGAAAGGTTGGGATGCAGCTTCGTTCGACCACAGCGTGACCGGCTTCACGCTCGCGGGCACGCACATGTCTCCGACACCCACCCCCTGCGCTTCTTGCCACATCAGCAACAACTACACGTTGAACTCGGCTGATTGCCTGGGCTGTCATCAACCGTCGTGGCAAAGTACGACGACGCTCGGCGGAAACGTGCCGAATCATGTGACTGCGGGATTCCCGACGAATGCGGCCGCTTGCGCTTCTTGTCACACAATCACGACTTGGGCGGACGGAAAGTTTGACCACACGGCGTTTGGCTTTTCACTGGCGAACGGGCATGCAAATGTTCCGTGCGCTTCCTGCCACATCAACAATAACTACAATTTGCAGATTGCGCCGACAGCATGCGGGACGTCCGGCTGCCATTTGACGACTTGGCAACAGACGAACAATCCGGTGCACTCGACGGCAGGACCCGCGTTTGCGCTGGCGAATTGCTCGAATTGCCACACGACGAAAGGTTGGGATGCAGCTTCGTTCGACCACAGCGTGACCGGCTTCACGCTCGCGGGCACGCACATGTCTCCGACACCCACCCCCTGCGCTTCTTGCCACATCAGCAACAACTACACGTTGAACTCGGCTGATTGCCTGGGCTGTCATCAACCGTCGTGGCAAAGTACGACGACGCTCGGCGGAAACGTGCCGAATCATGTGACTGCGGGATTCCCGACGAATGCGGCCGCTTGCGCTTCTTGTCACACAATCACGACTTGGGCGGACGGAAAGTTTGACCACAGCGCCACAGGATTCACCCTGGTGGGAACTCATAGGTCTCCGACGCCAACGTCTTGCTCGGCGTGCCACATCAATGGGAACTACACGCTGAATTCGATGGATTGCCTGGGCTGTCATCAACCGTCTTGGCAAAGCACGACGACGCTCGGTGGAAATGTGCCGAATCACGTGACTGCGGGATTCCCCACGACGGCCGCGGCTTGTTCTTCTTGCCACCCGATCACGACTTGGGCAGATGGGAAGTTCGACCACAGTACGACTGGTTTCCCGCTAACCAACAAGCACACGGCGGTGCAGTGCAGCCAGTGTCACATCAGCGGAAACTATTCGCTGAACATTGCGCCGACGGATTGTGGAAACTCCGGATGCCATTTGACGACATGGCAACAGACGAACAATCCGGTGCACTCGAGCGCGGGGCCGGCTTTCGCGGTTGCCAATTGTTCGACGTGCCACACAACGGCGGGTTGGGATGCGGCTTCCTTTGATCACAGCGTAACCGGCTTCACGCTGGTCGGGACGCACAAGTCTCCGACACCCACTCCCTGCGCCTCGTGCCACATCAACAACAACTATTCGCTGAACTCGGCGGACTGCTACGGTTGCCACATCACAGCATGGAACAGCACGACGACGATCGGCGGCGCAGTGCCGAATCACATTGCGGCTGGATTCCCAAACACGGCGGCGATGTGCGCGTCTTGCCATCCGATTACCACGTGGGCCGCCGGAAAATTCGACCACAGCACGACGGGATTCCCGCTGACGGGCGCGCATGCAGATCCGACGAAGGCGCCTTGCTCGGCGTGCCACGTCAACAACAACTATTCCGGAAATTTGCCGACAGATTGCTACAGTTGCCACACGGCGGCTTGGCAGAGCACGGTGACACTCGGCGGAAACGTGCCAAACCATATCTCGGCGGGTTTCCCGACGACTTGCGCGACCTGCCACACGACGACGAGCTGGCTTGGCGCAACCTTCAACCACAACAATTACTGGAGGTTGCCACATCACAATGCCGTTTGTACGGACTGCCACATCGATTCGACAAACTACGCGAACATGTCTTGCATCAACTGCCACACGCAGCCTTATCACAGCAAGACGCAGACGGATTCGCAGCACAAAGGACGCGCCGGCTACACCTACGGCCCAATGACTTGTATAGCTTCCGGCTGCCACCCGAAGGGCGCGGGGTAATCATGAACAACTCGCGCTTGCGTTCAACCGGTACGGCACTTCTAGCAATTTTGTTGAATCTCTTGTTCTGTTTGACGGCTTTGGCGCAAAAAGAGTCCGCTGCGGTCTTTTCCATCAAATATCTTTCAAACGACGCGGTGTACATCAATGCAGGCCGCAACGCGGGGATTCAGGAGGGAATGAACATTTCGGTTGTCGACGCACAGGCCGCGGCGCAAAGCGAAGGAGCGCGTTTTCGCGGAGAAGAACACGTTGCCGAGTTGAAAGTGATTTCGGTCGCGGATTCTTCGGCGGTCTGCGAAATCATTTCGACGAGCGGCGAATTGAAGGTAGGACAGATTGCGTTTCTGACGCCGGAGAGCGTGCAGGAACGGCGCGAAACGCAGGCAACGGCAGAGGCGGACAATTTTCCGATTGTTGTGAGTTTCACTTACGGCGACCCGCTAGACGATGAAGTCCGCCAGAGCGAAGAGAAGAGCCTCATGCAAGAATCCCCGGTGGGGCGGATGCGGGGGCGTCTTGGATTCGATTATGGCGGGACGAACGAGGCCAGCGGCTTCAGGAGCAAACAGCTGGGTATGATCATCAACGCAGACATGACATTCCTCGGCGGCACATACTGGAATTTCACGGGCTACTGGCGGGGAAATTTGACGTCGAGCAGCGCCGGCATCAGCACGAATTCACCGACGACGCTGAACGATCTAATCAACCGAACTTATCACCTGAGTTTTACGTATGACAATCCGTATTCGCCGATGCGAATTGGAGTGGGAAGGCTGTTTCTTCCCTGGGCGCCGAGCTTGAGCACGATTGATGGCGCATATTTCGCGAGGAAGATTTCGCGCGCGATGACGGTGGGAGTGTTTCGGCGGGTCAACGCCGGACCCGACTTCGTGGAGTTACAACCCGGACCAACGAATCGCCGGCGCTTTTGTGAATTACGAAAAGGGAGATTTCAACGCGGCTCGGTATTTCTTTACGGCAGGCATTGCGGCGACGACGATTCAGTGGCGAGTTGCGCGACAATTTGCGTTTCTCGAGAACACGTTTTCGTGGAGGCGGTATTTCTCGTTTTTCAATTCGTTACAAGTGGATGAGGCGCGGACTTCCCCTTTGGCGAACGGCGGGAGCAATCCGACGGGCGTCTCGCAAAGCTATACGTCGGCGCACTTTCAGCCGATTTCCTGGGTCAGCTTCGGGCTGAATCACAACTATTTCCGGAATCTGCCGACTTTCGATCCGCGGCTCATCAGCAGTGGATTGCTGGATCAATATTTGTTCCAGGGATTCAGCGGCGACGTGCGCGTGGAATTGCCGAAGCGAATCGCGGTGTATACGAGCCTAGGAAAAAGCAAAGCGAGTTCGGATCAAAAAGGTTCGCTGAACCAGGGCTACGGGATCAGCTTTGGAAGGCTGTGGTTTTCCGGGCTAAGCGCGGATGCGCACTATTCACAATTCGACAGCGCCTTTGGCAAGGGCCATTACGAATCGGTTTCAATCACCAAGAGCTTGGGCGACAGCTTTCGCCTGCAGGCTATGGGCGGGCACCAGAGTTACTTGTCGCCTCTTTCAAGCAACACGGACTCAAATTTCATAAACCTTTCCGCGGATTGGAATGTCGGGCCGAGATATTTCTTTGAGACCAATTTTGGCTGGTATCGTGGCACGACCATGCAGTACACGCAATGGTCGACCGCGTTTGGTTATCGTTTTGGAGGCTTTCGAAAATGAAGGCCTTAGTCCGAATATTGGGATTCGTCGCTCTGGTGCTGGCGTGTCTTGGTTTTCTGAGCAGCGCGATCGCACAAGAACAAGCCAGGGACATCGCTTCCGCTTTCCGGTCGTCCAAAGCGAACTCGTTTGGGATCCCTCGAGCGTGCCCGCAAGCTGGTGGAACAGTTTTTCGAGCAATCCGCGAATGTGGTTTGTGAAGAGTCCATCACCCAGACAACGCTTGGCAAAAATGGCAAACGCGAATTATCGGGAGGAGTCGCGCTATCAATACCAACTGGAAGGGTCGAGCGCGAGCGGAACGCTGAAGATGAAAGAGTCGCGGGAGGCCCGCAAACTGGCATTTCGCGACCCCGCAAAAACACTTCTGGTGACAAACGGATTTTCAAGCATTCTGCTCGTCGTCCACCCGCAATATGAAGCGAGTTACCAGTTTGAGGAGGCAGGCGAAGAGACGGCGGATGGGCGAGTGATTGAGGAGATCCGATACAAGTCGGTGCCGGGAGGGGCTTCTCCTGCCGCGATGCAACTGCGCGGAAAGAATTATCCGCTGCCTCTTTCGGGCTCGATTTGGATCGACAAGGAGAGCGGCGCAATCGTCAGGCTGACGGCGGCAGTTGATTCCAGCATGAACGATCTTGGACTGAAGGGCCTGACGAGCGACATTCACTACG
The DNA here is from genome assembly GCA_963794175.1 of uncultured Acidobacteriota bacterium. Taxonomy (GTDB): domain Bacteria; phylum Acidobacteriota; class Terriglobia; order Acidiferrales; family UBA7541; genus Acidiferrum. Next base: position 20,257 of record CAWCCV010000015.1, on the reverse strand, counting down.
CGCTAGTACAATTCCACGACCCCGATGAATCGTATTGGATGCCGCTTTCCGCCACGATTGACGTCGAAACACCGCTCCAGCATTGGCGGAATGTGCATCGATTCACGGGCTATCGAAGATTCAGGGCTACGATAAAAGTTGAACTGGGGAAGAACGAGTGAGCGTACAAGCAACCATACCTTCGAATATTTTGGCAAGCGAGGAAGCCGAGCGCGGGCACAAGATACGGTTGTTGCTCGCGTGGCTCACCGCAATCGCGATTGTGCTGGTGATTGCCGGATACGGTTACGATTACTACACGCTCGGCTCGACCATGAGGCCGTTTTCCGTAAAGCACGATGCACTTAAACCCAGCGGAACGATTGGCGTGAAGCTCGGAATGCTGGGCGTGTTTCTTTTCTTCCTCATTTATCTTTATCCTCTGCGGAAAAAGTGGGTGTGGCTGGCGCGCAAGGGGAATTCCCGGCATTGGCTGGATTTTCACATCGTCCTCGGCACGCTTGCGCCTGTGGTGATTGCGTTTCATGCCTCTTTCAAATTCGGAAACATCGCGGGCATGGCTTTCTTCAGCATGCTTGCGGTTACGATGAGTGGATTCGTTGGCCGATACATTTATGCACAAATTCCACGCACCTTGAGCGCGGCTGAACTCACCATGAAGGAAATGAATGAACGCGAAGAAGCCTTGAAAAAGGAAATCGCAGAACAGGAAGCGACGTTCGGCTTTTCCGTGGAGGTGCTCTACGTGCTGCCGACGCAAGCTCAGGTCGCCAAGAGCTCTCTTTTTGGTTCGCTCCTGTCGATGCTGGTGATTGATTTCAAGCGCCCCCTGATTGCTTCGCGTGTCCGTTTGCGGCAATTAGGTTTTGGCAGGTGGCTGCTGGCCGGATTTGGACTTTTTTCTTCCAGCAACCACAAACTGGAACGCACGATCCGCATCGCACGGCAGGAAAATGCACTGCGGAAACGCATCCTTTTTCTTAGCAGGACCCAGCGGGTTTTCAATTTGTGGCACGTGATTCACCGGCCGTTCAGCTATGCGTTCGCGATTCTTGCGCTGATTCACATCGGGATCGTGCTGCTGATGGGTTACCGCATTTGAGGAATCTGGAATGGATAACCTGATCTCATTTGCAATTGCGGTCAGCATCATCGTCTTCTTTCTTGTCTATTACCTGCGCGGGCAAAAAAAACGCGACGCGGAAGCGCGAGCCGCCGCCGAACGTGGCTCTCTTCGGTCGGACGGGCCCCAATCGCAACACCCGCAGATCGACGCGAACTACTGCATCGGGTGCGCCGCTTGCACGACGGTGTGCCCGGAAGGCGATGTGCTGGCGATGATTGGTGGCAAAGCCATGATCGTGAACGGCTATAAATGCATCGGGCACAGTCTCTGTGCGGATGTCTGTCCCGTGGGGGCGATCACGATGGTGATGGCCAAACCGGGAGTCAGTGCGGACCTCGCTGTACTCAGTTCGGAGCAAGAAACGACAGTAAGGAATTTGTTCATTGCGGGCGAATTGAGCGGACTGGCGCTGATCAAGAACGCTATCAATCAGGGCCGGAACTGCGTGGACACGATTGCGACGAGGATGGCCGCATCGAGTGCTTCTCGCGGCGCTGGCGATGTTCTGGACTTGATCATTGTGGGAGCGGGGCCGGCGGGCATCAGCGCGTCTCTCCGCGCGATTGAAAAGAAGCTGAACTACCTTACGCTCGAAGAAGGCGAGGTCGGCGGCACGGTGTCGAAATATCCTCGCCAGAAGCTGGTAATGACGAGCCCTGTAGAATTTCCGATGTACGGGAAATTCAAGAAGATGGAGCTCTCCAAGGAAGAGCTGCTCTCTTTCTGGAGTCATGTTTTGCAGCGAAATGAATTTCATTGCCGCAAGGGCGAAAAGGTCGAGCACATTGAAAAAGACGCGGACGGCATTTTTGCCGTAACGACGCCAAAAGGAACGTACCGGGCCCAGTCTGTGATTCTTGCGCTGGGAAAAACGGGCAGTCCGCGAAAGCTTGGCGTGAAGGGGGAGGATTTGTCGAAGGTGATGTATCGCTTGATCGAAGCGGACCACTACGTGAACAAAAATATCATGGTGATCGGCGGCGGAGACAGCGCGGTCGAAGCCGCGATGGGGCTGGCGTTTCAGGTCGGAAATTCCGTTACGCTCTCATACCGGCAGAGCTCTTTTTCGCGAATCAAGGATCGCAACTTGCAACGCTTGAACGAGTGCGCGCGCAAAGGCAAGCTAAAGATCGTTTTCAATTCCAATCCACTCGAGTTTACAAAAGACGAGGTCATTCTAGAAGTAGCGGGCAAGACGCAGCGAATTGCGAATGATTACGTCTGGATCTTCGCAGGCGGCGAACCACCGACGGCGTTTCTGAAAAAGATCGGCGTTGGGCTGGGTTCGCAGGATTTGACGTCGCAGGGGAAACAGGCGAAGAAGGAAACCGGAGCGGAGCTGGTTTCGGCTCGCTGAAGCCAGGCACGTTAGAATTCTGTTGAGGCAGAACGATGAGAGTCCCAAAGAAAAGTGGGTTTGTGTTTTGTTTTCTGGCACTGCTCGTATCGTTGGCAGGCTGCAAGCAGAAACAGAGCGACGAGGAGGCGATTCGCGCTGCGGTAAGACAGCATCTGACTTCGCTCGGCACGCTGAACCTGCAAGCGATGGACATGGACTTCACCAAGATTGCCATTCAGAACAATCAAGCAAGTGCCGACGTGAGTTTTCGGCCAAAGACCGGTGCGCCGGCAGGAGCCGCCATGCAAGTTTCGTACGAACTGGAAAAACAGGAAGGCGCTTGGAAGATCGTCAAGAAATCTGTGCCCGGCGGGACGATCGAACATCCGAACCCGAACGTGAATCCGCATGGGCAAGCTGCGGCCGATTCAGTCCATGGGAAGTTGCCGAACTTCAAGGAAATTCTCGGAGCTGACGACCCGAACGCTGGCAACACGCTTCCGTCGGGCCACCCGGCAACTTCCTCCGAACAGCCGGGCCAAAAACCATAGCATGCCATCCCCTGTTAAAATGCCTCTCCGCAATAGGGGGGATGGTACGCATGGCGGTGGTCTGCGATGTTGATCGCGATGACATGCAGTCTCGCACTTGACGCGGGAAAGAACACGGGGTAGCTTTCCTGTGGCATTTTCAAACCTTGAGTCATATCCGCTGTCTGAATTGCGCGTCACTGAACCAACAAATCTGGAGATAGACTAATGCGGAAAATATTCCCACTTGCGACTTCAATTGTGATGGGCGGTTTGTTGCTTGGTTTTTCGATAGGGTGTTCCAGCCGTCCCAGCGATGACACGATCTCGAAAGACATTCAGAACAAGGTCGCAGCGGATCCCGATACAAAGGACTCCACTGTCAGTGTGGCGTCGAAGGACGGCAACGTAACGTTGAAAGGAACCGCGAAGCAGCCAAGCCGCACAAAAGAAACTGGAACAGATTGCCCGGCAAGAGCCGGGAATTGCCAGTGTCGACAATCAGGTAGCAGTTCCGCCGCCACCCCCGCCAATTGTAGTGCCTGGCGGCACTGATCTAGTCGTTACCGTCGACCAGGCTTTGGGGTCGAAAACGAGCAAAACGGGCCAAACCTTCCTCGCCACTGTGGCTCAACCTGTGAGCTGTTGGCGGCCGAACGGCGATACCCAAAGGATCGACCGTCAAAGGCACCGTGGTTACAGCTAAGGAGAAAGGCAAAGTAAAGGGGGAGGGCCAATTGTCTCTCACCCTTGAAAGCATCACGGTCAGAGGGCAAACCTATCACGATTCAGACGATTACCTTGGACAGCACAATCAAAGGCAAGGGAAAGCGAACAGCAGGAACTACTGCCGGTGGAGCGGCCGGGGGTGCGTTGATTGGAGGATTGGCAGGCGGAGGAAAGGGAGCCGGCATTGGAGCTCTTGTAGGTGCGGGAGCGGGATTTCTGGGTGGCGCGTTCACTGGAAACAAACAGATTGAGATTCCCGCGGAATCCGCGCTCACATTCCCCTTGTCTGCGCCTCTGACGCTTCCTCCACCTTCACAATAATTTGGCAATTCCTTGTTCGGAGGCCTTCTTGCGTTGCCATAACGATTGATGTCTTAACGACGCTTATCCGGCAACGTAGAAACTGCGTGAAGCCTGAAGCTCGGATTAGTGAACAAAACAGCCCGATCGAAAAAGGGAAACGCCCCGGTGTTGACGGGGCGTTTCCCTTTTCTGCGAATGCACGCTCATGCCGGCGGGTTAAAGGAAAGTCACCACCTGCCGTGGTCGCTTCCGGCGAAAAGGTCGGTCATTACATCGGCATTGTCATCGCACGCGTGGTTGAGGCAAGGAAGATGGAATCCCGATTCGATGGACTTGAGCAAAGAGAAGTGTGTATAGAACTTGTTGCTCCTAACGTTGTGCGGGCCGTAGTTTGTATCCACTGTGATCAAGACTTTGTTGGGATATGGCGCCTGGCTGTAATCGTTTTCGTCCCAGACGATGACGATGGCGTTGTTTCCATCTTGCCAAGCCGGGGAAGCGTGGATTGCATTCACCAGCGTCCGCAAGGTCAGGTCGCCCTGGTAGATGAGCGCCGGGTTCAATCCGACAAGTGTGCCTTGATCTTTGGGGTCTTCTTCGCAGGCAGGGCCCGCATTGGGGCGGCCATGCTGGTCATTGCATTGATTCGGCACGATAAAGGAATAATGTGGCACATGCCCGGAATTGAGATCGTCGAACAATCCATGCCTACCTTGGAAGCCCACGACGTTGTCGAGTCCATTTTCCTGCACGCTGCGGAAATATACGAAGGGGTTATGCTTCACGGCGTAAAGATTGATAAGCGTCTGCGTTTCATTGGGTAGAGCGGCAGCAATATCAGCACTGCTTGTAAAATAACCGTCGCTGTTGTTGACGCCATCGGCGCCTTTGGCGGGCAGGCTTTCTTGGTAGCTCTTCCAGCTTTTGCCGGCCTGGTCTAACTGGTCGGCGATGGTCTTTCCGGAAATATTTTTGTCCGCCGGATAGGACAATCTGCCATCAATTTCGGTTACCGCAGTGATCCCTAATGATGGGTCGGTCTCGTTGGAGAAATCGATTACTGGTGTCGCCGCGTCGGTACCGGCACCCCAGATGGGACACACCGCTGGCGTTGCATCCACGTCAAACCCGGTCGTTGCTGACGCGATATTTGTAACGCAGTTGGTGTTGTGCCAGTCCGGCGAATTGTCATTCAATACCCCGAAGTTCGATCCTCCGGTCACTTCCAGATAATTCGTCAAGCTCGGATGCGCCACGGCGTAGTAATTCGTGCCGTAATTCACTTTCTTGATGTATTCGTTCATGAACGGCGCGCTCGGGTTTCCAACGATCTGGCTGTAGCCGTGATTTTCCATCAAGATCACGAAAACGTGATCCAGATGCGGAACACCTTTCGGCACATTGCCTTCGTTGGCGTATACCGGACATACGACCAGACAAGCCGCTAGCGCGGCCGCCAGCGACTTCAGTTTCAGATTAATTTTCATCTGCTCTCCCTTTTCCTATTCCATTGATTGTTTTCTTGAGTTTTGATGCACCTGTTTGTGGCAAATCTTCCGTCGACCTGGCCGCGGGATCCGTCATTTTGGTCTGGCTCGAGGAACTAGCCGAAGTGACGCTACGCTACGCAACGTTCATTACAGGGAAGGCGCGGGATTGTTACGCCCCTGTCAAATGCTGTTGAAACTTGCGTGTGGGTTGCAGAGTTCCTGCGGGCCTGTTTTTTGTTGAAGCGAGTTAAGGACATCGACGGAAGACCGAGCGGGTTCGAGCCCGAATAAAAAGGGCGGCGTCCTGCGGTATTTATGGGCGTTTGAAGTCGAAAAGCAGGAGCGTGATGTCGTCCTGCTGCTGGCTGGTCCAGTTGGTAATTTCGGCGACGAACGCGTCCGCAAACCGGTCAGACGAGAGGGATTTGTTGGCTTTCATGAATTGCATGATGCGATCGACGCCGTACATTTCCTCGTTTGGATTGGCGGCTTCGGGGATGCCGTCGGTGTAGAGAACGTGGCGATCGCCGGGTTCAAGAAGGAGTTCGACAGTGGCGTACTCTGCCTCTTCAAGGATTCCGAGAACCAAGCCATTCTCCATTACTTTGGCGGTCTTCCCGGTCGAGTCACGCCACTGAAGGACCGGTGGGTGCCCGGCACCAGCGTAGCGCATCAGATTTTTCTCGAGGTCCAGGTGGACGTAGGCGGCAGTAACGAAATTATAGGTGAATTTGCCGCAAAGCGCGCGATTTAGCCCACGCAAAACTTTAGCGGGCTCGGAGGCGTGGCCCACCTGCGCGGTCAGCGCGACCTGGAGCATCGAAGCGATGAGCGCGGAGGGCAAACCATGACCGGAGACGTCGGCCATCAAAATGCCGAGATGGGTGTCGTCAATCTGGATGAAGTCGTAGAAATCACCGCCGACGGAAGTCATAGGAATGAAGCGGGCGGCGATATCAAGGCCCGGCAGTTTCGGCAGAGAGTGGGGAAGGATGGAGAGTTGAATCTGGCGAGCCATCTCGAGTTCGCTGTTGAGGGCAAGTAATTGACTGGCAAGTTGCGCGCGGGCTTCCCGGAGCAGGATGTGGCTGCGAACGCGTGCTTTGACTACGGCAGGGGAGAAGGGCTTGTGGACGTAGTCGACTGCGCCAACTTCGAAGCCGCGAGTTTCGTCTTCGACTTCGGTCTGGCCTGTGAGGAAGATGACGGGGATTTCGCAAGTCGCAGGATCAGCCTTGAGGCGGGAGCAAACCTCGTAGCCGTCCATGCCCGGCATCATGACGTCGAGAAGAATGAGGTCGGGCTTTTCGTCGGCCGACGCGAGAGCAAGAGCTTTTTCGCCGGATGTGGCGACCTTGGTTTTGTAAGAATCCTTGAGGGCGCCGGTGATCACGCCGAGATTGAGTGGCGTGTCGTCGACGATGAGGATTAGTTTTTGCGATGGGAGTGCTCGTTCAGCTGTGGCAGACATGTTTTCACTCCAGGGTTAGAGAAAGACGAGCAGCGATCGCAACTAGCGAACGGAGCGCATCGGAATACGCGAAATTACCGACCTGAACGAGGAGCGAATCGATCTCCGCAGCAGGTATCACTAGGGATAGCGAGGGGCGCGCCTCCAAAAGGAAATCGGAGGCGTCGCCATCGTCAGTTTCAAGAAGTCTCTTGAGTTGACGGAGCGGTTGAAGGATGGTCGAAGGATCTGCGCTCGGAACGTGAACCTCGGCGGCCGTGGATTTTGTGGGAAGCGCGTTCCGTATGGCGGCAACGGTGGAAGCCAGGCAATGGCGGAGAGCATCGAGAGCCGGGCGCGAGGAATTCGTTGGAGTCGATAGCGGCTTCGGCTTTGGCGGCAACTTGGGCCAGAGCGTTGGCACCGAGATTGGCGGAAGCCCCTTTGAGAGAGTGCGCCAGGCGATTGGCGGTAGGTGAATCGTTGGCGGCGAGAGCGGATTGAATGTCGATGACGGCAAGGTCTTGTGTATCGGCGAAACGCTGGAGAAGTGATTCGTAGCGCTTGCGATTACCTCCAGTGCGTTTAATGGCTGTGGCGGTGTCGATTCCGGGGATGATGAGTTCGCCAGAAACGGCCGAAGGAGTGGGGGCGGGAGCGGACGCGGGTGAGGAAGCGGCCGAGGCGGCGGTGCGAGCGGGAATCCAGCGCAGTAGAGCCTCGAAGAGTTTTGCAGGCTCGATGGGCTTGCCGAGGTGATCATTCATGCCGGCGGCAATACATTGCTGGCGGTCGCGGTCCATCGCATTGGCAGTCATAGCGACGATAGGGAGAGAAGCAAAGCGAGGGTTCGAACGGATAGCCTTTGTGGCGGTGATGCCGTCCATGACGGGCATCTGCATGTCCATTAGTACGAGATCATAGTCCTGTTTGGTGAGCTGCTGGATCGCGACGGCACCATTTTCAGCCTGGTCAATCGAGAGATGAGCATCTTCGAGTAGGCCGATAGCGACCTCGCGATTGAGCTCGTTGTCTTCGACGAGCAGCACGCGGGCACCACGGATGGGAGAAAGATCGAGTTCAGAGGAAGCGGATTGCACCTCGCGGACCGCACCGGGATCGGCGCTTATGACTTGAACAACGGAATCGAAAAGCATTGAGGGAGTAACGGGCTTGATTAACACACTCTCGAACGCCGTTTGCTCGGCTTGACGGAGGACTTCTTCGCGGCCATAAGCGGTAACCATGACGAGATGGGGACGGGAGGGGAGATTGGGGAGAGCACGGATGAGTTTGCCGGTTTCGATTCCGTCGAGGCCGGGCATCTGCCAATCGACGAATACGATGTCGTAAGGCTGATTGCGGTCGGCCGCTTGGCGTACAAGTTCGATGCCTTCCTTGCCCGAGGGGGCTTCGTCGACATGGAAGCCCATGCTAAGTAGCATGCCGGCGAGGACTTCGCGTGCTTGGGCATTGTCGTCGATGATGACCACGCGACGGCCACGGAGGTCAGGGCGAGTGGCGCGACGGGGCACGCCTTCCCCCTTGCCGAGGAGGGCGGTAAACCAGAAAGTGCTGCCTTTACCAACCTCGCTGCTGACGCCCACATCGCCGTTCATCAGCTGAGCAAGTTTTCTGGAAATAGCGAGGCCGAGCCCCGTGCCTCCATGCTGACGAGTAGTGGATGCGTCGGCCTGCTCGAAAGGCTGGAAGAGGCGGCCCATCTGTTCTTCGGTGAGACCGATGCCGGTGTCGGCGACGGCGAAGTAGACGAGCTGGCCGTTTTCGTCTTCTTCCTGAACTCGCGCTCTCACAACGATTTCGCCCTTTTCGGTGAACTTGACGGCGTTGTTGCAGAAATTGATAAGGATCTGACCGAGGCGAAGAGGATCGCCAATTGGATGAGGGCAGACTGCGGGATCGATATCGAAGACAAGCTCGAGGCCCTTGGCGGTGGCTTTTTCGGAGACGAGGTTGCTGACATTTTCGAGAACTTTCTCCAAATCGAAGTCAATTTTCTCAACAGTGAGCTTGCCCGCCTCGATTTTGGAGAAGTCGAGAATGTCATTGATGATGCCCAGGAGATGCTGGCCAGATTGCTGAATTTTGCGGACATAGCCTTTCTGGCGCGGGTCAAGATCGGTTTTGAGGGCCAGGTGGGACATGCCGATAATAGCGTTCATCGGAGTGCGGATTTCGTGACTCATGTTGGCGAGGAATTCGGATTTGATGCGGGTTGCTTTTTCGGCCGTGTCTTTGGCCGCAAGCAGTTCGGATTCTGCTCGTCTGCGTTCCGTGATATCCCGGAAGGCAACCACGGTACCAACAACGTTTTCACCCTTCAGGACAGGGGTTGCGGCGTATTCGACCGGAAAGTTCGAACCGTTTTTGCGCCAGAGAACTTCGTCGGACACTAGGCGATGCTGTCCGTCTCGGGCGGTCATGGAGATTTTGCATTCTTCGACAGGGAATAAAGAGCCGTCCGGATGCGCGTAATGAATTCGCGTATGAACTTTCTGCCCGATAAGTTCTTCAGACGCATAGCCCAACATCCTAGCCCCCGCAGCATTCACGAAGGCGATGGATCCATCTCTGCCTAGGCCGCAGATGCCTTCATCCACGGTTGCCAAAATCAGCCGAGACTGTTCCTCTACTGCTGCCAACGTTTCGGCCTGCTGCCGGGTGTGTCTCCAGAAGTTTCTTGGTTGTGATGTTGGCGGAAAGGATTTCTGCGTTCATACCGACAGAAACGAGCAGGGCGTTGAGGAAGGCCTGTTGGCGTTCGGAAAGAGGGGAAACGGTGGCTAGCTCGAGGACCCCGACGAGAATGTCATGGTTGACGACGGGGATGAACAGGAGTTTGCCGGCAACGACAGTGCCAAGGCCGGTGGAAACGCGGAGCGGCTCGGCTTTAGTCGTGGAAAGGTCGAGGACGCGGCGCTCGACAGCGGCCTGGCCGACTAGCCCTTCACCCAGCGCGAATTCTGCGGGTTCGGCGGGATTATCGAGAGCAAACGTTCCAACTCGGGAAACGCGGGAGCGGGAGTCATCGGCGAGATAGAAGGCCGCAAAGAGCAGGGGAATGGATTCGGAAATGCGGGACAGGAGGCTGGCGGAGAAGGAGGTGAAGTCTTGGGCGGCTTGGAGGCGAACACCGGTGGCAGCGACCTCGGCTTTGACCCACGAGTGAGTCTCGCGCTCCCTAGCGGCGTCCTGAAGAGTGCGAAGCGAGCGACTGATCTCGCCGATTTCATTGGGGCGAGAAGCGAAAGGGATGGGCGTATCCAACTTTCCGGTAGCAAGGGACTGGATCGAGTCACGCAAGGTCAATAGCTCTCGGACGACATGAATGTTTAGGAGATAGGAGGCGAAGGAAAACGAGAGGATGATCCCTAATCCGATGACTATCCAGGTCCTACGTATAGCGAGGTGGGTTTTGGCGGTGAGCTCGTCCGATAGGAGGTCGACGGCGGACTGCATCTGTTTCGCAAGATCAATGGCGTGCTGACGGGCATTCTGCAATTCATCGTCGAGGCCACCGCGAGCAAGCGTCCTTGCGCGCGAGCTGTCGTTGGCAAGGGCTGCGGCGCGGACAGGGCGGGAATCGAGGACAGCTTTGTCGAAGATGGCGGCGACGGCAGCGATTTTAGAGGCATAGGCGGGAGCGAGTTGCTTGGCTTCCTCGACGGTAGTTTTGTAATCGTTGTAAGTGGAGTCGAGTTCCGCGTCCAGAGCGCGCATGCGATCAGGGTCGGTTTCGACGATGAGGCGGTATAGGTAGAAACCGTAGCGCATGTTGAGGACGCGCGCGATGTCTATCCCTCGGACGGCCCGCGAATCGTGGCCGATGAGTTGAGAGTACCTACGCGTCGATTGCGCGCATTTCAATGGAGGAATAGACGGCGGCGAGAGTCGCCATAATGGCTAACGGAGCCATGGCGAGGAGCAGTTTGCGGCGGAGTTTGAGGTTCGCGAAGATGCCCATTTTTTGTCTGCCCTATTGGAAGTTTTTAGGGTGTCTTCCCGCCGGGACTCAAGCGCGAGTCTCATAGCGCCAGTAGCAAGTTAGGCGCTCACGCGCATGAACCGCCGCCGAGTGAGTCGCTTTTGTCTGCGACCCGGGCTTGCTGGCTACACCAAACACGAGGCGGATGCCGCAAAACTAGCGAAATTCAGGGCAATGGCGCAGAGAGCACCAGATTTCCAGCACTCGTGCTGCACAACGGTGCGGAGCGAGCACCTTAGGATTGCTTGCCAGCTTGTTCTGGAGCGATGCGCTGTCCAGACCTCGTTCTGCCAACCGTTTCCTCCTGCGGTTGCTTTGGCTGCCAACACTCCCACCTCAGCTTGCTCTAAACTCCAACCTGCAAGCTCCATCCAATGCGCTTCCTTTTCACGGGAAATCCCCCTTCATTGGAGCCAGATTTCGCCGCAAATTGACCCTCAACATGCATCTGAAAAGAGGTGTAGGTCACTGTTAAATGTGACAGTGCTCTTCATGAAGGTGAGTACGGAGACCAAATGGCCGCAAAACTCGAGTAACCCGCGGGCAATTCACCCTGGTGGTACTTTTGACAGTTCCCAACGCGTCTCGGCTGCCTTAAGCTTCAATGATTGCGATCTTTGGGAAGATCCGGCTCAAGACAACAATCGATTTTTTCACTGGGGTCTACGGGATCGTCTTGCCCGAGCCGCCCAATTGAGGAAGGACTTGGCCCATTTCCACTGCGGCAAACGCACCCATGCCTGCCTCGGGAATTGCTGCTGTATCCCCGGGCCCGAGATCGCATTTCTTCGACGGATTGACTCCAGCTGCACGCAAGGCAATCTTGGCATCTGCAACACGACGGCGACTCTTCGCTAATTCCGTGATCACAAACCAGGGTCACCCTGCCGATCATCTTTTCTTGCTGACGAGTGGCCTCGCCAGATTTTTCTTTCTGACTGAACAGGGCCAGAAACTTCTGTTTCAGTGGGTTGGACCAGGAGATCTGTTCGGCGGTCGGGCCATTTTGTCGAGGCCTTCTTCTTATCTCTTCAGCACAGAAACTGTGGCGGACAGCTTGGTGTTGGTTTGGGATCGCGCCACGATCCGAAGTTTTGTCGAGCGGAATCCCTTGTTGCTCGAGAACGCTTTGTTAACTGCGTCAGACTATGTGACCTGGCAAACCGCGTCCCACATAAGTTTAGCCTGTCACACTGTTCGGCAACGAGTTGCTCAAGTGCTGCTGACTCTTGCCCGCACCATCGGCCGGGAGACACCGGGTGGCGTTGAACTCCAGATCACAAACGAGGAGTTGGCAAACGCGGCGAACATCACGCCATTCACGGCAAGCCGCCTGATGAGCAAATGGCAACGTGATTGTGCTTTAGTAAAGCGTCGCGGCAAGGTTCTGCTCCGGTCGCCTGAACGGCTGTTCTTGCGTACGACGTGAGCGGGACTTAATTTCCATTCTGGTTCCCCCCGTGCTGCTCCATTCCGTATTTGCTCTTGAGCAAGTTCAAGGATGTCTGCGGGCAATGAAACAAACAATCTGGCATGTGACTCTATTGCTTGGGGCAAATTGGTTCACCCCCAGCAGTTGTGTCAATTTGGTCTGGCACTGGCAGCAGGAGAAGGCAATTAGCAACCAGTCTAACATCCGTATCTTAGTCGTGGACGATTTTGCCCCCTGGCGTCATTTCGTTTCCACGATTGCACAGGCGGAGCCCGAATGGCATGTGATCGGCGAGGCCTCGGATGGCCTGGAAGCGGTGCGAAAGGCGGAAGAACTTCAAGCCGGACGTGATTCTCTTGGACATAAGTCTTCCAAATCTCAGCGGTATCGAAGCTGCCAGCCAAATCCGTAAAGTTTCTCCGAACTCCAAGATTCTTTTCGTGAGCACGTATGCCTCCTGGGAGATCGCAGAGAAGGCCTTGGACACTGGTGCGAGCGGTTATGTCGTCAAGGTGGATGCTGCGAACGAATTGGCGAAGGCCGTGCAGACCGTCTTTCAGGGCAAGCGGTATATCTGTGACAGATTGAAGGGCAGCACTAAAACAGATCCCGAGTATGCGCAAACCCCCGGCAGCAAGGAAGGTCTTGCATGTTCTCCGGCCCCGGCCCTAGCAAGAAAAAGGGATATCATCCGGCGCCACGAGACGCAGTTCTATTCCGATGATGCAGTTTTTCTAGACAGTGTCACTCACTTTATAGAAGTCGCCCTGAAGACCGGGAATGTGGCGATCGTGGTCGCGACAAAACCACACCGAGATAGCCTTCTTCAGAGTTTGAAGGCACAAGGCATAGATGCTGACGGCGCAATTCAACAGGGAACCTTCGTTTCGTTGGATGCCGCCGACGCACTGTCCACATTCATGGTGGATGACTGGCCAAACGCAGATCGATTTCTTGAAAGCTTCAGAAATTGCATACAGACAGCATTGCATGCGGCGAAGATAGAAAATCCCCGGGTTGCGATTTGCGGAGAAAGTACTGCTCTATTGTGGGCAGAAGGCAAAAAGGATGCAGCGATTCGCCTCGAACAACTCGGCAACATTCTTGCGGAATCCTGCAACGTGGACATTCTTTGTGTTTATCCGTTCAACCTTCTCATCCAAGAAGACGAGCATGCATTCAGGAACATCTGTGCAGAGCACTCAGCAGTTTATTCCGCGTGAGTCTGGCATTTGCCCGCCTGCAAAAAGAATAAAAACTGAAACTGAGTGGAAACGGCCGGCCAACCGCGCCCCGTTTGTGTCTACCTTGCATCAGAAAAAGTTGCATACGATAGTAAAGAGGCGGGAACGAGAATCGTCGCTAATGCCAAGACAATCGAGCACGATAACGGATCATCCAATCGTACATGGATGGTCGCTTGATCACCGATTGGAGATTCGAGTTCCCTCCGGTTTGCCAGAAATTCCTTCCTGCGGAAATATTTCCCATCACCAGATGAGCTTGCAAGGAGATTGCGTGCAACGAATTTGCTTTGTACTGCAAGTGAAACCTGACCGTCTCCAGGAATACCGGGAGCGCCACCAGCATGTCTGGGAAGAGATGAAAACGGCGCTTTGCGAAACCGGCTGGAACAACTATTCGCTGTTCTTGCGGCCGGACGGATTGCTGGTGGGGTACCTGGAAACGCCGGATTTCGAACTGGCGCGTTCCGGGATGGCAAGCCGCGAAGTGAACGCGCGGTGGCAGAGAGAAATGGCGGATTTTTTTGTGGCACCGGATAATTTGTTGCCTGACGAAGCAATGAAACCGCTGGAAGAAGTGTTTCACGTTTGAGCTTTTGTTGGCTTTCCTCACTAAGTTTGGGGAAACAAAAAACCGGGAGGGCATCCGTCCATATTGCCCCACAATATGCAACCAGACTGGTGCTGGCCGGTTGAACGCTACGGCAGTGTAACCGGCTTGTTTCTTTTTCCGCGCTTGAGCATCCCACAGGTCGATGGCAATGTGTGCCCCGACTACGATTTCGAGGAATCTCAAGAAGGAAACCGAGGGTTCAGTGTCTGCAGGATCGCCAAAACCGGAACAGGAGCGGGATGAAGTCGAGCTCATCCGCCGCGTTCGCAGTGGAGAAAAAGAGGCATTCTACGAACTCGTTCAACCCCATGAACGGGCCGTTTACTCGGCTGCGATGTCGATTCTGAACAACCAGGCGGACGCGGAAGAGGTTTCGCAGGAAGCGGTGTTGAAGGCGTTTTCCCACCTTTCTAGTTTTCGCGGCGAGGCAAAATTCAGCACGTGGCTTGTGCGGATTACCATCAATGAGGCGCGGATGAAGCTGAGAAAAGACCGGCGCCACTTGTACGACTCCGTGGATGAGCCGAACGCGGCGGATGACGGGCACTACTTTCCCAAAGATTTTGCCGACTGGCGGGAAGTGCCCTCAGAAGCGGCGCAGCGGAAAGAGCTGCGCGACGCGCTGAAACGTGCCATGTCCGGATTGCCGCCTAAGTACCGGGAAGTGCTGGTATTGAGGGACGTTCAGCACATGAGTATCGAAGAGACCGCTCAGACCCTTGGCATCACGCCGGCCAACGTGAAAACACGATTGTTGCGGGCGCGTTTGCAGATGCGTGATGCGCTCGCGCCCGGCTTTGACGGTAGCTGGATCACGGGCAAAGAAGAATATGAAAAGGTCAGACCTTGGTAGGGCTGGATCTCGACTGTGGAAAGACTTTTTCTAGGAACCGGGGATCTCATGAAGGTGCTTGAAATCAGCTGCAGGGAAGTCTTGCTGGAGATCTCCAACTACGTTGATGACGATGTGGAGCGCGAACTCCACGCGCGTATGGAAGCGCATCTCAAACTTTGCGCCCATTGCAAAGCGATCCTGGACGGGACGCGAAACATAGTGAGGCTGGTTGCGGACGGCGTGGAATACGACCTGCCGGAAGGATTCAGCAAGCGTTTGTACGAGAAGATCAAGAAGGCGTGAAGCTCCGTTCCCGGCACTCAGTTAAGCATTTCAACGCAAGACCAGAAATTAGCTCAGCCACCTTGTCCGTCAATCGGGATCACCGTGCCCGTGATGTGCGCCGCGGAATCTTGTGCCAGAAAAAAAGCCAGCTCAGCCACAGATTCTGTTTTCAACCACTTGGAAAAATCGGCCTCCGGCATGGCCTTGCGATTTGCGAGTGTGTCCATCGTGCCGGGAAGAATGACGTTCGCCGTGAGCCCTGTGTTCCTGTTTTCCAGGGCGACGGTTTGCACCAGCATGCTTAGAGCGGATTTGAAAGTGACGTACGCTCCCAGACCTGGGTGAGCTGCGGTTGCGGCCAGGCTCCCGATTGCGATGATTCTGCCGCTACCCGATTTGCAAAGGTGGGGAAGGGAAGCGCGAAAAACGGAAAAAGCGGAATCCAGATTCAGGTCGCGCATTTGATTCCAGGTGGCATCGTCCGTTTCCGCCACGGATTTGCCGCCCGCAAAGGCCCCAAGGACGTGTATCAGTACATCCAGCTTCCCATACTTTTGAACAATAGAGTCCACGGCCTCGCGAACTGCGGCACCGTCCGTGAAATCCATCGGCATAGCCGCGAAATTGGGCGCTGGAAAGTCGTCCACCGCAATTTTTCGCGAGGCTCCGATTACCGTTGCCCCGCCCGCAAGAAAACGCCGCGTAATGGAAGCGCCGAGTCCTCCACTTGCCCCTGTGATGAAAACGACTCTCGTTGACATCGCGAAATCCTGAACATCTCCCGAAATGTGCTCAGGATATACGAGCCCGAGCCGAGAGAGAAGCTGTAAGACGCACTCTGCTTCGAGCCACTACGGCGAGCGAGAGTTTGAGTTTCGGCGAACCAGCACTTGACCGCGAGTCCAAGACGATCGATTTTCTGACGCTACTGGATCTGCAATCGATGCCGCCCGTGGCCCGCAGCCTTTTTCTGGATGCGGCCTAGCCTGCGGCTTGTTCACGCGCCTGCACAAAGTCATCAATCGGTCTTGATACGCGCTCGATGATGGAAGCTACCCCTAGAGCGGCGATCATTCCGGCAAAAACGTCCATCGTGTAGTGGGCACGCAAGACCAGCACGGTAACAACCTCAAATAGCACTACAAGAATTGCCAGCGAGGTGAGCCAGCTTTTCTTCAAGCGCGCAATTTCCGTGGCGGCAAATACGGCTATTGCCGTGTGGCCAGAGAAAAAGAAATCGCCCGCAACCGAATACGTCACCAGCAGCGAAGGAAATCCCGGGTAGTGCCAGATCAGGTTCGGCGGCGGCGGCAAAGCGCAAAACGCCTGAACGATCTGCCGCATCACCATCAGCAGGAAGAGTCCGAGAAACGGACGCACGCTTGGGCCCAATAGCCAGCGCATCAACAGAAATAGCGCGAGCAGATCGATCACCGCCGAGCCGACGATCAAAAGCGCATTTGCCGCCGCAACGTGTGCGAGAAGGTATGCGTTCCAGGAAGCGGTCAGCTGGTGCAGGCCGTCGCCGATGCCTTGTGCGGGCACAGGACGCGCCCCGATCAGACGCTGCGTATAAAACCAGATGACCAGTGCCGCTGCAGTGATGATGGTCCGGCGAATCGGCCGTGTTCGCGCCGAATAGATCACTTGTTCGCCCCGGCCAACTCCTGCGCAAGCTCGCGCAAACGGCGCAAGTCCAATTTGCCTGTGCCGAGATAAGGCAGCGTCTCGATGCGCACAAAATTGTCCGCGCGCGGCTTCCAAAGTGCGGGCAATTCCACTTTTGAAAATTGCTCGAGTGTCTTGGCGAGTTCGTCTTCTGAAAGCGTGGTCAGCACGATCAACCGTTCGCCCTTTTTCTCGTCAGGAACAGCCGTCACGGCGAAAACTTGTTCGGTCGCTTGTGCGATCTCTTGCAGTTTTTCTTCTACCTTGATGTGCGGCACCATTTCGCCGCCGATCTTGCTGAAGCGGCTCAAACGGTCCGTAATCCGCAAAAATCCGTCTTCATCCACCGTCGCAATGTCACCGGTGTTGTACCACCCGTCTTGCAAAACTTCCGCGGTTTTTTCCGGACGATTCAAATAGCCCTGCATGATGTTCGGACCGCGCACGAGCAGCAACCCCGGCTCACCAAAGCCTCGCAAGGCTCCAGTATCGGGATCGACGATGCGAATCGCAATTCCCGGCAGCGGATGTCCAATCGTTCCGCGTTTCGCGCCGACTTGCCGGAATTGCGCAGCGCGAAAATCGTAAGTATTTACGGCAACAACCGGCGAGCATTCCGTCGTCCCGTACCCTTCGAGCGGGCGAATGCCGAACTGATCCTCGAAAGCAATCGAGATCCGATCCGGCAATTTTTCCGCGCCCGCCATCACGATCCGCAAGCTGCCGAAATCTTCCGGGGTGCACCGCCGCGTGTAATTATTCAGAAACGTCGGCGTAGCAAGCAGCATCGTCACGGAATGTTGGCTGACCAGCGCCCCAATCGCGCGCGAATCAAGCGGGCTCGGATGAAACACCGCGCCGATGCCCGAAGCGGCAGGCAAGCAAAGCGTGCCGGTAAATCCGAACGAATGAAAGAAGGGAAGTATTCCTAGTATGCGGTCTCCCTTATGAAGCATGAAGACCTGCATCAACTGCGCCACGTTTGACGCGATGTTGTAGTGGGAGAGCACCACTCCCTTTGGCTCGCCGGTAGAACCACTGGAAAAAATTACTGTTGCAGTGTCATCGAGCTTCGTCTTGCGTTCTGCGCCGCAGAATTTCTGCAGCGCGCCCGTTGGCAGGAATAATACGCCAAACAAAGCCGCCAACTTTTCAAAGAATCCCGAATTCGCCACCAAATCTTCCGCGTAAATCACTTCTCCCGGAGGCTCAACCTTCACTTTCTCCAAAAACAGCTTCGAAGTTACCACTGTCTTCAACTCGCATTGCCGCGCGCAGGATTCCAGCGCCTCCCGCGAAACGGTGTAGTTCAAATTGACCGGCACTTTGCCCGCCAGCATCGCTGCATAGTTCGCCAGCGCGCCCGGAATCGAAGGCGGCAGGAACAGCCCCACCATCGGCTGATCTTGCCAATGCTTGCGCAGTCGCCGGGCGAGAAAAATAGCCTTCGCTAGTGCAGAAAAATAGCTGAGCCGTGGCGTTCGCCCGTCGGCCATCGCAAATCGGAACGGATGCCGTCGCGCCGTGTGAATAAATGCGCGCGAAATCGCCTGCAGGCGTCCTTTCCGGTCCGCAAATGCGTCCACTCCCAGCTCTTGCACCTGCCTGCGCACTTCTTGCGCCTGCGTAGTGGAAGGAATCGGCGTACCGAAGGTCACCTGCACCGGGTAGGGAATTTTCCGCGGAAATTTCCAAAGAAACTTTCCTTCGGCAAAACTGAAAATCGAGCCCCAAACGCCGTCGATGTAAACCGGAATAATCGGCGCCTCCACGCCCTTCATAATTCGTTCCAGCCCCCGTCGGAACGGAAGCATCTGCCCGATACGCGTCATTTGCCCTTCGGGGAAAATGCAGAGCAGTTCGCCGTTCTTCAGCGCATCTGTGGCCGCCCGTAGCGAATGGATCAATTCGCGGGGCCCCTGATTCGATGCAATCGGAATCACGCCCATAATTTTTGCAAACGGTTTTACCAGCCAATGTTCGTACGATCCCTTGAACATCAAAAACCGAATCGGCCGGTCCGTGCTGGCAATGAGCAGCACACCATCCACCATCGACGAATGATTCGGGCAAAGCATGGCGCCGCCCCGCGCCGGAACATTGTCCCCACCCTTCGTATGAATCCGGTATACGGTGTGCGTCGCAAACCAAAGCGACAACCGCAGCAACGAATCCGGCAGCAGAAAAACCAAATAGATGGCCGCGATCAGCGTTCCGATGGAAGCCCACAGAAACACGGCCCGAGGTCCAAGATGCAAGTACCGCGAAAACAGTGTCGGCACTGCTGCCGCCGCGGCAACGCCCACAAACGAGAGTAAATTCGCCGACGCAATCACCCCACCTTTGTCTTTTTCATCCGGACGGTGCTGAATCAGAGCGCTGATCGGCACAATAAAAAATCCGCCGGAAAATCCGAGTGCGGCCAGCAATCCCAGAATCTGCTTGAAAGAAAGCTGTGGTAGCGAGAGCAGGAATCCGAAAAGCGTCATCCCCAGCCCGCCGAGCGGCACCAAGCCATATTCGATTTTTCCGCCGGAAAGCGCCCCTGCCGCGTAACTCCCAACGCCAATTCCAATCGCAATCGCCGCTTGCAACATTGCGCTCTCGCTGCCGGGCACGTGCAGCACCCGCTCGCCGTAAAGCACCACGTTGAACGACAACAGCGCCCCCAAAAACCAGAAAAAGGTGTTTCCCACGATCGCAAGCCACAGCGGCCTGTCCGCCGCGCATTGCGAAGATGCACGAGCAAATCAAGAAAAGCGTTGGCGCGGAACTTCTTCCGGGATCGGCCGCGGGCAGCTTGGTGATCAAGTGCGCCGTGCCCAGCCCGACGATCCCAAAAATCAGGAAGAAGTACGCTCCGTTGACCTCTCGCCCCGCAAAAAACTCCGGCAAACGCGATCCTGCTACCGTCCCCAAAATAATGGCAAGAAACGTCCCCAGCTCGAGTACGCCGTTGCCCCAAGAAAGTTCGGCGTCCGGCAGCAATTCCGGCAGCATTCCATATTTCGAGGGTCCAAAAATCGCCGCCTGACAGCTCGCCAGGAAAACGGCCGCCAACAGTAGCGGAATCGTCGTCGTAGGGCTGGAATGAAAACGCAGCAGCGCCACCGCCGCAAACACAATCACGGCAACTTCAAAATACTTCGTTGCGATCGTCACCGAGCGCTTGCTGAACCGATCCGCCAGGTATCCACCCACCATGGA
>CAWCCV010000014.1:0-86731 GCA_963794175.1 uncultured Acidobacteriota bacterium | reverse complement strand
AAGAGAAGGTTTGCTAGAATGCGCGGGGGAGTTTGCCCAAGTGGAGGAGAAAGTCTGATGAGAGCCGCGAGAACCTGTTTTGCAGTGACGCTGGTTGGCATTTTGCTTGTGAGCGGACTAGCGCGGGCGCAGGAAAAGGGCCACAGGATCCGACCGAGCCGCCTGCCGGTGCGCCACACGCTAAACTTTTGCCACGCCCCGCGGAGGCCATCCCGCGAGGCGCGTTCAATGAAAACACAATGAAGGAGATCATTCACGAACAGGTGAGCTGCGGAACGCGGCTGACGCTCTCTTCGTGGACGGATCCGAAGCGGGGGGCCGGTTGCGGGCGCGACTTTATCGTGGCGCGGTTCAATGAAATTGCCAGGCAATCCGGGGGAAAGCTCGAGGTTGTTGTCGACAAATTTGAAATGACGGCGGAGCGGACCGGCGGAAAACCGGTGCATCTGGAGAATGTGTACGGAATTCTGCGCGGCACGGACGCGAAGCTGGCAAATACGGTTTTTATTGTGGATGGGGATTTCGATTCACGGCCATCCGACGTGATGGATCCGAACGCAGACGCGCCGGGAGCGGATGACGATTCGTCCGGAGTGGCGGTAATGCTGGAATCCGCGCGGCTCTTGAGCAAAGCGGCTGCGGAAGGGCGCGGGGGCCGGGCAACGATTTTGTTTGCGGCACTTTCGGGGGAAGAACAAGGTTTGCTCGGCAGTTACCACCTTTTCGAATGGGTGAAGGAACGGGGCTACACGGTGGGCGCGATGATGGACAACGACATTGTGGGCGCCGATCCCGCCCCGGGCGGGCCGCATCGCGTACGCGTATTTTCGGGCAATGGCGAAATCGAGGACGCGGATTCGCCTTCTCGGGAATTGGCGCGGACGATTGAAGAGATTGCGGGACGCGACGCGGTTCGAATGATTTTCCGGATCGATCGCTACGGGCGTGGCGGGGACCACTATGTGTTTTACAAGGCGGGATTACCGGCAGTCCGGTTTACGGAGCCGCTGGAGGACTACAACCACCAGCACCAGACGCCGCGCACGGAGGGCGGCGTGGAGTATGGGGACTTTGAGAAATATCTGGATTTTACGTTCCTGGGAAATGTGGCGCGGGACAATGCGGAAGTGCTGCGGCAGCTTGCCTTGGCGCCCGCTCCGCCGACGGAAGTGCGATTGAAGGGAGCAGTAACGCCGGACGCGAAGGTTTCCTGGAGGGCGGAGGGGGATTCTCTGCGCGCGGGATTTGAGATCTTGTGGCGCGAGACGACGGAAGCACGTTGGAGCTTGTACGACTTTGTGCCGGAAGCGGTCGAAACGGTGCTGAAAGGCGTTTCAACGGACAATCATTTTTTTGCGGTGCGAGCGGTTGGAAAAAATGGGGCGCGGTCGATTGCGACACCGAGCCAGCCGGAAGTGCGGCCTGCGCCGGGGACTAACAAGAAGTAGCGCGGCGAGCACTTTCCAGCGGGGTGCCGGGTCTTGCCTGCGGGCAGGCTCTAGTGCGGTAAACGTAGACCTAACTCTGCTGGGCCTTGCAAGAAGCGGACCCTTCCATCATGCGTTCTGGCCGGTGGCGGACATTTGCGCGAAGGTGAGGAAGTGGCCCGCCGGATCGCGGACGCCGATTTCGCGTGCGCCGTAAAACGTCTTGCGTTCGGGCATGTAGACGTCGGCAGATTTGAACGCGGGTTTGAGCGCGTCGAGATTTTCCACTTCGATATAGAGGAACGTGGGGCCCTTGCGGGCATCGGGCAGAATCGCGGGCATGTCTTTGCCCACGCTGGCATAGGTCTGATACATCACTTCCACGCTGCCCTGCTGAAGAATCACAAATCCGAGGTGATCGCCTTCGGGGACCTCGACGGTTTTTAGGAATCCGAGGTGTTCGGTCCAGAACGGGAGAAGGGGTTCTATTTTTTCGACAAAGAGGATGGGGGTGAGTTTCTTGAACACGGGAAAATCTCCTTGCGCTTGATTCTAGTCTAACCTAGACTAGCTGAGTGTAGGGCGGCGGTTTGCGGAAGTCAAGGGGGTGTTTTGTGAAAGCGAAGGAGCGGGAGCTGAAGGATCTAATTTCGATTGGGCCGGCGATGCTGCGGGATTTTGAGTTGCTGGGGATTTGCAGCGTGAAGCAGCTCTCCAAGCAGGATCCAAAGAAACTCTACGACCGGCTGGGGCGGGTGGCCAAGCAGCATCAGGATATTTGCGTGCTGGATACGTTTGCGGCGGCAGTGGCTCAAGCAAGGAATCCGCGCCTGGCCGTGGAAAAGTGCCGCTGGTGGTGGTGGAGTGAGAAAAGGAAGCTGAAAGCGAAAAAGGGAAGAAGCTGAGAATTTACAGCGGGGAGAGGGCACAGGGAGTGAAGGGGAAAGAAAAAGATGGCGCGAGGTTGACGACGGCGGATCTGGTGCTGCTGAGCTTGCTCGCGGAGCGGCCAATGCACGGCTATCAGGCGAATGCGGAGTTGGTGCGGAGACAAGTGCAGGATTGGGCGGGGATTTCGCGGCCGCAGGTTTACTACTCGCTCGGGAAATTGGCGCGGTTGGGAATGTTGCGGACGGCGGTGGACAAAAAAGAAGCGGAAGGGCCGGAGCGGCAAGTGTACGCGGTGACCGTGCGGGGGACGGAAGCGCTGGGGGACGCGCTAGAACGCGAGGACTGGACAACCGGGCGGGAGCGGCCGGCATTTTTAACGTGGATGGCGCTGTCCTGGCGGGCGCGGCAAGGCGTGTTTGCGAAGCAGATTATCAAGCGGCGGGAGTTTTTGGAGAAAGAGTTGGCGCGGGAGCGGGGCTCGCTCGACAGTGTGCTGAACGAAGTGGGGCATCCGTATCATGAAGCGGTTTGGATGATTTCGCTGATGATTGCGGGCTTTGAGACGGAGTGGAAGTGGCTAGCAAAAGTGGAAAAAGAGATGAAATTGCGGGGACGGGCGAAACATCCGGAGTATGCCAAGTAAGTCTTGCAGCGCGCGGTTATACCCTTTCAATTTGAGGCTGCCATAAAGCCTTTAGGGAGACAGGGCAAGATCCTTACAAGCGAAATGGATGCTTTGCGAGGTTTAGAAAATGCCGGCCTCTAGGCAGAAGAGGCCGGCTTCAGGCAGGCAAGCAAAGCAGCCCCGCGTCAGGCTTTGCTTGGCGGTTCTTTCTCCTTTTGCTTGGGCACTAGTTTGCCGAGTGCGGCTTCCATGTCGGCGGGCAGCGCCGCTGTTGGGGCTTTGGCCGAAGCGCCAGTGCCGCCGTTGCTGGGACCGCCAAAAAAGCGCATGGCTGTTGCGGCCAGGCCATCGAGCGCGCCGCCGCCATTGCCACCGCCGGTGACGAGGACGTCGGGCACAAACTTCGCTTTACCTTCCGCGAGAGCCGAGACGACGTTGACGATGGCCGTGGCGTTTGAACCGAGCGCTTCGACCTGCGCGCGATAACCGCGAGCGCGTGCAAGACCGACCGCTTCGACTTCGGCACCTTTTGCCGTACCGGTCTGACGGATGTATTCCGCTTCGCCGGTGGCTTCGGCCACGCGAGCGTCCGCGTTGTTCTTCTTGATGTCCACGCCGACTTTGGAGCGCGCAAGATCGGCTTGCATGTCGGCCGTACCTTTCGCCTGCTCCATTTCGATGCGCTGGTCCTGGGCGGCGCGCTGCTTCTTGAACGTTTCAATTTCCTGGTTGGCGATTTCACGGTGCGTGAGCACCGTGACCATGTCGTCCGGGAAAACGACGTCCTGGATGTAAACGCCTTTGGTCTCGACCTGATACTGCTCGAGCTGCTGGCGGATGTGTTCGAACGCTTCGACCTGCACCTGCTGGCGCGTTTCGATGAAGTTGATCGCCGGCATGTTCTGCAGGGAGTTGCGGAAGTGATTGCCGACAGCGGCCTGGAGAACTTCGGTGACCAGGTTCCTCATGGTGCCGACCATGGAGATGACGCGCGGGGCTTTGGTGTCCGGGACGTGAATCTGGACCTGCAGATCGATCTTGAAGATAAAGCCTTCTTTCGACTTCGCGACGATCTGCTGGAGTTGCGAATCCAGATTGTGCGCTTCGCTGTTGGCATCGGCCCAGTTCAGGTTGAGGATGGCCGTCGGAACGATTTCCGGCTCGTAGCAGCGCGGGTTGAGCGGATATTTGCCAGTGCGCAGCGGCTCCTGCCAAACACCGCGATGGCCCGGATGAACGAGTGAGCCGTATTTGAAGTCATCGCCGCTCGTGTCCTGCGTGGCCAGACCGACGTAGGCCTTGATGACGCCGACCTGACCCTGCTTGATGATGAGCATCGGCACCATTTCGACGCTGACGAGAAACGGATTGAGCGCGTAGGCGCCGTAGAGCAGCGGATCGTGCTGCAGACCGATGTGGCCGCCGTGTTCGAGGAAGGCTTGAAAGTCCTGATAGTTGTTGTGCAGATTATTTTTGCTGCCGAGCAGCGCTTCGATAATCTGCGCGTCATTGGCTTTGTCTGCCTCCATTTTCGCGACGTCTACGAAACCGCCCAGGCGGCTGGCGATGTCGCCGGAAGGAAGCGGGTCGCCTTCGTAAGTGGTGACGATGCCGACGACGTCGAGCGTGGAGCCGTCTCTGCCGCGCGGTTGCGGCTCAATGCGAACGAGTTCGAGTTGTTCGGATTTGAGGCCGAGCGAAGCGGGCATGAGTTCCCCGCCCCGACCCATTTTTGCGCACAGTTCAGGAGAAATGGGTTCGCCGTAAACGCGGCTGCGCGTGATGATCAGGAAACCCACCGGGTGCACCGGAACGAGCGAACCTGGAGGCAGAACCGGGCGTTGCACGCCCTTCTGGCCGCCAAGCTCAATGAAGTTGCGGAGATCGGAGAAATTCGCGAACTCCTTTTTGTAAACGGCGGATTTTGCGCCGATGGGCAACGGGCTTCCGACCTGGGCGATGACCACGCCGATTTCGCCGGCGGGAACCTGAACCCACGGGTACTTTTCGACCGAGTATACAAGGACGGTTTTCCAGCGCAGGCCGGGCATGAGCAAATCCGCTTGATAGCCGGCTTCGCCGTCAAAGGCCACGGGATTGTCCTTGGTCAGCTTGGCGAACGAGAAACGCTTTGTGACCAACCCGACTTCGGTGGGGCCGATCTTGTGCAGCGACGAGACGACTACAACTGCTGCCAGCACGGTGGCAAAGGCCAGCAGCGGATATTGAATAAAGAGCGAAAGAATGAAATTGAGCACAGACATACACACTCCTCCAGGGCGCTCGAAGCGCCGCTTTACGTTGCCTTGTCCAAGGGGGTTACATGGTTTAGACAGGCGGGAGATTGCGCGAGTGTTTTAAAGAAGTCAAGTAGAGCACCAGTACGTAACTTAAAGTCGTGTGAAATCAATAGGATACGTAAATACGCTGGAAAAAGGAGCGGTTTCGAGGCCTGGGAAAAGCGTTCGCGCGTGCGGCCGCGTGAGGTCAAGCGAATCAGACGGCGGACGGCTCGATTGATACTTTTCGCGGTTCTGCCCTCGAAATGAATGCCACAATTCGCGAAGTGTCTTCAGGGATGCGGCCGAGCGCCAGGATTTGATGGCGATCGGCTTTGCTTGGCCCGGGGCGGGATGCGACCCGATTCGCCTTACAAATTAAGGGCGCCGGAGTAGGCAACGCGGGCTTTAGCGGTGTCGCCGCGTTCGATGCGGCCGATGTTGAAGAATTTTTCGCGGCGGCGTTTCAGGTCGGCTTCGACTTTGGCGATGTGTGTAGGCGGGACAACGAGGATCATGCCGACGCCGAGATTGAAGGATTCAAGCAGGCCGTCGCTATCCATTTTCCCGACTTTGGCGAGGTATTTGAAAATCGGGAGAACGGGCCAGGAGGCGAGGTCCACGACGGCTTTGACTCCTGCAGGGAGGACGCGCGGGAGATTGCCGGGGATGCCTCCGCCGGTGATGTGCGCGAGCGCCGAGACCCAGCCTTTGCGAGAGAATGTTTCTTAGCGCGGGCGCGTAGCAGAGATGCGGCTTCAAGAGTTCATGGCCGATTTTGTTGCCGACTTCGGCTACGTAGGTTTCCGGTTTCAGCTTGGCGACTTCGAAGACGAGTTTGCGCGCGAGCGAGTAGCCGTTCGTGTGCAGGCCAGCAGAAGGAAGTGCGAGAAGGGTGTCGCCAGGCTTCACGCCTTTTCCGGTGAGAAGTTTTTTGCGCTCGACTGCGCCGACGATGAAACCGGCGAGGTCGTATTCACCCGGCGGATAGAAGCCGGGCATTTCGGCGGTTTCGCCGCCGATGAGCGCGCATCCCGCTTTGCGGCAGGCGCGGCTCATGCCGTCCACGAGCTGTTCAACGATGTGCGGATCCATTTTCCCCAGCGCCAGGTAATCGAGGAAAAAGAGCGGCTCGGCGCCCTGCACCAGAATGTCGTTCACGCAATGATTGACGAGATCGCCGCCGACGGTGGAGTGGACATTCATGGCCATGGCGATTTTGAGTTTTGTGCCGACGCCATCGGCGCTCGAAACCAGAATGGGTTCCTTGAATTTTTTCGTGTCGAGCGCAAAGAGCGCGCCGAAGCTGCCGATGCCGCCGAGAACTCCATTGGTGAAGGTGCGCGTGGCGAGATGGCGGATGCGCTGTTTGGCTTCATCTGCGACGGCGATGTTGACTCCTGCGTCGGTGTATTTCATGGCTTGTGACCCATTTCCGGGGATGAGAATTCTGACACAGACAGCTCCGGCGGGCGAGGGGGTGACCGCCTAAAAAAGCCGCTTCAGAAAATATGGAACAAGCGTCTCCAGCGAACCGTGCTGGGATGAAAGATTCCGTTCAGGTACGCGGTGAAACGCGCGCCGAGGTTTCCAGGCTGCCAGGCGATCTCCGGGGCGTCGAGCGACATATAGATGATGACAGGCGTGCCGATGATGTTTTTGCGGGGAACACAACCCCAGTAGCGCGAATCGGCAGAATTTTGCCGGTTGTCCCCCATGGCAAAGTAGCAGTTGGGAGGGACTTTGTAGGGGAACACGTTTTCTTTGTCGGCAAATTCGCCGTAATAGGAAGAAGGCGGAGCAGGACGCGAGGGGCCAATGGTGTAAGGTTCTTCGAGCCGCTTGCCGTTGATCCAGACGGAATTGTCGTGGATGTCCACAGTGTCGCCGGGGAGGCCGATGACGCGCTTCACGTAGTCCGGCTGATTGGGGTCAAACGGCGGCTTGAAGATGATGATCTGCTGGCGACTCGGGATTTCGCCAGAGCGGAAGGTGAATGTCGGTAAACGGGATGCCGGCGTCGTAGCCGAGACGGCTCATGATGAGGTGATCGCCGACGAGCAGGGTTTTTTCCATCGATTCGGAAGGAATCACGCGGGCCTGACCGACGGCGCCGTTGATGAGAAGAAAAACCAGGCCGACCCAAAACCACGCGATGATTTCGCGGCGGATCTTCTGCTCGGTGGTCAGCTTTTCTTCGGGCTTTCTTGCTTCTTTATCCTTCACGATTCACCGCGACGGGAATTTCCTAGAAAAAATGAAAGAGCCTGCGCCAGCGAATCTCGCTGGGGTGAATCACGGCGTTGGCATAGACCGCGATGCGATCGAGAATCGCGCCAGAGCCCCAGGGCTCGCGCGGCGTATCAATGGACATATAGATCATCACGGGCGTACCGATGATGTGGTTTCGCGGAACGCAGCCGATGAAGCGGCTATCCAGGGAGTTTTCGCGATTGTCGCCCATCAGGAAAAAACAGTCTCGGCGGCACGGTGAACGGGAGCAGCGCGGATTTTCCGGTGGCCTGCTGGACAAAAGGCAGGGGATTGCCGGGTTCGGTGCGGCCGACGGTGTAATTTTCGAGAAGGATGTTGCCGTTGATGTAGACGTGGCCGTCGTGAACGTCGACCGTTTCGCCAGGAAGGCCGATAACGCGTTTGATGACGTCGGAAGTATCACCGGGAACTACCGGGCGGAAGATGACGATTTGCTGGCGTTTGGGTGTGCGCCAGAGCGGCGTGTGAATGTCCGTGAAGGGGATGCCGACGTCGTAGCCGAGGCGGCTCATGATGAGGTGGTCGCCGATGAGCAGCGTGTTTTGCATGGAGCCGGAGGGAATGACGCGCGCCTGACCGATGGTGGCATTGATGAGAAGAAAAACGAGAATGACCCAGAACCAGGCGAGCGCTTCGCGGCGAATCTTTTGTTCGGTCGTGAGCGTTTCTTCGGGCTTTGCGGATTTTTCCTTGTTGGACTGCTTAGCTTTCATGCGTCACCGTAACCGGGCCGTCGGTCTGCACGGGGGTTGTGTCTCTTGCACCGGGATCTTTCAGGAGCTGACCGTTGGAGCCGCCCTCGCGGACTTCAAGTTGCACGAGGTCGGTGGGATAGACACCCGTATAACAGGACGTGCAGAAGTCGCCTTGGGTGTCGCCGACGGCTTGCTTGAGACCCGCCATCGAAATATAGCCGAGGGAATCGGCGCCGAGAAATCTGCAAATCTCTTCGGGCGTGTTTGACGAGGCGATCAGTTCTTCGCGCGTGGGCGTATCCACGCCGTAGTAGCACGGAGAAATCGTGGGCGGGCAGCAGATGCGCACGTGGACTTCTGTCGCGCCTGCTTCGCGGACCATGCGCACGATTTTGCGGCTGGTGGTGCCGCGGACGATGGAATCGTCGACGAGAATGACGCGCTTGCCTTCGATGAGGCCGCGAATGGGATTGAGTTTTAGTTTTACGCCGAAATTCCGGATGGCTTGCGATGGTTCGATGAAGGTGCGGCCGATGTAATGATTGCGAATGAGACCCATGCGAAACGGTATGCCGGATTCCATGGCATAGCCGACGGCGGCTGGAACGCCGGAATCAGGAACAGGAACGACAAGGTCGGCTTCAACCGGATATTCGCTTCGCGAGAAGGCGGCCGAGCATTTCGCGGCTGGCGTTGACGCTGCGCCCGAAAATTTTGCTGTCGGGCCGCGCGAAATAGACGTGCTCGAAAATGCAGTGCTGGTGCGGCTTTGGCGGCGCGAAGTGAATGGACTCAATGCCGGATTTGCGAGATGCGCACCATTTCGCCGGGTTCGATTTCGCGAACATATTGCGCGTCGAGAAGATCGAAGGCGCAGGTTTCGCTGGCGACGATCCAGGCTTCGTTCGCCGTTTGGCGAAATAAGTCTGCCGAGATCGAGCGGGCGGAAGCCGCGCGGATCGCGTACGGCGTAAAGCTCATCGGGAGTGAGCACGACGAGCGAGTAGGCGCCTTCGACTTGATTGAGCGCATCGCCGAGGGCTCCGGAAAGATTGCGCGCGGCGGATTTTGCGACGAGGTGGACGACGACTTCGGTGTCGCTGTTGGTCTGGAAAATCGAGCCGCGATGCTCGAGGCGGCGGCGCCACTCGGCGGCGTTGGTGAGATTGCCGTTGTGGCCGAGCGCGATTTTGCCCTTGTTGCAATCGATCATGATGGGCTGCGCGTTGAGCAGAGCCTTGTCGCCGGCTGTGGAATAACGCGTGTGGCCGATGGAGGTGCTGCCGGGAAGTTTGTTCAAGCACGTCGGGCGTGAAAATTTCTTCGACTTCGCCCATGGCGCGGTGGGCGTGGAGTTCGTGGCCGTCGGTGGAAACGATGCCGGCAGATTCCTGGCCGCGATGCTGGAGCGCGTAAAGGCCGAGGTAGACGAGTTTTGCCGCTTCGGCATGGCCGAAGACTCCGACGACGCCACAGTGGTCGTGGAAACGATCGTCTTGATAAGCAAGCTTTTGCGTCATCGTGTGACCAGTGTGCGCTCGAGTGAATTGGCCCAGACATCGCGCAGGACATCGAGGGGGGAATCGATGGCTGCGCTGCCTCTGAAATTCGATGCGGAGCGACGCTTCTGCAGTGACTTCGCCCAGCTCGCTGCGCCCCTACATTGTATTGTCTCGCAGTTGCGAGAACGACGGCAAGGTTTGCCGGGGAGACGGAGACGATAGCGCGGGCGCCACGTTCGGAGAACAGGGCGTATTCGGCGGCTCGCGTTTTCGGGGAAGGCGGCATGCGCGCCAAGATTTTTGGATGCGAAACAGGATTCGGCGAGCGTGACGGCGAGGCCTCCGTCGGAAATGTCGTGGGCGGATTGCACGGAGCCATCTGCTGCGAGCGCGACGAGGCAATCGATGAGGCGTTTTTCGGCAAACAAGATCGATTGCAGGAGGTTCGCCGGAGACAATTCCGGCAACTGACTTTGCAGTATTCGGAGGACGAGAATTCGCGCCGCGTATCGAGGGCGGAACGAGGAATCGGCGCCGTCCAGCAAGACGATTACGTCGCCGGCTTTGCGGAAAGCGATTTTCAGGGCCTTGGAAGAGTCGTCAAGAATTCCGAGAATTCCGATGACGGGCGTGGGATAGATGGATTTGCCGAGGGTCTCGTTGTAAAAGCTGACGTTGCCGCCGGTGATCGGCGTGCCGAGCGCGGCGCAGGCTTCGCCGATGCCGTCAATGGCTTCGGAGAATTGCCACATCACTTCCGGTTTTTCCGGGCTGCCGAAATTGAGGCAATTTGTGGCGGCGATGGGGCGGGCGCCGGAAGCGGCGACGTTGCGCGCAGCTTCGGCGACGGCGTGCATGGCGCCTACGCGCGGATTGAGCTGGCACCAGCGGCCGTTGCCGTCGGTGGAGAGCGCCAGGCCACGCATGACGCCATTTTTTTCGGATTCCTTGATGCGGACGATCGCGGCATCGCTTGCGCCGGGGCCGGCCAGCGTGTTGGTGCGCACGCTCGTGTCGTATTGCTCCGTGATCCAGCGCTTGGAAGCGATGGCGGGCGCGGCGAGAAGCTTCTTGAAATTTTCGGTGAGATCCGCATTTTGCGGCGCGAAAGCGAACCAATCTTTTTCGGTTTCGACGCGCGGCGCCGGTGCGGCGAGCGGGCGATTGTAGACAGGGCCTTGTTCGGCGAGCGGGTGCGCGGGAATTTGCGCGGCGACCGCGCCGTGATTCTTGATGACGGCGAGGCCGCCTTCGGTGACGGAGCCGACG
The DNA here is from genome assembly GCA_963794175.1 of uncultured Acidobacteriota bacterium. Classification (GTDB taxonomy): domain Bacteria; phylum Acidobacteriota; class Terriglobia; order Acidiferrales; family UBA7541; genus Acidiferrum. The sequence goes on along the minus strand of CAWCCV010000014.1, from coordinate 75,769 downwards.
ACTACGGCGTCGAGTCCCCACTTTTTGAAAACGTCGAGCACTTCGTGCTCGCGGCCTTTTTCGGCGACGAGGAGCATTCGCTCCTGCGATTCGCTGAGCATGATTTCGTACGGCGTCATGCCGGTTTCGCGCTGGGGAACTTTGGCGAGATCGATTTCGATGCCGGTGCCGCCGCGCGAAGCCATTTCCATGGTGGAGCAGGTGAGGCCGGCGGCGCCCATGTCCTGAATGGCGACGACTGCGCCGGTACGCATCGCTTCCAGGCAGGCTTCGAGCAAAAGCTTTTCGACGAAGGGATCGCCGACCTGAACGTTGGGACGTTTCTGCTGCGATTCTTCGGTGAATTCGGCGGAGGCGAGAAGCGACGCGCCGTGAATTCCGTCGCGGCCGGTTTTTGCGCCGACGTAAATTACGGGATTGCCGATGCCCTTTGCTTTCGCGAGAAAAATCTCTTCCTTGCGCGCGATGCCGAGCGCGAGCGCGTTGACGAGCGGATTCTGCGAGTAGCACGGCTCGAAGCTGACTTCGCCGCCGACGGTGGGCACGCCGAAGCAGTTGCCGTAGTGGCCGACGCCGCGAATGACTCCATCGAGAATGCGGCGGTTGGCGGCGATCGTGGCGGGATCGGTTTTTGTGCCACGGGCAAATCGCGCTTCGACGTCGCCTTGCGTTGCGATGGAGCCGAAGCGGAGCGAATCGAGAACGGCGACGGGCCGCGCGCCCATTGTAAAAATGTCGCGGAGGATGCCGCCGACGCCGGTGGTCGCGCCCTGAAAAGGCTCGACGTAGCTCGGATGATTGTGCGATTCGATTTTGAAAGCGGCGACGAGGCCGTCGCCGATGTCCACTACGCCAGCGTTTTCTCCCGGGCCTTGCACGACGGCTTTGCCGCGCGTCGGCAGGCGCTTGAGATGGACTTTGCTCGATTTGTAGGAGCAGTGCTCGCTCCACATCACGGAGAAAATGCCGAGCTCGGTGATGTTGGGATCGCGGCCGAGAATTTTCTGAATGCGTGCGTACTCTTCGGCGGTGACGCCGTGTTCGGCGGCGATTTCGGCAGTGACTTTGATTTCGGTGAGTGCGGTCGCCATGCCTCAGCTTGGTCGCTGAAGCCGATTACCCGTTGGGGCACGACTTCATCGTGCCCCTGCGGAAGAAGCGCTGCTTGCCACGGAGGAGCGCCAAGTCACGCCGTCGCTTTCGCGGCGCCGACCAGGGCTTCGACCATGGATTTGAAGATGACCAGGCCGTCGGCAGAACCGAGCGCGGATTCGACGGCGCGCTCGGGATGCGGCATGAGGCCGGCGACGTTGCGTTCGCGATTGCAGATGCCGGCGATGTTGTGCATCGAGCCGTTGGGATTGCCTGCGGCGTCATCAGAGCCGTCGGGCGTCGTGTAGCGGAAAAGAATCTGGTTATTCTTTTCGAGCTCGGCGATGTCGGCTTCGTCGGCAGTGTAACAGCCGTCGGAGTGCGCGATGGGAATTTTCAGAATTTGGCCCTTGCGCGCGGCGCTCGTGAACGGCGTGTCGGTTTGTTCGACGCGGATGTGGACGTGGCGGCAGATGAAGCGGAGGCCGGAGTTGCGCATCATCGCGCCGGGGAGCAAGCCCGCTTCGCAGAGCGTTTGAAAACCGTTGCAGATGCCGAGCACCATGCCGCCGGAATTGGCGAACTTTTCGACGGACTTCATGACGGGCGAAAAGCGCGCGATGGCGCCGGTGCGGAGATAGTCGCCGTAGGAAAAGCCGCCGGGCAGGATGATGGCGTCGCAATTCGCAAGGTCTTGCGACTGGTGCCAGATGAATTCGACGGGCTTGTGCAGGACGTTGCCGATCGCGTAAAACGCGTCGTGGTCGCAATTCGAGCCGGGAAAGACTACGACTCCGAATTTCATCGTATTGGATCTCCCAGGGGCATTCGGGGAAAAATTATTTTAGCACAGACGATTTTTTTCCTCAGGGCCAGAGTCCGTAGGAAAGCTGATAATTGATAACGAAGACGCGGCGGAAACGCATCGAGGGTCTTGCGGCGACAAGTTCGAGGCAGTTGTAGACTCAGCTTTTTGTTGCGGCCTTCGGGGCGACGGCATCGGCGGCGGCTTGGACGGCGCTGTCGAGGCCGAGAACGTTCACCAAACTGGAGTTGGATGGAACGATGTATTTTGTGTTTTGCGCGAGCGTGTTGTTGAGGACTTCGAGGCGGCGCATGGTTTCGGCGCGTTCTTTGAAATAGGTTTCAGCGGCCGTGGAAACCATCTTGATGGCTTCGGCTTCTGCGTTAGCGCGGGTTATGCGAGCTTGCGCATCGCCTTCGGCTTTCAGAATTTCGGATTGTTTTTTGCCTTCGGACTGCAAAATCTGGCTTTGCTTGATGCCTTCCGCTTCAAGAACGGCGGCGCGCTTTTCGCGCTCGGCTTTCATCTGGCGGGACATGGCGTCCGTGATGTCGCGTGGCGGCTCGATTTTCTGCACTTCGACGCGCGTCGCTTTCACGCCCCAGTTGTTGGTGGCTTCGTCGAGAACGTGGCGCAAATTGGAATTGATCATGTCGCGGGCGACGAGCGTTTCGTCCAGCGTGCGGTCGCCGATAAGGTTGCGCAGGTTCGTTTGCGCGAGCGTGGTGCAGGCGTAGCCGAAATCCTGCACTTCGAATTGGGATTTCATCGGGTCAACGACCTTGTAATAGACGACGGCGTCCACTTCGACCGTAACGTTGTCCTTGGTGATGAGTTTTTGCGGCGGGACGGTGATGACCTGCTCGCGCATATCCACGCGGACGATGCTATCGTGAACGGCATGATGAAAGTCAGGCCGGAATCCGCCAGCGCGTGAAATTTCCCGAAGCGCAGAACGATTCCCTTTTCATATTGCCTGACGATGCGAGCCGCGCGCGCGATGGTAATCAGCGCAAAAATCACCAAAAAGACCAGAAGAACCGACAAGAAAGCCCCAGCTCCATCCATTTGATTACCTCACTTTGAGAGTTACGCCTTCAACAGAGAGAACTTTGATTTCAACGCCAGACTCGAGCGCTGCGCCATCCTGTTGCGCGAGCTCGGCGCGCCATTCTTCCGAACCGATTTTCACCAGCCCGCAATCGCGCGGGGCAATTCTCTTTGTCACAATTCCCATGCGGCCGATGACCGCATCCACATTTGACGGCTGATGTCTTACCTGGAGTTTAGACTTGAGCCATTTGCGGAAAAGCGCGAAATAGAGCAGTGCGAGGATGGCCGTCGAGAGCAGGCCAATGTTCGCGGAGCCAAAGACGAGGCCCACGATGCCGCCCGCGATAAGCGAAGCCCCGACGAGCGCCAGGTCGAATCCCGTAATAACTCCCAGCGCCAGCTCAGCGATAACGCTAATGACCCCGAGAATGACGAGCAGCCAACTGACCGAGTTGCCCATCGCTAGCTCCTTTTTCTACCTACGGCGGAAGATAACATCCTGCCGCGTACTGTTCAATGCCGTAGGAAGCCGATAGAAATCGCTGATTTACACAAAACACCCTAAAAGTTAGAGTCTGGAGGTGCAACCAACCGTAAGCAATCTGATTCCCTACGCGCATGTGATGGACGTGCGGCGGTCGATCGTGTTTTATGGGCTGTTCGGATTCAAAGTCATCAGCAAGCATGAACATCCACCAGGGCGTCTTGTGTGGGCGCATCTCGAGTGCGGTCATGGGCGAGTGATGCTCGCACAGGCGGATGGTACGGTGGATCCGACCGTGCAGGCCATTCTGTTTTATCTCTATGCCGACGATGTGGCTGCTCTGAGAGAGCATTTGATACAGAATTCCGTGGAAGTCTCTGCGGTGAGCCGCCCATTTTATATGCCGGACGGCGAGATTCGCGTCACCGATCCCGATGGATACGTTTTACTGGTCGGCCAGTTAAAACCACTCGAATCCTGAAAAGCTGCGCAGAACAATTATTTGCGTCGGCGCTTTGCAGACTTCTTGGCACGCCCTCGGTTTCTCTTGCTTGAAGCCTTTTTCTTGGCCGCTTTCTTGTGCCCATCCACGGCAGCCATCTCGCGGCGCTTCCGTGCCGCCCAGCCGGGCTTGATAGTCTGGCGGCTGCGCGCGATGACCGAGCGCGTTCGGCGGAACGTTTTCCGTAATGGCGGAACCCGCGGCGATGTACGCGCCGTCGCCAAGCTTCACCGGCGCGACAAGAACGGAATCGCTGCCCACGAAAACGCGGTTGCCGATCGTTGTAGGATATTTGTTCACTCCGTCGTAGTTGCAGGTGATGGTTCCCGCGCCGATGTTCGCCTGCGAGCCCATCTTTGTGTCGCCGATGTAGCTCAGATGCGGGATCTTGCTGCCTTCGCCGATGACCGATTTCTTCATCTCGACGAAATTACCGACTCTTGCGCCTTTTTTCAGGTGCGAACCCGGACGAAGCCGCGCGAATGGGCCGACAATGACGCCGTCTTCGAGCCGGCTTTCGGTGATGATGGTATGCGGCTCGACGGTTACGCCGTCGCCTAAAATCGCGTCGTGCAAAACGCTGCCCGTACGAACCACGCAGCGCGCGCCAATTTTCGTTTTGCCGAGCAATTGAATACAAGGTTCGAGCACCGTGTCTTCGCCCGCGCAAACATCGGGACCGACCAGCACGGTTTCGGGCAGCTGAATCGTCACTCCAGCTTCCATCAACTCTTCGCGCTTGCGCTCGCGGAAAATGCGGTCGACTTCGGCGAGATCGGCGCGCGTGTTGCAGCCGAGCACTTCGCGCGAGTCTGGCGCAATTTGCGCGAGCACTGTTTCGCCTTTCGAAGCGAGCACGGCAATCGAATCGGTCAGATAAATTTCGCGGTGCTTGTTTGCCGGCTTCACCCGGGCCAGGGCCGGCCACAATTTATCGGTCGAAAAACAATAGATACTGGAGTTGATTTCGTTCAGTTCTCGTTGCTCGGGCGTAAGTTGCGAATCTTCCACGACGGCCGCCACCCTGTTTTCCGATTTGCGCAGAATGCGGCCATACCCGGCCGGATCGGCAACCACCGCGGAAAGAATCGTGGCGGCAGCTTTGCCGGAACGATGCGTCGTAATCAGGGCTTTGAGCGTTTCCGTGCGAACCAGCGGGGCGTCGCCCGGAAGCACAACGGCAATTCTGGCGCTGCCGATAGCGCGTTTGGCGACGAGCATCGCGTGCCCAGTGCCATGCTGCGGCTGCTGCAAAACGGGTTCCACGCCGAGCAGCGAAACCGCGGCGGCCACTTCTTCCGCCTGGTGGCCGACGATGGCGACGACCTTTTTTGCACCAAGCGGCAAGCAAGCGCGCACAACATTTTCCACCAGCGTTCGCCCGCCCGCCGGGTGCAAAACTTTTGCCAGAGACGACTTGAGTCGCGTCCCTTTGCCTGCGGCGAGAATCACAATCACTGCGTCTTTATTCGGCATGGCCCAGGTATTCTCACCCGTCCTCCCTCAATTGACAATTGCAGGAACGGCCCTAGCCCGCTCGACTGTGCCCTAGACGGCATGCTGGAATTGCCGTACAGTCCACGAAGACCAAGCCAATTTACGGTTTCTCGCCTGTCACAGGAAGGGAGCGTTCCATGAAGAGGTGCCCTCATTGCAGCCAAGCGATTCAGGATGACACGCAGATCTGCCCGCACTGCAAAGTTGATTTTGCGACCGCCGAGATGCCTCCCCCGCAAGCCGCAGCTGCGTCTCCCACCTTCGAGCAGCCTCCCTACGGGCAAGCACCTCTTGCCGGAGACGCCTATTCGAGCGGTCAGCACTCCCCTCCACCCCAAAACAGCGGTAAGGCTACCGGGAGCCTGATCGCCGGAATCGCCGCCTATGTGGTCGTGCCGTTTCTTGGCGCACTCGTCGCCATCATCTTGGGTCATATGGGTTTGAGCGAAATAAGGAAAAGCGCCGGCCGGCTGAAAGGCGACGGAATGGCGATCGCTGGTTTGGTGCTTGGTTACCTGCAATTTGCCGGGATTCCGGTCATTTTGATCATCGCAGCGATCGCGATACCAAATCTGCTTAGAGCAAGAATGGCTACAAACGAAGCTTCCGCGGTCGGTTCTCTGCGCAGTCTTACGAGCGCAGAAATTGGATACGCTGTGGCGTGCCCCAAAATTGGATTTGCCCGCGCCATTGTTGAGATGGGACCAGGCGGCACCGCCTGCCGCGAGGGAAGCAATCGAATAGATGGTGTGCTGGCCAGGGGCGTCAAGAATGGTTACAGGTTTACGCCGCACAACCCCAGCTTTACGGGTAATGCGCCGGAATCGGGATTCGGCTGGAACGCTGACCCGTTGTCGCCCGGCACCGGGACCCGGCATTTTTTTGTGGATCAGACTGGCGTGATTCGCTTCGACGCTTCAGAGCAAGCCAGCGAAGCAAGTCCCCCGCTGTCCTAAGCGATTTTTCGATCCTAATCTGCGGCGGGAATTTGTTCGGGAGCCGAAACTGGCACGGCGTTTTCAACGGGGCTGCCATCTTCTGTCGTAATCGTCCAGAGAGAGGAATCCGCGAGCAGGCTGCTGACAAGCTGGGTGTGCAGCGCGTGGCCTGCTTTGTGTGCTTCGACGCGCGCTAGGAGCGGCAGTCCAACCAGCGCAAGATCGCCAATCAAGTCCAGGGCTTTGTGGCGGCCGAATTCATCCTCAAAGCGCAGCGGGCCGTTCATCACGCCGTCATTCGTCAGGACGATGGCATTGTCGAGCGAGCCGCCGCGAATCAAACCCATGGCGCGCAGCGGTTCAATTTCGCGTTCAAAGCAAAATGTTCGCGCGCTAGCCAGCATGCGGCGAAAGCTTTCCTGGCTCACGCTCATTTCAATTTCCTGCTGACCAACGAGCGGATGCGGAAAATCCACGAAACATTTCACGTGAAATTCGTTGGCGGGATAGACGCCGATGCGGCGGCCGTCTTCGATGACTTCAAGAGGTTTCAGAACTTTCAAGTAACGGCGCCGCTTGCGCAGGCGGCGCACGCCGGCTTGTTCCAGCATTTGCATGAACGGCTCTGCCGAGCCATCGAGAATCGGTACTTCGATCGAGTCGATGTTAATGAAGACGTTGTCGATTTCGCAGGAGTAGATCGCGGCGAGCAGATGTTCCGTGGTGGAGAGCAAAACGCCTTGCTTCATCAAGCTGGTGGCGTAGCTCACCCTCGCGACATTTTCTCCTCGAGCTTCAATCGTGAAGTTGTCCAGGTCCGTGCGGCGGAAAACGATACCGGTATCGGCCGGCGCCGGAACTAACCGGACATGACCAAATACACCGGTGTGAAGACCGATGCCTTCCGTGCCCACTTCCCGCTGAAGAGTAGTCTGAAACATCGCTTTCAATAGTAGCAAATTGACGGCCAGCCAATGAATCGTCTTGTCTTTTATTTTCAATTACTTACAGAGGCAGAAGATGCATTCCTTTCTTGAGGGGCGTGGCAATCATGCAACATTTCGCCTTTTGCGACGTGGCTTCTGTGCGGTGCGGCTTCTTCTTTCTCCAGATGGACAGGCTTCCTTTGCTTGTACTGCTGCGTCCCATACCAGTGCAGTGCTATAATCGGAAGCGATTCGCCAAGGAAGGTGGGCTAAATGAATCGAGCGGCTCGAATTGGCATCATTGCCATCTCTGCAATCCTGTTCTGTTACGCCGGTTTAGGCCACGTCCTAGGCCGCACCCCCGACGACCGCGCCTACAAATCGCTGACCGTCTACAGCGAAGTCCTGCAAAAAATTCAGAACGACTACGTGGACGATCCGAACATTCCGCTGGTGACGGCAGGATCCCTGCACGGACTACTGGAATCGCTCGATCCGCAATCGAGTTATTTGACGCCGCGCGAGTACGCCGAATACAAACAAAAAATTGCGAGCAACGCGGCCGGCGAAACCGGTTTGACTATGAGCAAACGCTCTGGATACATCGTGGCGGTTTCCGTCGTTCCGGATAGCCCGGCGGACAAAGCAAGTATTCACAGCGGCGATTTTCTGGAATCTGTTTCCGGATTCACGACTCGCGAAATGTCCGTTGGACAAGCCATGAATTTGATGCGCGGGCAACCGGGGACCAGCATAAAAGTCGGCGTAATCCGCAGCGGCAAGGCCGAACCGGAAGAAGTGGATCTCGTTCGTGAGAAATTGAATGCGGCGAAGCTGCAGTCTGTGAAGGTTGATTCTGACGTGATGGCGATTCGGATTCTGTCGCTCGAGCCCGGCCGCGCCGAAGAGTTGCGCGCGAAGCTGGCGGAAGCCGAAAAGCTGGGAGTTCGCAAAATCGTGCTGGACGTGCGCAACTGCGGCCGGGGCCCTGCTTCGGAAGGCATTCTAGCGGCGCGGCTCTTTATTCCCAGCGGCACAATCGCCACGCTTCGCGGTCAGACCGTTTCGAACCAAGTGTTTGCCGCTGAGGCGAACAAAGTCGCCTGGAAGGGCCCGGTTTCGGTTTTGATGGACCCGACAACTTCAGGCGCGGCAGAAATTCTGGCCTCGGCGCTGGCCGCAAATCACCGCGGAGAATTAATCGGCGAGCGTTCGTTCGGACTGGCCTCTGAACAAAAGCTGATCACCCTGGACGACGGCGCTGCTTTGATCCTGACCGTGGCGAACTACTACAACGGGGATGGCAAGTCGATTTTGGAAGAAGGCGTGATGCCGACGGAAGTTGTTCGCGCGGCGGCCTTTGAAAACGGAGATGGCAGCGACGATGACGACGCCACAACGAATTCTGGAGCCGCCAACCGGCAAGCGCCGGCCGTAATCAAGCCACTTTCTTCCGAAGATCCTTTGCTGAAGAAGGCGATTGAGCTCTTCAAAGCGCCGGCGAAGAAAGCGGCATAGTTTGCTGTGCCGCTGACGGCGCTACCTTTCCGCTTATCCAGACAAACCTCCGGCAAGTCCAGAATTAGCTTTGGCTCGCGCGTAACTTTTCTTGGCGCTGTGCTGGCCGTCTGTTCTCTTGTCGTTTCTTGCCAATTCCCGGGCCGCAATTCGGGCACAAACGCGTCGGCCATTCACGGAATCACGCGCGAGCTGGCAGCCAAGGCTCGCAAGGCAACGCCAGCCGGCACCGTGATCCGCATGAAGCTGCAGGCCGCCACTTCCAAAGAGCCCGAGCTGCCCGACTGGCTCGAAATAACTTTGTTCACGCAAGCAAGCGCGGCGGAGTCTGCTGCGCAAGCCGGGCAGCTGCTCGGACGAATTGAGCAAAATTGCGGAACAGCCACAAGCTGCAGTCCGGCAAGCGGTATGACCGGGAAGCCTCGTTTTCGATTTCCTTTCAATCCGGCTCGCGGACGACTCACTATATCGAAGTGCGCTTTGTCCCGTGGTGCGGAGTCAGTTCAGAAAGGAAATGCGGACGACCAACTTGCCGCGCCTCGCCATCATTCTGGACGATCTGGGCAGCGACCGCGCGGCAGCAGAGTCCATCTTCGCCATGCGATATCCGCTGACGATTTCTGTTTTGCCGAATCACGAACATTCCAGGGAGATTGCCGAAGAAGCGCTCGAGCGCGGCTATCAGGTGATGCTGCACTTGCCGATGCAATCGGTGGCGGGCGAATCGCCCGAAAAAGAAGAACTGCGACCGGGAATGTCCCGGGCCGAGGTAGTGAAGACTTCTGATCGAAATGGTTTCGTCCGTGCCAAACGCCGTTGGGGTGAACAATCACCAGGGCTCGCAAGCGACTTCTGATCCGTTGCTGATGGAGGATCTTATGCCGGCACTGCGCGAGTTGAATTTGTTTTATATAGACAGCCGCACCACCGCGGCAACTGTTGCCTTTGATACGGCGAAAAAAGACGGCGTGCCCGCGGGGTTTCGCAATGTCCCTTTTCTGGATGACGTGCAGGATGTCGCCGCCATTCGAAAGCAGTTGGAGTTTGCCCTGAGAAGCGTCAAAGAGAAGAAATCCGCAATCGCGATCGGGCACCCGCACCCGGCGACGGTCGAGGCGCTGCAGCAATTCCTGCCGACGGTGCAGGGAAAAGGCGTGCAGTTGGTTTTTGCTTCAGAGCTGGTGCGCTAGAACGCTCGGGCCTAAACCGTGCCCTCTTTTTCCCGCTTTGCCGGAAACCAAAAATGGACAACCGCCACACCCAGCACGAGTGTCAGAAAAGCGAAAACGCTGGCTTCCGGCCCGACGTTTCCACCCGTAAGCCACGCACGGCCGGGGGCAACCGCCGCGTTTGACAAGTGCCCTTCAAAAACGCCGCCGCTGTTGGGGACGGAATACAAAAAGCTCTCGCCGAAATCGAACGCGGCGTGCCATCCCACCGCAAACCAGAGTGTTCCCGTCCGGCGCAAACTGAAAACCCACAGCAAACCGGTGAGGACAATATTGGCTACGCCGATCCAATTCTCGCCGGGATTCATCTTGTGCGTTAGGCCGAACAGGATGGAAAGGATGATCGCCGCAGGCCAAAAGCCGATGCCTTCTGCCAGAGTGTGCTGCATGTACCCGCGAAAGAGAAATTCCTCCGGCAGCGCAATCAGAATGGAAGCGATCAGCCAGAGCACGCCCCACTGCACTATTTTTCCGCCGTGAAATGCCAGGTTTTGAAAGGAATAGCTGCCGAACAGGGCCATTGCACCGACGAGAAAGCTGATTTCGCAAAGGCCGACAAGCATTCCTTGCCAGAACCGTTTGCCAAATCCGGAGCCAAGACCGAGTCCATATAAAGCGACAGGCTGCTGCTCGATTCTGGACATGATGATCGCCGCGCCGAACGCCGCCACGAAGACCATGGCCTCGCCGAAAATAATGCCGGAAACGGAAAGCGCGCTTTGTGGAGTGCGAAAGACGAGCGAGACCGGAACCAGCAACATCCTGTACAGGAAAAAAACCAGTGCAAGATAAAGAAGAATGCGCCAGCCAGGACGGAGGCCGGCTTCGTTATAGAAAAACGGGTTGGGCGAATTTGGTCCCGATGAAAATCGTGGCGAAGCCGATTCCCGTTCGGGCGGCGGCGCAGCCGAAAAATCCATTTTGGACCCCTGCTATTGCCGGCGGCAGCAATTCCCGGCGGTGAGCCTTTCATTGTGCCAGATGCACGGAAGCTGCGCCCAGAATGTGGCGCGATTTTGCGTCCTGAATAAAAACGACGAAACGAATGTTCTGCCGCTGCCAGGCGGAATCAAGCGCCACTTCCTGCTCTCCAGCGTAGGCAATGGCGTCTCCCGGCCTGGCATCCGCAATCCTGCGAAGGCTGCGCACAACCGCAGCGTGGTGCAAATCTTCGCCGGCATTTTCACCGTGCTTTACCTCAGAATGAAGTCCTGATTCCGTTACAGCGAGCCAAACTTGCGCTTGTTTGGACGCGGGATCCGGAAGCATCTTGACGTCTACTTTCAGGCGCGCTTGCTGGGGCGAAGCGCTGACGACGTACAAGGTCACTTTCGCTTTTGCCAACCGGCTGGCTTCAGAAATCGCAGCGCGAGCGCTGCCAAGCGAACTGCCGACAAATTCCGCGCGGCCGTCCACAACCATTTGCGGCGTGTAGACGCCCTCGCTTTGAAAGGCGGCCGCGTAGTCTTGCTGGCGCCGGGTCCATTGGGCGGACGAAAACGGATCGCGCCAGCCAAGCTGGTCCCAATAGTCCACGTGCTCTTCCAAAGCGATGATTTCCGCCTTGCCTAGCCGCTGCTGCTGGTCGAGCATCGCCAAGAGCGCGTCCGCCGGGGGACAACTGGAGCAACCTTCTGAAGTGAACAGTTCGACGACCACCGGACGAGTGGCCTGATTTTCATCGACTGGCGCAGCGCGAACCCTGCCCGGGTGACGGACGGCAAGAAAGAGAAAAAGGCCTGTTGCTAGGACTGCCGCAAGCACGAAGAAAGCTGTTTTCACGGGTAAGCACCTGTGCTCTCCCGGGGTTAGATGCCCGTGAAGCAATTTGGAGACATCACGAACCGCCCGGGAATTTCCATTGACTCTAACTAACCGTAATAATAGATTTGCCAGGTTATGCCGCTCTCCGCTTTAGCGTGGCCACGATGACTGACGCAAAGCCCGGCATTGCCCTGGTTGGTGGCCGCCTGGCGATTGATTTTGCGAATTTGCCTTCGCTTCCCGCCTCAGGTGAGTCCTCGAGACTCAGTTGGGACGAGTTGATCGAGTTTCTTCATGCGACGCATGTCGTCTCTCCGGACCGCGCCCGAGAGCTTTCAAAGCTAACCGATTCGGACGTGCAAGCCGCGTACGACTTGCTTGGCCGCGCCCGGCGGCTCCGCGACGCTCTGCGGTCAGTTTTCAGGGCGCTGGCGGAAAAGGATCGCGTTGCCGGGGAATGGATCGCCCCTATCAACGAGGTTTTGCGCGTCACGGAAGGCCATGAGGAACTGATGGAGACGGCTTCCCGCACGTGGCGTATGGAATACATAGCGCGGGAGGGCGGGCTTGATTGGCTTCTTGCCGCAATCGCCAGGTCCGCGGCAGAGCTGATCACCCTGGGCCAGCCGTCCCAGGTTCGCCTTTGCGCGAATCCTGCCTGCAGCCTTTTTTTCTGCGACAATTCCCGCACGCACCGGCGCCGCTGGTGCTCCATGTCGCTTTGCGGAAACCGGCACAAGGTTGCTGCCTTTGCCCGGCGCCGAACTTTGAAGAAGCGCGCCGCGGGCGCGTAGACAACTCACTTCACAAAGCGCGGCGATTTCCCCTTCGACCACGCATCGTAGCTGTGCGCAAAGACAAGCCGCTCGGCAAGTGGCGGATGGCTGTAGAGCCAGAACGTGATAAAGGGCGGCGGATTCGGGTCGGAGAGATCTTCCCGGCCAAGAACCTGAAACGCGTGAGCGGCTACGTCACCTGAGCTGGGCACAATTCCGTGAATCACTTCCAGCCCGAAAATATCCGCGTTGTGCTCTTCCATCCTGGAAAAAGCGGACTCAACCGGCGTGGAGAAAAAAGCCAGCGTCTTGAAAATCAGCAGGAGTACAGCCAGGCATGCCAAATCCTGAGGGCCATAAATTCTCCAGGTGGCTCCCCATTTTCCCAGAAGAAGATGCATCGCCCGGAAACAGGCATACAGGGCGAGCAGGAGCGAAGCAGAAAAAAATAAGAATCCATTTCGCACGTGGCCGAGGACGTAGTGACCCGCTTCATGCCCGAATATGAAAAGTGTTTCGTTCGGGGTGGTCTTGTTGATCGTCGTATCCCATACGACGACCCGTTTGGATGCTCCGATTCCCGTGACGTATGCGTTGATCTGATTGGTTTTCTTGCTCGCGCGCATCAAAAACATGTGGTCGGGCGGAATGGCAAGCCCGGCGCGAATCGTAATTTTTTCAATCGCCCTCACCAGCTCCGGGTGTGTTGTATCAAGCGGCTCATACTCGTTGAAGAGAGGGTCGATGACCCAAGGGCTGAGGAAGAACATGGCAAACACGATCACCAGCGCAAAACACCAGGACTGCAGCCACCATCGCCTGGGGCTCCTGCGAATTCGCCAAAGAAGAATGGACCCAAGAATCAACGCCCCTCCCACAAACAGCGCTTCTTCCTTGGTCCAATCCCAAAGCCACGAGCCCCATCCCTGCACCGACTGCTGATACCGCAAAGAAAGGGAGTGCCCATAAAGAAGTACGGGCAGTTCCAGCGTCTGCGCGGCCAGAACCAGTATGGGAATGAAAACTAGACCCTGCAAAAAACGGTTTTCCGTCACTTGCTCCGCAAAATCGCGCATCTTCGCTGAAACCCTGAGTCTTAAAAGCAGCCAAACAATCGCGATTCCGCCTACGGTCCAGATGAAATAAAGCGTGTACCACGCGCGCGAATACGCAACGGCCTTTTCATAGCGCTCATGAGAAAGCGTGTACCGCTCGGTTTCCGTTTTCGCTTCGGTGACAGGTGGATTGCTGGCCGGATCGGGACTTTGCGTCGTGGGCGGGTCAACGGTGGGTTTTTCTTGCGCGAACAAAACTTCCGGGCTTTTCCAGGGCTTGCCAGGTTCAGCCGCCCGCCCGGTTGGGGGCAGAAACACCCAACAAAGCAGCACCATCGGGATGAAACGGCTCGCGCTGCCACTACTCTGCATGAACCCACCCTGATTCTTTCTTCGCAAACCCTTGCGCCCGGAGCCACCAACTCCGGTTCGCGCCGCGAGTATGCAGCACATGAGAATCGTCCGCAAATTTTCCGGGACTGTAGCGGCCCGTGTTCGCCCAAACCCCATTTTATTAGATGCGCGAGATATCGAGGGGAAAGCAACGTCGCCGCGGAAGTATGGCGCTAAGGGGTTGAAGGCGGCGGCCCATGAGCCGTCTTTAAGCAATAATTTCTAACCGCGCTTGCAGTCGCCGTGCCGATATGCACAATTGATGTCCAGCGTTCCAGTTTGTGATGGCCTGTCCGATGAAACAGATACGAGGCGGCAATCGAAACGCCCGTCCGGGGCGGCTTCGATCGTGGCAAGCGCCGCATGGCTATCCACAACATCATCATTTAAAAGAATTTCTTGCCGCCCTCTCGCCCGCATATTCAATTTTTTTAAGGCTTGCAATCCTGATGAGATGGAGACCTCTTGGTATAATTGGCTCCCCCGCCGGGGGCGCCGACTCCCCTTGATTCATTGGCGGCCCTGTACTTTCGGGCGATTGCGCCCGGCAATCTCTAGGCGTATTCTGCAGTTTCAGCTCCAAGCGAGACAAGACCTATGAACCCAATCTATCGCGTTCGCACAATTTGGCTAGGCTCAATCGCGGCCCTGGCTGCGGCTACCGCCGCTTCTCCTGCTCTTTTCGCACAATCGCAGGACAACTCTCAATCCGTGGCAGAAGCCGCGCGCAAAGCCAAAGAGCAAAAAAAGGCCGCTGCAAAAGACGCCCATGTGATTACGGACGACACCATTCGCCTGCGCCCCGCTTCCGCCGATAGCGGCGCGACGCCGCCCGCGGGCACGATTGAAACTTCAGCGCCGCCGGTCGGCCCGGCTGCGCAAACAGATTCGCCAGCCCCGTCTGATGCGCCCGCTCCGCCGGGCGCACGTGTGCCCGCCGCCGATCCCAAGAAGAAGGAAGAACAAACCGCCGAAGTCGCAAAAGCAAAGGAAGTGCTCATCCAGGCGCAAGCGCAACTAGATGTACTCAAGCGCGAACTCGCCCTCGACTCAGATTCTTTTTATACGAACCCGGACTATTCTCGCGACGCCAAGGGCAAAGCGAAGCTCGATGAGCTGCAAAAAACCATCGGCGACAAGCAGATTTCCGTCGAGGATCTCAAACGCCAGCTCGCCGCCTTAATGCAAGAAGCCGGCATTTCCCCCGACGCGGTCAAAACCCCCGCACCTCAGCTGAACTAATCCCTGCATCCGCGGCTTTGTCTCATTTCTCGCTCGCCAGTCCGGGAACTTTTCGCTGCCCGCCTGCGTAGTTTCATTAGCAAACGGCACTCTTACTTTTCCGACTGGAAATTCAATGCAACTTGTCTTGGAACAATTGTGTAAGGACTATCGCGGCAAGCCGGGCGCCCTGCGTGGGGTAAACCTTTCGCTTGGCCCGGGCGTACTCGGTCTACTCGGCCCCAACGGCGCAGGCAAATCCACGCTCATGAAAATTCTTTCCACGATTACGCGCCCCACAAGCGGCCGCGCTTTGTGGAACGGAATGGATACGGCAAAGCAGCCGGAGCCTCTGCGCGCAACGCTCGGTTATCTTCCCCAGGATTTCGGCGTCTACCCGAATCTCAGCGCGATTGAATTTCTCGAATACCTCGCGGCGGTGAAAGGAATCGCCGCGGCTGCGGCGCGCAAACGCATCTCCGAATTGCTCGAGCTTGTGAATCTTACCGAAGCTGCCAAGCGCCCTCTCGGCGGCTACTCCGGTGGCATGCGCCAGCGCGTCGGAATCGCCCAAGCCCTGCTCAACGATCCCCGGCTCCTCATCGTTGACGAACCCACCGCCGGCCTCGATCCCGAAGAACGCGTCCGCTTTCGCAATCTGCTCTCGGAACTTTCCGGCGAGCGCATCGTGATTCTCTCCACCCACATCGTTTCGGACATTGAAGCCGTCGCCACCAGCATCGCGATTCTCGCGCAGGGACAATTGCTCACCCACGGCGCGCCCGAACAGCTTCTTGCGAGTGTCGAAGGACAGGTTTGGGAACTCGTCCTGCCAAGCGCTGAACTTCCCGCGCTGCGTCAGCGCTTTTTAATCAGCAGCACTACCCATCGCAGCGACGGCGTGCGCGCCCGCATTGTTTCTAGGGTGGCACCGTCAGCGAACGCACGGGCGCTCGAGCCGTCGCTTGAAGACGTCTACCTTGCCGCACTAGCCTTGCAACGCGCGTCCGGAACGGCACAAATCGGAGTCGCAGCTTGAACGCGTTCCGTACAATCATGGCCATTGCGCGCGCGGACTCGCTTGAACGCGTGCGCCGCTACAGTTTTCTTCTCACCCTGCTCTTTGCTCTGTTTCTCGGCTATTCCGCGGCTACCGGACGAATCGCGGTCCAGCTCGGCGCGTACCGCGGCGTTTACACTTCGGCCTGGATTGGCGCACTCGTCGCGCTTACCACCACCTGCTTTGTGACTCTAGTCGGCTTTTATGTCGTAAAAAATGCGGTGGATAGAGACCGCATCACCGGAGTCGGCCAAATCCTCGCGGCAACTCCGCTTTCGAAGGTTTCCTACACGCTCGGAAAATTCCTCAGCAATTTTGCGGTGCTCAGCGCGGCGGTTCTCGTTCTGGCCGTTTGCGCCATTTTGATGCAGCTCCTGGCCGGAGAAGACGCGCATTTCGATCTCTTCGCCCTGCTCGCTCCGTTCTTCGTGGTTGCTCTGCCCGCCATGGCGCTTACCGCCGGCGTGGCCCTTCTCTTTGAGACATTGCCACTTCTTCGCGGCGGGTTGGGCAATGTTGCCTGGTTTTTTGTCTGGTCCATACTCGGCATCGGCCTTCCGGAAATCTCCGGCAACCATCGCCTGGATCCCATGGGCTTGATGGCTGTCTCGGACAGCATGATGGCCGGGGCGCGCGCAAACATTCCCGGCTACAAGAACAGTTTTTCGTTCACCATTGCGGACAGTCCGGTCGAGATCGTCCATTCATTTCGCTGGCAAGGAGTTGACTGGACTGCGGAAAGTCTGTGGTTGCGTCTTGTCTGGACCGGCGTCGCAGTTTTTCTTGCATTACTCGCTGCGGTCGTCTTCGACCGTTTCGACCCGTCGAGATCGTTTGCGCATTCGTCGCGTGCAAAAAAGGCTGTTCTTCAGCCTGCACCCGGCTTCTTTGCGCCGGGGCATTCCGCGGCGCTCATTCGAGCCGGCGCCATTAGCACACCGCACCTGACACCTCTTGCTTCGACGGCAGGGGTAAACGCCTTCTTGCGCGTCTTTGCCGCAGAATTGCGCTTGCTGCTCAAGGGGCTCCGCTGGTGGTGGTACGTCGTCGCTGCCGGACTTCTTGTCGCGCAGTTCGTCACGCCCGTTCAAGTTTCTCGCGGAGTGTTGCTGGGCGTTTCCTGGATTTGGCCCGTTCTCGTCTGGTCCGGCATGGGCGCGCGCGAGTCGCGCTTTGAAACGCGCGCACTTCTGTTTTCTTCCGCTGGAATTCTCTCGCGTCAATTGCCCGCTTGCTGGCTGGCGGCTTTCCTTACAACCCTGCTTACAGGCGCGGGTTCAGTCGTTAGAGTTGCGATTGCGCACGATACCGGCAATCTCCTCGCGCTGTTTGCTGCCGCCGCGTTCATCCCTTCTCTGGCGCTCTGCCTCGGCGTCGTCAGCGGCACCAGCAAAGTGTTCGAGGGCTTCTACACGCTTGTCTGGTATGTCGGCCCGATGAACCACACCTATGGCCTTGACTACACCGGCGCAGCCAGCGGCCCAAATGTTCTGCCGCTGGCCTTGAAGTATCTGGCCATTTCCATCGCGCTTTGCGTCGTGGCCTTCTTATTCCGCGCGCGCCAGTTGCGCGGAAACTGAAGTCCTAAACGCGCTATTTGGGCTCAAGCACCAGCGGCAATCCGTTTTTCGGATTTCCAATCACAATCACTTTTGTGTTCGGGCTGGCCGCCAGCTTTTCCGTCGCTTCAATGCCCTTCCATTCAAGCAACTGTGGGCTGATTCCCTGCGCCACAATCTTCTGGAAGTCGGAAATACCTTTCGCCTCAATACTCTTGCGATCTGCTTCCTGTCTCTCTTTTTGCAAGATAAAGCTCATGCGCAACGCATCCTGCTCCGCCTGCTGCTTTGCTTCGATCGAAGCCTTCAACAGCGCCGGCAGCTGCACATCGCGCAGCAATACCGCTTCGACAATCACTCCACGCGGCGCCAACTGGGCTTTCAAATCGTTTTCGATCTGGAGCTGCACAAGTTCGCGTGCGTTTGTATAGAGATCGTTCGAAGCGTGCGACGATGTCGCTGCGCGAATCGCCGAGCGCAACTCCGGCTCGATAATCGTCTCCGCATAGTCTTCACCCACGGATTGAAATACCTGAGCTGCGCGGTCTTTGTCCAAGTGAAACAGCAGCGATGTATCGAGTGCGAGCACAAGGCCTTCCTTTGAAGGAACGCTGGCGCTCTCTTTCCGCGATTGCGTTTGGATGGAGAGTTTCGCAACATTCTTCAGCGGGTTAATCAGGTGAATGCCTTCCGGCAAGACGTCGCCTGTCACCCTTCCAAACAGCGTTAGCACTCCTACGTGCCCCGTGGGAATAGACGTCGTCGACGCCATCAACAGGATGAGCAAGGCGATCCACACCGACAATTTTGAAAAATCTCGATTTCAAACCGCTGAAATTCGGTATCCCGGGTCTTTCCGCCGCCAAAACTGAATTCTACGTTCGCCATTAAGTCCTCCACTTCTCTTCCCACTACTACGCAGCACCCACTGTTACCATTTCCTGGCTGCCATCTTACGTAGCCAAAGCGCGCCCTCGCAACCATACCACTATATCTTGTAGTGCTTTTCCCTTGACACCAAACACGCTCCGGAGCAAAATCCCCGCCAAAGCAGTTATCTTGCCGCCCGGGAACCCCTCACCGGGGAAGGCGGCCACCGGAGAACACGCACATGCAATATCTGCCCGGCTGGACCGTGCAATGCATTAATCAGCAGTGTTCGGCTCGCGGACACTGGCTCCGTGCCCATCTTTCCGGCCCCAACGCCGGCCTGGAATTCTGCCCAAGCTGTGGCTGTTCGCTGCAAGCCGTCCCGCCGCCGCTTGGCCCTCGTTTCCGCATGCGGCCGCGCTCACTCGCCGCGCGCCCGCCTCTGCGCCCGCGTCCTCGCTGACGTTCACATCCGCTCGCCTCGTTCGCCGCGTCTGTCTCGTGGGAAATTTTCCTCGGCGGCGGCTTCTATCTACAAGCCACGCAGCCAGACTTTCAGCTTGGGATCCGCTCCCAGTCCGGCTCCCGTTTCTTTTCAGGATCGGGGAGTGCTTTCATTTCTAGAAACGCGGCGGGCGCAAACTCTTGCCGCCTCGTTCGAGAAAAGCACTTCAAAACTTCAACGAACGTCGTCAAGCGTCACCGAGAATTCTGGAAAGCTGCAGCGTCTCGCTGGACGTGGCAGAAGTCTGGTCACAAAGTCGAGCGTACCCGCAACTGTACTCGATCAAAAAGGGAAAAGCCGGACTCCGGCCCATTGAGTTCGACGGGGGAATTGTTTCCTAGGCTTCGACCAGTCCCTTTTCCACCATCTCTTCGTCGCTCAGCCACAAGTCCGGAATATTCGCCGAGCCGAACCGCAGAATATCTTCCAGCGCGCCACGCACTTCGCTGACGCGAAAGTCCACGCCGATTTTTTCCAGCAGATCGATCAGCGCTTCGCGCGCCTTCAGCCATCGCCGGCCTCGGCAGCGTGCCCTGCGCGTCCAGCTTGTGGTATGTGATGATGTAAATGGCCGCGGGCCCCGCGCCGTGACGAACGATGCGCAAAAAGCCTCGCGTTTTTTGTTGAACGGGAACCGGGGTTGCTGCCAGTGCTGTTCGAGTGGCGTGTGCGCTCATTCAGTCGCTCGCGTCTCCTTTTTTCTCATCGGCTCAGCTGCACCCGCTCGTGCTGCCGCAGTTTTCGCATTTGTAGCAAGCGCCGTTCGGCACCATCAACATGCCGCACTCGCTGCAGGTCGGCGCGCCTTCGTGCGCATTGGTCATCGAATTCGCAGACTCGCCGGCTTCACGGCAGGCGGCATCGCCGCGATCGTGCACCGCCGCAGGCGGCGTCATCGCCGTCCGCCGCAGCACCTGCCTCTACCGGCGCCGATCCGTTCAGCTTCAAATAGTCCGCGGAGATAAACCGCCCGCCCAGCCAGCGCGCGATGTAATCCAGCACCGAGGAAACGAATCGGATATTCGGATTCGGTGTGATCCCGCTCGGCTCAAACCGCGTGTTCACCAGCTTGTCCACGAACACCTTCAGCGGCACGCCATATTGCAAGCCCATCGAAATCGTCAGCGCCAATCCGTCCATCACGCCGGAAAGCGTCGAGCCTTCCTTGGACATCTTGATGAAGATTTCGCCCGGCCGCCCGTCTTCGTACATGCCGACGGTGATGTAGCCTTCGTGGCCGCCCACGCTGAACTTGTGCGTGATCGGAGTTCGCGCTCCACCGGCATCTTTTCCCGCTGCGCACGCGCAAACAGCTCACGTTGCATCGGTTGAATTTCCTGCGCCGTAATCTCCGCCTTCTTTTCCTCTTTTTTCCCGGCCGCGTTCAGCGGCTGCGACTTTTTCGAATTGTCGCGGTAGATCGCCACGGCCTTCAGCCCCAGCTTCCACGATTCGATGTACGCATTTGCAGATGTCTTCAATCGTCGAATCTTCCGGCATGTTGATCGTCTTTGAAATCGCGCCGGAAAGGAACGGCTGCGCCGCCGCCATCATCCTCACGTGGCCAGTCCAGGCAATCGAGCGCGCCGCCGGCCTGCGCCAGCGAGCAATCGAACACCGGCAGGTGCTCCGCCTTGAAGTGCGGCGCGCCTTCCATTTTTCCTTCTTTGTCGATGTAGGAAACGATTTCGCTCGTCTGTTCCGGCGTGTAGCCCAGCTTCATCAGCGCCTGACGGCACGGTGTTGTTCACGATCTTGATCAAGCCGCCGCCCACCAGCTTCTTGTACTTCACCAGCGCCAGATCCGGCTCGATGCCGGTGGTGTCGCAATCCATCATGAAGCCGATGGTGCCCGTCGGAGCCAGCACGGTGACTTGCGAATTCTTGTAGCCGTGCTTTTCGCCGAGCGACAGCGCGTTGTCCCACGATTCCTGCGCCGCCATGTAGAGATCGCCGCTGCACGTGATCCGGCTTGAATTCCGCGCATCGCTTCGCGGTGCATGCGAATCACGTCAAGCATCGGCTCGCGGTTTGCCGCATAACCGGGGAACGGTCCCATGCGCTCTGCAATGCGCGAAGACTGCGCGTACGCTTCGCCGCACATCAGCGCGGTGACCGCGCCGGCCACGTCGCGCCCTTCATCTGAATCGTACGGCAGCGCCATGGACATCAGCAGCGCGCCAAGATTCGCATAGCCCAAGCCCAGCGGACGGAAATTGTGCGAATTCTTTTCGATCTTCGGCGTCGGATAGCTGGCGTTGTCCACCAGGATTTCCTGCGCCGTGATGGTCACATCCACCGCGTGTTTGAACGCTGCCACGTCAAACTGTCCGCTCGTGTTCACGTACTTCATCAGGTTCAGCGAAGCCAGGTTGCACGCCGTGTCGTCCAGGAACATGTATTCCGAGCACGGATTCGAGGCATTGATCCGCGCCGTGGTCTTGCATGTGTGCCAGCGGTTTACCGTCGTGTCGTACTGCATGCCCGGATCGCCGCAGCGCCAGGTCGAATCGGAAATCTTGTACATCAGATCGCGCGCGCGCAGTTTTTCGTTTGGCTGCCCGTCGTTGACGTTCTTCGTCCACCAATCCTTGTCTTCCTCCACCGCGCGCATGAATTCGTCCGTCACGCGCACCGAGTGATTCGCGTTCTGGAAGAAAATCGAAGTGTACGCATCGCCGTCAATCGCAGCGTCGTAGCCTTGCTCGATCAGCACGTGCGCCTTGCGCTCTTCCTTCATCTTGCATTCGATGAACTCGACGATGTCCGGATGATCGATGTTCAGGATCACCATCTTCGCCGCGCGCCGCGTCTTGCCGCCGCTCTTGATCACGCCGGCAAACGCGTCGAAGCCCTTCATGAAGCTGACCGGGCCGCGACGCAATGCCGCCGCCGCACAGCGTTTCCTTGCTCCCGCGCAACGTCGAAAAATTCGTGCCCGTTCCCGAGCCCCACTTGAACAGCATGCCTTCGGTCTTGGCCAGGCCCATGATCGATTCCATGCTGTCGTGAACGGAATTGATGAAGCAAGCCGAGCACTGCGGCTTCGGCTGCACGCCCACGTTGAACCACACCGGCGAATTGAACGCCATCTTCTGCTCGACCAGCAGGTGCGCCAGTTCGTCCCGGAACGCGTCGCGCGAAGCGCCATCGGCAAAATAGCCGCCCTTCTTCGCCCCACCGCACAATCGTATTCACCACGCGGCCGATCAGCTGCCGCACCGAGCCTTCCCGCTCGCGCGTTCCCGGTTTTCCGTGGAAATATTTGCTGGCGACGATGTTCGTCGCCGTCTGCGACCAGCCCTTCGGCACTTCCACGTCTTCCTGCCGGAAGATCGTCACGCCCTTTTCATTGCCGATCAGGGCAGTGCGCTTTTCCCATTCGACCGCGTCGAATGGCGAAACTTCTTCCATCGGTAAAGAACCGCTCGAAAACGAGTCCTGTTCGAACGCCTGCTGCCATTTCCGCAGCCGCCTTCGTTTCAAGCGTCTTTCCATTCAGTGCCGGCTTCACCGTTGCCATCCCGTTCCTCCACACTACAGGGCCCCCGACTTGGGAGGAACCCTTCTATTTTACTCCCCGCGCGCCCCGGAGAAAATTCGCTTCGCAATTTCGTTACTACCGCGTCCAATTTCTCACGAGCTCGATTCGACCGTAGAAGCCGCCCGCGAAAAAAATTTGCGCGACAAATCCCTTTACCATCGCTCAATTCCTTGAGGCCGGCAAAAGCAATGCCCTGCCATTGGCCGCTTGCTCGGCAAACACAGCCTCACAGCAGGTCCGCTGCTTCGCAAAAGCCAATGCGGAGCATCTACTTCGCGCTCGGTTTTTTTCGTTTAAAACCCGGGCCGGTTTCGTGGGTTTTGTTAAACGAACCTGTCACAGCCTCGACTGGGTCCGTCTGGCGCTTCCACGTTCCCCCGAATCTGGATTCGCAGTATCGGCGTATGTAAATTTTCTGTCAAGAGAAAAACGCAAAATGTGGATGACTTTTTCGCACTGCGTCTATATCTAGTGGTGCTCTTTCCATTCCCGCAACACTTCTGTTTTCGAATTTTTCTCCGCCCCTGTCGCGCTAAACTCTTTGCATCCAATCTTCTATGAAACTTTTCTCTGCGCTCGTGTTCTCCATTATTTCTCTTTACGCTGTTCGGCGACAGCTCCCGCCGCCCGAAAAAAATTCTTCAGAAACCATTTCCGCGCCGCGCTTCGGCGAAAAATTGACACTCCCCGGCCTGCCCCATGGCGGAAAAATCAACGATTCGCTCTTTCGCGGCGCCCAGCCGCACAAACAGGGCTTCAAGGAACTCAAAAATCTCGGCATCACGACGATCGTGGATCTCCGCCGGGACGATTCGCAAAAACTGGATTGGGAACGCAAACAAGCCGAATCCATCGGCATTCGCTTCCTCAATATTCCCGTCAGCGGCTGGGCTCCTCCCACCAACGATCAGAGTCGCCCAATTTCTTTTTCTTTTTCGCGATCCTCGCGAAAAAGTTTTTGTTCATTGCCGCTTCGGCGAAGACCGCGCCGGTGTCTTCATCGCGACTTACCGCATGGCGCACGATGGTTGGCCCTCTAGTCAAGCCATCAAGGAGATGTATCTGTTTGGTTTTAACGGCCGCTGGCACCGTTCCATGAAAACCTATGTCGAAGAATTCCCCTCGTCGCTCAAGACCGCCCCAGCGCTCGCGCCATTTGGCAAGAAATAGGCGCCCGCCCGTCGCTTTCTAGAAATCGCGCGAAAGAGCGCAAGCTTTTAGCGCGCCCCCCGGCCAGGAACAACTTCGACGGTTTGCCCTAGATCACCATTAACCTCTTATTTTACTTATACTTACAGACACTTCCTACTAGTACTACCGTACGCTGCAAAATAGGACTACTGCTTCATTCCCTCCGCCCCTTGTCTTTCCCTATCCTTGCTACTGCGGAATGTCCCTCGCTTCACGGAAGGTCGGTCCAACGTGAAAGTTGGTCGCTACGAAATTCTCGATACGGTCGGCGCCGGAGCCTTCAGCCGCGTCGTCCGCGCGCACGATCCCGTACATCGGCCGCATTGTCGCCATCAAAATTTTCCCCGCCGAAATCGCCAAAGGCGAATCGCGCGAAAAATTCTTTCAGGAAGCTCGCGTCATCGGCCAAATCAATCACCCTTGCATTCTCGCGCTGCACGACATGGGCATTGACGAAGCCACGCAGACTCCCTACCTCGTCATGGAATTTGTGGACGGCCAGCCGCTTGACCGCGTTCTTGAAAAAGGCACGATTCCTTTTCCTCGCGCCTGCGCCTGGATGGGAGACATCGCCGTTGCACTGAGCGTCGCGCATCGCAAAGGCGTGATTCACGGCGACGTAAAACCCGCCAACATCCTCATCAACGCCGAAGGCAGAGTAAAATTGTCGGACTTTGGCATGGCGCGCGTTGCGCATCGCGACGGCGTCGGCAGCCCGCTTCTCGGCACTCCCGCTTACTGGTGCCCCGAACAGATCATGGGCCGCCCGCAAGACGCCCGCTCCGATCTGTTTTCTTTGGGCGGCGTCATGTACGAGCTGCTCACTGGCGAAAGCCCGTTCCATGCGGATTCGATTCAGGCAGTCTGCACGCGCGTTCTCTCTTCTGCGCCGCTGCCGCCTTCTCATCGCAATTCCACGGTTCCGCAAGCGCTCGACGAAATCGTCATGAGGTGTCTGGCGAAAGACCCCGTGCTACGTCCGACGTCCGGCGATTCTCTTGCCGAAATTCTTTACCCTCTGGCTCGCCGCAAGGTCGCTGCCCAAGTCGCCCAGCCGGCGCAGCAGCAATCCTCGCTGCGCGACCGCGCCGCACGTCTCCTGCGGTCAGCCTAGATTTCCGCCGGTCGGGGTTAGATCCCTCCTCTAACCTCCCTGGCGGCCCACAAAAAAGCGTCCCGGCTGACGCCGGGACGCTTTTTGATTCCTCGCAACCCTGGGCTTCTGGCTACCTCACCAGCTGAATTGCTTCCTCCACGTGGTGATGCGCCTTGTCAATGTGCTGCACCGCCCGCTGCTGCAATCCCTGCGCAAACTGGTTGTCTTCTTCCTCGGAAACGTCCCTGCGCGCCTTGTCCAGCAGCTCCACCGCGCGGTGCAAACGACCCGCCCAATCCATCCGCGCATCTGCAGGCGGGTGATCGTTCAGGTTTTTGCCGTCATCGATCGCGGCCTTCTTGATTTCACTGATCGCGTCGTCTATCTCGCGTATCGCTTTCTTCTCCTGCTCCCGCAGTTCGCCGCCATCCGGTCTCTGCAGAAGCGCGCGGGCTTGACGCAAATCGCTCAGGGCGTGCAGGTAAGCGGGATGCTCTCTGGCCGGGGCCGGCGCTGCCAGTGTGACCATTGAAGCCACAAACGCCAGCACCAGGGCAGCCGTGATAAAACGAAAAGCTGTCTTCATGGAATTTTCTTCCTCAACAATCGTTTGGATTCCTGGGTAGTTCTCCCCGTCAGAGGCGCGACGATTGGAGCGCCAAGGCGTGGCGTCCCACTGGGTCGCGGGATTACTTTGATCCAGAATCGTCCATTCTGGCCCGTGCCCTCAAGACAAGTTGTCGAGCCGCCTGTCGTTACCGTTAACCGTACCTTCGGCCAGCCGTCTCGAAGCGCGTGGAAGCAAACGCAATCAATCAAGGAGATTAGGCTCCTGACTTCCTCACTTCAATTCCACCGTTTGTCGTCGCCAGCCTCAATTCACGCCCGCCGGATCCGACCGTTCCCGTCACATTTTTCGACCCGAGCGTGCCCATCACCGTTATTGGAAAATCCGTATGAATGTTTCCATTCGTGGTCGCGGCATGGAGCTGGAACGCGGCCGAGCCTGGTAGCGAGACAGAGATTCCTCCGTTCGTTGTGGCCAACTCAAGATCGCCCTTCCAATCAGTCTTCCCCATGGAGATTTCCACGTGCCCGTTCGTCGTGTGCCCGGAAGCCCATTCGCTTGTCGAAACCTCCACGCTTCCGTTCGTCGTATTCGCTTCCACCACGCTGTTTAAATCGCGCGCATGGATGCTTCCATTCGTCGTTTCCGCCTTCAGCAGCACTCCGCGCGGCACTTTCGCCGAAAACTCGATCCTTGCCCGCGAGTTGTGCCAGAAATTGCCGCTCTCGGAATCCACTCCGCCTCGATGGCACCTTCCGGGCTTTGCTTCGCGCGCGTAAACCGCGCAAATCGTCACTCCGTCCGAATACTCGACCACTTCAATGAACGCCTCTTTTTCTCCCTCGCCATCGTGCCCCTTCTTCGTCGCGTTCACTTCCGCCGATTCTCCCGAAGCGCCGCCCGCATTGATCTCTCCATTTCTCCCAATGATCTCCAGCGTTTGGCCCGGCGCCAGCTTCGCCTGCCAGTGAAAATCGCTCTGCGTAAAAATTGCCCGCTTTTCCTGTGCTTGCGCGGCGATCCCGCACAGCAATACCCCGCAACCGACAATAAACCAGGACAAATTCCGGACCACTTGCCGTTCTGTTTTCTTTTTCATAAGACTCACTCCTTCTCGAAGTACCAGAAACCGAAACTCGCATTCGCCTGCCGTCCGGTCGTTCAAATTACCCAATTCATCTTATCGCCACCGGCTCAGTTCTGCGCAGCTTGGGTGGTCGTAAGCCTCGAGCGCCCCGGGCAATCCTCGCATCCTTGTACTGCCACAAGGTACAGCCACAAGTTGCCCGAATGCAGCGGCGCCGGCCAAGTGCGCTTGCCTGATGGTAGAGAAAATCATCGCTCCGCATCGGCAAACTCCCAATCGCACACCCCCATCCCTGGCACCCTGTGAAACGGATTCTCAAACCCAAATGTTCCTTCGATTTACACGGGGGGAGACACTTGCGGCGGCAGGCTTTGTCCCCGACTGCAGGTCCCCCGGGCAGGGCGCCCGGAAGCACAATTTCAGCTATGGTCTTGGAACGGGAAAGAACCGCCCGGGCGCCTTACTCGTACCGCAGCGCTTCGACAGGATCCAGTTTGGAAGCCTTCACAGCCGGCCAAACGCCGAAGATCAGCCCGATACTCACGCTCACCACAATTCCCGTCACCGCCGCCCAGGCCGGCACAATGCCCGCCCAGCCCAGCGTCCAGCGAATCAGCAGCACCAGTCCAAATACCATCAGCAGGGCCAATACTCCGCCCGCGCCAGTCAGCGTCATCGCTTCCAGCAGGAATTGCCACACGATGTCCGCGCTGCGCGCGCCGATCGCTTTGCTAATCCCTATCTCGCGCGTCCGCTCCGTTACGCTCACCAGCATGATGTTCATTACGCCTACGCCGCCAATCAACAATCCCGTCGCGCTCAAAGCGATCGTCGCCGTGTACACCATCGCCATGATGTCGTGGAACTCCGCCACTTCCTGCGCAGCGGTGCGAATCGAAAAATTGTCTTTGCCGTCTTGCGGAACATTTCTCCGCCGCCGCAAAACTTCCGTAGCCTGGTCCACGGATTGATCGAGCATCCCCGGATAAGCCTCAAACCGCATGTTCACTTCATCGGCCGCCGTATAGATCTTTTTGAACGTGTTGTAGGGAATCAACACGCGACGGTCTTCTTCGCCCGAACCAAATCCGCCCTTGGGCTTTTCCACCACGCCGACCACCGTAAACGCCGAACCATCAATAAACACATCCTTGCCGATCGGATGCCCTTCCGGAAAAAGCACTGGCGCAACGTTTTCTCCCAGCATCACGACTTTTTCTTTGTGCTGGTCGTCGCCATCTGCGAGAAACCTTCCTTCGACCGTCGCGGCGTTCGCGTACACCTGCCCGAAATTCGGCTGCACTCCGCGGAAATCAATCGCCGTCACTTCTCCGGATTTTGTGCGCACTGTATGCGATTGCTGCCAGTTGGTCTGCAGAAATGCGGTTACGTTCTTGATGGCGGGACAAAACTCTCTCAGCGCTTTGGCATCTTCGAGCGTCAGAGATTTCCGCTGCCGCTCTTCCAAAGGCGCATCGCCGTGCCGCCCCTGATCCCATTTGGACACGAACGCCGTGTTCGCGCCGAACTGGTTCACCATCTCCTGAACTTTTACGTCGAAGCCCGTAATCAGCGCGGCCACAAGCATGATCACGCTCACGCCCAGCACGACGCCGAACACCGTCAGTGCGCTCCGCAGCTTGTGCGTCCGCAGCGTATCCATCGCCTGCTTCAGGTTTTCGCCGTGTGCTTGTGCCATAAGTTCCTACCCGTCCGCCCGCAACGCTTCAATCGGATCCAGTTTCGCTGCCCGCATCGCGGGAAAAATTCCAAAAAACAGTCCGATCAGAGTGGAGACGACGAGGGAAATAATCACCGCGGTTGTCTGCATTTCGACCGGTATGGAGGTAAACGTCCTGATCAGCACGACGAAAAAGTACGCCGTCAAAATCCCGATCATCCCGCCAATCGCCGCCAGCATGCCGGACTCGGTCATGAACTGCAGCAAAATGTGTTTTTTCCTCGCGCCAAGCGATCGCCGGATTCCGATTTCGCGCGTCCGTTCCGTCACGCTCGCCAGCATGATGTTCATAATCACGATTCCGCCCACTACCATAAAGATGCTCACGATGCCCACGGCGGCTCCAGCCAGAGTCCCCGTCAAGTCGTGCCACAGCTGCATGATCGAATCGGACCCGAGCAGCGCAAAATTGTCCGGCGCCCCGAACGGCAAATGCCGCCACGCGCGCATCAGCATCCGCGCTTCGTCCTGCGTTGCTTCCATCATTTCCGCGGTCGGCGCTTGCACGAAAATGGCGATCCAATCCCTCTGCCGGTGCAGTTCTTTGCCGAACGTATGGATCGGCATGATCATGAAGTTGTCTTGCGACTGGCCGAAAGCGCTGCCGATAGGCGTCGCCACGCCGATCACCTGATACTCGTGAGTTTCCGCACGGATCGCCTTGCCAATGGGGTCCACGTTCGCAAACAGCTTCGCCGCGACATCCGATCCGATCACGACCACTTCGGCCCGATGATCGTCATCTGACTGCGTGATGAACCGTCCTTGTGCGATGCTGATGCTGCGCACGTCCGCGTAGTTCGCCGACACGCCCATCACGTCCGTGCCGGTCATCTTTTCGTTTCCGCTGCGCACGTCCACATTGTGGTCGTCCAGCGCCGCCACGGCTTTTGCGGTCCGCATGTTGTCCCGCAGCCGCTCAAATTCATCCATGGTCACCAGCGGACGCTTCTGCGCTTTCACCCAGGCATCGTTGCTCGTGATGATTCCAAACCGGTCGACGATAAAAACGTTGGCACCAAGGTTGGCGATCTTGTCGGCTACGTAGAAGTTCATTCCGGCCACAAAGCTCATGACCACGACAAGAACGGCCACGGCCAGGATTACGCCGAGAAGGGTGAGGAAGCTGCGGAGTTTATGGGCGCGAAGGGAGTCAAAGGCCAAACGGATGGTCTCAAGAAAGGTAACCAGAGAAGCGCGCCAGCTTCCGAGCCTTAGCGCATGCGCCTTCGCCGGCGCCACGCGTGACAAGCCACCCATGGGGATTACGCCCAAAACCACCCTCCCGGTACACACCAGACTGCAATTGTAATACGCGCGAACGAGCCCATTCGTTCCTTTAGACGCCAGATTTCCCTGTCGGCATTGAAAGTTTTTTCGCCGCCCGGCAAGAAAGGCCTTGTAAACCACAGAAAAGCACGCCGTTTATCTAGTATCTCTTTCTATATCAATATTTTAGGTGGATCGACCGGATGGAAAAATCAGCCGGAGACTTTGGGCTCGATCCCTCCTCATTTTGGGTAAACTATTGGCGGAGGCTTGGCTTGGCCTCCAGGAGTGAGCCCCCCTTTCGCCCGTGAAACACTCTGGGAATGGGATGAATCAAATGGGCAAGTTCGCAGGTCTTCCGCCTATGAAAACGTTCTCTTCCTGGTTTTGCTTGTCCGTGCTGGCCGCGGCGCTATTCTTGGTTGGGCAGGCCGCAAAGGGCGTTGCGGGCACGCCCAAAGACGGCGAAAAGACCGAACCCACTCGTTTTGACACAGCCATTGCCGGCCTCAAAGAAGGCGAACAGGCTCTTTTCCTCTACGAGCGTATGGAACGAGTCGAAGAAAGAAAATCTGCGAGCGAACCGAATCCGGCAACCACCAGAATCTCCCGCGCCTTCCCGGCTGGAACCGGAATCGCTCACATTGCGCTTGGACCCGACGGCACGCCTGCAAACGCGGAGGCTTACAAAAGCGAGCTCGAAAAACTCCTAGATTCGCTCACCTGGGCCACCGGTAGCGGAAAGCCGCAGCGCGAAGCGTACGAAAAACTCACAAAGAAGCAGAAAGAACGCGCGGACCTGATTGACCAGACTCGCAACGCACTTATTTTCACCTTTCTTGGCGAAGAAACGCGTGCCGACCGCACCCTGTCCAAATTCCACCTGGAACCTAATCCGAATTACAGACCCACCACGCGTTCCGCTTCGCTGTTTTCCAGAGTCAAAGGTACTGTGTGGCTCGACAACAGTTCCGGACAAATGGCGCGCATAGAAGGTGAAGTCACTGACGACATTTCGTTTGGCGTGTTTCTTGGAAAAATCTACAAAGGCAGCCGCTTCATGCAGGAACGTTACGAATTTGCTCCGGGGATCTGGCTGCCGTCGTTTTCCCAATACGATTTCGACGCGCGAAAACTCTTTTCTTCAATTTCCGTTCACCAAAAAACCTTCTCTTCGGGCTATCACCGCGTCGGCCCGCCCGCGGAGGCAATTCCGATCGTCCGTGCCGAGCTCGACAAACTGGGAGGGGCTTCTTCCGCTGCGGCCAAACCTTGAATTGGCACCTGCCCTTGCGTACAGCGTGGCGCATTGAACAAACTGCGTTCTGCTCCGCGGTGGCGAGGCATAGAGTGAAGTTGAGGTAGCTGCAATGAAGAACTCGCCAAACGTTTTGCTGATTCTTTCCGCTTGCGCACTTTGCGCTTCCGACGCCACCGCGCAACAGCAGGCGGATTCGTCCCAGAGCAGCGCTCAGAATTCGTCCGCGGCAAGTGCAAATACAAACCCCGGCGACAAGAAAACAAAAAAAGTTTGGACGGACGACGACCTGCACGGACTCGGCGGTGTTTCGGTTGTCGGCGATACGAATCGCGGCGCAAAAGGGCACGCCTTGCCGAACAGCGGAAAAGACGGGGCCGCTGCGAACTACAAACAGCAATTGGCGAAATTGCAGGCGCAACTGGATGAAGTGACAAGGAAACTTGCGGAACTGCGCAACTTCAACGGCGACAGCAACACGGACACCGCGATCCAAACGAATCACCGCTTGAGCCGCGGCTCCATCTCCGATCAGATCGCCCAGCTCGAAACGAAGAAATCCCAACTCTCCGGACAGATGCAGAAGATTTTTGACGAAGCGCGTCACAACGGCATCGAACCCGGCGCTTTGCGCTGAATGGCAAAACTGAAATTGTGGAATGGCCTTTTTATTGCGCGGCGATCGTTGTCCAGGGAAACGCCTTCATGTCGCGGAGTTCCGGTTTCTGCCAGGCGAGTTCGGGATGCGCGGCTAGATGTTTCGCGGCGAGAAAATCCTTGCCGCACGCGTGACCCGCGGCGGCGGTGAAGGAGAGTTTCGCAGCGAGATTTGCGTCCGTGACCTTGTTTTGCACGGCGCCCGCGGTTCCAAACGGTGGTTGCCACGCGCCCATGCCGCGCGGCGAATCTTCCACGTGCCCGCAAAGAGTGCGTTCGCTGGCTTCCGTTTTTCCGCTGAACGAATCGACGTGGTCGGCTAGAAATTCTTGCGCCATCGCGACGTCGATTTTCCCCTTGTTCGCTTCGAGCAGTTGCGTCCAGCGTTTGTGGCGCGCGTTTGCGCTGATGGAAGGATCTTTCAAATTAAAATTCGTTTCTTCCGCGGCGAGTTTCGGATTGATGGGGAAATTCGAGCCGGCAAAATACCCGTCGGTTTTGCGTTCGAGCGTTACATTTTTCAACCCGAGTTCGAGACTGGCGATTTCGTTTTTCCTTGTGTCGCCGATGAGCCAATCGTTGGCGTAGCCGCCGTTGTTTCCTTCCTTGAAATTGCTTGCGACTTCATCGATGGACGCAGAATACTGCATTGCTTTGCGCGCACGGACAAATTCCGGAATGCCGCCAAAATCGTAGCCGGAAAATCCGGTGATCGTCGTTTCCGTGATGATGATTCCCGCGGAATTCACAGCGAAATCGTCGCCGCTGTGAATGAAACCGGGCAAAGTGTCCATGACAAAGCGATATCCTTTTGCGGGAACGACGTCGAGCACGATCGTCCAGCGTGCGCCGTCCAGATACCCCGTCCAATCGTTGTGCGCGATGACGATTTTTCCGTCCTTCGTGTAGCTGCCTGTTGCAACAAACGCACTGCAATGATCCGGCGCGACGATAGTGGGGAGCGACGCGATCTGATGTTGCTTGTTCCATTCGCCGACGTAGTAGCTCCACTCTTCGGCGGCGTTCATGACGACAACATCCCACAAATCCATTTTCTCGCCGCGGGCATTGAGTCCATCGGCGATGCCCTGCAACTCTTCGCGATATTCTTCGGGGATGTGCGGCCACATGGACTTTTTCGCCTCTTCGCGGAAGAAATTCCAGTCTTTGCCGCTGTCGTGGGTCAGTTCGAGCTGAAAGACCTTTTCGAGATCGGCAATTTCGGCCGGAGAGAAGAAAGCCATGTTGATAACCGATTTGCGCGGGCGTGCCTTGCAGGTGGACGAAGGTCCATCCGCTGACGGCGGGTCTGCGAAAGGCGCCTTGCAGGCGATCGTCAGCAGCGCCGGGGGCGTAGCCGTGCGTGGCCGCGACCGCGGATAAAATTGCGGCCGCCAAAATGGCGGCGAGTGCGATTCCTCTGCGCATTTTCTCCTCCAGACGCAGAACAACGAAGCTATCTCTTGGACGGGGAATTTACAAGGGAACGGCGAAGCTCAGGAACAGAAGATCGTCGGCGCGACCTACTGCACGGCGCACGCACCATGCTGATATGACCGCAAGATTTTCGCGGGCCAGCGTGTGTTGCGGATTGAGTTCCAGGGCGCGGCGCAAATGCGCGACGGCTTCTTTTGTTTCGCCGTTTGCGGCCAGCGCCCCGCCAAGATTTGCTTCGGCGTCGGCATCCTGCGGGCGAAGTTGCACGGCGGCGCGCAGATGTTCGATGGCTTGCGGGAATTGGCCGCTGTTGGCAAAAGCCAGACCGAGGTTGTATTGCGAGTCGAAATAGTCGGCACGTGCGCTGACTGCGGCGGAGAGGTGAGAAATGGCTTGTGGCAAATCTCCCGCGGCGAAATAAGCGCCGCCGAGAGAGTTTTCCACGATCGCATCGCCGGGACGGAGCGCGACGGCGCGTCTAAAATGTTCGATGGATTGTGCAAATTCGCCGCGCGCTTGCAGCATGGCGGCGAGATTGTAGTGGGCTTCGAAATCGTCCGGATTGTTTTGCACGTGATGCCAGGCGATGGCTTCCTGCAAAACGCGGCGCGGATCCCGCGCTTGGCTTGTGTCTGATTTCGGCAAGACTTGCAGCCAGAGATGCGCCATTTCGTCGCTGGCGCGATTGCCGGCAACGACGCGCCGCGGCGGAAAATTCGGGTTTGCGGGATTTGCGTCGGAATTGTCGTAGCTGTAGCGCATGGAGACTTTTGAACCCGCGGGCAAATCAACCGGCTTCGTGTAGCTGAAGACGGCTTGCCAGTTCAGGTCCCATCGCGAGATGTGCAGCAATGTTTTCGTTTCGCCGCCGGGAAATTTGGCTTGCGCAAGGATGTCGCGGCACAAATAGTGTGCGTGAGGATAGATGGCGAGTAGCGAAACAGATTCGGGAAGTTCGAATTGATCGGTGACAACGAAATCCTTTTCGCCGGCGGGAATGTCCAGCTTGCGATCGCTTTCAAGCTGGAGCAGCAACGGAAATTTTGTTGCGGGTTCATTCGTGAAATAGATTCCGATGGCGGGCTGAATTTTTTCGGATTTTCCCGACGGCTGCAGGTGCGTATTCAAAACGAGGTCGTTGCCGGGATCGAGGCGCAACGCCATGTCGTGCGGTCCCGATTCCGGAATTGTGCCGGGCTTCCAGAAGAGAAAATGGCCGTCGGGATCGAACGTTTCGGACTCGATTTGCAATTCCATTCCGGCAAATCCACTGCCGGGAGATTTTTCCTGGCGCCGCGAGGATTGCGAGCGGTCCACGATCAGGTTTGCGTGATGAACGAGGCGGCGCTCGCCCGGGCGAATTTCGATTGCTTTGATCCAGCGCGTTTTCTCCAGCGGCGGACGAAAAATAAAATTCCAATAGACGTCGCTGCCGCTGGCGGGAACTTCGAAGGAAGAATCGGCGTGAAGAATCAGGTCGGGTTCGCCGAGGTGCCAGCCTGAATTGAAGCGAGGCGCGGGCGGAAGATCGGATGGCGCGCCTTCCGGCATGCCTGCGTCCACCCATTTTTTGAAAAGCGCGATTTCTTGCGGCTTGAGATGGAGGTCGTCGTTAAATTTCCATTCGCCGGGTTCGGGAAGCCAAGGCGGCATGATGCGTTTTTGCGTGACGTCGGCGATTTGGCGGGCGCGGGATTTCACGTCGCCGTAGGTGAGCAGGGAAAACGGCCCGGCTTCGCCGGGATGATGGCAAGGGGCGCAAGTACGGAAAACAACTGGGGCGAGATCGCGATTGAAAGTCACGCCGCGGTCTTCGGCGGCACGAGCGCGAAACATCCGGGAAGCCGCCAAAGCGAAGAAAAAGATTGCGGCACAGAGAATCGCGATTCGTTTGGGCAAAGCGGTCATTCGAGATCGGAGATGTAGCAGCCTACCGCCGGCACGAACGCAACGGGAACCGTTTTCCCTGCGATTGCGGCCTCAATTGAGTTTTGCTAGCTCGTGCGTCGTTGCGGCCGGGCGCGCGCGCGCGGCCTGTTCATACAAGTTATCTATGCGGCCGTGATAGACAAGACGGCCTTGCGAATCGAAAACCGCCGATTCCGGCGTGATTGCGGCGCCTGCGAGCTTTACCAGCGAATGATCGGGGTCGCGCAGAGCAGAAATTGAATAGTGAAACTGTTGCAGGTGTCCGGTGATGTGCTGGGGAGTGGTTTTCTTGTCCGGATAGACGAGCCAGAACTTTGCTTTGCCCGCGAATTCGTCATTCAGTTTCTGCAGCAGCGGGGCGTAACGGTTGGAGATGGGGCAATCCGTGCGCACAAAAATCAAAACGGCCACTTTTCCTGTGGAAGCTTTGATGGGATCGACGGCCTTGCCTTCGAGATTCAAACCGGTCTGCGCAACAAGGAAAAAGCGCAGAAAACAAAGGCGAGGCAGCAAATCGAGCAAAACTGGAGCAATCCGTATCCGCGCGGCATGATTATTTCTGGAAAGCATGGCGGAGAGTCTTCTCCTCCTGCAGGCGGATTTTATTTTACACTCTTCGGCAGCAATAGGAGGGGCGGCTACGACACCGGCGGGCTTGATCAACCCCCGGCAACAATGAGGTCATTTATGAAACTTTGGATGAAAGTCCTGATGCTGTGCGCGCTGGCAATGGCGGCGACGACGGCGAAAACGCAAGAACAGGATGCGGAAGGATGCAAAGACTCGCCGCTCGTGTCGCGATTTCCGGGTGGCGCGATTCATTCCTGCGAAAACAAAGAGTACGAACAAGCGGACTTTCCGATTTCCGATAGCGGGGACACGAAGCACCTGGAAGGCGAATATCACTATTGGGACTACGGAACGCGCGACGGCGTGAGTGAGATTCAGGTGTTTCGCAATTTTCAGACGGCGCTCAAAAACGGCGGCTTCGCGATCGATTATGCAAGTTCACCGGACAAGCTGGTCGGCGCACAAGGGCGCAACCTGGATTTTCATCGACAACCGCGGGACGTTTTACTACCAGACGATCATCACCGTGAAGGAGATGCAGCAGGAAGTGACGGCCGACGCTTCTTCGCTGGCGGGAGAGATTGAAAAGAGCGGGCACGTGGCCGTGTACGGAATCAATTTCGACACGGGGAAAGCGGCGATTTTGCCTGGCTCGGAAAACGTGCTGAATGAAATCGTCAAACTGCTGAAACCAGGATGCCGATTTGAAATTGCGAGTGGAAGGGCACACGGATAATCAAGGCAACGCGGCCGCAAATCAGGGGCTGAGCGAAAAACGCGCGCAGGCCGTGGTCGTGTGGCTGACGGCGCACGGCGTGGCGGCGGCGCGATTGACGGCGAAGGGCTTTGGACAGACTAAACCGGTGGCAGAAAACGGCACGGAAGAAGGGCGAGCGAAGAATCGCCGCGTGGAACTGGCAAAGATGTAAGGGAGCAAGATCAGCTTGCAAGCTTCAGGGAAGACAGTTTTTCAATCGTAGGCATCGATTCCGCCTTGGTGTAGGTGCGCTCTGTAACGGAGCGGCCCGTCTGCATAGCGTCATTCATCAGGCGCAGCGCTATGCCTGTGTTTGGCGGCACAACAATGGTGGCAGTGAGCGAGCCATCGCGAACCCAGGCCTGGCCCGTTTTCGGCACCCCATCCACGCCAGTGTAGGGAATGCGCATCCAGCGGTTGCGCTCTTCCGGATTAGAAACGGTGGCGAAGACTTTGCGGGCGCCAATGGCCATAGCGTCATTTTGCGCGCCGACGAGATCAACGCGCATTTTTCCGGTAGCGGCGAGCTTGAGCCAGGAGTTTACGCATTTGACGGCGCTTTCTTCCGTCCACTGGCCTTTCAGCAATACGGATTGAATGTTTGCGGGCAGGGTGGACTGCATGCCGGCGGCGCGGTCTTTTGCGGCAAGATTGTCTGACGGCCCCTGCACATAAATAAGCGTGCCTCCGCGCGGAAGCAGCGCGGCAAACTGACGGCCCTGGATGCGGCCTATTTCCTTGTGGTCCGAGCTGACGGAAAACAGCGGCGCTTTTGCCGAAGTTCTGAGTTCGCTGATATAGGAAGGATCGGAATTGAGGACGCCCCAGCCGATGCCCGCAGCGACCGCCGTGCGAGCGACTTGCGGCAGAGCGGTACCGCCGACCGGCTCAAAAATGACGGCAACGGGGCGCAGCAGTGGATCGGCCTGGATCGCCCGGAGGATTTGCGTGCTTTGGGTGATGGTGTCGCCGTCGGCGTAAACGATTTCAAGATCGGCGCCGACATCCTGGGCAGCGGCGCGCGCGGCGACAGCCTGTTCGAGCTGATAGTCGTTATTCTGTGTCACCAGAGAAAGAAGGAAGCGGAGCTTCTTCATTCTTTCACTCCTCCCGAGCGAAATTTTGGCTTTCAGAAATTCACAATAGCAAGCAAAACGATTTTGCGAAGGGGTTTTGAAGGACAGGTGTGCGCAGGAGAAACGAGTTACCAGGCGGCCATGTTCATTTCTATTCACAAAACGGCGATCGCCGAGGCGCACCTGAACCTTCGTACAGTTGTGCAGGAAACACAGTTGGCCAAAGGCACTATAGAAAGGAAGAGGCGAACCCACCAGACTTGGGAAAGACGTTCGGTGTTCCTTGAAAGTGAGGAAGTGCCATGCAGACCCAGCTAAAGCGCGCTCTGGCGATTCTTGCCGCAACGGTGATCGTGCTGCTGCTGATGCCGCGCGGCGTGTCCAGCCAGGCTCCGGCCGCGAACAACGCTTCCATGGTGACGGAGAAGATTCCCGCGGCTCCGGCATCGGCGAGCGCGGCAAGCAGTGCGACGCCCGATGCAGAACTTCCTTCGCTCAAAGACATTCTGGACCGCGCGCAAAAAGCCGTGGGCGGGGAAGAGGCTTGGAAGAACGTGAACACGCGCCTGATGAAAGGCGTGTACCAGAGCGAAGATTCCTCTTCGTTCGTGGCGATGGAGATTTATCAGAAGTCGCCAGACAAGACGATGTACAAAATGAAGATGCAGCAAGACCTGGTGATGCGCGATATCTGCGACGGCAAGTCGGCGTGGATCGAGGATCCGCGGGGCGGCTATCACGAGTATTCCGGAGCGGCGCTGGCGAGCCGCATTCGGCGTTCGCAATTTTCCGAGCAGGCGAACATGGTTCTGATCGCCGCGACGGGTAAAGTGCTGGGGATGGAGAAAGTGGGAGCGCACAACGCTTATGTCGTGGAGTATTCGCCGCAGAAGAATGAAAGCGCGAAGCTCTACTTTGATACGGAAACAGGACTTGAGGTTCACACCGAGGACACATTTATCAGTCCAGAGGGGCCGTACGTGGTGAAGCTGGACCTGGAAGACTACCGCGAAGTGGACGGACTCAAGTTTCCATTTCGCATGAAGCGGACGGAAAAAGGTGCGGTAATCAATATCCGGCTTACGCTGGTGAAGAATAATTTTCCGATTGAGGATGAGTTGTTTGCCAAGCCGGCTGCTGCGCCGAAACAGTAGCAGGCAGCGATCATGGAAATCTCGAAAGGGGCGCGGGGCAACCCGCGCCCCTTTTTTGTTGAGCGATTTTATTGGCGAGCCGGGGCTTCGGATTTTGCAACAGAGGAGGGATCGCGGAGCGAGTTGTGCAGATTCAGGACGCGCCAGTGGTCGCCATCCTTGCGGCACATGGACATGCCGTGGCCGCTGACGTGTTCAGCCGGCGAATCGATCGTGTAGTCGTAGGAATACCAAAGCGCGTCACCGTAAAGCTTTGCTTCGTGGAGTTCCATTCTGTAGGAAAGTTTTGGCGCGTACTTGAGATAGCGGTCCTGAAGATAGCTCATGACCTGCACCCGGCCGCGAAATTCGCCATGGGGCGTGTAAAGCACGATGTCAGGATCGAAGCAGTCTTCGAGCGCGGCGGCGTTCCCATCATTGAAGGCGACATTGCACTTGTGCATAGAGCCTTCCATCTGGTCGTAAACCTTCCGCGCGTCGGCTGGAGCAGGAGCAAAGGTGGCAATGCGGCGTTTGAGATCGATGGTCACGCCCATTTTGTCTAGCAAATCGACGCCAAGGATGCCGTCGATCTTGCCACCGCAGGCATTGCCGATGGGGCTGAGGTCAATTGCAGGGAGTTTCAGATTGACGAGTTTGTGTTCGCCGAAGACGAGTTCGGGGAGCGAAACTTCCCTGGCGCTGGTCGCGGCGGTGCCCGTCCAGGAAGAGACTTGAATTTCCTTGGAGCGGCCGGCGGAAAAGGTTTTCAGGTTGAGAACGGTAGTCGCGGCGGTATCGAGGAGAAAGCGCATCTCCGCGCCGTCAATTCTGACTTTGACGACGGGAAGAACGTCGCAGCGTTCGATGGGAATTTCAGAAGGCGGGTATTGTACTTGCGCTAGCGATGGAAACGAAAAAGCGAGCAGACAGACAAAGGCGAAAGCCGTGATCAAGGGACACCGGCAAATCATGAGGAGTTGGATGCGGCGCGGGGCGAGCGGTTATGCGCCTGGCCGGAACATGGGGACTCGGGCGATAATGCCGGGTCATGAATCCGGGGCCGGTGTATTTGACTGTTTTGTTTTCGCTGATTGTGGGCGCGGTACAGGGCGAGTTGACGCGGCGCAGCAAGCAGGTGGGAAGCACGCTATTTCTGTGGCTGGCGGTGACGGGCGTGCTGGGCTCACCGCGAAGCTGCACGACTTCAGCCATCGGCCGCCGCGGATCATGCTGCTGGTCGGGATCGCTTTCGTCGGAGTTTATTTTGGAAGCTATTTTTCCGCGGCCGCGAAGTTGATCGAAACTCCCGGACTAGCGTGGCTGATCGGATTGCAGGTATTTCGCGTGGCGGTGGAGATTTTTCTTTTTCTCGGACACCGCGCGGGATTTGTTCCTGTGCAGATGACCTTCGAAGGGCGCAATTGGGATGTGCTTACCGGGCTGACGGCGCTGCCGATGGCGTGGCTCGTAAAGAAAAACAAAGCGCCGAAATGGCTGATCTACGCTTGGAACACAATGGGGCTGGCGCTGCTGCTGAACGTCGTGATCGTGGCGGCGGTTTCCCTGCCGACGCCACTGCGGCATTTTCACAATGAGCCGGCGAATACATTTGTGGCTTATTTCCCGTACGTTTGGCTGCCGGCGTATCTGGTGCAGGTAGCGTGGCTCGGCCATTTGCTGATTTTTCGCGCGGCAAAAGCAGCAGAACGTAGTCTGTTCGATTGCGGGAACTAGGGCGGAAGCGGCGGAGTCTGACTCCGGCAAACAAGCCAAACGCCAGGCACAAAGCCGCGCAGAGTGGGAGAGGCAAGCCGGTGCGGCTT
Source organism: uncultured Acidobacteriota bacterium (assembly GCA_963794175.1). Classification (GTDB taxonomy): domain Bacteria; phylum Acidobacteriota; class Terriglobia; order Acidiferrales; family UBA7541; genus Acidiferrum. The sequence continues at coordinate 35,383 of CAWCCV010000014.1, read as the reverse complement.
CGTGCTGCAAGAATTCTTTGTATTCGTTCTCAAAAGAGAGTTGTGGACAACTCTCAAAAAGTAAACCGCATCTTGGTTTACAAGGCAGTTATCTCGTCGGGAGTGGAGTGTGGCCTATGAAACGATTCGTTGCGGGTGTGTGCGTACTAGCTCTTCTGGTTGGCCCGATTTCAGCGCAAGAAAATCCCAAGGTACAAACAAAAGCGACCGGACGCGCGGGAAACAGTCGCGGCTAAGCAGCAGCGAATCGACTCGATTGCCGGTGCGGCGAGTCGTGCTCTACAAGAACGGCGTAGGGTATTTCGAACATCTTGGGCGACGTGCGCGGGAGCCAGGATGTTCATGTGGATTTTACGAGCGCGCAATTGAATGACGTGTTGAAGTCTTTGACGGTGCTGGATCTTTCTGGCGGTCGAATTACCGGCGTTGACTACAACAGCGAAGCGCCTTTGGCGCGGCGGCTGGCTACTTTCAGGCTTGCGCTCTGGCGAGCGGCCAACGGTGGCGGAGTTTCTCGGCGCGTTGCGCGGGGCGCGTGTGGAGATTCGGAACGGCGCCGGCGCAGCCATTACCGGGAAACTGCTGAGCGTGGAGCGTAAAACGCGTATGGGAACAGCCGGCTCCGTGGAGATGGAACAAATTTCGGTGATCAGCGACACGGGAGAAGTGCGAAATGTTGATTTGAATACGAGCACCAGCGTGCGAATCGTGGACCACGATTTGAACACGGAAGTCGGGAAGTATCTGGGCCTGGTTGCTTCGGCGCGTGAGCAGGACGTCCGCCGCATGACGATTTCGACGACAGGAAATGGCGAACGAAATTTGTATGTAAGCTACATCAGCGAAGTGCCGATCTGGAAGACGACCTACCGGATCGTTTTGCCATCGAAAGAAGGCAAAAAGCCGCTGCTGCAGGGTTGGGCGATTGTGGACAACACAGTCGGCGAAGATTGGAATGACGTGGAACTGTCGTTGGTTGCAGGCGCGCCGCATTCCTTCATTCAGCAGCTTTCCGAACCTTATTACGGACGGCAGGCCCGTTGTTCCGTTGCCAGAGAGCGTGGCGCTTTCCCCGCAGACACATGCAGCAACATTGCTCGGAGGAAATGGAATGCTGAGCGGCGCAAGTTACGGACTCCTCGGGGAGCCGCGGTGGCAAATGTGAACGTCGTGGTGAAAGATGAGAATGGAGCGGTCGTGGCTCAGACAACCACAGACAGCAGTGGCGAATACACGGTGGGTTCGTTGCCGCCGGGGAATTACCGTGCCGAGTTTAATGCGCAATGGTTTCAAGACGAATGCTTATCACGGCAGCTTACATCTTTCGTCTGGAGAGAATCAGCTCAATTCCGCTCTTCAGGTGGGTGCAATTTCGGAGACGGTTGAAGTCTCTGCAAACGCGGTGGCGTGTGGATACTTCTACTTCGGAAGTCAAAACAGCCTTCGGCAAGATGGCCGTGGCGAACCGGTCGCGCGTGCAAGGCTTGCCGCTTAATGGCCGCAACCATGCAGCGATGTTCAAGAACGGGGCCCGGTCTCGCAATGCCACACCAGCCGGCACCTCCGCCAGTGCCAACAAGCAACGCGATCGCAGAAGCGCGTGAAATGGAAAGCGCCGCAGCCAGCGGTCAAGGCCTGGGCGACCTGTTCGAGTACAAACTTAAAGATCGCGTAACGCTAAAAAAAAATCAGTCGGCGCTAGTGCCGATTGTGCAGACGGACATCGAGGCGGAAAAAGTCTCGTCTCTGGAGTGGAACGGGCGGCTCTGGGCGGCCGCTGCGGGCGCTCTGGATGAAAAACACGAGTTCTCTGACGTTGGATGGCGGAAGTTTTAACGTGCTGGAAAGCGAAGTGTTCGCCGGCGAAGGATTGATGGACCCGATCAAACCGGGCGAGAAGCGACTGCTTTCCTACGCGACGGATTTGGGATTGCTGGTGGAAGCGCGGCAAGGCTCATCGCCGCAGCATGTAACCAAGGTTAAAATTTCGAAAGGCATACTGACGCAAGTCAGCGAAGAACAGCAGCGCACGACATACACGGTGCGCAATCAAGACGACGCGACGCGTGTGCTGGTGATTGAGCATCCAGCGCGCGTAGGCTGGAACTTCATGAGCAAATCGGCTGCAACCTGAGGAAAGAGCACCGGGAACAAATCGTTTCCGCGTGGAAGTGGCCGCAAAAGCCACGGCGACGCTGCCGGTCGAGGAAGTGCATCCGCTCTTACACGACCTATCAGATTTCGAATTTGAGCGACGAGCAGATCGTCTACTTCTCGAAGCAGGGGAGCGTCACGCCAGAGATGGCTGATGTATTGAAAAAAATCTCGGCGCAAAAGGCGGTCGTCGCAAAGCTGGAGCAGGAGATGGAAGACCGGCAGAACGATATTGACCGAATTGTGGACGACCAAGGCCGTTTGCGGGAAAACATGAAGGCTTTGCGGGGCAGCGCGGAAGAAAAGACTCTACTGCAACGGTATACCAAGCAACTTGACGATCAAGAAACGGAGCTCGCGACGCTGCGAAAGAAAATCACGGACACGGAGACACTGCGCGACGCGGAAAATGAAAAACTGACAAAGATGATTGACGACTTGAACCTGGAAGCGACGCTCTAGGCGAAGGCCGATTCAGCCGCAAGGAGCGACCTGACCGAAAAGGCAGGTTGCTCCTGCAGCACAAAATGTTCCCGTTCGCATGTTGCGCAGTTGTGCGGATTTACACTGGGGCTGTGGGCAGGAGACGGAGATGAAGCGGATTCTTGCAATCACGGCCCTTATTTTGTGCGTTATGAGCACGACGGTCTGCTCGGCGCAAAACGTTGTGCTCAAACAAAAAAAGGGCGGGCCAACAGGCATAATCTCGGGCATTGTGCTGGGGCCGGACGACAAGCCGGCGGCGTTTGCGGCGATTAGCTACCAGTCGTCGGGCGGGACAGCGCCGCACGCGGTGCACGCCGACGAGCATGGGCGATTCACCATTACGAAATTGCACACCGATATCTACGACGTGCGTGCGTCCGCAAACGGCGTTTTTTCCGAATGGAAAAAAAACTTCCAGGTGCAGTCCGGGAGGACGAGCGATCTGACGCTGCGGTTGATCTACGCTAAAGAGATGCCGAAATCCGCCACGACCAGCAAGCCTGCGAGTAAACCTGCCCCGAAAAATTAGCGGGCAATCAAATCCTTTAACGCGGTAAGGTCGTCGCGACCCGTGTCAGAAACGGCGCACAAGCGCAACTCACCCAGCTTCCAGGAAATCCAGTTGTAGCCATTTTTTGAGCCGGTGTATTGCTCGGCTTCGCCGTCCGTTTCCGGCCAGAGGAAAACATTGATGAAGTGTTTACGGCGGCCGTAAACGAGCGCGGCGACGTTTTGCCCTTGCAGGACGTCGAGCCTGCCGCCGATGAGCGGAAACCCTTCTTCGGCAAAATCTTTGACCGGGGGAGCGAAGGCGATTCTGCCGTCAAACCACGGCTTCACCGTGTGCTGGTCGGTGGAGGCGACGTCGGTCAAGTGGCCCGGCTGGAGCGAACGGATGTGCGCATCCACGATTTCCGAAGAGAATGCGATCCGGCCCGAGTCCGCGCCGAATCTGGGCTTGTAGTTCCAGGCAACTCCGACGAAAAGAAGAACGGAAGCGGCAACGGCGAGCCATTGCCAGAGGAGGCGTTTTGCCGCCGGCGCAGAAGCCTCGCGCAACTGGCGGCGAATCTTGTTTTCGAGATCAGCTGGCAGCGGTTCGTATAATTTTGCCTGATGAATTTTCGAGCGAAGCGATTCCTCGGCTTCTAGAGCGCGTACGCACGCCGCGCAGCCCTCGAGATGATTTTCAAATTCGGCCGAGCGCGGCGCATCCAGTTCGCCATCGAGATATGCGTGCAAAATCGTGCGACTCGCTTCACACGTCACGGATGGCCTCCTTTCTCGCCGAAGGCGCGAGCAATTCCTGTAAACGTTCGCTAGCGCGGGCGAGCGTGGACATCACTGTGCCGATAGGCATCGCGGTGATCGCCGCAATTTCCTTGTAAGAGCAGCCTTCGAGTTCGCGCAGCACGATCACTTCGCGCGAACGCGGAGAAAGTTGTTCGAGCGCGCGCGTGAGGCGTTCGCGTTCGCTGCTGGAAACAGCTTGCGTTTCTGGACCGGGGAGCGGCGAAAGGTGCAGCGATTCGTCAAATTCGACGCTAGAACCCGTCGAGCTGCGTTTCTCCATCCAGGTGTAGCAAGTATTGCGCACGATCTGCAGCAGCCAGGCACGTGCATCGCTGCCCCGAAAGCCACCGAAGAAGCGGAACGCGCGCAGCAAAGCTTCCTGCGTAACGTCTTCTGCATCCTCGCGGCTGCGCAGCAGCCAGCGCGCCAGGTTAAATGCTGCACGCAAATGTGGCAGCACAAGTTGATCGAAATGCTCGCGATCCTGCACCGGTAAAAACGCCCGTCCTCAATTACATCTGCCCGTCCGCCGAACCTCCGGCGTACTCCTAGCATAACCGCCGCGGGGTGACCTTTATTCCAAAGAGATTTGATGCCCACCGCGGGCCAAAAGAGGGGGGGGGCGGAATAAAAATCTGCGGCCTGCGGTACTGCACGATTGTAAGACGACGTCCAAGGGCGGCGCACCTTGACCTGCACCCCGGTGCGCCGTTCGCCCTGTTAAGACGGAAAGGAATCCGCAGATGAACAAGACCAAGGATGAAATCAGGTTTGACCACAACGGAGATGGAATCGACAGGAGGGGTTTTCTGAAATGCATGGCCTGGGCCGGCACCGGAACACTCTGCGTGATGAAAGGCGGCGTGATGAAGTCGTTCAGCCTGAGCCGGCTGGGTGAGCTCGATCCTGCCGCCGCGACGGGCGAGCTGAGCTTTGTACAGATCAGCGACAGCCACATGGGATTTAGCAAGCCGGCGAATCCGGACGTGATCGGCACGCTCAAAGCTGCAATCGAAAAGATCAACTCGCTGCCCGGTCGTCCGGAATTTCTGCTGCACACAGGAGACATCACACATCTTTCCAGGCCGGAAGAATTCGACAACGTGCAACAGATTCTGAAAGACGCGAAGGTGAAGGAAATGTTTTACGTTCCCGGCGAACACGACGTAGCCACGGACGAAGGCAAGGAGTATCTGGCACGCTACGGCAAAGGAACGAAGGGTGCGGGCTGGCACAGCTTTGACAAGAATGGCGTGCATTTTGTGGGTTTGGTGAACGTAGTGAATTTGAAGGCGGGCGGACTCGGCGCGCTTGGGCCCGAGCAGCTTGAATGGCTCGAAGACGATTTGAAGTCGAACAAATCGAGCACGCCTGTCGTGGTCTTTGCGCACATTCCGCTCTGGTCGGTTTATCCGGAATGGGGTTGGGGCACGGAAGACAGCGCGCAAGCGCTTTCCTATTTGAAGCGATTTGGTTCGGTAACCGTATTGAACGGCCATATCCACCAGACGATGCAAAAAGTGGAAGGCAATGTGACTTTCCACACCGCCGCTTCGACTGCATTTCCGCAGCCCGCGCCGGGCAAGGCAGATTCCCCAGGCCCGATGAAAGTTCCCGCCGAGCAGCTGAGAAGCGTACTGGGCGTAACCAGTGTGAATTTTGTGCGCGGGCAAAAAGCGCTCGCGGTTGTGGATGCAAATCTGGCTTAGCCAAGTCCAAAGGAAACGAGGAAAAGAAAATGAAGGTCGCACTGAGGTTTTTTGGAGCTGCAATTCTGTTTGTGGCTGGATTCGGGCAACTCGGTGGGCTGCGCGAACGCGTAGAGGCCGCAGCGCTTCCGCAGCAGAAGTCTCACGAGATGACCACGGAAGTAAAAATCGACAACTTCAGCTTTTCTCCGGCAACGCTCGAAATCAGAGCCGGGACAAAGGTCACCTGGACGAACGCGGACGACATTCCCCATACGGTCGTCAGCGACGAAAAAATCTTCAAGTCGAAAGCGTTGGACACGGATGAGAAATTTTCCTTCACCTTCGATAAGCCGGGGACGTATCCCTACTTCTGCTCGCTGCACCCAAAGATGACGGCGAAAGTCGTCGTGCAATAGGCGCTGCCCGATGATGGAAAATCCTTTTGACCCGCGAACCGTTCTATTTGCGAAACACGCGCAGCACGTAGTGCTCGTCCACTTTCCGATCGGCCTCTGTTTGACGGCGGTGATTTTCGAGGTGCTCGGAAAGTGGCGCGCGAACGCGGCCTTACTCTCCGCGTCCTACTACAATCAGCTCGCGGCCGCGATCGCTTCCCTGCCCGTCGTCGCGACCGGGTTCCTGGCCTGGCATTTCCAGCTCGAAGGAGCTCGCCTCAAAGGGAATCTGCTACTTCATCTCGTATTCGGTTCTCTTGCCTGTGTGCTGATGTGGGTCGTGGTGGCGCTTTACCGCAGATCGGACGCTGCGGGAGTCCGCGCGCGATATGCCGCGCAATTTCTTGCCTCAATCGTCATCTCCATCACGGGACATCTGGGCGGATTCGTCAGCGGGGTAAATGGGGGACAGTAGTACTGAAGTTTGCACGCTTGCTCGGCTTTATAGTTAACAAAATACAAGACTTACATAATCACAGGGGAGTTCGCTTAGGAGAGCAGTACTAAGACCCGGGTACCTAAAAAAGTGGCTCCTCCGGCCCATTGAGCTATCACCTTGCCCCGCGTAACTTAGCTCAACGGGTTGGGGGCCGCGCGGGGACAGCGGCTCCGCAAGGGGTCGTGTGCGAGCTACCCAACCCGCTTAAGTTTCTCTCCTCCTAAACCATTCCAGCGCAGCGCCCCCTACCTCAAGCCTTGCTACGTCCGGCCATCTGAATGCATAACCATAGAGCGAGCGATTGGCGTGATTGCGCGACGCATTGCAACAGAACGACTTGCAGAGGGCGACGCGAACGCTTACCGAAATTGTGTGCAAGGCGGACGTGACAGTTGAACAAGTTTGCGGACAGCCGAAAATCAAATTTGGCGCGGATTGCCCTTGCCGCCGTTTTCTTCGGCACAGCCGCGGCAAGCGGCGCGCCCGGGGGCCTGCCCAAGCTGAAACCGGAAACGCAAGCGGCCTTTGACCACTACCTGCAATTGACGCAGGAACGCAACGACGCGGAGCTGAAACGAGGTTCGCCGTTTCTCCGCTTCGATGAACTGCCGGACAGTGAGCGGCGCGCGGCGCAAGATTCCCTTCGCGGCGGGGCCACAAGAATCGAAAAGCGCCAGACCCTCGAAGCAGGCAAGGAGATCGATTGCCCCGACTGCCTGATTCACCACTGGGAAGCAACCGTTTTCCTCCCGGGTGCCAAAGTCGATGATGTGCTAAAAATTCTGGAAGACTACGACCACCACTCCGAATACTACAAACCGGACGTGGAGCGATCCAGAACTCTTCAGCACGACAGGGATCACTTCCAGGCCTTCTTGCGCTTTAAACGCAGGAAGGTGATCACGGTGGTGCTAAACACAACGCACGAGGTGAACTACTTCCGCGATTCGCCTGCGCGCGCGCACAGCCGGAGCAGCGCGATCAAGATTGCGCAGGTTGAAAACCCAGGAAGAAGTGATGAAAGGGAAAAACCGGCCGACGATGACGACGGCTTTCTGTGGCGGATGGAAACCTGGTGGCGTGTGGAGGAAAAAGACGGAGGGGCTTACATCCAGAGCGAAGTCATTTCGCTCACGCGCGATATACCCGCGGGGCTCGGCTGGATGATCGAGCCATTCGTTTCGAGTATTCCGAAAGAATCGCTGCAATTCTCCCTGGAAGCGACGCGTAACGCGGTTCTCGCCAGAAAATCGAAGGCGCAGAACAAATAACGCACGGAACGCAGGACTAGGGGTAATTTTTCAGGAAATCTGCCGCGACCGTCTGCATCTCGGGCGGTTCGTGAATTTGACGTATTCTTTGGCGGAACCAAAACCGCGACGAGCGAGAAGCCTTAGGCCGTTCAGACTCAAGCTGCCGATTTTCAAAAGCAGCCGGCTAAGGCGGCCTCGCGTATTATGATTTGCACTCATTTGCGTGTGTTTGAAATTTCTACTTCGCTCGTCGTGACTCTTCCATAAAATTTGCAAGTGCGGCCGCACTTTTTTTCCAAGTGTGGAGCGAAGCGGTCTCCACAGCGCGCTGACCAAGCGCCTGCCGGAGGACCTTGTCTCTGACAAGGCGCGACAGGAGCGCTGCAAGAGAGTCGGAATCACGCGGCTGCTCCAAAATGAAACAGTCTTCGCCGTGTGTAAGCAGACCAGAGACACCGGCTCCCGTCGAAGTCACCACAGGCAGGCCACAGGCCATTGCCTCAAGCACAGGCAGGTTGAAAGAATCCTCGATCGACGGCGCGGCGAGCAGGTCTGCAGCTGCGTAGTATTCCAAAATGTTTTCCGAAGGAGACGCAAACTGAACACTTTTCTGAAGCCCCAGTTTGGAAATTGCCGTCCGCCAATCCGATGGCCTGTCCGCGCCAACGATGAGCAGCCGAAGCGCTGTTTCCCTGCACTTTTCCGCCGCGAGAAGAAGTGCTTCGAAGCCTTTGTTTCGCCAGTCGTTTCCAACAAGCAGCGCGACAATCTCGTTCTCAAGGTAATTCCAACGGGTGCGCGCCACAGTTCTCAAGGATTCTCTGGCGCCGGGAGAGAACGCCGCCGTATCCACACCGTTTGGAACTACGCGCACGTCCTTGCGCTCAAAATAGACGGCAAGCTGGTCTGCCGTGCGCTGCGAGACGGCGGCGATTGCAATGCGTTTGTCAGAGTAGATTTTCCTTTCAAGCGAGCACAGGAGGCGGTAATAGAGACGCCGGTGGACGTTAGAAACGGTCCAGGCGCTAGATTGATTCAGCAATTCGGCCAGCCGGTGAAAAACGGCGTGCACCAGGATTACATTTGCGTCCGGACAATTGATGCCTGCAGAGAAAACGAGATCTTGGCGGCCCGCAGGAGTCCGCGCGTCTTTGCGCCTCAGACGGCGATTTCGCCAATACCAAGCCAAGAACCGAATCAGATGCGGCCCGGGAAAAGTGCCAACCTTGCGCCAATGGATTTCGCCGGGTTGTCCGGCTTGTCGCGATGGAGAAATCCTGATGTCCGCCACGCGTTGCGAGTAGAGCGTGACTGCATAGCCAAAATCACGGGCCAAATGCTCGGCCATCTCGGCGACGGCGCGCTCTGTGCCGTGGTGCTTGTCAATGAAAGGGGAAACGACGGCGACGCGCACGCTAGCTCATCCGGGGGAGCTGAGGCTGCGACAGGGCGGTCTGCGCAGCGGCGTCTTCGGCGGAAGCTTTGGTGTGAACGTGCGGCAGACGAAACAGAACACCCAGGAGAAACCAGAAATAGGCGTTCAAAACAAAATCTTCGTAGGCCTGGATTCCACCAACCATAAATGGAAAGAGCATCAAGAATGCGAACCAAAAAATCACAAAGGCGATGGGAAACCACGGCGAGCCGCGCACCTGCTTCACGATTTTCCACGCACTGCCGAGTATGGCCACGGTCATAATCAGCCAGAAAATCAGACCGAGAATTCCCATCTCGATGACCAGCGCGCCAAAACCGCTCTCTACACTCACTCCCAAAGGCCTCACCCCGGCAAATCTTGCCACGTACTGCGTTCCGAGAGCGGTCGTTCCTATGCCATAACCATAAGGCCAACGGTCATAGTCAAACGCGCCCAGAAAATTCCTTAGCGGATAATCGCGGGCGCGGTGCATCAGCTCGCTCGAAGCGCTTCTCGGATCCATGGTCTCCGAGTAAACGGCCAGGCGCCCGAGCAACGCGTCGGGAAAAGTGGCCATGAGGAGAGCCATTCCCAGCGCAATTGCGAGACTCACGCGAAAAATCGTTCGAAGAATGCGAACTACTTCGCCTTGACGCCAGGGGGCGCCCCACAAAAACGCCGCAACGGTGACGGAAGTGGCAATCAACGACCAGGCAAAGGCGCCTCGCGAGGACGAAAGCACAATTCCGCCGGCAAGCACTGTGATTGCGATAAATGCGAGCCGCCGCCCTTTGGGATAGCGCAACAGCGTGTAGCCGACGAACCCGAGCGCCAGCAACCAGGACACATAAAGGAAATCGACGTATCTCCCGGTGGTTATGAACACCGAGGTAGCGCGAAACACTACGGCCCCTGAAACCGGAGCGACTCTATAGAGCACACTAACATCCCGGATATCTTCCTGAAGGTTAGCCGGAGTGAGAAAACTTGGGCCCAGAATCGATTGTGTAATCCCAAGGGCTGTGATTACCAAAATGAGAGCCAAGTTTGCCTTAAAAAAACGGCGCAGCTCACGTTCCGAGTCTACAAGCCCGTATCCCACAAATATTAGCGGGATATAGTAGAAAAAAAGTTTCATCCCCATCAAGCCATAAAGGATGTGCGGGGAAGCTGAGTTGAAAACTTGCATGAATCCCAGCCAAACCAGGAGCAGAACCGGGACCAGAAAGGGTGGACGGAAGCTTTTTACCTCCTTTCTTCGCCACGCCAGGAAAAACGCCAAATAGACGACGGCCACCAGAAAATCCTTGGCGAAATAGATCGCCATGTTGTTTCCAAGAAATTTGCGCGCGAGATCTTCGAAAAGCAGCCAGGTGAGAAAAATATAGAGTCCCCGGCGCCAGTTATTCAGCATGGCAATCACAAAGGCTGCTACGATGAAACCCAATCCCACATAGGCGAGCCCAATCATGTCGCCAGCCAAAATGAATGTCGCGGATTCGTAAGCGCCGACGAGCGCAAAGGCAAACATCAGCAATCCCAGCAAAGGATTGCCGCGCAGGTTAGCCGGGAAAATACCTTGCAACGCCCTCATGGTTTGGCTCTGAACACCCAACTGTGATTGCCGCCCGACGGGTGCTTCCCGCCCCCCCCCTCCCTCCCCTCCCCAACCCCATCATCCATCATCCTAAGAGCACACCCCCCCCCCCCGATTGCCGTTACAAGTCCGAAGCCACCTGTTCCCATAACGGGGGCGCGGCCTGTTTGGTCAAAATTAACAAGTAAATGCGGGACAACCGCTTGCAACCCACCGGCACTTTTCCCCCTCCATTGGGATGGAGGGTCAATCCTTCATGGGCTACTCTCACTCTATTCAGTATTTTCCGGCCAGTCCATAATACGTCAGGCAGAAGCCTTCCTGCCTGCTTACTTCCCGTCGCCGGAGTGCACGGCCCGCGCTAACCTCCTGCATTAATTTCATGCGGCAAGATTTTTTCATCCATGATTGAGCCTTGTTTCGCTCCAAAATGCCGGAGCTCGACTCTGTGCGCGGAATAGCGATTTCGGCCGTCGTCCTTTACCACGGATTCTTTTGGTCGAATAATTTGGCTGGACTCAGCGGGATCGCGCTTCATTTCGTGTCTCTGACCCAGTTCGGCTGGCTGGGCGTGCATCTTTTTTTTATTCTTTTCGGACTCCTGATTACCGGAATCCTGGAAGACTCAAAATCTAAACCCCACTATTTTCAAAGTTTCTAGGTCCGCCGAGCTCTGCGGATTCTTCCCGCCTTCTTGGATTCCTCCTCGTGCTCGCCTTCATTTCCCTCACAGAGCAAGCCATACTTGTGCCGATTTTTTCTATCTTCTCCATTTGCGCGCCCCCTATTTCATGTTCGGGATACTTACCCTATGTTCTGGTCTCTTGCCGCCGAGGAGCACTATTACTCCTGTGGCCGCTGATCGTTTAGCTTCTGTCAAGGCGCGCGCTCTTCTCTTCGCACCCTCTTTCCCTTACTCCCTGTTTCTCCCCGATCCTTAGAGAGCTTTGGTTTCACGATCCTCTGCCCCAAGGATCCCACAGATTTACCTGGCTCGATGCGTTTGCAATCCGTAATATTCCACTGGGGCGGTTTCGGAAAACATTTCCGCTGCTGACCATTCGCTTCCTTTGTGTGGTTGCCACGGCGACCCTGCTCGCGCTGCTTTCCCCGGTGGCATTACGAAGAACGCTTCCTGAAGCTGAAGTCGAGGTTTGCCTAGACTGGCGGCCGCACGGGACCTACCTTTGCGCTTCTCTATAGACGGCGCGGTGCTGAAGAATCATCTCTTCCATTCCGAACTGGCTCTTCGCTCGTCCTTTGCCCCGCCGTCCCAGCTCCTCAGCTTTTGTTTCCGAATCCAAAAGATCTGCAAGTTTCGCCGCCAGATCCTGGGCATCCCCTGTCCTGAAAATGGCGCCCGCGTCTCCCAAAACTTCGACAAACGCGCCTAAATCGGAAGCGACCACAGGAAGGCCGCGCTGCATATTCTCCGCAACGACCAAGCCAAAAACTTCTCCGCCCAAAGACGGCACGACCACCATTCTTGCTTCGCGGAGTCTTGCTTCAAGCTCCGCAGACCCCAGCTTGCCAGCCAATTGTACCCGGCCGAGTAAAGGAGCTTGCATCGCCATACTCTCCAGGTTTGCCCGCTCTGGCCCATCGCCAATAAAAACGAGCGCAAATTCTTTTTTCTGATCGCAAAGCAGCTTCGCTGCCTCGAGTAAAACTTTTCCGCCTTTTGTGGTGACCAGCCGGCCTTGAAACGCAATCAGCGGCGTGCCTGACGATTCTCGATCGGTCTTTTGGGGCGACTCGATTTGCACGAGACCATGATGAATCGTCGTCAGATTCGGCAGCAGGAGTTGTTCTCCGAGCCAGGCAGTCGGCACGATGTTGGCTGCAACTACCTTGCTCAACATCCGGCGCAAAAACGTGAGGACCCACAATTTTCGCGAGGCGACCCATCCAAGCGTGGGGTCGCACTTCCAGCACTCCGAGTGGCGCCCCGCCATGAAATGGCCCGGACACGGCTCGCCGCGCGATTCGATCAGCAATTGCCCCGTGGGACAAATCACTTGAAATCCGTGATGCTCGACGACGACAGGTTTGCGCGAGAGCAGACCCAGCACTACAGGAGCTAGCGCCGGCCCGGCAACATGGACAAGCCCTGCGCTGCGCACAAGCCTGACTAGCTCCCGGAATCCCGGCTCCCGGACCACGCGGAAAGGCAAAGCGGTGTCGTCAAAATTGCCGCGCGGAGTTTGCGTTGCAACCGTCACTTCAAACTCGCGCGCACCATCGGCAGAGCGCAATCCGGCGAGTCCGCAAGCGAGCGACATGGCAATCGTCTCTACGCCGCCGATGCTTGGTGCAAAAAAATGTGAGTAAAAAAGGAGCTTCACGCCCCGCTTTTCCTTGAGTACACCCTACGCCGTGGAGAATGCGGGCCTCCGGTGTGCCGACCTTGCGCGCGAAGTCCTCAAACGCGGAATTCCTGAGGGCTTCGTCTGCAAATAGGAGTTCTCCCAAGCGCAAGATAAGGATACGCGATTTCGAACTTCCAGAGCATTTTTGACCTGACCAGGCAATCACCACGGTTCGGGACGCCGAGGTCCAGTGTCCGTCCTGCCATTAAGCCGCCAGTTTGGGATGCGGCGCTAACCATTTCCTGATTGTGCGTCTCCAGGGTTCTTCCCAAATCCTAAAAACGACAAGAGAGAAAACGACGAGGACAATGGGTGTTGCCGGGGTTGCCAATCTGGCGAACACTGCGGGAACGTGTTTGGAAGCGACACGCATCAAATCGCGGACCGGAGCCTGCAATAGATACACGGAATAGCTTGCTTCACCGAGCAGTATCATCAGTCGTGACGAAAGGTAAGCAGACAGCATCGTCGACCGCGAAGCAAGACCATAGATCATCACTGCAAACGGGATGACGACAAGAGAAGCCCAAGTAGCAATGGGAAGACTAAGTAGCGTAAGCGCGACCAATACCGAGATATAGACGAAGGAAGAACTTCTGAAAAACCTGCCAGAACGCACGAAGTGGTTGCCCAAACATACGCCCAGCAGGAATTCCGGAAAACGCACGATAGGCAGAGGACCCAACCCAAGACCAAACGCCAGATCATGTCGTGCGCCGATGCTCTGCAGCGGCGCACCGGCAATCACGCACCAGATTGTGGACATCACCGCAATGATTGCCAAAGATCGATAGCTAATTTTCTCAATCCATCTTTGAAGAAATGGAAAGACGAGGTAAAAGAACGCTTCGACGGACAGAGACCATGCCGGGTAGTTCCAGGCTCCGGCCCACTCTTGGTGAAACGGATTCCAGGCTTGCACCATTGCCAGAACCGCCAGTCTGATAGGCACGCTAAGATGGAGCTGAAACGGCAAAGCGAGGAGCATCGACAGGGCGTAAACAGGATATATTCTTGCGAACCGGGCTATCCAGAAGTTGCCAAACGCGTGGCCTGAATCCAGTTTTTTACAATAGGTATAGGAAAGTATAAAACCCGACAGCAAAAAAAAGAGGCTTACGGCCACCGTGCCGTTCTGCAAGAATTGCCGAAGGAATCCTGGCAGTCTAAGCCTCTGCTCGATCCACGGCAGGCCGTGAAATAACACGACGTAGAAAGCGGCTAAGAACCGGAGACCCGTTAGTGCAGGGAGTCCCGCCCGGGTTGGAGGGTCTTTTTGTGGCACTTCCAGTGATAGGTTAGCTGATTTACTTCTCGAAATCATTAAGGACGGAGCAAAATGTTATCTGACGGAGTACTTCGGGGCCACATTATGACACCCGCGTTCTCTAGGCTCCGCGCACCCGTCTGACACCTTTTTCCATCGCCTCGATCGTCGCTTCAATATTTCGTTCCGGCGACCAGGTTTTGATGTGCGCGAGAGCTTTGCTTTTCGCTTCCTCGAGCCGTCCCCTGTTTGCAAAAGCGGCCGACAGCTTTTCCGCTAGCGCGTCCACATTCCCGTGCCGGAAAGATGAAATCAGGCGACACCGGCAAAACCAAATCCCGCGCCGCGCCGACCTGGTCGCTTGCGAGCACCGGGCAGGCGCAACACATCGCCTCGTTCACCACAACTGCGAACGGTTCGTAGGCCGAAGGCAATACCATCAAGTCTACTACTCTGTAAAGTACAGGAAGTGCAGATTGGTTGACGAAGCCCAGGAACTTCACCTGGCTTGCGACCCCCAGGCGAATCGCGTCCGCTTCAAGGTCTGGCCGCAGCGGCCCTTCGCCCGCAAATATCAGCTTTGCGTCCGCCAGCCCGGCTTTTGCGAATGCGCGGAGCAAGTCCATGGGGCGCTTCCACGGCTGCAGCTTTGCGCAAAACAAGATAGCCAGTTCGTCTGGCTTCAGCCCAAGCTTGCCGCGCTCGGCTTCGCGATCCACTTTTGCCGCTTCCGCAATCCACCAGTCGTTGTCCACCGAGTATGGCGTCAGCGTGATTCTCTGGTCGGCAATTCCAAGCGAAAGCATCAACTCTCGCGTGCCCGAAGACGGCACAATCACTTGGTCCGCCATTTTAAAAATCCGCGGCCAGATGATTTTCTTGACCCATGCCTTCCAGGCTTTCCCGTCGCGTGGCGCAAGAGTCGTCGCATCTGTCCCGAACAAAAACGCCGCTCGCGCTTTTTTCGCCGCTTTCCGCGCAATCCAGAATGACGCTCGCACATAACCCACAAAGCAAAGCACTGCGTCGAACTCGCCGTCCTGTATCAATACTTTTAAGCCCGGATTGTTCAATCCCCAGAAAGATTCCTCGCCCGGACCCTTTGTTCGGAATCCGCACCCAGTCGTAACCATCGAGCAGCGGCACGTCCCACTTCACCTCGGTTCCAAATTCCGGGTCCCTGCCTCCCTCTGCTCCACGCATGCTGCAATACGCCACGCGCAACTCAATGCGCGGATGCTTCGCCATCCTCCGCAGAATCGGCGCCATGTACTGGACCGGGTGCGAAGCCACGACTAGCGTTCGGAATTTTCGCGTTATCTCTTGGCTCATTCGCGGGCAGAATTCAACCAGGTTCACGTACAGAGTACAACTCTGCGCTCATTCACAGGCCTGTTTTCGGCAACGATGCTGCCGGGGGAGTGAATTTCGGAGCTCTAAGGCAACACGATCTTGAAGATGTTTCCTCCTCCCCAGCCGGTTCCGCATCGTTTCCGCCTGTGCTAAACTTGCGAAGGTGCTCATTCTGCTTGGCCAACGCGGCCCGGCGAGTTTGCAGCTCACCGTAATCTTCCGCAGATAGTTGAGGGATAGCCCGCCCATCTTGGACTTCTGATATGGCCGGGAAGCGGCAATGCCATCTGTGCTGCCGCCTGAAATTTCACGCGAAAGAAGGGGAATTCACATGTCCGGGCACTCAAAATGGGCCACGATTAAACACAAGAAGGCGGCAACGGACGCCAAGCGTGGCCGCGTCTTCACGCGACTGATTCGCGAAATCACCATCGCTGCGCGCATCGGCGGCGGCGACCCTAATTCCAATCCCCGCCTGCGCACCGCCATTCTTGCGGCCAAGAACGAGAACATGCCCAACGACAACATCGAGCGCGCCATTCTCCGCGGCACCGGGCAGCTCGAAGGCGAGCAGTACGAAGAAGTCACTTTCGAAGGCTACGGCCCGGGCGGCGTCGGCATGCTGATTCAAGTCGTCACCACCAATCGCAATCGCGCCGTCGGCGAAATGCGCCACATGATGGGCAAGAACGGCGGCAACATGGCCGAAGCCGGCGCCGTCGGATGGATGTTCAGCCGCAAGGGCGAAATCATCATCCCCAAAGAAGCGGCCAGCGAAGACAAGATGCTTGGATCTCGTGCTCGAAGCGGGCGCGGAAGATTTGAAAGACGACGGCTCAGCCTGGTACATCGTCACCCCGCCCGAAGCCTTGGAAGCAGTGAAGGAAGCGCTCGCCAAAGCGGGCATCACGCCTGCCAGCGCCGAAATCGGCATGGTCCCGCAAAACTACGTCAAGCTTACCGGCTCGCAGGCACAGCAGATGCTGCGGCTTGTCGAAGCGCTCGAAGAACACGACGACGTGCAGCACGTCTACGCCAACTTCGACATCGACGAAAGCGAAATCCAGGCCGCCGTGGGCGCAAACTAACCCGCTTCCAGCTTTTTTAGTGGCGCCGACGCATCCTGCCGGCGCTTCTGTTTTTGGCAAATCCTTCCGCAACTCGATTGCGCCCGCCCGTCCCGCCCTTTAGACTTACGTCTATGCAAAACGCGGCCAGCGCACGAACGATTCGCGTCCTCGGCATAGATCCTGCAGCGGCGGGCCCGACCGGTTACGGCATCGTCGAAGCCGAGAAGCCGCAAATGCCGCGCGCTGCATTTTGGCGCGCTGAAAGTCGGCGAAAAACGCAAGCAATCCGCGGGCGCCGCGCTCGAAGCCGTTCACACTCTGATTTGCGATCTCATTCAGGAGTTTTCTCCGGACGCCATCGCAGTCGAATCGATCTTCTCCGCGCTCAACGTAAAAACAGCGCTGCGCCTGGCGGAAGTTCGCGGGGTCGTTCTTCTTGCCGCTTCACAACACCAGATCGAAGTTTTCTCTTACGCGCCGCGCGAAATCAAAGCTTCCGTCGCCGGTTACGGCAACGCCGACAAGCGCCAAATGCAGACAATGGTTCGCGCGCTCCTGGCGATGACCGAAATTCCCGAACCCGCCGATGCGGCTGATGCTCTGGCCGTCGCGCTCTGCCATTTGCAGGCGGACGAAAGCCGCCGCCGCTTCGGCGTAACCCCAATGACTCCGGGCGAGCACTTCTGCGCCGCGCGCTAACCTTGGGCGTGCTGCAGCCCGCAACGCCGGGCGCCCCTCCCCGCTTCGCGATCTTTGCGATGATCTAGCCGGCTCAAATTCATGCTCGCGCTCGGTGCGGTGTATCTGGCGCTTCCCGCTTTCCTGATTGCCGCCCCGCAGGCATCGAAGATTACGTTTCGTAGAATCTTTCCGGCAAGCACCCCAGAGTTCATCGAAATCAGCGTCGCGGAAGATTCTGACGCCGCCACCTTTGAAATTCGCCAGCTCGAAGAAGAAGCAGGAGCGTCGCCCCTTCATCGTGAGCGCGGCACTTCGCGCAAAAATCTTTGGCTACGCCGCCGAGCTCCACCATTTCCAGGGGCTGGATCTGGATGTTCACCGCAAGATCGCCAACCTCGGTGAAAAAACCTTCCGGTGGGAACAAGGCAGCCAGAAATTCGAAACCAAGTTCAACTACACGCTCAATGGCAGCGCCGCCCAGTTGCTTCAGATCTTTGAGGGCCTTGCCCGCCAGCAAGAGCACTTCGTGCTAATCTCGCGCCGCATGAAATACGACCGTCTGGGCATCAATGACGCCCTGCTGCAATTTGAATCCGACCTCAACCGCGGCCTCCTGCCCGAGCCAAGTCGCCTGGCACCGCTGCTCGATCAGATCTCGAACGACAACAAATTTGTCGAAATCGCTCGCCAGCGCGCCCGCACCCTGGCTGACCGCATCCGCCACGGCGCATAATCAGAAATGGAGTTCGGCCTGAAGCTGACGTTCTAACCATTCATCCTGCGAGGCGGGGATCCTGTTCCCCGCTTTTTCTCTTAACCCTCGCCTCTTCAATGACTTTCTGTCCTCCAGACTCTCCGCTCCCACCTTTATTAGCTCCATTGGAAGAACTTAGAACGCAAATTGGCGACCTCCCGCAAATTGCAGGTTCACCCATCGCCCCGCCCGACGGACGGGCCGGTCAGTGCGCCGGTGACTACTCTTTGCTACTCGGTAAACGGAAGTTTTCTGGAATAAAGGAGCTTTCGCTAGAAAAGATTGAAGCTGCATAATTCTCCTTGAATAAATTTTCCTAAAGCGTAGATTTCCTGCAATTTTGTGTGTCTCATTTCTAGCTAAATTTCTGTAATTTACATATTTGTCGGATGTAGTGCGCCAGCAAGCGGATTCTGCTCTCGAGGCTCGATGAGGCAGGTTACGTTTTCAGATTTCACGGGGCAAGTCAGCAGGTAAGGGGTTCATTTCACGAGTCAGTTCAAGAGATAGGTGTGAGTATCTTCGAAATGGAGGGGTAATGCGTCGTATCTCTTTCTTCGTTCTCCTATTGGCATTTTTGGCCGCAAGCGTGGTCCTAGGTTCAAGCGCCCTGCTGGCTCCACCGGCAGCGGCTCAGGCCACAATCTCGAGTGGCAGTATTCAGGGCACGGTGGTCGACCCGCAAGGATCCGCTGTCGCGAATGCGAAGGTACTCATTTCAAACAAGTCCAGCGGTCACATCATTCAGCTCTCGACGACCGGCATCGGTGGTTTCAATTCCGGTCCCATCACGCCGGGATCGTATGTCGTGCGCATCGAAGTGAAGGGTTTTAAAACCGTCGAGCTTCCGGTAACGGTTTCTCTCGGCATCGTTGCTCAGGCCAACGTGCAGCTGGAGATTGGTTCGGAAACGACAATCGTCAGCGTCGAAGCCAACGCTCTTTCTGTGAACCTTGAACAGGCGACTGTGCAAGACGTAATCACTTCGAAGCAGATCGAGGAACTTCCCGTCGATGGCCGAAACTTCCTTGACCTCGCTTCGCTTGAACCCGGCGTTCAAGTTCAGGACGGCGCTACGTTTGACCCGACCAAGAATGGCTTCTCTTCCATCTCTTTCGGCGGGCGATCCGGTCGCACCGCGCGCATCGAAGTGGATGGCCTCGATATTTCCGATGAAACTGTCGGTACCACAACTCAAAATCTGCCTTTGAGTTCAATTCAAGAGTTCAACGTCAACCAGTCTTCGCTGGACCTTTCAACGGAACTCACTTCTTCTGGCTCTGTCAATATTCTGTCCAAATCCGGTGAAAACGATATTCACGGCCAAATCTTTTACTATGGCCGTTCCGACAAGACCTCTGCGCGCATCGCACCGATCGCGCCCGGTGAAAGTGGCCTTGCGTTTGGCCGAAACCAGTACGGTGGCGACCTGGGCGGCCGGTTCATCAAGGACAAACTCTTTTACTTCGCGGACGTTGAACGCACCGGCCAGAGTCTTCAATCGCCGGTAACCTTGGGGGACCCTTTCACTGACCTGTCAGGAAATTTTGGTTCGCCATTTTCAGAAACCGAGTACGTCGGAAAGCTGGATTGGAATATCCGGGGCAGTTGGAAAGCATTCTTCCGCTTCTCGTACGACCAGAACCAGAGTGTTCGCGGTTTCAATCCGGGCGTCTATCAGCCGTTCGCCAACGTGGATCACACACCGGTCTACGCGATGGGCACCGACTTCAACACCGGCAAGTTCACCCATCAGATCCGCGCCGGCTACATGAAGTTTAGAAATGCAATCGCCGACGCTACGCAAGGAGTAACCAATCCTGCCCCGGGCCTTACGCTCATCGTCGCTCCGTTTCTTGATTTCACCTGTCTCGGCGGCGGCGAATCCTTCTGTTCTGGCACGAACATTCTCGCTCCGCAGAAGACCTACCAAAGCAATAAGCAGGCTAAGTATGACGGCAGCGTTATTTTCGGCAACCACGTTTTACGCTACGGCGTCAGCGTCAACCGCATTCTCGGCGGCGGTTTTGCCAAATTTTTTGGCAGCTCCCCCGCCGTCGGCTCCATCTTGGGAACTGACACGCAGGACTTTGCAAACAATTCTTGCGGAACTGACAACCCCTGCTTCCCGGGAGGAGCAAGCAATCCACTGAACTATCCCGTTCAGAACGTGCTCATGGGCAATGGTCAGGGATTCTTCACGGAAATTCCCCAATTCGGTCTTCCCGCTGGAGGCCAGTCCGACACCCGCTTTGCGTTCTATGTCGGCGACAGTTGGAAAATTCTTAGGAACCTCACCCTTAGTTACGGAGTTCACTATGTCCGCGACACGGGGCGTGCCGATAGCGACCTGCCCGCTATTCCGGAACTAGAACAATTTGGCCCCGGACTGGGAGCCAAGGTCCGCCAGCCAAACAAGAACTTCTCGCCTCACCTCGGCATCGCATGGGATCCCACAGGAAAAGGTAGAACCGTATTCCGGGCGGGCGGAGGGATCTACTACGAAAACGCCATCTTCAACAACGTGCTTTTCGATCGTCCTGCGCGACTTCAGAAAGGTCTTTTCTTCGGCACAGGCCTGGCCTGCATCTTCGGAAGTTCGCTCGACGTGCCGTTGCCGGACGGCAGCGCGATTACGCCGAGCTTTTGCAATCAACCGGTTGGAAACGTCGTCAACGACATCGCAGCGTTCCAGCAGCAATATCAAGATGCTGTCGTAGCCGCAGGCCCGCAATCAAACGGCAGCTACGTCGGCAATACACTCGCCGAAGGCGCCAACTCCACCGGCGACCAGCTTATCGCACCCGACTATCGCTCGCCCTACTCAGTGCAGTTGAACGCGGGCATCCAGCACCAGTTCGGTCGCGGCACTATCGTCACCGTGGACTATGTCCGCAACGTTTCACTTCACTACTTGCTTGGCATCGATACCAATCGTGTCGGCGCCGCTAGATCGTTGAATGTGGGGAACGCGCAAGCGGCCATCTCTGCCACCAATAGCTCATTTGGTTGCGGCACCGGCTTTGATGCAGCGTCGATTACGTGCTCTATCAACGCTGGCGCTTCCATTGCCGACTACGCAAACAACGGACTAGATTCCGGAACGGTGTTTGCCGCCGGGTTTCCTTGCCCAACCTGCGCTTTCCCGGGCCTGGATCCGAACCTCGGCGAAAACCAGATGCTCTTCCCAGGTGGCCGCTCGGTCTACAACGCCTTGCAGGCCTCGGTTAAGTCCGATCTGGATCACCCCTTGCCCGGTGTAAGGCGTCTGTCCCTTATTGCGTCCTATGCCCTTTCCCGCTTTGAAAGCCAGGCAGCAGACCAGGACTTCATCAACAACGCGACTGACTTTGACAAACCAACCAAGTTCTTCGGGCCGAGCGGTCTGGACCGAACGCACATCCTCGGTGTCGGCGCCACGATGGACCTTCCCTGGGCCATGCGCCTTTCCACTTCGAGCCACTGGTCAACTGCCCCGCCACAGACCCTCGCCTTCGCAGCTTCGGGCGCACCGGGTGAAATCTTCCGCACCGATGTCACCGGCGACGGCACGGTCGGTGACGTCATTCCGGGCTCGAACGTCGGCTCGTTCGGTCGTAGCATTAAGGCGAGTTCCCTCAATTCCTTCATCAATTCATACAACAGCTCCGGCGCAAACCAGCTCACGCCTGCGGGACAAGCCCTGGTAGGGGCCGGTCTGTTTACGCAGCAGCAGCTAACGGCGCTCGGCGCCTTGACGCCCACGGTGCAACCCGCGCCGTCAGGAAACGTCGGTCTGTCTCCTCGCTTTACTACAGACATGTACGTGAGCTGGTTGCTGCATCCCAACAGGGTCTTTCACGGAGTAGCCGAGCGGGTTGTAGTCGAACCGCAAATTGCTCTGTTCAACGTATTTAACTTCCAGAATTACGATCCGGGAGGAAATACGTTGAGCGGTGTGCTTAGCGGGGCAGTGGGCTCTGTGAATGGCACCACCAAGTCCAATCGCACCAATCTCGTTGCTCCAGGCTCTGCATCCGGAGTGAACTGGTATGGCGTGCCGCGGCAGTGGCAGTTTGGCGTCAAATTGACGTTCTAACCACTTTAGAGTCCAGCAAAGAAAAGAGGCGGGGAGCCATGCTCCCCGCCTCTTTTTCTTTTAACCCCTGCTTCTTCAATGGCTTCAAGCCACTCAATTCTCCCTGATTCCCCGTATTGGCCGTTATTCCGTGCCCTGCCCTGCGTATGTTAGGATGAGGGCAGTTTTCGTCCCTCCTTTACACATGGCCAGGCCGTCCACAATGAATTTCTCCGAGGCGGTTGCCATCGCTACCTCCAGCCTCTGGGCGCACAAGCTGCGCAGCATCCTCACGCTGCATTGGAGTGGTCATCGGCGTCGCCGCGGTCATCGCCGTCGTCAGCCTGATCAACGGCGCCAACCAATACGTCGCCACCAAAGTCTTCAATCTCGGCGCCGATGTTTTCGGCTTGTCCAAGCAGCCCTCCATCATCACCAACGTCGACGACTTCCTCGAATTTCAAAAACGCAAGACGCCTCACTTACGACGACTACGACAGCCGTCCGCGAAATTGCAAGATCCTGCAAGGAAGTCGGCGCCTCCCTCGGCGGACGCGTCGAAGTTCGCAGCGGCCTGAACTCCCTGAAAGACACCAACCTTCGCGCCTGGACTCCGCAGATGGCGGAACTCTATGACGTGGATCTCGTCGAAGGCCGCCACATCACCGAAGCCGATCTTGCACACCGCCGCTCCCGTTTGCGTCATCGGCATGGACATCGTCGACAATCTTCTTCCCGGCGTTGATCCCGTCGGCAAAGAAATTCGCTGGAACAATGTTCCGCTGCCAGTCATCGGCGTTGGCAAAAAAGCAAGGCTCTTCGCTCGGCACTTCGCTCGACAACTGGATCATTCTTCCGCTCACCACGTATCTCAAAGAATTTCGGCTCGCAGCACGGATTCGCTGCGCATCACCTCTCGCGCCGGCTTCGACCGACAAAATTCAGGACACCGTGGACGAAGTCCGCCAGATCATGCGCGGCCGCCATCATCTCGAATACGGCACCAAAGACGATTTCGCCATCGAAACCAGCGATTCGTTCCTCTCGCTTGTGGAAAGACATCAGCTCAGTCTTTCTTTCGTCGTCACCATCGCCATCGCTTCCATCTCGCTGGTCGTCGGCGGCATCGTCATCATGAACATCATGCTGGTCAGCGTCACCGAACGCACCCGCGAAATCGGCATTCGCAAAGCGCTCGGCGCGCGCCGCAGCGATATCCTTCTGCAATTCCTGATCGAGTCTTCCACCATGGCGGTCATCGGCGGCGCTATCGGCGTCGCTCTGCGGAGTCTCGCCGCGAAACTCGTCTCGTTGTTGTCGCCGCTGCCCAGCGATGTACAGCTCTGGTCCGTTTTCGGCGGCCTGCCGTCGCGCTCAGCGTCGGCCTCTTTTTCGGCACCTATCCGGCGTCGAAGGCAGCCAAGCTCGATCCGGTGGAAGCATTGCGCTCGGAGTAGAATCGATCTAAGCTGTAAGATATGGCCACCATCTGCAAAAACTCTCCCGCAATCGCAACGCTGCTGCCGCTTCGCGGCTTCGGCATCGCGCAGCAAGTGCGCTCGAAATTCAGCGAACAGATCCTCCTCGCGCTCGACACCCTGCGCAAAAATCCGCTGCGTTCCGCGCTCACCATTCTCGGCATCGTCATCGGCATCATGACCGTCATCACCGTCAGCTCGCGTCATCAACGGCCTCAATGAAAATGTCCTCGGCGGCATCCGCGATCTCGGCTCGGACACCATCATCGCCTACCGCTTCCCCTGGGCTTCGCTTTCCCGCCCGCCCAGCGAGTGGTTCACGCGCAAGGAACTGCAGCCCGAATGGGCCGAAGACATCGCCCGGCTCCCGCACGTCAAAGCCGCTTCGCCCTCCATGCGGATTTTTCAGCCGCAATTCGGCTCCGGCACCGCCGATGTGCGCCGCGGCGCCTATCGCGCAAAAAACGTGATTCTGCAGGGCAATTCAGCCGTCCATCGGCGAAGATTTTCGACCTGAAAATCGACAACGGCCGCGTGTTCAATGAAACGGATACGGAACATCGCGCCCCGGTCGTTGCTGCTTGGCTACGACACCGCCCACATTCTTTTCCCGGAAGGCGCCGACGAGCTGCCGTCGGTCAGGAAGTCACCATCGACGGCCAGCTCTTCACCGTCATTGGCACGCTGGAAAAACGCCGTCAGGGCATCTCCGGCGGCTCCAACCCGGAAGACAACATCGCGTTCATGCCCGTCACCACGCTGCGCAAGCTCTATCCCAACCAGAAAGACTACGTGATCTTCGCCAAAGCCAGCGATCCCGCAAGTTGTCGCCGAAGCCGTCGAAGAAATCCGCGATCTGCTCCGCCGCAAGCGCCGTCTCAGCAACGACAAGCCGGACGATTTCGCGATCTTCACTTCCGACTATTTTCTCGATCTCTGGAACAAGATCAGCTGTCTCATCTTCATTCTGATGTTCGCAGTGCTTCCGGTCGGCTTGCTCGTCGGCGGCATCGGCGTGATGAACATCATGCTCGTCAGCGTCACCGAACGAACGCGCGAAATCGGCGTGCGCAAAGCCATCGGCGCGAAACGCAGCAACATCCTGCTGCAATTCTTGATCGAAGCCGTCACGCTCAGCGCCGTCGGCGGCGTTATCGGCGTGCTACCTTCGGCGCCGGCTGCTTTCGCTTCTCATGAAATACGGCGCGCACATGTCCGCGCAACTTTCCGGCTTCTGGGTCGTCACCGCGCTCGTGCTCTGCGCGCTGATCGGCATCGTCTTCGGCATCTATCCCGCGTGGAAAGCCGCCCGCCTCGACCCCGTCGAAGCCCTCCGCTACGAATAGCCTTTCGGGTGCGATAGACTTTTCCGCCTATGACCACGCCGGGCGAATCCTTTCCTCTGACGCGATACTCCGTGCTTGCCGCGGCGGGCAGCAGCGATTCCGTCGAACGCGCTCGCG
The DNA here is from genome assembly GCA_963794175.1 of uncultured Acidobacteriota bacterium. Classification (GTDB taxonomy): domain Bacteria; phylum Acidobacteriota; class Terriglobia; order Acidiferrales; family UBA7541; genus Acidiferrum. The sequence goes on along the minus strand of CAWCCV010000014.1, from coordinate 10,106 downwards.
CGCTCGATGTTCTCTTTGCTGCGTACTGGAAGCCCGTTTACAAGTACCTTCGCTTGAAATATTCTCAGGCGCCGCAGGACGCGCAGGACCTGACGCAAGGATTTTTCGCCGAACTGCTGGAGCGGGAACTGCTGCTGCGCTTTGATCCTGCAAAAAGCCGTTTGCGTACTTATTTACGGCTTTGTGCGGACAGTTTCGCGCTGAACGAAATCAAAGCGGCTTCGCGCAAAAAACGCGGCGGGCATTTGGAGCACGTCGCGCTTGATTTTTCCGCTGCCGAAGATGAATTGCGGGCGCAAACCATCGATCCGGCTTCGCTTCCTTCGCCGGAATCGCTCGAAGATTTTTTTGAGAAAGAATGGATTCGCAGCCTGTTTTCTTCTTCGGTGGAAGAACTGAAATCGCTCTGCCAGTCGCGGGGAAAGCAGAAAGCCTTTGCTCTTTTCGAGTCGTACGATCTCGACGGCGAAGAAAATCTTTCCTATGCCGGCCTTGCGGCCCGGCACGGCTTGCCCGTTACTGACGTGAACAACCACATGGCCTGGGCACGAAGAGAGTTTCGGCGCATTGCGATGGATCGTCTGCGCGCGCTTTCCGGAAGCGAAGAAGAATTTTCGCGCGAAGCAAAATCGCTGTTCGGGGAAACTACTTCATGAAATTTCTGAGCGACAAAGCGCTCGATCGCCTGCGGGGTGAGGGCGTGCCCGATCTTTCGGGAACACGCTACGAATTGCGCGAACTGGTCGCGCGGGGCGGCATGGGCGTCGTCTATGCCGCGGAAGATGGAAAACTCGATCGTCGCGTCGCGCTGAAAGTTCTTGATTTGACGAACTCCGCGCCAGAATTGACACAACGCCTGATTCGCGAAGCAAGAATCCTCGCCCAGCTGGAGCATCCGGGCATTGTGCCTGTTCACGATGTGGGGCAGCTTCCGGATGGGCGCGTGTTCTACACGATGAAATTCGTGGAGGGCTCGCGGCTCGACCGGTTTGTAGCGCAACTCGATTCCCTTCCCGAACGGCTGCGCTTATTCCTGCGCATCTGCGATGCCGTCGCGTTTGCCCATGCGCGCGGGGTTCTACACCGCGATTTGAAGCCCGCAAACGTCATGGTCGGCTCTTTCGGCGAAGTGCTGGTGATGGATTGGGGTCTTGCGAAAGTTTTGCAGGAAAGTTCGCGAGAGAACGAAACGGTTTTGATTTCGCCGAAAAAAGAGAACTCCGAGAAGGAAGAAACGCAATCCACCGTTGTAACCGGTCACGGAACGGTGATGGGCACGCCGGGATACATGTCTCCGGAACAAGCGCGCGGCGAAACGGAGGAAATCGACGAGCGCAGCGACGTTTTTTCACTCGGTGCATTGCTGAAATTTGTTTCTTCTGATTCGCCGCTGCAGGAAAATGCGGCACTGCCGCGTCCCCTAAAGGCAATCTGCTCTAAAGCGATGGCCGAGCTGGCGAAGGATCGCTATCGGGGTGTTTCTGACCTTGCTGCCGACGTATCGCGTTTTCTCGACGGACTGCCGGTATCGGCCTATTCCGAAAGCGCTTTTGAAAGATTGGAGCGCTTTTACAAGCGCCATCAAGTTGCCATCCTGTTGATAACAGCCTACTTAGTGATGCGCTTCCTCGTTCTTTATTTTTTCCACCGCTGAAGCCTAAAGAAAAAGCCGCGCCTGTTGTAATGAGGGACAGAGCGGGAGAAAATCTGGCCCCAACGGAGGCTTTGACCATGAACAAGATACTGCTGGGATTGCTGCTGGGAACTCTTTTGGGGGCCCTCGATGGCGCGTCGGCGTGGTTTACGCCTGAAGTGCGACCGGAAATGATGACGATTATCCTCGGCTCGGCGTTCAAAGGGCTGGTGGGCGGAATTCTGATCGGATTTTTTTCCCGCAAGGTGAAATCGGTTCCGCTCGGAATTCTGTTCGGACTTTTCATCGGCGCTCTGCTGGCGTTTGCAATCGCAGCGATGCCGGACGGGATTACCGGCAAGCACTACTACAAGGAAATCATGATTCCCGGCAGCCTGGTTGGATTGATCGTTGGATTTGCCACGCAGAAATACGGGGCGTTGCCGCAGCCGAAGCAGGCGTAATTTTTCCCGCAGCCTTTCGCAGAAAATCGGAGAAAAGGAGAAGTGTCATGCCTCGCGTAATTCATTTTGAAATTCCCGTGGATGATGCCGACCGCGCCACGGCGTTTTACAAGAACGTGTTCGGGTGGAAGATCGAGAAGTGGCCGGGCCCGATGGAGTACTGGCTGGTGAACACGGGCGACGACAAGGCGCCTGGCATCAACGGCGGAATCATGAAGCGCGGCAACGTCCAGAGCACGACGAACACGCTTGGGGTGGACTCTGTCGACGCTTCGGTCGCCGCAGTGACCAAGGCGGGAGGGAAATTGATCATGCCGAAGACCCCCATTCCAGGTGTGGGATATTTCGCGTATTGCGAAGACACGGAAGGAAATCTTTTCGGAGTGATGCAGGCGGACGCAAACGCAAAGTGAATTTCCGCCTTTTGAATTTTCGGTGGGAGGAATGAAATGAATATTTCGAGGACAATTCTGGCGGCAGTTCTGGCCATCACGGCGGCAGGCGCAGCAGGCGTTCCTTCCTCCGCACCAACAACGGGCGGAGGGGCGGCTGCTTTTGAACGAGATGAAGGCCCTTGTTGGCGATTGGCAGACCAGCACGGCGGCAAACGGGAAGGCCACACTGCACCTGGAGCTGACTTCCGGTGGCTCGGCAGTGCTCGAAAAGTTCCGAATGGATGATAGCGGCAAGCAGGTAGAGATGATTACGCTCTATTACCTCGACGGGGACCAGCTGAAATTGACGCACTACTGCATGGCGGGAAATCAGCCGACGATGGCGGGGACGTACGACGAAGCGAAGAAGACGATCAAATTCGATTTTGTGAGCGTATCGAACCTGAAGAACCCCGACGCGGGCCACATGCACCACGCTTTGTATACGTTTATTGACAAAGACCACTTCAAGACAAACTGGACGTTCCGGAAGGACCAAAAGGACTCGTTCACGGAAGACGCAACGTACATCCGGGTGAAATAAAGCGATACAATTTGCGGCGGAGATTCGTACTAGGCTCCGGAGGGAAAGCTCGATGTTCAAGAGTATCGTACTGGCAGTGGTGGTGGTCCTGGCGGCAGCGCCAGCGACGACTACGCTGACGCAGGAAGAACGGGACAAGGGAATCGCCGAACTTGGAAGGCTCAAAAAAGACGTTCCTCGACGCGACAAAGGGACTTTCCGCGGCCCAATGGAACTTCAAGTCGGCACCAGACCGCTGGTCCGTGGCCGAATGTGCCGATCATATCGCACTCTCTGAAAGCTTTATCTTTCGGATTGCCGAGCGGAAAGTGATGACGGCCCGCTGACGCCGGAAAAGCGGAGCGCGACGGCGGGAAAAGACGACAAGCTGGTGGCAATGCTGCAGGATCGGACGCACAAAGCGACGGCGCCAGAACCGATTGACCCAACCAAGACCCGATGCCGACTCCGGAAGAGTCCATGAAGAAATTCCTTGAAAGCCGCGCGAAGACGGAAGAGTTCATCAAGACGACGCAAGAAGATCTGCGCGACCGCATGTTCGACCATCCGGTGCCTGCCATAGGCACCTCGATGCGTACCAATGGGTGCTGCTTTTGCGCGGGCACACGCGGCGACACACACTGCAGATCCTCGAAGTGAAAGCGGATCCGAACTTCCCGAAGATGTAGCTCGGGATTCGGCAAAATTTGGGGCGGTTCGCGGGGAGGGAGTGCTGGTTGACGGTTAACCACTGCCCCCTCCCCCTTTCATGCTGTGCGCAAAAAAAGGAGAGGCTCTAGCGGACGAGCGCCCAGGGATACACGCCGACGTTGATTTTCATGATGAAGTAGCTGAAACCGCCTGGGTCGGGCTTTGGCTGGTGCGGCGTGTCCGGCGGAATCAGCAGCCAATCGCCTGCTTTCACTTTGTAGTTTGCGCCGCCAATAATCGGCTGGCCGCGGTATTCGCCGGGAATCATCCCGTCTTTGTCCATGAGATTCTGCCGATTGGCGATTTTCCCGCCGACAATCATTTCGCCCGAGCCGCCGGTGATGACATAAAAATCGTAAGCGCCGGCGTGCTGCTCGGCATCGTCCCAGGATACTGCTGACCTTGGTCAGGCTCGGCACGGGCTTGTTCGCGACGCATCCGGTAGAGCTTGAACATGCTGAAATTGCGCGTGGATACGTGAACCGGACCGCCACCAAAGGATTGCGAGCTGCCTGACCGGCCTCTTTCAGCGCCTTGGCGGCTTCCTCCGCCAGCCCCGAGTGCGCTTTTCGAATGTCGTCCATGTTCCAGTAGGTGGTAGGCGGCGCATCGGGAGCAAGTGCCGGCTCACGCGGCGAATTGAAATTGAATGGCATGACTTCCGCTTTCTTGTCCTGCGCCTGGGCCGCTGGACGAGGGAAAGTGCTCGGTTGCAGGCTCTGGGGGCTAGGATTTAGAGGGCGTAGCCAGCGATAAATCCGAGGATCGCCGCACCGAGAGCAATTGCTGTCGTTTCCTATCATAATCGTTCCTCCGTTAAAGACTTTAGAAAAATCGTTCTGCGCCGACCCACGTTTGGACTTGAGCGTCATTTCTTCTCACTGGGTTTTTCTGCTTCAAAACGAATCTCTTTCAACATTTCCGATTGCCGATAGAGTTCTGTTTTCCCGAACGGGAATTTGTTTCTGCTCAACATGAAGGCAAGAATGTCGGCATCCTGCTGACGGGTCAGCCGGCCGGGATTGCTATTGCGGCATCGTTTTCCGAATTCGGTCAAACAAATCTCCCATGGTGAGTCCATTCCAGTTGGAGAGAAACGCGCCGCCGGTTAGCGGCGGGCGCGGATTCGCCGCCAGAGAGCTGGTCGCCATGGCAGGCCGCGCATTCCTTGTGATAGATAGGCTCGCCGCGTTTTGCCTGCTCTTCCGTGTATACGCCGTCCCACACGGATCCGCGGCGTTTGAGGCGGTTCTTGACGAAAGAGCGGCGCACAGTCCGAGAGCCCGCTAGCTAGTGGCGAGAACCGTCCAATTAGCGAATAAGCCTCATTCGGACCCCGAAGGAAGAGAGAAGGCGATGTACTCGCCGGAATAAGGACCGCCGCTGACCGCAACGACGATGTACTGCTTGCCGTTGAACATGTACGTCATGGGCGATCCAGTCTGCGGCGCCGGCATGAACACAGCGCCGACTTCTTTGCCGGTCCGCTTGTCGTAGGCGCGCAACATAGCGCCGCGAGGATGGTCGGGGGTGGTGGTCACTTGCCCTTCGCCTGCGATGACGAGCGTTTTCGTAACAAGAGTTCCGATGTTGTAAGTTTCCTGGCCGGTACGCGGAATGGTCAGTCCCTTGAGCGCGGGAGAATTTCGCACAACGTCAGGGGTTTCCCCGTGAGCGATCTGCCACAGAATCTCGCCTTTATCGAGATTGATCGCCGAAATGGTTCCGTAGGGAGGCTTCATCAAAGGAAGCCCATCCACGTTCATCGCGTACATACTGCCTTGCCGGCTTTCTTCTTGGGCGGTTTAGGAGAATCCGCGCCGGCATTTTCTCCCGGGCCACGGAGTATGGTCGACTTCCTCCCGCCGTTCCCGCGATATACGCAAGGTCGGAGACTTCCTTCGGCGCAGCAACAAGCCCAATCGGTTCGACGCACGAGTTGCATGCATAGACATAGACGATATGTGTTTCCGGATCGTAGGAACCGCCGGGCCAATTCGTTCCGCCGGAAGCCGTACCCATCGTGAGTGTCCCCAGCGGGCCTTCGAGTTTGCTGGCCGTCGGCGGCGTGAAGACCGGACCAAGTGATACTTCGCGGCGATTTCTTTTGCCCGCTCGCGCAGCGCGGGAGTGAAATCGATCAAATCGTCGATCGAGACGCCATTGCGGCTGTAAGCAGGCGGCTTCGAAGGAATCGGCTGCGTCGGCGAGTACCACTCGCCGGGCACGTTGCCGACTTCCACCGGCTTTTCCGGAATCGGCCAGACGGGCTTTCCGGTGACGCGATCGAAAACATAAAGGAAGCCCTGCTTGGTCGGCTGCGCCACGGCCTTGACCGTTTTCCGTCCACGGTGATGTCCGCAAGAATCGGCGCGGAGGAAATGTCCATGTCCCACAGCGGATGATGCACCAGCTGGAAATGCCATTTGCGCTCGCCGGTTTTCAGATCCACGCACACCAGCGTCTCGCCGAACAGATTATTTCCCGGCCGATGGCCGCCGTAGTAATCGCTGGTCGGCGATTCGACGGGCAGGTAGACCAGGCCGAGTTGCTCATCGACGGTGATTTGCGTCCACACTCCGGTGTTGCCGGTGTATTCGGCGGAGTCCTTTTCCCAGGTGTCGTAGCCGAATTCGCCTTTTTTCGGAATTGTGTGGAAAATCCAGAGGCGCTTGCCGGTTCGCACGTCGAATCCGCGCACATAGCCTTTGTTGTTGCGCATGCTCTTCGGCGTCATGCCTTCGCGGAACGCTGCGCCGATGATGACGGTGTCTTTCGGCGACAACGGGCGCGGACTGGATGCCGATTTCGCCGGTCGTCAAATCCGGAAAGATTTCCTGATCGTCATCGAGCTTGAGATCGACTGCGCCGCCGTTCCCAAAGGAACCGACACGCGTCCGGTTTTTGCATTGAGGCAAATCAGCCGGTAGCCCGGCGTGACATAGAGAATTCGTTCTTCTTTTCCGTCGGACCAATAGGCCAGCCCGCGACCGGAAAGCTGGCGCGGAGCGGCGCCGCCGCGCTTCCCTTCATGCTCGCCATGGATCCATAGCAATTCGCCGGTAGCGGGGTCTAGCGCAATCACCGCGCGCCGCGATCCCGCCGTGGCATACAGAACGCCATTGACCATCAGCGGCGTGCCTTCGAGTTTATATTCCGGGCGGTCGCCGAAATTATCGGTCTTGATGCGCCACGCGATTTCCAGGTCGCTGAAATTGGAGGCGTTGATTTGGTCGAGCGGACGGTAGCGCGTTCCGGCCAGATCGGCGGCGTAGGACGGCCACTCGGTATCTTTAGGTGCGATTGCGGGGACGCCGATGGAGTAAAACTGCAATAGCGCAAAGGAGCCCGAGGTGCAACCGGAGTAACTTCCGATTCCGCATGTTCCTCCTCCGTTGTAATAAAAGCCGATCAGCCCATTTGCTTGATTTGTTCCAGCGCCTGTTTGATTTTTGTTTTCTGCTCTTCCGTGACGTCGGAGTTCGGCGGCCGCTGGTAGAACTGGCGCGTTCCCATCTGCAGGCTGAGCGCATATTTCATCGGCCCGTACTCATCCACGCCGCCTTCGCGCAACAGCTTCAAAGCGGTTTCCAGTTTTGCCATGGGCCCGACGATATCCTTTCCGGCGCGCTTCGCGGCGAATACGTCGGCAATCTGCTTTGTGAAATTGTTGCCTTCGGCAAGAATCGCCCCCATGCCATGGTCGAGTGCGTACTTCAGATTTTCTGTCGTTCCAGTTCGCATGTTGAGCTTTGGAAATTCGGCAACGAACTTCTGATACACGTCCGGATCGCTCGCGGAGTCCTTGATGCCGGTCAGGTTGGGATATTTTTCCATCGCGTGCATCAGTTCATGGGAGATGGGCACGCCTGTGGCGAATGGAATGTGATAGAGGTTGATGGGAATTTTCACTTTCTCGAACAACATTGAAAAATATCTGACCAGCCCATCCAGGCGCGGATGCTTGTAGTAAAACGGCGGGACGACCAGCAAACCGTCTGCGCCGTTGGCTTCCGCATGCTGCGAAAGTTCAAGAGTTTCCGGAAAATTCGCGGTGCCGGGACTGACAATGATGTTGAGGCCGTTGCGGTGCTTGAAGGCGACTTCGGCAATTTTCTTCCGTTCTGCTACGGAGAAGGAAGGAAACTCGCCCGTTGTTCCGAGAACGACGACACCGTCGGCGCCGTTTGCTTTCAGGTAAGCGAGCAGATCCTTGTAGAGCTCTTCGTCGAATTTCAGATTCTTGTCGCAAGGCGTGGATGCCGCGACCCAGAAGAGCACTTTTTCGCCTGGTGCGGGACCGGCCTCGCTCGGCTGCGCGGCAAAGGATTCGTTGATTTTGATATTGGCGGTAGCGCCAAGGGCAGCCGTAGCGCCGACTCCGCCCAGGAAAGTTCTACGCGTGGTTTTCATGATTGTGCCTCGCTCGAATTGACCGGAAGTCTATGCCGTCTCCGGCGGAGATACAACCGTTTCGTGCGGGGGCAGGCCATGCCAAAGAGCCTAAGGGGCGGGTAGAAGCATGGACGGGCCTTCGGAGGAGGGAGGAGGAAGGACTGACGTCGTCTGCGAAGTGCTCGAAGGCGGCCAGGTCTTCGGGGAAGGAAGAGTAGGCCGCGCGGAGAGCGTGAAAAGGAGGAAGACAGGAAGCGTTCGGGCAAAAAGTTTCAGCAAAGGACGCTGGTACAACGAAGAAGGAATGATAACGACACGACACCGCTCGAGTGCGACGGGCGGACTACAGTCCTGCCCCTGCACGGGATGTTCCACTTGCAGCGTTAGCCAGAGTTCGGAGGGATTCGGTGTAGGGAGCGCGGGCTACGCCGCGTTCGGTGAAGATGGCGGCGATGTATTTGTTGGGAGTGACGTCGAAGGCCGGATGCGCGGCGTGGACGTCTGGCGCGATGCGGATGCCTTTGATTTGGGTTACTTCGTCGGAGGAACGCTCTTCGATGGGGATGTGATCGCCGCTGGGGATGGAAAGATCGAAAGTGGAGACTGGCGCGGCGATGTAGAAGGGCACGTTGTTTTCTTTGGCGAGCACGGCGATCTGGTAGGTGCCGATTTTGTTGGCGGTATCGCCGTTGGCCGCGACGCGATCGGCTCCGGTGACGATGGCGCCGACTTTCCCGGTTTTCAGAAAGTGCCCGACCATGTTGTCGGTGATCAGGGTGAGCGGAATGTCGCTGCGATGCAGTTCCCAGGCGGTGAGGCGCGCACCTTGCAGATACGGGCGCGTTTCGGGAACGAGACGTGGAGCTTTTTGCCCTGCTCGACGGCGACCGAATGACGCCGAGCGCGGTGCCGATGCCGCCGGTGGCGAGCGCTCCAGCGTTGCACTGCGTCATCACATGGCCGTCGCGCGGCATGAATTCCGCGCCGAAGCGGCCGATGGCTTCGTCCGTGGCGCGTTTTTCCGCGTGAACTGCTTTGGCCTCTTCGATCATAGCATTTTATTTTGGCAGAGGTCCGAAGTTGCGGCGGAGAGTTCGGCGAAGCGGCGCTTCATGCGATCGAGCGCCCAGAAAAGATCGACGGCGGTGGGGCGGGTTTGCGCGAGGGTTTCGAGAATATCGGGAATTCCGCGCGTCAGTCGGCGAGAGATTTCGCGGAGGATTTTTCGACGCCGATGGCGACGCCCATGGCAGCGGCAACGCCGATGGCGGGTGCTCCGCGAATGACCATTTCGCGGATGGCTTTGGCGACTTCCTGATAGGTCGTGTAGGTGTAGGAGATTTCTTCGGCGGGGAGCAGGCGCTGGTCGAGCATGACGACGCCGCGGTCGGTCCATTCGATGGGTTGGGCTACGTACATTTTGAAGTTATCCTCGCAAACTTCTATTGTAGCGAATGATGGGAAGGAAATGCTGCGTCACTGAAGTTGAGGTGGAAGTTTGCCGTACTTGGCGGCGAAATATGCGATGAAAAAAAGAAACGCGAGCGTGGAGTTATAGCCAAGGTGCATGAGGTAACTGCGAGGACCGTTTCCGTCCGGGAACGGACAAAAGCGAAGATGACGCCAACGCCCGTGAGCGCGATAACGATGGGCCAAGCCCAGCCGAGCTGCGTGCCGTGCATGATCCGAACAATATTGCTGTGAGGACGATGCCGGGCCAACGCCGAAAGATCTTGCGAATAGCGGATAAAGATAGGCACGAAAGATGGTCTCCTCGGCCAGAGGTGCGATGAGGACGGCCATGCCCATGAAGGCGAACGCCATGTTTCTATTTTTTAGGATTTCCTGAATGGGTGCGTGGTCGGGCGCTTAGACTCTGGACGTGATGATCATCACGAGAAAAGAGAGTGCGACGCCGGAAAGAACATAGAGCCAGGGCTTTGCGG
>CAWCCV010000013.1:0-281925 GCA_963794175.1 uncultured Acidobacteriota bacterium | reverse complement strand
ACAGATTTTGCGTTGGTCTCGAAGCCTTTCCCCGAGTGTGCGCATGGCCAGGGCAAGGTCGTTGGTCTCGACCACGGACGAGCGCAGCCCCTGTATCGCCTCCCGCCCCTCGACGATGGCATGCTTAGCCTGATGCATTGCTTTCTCCAGTGTTTTTCTGGCTTCGGCGGTCCGCGCCTCGGCGGGATGTTCCGGCAGCAGATTAATGCCAGTCTGAAAACGCAGCAGAATCCCGTGGAAGCTCTGCAGCAGTGTGTCATGGAGATCGCGGGCGATACGGCTCCGCTCGCCAACGCGCTCGTCGAGGCGCATATTGAACTGCCGTGCCACTTGCCGCACCCGCAATTGATAGCTGCCCACAGTGCCAAAAACACCGCGCAGAGGCGCGAAACCAGTTTGTCTGGTAGTAAGCCGGTAGAACGGAGAAATCCAGCCTTGCGGCGTCTCGTCCCACACGCCGTCACTGTTGGACGCGACTACGCGGAACGTATACTTCCCGGGAGGCAAATCCGTGTAGAAGGCCTGGCGGCGCGTACCGGCCTCGTGCCAGTCATGGTCATAGCCGTCGAGCCGGTAACGAAATTTCACCCTCTGTGGAATCAGGAATGTGGGCGAAGTGTAATCAATCTGCAGGTCACGGGGATGCGGGGAAAGCTTCAGGCCTTCCGTTGCTGCGAATTCCTTTCGGTCGACGATTACCGATTCGATGAATGTTTCTGCAGGCAGAGCTTTCTGCGAAAGTCTGGACGGATCCACCATCTGCAAGACAAAGCCGCTGGCAAACCATACCCGCCCATCCGGAGAGTATGCCGCTGAATTGAAAGATGGTCCTCCCTGTGGACGCGCACCGTCCAACACGTCATACACATGGATTTGAACGACTGCCTCTGGATTTGCCCACCAGCGCTGGATCTCGGAATCCGGCAGCTCAACCACGCCGCATTCGGTATAGAGCCACCAGTGTTTCGCGCCGTCCTCAATGAACGAAATTACGGAGTCGCACGGGAGGCCGTTTGTTTTCGTCATTCTTTGCACCTTATCCTGCCGCAATCCGACTAGCCCGTCATCCGAGGCGGCGAGGACCGAGCCGTCTGCGTTGGCGATAATCTGGTGGCTGACTCGATCGCCTGTTGCCTGGAGCGAAAATTTCTCCAAAGCTCCGTGACGAAACCGTACAAGGTCCCCATTTAAAGCTCCTATCCAGATTCCTCCGTGAGGATCGGGCGCGAGCGTGTGGCCCGGTGGGACTTGCGACGAAGTAAACTCTTCAACTACCTGGAGATCGCGAATGCGCACCAGCTTTCGCGGTTTGCCCGCGCACTCTGCCCAAATATTTCCATCGATGTCCTCGGTAAGTCCCAACGACCAGCCCGAGCGGCTGGTGATTCGGTTCCGCGAGACGACGAAAGCGCCCATTCTTGAATAGATAAAGCCCATCGTCTACTCCCACCCACAAATTACCGGCGTGGTCTTCCAACATTGAGGCAACTTGATGACCAGGAAGACCATTGCCCGCACGAATGGACGAGACGCTCCCGTTCTCGATGTGATCGAGGGAGCCAGCGTTTGCAACCCAGATCGTGCCATCTCTGCTGGCCAGAACGCCTGCTACTTCATCATTCCCCAATCCTTCCACTGCGGAAAAAGTGACAATCCGCGGATCGCGAAAGCTGTCGATTCCATTCGTAGTCGCCGCCCATACGATGCCCTCTCTGTCTTCAAAGAGAGCGGCCACCGTATCGCTGGATAGGCCTTCTGTTCGTCCGTAGTGCTCCACAACATCCCCGCGGATGCGGAAAATGCCTTTGCCCGCGCTGGCGACCCACAGACTGCCATCACCATCGAAAATCATGTCGGAGACCAATACTTTACTTCCATCGAAGTTGGGGGGCACGAAGGGCCGAAAGACCCCGCCGCTAAATTTTGCCGAGTCCCAGTCCGGGCCCTTCTGCAGCTATGCCGACCCAGAGGGTTCCGTCGGCGCCACGGGCCAGCTTGTTGATCCCCATGTCACCCACATTGGATTTGAGCCCTTCAATGGGAAAGACCTGTGAGACGCCGGTACGCCAGTGGACCAGGGCCGTCTGTCCTCCAACCCAAAACCCTCCCTCGCCATCGGCCAGCAGGGCATTGGCCGGGGAAATAGGCATCCCATCGGACTTTCCAAAACACTTCGCGGCGCGGTCAGTAATATGGCAAAGTGGCGCGTCTGGAACTCTGTTGGAGCCTCGCGTGATCCACAACGACCCGTCGGGATCCAGGCTCATGCCTGAAGGCCCGCCGATTCCTTCTAATTCAAAATATGCAATTACGGCACCATCCTTGACATGCGCAATTTCGTGATCTCCTATCGCCCACAGCCCGCCGGTGTGATCGGCAAAGACGTGTTCTACATGGATCGAAGCAACCTTGGTCGGTGGAACCCAGGGAAGAAACCGGACACCGTCAAATCTGTAAACGCCTTGCGCAATAGCTGAAAACCAGACGAAACCATCTGAGGACTGCGTAATCGCAAACATGCCAGCCGGCAAGGTGCCATCTTGTATTCGCCAGGAGGTATGCATGTATTGAGTGAGACGTTTGTCCGGATCGAGGGCACAAGCCGTGCCTGCCAATAACAATACGCAGGTGAGCCAACAACTCAACGTCGCCGCAATCGCAGTTCGCCGCGGTCAAAACGAACGAGAAACGCCTGGTAAGAAGTTATTTTCCCGATGTTCGCAGCCAACGCTGTCAGACGCTATGGACCGTTCAGGTGCGCTGAAATTGCTGCGCCCAAAAATGAACGGCGAGCCGTGGACAGTAAACTTTGCCGAAAGGAGGGCTGGCCGAAGAATGCGACTGTTGCGCTCCCAAATTGCCACCACGCGTTGCATCGTGCAGACCTTAAGGCTCGTGAGTTTGCCATCATAGTGCCAGTTCAATATCGTTTCTGCAACCGACACCGCTCTGGAGATCGCGGCGGTGCGGCCCGCAGCTGGATCAACAAAATCTAACGGTAAGCGACACCTTATTACGTAGCGCTCTGGAAGTTCCGCGCAACGGTTTCACGTTGCTCGTGAGACTGCGCATCACCACTGTTGTGACAGCGGCACTGCAAACGATGCAGACTGAGGCTACTGACCGCACACCCTTCCCCCGGCTTCCCTCTTTCAAGACGAAAACGAGTGCATATGAAATGCTGTCCTTTCTCCGATTCCAGAAATCCTGGGCAGTATAATTCCGGCAGTCACTGGAAGTAGTCTCGGCTGCGAGTCGCCTACTCCGGCAACCCCGTGCCCCGCTTCGGCCGCTTCGGATTCGTCGGACTCGGCTTCGCCTCTGGCAGGCATCTGTGTTAGTATGAATTCCGTATGAGCGTGCCGATTTTTATGGGCGGTTTATGGGCGGTTTTGGCAGGGACAGATGCCATTGCAAGCACCGCAGGCGATCAGTGCGCTGTATGCACAACTTGCAACAGCCTTATTCCTTTAAGGTTTTACGGCAAGTTGTTGATTCCACGGTTGGGGACGTAGTTCAGTTGGTTAGAACGCTGCCCTGTCACGGCAGAGGTCGCGAGTTCGAGTCTCGTCGTCCCCGCCATTCTTTCAGAGAAAGTTCTTCAAGTCCATCGAGTTGCACACTCTTTGCACATCTTCACCGGACAAGTCCCCAAAATGCATCGTTCACGGCCCGGCGCACATCGCGTAGGACTGTCTGCGGCTTGATCTTAAAGCAGACTAAATAAGGAAGGCAGCCCTGAGAATTATCCCCAATAACCTAGAGTAAGACTAGACTAGCTGATCTTAGGACGCGAGATTTGGCGCAGGGAAAATACTACTCAGTCCTTAAGGACGGATGCATGTAGCCAATGATTCAACACTGGATACATCCATTTTGGAACGCGAGGCCGAGGTTCATAAGAAGCTAGGATTTGTCCACTCTTCGGTAGATATTGGCAGAGAGCGATTCCTGGTCTCCTGGTAGGATAACAATAAGATCATCCGGAGCAGGGCCGACGTCTGCATGACAAATGAAGTCCCGATAATCAACACAAGGACCGTCCTTCGTAAAGGTGGGACTCACAAGAATAACCGCGGATCGAGCGGCAGGTTGGACTGCAGTCTCGTACCGTTCTATTGGCAGACCCCGATAGTCGAGGTAGGAGGCAAATTCAGCGATTCCGTTTGGCCCCGAAAACGGGAAAAATAGCCTCTTCACCGGGCTCGCGGCGCTCAGAGATTCGGCTAATACCTTGTCGGCTAATTCAGCATTTGCTTGGAGCAAGTTTTCTCGTTCGTACAAAAGAAAAGCTGAAGCCGAAAGGCCCTGCACGAGGACAGCAAGTGCCAGCACTAACGTGCCTGCCCTATTCATCAAGCTCAGCTTCCCCCACGATTGATATACGAAACGTCCGATGTAGAGCAGCGCAATAAAGTCCACGGGCGCCATGTAGTACCGACTGGCCAGACGCAAGTAAAGGTAGGCTGCATAACAAGCAACACCTCCGAATGCCAAGCCGTCCCACGACGGTGACGGTGCCAATCCACGTTTCCAGATCAGATATGCTCTTCTCGATGCAACAACTACAAGGAGCAACGGCAGCAGGTCAAGTTTTACATAGTAGAGTAGCGCCCTGCCCCATGAGACCTGATATTTAACAGCGTATTGAATATTGGGGTGAGCAATCATGGTCGCTGCATAGTAAGCCAAAAAAAAGAGTCCCAAAGTAATAAAACAAAGCTCCAAACGGCTCTGTTTGTCCCGAAACCAATCGCGGTTCCAGCCCCCATCAATTTGTTTCTTTCGTAATATCAGTCCTCCTGCCGCAAATCCGAGAAGCAAGAGGAACGCAGTCTCTTTATAGTAAATCATGTTCTGGGCGCTAAGCCCCGCCGTCACCGCCCATGCAGTGGACTGCGTCCGGGCAAACGCTCTAACGGAGAGCAGAAGACAAGCGAGCCAAAACACTACGTTACGATCAGGGAATACCAGTCCGGTGAAGCTAGTGACAATGCTCGGAAGCGTTAGGAAAACCGTGGCAGGGCCAATCGTGCGTTGACGCTTAAGGCATCCTCTAAGAGCACAAAAAAAATGCAAGACACGATCACAATCTGAGAGATGGGCACAAAATGATATCCAGTGCCGGAACTTGTAAAGTGCCGTATCAGATTGAACTCTTGATGGGCTAAGGGAAAGAAACGCCCGCTGTCGGGCCAGATCGGCGGCGCGATGTTGTGTCCCCTGAGCGTAAATAGTGTGAAGTACGATTCGTCTGTATCGGTGAAATTCTCTCTCTGAGCTACAGCAATGTAGCCCGTCAGAATTAGGATTACCAAAGCCAGGAGGGGAATCATGCCAATTGAACGAGATGATTGCCGTGCCGCGGGGCTCAAGGTGTCAGCATTATTGACGGCCCTCGGAGTTGCGTTTCCCACCAGTCGTGCCACGGCAGTGGCAGTTACCACACTCATGAATGCGTAGATTAGCCGAAACGAATTTGCACCCATCCACCAAGCCGGGTTGAGGACTTGCCAAGGCAACGCTGTCATCGGCCTAATCCATTGCTGTCCATTTATGCCTTTTCGGAGCTGAGTACGTCACGCCGTTGATGAAGAAGATCGACGAGCGGTGGTCAAAAGAACCATATATTACTCCTTTGCCCGCACCAGCCATAGTTCGACGAGCGCAGACTATGGCGTGCCCGTAGTCGATCTGCAGTCGCACGCCGTCCGCGCGATTGCCAACGGCCCTGTCGGCTTCAACGAGCTGGCTTTGGCTCTCCCCGGTGACTGTCAAGACTCTGGACATCTGAGCGCGAGCCCCTGACCCGTGCGATGGCGATGGTAGGATTTTCCAAGTCGATGTCCGCCAGCTTGAGTGTTCGTGCCTCCTGGCTTCTCAGTGCGTGACGGAACGTAATCCCCATAACGAGTGGCATTCGAGCAATCGGACGCCATAGAAGAAGAATCGGGGTCGTGAGATTGCAGAAAGGTTAAAAGGCTAAGCTGCGTACGAGATCATATATTAGATGGGGCAAGTCTCATGGGGTTTTTCATGGGGTATTGCAAAATCGCGGCGTAGTGCCATCCCCAAACTATTGAAAGAACGGCGGGGACGACGAGACTCGAACTCGCGACCTTTGCCGTGACAGTCTAGACATACACGTATTATCAGCGACTTACGCTCTCAACGGGGTTGCCAGTCGCTGAAGAGGACTCTAGGAACCGTTCCCTGTGGGTAAATTTGCGGGTAAGAATTCTCGCGTTGTAACGATTTTGAGCTTGGGAATTGAGCACCGACCTTTTGACCACCTTCACTGCGGCAGCCCAATCCGGCGCAGCAGATCGGCGTAGCGGGGGTCGGAGTGCATCCCGTACCACTGCACCCAGATTCATGGATTCTCGGTTCTTGGTATAGTGCTCTTGTTTGGCGCGAACGGCGTCGAGTCAGTCTCGGACGAACATGGTTGGAATCATGAGACTCAGAATGCTTTTCAAGTGCTTGCCAAGGATGATATCATGATATCATAGGGAAAGGAGGAGACGTGGCCCAGTTTGTCGTACGAAATATCGAGAAAGACGTCAAGGTACGGCTGCAGCGCCGTGCAGCGCGGCATGGACGGAGCATGGAGGAAGAAGTCCGGGACATTCTCCGAAATGCGGTAAACGAACAAGATGCTGCTGCAGGCGGTCTTGGCACGGAAATCGCCTCGCTGTTCGCTAAGGTTGGACTCGAAGAAGACATCCCAGAACTCCGTGGATACCAGACCAAACCTGCGCGCTTTGATCGATGATCGTTCTCGATACCAACGTTCTCTCTGCGCTCATGCGGCATCCGCCTGACGGGAGTGTTGTCGAATGGCTCGACAAGCAACCTCGCACATCCATTTGGACAACTTCCATAACGATCCTTGAAATTCGTTACGGATTGCAGATTCTGCCGATTGGGAAGCGACGCTCAGCCTTGCTTCAGGCGTTCGAGAGAGTCCTTGTTGAGAAGATCGAGAGTCGAGTGGCTCCTTTTGATACAGCCGCGGCGCAACAAGCTGGGGATCTGATGGCTGTGCGTCATAAAAAGGGGCGTCCAGGTGAACTGCGCGACACAATGATAGCCGGCATCGTGCTTGCTTCTCACGCGAAGCTCGCCACACGAAACACATCGCATTTTGAGGATCTTTCGATTCCGGTAGTCAACCCATGGTCTAGCTGAACTGATGGTTCGCGAGTTGAGCACCGTGCCATTGCCTTGGGAGCGCCAAGAGTGTTCGGAAGAAATGGCGGGGACGACGAGACTCGAACTCGCGACCTCAGCCGTGACAGTGCACTTTCTTTTAGTAGCTGCTTGAAACTACGCGGCACGGATGGCTACCAAAACCGCGCTTTGGAACCCTAAGTAACAATTATTGGACTATGAATGGACCAAGAAACGGACTCTGCCCTGCAACTCATTTCGCGCGGTCAGGGACAACGGCTGGTCCAGTTCTGAAGCTTAAGTCCAGGGACGCGTTTGAATTCGCGTTCATTGTTGGTGACGAGAGTGAGCCCCGCGGATTTGGCGTGAGCAGCAATCCAGAGGTCGTTGCCACCGATCATCTCACCGCGGCCTTCCAACGCTGCGCGAATCTCGCCGTAGGCTGTCGCCGCTTCTGCCGGCAAGGGAACCGCAGGCAAGAGAGATACAAGGCGCCCGAGAGATTCTAGAGCATTTGTGCGTTGCTGGCTTCGCTCTGCGCCATAATGTAGCTCGCCATAGGTAATCACCGATATGACGGCGTCGCCATGCTGCATTTGTCGGAATCGGGCGGTCACTTCTGGGGGCCGGTTCTGCCGCAAATAGATGCAGATATTGGTGTCGAGCATATAGCGGGCGCTCATCAGAGACCTTTGCGGCGCTGTGGATGAGGGTCTTTGCGCTTCTTTGGGAACATGTCTGCTGGCAACTCGGCTAGCAAATCCAGCACTCGGACCATTCCGCCGGCTTTCTCTCGTAATACGATTTCGTCGCCGCGCCGGAAAATCTCAACTTCCGAGCTTTTGACGCGAAACTTTTTTGGCAGCCTCACAGCTTGGCTGTTCCCGGATTTAAATACGCGAGCGATGGCCATGATTTGCCTCCCAATATATATACAGCAATGTATATACATGTGCAAGCGCCAAGTTGTCGAGCAGACGGCGAGAAGGAGCGCACAAAAGGACCGGGAGGCGTGCCGTTTTGCGCTTTCGATGGTTGCAGTGAAATTCGCGACCTCTGCCGTGACAGGTGGTTAGTCTGAAGCTGGCCCAAGTAATATCAGTCGGTTAGGGCTGCACTCGTTGACATACGTTGGCGTGATTGGGCAAGGTTGGCTAGTTATTGTGCAACGAATTGTGCAACCACAAATCTGGCGCGGCTCAAAACATCACGAAGCTAAAAGCCATTCTCAAAGAACGTTTGTAAGAGTAATGGAAGCCCAAGAAGAGTCTGGCAAACATAGCGACGGGATGGTTCGAGCGTGAACTTTCAAGCAGCTTCTGTACGATGCCGAAATACGGGACGCGATACACGCTGAACCGAAACCGAGTATGGAGTGCCCTTATCCATTTCGGATTTTGTTGATACGTGACACTTCTCGATCTGTAGGGCAAAATGGCTTGATTCTGACTCGCTAACAACTGGAGGAAAACTGACGTGAGAAAGATGTCGAATCTCTGGACGAAGCGAGCTTTCGCGGGGTCAACCCATTTTCGTCTGGCAGTCGCTGGGCTTGTGTTGGTTGCTGGGCTTGCATTGCCAGCGCATGCGCAAAACGACCGGATGACACCCATCGCCACGCCTTCGCAGCCCAACGCGATCGAACTCGGCACCGGTCCGCTGCCCGGTGCGACGAACCCGGAGGTCTGGCATAGCCAGTACGGCAGTCAGTTCGCCCGCAACGTGACGATTGCGACGCTGACACCCTTTCTTCCGGATCCCGCCAAGGCAAGCGGCGCCGCCGTTGTCGTCGCGCCCGGCGGCGGTTTCTTCACCTTGTCCATGGAAAATGAAGGCTGGAACGTCGCCCGCGCACTGGCGGAAAAGGGTGTCGCCGCGTTTGTCCTCAAGTATCGCTTGAACCAGACACCGGCCGACATGCCAGCGTTCGAAAAATCCATGCGGGAAATGTTTTCGGGTACAGCGCGGCCGCCGCGCCCCGAACCCGGAAAGGCGATCGCTGGTCTTGCCCCTCAGATCGCCGACGCCCGCGCCGCATTTGCCCTTATCCGGAAGCGGTCTGCCGAGTGGCATGTCGATCCCAACCGGATCGGCATGATTGGGTTTTCCGCCGGCGCGATGCTGACAATGGCAACTACGCTTGCCGGCGAGGATGCGAAGCCCGCCTTCATCGGCAACATCTACGGTCCTCTCGCGTCGGTCACGGTGCCAGCCGAGGCGCCGCCACTGTTCATTGCCCTGGCTGCCGACGACCCTTTTTTCGGGAACAGCGGCTACGGGCTCATCGATAGCTGGAAGGCCGCGAAGCGCCCCGTCGAATTCCATCTTTATGAACAGGGTGGCCATGGCTTCGGGATGTACCCGAAGGAAACTACGAGCACCGGTTGGTTCGATGCCTTTGTGCGCTGGCTCGGGATGCATGGCATGGTCGGGGCCTCTGAATAACTCAGGGAGGTGGCCTCATGACATTGGGTGCTTGGATAAGCGCGAAAGCTCTAGGCAACTCAAAAGCGGTTGCGGATCGGCTTACATAAACCGCAGCACGGTTCTCCCGGATGTGCGAAAAGCGGTATATGATGCGCTTTCAGGCCTGATTCAGTGAGTAACGGTGTGCAACGGAAGGAACTACGGAACCCTGTAAGCTACTGAAAAGAATGGCGGGGACGACGAGACTCGAACTCGCGACCTCTGCCGTGACAGGGCAGCGTTCTAACCAACTGAACTACGTCCCCACTGAGGGTGAATCGTCACTTGGTGGGCACTGAAGGATTTGAACCTTCGACCTTTCGGGTGTAAACCGAACGCTCTAACCGCTGAGCTAAGCGCCCTTACCTCAACAACTTTACAGGAAGCGCTGCAACTCGTCAACGCAAGCAATCAACTCGCAAATTGCTCTTATTCCGCCAGAACCAGCACTTCCACGCCAGAAGCCGCATCCTTTTGATGGAAGACCCGTTCGGTCGCCTTCTTGAAGTCCTCCGGCTTCGCATCTGGAATCTCCACAAAACTCTGTGGATTCCGATCCACAAGCGGGAACCACGAGCTCTGGATCTGCACCATGATCCTGTGGCCCGCGCCGGAACGTGTGATCCACATCCGGCATCGAAAAATTCACTTCAACCATTTTCCCAGGCGGGAGCGCTTCGGGCTTCTCCCAGCTATTCCGGAATTTCGCGCGCATTGGCTCTCCGCGCAAAAGTTGCTGATATCCGCCCATGCGAATGGCAGGCGTTCCAATCACCCGCTTGCTTGAATTCGGCGTTTCATCGTCTGGAAAATCGTTCGGATAGACGTCGATCAGCTTCACCACAAAATCAGAATCCGTTCCGGTCGAAGACACTCGCAATTTAGGCGACACCGGCCCCGCAATCGTCACATCCTCAGTCAATGGCTCGCTTGCATAGACCAATACATCCGTCCGCCGCGAAGCAAACCGCTGGTCATCCACCATGTAGCGTTGCGGCACCGCCGTCGCTATGTAGTCAATAAATGGCACTGGATGCGCCGGATCGCTTACATATTCATCCGAACTTTCTTTCTCACTCGGTGGCTCAAACGAAAGTTTCCCTCCTGCGTGCATGTAGAGCGTCTTTGGCCGCGTGTTCACTGGCGGCCACGAATCGTATTTTCGCCATACATTTGTTCCCGTTTCAAAAACCCAGGCCTTCGGCGCGCCCGCCCCTTTTCCCTTCAAATAGTATTCAAAGAAAGGGAACTGAATGCTCGCTCGAAAGTATTCGCTCGTCTTCGCGTCAAACTTCACATCGCCCAGATGATCCCCATCCGTAGTCACCCAGCCGCCGTGCACCCACGGTCCGACAACCAGTGAGTTCGGCAATCCCGGATTAAATTGATCAATCGCATGGAACGTCTTGAATGGCCCCGAAAGATCCTCCCCGTCAAACCATCCGCCTACCGTCATCACCGCGCACTTGATGTTCTTCATGTGCCGCGACAAATCGCGTGCTTTCCAATAGTCGTCATAAGTCGTGTGCAGAAGCTGATCGTTGAAAAGAAAATTCGTCCCCTGCAGATAAAACTTGTCCAGATTTCGCGTGTTTCCCGCTTTCAAATAAAACTCATACCCGTCCGGCGTGCCAAAATCAAAAGGCACATTATTCTTCGGCGGTAGCGCCGGCTCCACCATCGGCTTGAATGAGGAATAAAAGCCGAAATTCGCCGCCAGCATGAACGCTCCGCCGTGATACGCGTCGTCCGTAAAAAATAAATCCGTCATTGGAGCCTGCGGCGAAGCTGCTTTTAAAGCCGGGTGCGAATCAATCATGCTCGCCGACGTGTAAAATCCCGGATACGAAATTCCCCAGATCCCAACCTTCCCATTGTTGTTTGGCACGTGCTTCAGCAAAAAGTCGATCGTGTCGTACGTGTCCGAGCTGTCGTCCACATCCGCCATGGACTTCTTGTTGTCAATATGCGGGTGCATTTCCACAAATTCGCCTTCGGACATGTATCGGCCGCGCACATCCTGATAGGCGAAAATATACCCGGCCTTCTGAAACTCCTCGGATGGTCCAAGCGACTTTTTGTACGCGTCCTCTCCGTACGGTCCGACGCTGTATGGAGTACGGTCCATCAAAATCGGATATTTCTGCGAGTCGTCCTTCGGGACATAAACCGACGTAAACAGGTTCTTCCCATCACGCATCGGAATCCGATATTCGTACTTTGTATAGTGAGCCTTGACGTAGTCTTCCTTCGGGGATTCCGCGGGCAGCTGCTGGCCTCGCACCACCGAGCTTCCAACAAACACGCCGGCGCCCAATAAAATCACGCCCGCCATAACAACTCCGGCCACTGTCCGCATTCCGTTGCTCCTTTTGCTTTTCGAAGGTGCGCGCATTATAGCGCGACCCTCCTTTTGTGCAGCCTCCTGGCGAAGTTTTCCCGTCCCCGGTTGCAGTTTTGCAATTCACCCAGTAAACTCAATGTTTCTCAATCGTGCAAAGGAACCGCCAGGAATGTTGCTGAACCGGGATTTAGTCGGCCACATGGCCGCAGAAACGCTCAAAAAACTTGTCCAAGTGGAAATGGTGGAAGTGAAGACGCCCGAGGCGGTAGTTCCCCGGCTGCGTCAGGCCATGCTGGAAGAGATTACCGTTGAAGACCGCATCAACGACGAAGCGCGCCAGATTCTCATTCAACATCAAGACCAGATGCGCAACTCCGGTATCTCGTATCAGGAAATGTTCAAAAAAGTCAAAGCGCAGCTGGCCCGCGACAAGAAATTGGTATTGCGGTAACGGAATTAGTTAAAGGAAAAGATGCGACTCACGCGAGAAAAGATTGTCCGGCTATCCCACAAAATGATGGACGTGCTCGTCGCCAGCAATGAGGTCGAATTTGTCGAGGACCGCGACACCATCCGTCAAAACATCGTCACCATCCTCACCAATCAGTTGCGCGAAGAAGAGAAATGGGATGGCGAAGCCCGAAAAAAAATCTCTTCCATGAAAAAGGAAATCCTGGAAGACAGCGAAGAGTGGAGCGTCCTGTACCGCAAGTTTTACAACGAGGAACTTCGCCGCAATGGTATCGCCGCTGCCCCCGAAGAACATCGCCGCAACCAAGACGCTCACCGCTAAATACACTATTGGTGTTGAACGGATCAAGCCTTCAGCGAAGCCATATCAATCGAGAACCGGTACTTCACATCATTCTTAAGCAGCCGGTCGTACGCCTTGTTGATGTCCTGCATCGGAATCACTTCCACATCCGCCGAGACTCTCTTCTCCGCGCAGAAATCCAGCATTTCCTGGGTTTCGGCGATTCCGCCGATAATCGAGCCCGCAAGCCGCCGCCGCTTAAATAGCAACCCGCCGGCCGCCACCCGCGCGGGCGTCGGAGGCGCTCCCACGAGCGTCAACGTCCCGTCCAGCTTCAGCAAATTGATGTACTGATTCAAATCGTGGTCCGCCGGAATGGTGTCGAGGATGAAGTCAAAGCTCCCGGCGTGCTTTGCCATTTCGTCGGCATTTTTCGAAATCACCACTTCATGCGCGCCCAGCCGTTTGCCGTCCGCCACTTTGCTTTCAGAAGTAGTGAACATCACCACGTTCGCCCCGAACGCATTGGCAAACTTCACGCCCATGTGGCCCAAGCCGCCCAGACCAAGCACGCCAACTTTCTGGCCCTTCTGTACATTCCAATGCTTCATCGGCGAATAGGTGGTAATCCCGGCGCAGAGCAACGGAGCCGCCCCGGCAAGATTCAGCTTTTCGGAAACTCGCAGCACAAAGGCTTCATCTACAACAATGCCATCCGAATATCCGCCGTAGGTCACGCCGCCCAAATGCTTGTCCGGCGCGTTATACGTTAGCGTCGGAAAACTTTCGCAATACTGCTCTGCGCCGGCCCGACAATTCGGACACGTGCGGTCCGAGTCCACCATGCATCCCACTCCAACCGTATCGCCCGCCTTGAACTTAGTCACTGCACCGCCGACTTTCGCCACGCGCCCCACAATTTCATGCCCAGGCACGCAGGGGTACACTGTCGGCATCATTTCCTGCCATTCATTCCGCGCTTGGTGCAAATCCGAATGGCACACGCCGCAAAACAAAATCTCGATCTGCACATCCGACGGCGTCGGCTCGCGCCGCTCAATCGAATGGGCCGCAAGTGCTGACGTCGCGCTCTGCGCCGCAAAAGATTTCGCGGCAAATGTCGTTGGACTGGTGGCTTTTACTTGCCCAGCTGCTTCGCTCATGGGGTGTTCCTCCGGGTGGGACTCAGATTCTAGCGCGAACGCGCGAAAGAGCAAATGTGCGGCCGCTACCGTAGACCCTAACTGATGCTACGGAGTGCGTGGTCGTTACATGTGAAGTTGTTGATAATTCCCGGGAAGGATTAAAGCTTCAAACCTTTCAAATACGAGCGGAATGCCGCGCCAAATTCTGGATTCTGCAGCGCAATTTCCACCGTCGCCTTCAAAAAACCCAGCTTGTCGCCCGCGTCATAGGAAATTCCTTCATAAATCAGGGCCCAGAGCCCTTGTTCCTTCGCCAGAATCTTCAACGCATCGGTCAATTGAATTTCGTTCCCCGCGCCGGGTTTTGTCCGCTCCAGACAATCGAATATCGCTGGGGGCAGTACATACCTGCCTGTAATCGCCAGATTCGAAGGCGCATGGTCCGGCTTTGGCTTTTCCACCAACTCCCGAATCCGCAGCAATCTTTCTCCAAACGGCGGCTGGGGGGCTGGTTGCCCATCCACAATCCCATACAGATGTGTCTTTTCCTTCGGTACTTGCTCTACCGCAATCGCGCCGATTCCAGTCTGCTCGTAGACCTTAATTAACTGCTTCGTAGCCGGATTTTCTCCCGGTATCAGCACGTCTCCGAGGAGCACCGCGAACGGCTCATCGCCCACCAAATCCTTAGCCACCAATACCGCATGCCCCAACCCAAGAGGCTCTTTCTGCCGCGTGTAGCTCACTTGCACCATGTCGCTGATCTTGCGTACTAGATCGGCCTGATCCTTCTTTCCTTTTTCTTCCAGAAATCGTTCCAGGGTGGGGTTGTAATCGAAATGGTCCTCAATCGAATTCTTTCCTTTGCCCGTCACAATAATGACGTGCTCGATACCGCTCGCCACACATTCTTCTACCACGTACTGAATCTGTGGTTTGTCCACCACCGCAAGCATCTCTTTCGGCTGCGCTTTCGTCGCCGGCAGGAAACGCGTTCCCAATCCAGCAGCCGGTAGCACGGCCTTCCGCACCCTCTTCACGCCACTCGGTGTGCCCATCTTTTCTGTTTGGCTCATGTTCTCAGGTTCCAAGACCTCGCCTAGATTTTCAATCGCTTTCTCGCCGTAGAGTTCGTCGTCCGCACCGCCTGGTAGTCGGTCTCATCGTGCTAGCATAAACAAATGAGCGTCCGCATCCTCGGCATCGAATCTTCCTGCGACGAAACCGCAGCAGCCATCGTTGCCGACGGCCGCGAAATCCTCTCGAGCGTTGTCGCTTCGCAGATCGACATCCATCGCAAATACGGCGGGGTCGTCCCCGAACTCGCCTCTCGCGAACACCTTCGCCAAATCGTCCCCGTAGTCCGTGAAGCCCTGTCGCAAGCCAATCTGAATTTCTCCGATCTCGACGCCGTCGGCGTAACACAAGGCCCTGGCCTGGTCGGCTCGCTCCTCGTCGGGATTACTTACGGTAAAACTCTTGCCCACGCCCTGAACAAGCCACTGGTTCCCGTGAACCATCTCGAAGGCCATGTCCACGCTGTTTTTCTCGAGGCTCACAAATTCGGCCAAGTTCCCGAACTCCCCGCTGTGTGTCTCATCGTTTCCGGCGGACACACCGTCCTTTACGAAGTCCGCTCGGAGCAGGGGACTTGCGCCGAAGCTGCCGCCCAACTCCACTATCGCAAGATCGGCCAGACCCGCGACGACGCCGCCGGCGAAGCCTACGACAAAGTTTCCAGACTCCTCGGCCTCGGCTATCCAGGCGGCCCCATTCTCGATCGCCTGGCCGCGGCAGCGGGCAAGGCCCCAGCCCCCGTCAAATTTGGCCCGATTAAAATGAAAGGGAATGCGCTCGATTTCAGCTTTAGCGGTCTGAAAACCGCTGTCCTCTATCACATCCGCGAACATCAGGAATACGTACCCGAAATCGCCATGCGTGAAGCGGCTCTCGAACGCGGCGAACGCAAATTTGAACAACTCCTGCCTCTCTGCTTGCCCCAAACACTCGCTCTCGTTAGGGAATTTCAAAACACGGTCGTCCGCGACCTTTGCGACCGCACCTTCGCCGCCGCAGCGCAATTCGCCGCTTCTACAATCCTCGTCTCTGGCGGCGTGGCCGCAAACGCGCAACTCCGTTCCGCCTTCGAAGAGCGCGGCAAATCTTCCGGCGTCCGGACATTCTTTCCCAGCCGCGCGCTCTCAACAGACAACGCCGCCATGATCGCCGCCGCCGCCTTTCCCCGCTTCTGCGCTGGCTTCCTCGCCGATACCTCTCTCAACGCCTGCCGCCTCCTTGCCACTTTCCTAGTGCGGTCCACTGCTAGCGGCGAAAGATCTCAACGTAAACTTCAACGCCATCTTTGCTAGGGAAGGACCTCGCGTTACCGCAAAACAAAAAAGGGGACAAGCCCTTGGCTTGTCCCCTTGGAACTTACTCTTCAAAAACTCTTACTGCTCCAACGACTCTTGCATTACCGGAAACTGCAACTTCGCCTTTGCCAGCGACTTCACCACCAGCGTTTCCGCCGATTCTGAAGTCGTATTCCGCGCCGTCGCCATCTCGCTCACCAGCAAATACTTCGCGCGTTCCAGCATCTTCTTTTCGCGGAACGAAAGCGGCTTGCTCCGGCTCAGCGAAACCAAACTCTTCAGCACCACCGCAACTTCCAACAGCGAACCCGTGCGCATCCGCTCGGAATTCTCCTTGAATCTGTGCTTCCAGTCATGATGGCAATTCAGTTTGCCCTTTTCGAGGAAACCCAACACTTTCGTTGTATCGTTTGTTCGAATCACCGGTCGCAGGCCAACCACATCTGCGTTCGATTGAGGCACCATCACTCGCAACCCGCTCGATACCACCCGAATCATGTAGTACCGTTCGGTTCTTCCATTCAACACTCCGTAGCTAACCTGCTCAATCATTCCAACGCCGTGGTTCGGATACACAACCTTGTCACCGATCTTGTAGTCCATAGCTTCAGGTGCCCCCTTGTGGAACATTTGCAGTATCCACGCTTGTTAGCAAAGAGTCAAGATATATCGTTTGGAATGAAAGGGTTACGAACACTTCGTTTTTGTTTTGGCAGTTAAATTGCTCAGCGTTTACGTCCACGTTGCGGTAAAATGCGGGCGTGCTCCTCCTGGCCCTAGACACGTGCGATTCCCGCGGCAGCATTGCTCTTGTCGATGGCGCTCGTACTCTCGGCGAGATTCCGCATCTAGAAGGCGAGGAGTATTCGAGTTGGCTTCTTCCTGCGGTAGACAAGCTTCTAAACGAACATAGCGTAAGTCATTCTGATTTAGCAGGATACGCTCCTGCTTCTGGCCCCGGCTCCTTTACTGGAGTTAGAGTCGGTTTGACTACTGCCAAGGCGTGGTCAGAAATTTACGGCAAACCGATCTACCCGATCTCGCGCCTTGCCTTGCTCGCTGAGGCCGCCCCCGCCTTCGCCGAGCATGCCGCGGTGTTCATCGATGCGCAGCGCAACCAAATCTTCGCCGCTCTCTATCGCCGCAGTGCCAAAGGCTGGCAAACCATCATCCAAGATAGCGTGATCAGCCCTCACGATTTTTTTTCGTCCTGCCTAGAGGCGGCGCCGTACGGAAGCATAGCTTGGGTTTCCCTCGACCCGCAGATTCTCGCCAGCAGTCCCTTTTGGCAATCGCAGCAGCAGGGAAGCGCGCCCCTCGTGACCGTACATTCGCCTTTTGCTGCTGCCCTCGGCAAACTCGCTCTTAGAAACCGCAATGCAGTGGACGCTCTCTGCCTTGACGCCAATTATGTTCGCCGCTCAGACGCCGAAATTTTCGGCAAAAAGGCCGCCCACCCATGAGCGGGCAAACCCTAGCTGCGAACGTTCGCACGCTGGCGGCAGGCGATCTTTCCAAAGTTCAGCTTTTGGCGAAATCGTGCCCCGAAGCCGCGCAATGGACCCCCAGCGAATTTGAACTTAGCATCGGCGACGTTCGCGGCTGGGTCATCGGCGATAGCCAGATTTTGTTCGGATTTATCGCCGTCCGCGTGATCGCACCCGCCAGCGAAATGGAACTCCTCAATCTCGCAGTGGGGCCCAATTGGCGTCGTCGCGGCTTTGGCTCCATCCTCCTTAACACCTCTCTCGCCGATTGCCGCGCCAACGGCTACGATGCCGTCTTCCTCGAAGTGCGTGAATCCAACGAGCGTGCCATCGCTTTCTACAAGAAACACGGCTTCTCCTTCTCCGGTCGCCGCCCCAACTACTACCGCAACCCCGATGAGTCTGCGCTCACCTTGTCCCTGCGCGTGGCAAAATAGACGCCCGCCTTTTCATCTGTATGGGAGTCACGGACCTTCCCGGCACCACTTTAGGAGTGCCGGGAAGCGGCGAACAAGGAGGACGTTCTGGGGCCGGAGGTCCAACCTGCACAGGACCAACCGGGCTAGGACCAATTACCCACACATACCCTCTTGACCTTTTCTTTCCCTGTGTTAACGTCCGGTGACAGAGGCCCTACCCGCGTCACAGCCTCTGTAGTTCACAAATTTGAAAATCGCGTTCGCTCTCAGGCGAACGCGGAAAGAGGAGGAACGCATGGCACTTTTGCAGCGTAACCCTCGGGACATACTCCTCGATATGGACGCCGACTATCGGCGTCTGTACGAAGAGCACGAGAAGTACGAAGCGCAACTCCAATCTATCCTCAAGTCTCCCTTCCTCAATTCAGAAGACCTCCTCGAAGAAATAAAACTCAAGAAAATGAAGCTCCACTGCAAAGACGAAATGGAGCGGATCGCGTTACGTATCCAACGCGCGCGCGCAGCCCACGGCTAGCGCGCCCCCCCTCGCCAATGTGAGTGTCTGTTGTTGCATACCAGCGGTGTGCCTGCGCCGATTCTTGGTTGGTAGCCGCCAGCACCGCCCGGTAAGCGTTGACCATTCCTTTGCAAGCTATCTTGCCTTCTGGCGTGGCCAGCTTTAGTGGCAGATTGCAGAACTCCGCGCAGCGTACACCACGCGTGTCAGCGACAAAGCGTTTCTCCGGCTGTCTATGTTATCTTCATTCTTTAATGGTCAAAGAAGGCTACTACTTCGGTCTGCCGCCTCTGTTTTTCGGCGGCCTCACTCTCGCCCTCCACTGGTGGATCACTGCGGGAATTCTCATCGCGCTCGCGCTTTTCTCTTTTTCCTTCTTCCGCGACCCCGATCGCGCCATCCCTGCTGATCCTGACGCCGTCGTTTCCCCCGCCGACGGCCGCATCGTTGTCATCACCCAGGAAGAAAACGCCGGCCGCCCAGGCACGCGCATCAGCATCTTCCTCGCTATCTGGAACGTTCACGTCAACCGCACGCCCCTTGCGGGCACCATCACGCAAGTAAAATATCTCCCGGGCAAATTCCTCGCTGCCTGGGATCCCAAAGCCTCTACCCAAAACGAACAAAACGTCTTTACACTCGCGACTACGGGCGGCGACATAGAGTTCAAACAAATCGCCGGCCTCATTGCTCGCCGCTGTGTCTCCTGGAAAAAGTCTGGCGATTTTGTCCTTCGCGGCGAACGCTTGGGCCTCGTCCGTTTCGGCTCTCGTGTAGACCTTTGGCTCCCCCGCGAAGCGCAAATCTCGGTCAAAGTGGGTGACACGGTTCACGGCGGCTCCAGCATCCTCGCCCGCTGGTCCGTGCAATCCTCGAACGTCTCTTCCGAGGTTGCCCTTGCCGAGGCAGGCCACTCGGCCTGATGATAGGCAACATGGACCAGCGCGAAATCCCCTTCGCCGAGCGCCGTTTCCGCAACGCCAAGTTTCGTCGCGGCATCTTCCTTTTGCCCGCGTTGTTCACGTCGGCAAATCTTCTCTGCGGCTATTACGCCGTAGTCGCCACGCTTAACGGAAGCGTCTCCGATTTTGACCACGCCGCCCGCGCCATCGGTCTTGCCATCCTTTTCGATTCTCTCGATGGCCGTATCGCGAGACTCACCGGTACCAACACGGAGTTTGGCGTCCAGTTCGATTCGCTCGCCGACGTGGTCAGTTTTGGAATTGCGCCCGCAGTTCTCGCCTATGCCTGGGGCTTTCGCAGTGTTCCTGTCAACACCCCCATCAACGTTGAGCAACTCGGCCAACTCGGCTGGATTCTTTGCCTCGTCTTTCTGATTTGCTGCGCTTGGCGCCTCGCCCGCTTCAACGTACAGGGCATGGCCCCGGCCGGCTCAAAATATTTTGTTGGAATGCCCACGCCGGCTGCGGCGGGAGTCGTCGCTGCCATCATCCACGGTTTCAAGGTTCCGCTGCACGATTACCGCTGGTCCATCGCCTGGTTTCTTCTCTTGGCTGGGCTCGGTGCCCTCATGACCAGCACCATCCGCTACTACAGTTTCAAAGACCTCCCGTTCACGCGCAAACAGCCGTCCCTCGCCGTCATCGTCCTTCTCATGCTCATCGCCGTCACTTGGGTCTACTCGGAAATCGCGCTGGTCATGTTCGCCTGCACCTATGCCACAACCGGCGTCGCACTCCACTTCGTCCGTTTCTTCCGCCACCGTTTTGCCCCCCGCCCCGCCAACATCCCCCACCAGTAGCTCTGACTTCAGTCTGTGTTCTTGGGGCACAGACTTGGCCGTACTCTTATGATCCCAATCTAGAGAGCTGCCCGATGACGGCGCGACCTAAGTACGCAGCTTCAGCCGGGCGCAACGCCCCTCGACCTTTCGCTCCGTCTCCCCGCTTCCCGTATACTCTTCAGCTGACACCTCATGGCCTCCACTCGCATCGTCATCGCCGGCGCTTGTTCGCTCCTCGGCGTCGAACTTAAATCTCTCCTCGAAGAATCCCGCTTTGCCGCCGCCGATTTCCGCCTCGTTGACGAAGAGTTCGCCGCGGGCACTCTCACCGAAGCAGCCGGCGAAGCAACCGTCATCCGCCCTGTCGAAGAAGACTGCTTCGACCGTGCGAACATCATCTTCTTCACGGGCTCTGCCACCTTCACAAAGACAAATCTAGCCCTCGCCCAACACAGCGAAGCAATCATCGTCGACCTCAGCGGCGCTCTAGCCTCCGATCCGAACGCGGCACTTTTTTTCTCCAATCTCGAACTCCTCCAGCCAAAAACCGCGCTTTCCAGCAAGAAACTCTTCCTTATCCCAAGCGCCGCGGCAATGGCTGCCGCTGCTCTTTCCCTCGCGCTGGCAAGGTTCGCGCCGGAACATCTCAGCTTTTTCGCACTCCAGCCCGTTTCCGAATCCGGCAAAAAGGGAATTGAGGAGCTCGAGCAGCAAACCGGCCAACTGCTCTCCTTCCAATCTGTCGGCTCACGAGTTTTCGATACACAAGTCGGCTTCAGCCTCCTCGATCGCTTCGGTGCGGGCAGCAAAGAAAATCTCTCCGCTGCCCGCGAACGTCTCCGGGCCGAAATCTCCGCCATCCTCGCGCCGGACACAATCGCTCCCGCCGCCCAACTGATTCACGCGCCCGTCTTCTACGGCACGGCCTTCTCCCTCTCAGCCAGGCTTGCCAGCGCCGCCGACGTCGCGCAACTCAGCTCCGCAGCAAAATCTGCCGGCCTTGACATCTGTCAAGATTCGGCTTCCGGCAACCTCAGCGCTGCCGGAGAATCCGTGATCCAACTCGGCGTGCCCGAAAAAGATTCCTTCGTGCACGACGCCTGGTGGTTCTGGGGCGCAGCCGATAATATTCGGCTTCCGGCATTCAACGCGGTCAAAATCGCGGAGAAACTTCTCCCATGAAACGTGCCTTCGTCCTATTCGCCATCGCACTCTGTCTTCTCGCCTCCGCCTGCGGCTATCACGTCGCCGGCCACGATACAGCCCTCCCCAAAACCATCCACGTCATTGCCGTCCCCGCCATCGAAAACAAAACTTCTAGCTATCGCATCGAACAACGCCTCACCGCGGCCACCATCCACGAATTTCTTTCCAAGACCAACTATAAGATCGTCTCCAATCCCTCCAGCGGCGATGCCGTTCTCACCGGCAAAGTCCTCTCCGTCGAAGCCGTCCCGCTCACCTTTCAATCCCAATCCGGCTCGTCCACCATCACCCAGGCCACCACCATGCTCGTCACGGTAAAGTGCGAGGTCACCCTCACAGAATTCGACACGCAAAAGGTTGTCTTTCACACCGACAACTTTCTCTTCCGCAACGAATACGAACTCTCAACCGACGTAAAAAGTTTCTTCGAAGAACAAGACCCTGCGCTCGATCGGCTCGCCAAGGACTTCGCCCAAAAGCTCGTTGCCGCCGTTCTGGAGAACTACTGATGGCGCAGATTTCCGCAGGCGAACTCCTCACGCTCCTAGAAAAGGAAAGACTCATCCCGGCGATTGTCTTGCTCGGCGAAGAAGCCTATCTCCGCGACGCTTGCCGCGCCCAGCTCATCGATCGCTTCGTCCCAGAAGCCGCCCGTGTCTGGGCCGTCTCCCGTTTCTCGGCTGACTGTGGCGAAGTCCAGGCCGCCGTCAGTCAGGCTCAAACCCTTCCGATGCTCTCCCCGCTGCAGCTTGTCTTTCTTGAAGAAGCCGAAGCCATCGAATCCTTGGGGGACAAAAAAAGGGAAGAAGCCACCAAAGCTTTGGAAGGCTACTTAGAAGACCCTGCTTCGTTCACTATTCTCGTTATCGAAGCCGCCCATCTCGATCAGCGCATGCGCCTCGCCAAACTGCTCACCGAAAAAGCGCTTGTCGTTAAAGTCGG
Organism: uncultured Acidobacteriota bacterium; assembly: GCA_963794175.1. Taxonomy (GTDB): domain Bacteria; phylum Acidobacteriota; class Terriglobia; order Acidiferrales; family UBA7541; genus Acidiferrum. The sequence goes on along the minus strand of CAWCCV010000013.1, from coordinate 259,356 downwards.
CCTCGGCGACAAACCGGACGAGCGCATCAACTCTGCTGTCGCCCTCGCCAAAGTCATGGCCAAAGAAGAAGGCGTGGAATTTGAAAACGGCGCCGCCGAAGACCTCGCCGAAGCCGTATCGGCCGATCTCCAGCGCCTCAAAACCGAAATCACAAAACTCTCCACCTACGTTGGCGCAAAAAAACTCATCTCTCGCCATGACACCGCCACTCTCGTCATCTCCGAAAAAACAGCCACCGTCTGGGAACTCGCAGACATGCTCGCTTCCCGCCAACAAAAGCGCGCGTTCGATTTTCTCGATCGCATCCTGCGCGAAGGCGAACAGCCGATGCAAATCCTCGGCGCGCTCACCTGGATGTATCGCAAACTCATGGAAGCCAGCGAGGTTCGCGGCGCCGCAAACGGCTGGCAGGCCGCTCGCGCCCTCGGCATGCGTCCCGAACAAGCCGAACTCGCATTGCAAAGTGCCCGCAAAATTTCCAAGCCGCGTCTCCTTGCCGGTCTCAAAGCCCTCCAACGTGCCGACGACCTTCTAAAAGGTGGCGGCAGCTCCCAAGCCCGCACCGTCCTTGAATTCCTTCTCGCCGAGCTAACCGCCCCCGACACGCGCGCCGCCTCCCGCTAACTTTTATTCTCGTCTCTTCTCTCTGTCTGTGTCCGCAGCGTTGGGAGATCCTCCGTGAGCACTCTCGGCTTCAAAAACAAAAGCGGCGGACATTGTGTCCGCCGCTTCCAAATTGCTCACGCCCATGACTAACGACTGAAAACTGACGACTTCTTACTTCTTCTCCGCCAAACCGTTATAAGCCAAATTCAACCGCGACTTGTACCGGTTGGCTGTGTTCTCGTGCAACACGCCCTTGGTAATCGCCTGATCGATCGCGCTCAACGTCGGCCGCAGCAGGTTGCCCGCCGCCGTCTTATCGCCCGCCGTAATCGCACTGCGCAATTTCTTCATCAAGCTGCGCACCGCCGTCCGGTTCGCCCGGTTCACTTCCGCGCGTTGGCGAGCTTGCGCCGCGCGCTTCAAAACTGACTTTTTCTTTTTCTTAACTTTGGTAGCCTGTCCTTGGGCCATCTAACTAACGCTCCTTTTGTGCATCGCTCAAACTATCAATTTTAGGGGACGCTCCAGGTGAAGTCAAACACGCGATTTCGCGCCCCACGCCCCGGCCCAAGCGATTGGTCCCCGTTTCGGGTACTCTTGCTCTGCCTTCCCGGAGCCGCATCGTGAGTCCAGTCCAGGGAAAACTCAACAAACGCGACGAACTACGCCTCCTTGTAAACTCGCGCCATCCTGTCATCACCATCGAAACTACAGAAGAAGAGCGCGTCGAACAACTCCTCTATCAGATTGGCACCGAACTAGACGTCCCCGTCTATACCTGGAGCGTTACAAAAGGCCTCGCCCGCTTCAACGGTGAGCCTCTATATCACACCGACGACCCTGGCCAGGCTCTTGCCAACATTTCGATTATCAACGGCGACGCCATCTTTCTCCTCAAAGACTTCGCCCGCTACTGTGAAAACGACAAAATCTGCCGCCGCCTCCGCGAACTCGGCGAAGGTTTTCGCGCCGCGCGACGCTCCATGGTCATCACCGGCGCCAACATGAGTCTCCCGGCCGATCTAGAAGGCGACGCCGTCCCTTTCATTCTCGGTTTCCCCGAACTTGAAGAACTTTTCTCCGGCGTCCGCCAAACCCTCGCCGATCTCAATCGCGACAGCCACGTTCCCGTTTCTCTCGATCCCATGTCCATGCAGCAAGCCGCGCAAGCCCTCGCCGGCCTGACAAAAGAAGAAGCCCTCCGCACTCTGCGGATGTGCGTTCTGTCCCGCGGTAAAGCGGATCCGGCGGTCATCGAAGCACTCCTCGAAGCCAAGCGCAATATCCTTCGCGGCGAAGGCTTGCTTGAAACCGTGCGTCGCGACTCCTCGTTCTCCGACGTCGCCGGTCTCATCCGCATGAAAGATTGGCTGGGTAAACGTAAATCCGCTCTGACAGCCGAAGGGGTAAAATTCGGTCTCGTTCCGCCAAAGGGAATCCTCATCACCGGCGTACAAGGCTGCGGCAAGAGTCTCGCCGCAAAAGCCGTCGCGGGAGAATGGGGTTTCGAGCTGGCCCGCCTCGACGCCGGCGCTCTCTACGACAAATTTGTCGGCGAAAGCGAAAAGAAACTCCGCAAAGGCCTCGAACTTGCTCAAAAAATGGCGCCCGTAGTTCTCTGGATCGACGAAATCGAAAAAGCTTTCGCTTCGGCCAGCGCAGGCGGCGACGCGGATGCTGGCCTGTCCCAACGCCTCCTTGCCACGCTTCTTACCTGGATGCAGGACCGCGAATCCGGCGTCTTCCTCGCCGCCACATCCAACAACATCTCCGCACTTCCTCCGGAAATGCTCCGCAAAGGCCGCTTCGACGAAATCTTTTTCGTCGATCTTCCCAACGCTGGCATTCGCCAATCGCTTTTCGCGCTCCACCTGAAAAAGCGTGGCCGCGATGCCGCTGCATTCGATCTCCCCAAGCTCGCTGCAACCAGCAATGGTTTTTCCGGTGCGGAAATCGAACAGTCCATCATCTCCGGTCTCTATTCCGCCTTTGCCGTAAAACAGCAACTCTCCACGGAAATTCTCCTGACTGAACTCACCGCCACCCAACCTCTCAGCGTCACCCGCTCCGAAGACATCATTTCCATCCGCGAATGGGCCCGCACCCGCGCCGTCCCCGCCGACTAAGCCGGATTGCCCATAAAAGTTCTCCCAGTAAATTTTGCTGTACGGATTTCCACTTCTGCGTAAAATCCCCACCGGAGAATCCAATGAACCTCAATCAAGTCGTGCCTGTCGCCGCTTGTTTCCTTCTTTCTTCAATCCAACTCGCAGCGCAAACTCCGCCCACGCAAAAACCGGAAGTTGAGGTCCCCCACACACAAACCGCTTGCGACTGCCATGACCTCGAAGCCGCCCAGGCTCGCCTGATGCGAATGGACGCTACTCTGAAAGACTGGCCCAACCTCGCCCGCTACCGCGAAGTCAACACAAGAGTCACCGCGCCTGCCAAGAGCGAGAAACGCGTCGTCTTCATGGGCGATTCCATTACCGACATTTGGGCCCAGCCTCAATTCGGCCCGCTCGTTCCCGGCAAGTCCTATATCGGTCGCGGTATCGGAGGTCAAACCACTCCGCAAATGCTCACCCGTTTCCGGCCAGACGTAGTCGCTCTCAATCCCAAAGTCGTCGTCATCCTCGCCGGCACGAACGACATTGCCGGCAACACCGGCCCCATGTCCCTGGAAGAAATCGAGGCCAACCTTGCATCCATGTCCGAACTCGCTCGCGCCCACAAAATTAAGGTCGTGCTTTCCTCCGTTCTCCCCGTCTACGATGGCGGCCACAACCGGGAAGGGAAAGAAGTCCTTATGACCGATCGGCGCCCGCCTGAAAAAATCCTCGCCCTAAACGCCTGGATCAAAAAGTACAGCGCTGAAAACAAACTCATCTATCTCGACTATTTTTCCGCCATGGTCGACGACAAAGGCTTCCTGAAAAAAGACCTAAGCGAAGACGGCCTTCATCCCAACAAAGCGGGATATGAGGTAATGGCTCCCCTGGCCGAATCCGCCATCCAATTCGCGCTAAAGAAATAGCCATTGTTTTCAAATTTGAACTAACTGAATGACTACGCTAGCCGCGACCCTCGCATGGGCGCTTCCCCAATTTTGATAACCTAGAAGCATGAGAAATCCCTCGCCCACGGATGTGGACGTCGCGATTGTCGGGGCCGGCCCTTTCGGACTCTCTGCCGCCACATATTTGAAAGACAAAGGCGTCGGCGTCGCCATTTTTGGCGACCCCATGAGCTTCTGGCGCGATCACATGCCCGCTGGCATGTATCTCCGCTCCAACTGGCCCGCCTCCCACATCTCCGACCCGCACGGCAAGCTGACGCTCGATCACTACAAAGCCGACTCCGGCGCTCGATTTAAGCAGCCAGTCCCGCTCCAGAATTTTGTCGAGTACGGTCAGTGGTATCAGCAAAAGGCACTGCCCGAACTAAGCAAATGTCAGGTCACCGGCGTCGAACAAATGCAGAGCGGCTACCGAGTCACGCTCGCCGACGGCACCGTCGTTAAATCAAAACGCGTCATCATCGCTACGGGCATTGCGCCGTTTCCGTGGATGCCGAAAGCGTTCGATGGTCTCCCGAAATCTCATGTCACGCACACCTCCAATCATTGCGACCTGAGCCGCTTTTGCGGCCAACAATTGGTTGTTGTCGGTAGTGGACAAAGTGCCCTCGACGCCGCTCGACTTCTCTACGCCCTTGACGCCAAACCGGAAATCGTCGCACGCCAAAATCAAATCCGTTGGGTTGGCGAGCACCAATGGCTGCACCGCCTCGGCTTTCTCTCTTGGTGCCTATATTCGCAGTTCGACGTTGGCCCTGCCGGCATCAGCCGCCTGGTGGGTTTCCCAAATATTTTCAAATTATTGCCGCGCAGTTTGCAGGATCCCATCAGCTATCGCGCCATCCGCCCGGCTGGCACCGGCTGGCAGCGCCCGTATCTAGCAAACGTTCCAATGACTCTCAACGCCGAAGTGGCATCGACAGAGATTCTCGGAGATAAAATTCGCTTGAAACTCACCGACGGCACGGAACGCGTCGTCGATCATGTCATCGTCGCCACCGGCTACAAAGTGGACATCGCCCGCTACAGCTTTTTCAGTCCTGCCATGCAAAGCTCTCTCAAGACCGTCGGTGGCAACCCCGTTCTTCGTCGCGGATTGGAATCTTCCGTCCCAGGTCTCCATTTCGCCGGCAAACCCGCTGCCTGGAGCTTTGGCCCGCTCCTTAACTTTGTCTCCGGTACTCATTTCGCCGGCGCCGAAATCCTCCGGGCTTTCTAAGCCTTTGTACCGGCCTGCCGGCCACATTCTGCGCCACCACCCAGGCCGCCGCACCAATAATCCAAGAAATGAAAAACGCCGTCCAAGGCAACCGCATTTTTGGTGCCGCAATCACCGCTGGCCCCCACACGAGCAATGTATACAGCGAAATTTGTCCCGCCTCAGCCCACGCCGCAATTCGTGGCAATACGCCAATCAAGAGTCCCAGCCCGCTCGCAATCTGTCCCGCTCCAGTCAAATATGCCCAGCCAATTCGATACGGCAGCCAGTGCGGCACATACCCCGCCGTAATGTCCGCATACACAATGTGCGAAAGCCCGACGGGTATGATCGCAACCGCAAATAGAATTCGCGCAAGCTTAGCGCCGCCATCGCCCGACAAGAAACCCAACGACGATCCCTCAGGTATCTCGCCCAGACGTGCAAGCAAAGTCAATCCGCCGCAAAGCAGCATCACCAACTCTCCCAGCCCCAGCCAAACCGCTTCCATCTTCGGCGCAACATATACAGCAGGCAACTTCAGTGAAGCCCACAAAATCAGATACACGACCAAAATCCGCGTTGCCCAGGCTCGGCTTACCCGAAATACAAGGCCAATGCCCAAGAACAGCATCAACGCCCCAATTCCGTACGCCACCGCATGGCGCGCCGGCACCCAAGCTGGAACTGGCTGCCAAACCAGCGCAAAATCTCCAACGATCAGCGCAATAATGCCAAGTCCAAGTAAACCGGCAACAAACAAACACAACCCAGGCTGTTGACTCTTGTTCATAAAAGAAAGGACCCCAAATTCAAAAATAGCTATTTGCTTATATACGAGTCTTTCCAAAAGTTCCACCACTCTCCACAAGACTTCGCGTGGAGCGAGTCGCCCTAGCTCAGTCGCGTTACGTTTCAAGAATTGCTGCGTCTAAGCCACTGTTCTCGGCCCTTGCATCCCCACTGGTACAGCCATGAGTAAGGAAAGATATCGAGCGCGAGTTTGCGCTTCGGAATTGAATTGCGCTGGTCGAGGAGTCTAAATGAAACCTAAATTCATCTCATTGCGATCGCAATTCATCCTGATTTCCGCATTCTTGTTGACCGCAACTCCCCTCATCGCAAGTCCTCTCGTCAGCGAAGACCTCCAGCGGAAAGTGACCAAGCTAACCGACGGCGTCTATGCCATCGAGCATCCCGGCCATCGTCACGACGGTCTTTTCAGCGGCAACACAACCGTAATCATCGGCACTCGCCAAGTTCTCGTCGTCGATTCCGCCTTCCTCCCCTCCGTCACGCGAGAGGACATCGCGCAAATTGGCCAATGGACTGAAAAGCCCGTCACTTTTCTTCTAAACACGCATTTTCACAACGATCACAATCTTGGAAATGAACAATACATGCTTGCTTTTCCTGCGATCACGATCATTTCCCATACAGAAACCAAGAAAAGCATGGACATGTTCGGCCCAGGCTCAGCGGGCAGGGAAGAGCGAGTCAACAATCGCTTCCAGAAAATGCTCGACGAAAACAAAGGCCCGGACGGCCAGGCTCTCCAGCCGGATGACAAAGCTTATCTGCAAGAAGTCATGCCCGATCGCCTTCGCCTCTACGACGAAATCAAGAAAGTGAAATTCCAGTCCGCAACGATGACCTTCGATCACGATTTTTCCATCGATTTAGGCAATCGCGAAGTCCAAATCAAATTTCTCGGCAAAGGAAACACGGCGGGCGATGCAATCGCTTTTCTTCCCAAAGAAAAAATTGTCGTCGTAGGCGATCTCGTCGACTATCCGATTCCCATGGCCAACGACGGCTATCCCAGCGAATGGATTCAAACTCTCCAAAATCTCGGCCAGCTTGACCTTGAAACAATTGTCCCGGGGCACGGCCCCGTTCTTCACGATAAGACTCCTATCTTCCTCTATCGCGATCTTCTCCAAAGCGCCGTGGATCAACTGAACGCCAAACTCATCAAAACCGGCCCGGCCATGTCTCGAACGCTCGAAGAAGTCAGTGGGTCAATCGACCTCACTCCATTTCGTCAGCGCTTTATCGGCAACAACAAAGACTTGGAGCCCGATTGGGACCAATTCATCGCAGGCCTGATCAAAACTTTGTTTGAAGAAGCAAGCTTGCGCTAGCAAAAAGGCGCCCGTATTCGTTCCAAGGGAGGAATTCGTGTTGCGACGATTCTTCGTTTCGGCGATCTTTCTAGTCTGTGTTCCTGTTGCAAAGTCCCAGACGTCGCAACCTCTCGCCGTACCGCCCGACTCTCCTCGCTGGGATCTTGAAGGTGAAGCCAAACCCGCCGAATACCAAGGTCGCAAGGCCCTGCTCATCGACGGTGGCGCAGCAGTCTTGAAAGACTTCGAAATGCGGGACGCGGTGATCGATGTTGACGTTGCCACTCCAGCCGTTCGCGGCTTCTTCGGCTTTGACGTCCGCATTGATTCCGCCGGCAAAAATTATGAGGAAATCTATCTTCGTCAGCATCAGTCCAGCTATCCCGACGCCATGCAGTACACGCCCGTCCTCAACACCGGCCGCAACTGGCAAATCTTCAACGGCCTTGGCTTCACCGGTGCTGTAGACATACCCAAATCCGAGTGGTTTCACATGCGCCTCGAAGTCGCTGGCGCGCAAGCAAAACTCTATGTCAAGGACATGGATAAACCCGCGCTCGTTATGAATGATCTGAAAAGCGGCGTACAAAAAGGCCAGGTCGCGCTCTTCACGCTCACCGGCGAAACCTATTTCTCGAATTTTGAAATTCGCATCACACCCGACGTGCCCTGGACCCGCCATCTTCCACCGATGCCGCCCAATACGCTCACAAAATGGAGCATCTCGCCCTCGTTTGATGGTCTAGCTCGCAATCTTGAACGCGCTCTCACATCTTCCGAAGTAAGTTCAATCAATTGGCAGGACGTGGAAGCTGAGCCGCCAGGATTCGTGGTCCTGTACCGCTACCGCGACGCTTCACATCCGCGCGTCACGTTCCAATCCGACTTCTCCACGCGTCTCCAGCCCCAACCCGGTATGAAGGTTCTCTACGCGCGCACTAATATCGATTCCGATCGCGACCAGCTCAAAAAACTCGAAATCGGCTACTCCGACGACGTCACCGTTTTTCTCAATGGAAAAATTCTCTGGCGTGGCCGCAGCGCGCAAGGCTTTCGCGATCCGCGATTCCTCGGCATCGTCAATCCGGAAAACGATGCCGTCTATCTCCCGTTAAAAAAGGGAAGCAATGAACTGTTGCTTGCCATCAGTGAACTCGGCGGCGGCTGGGGTTTCATCTGCCGCCTTCAAGACGTGGCTCAAAACTAACGGGACATCCAAGCGATCTACTTCCCCCGATACTGCTCCTCGCTCACCTGCTCCATCCAGTCCACAACCTTCCCATCCTTCCTCTCCTGAATCGCAATGTGCGTCATCGCCGTAGTCGGCGCTGCCCCATGCCAGTGTTTTTCGCCCGGCAAAAACCAAACCACATCCCCCGGCCGGATCTCCTCCACCGCCCCGCCCCACCGCTGTGCCCGACCGCATCCTGCCGTCACAATCAGCGTCTGCCCGAGCGGATGCGTGTGCCAAGCCGTCCGCGCCCCCGGCTCAAACGTCACGCTTGCGCCTTGAACAAACGCCGGATCCGGCGCTTGAAACAACGGATCAATCCGCACAGATCCCGTAAACCAATCCGCGGGTCCCCTGCCCGAAACCTGCGATCCAGCTCTCTTGATTTCCATCTTTGAATTCCTCCAACTTGATAGCCAGCCCAAAGTAAGCGCTATGACTCCTTTACTTTATCAACGGTTAATCATCCGCTGCGCCGCTTCCGGATACCGCTCACCCTGTACAGCAACCTTCTCCGCAGCGACCGTAAGCTCTCGCAATTCGTCCGCCGTCAATTGCAACGATGACCCGCCCAAATTTTCTTCCAGCCGGTGCATTTTCGTCGTCCCCGGAATTGGCACGATCCACGGTTTCTGCGCCAGCACCCACGCAAGAACAACCTGCGCCGGCGTGGCCTTCTTCTCCTGCGCAAACTTGCCGACAAGGTCCACCATCGCCTGATTCGCCTTCCGGTTTTCTTCCGTGAACCGCGGCACTACATTCCTGAAATCTCCATCCGCAAACTTAGTATCCTGGCTGATCGCCCCCGTTAAAAATCCCTTGCCCAGGGGGCTGAACGGCACAAATCCAATTCCTAGTTCTTCCAGCGTTGGCAAAATTTCTGCTTCAGGTTCTCTCCACCAGAGTGAGTATTCGCTCTGCAATGCTGTCACGGGCTGCACCGCGTGCGCCCGGCGAATCGTCTGCACTCCCGCCTCCGAAAGCCCGAAGTGCTTTACTTTGCCTTCCGCGATCAAATCCTTCACTGCCCCTGCTACATCTTCAATCGGCACACTGGGGTCCACGCGGTGTTGATAAAGCAAATCAATTACATCCGTCTTCAACCGTTTCAGCGAAGCCTCCGCAACTTCCTTGATATGCGCCGGCCTGCTGTCCAGCCCCGCCCCTTTTCCTGCTGCGTCAATCTTGAATCCAAACTTGGTCGCAATCTTCACCTTTTCCCGAACGGGAGCGAGTGCCTCGCCCACCAGCTCCTCATTCGTGTAAGCCCCATAGATTTCCGCTGTGTCAAAAAACGTTACCCCGCGCTCCACGGCCGCGCGTATCAATGCAATCCCGTCCTTTTTATCTATCGCGGGGCCAAACCCAAAACTCATCCCCATGCAGCCCAATCCAAGTTCCGAAACTTCCAAACCGCTCTTTCCCAATTTGCGCTTTTGCATTGTTTTTCCTTCCAATGAATTCCCGCCATTGGCAGACTAATCCTAAACCGGACGCATGGGGTAACCCGATCCTTCCGACTTATTGCCTATTCCTGTTGATATGCAAGAAATCCTTGCCTTCTGTGAAGCCAAGCGGCTATCTTGGGTTTGGGCAAGGGAACTGAAAAAACTATGCAAAAAATAGGCAAAAACGCAACTCCCTCGCCAAGTCGAACCGGCGAATTGCGGAAAGAGTTGGCGCGAAAAATTGCCTCTTTCATTGGCTCGCAAGAGAGGCTGACAACCGATATTCCCGGCTTGCTCCTGGCTCGCAGGACGGCCCCAACGGCGCCAACCACTGCCACATACGAGCCAAGCATCGCTGTCGTTGCGCAAGGCCGCAAGCAAGCCACCCTCGCCGGAACAACTTTCATCTTTGATGAGTCGCGCTATCTGCTCACGTCCCTCTATTTGCCCGTGATCTGCAATGTTACAGAAGCAAGCGAAGACGTGCCCTACCTCTGTTTTGTTCTTAAGCTCGAAATGCCTTTCATCCGAGAACTCCTGAGCAGAGAAGAGATTCACGCGCCAGAGCCGCCTTCTGCAAATCCCGCGATGTCTACCGGCGAGACCACGGCCGAACTTCTCGATGCTTGCTGCCGCCTTGTGGATTTGCTCAACACGCCGCAAGACATTCCATTCCTCAGTGAGCTGATCCAGCGCGAAATTATCTATCGAATTTTGCGCGGACCGGAGGGCGCACGCCTCCGAGCCATCGCCACGCTCGGGGATCAGAGCCATCGCGCTGCAAAAGCAATCGCGTGGGTCCGTGGGAATTTCGCCAAGCCGTTGCGCGTCGGAGATCTCGCAAAAATTGCGGGCATGGGCTTATCCACCCTCCACCATCATTTCCGCGCGCTCACCTCCATGAGTCCGCTGCAATATCAAAAGCAACTTAGGCTGCAAGCAGCGCGCCAGCGCATGCTCATGGACGGTCTCGACGCCGCCAGCGCGGCCTTTGAAGTCGGCTATGAAAGCGCCAGCCAATTCAATCGCGAATATAGCCGTCTCTTCGGCCAGCCGCCCATCCGGGACGTCAGAGCTATCCGCTCCCCGGGGGCTCCTCCGTTGGAGCCCGCTCACATCAACCAAAGCCTTTTATGAACGTCCACTCGACGAGACAGGATTAGGCAATTATTCGGCAGAATCGGGATACCGGAATCTGTTCGATAATGTTTATATTTTTGCTTGTTTCATGGGTCTAGAATCACAACAAGGCCAGCGCTTCGAAGGGAGCACTCTATGCCCACCATAACCGTCAATGGAGTTCGCCGCGAAGTTCACGCGCCAGGCGACACACCGCTCCTCTATGTCCTTCGCAACGACCTCGAACTTTCCGGCCCGCAATTCGGCTGCGGCCTAGCGCAATGCGGAGCCTGTTCCGTTCTGATCGACGGCAAAGAGACTCGCTCCTGCGTCACGCCGCTCTCCACAGTCGGCAATGCCGAAATCACCACCCTCGAAGGTCTCCCCGCGCGCTGGGCAATGTTAAAAGGTCTTTCTCCCGATCAGGCCAAGGATATTCTTCACCCCGTCCAGCAAGCTTGGATTGCCGAACAAACTCCGCTCTGCGGCTTCTGCCAGAACGGCATGATGATGGTCGCCACCGAACTTCTCGAAAAAAATCCCAATCCCACCGACGCACAAATCAGGGCTGCCTTCACCACTGAAGGACCATCCCCGCATCTGTGTCGCTGCGGCAGTTACGTCGCCATTATGGACGCGGTAAAACACGCCGCAACGCTAATGGGAAGGGGAAGTAAGTCATGACAACCGCCACTGAAAACACCGCCAAAGTTTATGCAGCTACTCTCTGCCGCCGCCAATTCGTAAAAACCGGCGGCGCACTCGTAGTCGGCGTCGCATTTGTCGGTCCTTCCGTACTCAAAGCGCAGGGTTTTCAGGGCCCGCAAGTCACCGGAGCGCCCTTCAAGAATACGCTCGATCCAACCCTGCCTACCTCATGGATCGAAATTCATCCGGACAATACCGTCCTCATTCGCACCGGCAAGAGTGACTTCGGTCAAGGGACCACGTTCACCGCATATCGCCAGATTGTTGCCGAGGAATTGAGCGTTCCTTTCGAAGCCATCACCACCGTCGTCGCAGGGCACACCGATCAGACACCGGACGGCAGCGGCGCCTTCGACTTCCTTGGTCGCGGCACGCCCAACATCCGCAAAGCAGCTGCGTACACTTATCAAGCTCTTCTCGATCTCGCTTCCGAACGTCTTGCCGCTCCCAAAGATCAGATAACGGCCAAGGACGGAGTTTTCTCCGGCAACGGCAAAAGCATCTCGTACGGCGATCTTGTCAAGGATCAGCAGCTCAAACTCACCATCCCCGTCAGCGGAGATTTGACCGGCATTATGGGATTGAGAGTCGAAGGCAATCCGCCGATGAAACCCGTCAGCGCTTACACCGTCATCGGCAAATCCCACCCGAACTCCATCATCATCTCCAAAGTTTCCGCAAAAGAAATCTGGGCCACCGACATCCGCCTTCCCGAAATGTTGCATGGACGCATGGTCCATCCCAAAACGCTTGGCTCCACGCTCCTGTCCGTTGGCCAGCTCGACAAATCCAAATTTCCAAATTCCCGAGTCGTAGTGAAAGGGAATCTTGTTGGACTCGTCGCACCCACCGAGTGGGAAGCCATTCAGGCTTCGCAGCAAGTCGCCGCCACAACGAAATGGACTGAATGGAAAGGCCTCCCCGGTAACGAAAAACTCTACGCTTCTCTCCGCAAAGAAGGCGATTGGACCACCGCGCAAGTTACAAAAAGCGGCGCGACAAAAGGTGATGTACCTGCCGCGCTCGCCTCTGCAAACAAGAAACTCTCTGCCTCGTATCACTTTCCCTTCATGAAGCACGCGCCCATCGGCCCAACCATGGCTGTCGCCGACGTAAAGCCCGACGGCACAGTCCACATCCACACGCACAACCAGAATCCTCAGGCGCTTCGAGGCGAAATCGCCACCATGCTTGGCACCACGCCCGATCACATCATCGTTCATACGCATCCCGGAGCAGGGCACTACGGCCGCTCTAACGGTGGCAACTCTGGCGCAGAAGACGACGCTGTAATCCTGTCCCAGGCCGTTGGAAAGCCCGTTCGGGTTCAGTGGATGCGCGCCGAAGATTTGCAGTGGTCCACGCAATCCCCGGCTGCTTTCGCCGACGTCGAATTCGCTCTCGACGAAAAAGGCAGAATCGCCGGTTACCAGATAGATCACTACATGCCGGCCTTCCAGGATGATCGACCGATCGGCGCCATCCTGGCCGGACTTCCCACCATGCCCGCGCCGGGAGGCGGCGGCTCAGGATTCCTCAGCTCTACGGCCAACTTCTGGTCCGATCCTTGGTCTTACGATCTCATTCCCAATGTCGCCGAACGCGGCCATGGCACGTTTCAGGTCGGACAAAAAGCTTCGCCGCTTGCCATCGGCCTTCGCGATCACAGCATGCGAACGCCCGGCCAGTACCAGCAAAACTATCCACGCGAACTCGCCTTCAGCGAAGCCGCAGCGCTTGCCGGCGCCGATCCGATTCAATTTCGAATTGACCACGCCAAAGAAGAACGCCTTATCAATGTTCTCAAGCAAGTTCGTGACGCGAGCGGCTGGGACACTCGTCCCTCGCCTCGCCCCGGCGCAAAATCCACTGGTTCAACTCCCGTGCGCGGCCGCGGCGTCTCTGCCATGTTTCGCTCCGGCACTTACTGGGCCTGTGTCTGTGAAATCGCCGTCACTCCCAGCACCGGCGCCATCGCCGTCGAAAAATACACCATCGCCGTCGATCCCGGCATCGTCGTCAATCCTGCTCAACTAAAACGTCAGGTCGAAGGCGGTGCCCTGATGGGCATCAGCCACGCGCTCTACGAAGAAGCCATGTTTGACGAAAGCGGCATTACATCGCGCGACTGGAACACCTATCCCATCGCCAAAATGACGGACACTCCCGAAATTAAAGTCGTCCTCATTCACAATCCCAAAGTCGGCGCATACGGCGGAGGCTCTGAAGCCGCCAACGCTCTCGCCGCACCAGCCATCGCCGCCGCCCTTCAGGACGCTACCGGCAGAGTCCTTCGCCGCCTCCCCCTAAAACGCGCCTATGTCCAAGCGCTTCTTAAGGCATAAGACGATACCTACGCTGCTGCGTTTGAAGGAAGTGCCCGTGCTGGATAGTACGGCGAAAATTCACGGTGAATCGATCGCTCCGTACCGTAATGTAACCGCAACTTGAGGTGACCGGATGAATCTCGCGCCGCAGGAAGCCGAACTGATTGGATCATGGCGATTCCGGGGCAAACATTGAGTTCAATTTGCATCTAATTCTTGAGGCGACAATTTATGGCCAAGATCAAGCATTTCGCAGCCGCGCTCATCAAAGGATGCACTTGTGAGGCTCGAAAAGAGTGCGTACGGGGCTTGGCGGTCTCGGGACGCAAAGTTCTGGAACACATATCTTTGGGGACAATACGCGAGGGGCAGTCTGAGACAAGTGCGCTAAGTTTTCAGCTCAAGCTTGACCCCATACGCCTCCTGCGCTACGTTAAATAAAGTTTCTTCCGAGAAATAGCTGTTGCACGCAGTTGCTGTTCAGGAGGAACCACACTCTATGGGCGACCGCGAAGCGGTCAGAAGTCAGCATCAATCGTATCCTGGAGCACACGCCGTACCGAAACCACCCGCCAGCCTGATGAAACGCAGCATCGCCATCTCCGGAAAAATCGAACCCTTCTTTGGCACCCTCGACGAAAACGTGCGCTTGCTTGAAGATTCGCTCCACGTCCGCACTCACCTGCAGGACATCAAGCTCACCATCGAAGGCACGCACGAGGCCGTCGACCGCGCCGTAAGAATCGTCGAAGAGTACAACCACGCCACGCGCAATGGCCGCCATCTCTCCGGCGAGGAAGTTAAAAGTCTCATGCGCATTTCGCTCGACGAACCGCACAGCGCCCCCAGCGAAATGTTCGAGCAAGGTCACGGCAAGCCGCGCTCCTTCGGCAAAAAACAAGTCACGCCGAAAAACGCTACGCAAAAGCACTACATGGACGAGATCGAATCCCACGACATGGTTTTCGGCATCGGTCCCGGCGGCACTGGCAAGACCTATCTCGCGGTAGCCATGGCAGTCAGCGCTTTGCTCACGAAGCAAGTCAACCGCATTATCCTGGCGCGCCCTGCGGTTGAAGCGGGTGAAAAACTCGGCTTCCTTCCCGGCACGCTCCAGGAAAAGGTCGATCCCTACATGCGCCCGCTTTACGACGCGCTCTATGAAATGCTCGACGCCGACAAGCTAGAGGCTTTCGTCGAAAAGGGAATTATCGAAATAGCGCCGCTCGCCTTCATGCGCGGTCGCACGCTCAACGACTCTTTCGTCATACTCGACGAAGCGCAAAATACTACCAGCGAACAGATGAAAATGTTCCTGACCCGCCTCGGCTTCAATTCGAAAGCCGTCATCACGGGCGACGCCACGCAGATCGATCTGCCTTCCGGCAAAAAAAGCGGTCTCATCGAAGCCCTCGAAATCTGCGGCAAAATCGAAGGCATCGGCTGCACTCAATTCAGTGAAAAAGACGTTGTGCGCCACAATCTCGTGCAGCGCATCATCCGCGCTTACGAAGAATACGAAGCCCAGCATCCGCAACGCGGCAACGGCAAATCCGGAGCCTGATCCCGTGCCAGGCCGATTTACATCTGATGTTTCGTGACACAATAGGTCGAATGCAAATCGGCCAGGCACCCCTGATTTCAGGGAATTGCTGAAGTGAAGATTCTAAACAACCAGAAGCGGATCCCGCTCGTTTTGCAGCCAGTCGAAAGATTTGCGGATAACTGTTTGCGTCAAATGAAACTGAAACCGGGCAGCGTCGCCATCGCTTTCGTCACCGACGCCGAAATCGCCCGTCTCAATAAAACCTATCGCAAGAAAAACGAACCCACCGACGTCCTGTCTTTTCCTGTGCAATCCGCAAAACGCCGCAGTAAAAACAGATTTCTCGGCGACATCGCCATCGCCCCTTCCGTCGCCCGCAGCTACGCCAGGAAAAATGGCCGCACCCTGCAAAGCGAAATTTGCGTGCTCATCCTTCACGGACTTTTGCATCTGTTGGGATATGATCACGAGACGGATCGGGGCCAGATGGACCGGATCGAACACAAATTGCGCCGCAAGCTGGGTCTCGAATCATGAGCTCCGTCTGGTACACATGGCTCTACGGGTTCGCGCGTCGTCCTGCTCGCGCTTTTTCTGCCCGTTTATTCCTACCTCACCTTGATCTATCGCGAACTCGGCCGCATGACCACAGGTCCTGTCCACGAGCACCTCGATATTTTTGAAGCCGAGATCGAGCCAAAACTTAAGATCAATCGCCGCAGCGCCGGCCGCGCGTTTCGTATTCTCGGCCACTTCTGGCTCGCCTTTCTCGTTCTGGAAACGACGCGCGGCGTTCTTTATTTCGTCCCCGGAAAGCTCGAATCCGTCATCGAGCTCAGCGTGTTCATCGCACTGGAAGTCGTCGTCGCGATGCACTTCGTCCCGGACCTTCTCTTGTATCGCACCACGGGCCGCTGGTTGTTGCCGCTCTTGCCCGCGATTCGCGCGAGCCTTTGGCTGGTCTGGCCGTTCCGCATTTTTGTCGAAGGCGCGGAATCGCTGGCGCGTATTTCGGAAATAGAGTCTGCGAAAACGGAAGAGCAGCGCACCGAAGAAGGGATAGAAGCGCTAGTCGAAGCAGCCGAAGAAGAAGGAATCATCGAGTCGGACCAAGCAGATCTCATCGAGCAAGTCGTCGAGTTCAGCGACAAACGCGTGCGCGAAGTGATGACGCCGCGCCCGGACATCAACGCCATTTCCGCTGATGCAACGCTCGAAGAGTTGCACGCAAAACTCGTCGAAACAAATTTCATGCGCCTTCCTGTTTATGAAAAGTCTATCGATGACATTGTTGGCGTTGTGAACTCGCAAGACTTGCTCACGGTGGCCGATGCCGATTTGCAGCGCAGAAAAGTTCGCGAGTTGATGAAGCCGGCCCTGTTCATTCCGGAAACAAAGGTCGGGTCGGAGCTTTTGAAAGAGATGCGGCAAAAAGGACAAACGCTCGCCGTTGTGATTGACGAACACGGCAGCGTCGCGGGAATTGCGACCATGGAAGATCTCGTCGAAGAAATCGTCGGTGAAACGGGCGATGAAACCGCGAGCGCTGCGGCAGAAATCGTCAAAGAGCCGGACGGGGCGATGATTCTTCCCGGCGGACTTTCCATTGAAGAAGTCGAGGAACTTCTCGGAGTTCGGTTCGGGAAAAATTCAGCGGAGACAGTGACGACGATCGCCGGATTGGTCAGTCACGCCAGCGGAAAAGTTCCCGCGCCGGGCGACAAGATCGACCTCGAAGGCTATCGCTTTGAAGTTCTTGACGCGAACCAGACGAAAGTGCTGCGGGTGCGAATCCGGAAACAGCCGGCTGCCGTTCCAGCAAAAACGAAAGCCAAGAGCTAGTTTTCCTTTTCCTCGTTCGCCAGCGCCATCTTCGAGTTCTTCCCCGCTATTCCACTTTCAGCTTCGTCCAGCTTTTCCGGTTCTTCCGAATCTGCCTGCTGGTACTTTGTTCGTTCGCGGATCGCTTGTTCTTCACCGAGCGCTTCAATTTGCGCGTGCCAATCCAGTTCGCGCACGTGCTGCGGATTCTCACGCCAGTCGGGGACTACTTTTACGAAAAGGCCCAGATAAACTTTCGTGTCAAAAAGTTGTTCGAGTTCCTTGCGGGCTTGCGTGCCGATCTTTTTCAGCATCTCGCCTTTGTGGCCGATCAGGATTTTCTTCTGCGAGTCGCGCTCGACGTGCATGATTACTTCAATACGCAGCAGGTTTGGTTTTTCTTCCCATTTCTCGACAAAGACAGCGAGGGCGTGAGGAACTTCGTGATAGGTCAGCGCAATCGCTTTTTCACGAATGATTTCGGCCGCAAGAAAACGTTCGGGCTGATCGGTGACCTGGTCCTCCGGAAAATACGGATCGGATTCCGGCAGAACTTTCAGGATCTCCTGGACAAGCTCGTCAACGCCATCGCCGTTCAGCGCGGAGATCGGCACCATCGCCGCGAACGGGAACTCTTTAGTGAAAGCCTCGAGTATCGGTAAGAGCTTTGACTTCGGAAGTTTGTCCACTTTGTTAAAAGCAAGAATTACTGCCTTTCCGCGGAAGCGTTTTGCGCGGTCGATCAGCAGATTGTCCGCCTGCGGCTGCATGGCGATTGCGTCGGCCATCAGCAGAAGAACATCGATGCCTTCGACGGCGGCATTGATTTCTCGCAGCATTTGCCGGTTTAGAAATGATTTTGCCTGGTGGATTCCGGGCGTATCAATAAAAACAATTTGGCCTTCGGGGCGCGTGACGATTCCTTGGATGCGATTGCGCGTGGTCTGGGGTTTTGAAGTGACGATGGCAATTTTCTGTCCAACGAGTCTGTTGAGCAGGGTGGATTTTCCGGCGTTTGGCCGGCCGACGATGGCGACGAATCCGGCACGGTGGTTTGGTTTTTGTTTGGTGGCTGATTCTGACATAAAAGTTATTCCGGCGCGGCAATACCGAGGGATTTCATTTTGCGGTAAAGATGCGAGCGCTCGAGACCAAGGGCGCCGGCGGTTTGCGTCATGTTCCAGCGATTTTCCTGGAGCTTGCGCAGAATAAATTCGCGTTCATAGGCGCTGCGCGCTTCGTGCAGCGTGCCATACGGTTGATGCAAACTTTCGGAGACGCCGCGGAAAAGTTCTGGCGGCAAATGGTGCGGCTCAATGCGCGCTTGCGGGCAGACGATGACAAGGCGCTCGACAAGATTGCGCAGTTCGCGGACGTTTCCCGGCCAGGGGTAGCGCATCAAGATGTCCAGTGCGGTTTCGCTGAGTTCGCGTGTTTTCTTTCCGTACTCCGAGCTGAACTCATTCAAAAAGTGGCGCACGAGAATCGGAATGTCTGCGATGCGGTCGCGAAGCGGCGGAACGAAGAAGGGGATCACGTTCAGACGATAGAAAAGATCTTGGCGAAAAGTGCCGCGCGCGATTTCCTTGTCCAATTCCTTATTTGTGGCGGCGATGACGCGAACGTCCACGCGCACGGTTTGGTTGGAGCCAACTGGTTCGAAACGCTGCTCTTCGAGCACGCGCAACACCTTTGCCTGAGTGCGCAGGCTCATGTCGCCGACTTCGTCGAGAAAAAGCGTGCCGCCATCGGCGGATTGAAATTTTCCGGTTTTGTCTTCGCTAGCGCCGGTGAAGCTGCCTTTGAGGTGGCCGAAAAGCTCGGACTCGATGAGTTCTTCGGGGATTGCCGCGCAGTTCACTTCAACAAACGGCCCCTTGCTGCGCAAACTCGCTGCATGAAGCGCGCGGGCAACGAGTTCTTTGCCGGTGCCGCTTTCCCCGTAAATCAATACGCGGCCGTTGGTAGGGCCGGTGACGCCAATTTGCTGGCGCAGCGCTTTCATCGGAACGCTGTCGCCGATGACCTGGTAGCGGTGGCCGAGTTCGCTGCGTAGGAACTGGTTTTCTTCTTCGAGGCGGCGCTGCTGCACGGCATTGCGAACGAGCACGATAATTCGTTCAAGCGAGAGCGGCTTTTCGACGAAGTCGAATGCGCCAAGTTTTGTGGCCCGCACCGCGGTTTCGATGCTGCCATGGCCCGAGATCATGATGACCGCTGGCGGATGTGGAATCGATTGGAGCCGGCTGAGGGCTTCAAGGCCGTCCATGCCGGGAAGCCAGACGTCGAGAAGAATGACTTCAAGATCGCCGCGCGCGGCCCGTTCCAGCGCCTTTTCCGCGGACTCGGCGGAATCGACGCGATAGCCTTCGTCACTAAGGATGGAAGAAAGCGATTCGCGGATGCCGGCTTCGTCGTCAACGACGAGAATGTGAGGATGGGCGGTCATAGAAAAAAGTGTCGCATACAAGTTACAGCAAGACCGGGAAGTGTTGCAAAGGAGAGACAGTTGGGATGAGGTGTTTGATGAGTTGCTTAAATTCGGCGTATCGCGGGGCAAGAGTGCGCGAGCGGCTGGAAAGAGGCGAGTTGAGGTGCGCCCTCTTGCAAGCAGCGGGGAAGAGAACATAAGCAAAACAGTGGGATGCGGCCCCGTGCATGGCCCCAGCTTGCCCGTGCCACTGCCCGGGAAGCTCCGGAACATTCCCTACAGAGAAGGGGAAGGCACTTCAGCGGCGGGGAGTTCGAGGATGAAACGGGAGCCGACGGGGGAGTTGTCTTCAACGCGGAGGAGGCCGTTGTGTTCGGCGACAATGCGGGAAGCAATGGCAAGGCCGAGGCCGGTGCCGCGGTCTTTTGTGGAGAAATGGGGAAGGAAGAGTTTGTCCTTGTCGGTGGGAGAGATGCCGTGGCCGGTGTCTTCGACCGCAATTTCTACGGAATCGGATTCGGTGTTGAAGCGCGTGATGACGCGGATGTTTCGAACGGGAGAAGCTTCGAGTGCTTCGGCGGCGTTGTCGATCAGGTTGACGAGTACTCCGCGGAGCAGCCCGGCGTCGGCGCGAATCGTGGGAAGCGAATCGGCGAGAGTGCTGCTGAGCACGATGCCGTCGAGGCGGCCGGAGAAAACTTCCAGCGCTTCGCGGACGATGTCGTTCACGGTTGCCGGTTCGAGCTTTGCGGAAGGGAAACGAACGAATTGGGAGAACTCATTGACGAGCGCGGCGAGTGTGCCGACTTCGCGTTCGATGAGATGAGAGCATTCCTCGACGAGACGAGTGAGTTCGGGGTCGAGCGGTTCGGCGGTTTCCGATTCCGTGCGCCGGTGCATGTGGCGGATCAGGCGTTGGGAAGAAAGCTGAATCGGCGTAAGGGGATTTTTGATTTCGTGCGCAATGCGGCGAGCGACTTCCTGCCAGGCAGCGGATTTTTGTGCGAGCAGGAGTTCGGTGAGGTCGTCCACGACGAGGACGTAACCGGTGTTGGCGCGGCGCGGGCCGAGCGAACTGACGGTGACAGCGGCGTGCAAGACGCGGCCGGCGACGACCATTTCCACTTCACGGGAAACGACGCCCATGCGTTGCGAGCGGCGCATCAGGGTTTGCACGACGCGGGAAGATTCGGGGCCGAGCAGCGCATCGAGTGTTTCCGCTTGCGGCGCGGACTCGCCAAAGATGCGGCCGACGGCGGAATTGGTGCGAAGGATGCGGCCTTCGGTGTCTAGCGAAAGCACGGCGGTGGGAATACTTTCAAGGACGGTTTCCATGAGTTGACGGCGGCGTTCGAGTTCCTGCACGGCTTGCTGGAGATTGCGCGTGAACTGATCGATTTGCGAGCGCGAATCGCGCAGCTGCGTGGTCATGGCGTTGAACGAGCGAACGAGGACGCCGAGTTCATCCTGAGATTGTTCGGGAACTTGGTATTCGAAATTGCCGATGGAGACTTCGCGCGTGCCTTCGGCGAGTGCGGCGATGGGAACGGTGACTTGTTTTGCGAGATAGAGACCGGCCCAAAGAAGCGCGAAGAAGAGAAGAACTGTGAAGAAAACGAGGATGAGGAGCAGCTGGCGTTTGAGGGCGCGGAGATGCTGCTTTTCCTGATTGTAGGCGGCGGTTTGTAGCTGGATTTCGGCTAGTTTTAGAGCGAAGTCGTTGGGAACCTGGCGGGCGACATGGATGGTGGCTTGGGCGTTTGCGACAGGACTGGCGGCGGCGAGCAAGAGCTGCCCATTGGCGGACCAGAGTTCGGCGCCGCTGGCCAGCTTTTGCTTGAACACTGGAGCGACGGACTGGCTGCCTCCAGGTTGCGGGGCGCGACGACCATCTCTATCCGTCACGCAATACTGGAAAAAAATTGTTCCGCCCGCGGGGCTTGTGACCCAATAGGCATCTGCAGCCTCGCAGGGAAAGGCCATCCTCATTGCGAAGTCAACAAACTGACTTTGTTCGTAAACCGCCAGAAGCCCTGCGGCGACTCTGGCGAGGCGGTCGTGTTCGGTTGTGCCCATTTCCTGAATGAGGCTGGCACTTTGTTCTGCGGCGATTTCAAGGGGACGGGGGAACCAGCGGGCGAGCGTGCGATTGAGCAGGGAATAGCTGACGAAAAACATGAACAGGACGGGGAGGAGGGAGATGGCGAGCGCGCCGACGACCATTTTCGATTTGAAGCGGGCGCCGAGCTGTTCGCGGCTGCGTTCAGCCCAGAGGCGCAGCGTGCTGCGGACAAGGATGAGCGCAAACACCATGAGCAGCGCGGTGATGAACGAGGAAACGGCATAGAGCGTGAGGACGTCGCGCCAGCTGCGCGGTTCGAATGGAGCGTCAAGCGAACCAAGTGTGAAGACGGCGGCGAGCAAGAGCGTGAGGACGATGCCGCCGATGATGAGCTGGAGGCGCTGGCGTGGAGTGGTGGAGGTCATCGGGCGCGCGCCTGGCAAAAAGACTTCTAGCGGGCACGCCGAGCAAGCGGGATTCGTCTTGCGGCAATGATGCTTGCCGGTGTAGACGATCAGGGCGTGGAATTCGTTGAAGAGTTTTGCGTCGCGGGGAAGGCTTGATTCAAACAGGGAGCGCAGCCCTTCGTAAGAGTGTTTGGGGCTTGCCAGGCCGTGGCGTTCGACTATGCGGCGCGTGTAGGCGTCAACCACGAAAACGGGATGCTCGCCGGCATAGAGCAGGATGGAGTCGGCGGTTTCCGGGCCGATGCCGTGAACGGACAAAAGCTGTTCGCGAAGTTCCGCAGTCTGTGTTCGAAACATGCGCTTGAGCGAGCCGCCGTAAGCAGAAAAAAGAAAGTGGGTAAACGCCTTCAGTTTCTTGGCCTTCTGACGGAAGTAACCGGAGGGGCGAATCAGCCTGGCAAGTCTCGCGAGCGAAACACTTTCTATTGCGTGTGGCGTTAACAGCCGGGCCGCGCGCAAATGCTTGATTGCGGCTTCGACGTTCGTCCACGAAGTGCTTTGGGTGAGGATTGCGCCGACGATTACTTCAAATCGCGAGCGCCCAGGCCACCAATGTTGCGGTCCGTGAGCATCAAATAATTTGCGGAAGTACGCTGCGAGAAGCGCAGTTCAGTGACATGGTCCGCCACGGGGCCCAATTCCGTATCGGAGACACTTTTGGTCAAGTGTAAATTTTCGTGCGCAGAATTTGGCAAACGAAGGGAGGCCGCCATTACAAGTTCGAAGATAGCCACCGCGCGGAGAGTAGTCAAGAAATGGCGTAGTACCAAAGCACTACTTGCGTTTCGGGACTGTCCTTGCGTACAGGTATTAGCGACTTCAGAACGAAGAGACAATTTCTGGCAGCAGGAGTCACAGGACTTTGTTAACTTGGGCGCTGGGTCGTTTTTTATCTGGAGTGCCGTGGATGTCTGTCCGCTTAGGCGAAATATTAGTTAAAGAAAACCTGATCACGCAGGACCAGCTCCAAAAGGCGCTGGAGTTCCAGCGTTCGAACGGCGGCAAGCTGGGCAGCTGCCTGACGAAACTCGGGTTCATTACGGATGATGACATCACGGGTGTGCTTTCGCGCCAGTATGGCGTGCCCTCCATTAACCTGAAATATTACGAAATTGATCCCAACGTGATCCGGCTGATCCCACAAGACACGGCTCTGCGCTACCAGGTGATTCCGCTTTCGCGCGTCGGTTCCGTTCTGACTATCGCGATGACGGATCCGACCAACGTGTTCGCGATGGACGACGTGAAATTCATGACGGGCTTCAACGTCGAGCCAGTCGTTGCCTCTGAATCGGCAATTGCCGAAGCGATATCGCGCTTCTACGGCGGGGCGGCGGCCAACGGCGAAGAGCTCAGCAACTTGATGAAAGACCTCGTCAATGAAGACGAGGAACTGGAGCTTGCCGCAGACGAAGCGGAAATGGACGCAGCGGCGCTTGAAAAGGCCGCGGACGAAGCGCCGATCATCAAACTGGTGAACCTGATCCTGACGGATTCCGTCAAACGTGGCGCGAGCGATATTCACGTCGAGCCTTACGAAACCGAAATGCGCGTGCGGTTCCGCGTGGACGGCCAGCTGCAAACTGTGATGAATCCGCCGCTGAAATTGAAAGACGCCATCACTAGCCGTATGAAGATCATGGCAAAGCTGGACATCGCCGAAAAGCGCCTGCCACAAGACGGCCGCATCATGATCAAGTACAAATCCGACGGCAAGCGCAAGGAACTAGACTTCCGCGTTTCGACGGTGCCGACTCTCTACGGCGAAAAGATCGTGCTCCGGTTGCTGGACAAAGAAAACCTTCGCCTGGACATGACCAAGCTGGGATTCGAAATGGAGTCCTTGAAGAAATTCGAACGCAACATTTTAAAGCCGTACGGCATGGTGCTGGTTACCGGCCCGACGGGTTCGGGCAAAACGAACACGCTGTATTCTTCGGTCGCGAGATTGAACCAGGTCGACACGAACATCATGACCGCCGAAGACCCGGTCGAATTCCAGTTGGGTGGCATCAACCAGGTTCAGATGAAAGAGCAGATCGGTCTGAATTTCGCCGCGGCGTTGCGGGCGTTCTTGCGGCAAGACCCGAACATCATTCTGGTTGGAGAGATTCGAGACTTTGAAACGGCGGAAATCGGCGTGAAGGCGGCTCTCACGGGCCACTTGGTGCTTTCTACGCTGCACACGAACGATGCGCCTTCGACCATCAGCCGTTTGATGAACATGGGTATTGAGCCGTTCCTCGTAGCGACTTCCGTGAACCTGATCTGCGCGCAGCGTCTTGTCCGCCGCGTTTGCGTGAATTGCAAAGAAGAACTGGAAATACCGGAACAGGCGCTGATTGATGCCGGTTATACGCCGGAGGAAGTGAAGACCACGAAGATTTATCACGGCAAGGGCTGCACAACGTGCAACAAGAACGGCTACAAAGGCCGCACCGGTTTGTATGAAGTAATGGAAATTAACGACGAGCTGCGCGAACTCATTCTGGTCGGTGCTTCGGCGTTGGAGTTGAAGAAGAAAGCCATTGAGCAGGGAATGATTACGCTGCGACGAAGCGGGTTGATCAAATGCGCTTTGGGGCAGACGACGCTGGATGAAGTACTGCGCGAGACCGTTCTTTAAAGAAGGTGAGAGATGTCTGGAATCACGCTGAGTGAATTGCTGAAGAAGATGATTGAGATGGGTGGGTCGGACCTGCACATCACGACCAATAGTGCGCCGCGCGTCCGCGTGCACGGCCACCTGCGCCCTCTGGACATGCCGCCGCTTACGGCGGCCGACACGAAATCGCTTGCCTACAGCGTTTTGACAGATGCGCAGAAGCATCGCTTCGAAGAAAATCTCGAACTGGACTTTTCATTCGGTTTGAAGAACCTCGCCCGCTTCCGCGGTAACGTTTTCAATCAGCGCGGTGCTGTGGGCGCGGTGTTCAGAACTATCCCATGGGAAATCAAGGGTTTCGACGCTCTCGGTTTGCCGAACGTGGTTCGTGGACTTTGCGATAAGCCGCGCGGTCTTGTGCTCGTTACCGGCCCGACGGGTTCCGGCAAGTCCACTACGCTTGCTGCGATGCTCGACAAAATCAACGCCGAGCGCGAAGAGCACATGATCACGATCGAGGACCCGATCGAGTTTCTCCACAACCACAAGAAGTGTCTCGTCAACCAGCGTGAAGTCCACGCCGATACACACTCTTTTGCGAACTCGCTCCGCGCCGCGCTGCGCGAAGACCCCGACGTCGTCCTCATCGGCGAAATGCGCGACCTGGAAACCATCGAATCCGCATTGCGTATTGCGGAGACCGGCCACTTGACCTTTGCCACCCTGCACACCAACAGCGCCGCCTCCACGATCAACCGTATTATTGATGTCTTCCCCGCGCACCAGCAGCCGCAGATTCGCGCACAGCTGTCCATGGTGCTGGAAGGCATTCTTTGCCAGGCCCTTCTTCCTCGTGTTGACGGCCGCGGCCGAGCGATGGTGATGGAAGTCCTTATCCCCACGCCTGCCATCCGCAACCTGGTTCGCGAAGACAAAATTCACCAGATTTATTCCGCAATGCAGACCGGCACGGGAACGACCGGTATGCAGACGTTCAACCAAGGGCTAGCGAGCGCGTACATGAAAAAGGAAATTACGCTGGACGTGGCGCTCTCGCGGTCTTCGAATCCCGATGAACTGCAGGACATGATCAATCGCGGAGTGACTTCTCCAACGAGCGGCGGTAAGGCGCCCGTTGGGAAGCGATAAGAGTCTTGTGGGCCGAAACGAAAAAACGGCTCGCGATAGAGAGTGACCGACTGAGGAGGTAAGTTATGCCGGTCTATACGTACAAAGGTACGAACCGCTCCGGGGCAGCCGTGAGCGGCGAAATGAGCGCAACGAGCAAGGCCGATCTGCAGAATCTTCTGAAAAAGCAGCAGATCACGCCCTCGAAGATGAGCGAGAAGGGGCGCGAGTTCAACGTCCCGACGTTCGGCGGAGGTGTGGACTCGAAGGAGCTGGCCATTTTCACGCGCCAGTTCTCGGTCATGATCGATGCCGGTCTACCGCTCGTGCAGTGTCTCGAGATTCTCGCTGGTCAGCAGGAGAACAAGACTTTTCACAAGGTCCTGACCAATACGCGCGAAATGGTGGAAGGAGGTTCGACGCTGTCTGCGGCCATGAAGGCATCGCCCAAAGTGTTTGATCCCCTCTACACCAACATGGTGGAAGCGGGCGAGACGGGCGGTATCCTCGACACCATTTTGCAGCGGCTGTCGACGTACATTGAAAAGAGCGTCAAACTGCAGCGCGCCGTCAAATCCGCTCTGGTTTACCCGATCGGCGTTTTGACTGTCGCCGGCGGGGTTATCGTCTTGCTGCTCTGGAAGGTCGTCCCGGTGTTCGCCACCTTGTTCGCCGGCTTGGGCGTCGAACTGCCGCTCCCGACGCGTATCGTTATCGCGCTCAGCAATTTCATCGGTAGCTACTTTGGATTGTTGATTTTGGTCGCGATAGTCGGCGGTATCTTCGGTTTGAAAGCGTGGTACGGAACGCCGCAGGGCCGCCTTGCTTTGGACACAGTCATCCTAAAGTTACCCGTCCTCGGCATCCTGATGCGGAAAATTGCGGTCGCACGGTTCACTCGCACTCTCGGCACGCTGATCTCCTCCGGTGTGCCCATCCTCGAAGGTTTGGACATTACCGCCCGGACTGCCGGTAATGCCGTCGTCGAACGCGCTCTGTTGAGGGTTCGCAAAGCGCTCGAAGAAGGAAAATCGCTCACGGAACCTCTCAAGGAATCCGATGTCTTCCCGGGCATGGTGACCCAGATGATCGGGGTCGGCGAACAGACCGGTGCTATGGACGCGATGTTGCAGAAGATCGCCGACTTTTACGAAGAAGAAGTTGACTCGGCGGTCAAGGACTTGTTGACGGCACTGGAACCAATCATGATCGTATTCTTGGGCGTGGTGGTCGGCGGCGTCGTTATCTCGATGTATTTGCCGCTGTTCACGATTATCGGAAAGTTGAGCGATTCGCACTAAACCGGACAACTCGTCCGGAAGTGGGGCAGGAACCCGGGCGAGGGGAGCCCGCCACAAGGGCGGGCTCCCCTTGTTCCGCTTTAGATGAGGGTGCGGCGCGATGGTGGACAAAAATCAGACCACACAGGAATGGCTGACCTGGCTGACGCGCGTCCGTCTGCTTTTCATCGTATTGATTTTGGCAGTCGGCGTAGTCTGGCCGCAGTACTTTCCGACGTCTACCGCTTACCGGCTCTTCCTTCCCATCATCGTTCTGTGGATCACCTTTGGCATTCTCGAACTGATCCTCGTTCGCTGGATGCCTCATGCGACCTGGCAGGGCGGTATTCATGTAACCTGCGACGCGGTGATGGTCACAGGAGTGGTATACGCTACCGGACTGCAGGACAGCTACTTCAATTCGCTCTATTTGCTGGTCATTATCGTTGCAACGATTCTGTTCTCTCGCCGTGCGGCCTATACCGCAGCGGTCTTGTGTCTGGTGCTTTTGGGTGGCGTGACGACGCTGGTGTATTACGGAAAACTCCCCTCGAGCTCCATGACGGCGCTTTCCTCCGTCCAGCGTTCGTATCTGGTTTCTCAGCAACGCCTTGGGATTTCTCGTCGTTGCTTATTTGGGGAGCGTTTTGGCGCAGTCCTTGCGCCGCAAGGGAATTGAGCTGGAAGCCAAGCGCGAGGAATTGCTCGACCTGCAAGATTTTACGGAAGATATCATCCACTCCATGCGCGGCGGTCTGCTGACCACGGACACCAACGGAAGAATCACCCTGCTGAATCGAACCGGCGAAGAAATCCTGGGCAAAAAGTTCTCGGATGTGCGCGGCCAAAAGCTTCAGGAATGGAATGAAGAGTTCTGGCTGCCGGGAAAAATTACCGGAACCGAAAAGGCCGGCGTGCGCAAGGAGATCGATTTCCAAACACCGGACGGCCATCAGAGGTTTCTTGGCATCAGCGTTTCCCCCTTGCGTTCGCGAGATCAGGAACGCAGCGGCTATGTTTTCAATTTTCAGGATTTGACGGATCTTCGCAGGCTCGAACAGGAAGTGGCCACCAAGGAACGGATGGCTGCCCTGGGCCGCCTGTCCTCGGCGATTGCGCACGAAATCCGGCAGCCGCTGACGGCCATGGCTGGTGCCGTGCGCGAACTGGGCCGCATGGTGCCGCTAGAAGAAGACGAAAAGCATCTGGTCGGTATTGTCGGAAGGGAATCGGAGCGCCTGAACCAGATCATCACGGACTTTCTTAATTATTCGCACGAGAAAAGTTACGTATTTAAGGATGCGGATGTGCGGGCGCTGCTCGAAGAGACCCTGACGCTGCTTGAAAAGAAACCAGAAGTCAAAACGAAGTATCACATTGAAAAGACTTACAACGGAAAAGAGATCAAGGCGCGCGTGGACGCGGGACGCATCCGGCAGGTTTTTTGGAATTTGTGCGACAACGCGCTGCGCGCGATGCCGGAAGGCGGCAAGCTGACGGTGAGCGTGGACGAACGGCCATTCTGGTTGCGCGTCGCGTTTCGAGATACCGGCGTCGGACTTGACCCCAAGCAGAAAGCGAAGATTTTCGAGCCGTTGCAATCCGGATTTGAGGGCGGCACGGGACTTGGACTTTCCATCGTGTATCAGATTGTGCAGGCGCACAGCGGGCGCATTACCGTGATTTCAGAAAAAGACAAAGGCGCGGAATTTATCGTTGAACTGCCGCGCGTTGCGTGAGGATTTTATGCAAGCGACCAAAACTGTTCCCAAAGACAAAGATATGGTGCGCGAGATGGCGCACATTCTTGTCGTTGACGATGAGCGCTCGATCTGCGAACTGCTCGAGATTACCTTCCGCAAGGAAGGCCATCGCGTGGAAGTGGCAAACACGGTGGATGCGGCAAAGCGCAAGCTCGATTCTCAGATTTTTGACATTGTGATCTCGGACGTTCGCATGCCAGGGGCGGATGGGCTGGAGCTTCTGAAATTCGTAAAGGAAGTTTCACCCAGCTGTTTCTTTCTGTTGATTACGGGTGTACCGACAGTGGAAACCGCAATTGCCGCGATTAACGCGGGGGCAGACCGCTACGTCATCAAGGATCACGACCTGGTGGACCAGTTGCGCCGCGCCGTCAACGGCGTTTCTGAAAATTTGAAATGGAAGAAAGAAGCCGGCTATCTGCGACGCGAATTGCGCCGCTTGACCGGGCTGGACAATATTCTGGGCCAAAGCCCTCGCATGCGCTCGATTTTTGAACTGATCCAGACCGTTGCGCCCCAATCGAGCCGCGTGCTGATCACCGGAGAAAGCGGAACTGGTAAGGAACTCGTTGCACGGGCGATTCACGAGAACAGCTCGCGCTCTCAGGCGCCGTTTATCACCATCAACTGCGGCGCCTTCCCTGAAACGCTGCTGGAGTCCGAGCTTTTTGGCTATATGAAAGGCTCATTCACCGGAGCAAACGAAAATAGACAGGGACTGTTTCAGGCCGCACACGGCGGCACGCTCTTCATGGACGAAATCGGGAACATGAGCCTTACCATGCAAGTGAAGCTCTATCGCGTCTTGCAGGAAGGCAAGGTTCGCCCGATTGGGAGTACCGAAGAAATTGATGTGGATGTGCGCGTGATCGCCGCAACAAACAAAGATTTCGATAAGGAAATTGCGGAAGGGCGGTTCAGAGAAGATTTGTACTATCGCTTGAGCGTTATCCCGATTCAGTTGCCGCCCTTGCGCGAACGCCGCGAAGATATTCCGCTCTTGGCTCGCCACTTTCTCGAGCGCTTCCGTAAATCCATGGAAAAGGGGATTGCCGGGATTTCGCCGGAGGCATTGAAACGGCTGGAAGCCTACGACTGGCCGGGCAATGTTCGGGAACTGGAAAACACGATCGAACGCGCGATTGCGCTGGAAAGCGGGCCAGAGATTTCCCTGGGTTCCTTGCCCGACCGGGTTGCCGGTTACGCGGGACCTTCCTCCGTTGCGGCAAGCAACGGGCACAGCTTTGCGATTCCTGAAGAGGGCGTGGATTTTGAAAAGGAAATCGCGGAAGCTGAGCGGCGCTACATCGCAGCGGCGCTGGAGAAGTCAGAAGGGGTTCGAACCAAGGCTTCGGAGTTTCTCCACATTACGTATCGTTCTTTCCGTCACTACGCGAAGAAGCACAATTTGTAAGGGTTTGACGTGAATCTAGCGCCGCACAAAAACCGTCGCTTGCGGGTCTGAAAAGACCTGCCGGAACCGTGTATCACATCGCAAGAGACCGACTAGCGGCGATTTTGTAGACCAGATAACCAGTTTCGCGGTCGCCAGTTCAGGATCTTTTTCCCATCCGGGAAGCCCTCGTAAAGCATCGGAGTACGCCTTCACGCGTTCGTCGCCGTGCACATTCGTGCGTCCATCGATGGACACGGGAACGGAAGGCAAGCGCCAGATCAGGAAGCCGCCGCTCGCGAAATCGTTGTAAAGAGGTCCTTGCAGATGGTTTTTCTCCACATACTGCGCGGCAGCTTCCGGATATTTTCCGGCGAGCCCCATCTCGAGCCACGTGTTACTCACGTCGTACCGCCGCCACGCTACGGAGAGAACGGCTAGGACGCAAACCGCGAGCGCAAGCTGGTGGCGCGGACTCAGTGCGCGTACTGACTCCAGTCTGGTTTCCGCCGTTCGCAGGCTCAGCGCAATCAGTGCAACGGAGATGGTGGAAAGCAGCCATACATCCTTAATTGAGCGGAATCCAATCGCCGCTGCAAATGCAAACAGCAGCAGACAAAGAGGCCGCAGTTCGCGGCTCCATCCGAGAGCCATGGCCGCGCCGAGCACCAAAAACAGAAATACGAAATGAAATGGCTGGCGGAAAGTCACGGCGAGCATTTCCGAAATCGTTTCGTAAATTCTGCGTTTGTCCCGCGTACTGAATCACGGTTGTATAAAGATGCCAGCCGTTCGGCGTGACCAGCGTGGCCAGAACAGCAGCGGTAAACATCCAGATTGTCTTTACCGGCAGCGCCGAAATCCTCGGCCGGTGGCGAATCAGGCCGTTCAGAATTCCTTCGCCGGCAAACATCCCCAGGACGATCAGGCCGTGGACGAATTCGATGTGGATTCCGGCCCAAATCCAGAAAAGCGGAGGTAGCAGCAATAGCTTTCGCGTTTTTCCGCTCAGCAAGGCGCTGAACAAAATCTCCAGCTCGAGCGCGAAGAAAACAATCGTAAACATTCCCGGCCGCGGCGAATAGATGGACCACATCGAATAGGCGGCCGCGCCTGACGCGGTGACGCTGACCCAGAAATTCCCGCCGACTCGTTGCGCCATACGGTATACGCACAGCGGAATCGCTACACGCGCCGCAATTTCCAGCAGGACGAATCCTTGCAGCCCGAACCATTTGTATAGAGCCGCAAAAAGAACGTCGAACAGCCAGCTGTAGTCGTACCAAGGTTTGTCGACTCCATAACTCGAAAAGGGATCGGTGTGCGGCAGCGCGCGATTCGACAAAATCCATTCGCCGGCCTTGAGGTGCCACCCAAAGTCGGGGTCGGTCATATAAAACGAATGGATGAAAGCAAACGCAGGAAAACTGAAGAGTGCTCCCAAGACCAGGAATCGGATGGTTGCGTTGTTGGCTAGAGCCGCGAGTCGGTTTACCGGCTTGGGTTCAACGGCGCCGCCTCCCTCGATGGAAATGGATGCTTTCATCATTTTGGGCTGCTGTCGCAATAACTGACCTGACCGCCCTGCCGTCCAGGTCGTTGGCCCGTTTGGACAGGGAATGCCTTGCGCGGGTGGGCAGCTGTCTTAGAGTACCGCTACCCTATTGATTCCGTTAGGGTTGCCGCGGGGATGTTTCCAGAACTGCAAATTCACCACCCCGATGCTGTCCTCATAAACCGTTTAAGCCCGGCTAGACGTAACGATTTTTCAGCCAGTTTAGGGCTTCTGTGACAAAATATGTCTGCCAATTTAAGCAAAAACCGTCGAATCAGCGCCCTCTAGGGGGCCCGGTATCGGTATTTGGGCACTATGGGAGCTCTGCGATGAAATAAGTGCTTTATGTTCAGTTCATTACGGTTTTTGATGCCTTTGGCTTCTCGTTTGCACAATGTATGGCGTGCTCTGGCACCACATATTCTCAAGGAGATCTTAATGAAGAAGCAGAAGGGTTTCTCTCTTATCGAATTGCTGATCGTCGTGGCGATCATTTTGATCATCGCGGCTATCGCAATTCCGAACTTGATTAAATCCAAGATGGCGGCAAACGAAGCGGCGGCAGTCGGCGCTCTCCGTACGCTGACCACTGCGGAAATCGCGTACGCCACGGCTTGCCCGGCCATTGGTTTCACGGCCGCTTTGGGTGACCTCGGTTCCAACGCGACCTGCCCTGGCGGTAACAACCAGATTGACAGCACGCTGCAGAGCGGCAACAAGAGCGGTTATACGTTCGCTCTGACGGCGGCCACCAGCGGCACCTCGACGGCACTCGTTCTGTTCACGGCGAATGGCAACCCCCAGGGTCCTTCGTCCGGTACGCGTCGCTTCTTCGTCGATCAGACGGGTGTGATTCGTTACAACCAGACGGCGGCCGCGACAGTTAACGACAACGCCCTCCAGTAGACTCGGGGAGCGCTGCTCAAATCTTACGGGGGAGGCTTCGGCCTCCCCCGTATTTTTTTTCCTGTTCCTGGGGACGATTAAGTGACAAAAAGTGGCGTTTTCCCATGGTCAGAAATCGTCAATCCTTACGTCGTCCGGGCACTCAATGCAGTAGCTAATTTAGTAAGTTTCTTATTGTCTGCACGATGAAGTTTTGCATGGTTTTGGTGTCAAAGGTGCACAAAAGTGCGACAACTGGAATAGAAATTGGAACGGAGGCCAAGAAAGACCAAAGAGCAAGGAGTTTAGGATATGCAGAAACAGAAGGGCTTTTCCCTCATTGAACTATTGATTGTCGTGGCGATCATTCTGATCATCGCGGCTATCGCAATTCCAAACTTGATTAAATCCAAGATGGCGGCAAACGAAGCGGCGGCAGTCGGCGCTCTCCGTACGCTGACCACTGCGGAAATCGCATACTCCACGGCTTGCCCGAACATTGGCTTCACGGCCACTTTGGGTGACCTCGGATCCAACGCGACCTGCCCCGGCGGTAACAACCAGATTGACAGCACGCTGCAGAGCGGCAACAAGAGCGGTTATACGTTCGCTCTGACGGCGGCCGCCAGCGGCACCTCGACGGCACTTGTTCTGTTCACAGCGACCGCTGATCCTCAAGGTCCTTCGTCCGGTACGCGTCGCTTCTTCGTCGATCAGACGGGTGTGATTCGTTACAACCAGACGGCGACCGCGACAGTTAACGACAACGCCCTCCAGTAGACCCAAAAGAAAATGCGGTTTAGCGGGGAGAGCCGATTGTGCTTTCCCCGCTCATTTTTTAGCGCGAAGAAGTTCGCCTGGGGCACGATTTTCAGTCAAAACTTGTCACCCACTGTGACCAAATTAGTCCAGGAAAACCTCCTTCCATTCCGCGGGGAAGCCCTGGCCGGGGCATGTTCTCCAAGGGGCTTGTTATCAAAGTGTTAGCGCTTATTTTTGACAGTTGTTATAGAATCCCCGACTATTGCAGGCCCCCTACTTGGCAATCGATGTGCTCTATACCTAGGTGAAAATTGATTTAGCATTTTGCCCACATGGTCTGGGCACCTTTTCCAGAACCTGCACGAAGCTTTTGTTCTGGCGAGAATGAGGATCGAGGGGAACATGCGCGGCAGCTACCAGCCAAGGAAAGCCGGACGGGGACTGGCTCGGGGATTTTCACTGATTGAGCTACTTGTGGTCGTAGCGATTATCTTGATCATCGCGGCAATCGCCATCCCGAATTTGATTAAAGCAAAAGCTTCGGCCAATGAAGCGGCCACGGTGAGCAGCATTCACGCGATTAACACCGCGGAAATCACCTATCAATCGGCGAATCCTTCCATTGGTTATTCGGCTTTGCTGACCGATCTAGGCCCTGCAGGCGGCGGTTATTTGGACTCAGTCCTCTCGGGAGGGCAAAAGAGCGGATACCAATACACGTACGCTCCGAACGGAATAACGCCGTACGTTCAATACACTCTCACGGCAGATCCCTTGTCCCGCGGCGTTACCGGTTCGCGCAGTTTTTACTCCGATCAAACCAACGTCACGCGTTACAACCAGACAGCCACGGCCTCTGCAAACGACAACGCGATTCAATAACCGCAGTCGCACAAATCCTTCCCGTGCAAGTTTGAGTGCTAGACTTGCTTCATGCGACCGGCACTCATTTTTCTTTTCCTTTTCTCTGCGCTGCCGCAATGGGCGCCGGATAACGCTTCCTTCTTCGTAAAGAAACTGGAAGAAGCCTACAAACGTCCGCGAACCTTGCAAGCGACCTTTCTTCAGCAATACAGCGAAGGCGGAAAAACCATGCGTACGGAAGCAGGCACTGCGTATTTTCGCAGGCCGGGAAAAATGCGCTGGGAATATGCGTCACCGGAAAAAAATCTTTTTGTCGTGGACGGAAAATTCGCATGGTTTTACGTTCCCGGCAGACAAAACGGTCTCGCGCGTTGCAGCGCGGCAGAGTGAAGATTGGCGCACACCCGTCGCTCTTCTCGCCGGGGAGATGAAAGTGAGTCGTGTCTGCGCAAAGGTGGACCTTGCCTCCGACCAGCCCACAAACGTCGGGCTTGTCCGCGTTGGGTGCGTGATCCGAGGCACTGAGAAGGAAGCCAAATCGGGCGCTCCTCACGACACGGCGTACTTTGAAATCGCCCGCAGCAATGGCGAACTCGACAAGATAGTTGTTTCCAGCCCAGGCGGCGTTCGCATGGAAATACGCTTTTCCAATTGGAAATTTGATCCGCCTGCGGTCGAAGAACTCTTTCACTTTCAAGCTCCCAAAGGCGTGACCATTGTGGATGGGGACCAATTCATGCCCGGTGCAAGCGGCGTCGCCCGATAAGCCCCGGCTTCCTGTTTCGCAACAGCTTGATTACAAGCCGGTTAAATATCTGCTTGCCCTTGTCTGTGGCGAAACGTGCAACTCTTCTGCGCTACCCTGCAACTGTTTGAATTGAGGTAAACTGAGGGCATGGGGGAATTTGTCTGCCGCGTTGCGGATGCCAACGGGCGTGTCTTTTCCCACGTCGAGGCAGCCGGCACAATCACCGAAGCCCGCCAGAAGCTGGCGGATCGGGGTCTGTACGTCTATTCGGTCGAGGCCCGCAACAGCCTCATCAGCGGCCTTCTGAATCGCCCGTCTTCCAAACAGGTAGGTGGTTCTGACTTCCTGATTCTCAATCAACAGTTCAACACGCTCATCAAGGCGGGCTTGCCGATACTTCGCGCTCTGGATCTTCTAGCCGAACGCGCCAGTTCTCCCAAGTTGCGCCCCATCGTCTCGCAAATTCGCGATCGCGTGCGCGAAGGAAAGTCTCTTTCCGAAGCGGTCACGGAAGCCGGTGTCTTTTCCAAAGTTTATGCGACGGCCATTCTCGCCGGCGAAAAGAGCGGCAATCTCTCCGGCGTTCTCGACTATTACATTTCCTATCAGCGCGTCAGTACCGGCGTTCGAAAGAAAATTCTCGCCACGCTCGTCTATCCTGTCCTTCTTGTCACCGTCGCCTGCATCGTCGTCACCTATCTCGTCACCGTTGTCATTCCGAAATTTGCGCTCCTCTATCAGGACATGAAGGTTCCTCTGCCCACTCCTACGCGCGTCCTCATCGCGCTCACCGTGGACTATCGCTATTTTGTCCTGGGCGCTATTGCCGCCGTTATTCTGTTCGCCTTGGCGGTTTTTGCTTACTCGCGCACTGACGAAGGCGGCATCGCCGTGGACCGCATGAAATTCAAGACTCCGGTCGTGGGCGAAACGATTCTGAAATTCCAAGTCGCGCAATTTACGCGCACCCTTGCCACGCTTTTGACCGGCGGCACGCCCCTCGTTGCCGGCTTGCAAACGGCGGGCGATGCCATCGAAAGCCGTCTCCTCAAGGGAACCATTGCCAACGCCACTCAAAAAGTTCGCGAAGGCGATTCGCTTCACGGCGCGCTTGCTTCCACGGGAATCATGCCCGAACTTGCCCTCGACATGATCGAAGTGGGCGAATCGAGCGGCGCACTTGCTCCGATGCTTACCAGCGTCGCCGAATTTTACGAAGAGGAAGTGAACCTTCGCCTCTCCGCATTGGTCTCTCTGATTGAGCCCGCCATTTTAATCTTCATGGGCTTGCTTGTAGCCTTTATTCTGATTTCGCTTTATCTCCCGATCTTCTCCATCTCCATCACGGGAACAGGTGGCGTCAGTTAGAACGGAAAATATGGGAACTCCACAACAAAATCCGGCGCCAGACGGCAACATTCACAACCTGAACGCGCAGGAGCAGCACGAACGCGACCACGCCCGCAGGCTTGCCGAACGCTATCGCTATCCATTCGTGGATTTGCGCGAGCAGCGCATCGATCCCGAACTCTTCCGTACGATTCAAGCAGATTTGATGTTCCGCTACAACTTCGTGCCGCTTGAAGTGCAAAACAACGTTCTTTCTATTGCCGTCGCCGAGCCGAGCCAGGTAGCGCTCACGGACGAACTGCAGCTTCTTCTGGGCAAGAAACTCGCCATCAAAGTCGCCACCGCGCGGCAGATTGGCGATCTTCTCAAACGTACCGAGCAGTCCCAGCGGGTTCTTGAGCAGGCCACCGAACCTTTTACGCTGCAGGTCAGCAAGACCGAAGAAGAAGGCGACGAAACGCTGTCCGGTGATCGCGTTACACGCGACACGACCGCAAGCCCCGTCGTCAAGCTCGTCGAAACGGTCATCTTCACGGCGCTTGAGCGCCGCGCCAGCGACATTCACATTGAAGCACGCGACGCCGAGGTCGCCGTTAAGTACCGCATTGACGGCGTTCTCCAGCACGCGATGCAGCCGATTTCCAAGGAATGGCACTCGTCCGTGATTTCACGCATCAAGGTGCTCAGCGATTTGGACATCGCCGAGCGCCGCGTCCCGCAGGACGGCCGTTTCCGCGTTAAATACAAAGGCCGCTTCATTGACCTGCGCGTTTCCATCATGCCCGCGAGCCACGGGGAAGACGCGGTCCTTCGCGTCCTGGACAAGGAAACGCTCTCTGAGAAATTCCAGAGCCTTAGCTTGGATGTGGTCGGTTTCTCTGCCGACGAAATGCGCCGCTTTCGCCGCTACATTCGCGAGCCATACGGCATGGTGCTCGTCACCGGTCCTACCGGTTCCGGCAAAACCACCTCACTCTACGCGGCCATCAACGAAATCAAGACTGACGAAGACAAGATCATTACGATCGAAGACCCAGTCGAATACCAGTTGCGTGGCATCACACAAATTCCCGTGAATGAAAAGAAGGGCCTCACGTTTGCCCGCGGTTTGCGCTCGATTTTGCGGCATGACCCGGACAAGATCATGGTCGGCGAAATTCGCGACCAGGAAACCGCGCAAATCGCCATTCAATCCGCGCTCACGGGCCACTTGGTTTTCACCACGGTCCACGCCAACAACGTCACCGACGTCATCGGGCGTTTCATCAACATGGGCGTCGAACCCTATAACTTTGTCTCGGCCTTGAATTGCATCATGGCCCAACGTCTTGTGCGCGTCATCTGCACGAACTGCAAGCAGCAGAAGCGATATTCGCCGGAAGAGTTGCGCGAAGCCGGCCTTAAGCCGGAAGAATGGGCCAATGTTCCGATCAGCGAAGGGGCTGGCTGCCTTGAATGTTCCGGTACGGGCTATCACGGACGAACGGCAATTTGCGAATTGCTCGACTTGACTGATCGCATCCGCGAAATGATTATCGACCGTCGTCCGACTTCCGAAATCAAGCGCGCCGCGCGGGAAGAGGGAATGATTACGCTGCGCGAAAGCGGGATCAGCAAGATCAAACAGGGTCTGACGACCTTGCGGGAAATCAACAAGGTGACCTTCGTTGAGTGAACCGGCCACATTCCGAAAAGGGATTTACCAGAACGAATTGGTGCGAAAGCTCGCCGTGTGGCTCGACGCCGCGCCACATCCGCCGCTAGCCATCGAATTCTCCACAGAACGCATCTCCGGCGCGCGTCTCACCCGCACCGGCGGCCTCGATGGATTTGCCGTCGAACCGATTCCCCCGGGCTCGATTTCCCCCAGCGCGGTGGAAACCAACATCATCAATCTGATGGGCGTGAAGACGGCGTTTGAAGGCGTCTGCACGCGGCTACGCGCCCGCAATGAAGAAGTGGCGATTCTTCTTCCCGATGCCGTCATTCGCGTTTTTGTCCAGCACTTCGATGAGTTTCCCCGGTCGCCGCAGGAAGCGGTTCCCATGCTCAAGTGGAAGCTCAAGAAGAGCGTTCCCTTTGAGGTGGAAGAAACGTTGATCTCTTACATGCGCCAAGCCCCGCGCGAAGGCGGTGTGGACGTCGTCACAGCGCTTGGCCGCCTGCGCATTATTCGGGAATACGAAGCGCTTGCGGAAAATCTTGGTCTTCACCCGGGCGTTGTGCTCAGCTCCTCACTTGCCGCCGTTGCTCTGCTCGAAGATCAAAAACCGACGCTGCTCGCGCGCATCTCCGGCCCTGCTTTGACCACGGCGATTGTCCGCGACGGCGTCTTGTGCGGCTATCGCTGCACGGAGCTTCCCGCTTCCGGCAACAGCATTACGCCGCAGATGCTGCTTGAAGAAATCTATCCCGTCGCTGCCTACTACCAGGACACGTGGCAGGAGGGGATTCAGGGTGTGCGTGTGGCGGGCCTCGGCGCGCGCTTGCCCGAGTTTGTGCACCCGCTTGAAGACGAGTTTCATTGTGACGTGCGCTCGTTGCTTCACACCGCCATTTCCGACGGGAAAATCTCGAACGGACGCGCAACCGCTCGCCGACAGGGAACTGGAAGGCCTCGTCGGCTGGATGGTTCAGAAAACCTAGCGGGATGCGGAACAGCAGACGAATGAGAGCCAGGCTAAATATTGCGACGAAACCGCTGGTCACGCACCGGCGATTCCTCGTTGGCGCCGCTGCGCTCGCGACGTTCGCCGGGATTATTTTCCTCATTCTTGGATGGAATGCGTATGCGGCGAGCCGGGCGGAAGCCAAACTCCAACAGCAAATCAGGGAGATTCGCGCGGAACGCGCGGACCTGGAAGTGCGCCGCGACCGGCTAAAGAATTTCTTCTCGCAGCCGGAAAACGCCAAACTCAGCGAACGCGCGGCTTATCTGAACTCGATTATTGACCAGAGCAGTTTTCTCTGGACGCAGATGTTCATGGACCTGGAACATGTGAAGCCGGGCGGCGTTCGCGTGCTGAGCATTTCGCAGAAGATGGTCAAAGGAAACATGGAAGTGCGACTGAAAGTGGGCGCTTCTTCCGACGAAGCGAAGCTGAAATTCATACGCGCGCTGGAGAGTTCGAAGGCATTTGGAAAAGTGATGTTGCTTTCTGATCAGCAGGGCACGCAAACAGGCGGCGACCCCGACGTATTTGAAATTTCCGCGATTTATACGAGAGCGTGATGAACCGGGACTTCACATTCAAGAGAAGGCTGATTCTTGGCGGCATCGGATTACTGCTGCTCGCCGATGTCGGGCTGGGCGTCTACCGCTGGCATTTATCCAGCACGCCCGCCACGCCCGCGCAGCGGCTTGCCGAAGAAAAGTGGAAATTGAAGTTGCAACGAGCGGACATTGACGGCGCGGAAAAAATCGAAACGCAATTTTCCGAAGACCGTGAAAGACTGCGATAAATTCGAGCACAGTCTGCCTTCTCCCAATTCTGTTTCGTCCACGATTTCCTCGGAACTCGGAGACATCTCGAAGAAAGCCGGCGTTCAGCTGACCGATATCGCGTTCAAGGACAAGGAGCTTCCTGCGCACGACATCACGGAGCGCGAAATGGAAGCGGGTGTTTCCGGCCAATATGAAAATGTCGTGAAATTCCTGAACGGCCTGCAAAAGTCTCCGAATTTTTATGTCGTGGATTCGCTTGAGTTGGGGACGGAATCCAACGCACCAAATCAGTTGCGCGTTGGTTTGCACATGCGAACTTTTTTCAGGAAGGCCAGCTGATGAAACAGAAGAACGAAATTATCGTCCTGATTG
The DNA here is from genome assembly GCA_963794175.1 of uncultured Acidobacteriota bacterium. Taxonomy (GTDB): domain Bacteria; phylum Acidobacteriota; class Terriglobia; order Acidiferrales; family UBA7541; genus Acidiferrum. The sequence continues at coordinate 219,036 of CAWCCV010000013.1, read as the reverse complement.
TGCTGGTGGTCATCGCTGCCATGGTTTTCGGCTGGCAGTATTGGCCTTCGGGCGGCGCTAAAGCCGCTTCCGCCGCGCTGTTTCAGTCGTATCAGGCGCTCAATTTTCCCAACCCTGAAATTCAGTGGAAACGAATCGATGACCGCCGCAAAACGGAATACAAGGCGACCGGGGTAAATCTTTTTTCGATCAATTTGCCTCCTCCGCCAGTTGCTCCGGTTCCCAAGCCCGGCGATAAAGGTTACGTTGAGCCGCCACCGCCACCCCCGCCTCCCTTGGAATTGCCGGGGAAGTTTTTTGGATATGGAACGGTCCCAAACGGGACGCCCCGTCGAGCATTTTTGGTAGATGGCGATGAGGTCTACATTGTGAGCGAAGGCGATACATTTCTGGGCCGCTATCGCGTAATAAAGATCAATAATACGAGTTTGGAATTCGAGGAAATATCTTCCGGTCGGCGCGGGCAAAAAGTGATGGAAGATCAGGGCCCTGCGGCGTGAAAAAGGGGCGCAAAATACGGGGCCGGCGCAGCGAGGGCGGATACGCATTGCTGCTTATCGCTTTTGTGGGCACGCTGATGCTGATTTCGGTGATGACTGCGGCGCCGGGAATTTTGATTAACGGGAAACGCGAACGGGAAAAAGAAATGATCTGGCGCGGAAATCAGTACGTCCGCGGGATCAAAATGTATTATCGAAAGAACGGAAAATTTCCGACCTCGCTGGAAGATTTGACGAAGCCGCAAATGGCGAATGTCCACTTTATGCGCCAGGCGTATAAAGATCCGATGAACACGGAAGACGGCTCGTGGCGTTTGCTTTATGTTGGGCCCAACGGGCAACTCATAGGCAGCCTTAAGCCGCAACCTCCTCTTGTGATGCCCGCGGGAATTCCGGGCGCAGGGAATATGGGCACGCCTGCTGCGAATATGAATGGCCCCGGGTCTATGAACAGCACTGGATTCGGCGCGCAAGCCGGCGCCCGACCGGCGACGGGTTCGCAAGATGCAAATTCCGGAACGGGAAACGGAACAGCGAATGGAACTGCGGGCACTGGCTCGACAGAGTTGGACGCAAATGGTTTGCCGATCGGGGCAACGCCGACGGATACGCCGACGATCATGGGCGGAAACATTATCGGTATCGGAAGCAAAGTATTCGGCAAGTCTGTCATCACGTATGACAAGGCGCAGAATTACAGACTTTTTGAGTTTTACTGGGATCCTAGCAAGGACACGATTCAGATTGGTGGGCAATCCAATATTCCGGGAGCCTCGACTCCGGGGACGCCAGCGGGCGCACCGCAGAGTGGGTTTGGAAATCCGGGAACGACGAATCCGCAAGGCGGCGGGGGAGCGAATCCGAATCCGCCAGTGGCTGCGCCGCCGCAGGGAAATCCGCCGCAGAACTAGCCACGCAGAAAAAAAGCACAGAAAAACCCCAAAAGGGACATGGCACGAGCCGGCACAGTCAGCCGCCGGTTTGGGGCGCCGCGTTTACGGAGGATTTTTCCGTAGATGAAGGAGCGCGCGCGGGCGGGATGAATTTTGCGCAGGCGACGGGGACTTGCGGGCGTTGTAGGTCTTCTGGACGCGGCGGACGTAGGAGATTGTTTCGCGGTAGGGAGGAATCGTTTTGTATTGTTCGACGCGCTGCGGGCCGGCGTTGTAAGCGGCAAGAGTGAGGGCGAGATCGTCGTGGTAACGGTCGAGGAGCTCGCGGAGATATTTCGTGCCGGCTTCGATGTTTTGCTGTGGATCGAAACTATTTTTCACGCCGAGGCGCGTTGCGGTCTCCGGGAGAAGCTGCATTAGGCCGCGCGCGTTTTTGCGGGATACGGCTTTGGGATTGAATTTCGATTCGGCGGTGATGACGCTGACGATGAGGTCGGCGTCAACGCCGTATGTTTTTGCTGCGGAAGCGATGAAGTCGGAGAAGGGAATTCCTTCTAGCGCGGGCTTTTTCTCCGACTGAAAGATTTCTTCGGGCTCGATGGCGACAACTTCGCAAGCGGGGAGTTCGGCTGAGCCGCCCCGGAGCGTGAGTTTGTAGGTGTCGCCAATGAGTTGATAACCGGTGACGACGAGGCGCTGGCCGCTTTTGAGGACGACGTATTCGGCGCGCGCGGATTCCGCAGAAAACAGACCGAAAACGGGAATCAGAAAGAAGGCGCATAAGACGGTGCGCGCGCGCAGGCAAGCGGTTGCAGGAAAGCTGAAATCGAAGAAGCCGGGCTTAAGCCGCGGCGCTACATTTTCGGAGACGGCGAGGAAGGTCAGGCGCATGCGGCCTCGCTCAGAGCAAAACGTTCGATGGCTGCTGCGACGCCGCTTTCATCGTTGGAGAGAGTTTCGTGCCAGCCGAAGGATTTCAGTTCAGGGACGCCGTTGCGCATGACCACGGGAATCCCCGCGAATTGGAGCATTTCGAGATCGTTGTGATTGTCGCCGACGGCGAGAATTTCGTTGCGATGCAGGCCCTGGCGGGCGGCCCATGCGGCGAGGGTGCGGCCTTTGGTGCAGTCGGCGGGAAGAACGTCAATCATGGCGAAGTTTTTGGATTCGTAAAGTGTGACGGCTAGGCGGTAGCCGCGCACGAAGCCGGCGGTGCGAAGAACGGATTCGGCGGCGCGCATTTCCACGACGGTGCCGGAGAACATGACCTGAATGGGATCTTCGGTGACGGAATTTTCGAGGGGGGAAACGATGCCGATGTGCTCGAGATTGCGCTTGTAATAGGCGTAACGGATGGAATCGTCGGGATTGAGCGATTCGAGCATGAGCTGATTTGCGCCTGGACGGTCGAAGATGACGGCTGCTCCTTCCCTCCAGGGTTTGGTGGCCTCAAGGACGCTGCGAGCGATATGCCGGTCGAGCAGGTGGCGGAGATGGGTTTTGCCGGCTGTGGAGCGGATGAGGGCGCCGTTGTTGACGATCATGGTGAGCGGGCAATCGAGCTGGAGGGCGACGGGCATGGCGAAATCGTAGCGACGGCCGGTGACGAGGGCGACTTCAATGCCGCGGCGCGTGGCCTCAGTGACGGCGGTACGGTTGGCGTCAGAAATCTGCCAGCGGCTGTCGAGCAGGGTGCCGTCAATATCGAGCGCGATCAGGCGGACGGGCATACGCTCTATTTTAGCGTGAATGGCGGGTTGAGGTCGCCTGTTCTGGTGGGCAGGGGGCTTAAGCAGTAAGGTTGCAGTATTGATCGAGCCCTCCCCGTAGTGCAGTTTCTGGTCCGAGGATTTCGTCGAGAAAACGCGTCTCAGAACGGAGCCGAACCAAGGTCAGTGCCGTCATTCCCCTCGGGGGCAGAAAACGATTGACCGGGGAGCGGCAGGGGCTTATTATGGCGTTGCGCGACATATCGCGTGGTGACATATGGAAGAGCGATCGCCATTGACGGAGCCGGTGCTGCTTGTTTTGCTGAGTCTGGTGGAACAGCCGCGGCATGGATACTCGATTCTGAAAGATGTGGAACGGATGAGCGGCGGAAGCGTGACGCTCAGCACGGGTACGCTGTATGGCGCCTTGCGGCGGCTGCTGAATCTGGGCTGGATCGAGCAATTTAAAGAAGACGAAACGGCGCGCGACCGACGAGCCTACCGGCTCACGACTAAGGGGCAAAAGATTTTGCAGGCTGAAGTTGCACGGATGAAGCATTTGACCGGGCTGGCGAGTCTGCGCACGGCGAAGAAGGGTGTGTGATGCTCCTACCGGCTTTGTACCGACGCCTGCTTTTTCTATATCCCGCCGACTATCGCAAAGAGTATGGGGATGAAATGGCATGGGTGTTTCAGCAGGCGCGCGTCGCGATTCGTGGGGGAAAACGGTTCGTGCTGGTGGCGTTCTGCGCGCGAGAGCTTCAAGGGCTGCTCGTGGGTTCATTACGGGAACGGGTTCACGGACTTTTTGGTTCGCAGAGCCCTGCACCATGGAAGGGAGGAAGTATGGAATCCAAATTCCGTTTTCCGCGTGCGACGGTGGTCTTGATGGTGTTGAGTCTGCTTGGTGTGGTGCTTTCGCTCGAGCAGGCCAGAATGATTGAAATGCATTACGGAAGTAATCTCAGCATCCCGCCGGAGTGGCCGGTGTTGTTGTGGATCTTCGGAAGGCTATTGCTCATTGCCTTGGCGATTGCTGCAACCGTTTGGGGAATTGTTTTCGCTTTGCGGCGCAGTGGGATTCAGCGGTTTGCGGAGCTGAAGCCCTGGCGGGAACAGAAGTAGCGCGGAAAAATCTTTCTCGCAAAGATCGCTTGTAGGAATCGCAGCCATCACTCCCACAATGGGCGGAATAAAAGTCCCGTCCCTACACCAAAAGCAGACGCAAGAAGGCGAAGAGGGCCCGATATTCCGGGCTGCCCGCCGGTCTCGGCGAAACGAAAGCCGTCAAGAGCCGTCAGAGTGGATAGCCCGTGGCGCGCGAGGTTTTGGCAGAGGCGAGGAGTCGCTCTAATGAAAAACGTGATGCAAAAACAACAGGCTGTGGTGATCCTAGCAGCGTTCGGAATTGCGGTGGCGCTGTGGGGGCAGGACGCTAGAAGCGGGTCGCCGACAAGCAAGTTTCAGGCGCAGCAAGATCCGCCGACGATCGCGTCCGTGGTGGACCGCCAGGTTAGCGGAATTGAAAAGCAAATTTTGGATGCAGCGGAAGCCATGCCGGAAGAGAAATTCAATTTCTCTCCCGGAGATTTGAACATTGCCGGAAGCGACTACAAAGGAGTACGCACGTTTGCCCTGGAGGTGAAGCATGTCGCCGCGTCCAACTATGCGCTGTGGTCGGCAGTAACCGGTGACAAGATCGCGGACGACTACCGGGGCGGGAATGGACCTGAGAATTTGAAGAGCAAAGCCGAGATATTGACATTCCTGAAAGACTCTTTTGCGATGGGGCATAAGGCCGCGGGGATGCTGACTACTGAAAATATGTTACAGCCCGGGACGGGCATCAAAGGCCCTCGCTTGCACCTGGCGACGTTTGGGGTGGCTCATGCATACGATCATTACGGACAGATGGTGGAGTATTTGCGGATGAACGGCATTGTGCCGCCCGCGAGCAGGGGGAAGTAGGAGAAGAAGGGGGAATGGCGATGAAGCTGATTTTTAGGATGTTTGGGTATGCGGTGGCCGCGGTTTTGTTGTCAGGCGGTGCGGCGGGGACGAGAGTTTGTGGGCAGGCGGCGGGTAAAGAGCCGAGTCCGGCGGTTTCGCGGTCTGAGGAGACGCTGCGAGCCTGGAATGAGATTGGGAACAAGCTGATTGCGATGGCGGAAGATTTTCCGGAAGAGAAATACGATTACAAGCTGGAGAAGGACGAGCGGGCGTTTGCGCAAAACATTTTGCATGTCGCGTCGGTGGACTACGACCTGCTAAGCAACATAGCGGGGACGCATGTGGGACCTGATTTTGGCAAGGACAAACACAACCCGTCGCGGGACGTATACAAGACGAAAGCGGATGTGACGAAGCTGATTCGGGAGGCAGTGGCGGAGGGAATGAAATTGATTCAGCAGCAAGGCGATGCCGGGCTGGATGCGACGACGAAATATGCGTGGGGGAATAGGATGGTTCGCCATTCCTATGTCTGGACGGTGGCGATTGAGCACAGTGCGGAGCATTATGGGCAGTTGGTGGTGTACTACCGGGCGAACGGTTTGGTGCCGCCGGATTCGCGGCGGTAGAGCGGCGTCGAAAGAGTTAGGAAGAAAGTAGGCGGAATACAACTCCTGTCCCTTCACGCACAGTTCCACGCGAATCAGATGAATTCCTTGACAAGGTACCCCTAAGTCTAACAACGTTGCTCGGCCAAAGTACGCGTCGGAGGTCGACCTTGACCTGGACACAAGTTTACGACCCTCTTCACCACTGGTGGCTTTCTACCCTTGTCGCCGCGCTTCCCGTTGCTGTTCTTCTCGGGCTGCTCGCTGGCTTTAAGGTTCGCGCGCATCTCTGCGCCGTTGCTGGCGCCGCAACTGCGATTCTTTGTGCGATCTTTGTCTTCCACATGCCTGCGCAGATGGCCCTCAGCAGCTTTGCCTATGGCGGCGCGTACGGCCTTTTGAAAATTGTTTGGATCGTTATTGCCGCCGTCTTCCTTTACGACATTTCCGTCGAGACGGGGCAATTCGAAATCATGAAGCAGTCGGTGGCCGCCATCACGCCAGACCGCCGTCTGCAACTTCTTCTTGTCGCTTTCTGCTTCGGCGCGTTCATTGAAGGCTGCGCGGGTTTTGGTGCGCCGGTGGCTATCGCCGGGGCTTTCATGATCGGACTCGGCTTCAAACCGTTCCACGCCGCGGCGCTGAACTTGATCGCCAACACCGCTCCAGTCGCCTGGGGCGCCATCGGCACTCCTGTTCACGCGCTCGCCTCCGTCACCGCCCTCAATGAAAGCGATCTGAGCGCGATGATCGGCCGGATCCTCCCGATCACCGCGATTATTGTTCCGTTCTGGCTCGTTCGTGCGATGGTCAGCTGGTCCGAAATGTGGGAAGTTTTTCCCGCCATTCTGGTCGTCGGCTTTTCCTTCGCGGGCACGCAATGGTTTTGGGCGAATCACATGGACAGCAATCTGGTGGACATTGCCGCCGGCGTCGTTTCTCTGCTGGCAACAATGATCTTTCTGCGCTTTTGGCAGCCCAAGCGCATCTGGCGTTTTGAAGGAGAACGCGAAGAAGACGCCGCAAAACTTAGCCCGCAACGAACTGGCCAAGCACTACACCGCAGGACAAATCGCCAAAGCCTGGCTGCCGTTTGCGATTCTTTCTGTTTTTGTGCTGGCGTGGGGCCTGCCGAGCATCAAGCTGGCGATGAACAAAGCGACGACGCCTGCCTTCAACGTGGTCATGCCCGATGGCAAGAATCGTCCCGGCCCAGCCGGATGGGACTGGCCCTACCTGCATGGCAAAGTTTTTCGTACCACGCCGGTGGTGGCAAAACCGGCTGCTGAAGCCGCACGTTTTGATTTCAATTGGCTGACTGCGACGGGCACGGGGTGCTTTCTGGCCGCACTGGTCTCCGGCATAATCCTTGGACTTGGTTTCGGCAAAATCCTGCAGATTTTCGGCCGGCACACTTGTGCGTTTGCGCTTTGCTATCGTTGCGATGACCTGCATGCTCGGCTTGGGTTATGTCACGCGCTACTCGGGCATGGATGCGGTTCTCGGGCTTGCTTTCACCCGCACCGGATGGTTCTTTCCTTTTTTCGGCGCGTTTATTGGCTGGTTGGGCGTCGCTCTTACGGGCAGCGATACGTCTTCCAACGTCCTTTTCGGCGGGCTGCAGAAAATCACCGCGCAACAATTGAATCTCAGTCCGATTCTGATGTGCGCCACGAACAGTGCCGGCGGCGTCATGGGCAAAATGATCGACGCACAATCGATCTGCATTGCTACCGCTGCGACAAATCAAGTCGGGCAGGAAGGCTCCATTTTTCGCTTCGTTTTCTGGCATTCGGTTGCGCTGGCCAGCATCGTCGGCGTGATCGTCATGCTCTATGCTTATGTATTCCCACAATTCATCCCCAGCGGACTCAGTTTCATTCACTGAGGTCGTTTCGCCGGCCACGGAGTAAAGAACTGTGAGCGGGAGTCAACGGAACGTGCAGAGTCAACCCGTGCAGGCAGGACCAGTTCGGATGGAACTGGGGCGAGCGGCGGTGCGGGTGTTTGCAGCGAATGAGCGCATGAATCAGATGCTGCTGGAGCGGCTGGAGCCGAAAGCGTGGAAAGCGAAGCCGCCTGGCGGGGCGCGAACGATTGCGGCAATTTTTACGCATGTGCACAACGTCCGGTGCAAGTGGGTCCGGCTGACGGCTCCCCATTTGCAGGTACCGGAACAACTCGACCGTGCCCGGTGCACGATTAAAAAGGCGCGGGCGGGATTGGCGGAGAGCGCGGCCCGGTGCCAGGAGATGCTTGCCGAAGCGCTCAGCGGAGCAGGGCGCGTGAAAACATTTGTCAGAGACGGCTGGTCGCGGCCTTGGCCGGCGGGAGTGGAGATGCTGTGCTACATGAATGCTCATGAGGCGCATCATCGGGGCCAGGTGCTTTTGTTGGCGCGTCAGGTGGGATACCCGCTGCCGAAACAGGTGGGATACGGTGTGTGGAATTGGGAAAGGATCTGGAAAGAGTGTGGAGCGGGCGGCGGACCGGGGAAGGGGTCTTAAGCCAGTCGCGAGAAATATTCCTGTCGTGCACGGCGGCGCATGGGTGAAATTTGGGTTGGCATGCGCTCTGGGCGGGCAATTTGCGTGTGCTAGAGTTTTCCCATGACAACGAAACGGTCTTATTACGATGACGCGTTTGTGAAGGAGTTTGCCGCGGAAGCGCGGTCGTGCGAAGGGGTAGAACGGCGCAGAAACGGCGAAATGGCGCGTGATTCTGGACCAAACGGCATTTTATCCGACTTCGGGCGGGCAGCCGAACGATTTGGGAACGCTCGGCGAGGCGCGCGTGCTGGAGGTTATAGACGAAGGCGACGAGGTTGTGCATGTAGTGAACCGGCCGGTGCAGGGAAGCGTGACCGGAAAAATTGATTGGCCGCGGCGGTTCGATCATATGCAGCAGCACACCGGGCAGCATTTGCTGTCGGCGGTCTTGCTGAAAGAGTTTGCGCTGGAGACGGTGTCGTTCCATTTGGGCGAGGAGATTTGCACGATTGATTTGCGCGGCGCGGAACCAGGCGCGGAGAAGCTGGTTGAAGGGGAGCGCGCGGCCAATGAGATTGTCTTTGAGGACCGGCCAGTGAAGATTTTGTACGCAACTCGCGAAGAGTTGCGAGAGTTTAGGAGTAAGGAAGGAAGTCGAGCGCGAAGGGATTTTGCGCGCGATTGAAATTGAGGGAGTGGAGCTGCAGCCATGTGGCGGGACGCACGTGGCTCGCACGGGCCAGATCGGAATGATTCAACTGCGGCGGTGCACGAAGATCCGTCAAGATTGGCGACTGGAGTTCTTCTGCGGCGAGCGCGTGGCGAAGGCGGCGCGAGCGGACTATGAAACGCGGCGAGCCGTGGCTGAAAAACTGAAGTGCGCCACGGAAGAAGTAGTGAGCATGCTCGACAAAGCGCTGGCGGAGCGGGATGCGTGTTTTAAGTTGTCAAAGGCCAGGGGGGAGCGGTTGGCTGAGCTTGAGGCGGAGAAAATTGTGCGCGAAACACCCGCGGATGAATGGGTTGAGGGTTGTGGGGCGGGTCTTTGAAGGAATGAGAAGCAAGTTATGTGCTGATGCTGGCCCCGGCGATTGCGGCGCAGGAAAAGACGGTGGCCCTGATTGCGCGGAGAGAGTGCGGGCACATTTTTTTTGGGCAAGGACCGGGAGTCGGGAAGGACATGAACGCGCTGCTGAAAAAAGTGCTGGGTGAGGTTGGTGGAAAAGGCGGCGGGACGAAGGATTTTGCTCGCGGAGCGCTGGCGGATACTGCAACAGCGCAAAAAGCGATCGAACTGGCGCGCGTGGAATTGGGTTTGTAGTTGAAGACAGAGCCACTCTCGGGAGAGGCGGAGGACGGATTTGGCGCAGCCAACGCAGTAGCAAGAACAGTGTAGCAGGCCAAATGTCGAAGTTGAAGGAACCGCCGAGCTGACCGACTCAGACATAGGTTAATTGGTGGACGTGACAGGGATCGAACCTGCGACCTCGTCGTTGCGAACGACGCGCTCTCCCAGCTGAGCTACACGCCCATCCTGATCGACTCAAAACGGCTGCTAAGTCTATGTTACATCATCGCTTACGAAGGGTCCATTTGAGTCTACTGAGTCCGTAATCGACTGGAATCACTTCAGATTCTTCACGATGTCACTTCGATATGCATCATGGTTTTCATCCTCCGTAGGTCTCCGTATCGAAAAGCCAGCCCTTAACGATTCGCTCCTAAGCCTCTCGGAGCAGGACGCGGCGAGGGCCGAACGCGATTAAGCGCGATGGTATGTCGCGCAGGATAGGAATTTTGAATAGCAGCTTGAATAGCCACGGCACATTGGCGGGTCTCTTTGATTGGAGAGCGCGGACCATTAGACGGTCTTGCATCGTGGATTGCATGCGCTGGATGACCCGAGTGGGCCACTCGCGCTGGCGCTGGACTTCGGCCAGTTGGGCCTCAGACAAGGTCCCCGACTTGAGTGGACCTGTCAGGACGTTTGCTGCAACGACGGCATCCTGGACGGCATAGTTAATTCCTACACCTCCCACGGGTGACATCACGTGTGCGGCATCTCCGATAACGAGGACGCCCGGCTTGTGCCAGAGGGGGCAGCGGCTGGATTCGACGGAGAGCAAGGTGAACTGCCGCCAATCTGTGAGGGTTTCGGCATGCTTCGCAAAACGGGGTTCGGTTTCGACCATGCTTTTGCGAATGGCTTCTACACCCTGTGCACGCACGGCCTGATACTGGCCCTTGGGAAAGACCAAGCCAGCCTGCCAATGATCGTTGCGTTCGAGCACGATAAAAATGCGCCCGCCGCCGATTCCGCCAAAAGCCCCGCCGGTGACTTCCGGTTCGCCCGGCAGTTTTGGCAGCCGAAACCAAAGCACGTCCATCGGAGGAGCGGTCTTGATGGGTTCGAAGCCGGCGAGACGACGCACGATGGAAAAGCGCCCATCGGTGCCAACTGTCAAGCTGGCACGAAGTTCGCGGTCCGCGCCGTCGTCGCCAAGATAGCGCACTCCGGCAACTGCGCCATTTTCTTTTATCAAGTGCTGTACCTGAGCGTGCATCACTAATTTGAATTCGGGATATTTCGCCGCCTCGCGAGTAATGAATTCCAGAAAGCGAACCTGGGGAATCATAGCAATGTAGGGAAAGCGTGTTTTGAGGCGGCCAAGATTGAAGGGGCGAAATGGACCGTTTGCAAATTGAAGCGTCGGGCCCGTAACTTTGCTGTGAGGAATCTCCAGCAGTTTGTCCGCGAGGCCAATCTGGTCGAGAACTTCGAGGATGGCGGGATGAACGGTGTCACCGCGAAAATCTCGATCGAAATCCTTGTGCATTTCGAGGAGAGTCACGGGAACGCCACCGCGAGCGAGGAGAAGAGCAAGCATGGCGCCGGCAGGTCCTCCACCAACGATGCAGCAGGAAGTCGTCTGTACATCACGAGCTTGGTTCTGAGTGAGCGAAGTCTGATTCATATGGTTTGCTCGTTAATCCTTTCTGGATTTGTATTGAGGCTGGTGGCCTCGGGATTTATCTGAGATATCACCGCAGAATGGAGACTCACAAGACGAGCCATAAGCGGGGAATGACGGGGGTTCCGTCGCGAAAGGCAAACGCCCACGGGCATGAACCCCGCGGGCGTTCTTGGTTTTGCGTTATTTGCAGAGGATCAGGGTTGATCGAGCGATCCGCCGTTGCGCTGGGCCACGATCTTGCGTGCGTTTTGATAGAGCGCGCGAGCTTGCGGAATGGCTTCAATGCCTTTTTGAACTTGCGGGTCGGCCTCGAGAAGGACCTTGAAACCGTCCTGCATGCCGAATGTGGACATGAAAACTTCCTGCTTGATCTTGCGCTTCACCCAATCCAGGTTTTCCGCCAAGTCGGATTCGTTATAACGGACATTGTGTTTCGCAAGATAATTGCGGAATTCGTGCATGACGTTGTCGTCGGCTGCGAAATCATGCGTGATGGTCGGGCGTTCGCCAAGGAAAGAACGAGTGAAACCGCCCACGCCAGCTTCCGCGGGATAGAAGACGTCAAATCGGAAAAGTTCCTGCTGAAATTTGTTCAGCTTTGGCTCGGATATGAGGATGTCCGGCGTGATGCCGCCACCACCGGTGACTTGGCGGCCGCTGTCGGTGAGCTTGATCTCCGTTGGGTGATCCGGAACTTTGCGCTCGTAGTGATATTGGTACAGCGAAATGGATTTGTAATCGCGTTGAATAAGGCGGCCGCTCGGTGTGTAGTAGCGTGCCGTCGTGAGCGCAAGACCTGTGTTTTCGCTGAGCGGCTGAACGGTCTGCACCAGGCCCTTGCCGAACGTGGTTTCGCCGACGATGAGGCCGCGGTCGTGATCCTGCACAGCACCCGATACAATTTCCGTCGCCGAGGCAGAATTGTTGTTCACGAGGATGACCAGCGGAACGGTGACACCCTGGTTGCCGCGCAGCGCGCGGTAGCTGTGATTCTGAGAAGCGCGCCCGTGATGGGAAACGATGAGCTGATCTTTTTCTAGGAACATGTCACCGACAGCAACGGCTTCGTTGAGCAAGCCGCCGGGATTCCCGCGCATATCGAAAATCAAGCCGTCTAGATTCGAGACGTTCAACTCCTTCAGCGCATCGGCAATTTCGTGGTCGGTCGTTTCGTTGAAAGAAGAAAGCCGAATGTAACCGACGCCGGGCTTGATGAGGAACGCAATGTCGACAGAGTGCCGCGGGATTTCGCCGCGCGTCACGGTAAACGTCAGCGGGTCGGCATAGCCCTCGCGCGTCACCACGATCTTTACGATCGTGCCTTTTTGCCCCTTGAGCATGTCCGCGACTTCGCTCGTGGTGAGCCCGTCGGTGGATTTGTCGTCCACTTTTACAATCACGTCGCCCGGGCGCAGCCCGGCGTTATAAGCGGGCGCTCCAACGTAAGGAGCCATAACCACGGTGTGATTATCCCGAGGAGCAACGATCATGCCGACGCCGTAATACCGGCCGCGCTGATCTTCGCGCAAAAGCGCAAATTGTCGGGCATCAAAGAAATTCGAGTGGGGGTCGAGGACGCGCAGCATGCCGGGGATAGCGCCCTGGTAGACCTCTTTGTCGACGTCCACAGGCTCTGCGTAGTTGGACTGGACCACGTCCAGCACGCGCGTGAACTGCTTTACCGCCGTTTGGAAGTCGTCGGCGCTGGAGGTAGTAGCCCGGACCGAAGGCCCATACACTCCGCCGAGTACGGCGGAAACAAGGAGGACTAATACGATCAAAATCAGCCCACGACGTTCCGATTTCATTCTGACCTCACGCTAGCCAGGCTAACCTGGATTATATCATGCGAACCGAACCCGGGGCTGGAAACTCCGGTTTGACACCCATCCAAGCACTTCCTATGATGCCTGTGGCTTCGAAAAGGGTCGTCCAAGCTCATGTTCAGCATTCCACATATGATTGTGCTGTTTGTAGTGGTTTTGGTGGTCTTTGGGCCGCACAAACTGCCGGAATTGGCTCGCGGATTGGGCAAGCTCATGGCCGAATTCCGCAAGGCTTCCACCGATTTCAAGCTCGCCTTCGAAGAAGAGATGCGCAACGTGGAGCGCCAGGCACGCGAAGCCGAGCGTAAAAAGCAGGCCGATGCTGCAGCAGCGTCCGCCGCATCTACCGAAGCCTCGATAGGCACCCCTTTAGAGACGGAAGCCGCCGCCACAGCTTCCAGAGACAACCGATCCCGTGCTGGCCCCCGTCAGCGAATCTGTAGCGCGGAGCGAAGAAGGGCGGAGTTCCACACCAGAATTGGACGCAGCCGCACCCGAAACTGCTTCCGGCGAATCTTTGGAGGAAAAGGCGCTTCAGGATCCGTTGCAGGAGCACGGGCACACGGCCTGAGCCCCCGCCCACATCATGGACAGCGAAATCATCGCGAAAACCAAAGAAGAAGAGACGGGCGGTCAGATGACGTTTTTTGAGCATCTGATCGAGTTGCGGAAGCGCATCATCAACGCGCTGCTGGCGATTGGCGTGTGTGCGGCCGGTGGGTGGTTTCTGGCGCCGAAGTTTGTGAACGTGATTGCAAAACCGATTCAGGCTGTGCTGGCGGCGCATCACTATGACGCGAAGCTGTACTACACCGGGCCGACTGACTATCTGGGCCTGCTCATCAAATTGAGCATTTACATCGGGCTGGTGCTGTCTTCGCCCGTGGTGCTCTATCAAGTGTGGATGTTCGTCGCCCCGGCGCTTTATAAGCATGAACGCAGCGCGGTGACGGGATTTGTCTTTTCGACAGTGCTGCTGTTTTTAGGTGGCATCGCGTTTGGCTTTTATTTGGCGCTGCCGCATATTTTGGGATTCCTGGTGGGATTTCAGGGCCCGGTCTCGCCGCTGATTCGTATCAACGATTACTTTGACCTCGTTCTTCTCGTCCTCGTCGCGCTCGGCCTCGTTTTCGAATTACCGGTTCTAATTTTCCTGCTTTGCTACTTCGGAATCGTGACGCCAAAGTTTCTGGTGCAGAACACAAAGTACGCGATTTTGGGCATCACGGTGGTCGCAGCCATTGTGACACCGACCCCTGACGCGCTCACAATGCTGCTGGTGATGGGCGTGATGCTGGCGTTGTACTTTCTAGGAGTCGGAATTTCTTGGATTGCGTTGCGCAAGCGGAACCGGCAGGTTGCCGCGGCGGCGCAGGGGGCCTAATGAGTCTGATGGGTGGTAGCGAGAATTTTAGGAAGATTGCGATAACAGGCCTCGTTTTTACGGGGTTGCTCTTTGCGGGCTGCAAGAGCAACGCCGACGCCGAAAAGAAACCTGACGCCGCGCAGCCGCCGTTTATGAGTGCCGTCGCGGCGAATCCGCCGCAAATTGCCGTAGACGCCCTGCCTCCGGAAAAGACGGGCGGCTTCGACGGGAAAGCGGCGTTCGATCACGTGGCAAGAATGGTTTCCTTCGGGCCACGCCCGTCCGGCTCGCAAGCGATTGCGCAGACGCAGGACTACATTTTGTCGCAACTCCAGAGTTTCGGCTGCACGGTAGAAAGCGACGCGTTTAGCGCGCAGACTCCCGCCGGTTCCATCCCCATGAAAAACATTCTGGTGAAGATTCAGGGTGAACGGCCGGGAATTATTCTGCTAGGCACGCATTATGACACGCTGAAGAAGGAGAATTTTGTGGGCGCCGACGACGGAGGCTCGTCGACAGGTCTCATGCTGGAAATGGCGCGGCAACTTTGCGCAAAGCGCGGCCTTTACGCCGTGTGGATTGCGTTCTTTGATGGCGAAGAAGCTGTAGAGCAGTGGAGCGAGACCGACAGCCGCTACGGAAGCCGTGAAATGGCTGCCAAACTCTCGCTTTCCGGCGATCTGAAAAACGTGCGCGCCTTTTTGCTGGCGGACATTGTCGGCGGAAAAAAT
Source organism: uncultured Acidobacteriota bacterium (assembly GCA_963794175.1). GTDB lineage: Bacteria > Acidobacteriota > Terriglobia > Acidiferrales > UBA7541 > Acidiferrum. The sequence goes on along the minus strand of CAWCCV010000013.1, from coordinate 203,989 downwards.
GCGCGAATCCCGCGCGAGACGAGCTCTACGAAAGCGCTGGTTGATCTTGTGTATTCAACAGCGATACGAATTGGGTATGGCGGGTTGTTTGTGAACGAAGATAAGGGAGCGGATGACGATCACGATTCGTTCTTGAATCGGAAGATACCGTCGGTGGATGTGATCGGTGATTTCATCGGCAACGGCTACTGGCACACCCCACAGGACAACATACAGCAGATCAGCGCCAAAACTCTTGGCCAGGTCGGCCACGTCTTTTTGGAAGTAGTAAAGGCCCTCCAGGTGAAATAAAGCATGTTGCACGCAAAAATCTGCCGGCAACCTTTGACCTTTAACTTTTGACTTTGTTCTCGGTGATCCTGGCGAGTTCTTGTAAGGAATTACGTCTCAAACGTGATATCGCCGCCTTTGCCGGTCAGCGAGTGCTTCTGGAAGTCATCATCATCCCGGTAAGGAAAATCCGAGCGGTAATGGCTGCCGCGGCTCTCTTCGCGCGCAATCGCGCTGCGGGTAATGACCTTTGCCAGCGAATGAAGATTGCTTCAACTCGTTTTCTTCCCTAGTCGTGGCCACTTCCGGAATCTTCAAGGATTCCAGTTGCGCCAGCATGGCCTTGAGTTCTTTCCCATTCCGCAGAATTCCCACATGACGCCACATCAGATCGCGAATCTGTGCGCGCAGCGGAGACTCCGCACGCGGCGGGTGCGGCTGCTTTTCCGCGTCCGCCGAATCCGGCTGCGGAGCGCGCTTGCCGGGCAGCTGCGTCGAGCTGCGCTTGGAAACCGGCGCATCCTCAATCATCGCCTGGCCGCTGCGCGCGCCGAAGACGAGGCCTTCGAGCAGGGAATTGCTGGCCAACCGATTCGCGCCGTGCACGCCGGTGTCGGCAGTCTCGCCTGCCGCATAAAGTCCCGGAATCGAAGTCCGTCCCCAGAGATCGGTTTTCACGCCGCCCATCATGTAATGCGCCGCGGGGCAGACCGGCGCCATGTCCGTCGAGAGATCGAGGCCGTAGCTTTCGCACGTAGCGTAAATCCGCGGGAAGCGCTTTTCCAGAAACTCTCTTGGACTTCGCCGTCATGTCGAGATAAACGTGCTGCGCGTTCGTGCGATGCATTTCGCTGACGATCGCGCGGGCCACGATGTCGCGCGGAGCCAGCTCCTGCGCTTCGTTGTAGCGCTTCATGAACCGTTCGAGATTTATGTTGCGCAAGATGCCGCCTTCGCCGCGCAGTGCTTCGGAGAGCAGAAACCGCGGCGCGCCTTTGACGGCGAGCGCGGTGGGATGAAATTGCACAAACTCCATATCCGAGAGAACGGCACCGGCTTCGTAAGCGATGGCCATGCCGTCGCCGGTGGCGACGTCGGGATTGGTCGTCTCGCGGTAAATCTGGCCGAGGCCGCCGGTGGCAAGCAAAATCGCATTCGGCGCGAACCTCGTGCAGCGAGCCATCGGTCTCGTCAATGAAGCGCACGCCGACCGCTTTTCCATTTTCGATGATCAAGCCGGTCGTAAAGGCGTGCGCGCGCAAATGAAGGTGCGGAATCGAATTGGCGCGGGCCAGCAGCGCGCGGCTGATTTCGCGCCCCGTCGAATCGCCATGCGCATGCAGAATGCGCGAGCGGCTGTGCGCGGCTTCGCGAGTGAAGGCGAGCTTCGTGCCGGCACGATCGAATTCCGTGCCCCATTCGATCAGTTGCGTGATGTACTTCGGGCCTTCTTCAACGAGCAGTGCCACCGCTTCGGGCCGGCAAAGGCCGTCGCCCGCATTGATCGTGTCCTGTTCGTGGAGGCCGATTTCGTCTTCGTCGCTGAGGGCCACGGCAATGCCGCCCTGCGCCCAGGCAGTGGCCGAATCGCTCAAGATAAGATTTGGCGAGAACGAGGACGCTTCCTGCGTTGCTCAGTTCAATGGCGGCGCGCAGGCCTGCGACACCTGAACCGACTGACGGCGTAGTCTGCGCGATAGGTTTTTTCGGAAGATGACATCGAAAGTTGGGCGTTAGTTGGGCGGATTTGGTCGCGGAGAAATGGTATCACGAAGAAATTAGGCGGGCGGTGCGCATCGGGTAAGAGAACGCCATTTTGCCCGGGTGATAGAGGGGAGCAGCAAAGGTGGCACCGGGAAGTTCAGCTTACCTGCAAGCTGAAGCGGGATTGGGGCGAAGCCGCCCCAAAAAGTCCAGCCGTCTAGCGGGCATGAACCGGCGGGGGGGTATGTTAAAGTCGAAAGGACCATGAGAGCGCGGCGAATAAAAGTTAAATCGTCCAGCGGGGCGTACGAGGTTGTGTGCGCCGCGGGAGCGGTCTCGCGGCTGGGCGAAGAGATTTCGCGGCTCGGGAATTTTACCAGCGCGCATGTAGTGTCGTCACCGAAGGTCTGGCGCGCGGTCGGAAAGACTATTTTGCGCGGACTCGGCAAGCAGGCGCCGGATGCCGTGCACCTGTTTGACGACCGAGAAGCGAAGAAGGCGATGGCGAGCGTCGAGCAGATTTCGCGGCTTCTGGCCCGGGCCAAGGCCGACCGCGGCTCGATGATTTTAGCCGTAGGCGGTGGCGTAGTCGGAGACGTAGTCGGATTTGCCGCGGCGAGTTATTTGCGCGGCGTGGCTTTGGTGCAGGTTCCCACGACGCTCGTGGCGCAAACGGACAGCTCGGTCGGCGGAAAAACCGGCGTGAATTTGCCGGAAGGGAAGAATCTCGTCGGCGCGTTTTATCCGGCGCGTCTCGTGGTAGTCGATCCGCAACTGCTGAAGACGCTGAGCAAGCGCGAGTTTCGCGGAGGCCTGGCGGAAGTGATCAAGTACGGAATCATTGCCGATGCGGGGCTGTTTGCGTACCTGGAAGAAAATTTCGAAAGGGCGCTGCGGCGCGACGAAGCCGTGCTGGACCACATGATTCGCCGCTCGATTGAAATCAAGGCATGGGTTGTGAGCAAGGACGAGCGTGAAAGCGGCCTGCGCGAAATTTTGAATTACGGGCATACGTTCGGCCATGCCCTCGAAAGTGAAACGCGCTACCGCCGCTATCAACACGGGGAAGCCGTAGCGTGGGGAATGAAATGCGCCGCGCTACTCGGGCACAAGATCGGCCTGACGAAGGCGAGCGATGTTTCGCGGATTGTGACACTGATTGAGCGGCTCGGTGCGCTGCCCGCGTGGCCGAAGATTTCGGATGCGAGCCTGATTGCGGCGATGCGGACGGACAAAAAGACGCGCGGAAACAGACTGCGGTTCGTGCTGTCAAAAAAAATCGGCACAGGCGGCGACGTATGAAGACGTTCCTTTGGACGCGGTAAAGCACGCGCTGCATTTTGCGCCGTGTCTGCATGCTTTGACGGAGATTGCGCATGGCTGAAATTCGTCACAACAGAGAAAGCAGCGCCGAGCAAGGGAACGCGGCCAGACGGTGCCACAAACGAAGCCGACGCTTCGCGCAAAGTGCGCGAAATGTTCACGCAAATCGCGCCCCGCTACGACCTGCTAAACCATTTGCTCTCCCTGCAGCTCGACCGCGTATGGCGAGCCAGAACCGCAAGAAAATTGCGCGCGATTCTGCAGCGGCCGGATGCAGTGGTATTGGATTTGTGCTGTGGCACAGGAGATCTGGCGTTTGCCCTGAAGAAGAAAGGCAAAGCCCGTGTCATCGGCGCGGACTTTGCCCACACGATGCTGGTGCGCGCAAATGAAAAGTCTGCAGCCGATCTGGGCGGTGAAGTGCCGTTTCTGGAGTCCGACGCGTTGCAGCTTCCATTTGCCGACGCGTCCTTCGATTTGGTCACAGCGGCCTTCGGCTTTCGCAACTTGGCGAATTACGAAGCGGGATTGCGCGAAATGCGGCGGGTCGTTGAAGCCCGGCGGAACCATCGGCATTCTGGAATTTGCCGAGCCGCCCGCAGGGCTGTTCGGCGATTTCTATCGCTGGTATTTCCGCAAAATCCTGCCCAAAGTCGGTGGAGCAATTTCCGGCGACGCCGCAGCCTACAAATATCTCCCGTCCTCGGTAGCAAGATTCTTCCGCCCCGGTGAACTCTGCGACCTCATGCGCGCCGCCGGGCTAAAAAGCGTCGAAGCCGCAGTCTGGACCGGCGGCACCGTAGCGCTGCACACCGGCGTCAAAGCAGGAACAATAGTTTCAATCCCCCCCACCAGCACAACTGTCCCTTTCCCCGTTCTGTCGCGGCTGTACCTGTTTCGTTCCTTCTAGACGCTTGTCGCTCCGACGCAATAAAATTTCCTTCTAAAGCGGCCGACGGGATTGCCGCCCGGTACGAGCGGCAGCTACAGCACTTCCAAAAATGTATGAAAACAACTGACTCTAAGTTGCCCAATATGAACAGTTAGAAAAAAACAGGGGAGGGGGATGGGGTAGCCGGCCCGGTAACCATTCCGCCCGGGAGCGACCAGTTCGACTCTTCTACGATTCAAGTCCGGCGGACTTCAGTTTTGAGGCGAGCGTCTTTGCAGAGATCCCGAGCTTTTCCGCCGCGCGAGTTTTGTTCCAGCGGCAATCGCGCATCGTGTTCTCGAGCAGCACGCGTTCGGTCGCCTGTACAGCCCGCGCGACGACTTCTTCGAGCGTTCCGTCCCAGGAAAAGTCCGCGGGCAGCATACCCGCAGGCAGCGTTTTTGTTTCCGGTTGCTGCATTTGCAGTTGCAGCGTATCTGCGGGGATTTCGGAGCTGTCGGAGAGAATCACGGCGCGCTCGATGGCGTTTTGCAGCTCGCGCACGTTTCCGGGCCAACGGTATTCGAGGAGGCGATTCCTGGCATCCGCGGAAAGATGAACGCCTTGCTTGCTGAATTCGCGTCCGAACTTGTCGAGAAAATGTTCGGCAAGGAGAAGCAACGTCATTGCCGCGTTCGCGCAACGGCGGAATCGTCAGGGGCACCGCGGAAATGCGGAAGTAAAGATCTTCGCGGAACAATTTGTCGGCGACGGCTTGCTGGAGATTGCGATTGGTGGCGACGACGATGCGGACGTCTACATCAATCGACTGTGTGCCGCCGACTCGCTCAAATCGCCGCTCTTCGAGCACGCGCAAAAGTTTCGCTTGAATGGCGAGGGGAAGCTCGCCGATTTCGTCGAGGAACAGCGTGCCGCGGTGCGCGAGGTCCATTTTGCCGGCTTTGCGCGCCCCGGCTCCAGTGAACGCCCCGCGTTCATGGCCAAAAAGTTCGTTTTCGACGAGGCCTTCGGGAATCGCTGCGCAATTGAGCGCAACGAAAGGAAGTTCGCGCCGTGGTGGAAAGATGATGCACGGCACGAGCGAAGAGTTCCTTGCCGGTGCCGCTTTCGCCGAGCAGTAGAACGGTGGAATCGGTCTGCGCAACACGCTGCAGCTGCTGGCTTATTTCGCGGATGGAAGCGTGTTCACCGACGATGCGGGGGAACCCATAGCGCGCAGAAAACTCTTCGCGCAGCAGAATATTTTCGCGAAGGAGTTCCTGTTGGCGAGCCGCGCGCTGGACGAGAACTTTGAGATGGTCGAGATCGACTGGCTTCTGCAGAAAGTCGAACGCGCCTTCCTTCATGGCGCTGACCGCTTCTTCCACCGAGCCGAATGCGGTCAGCAGAATCACCGGAATCGTCGCATCGGCCTGCTTGGTTTCGCGCAGCACATCAAGTCCCGACGCGCCCGGCATCTTCAGGTCGGTCAGGACGAGCTGGTACCGCCGCGAACGAATCTTCTGAATCGCAGCGGTGCCGTCGGGAGCTTCTTCCACGGCATAGCCATTGCGCTCGAGGGCTTTGCGCAACATCGCGCGCAGCTCGTTCTTATCTTCGACAAGGAGGAGGGGTTCCATCTACTTCGTTTTTAGCATGGAAACCGCGGTGCACCTGGCGGGACGTGGGACAGGTGTGCGAGGAGCAAAACAGCCAACAAACCAGCTGGGCAGCAATCCGGTTGCCTGCGCTACGAAAGAAAGTACAGCCAGTTGGCAGGCAGCCGAAAGCTACTCGCGGGCCCAGCCCGCGTCGCCACCTTCTTTGCGAAGCCGGTCTTCCATGTCTTCCATTTGCTGCTTTAAGTCTGCGATTTGTTTTTTCTTGGCGTCAATCTTGGCGGCCTTTTGATTGAGCTCGTCGCGCGTGAACTGCTCTTTCATGGCTTTCGTGGGGTCGGAGTAATACTGAAGTCCCGCTTTGCTCTCTTCGCGCTGGAGAATGTCGAGTTCTTTTTCGGCTTGCGCGATTTTGGCGCGCTGTTCGGCGAACTGTTTGCGCCACTTTTGCTCGGGCGTCGGTGCGCCCTTTGCGGTCGTTGTGGCCGTCCGGAGCGGCGGTCGCATCGGCCGGCGCAGGAGCCTTGCCGACGACGGAGACATCGCCCTTGTTGGTCGAAATGTCGTCGTCGGTGTAGACCTTTTTGGGCTTCGGCTGGTCTTTCTTTTCTTCTTTAGCCTTGCGGGCAGCCTCGGCAATGGCGTCGCTGGCGCCCGATTGCTGGGAATCCTGCTGTTGCGCGCGAGCGGGGAGCGCGAGGAAAAGGGCCGCGAGGGCGAAGCCGGCGGCTAATTTCGGGGTTTTACCGTGCATGGAGACACCTCCAATGGGGGCGTGATCAGGCCTTCTTGTCGTTAGATGCGCCTTGCTTCAATTCTACCCCTTCTGGGGCGCGGCGGGAGAGGGGTAGCGTAACAATAAATGCGGCACCACCTTCGTCGCGGTTACAGGCTTCGACGTGGCCGCCGTGCTGGAGAATGATCTTTTGGACGACGGCCAGGCCCAGGCCGGTACCGTTGGGTTTTGTAGTGAAAAAGGGGCGAAAGAGTTTGGGTAAGGCATCGCGGGAGATTCCCGGGCCGTTGTCAAAAATAGTAATGCGCTGGTACCCGGCGCCGTCGCGCTGGAGATTTTCGCTGCGAACGATGACTTTGCCGCCGTTGGGAGCGGAGGAGCAGGCTTCGGCGGCGTTGCGGGTGAGATTTAAAAATGCCTGGCGGAGAAAACTTTCGTCGCCGGCGACCTCGCCGAATGGGCCTTCGTGGCGCAGGCGAACGTTGGGAATCGCTTCGCCGACTTCGGAGACAACGCGTTCGATGACGGGTTCGAGGGCGACTTGTTCGTCGGAAATGTCGAGCGGGCGCGCGTATTTCAAAAATTCCGTGACGACTTTGGTGATGTTGCGGGTTTGTTCGAGAATTTTTTCGGCGTTGTCCGCCGCTTCGGGGTTTGAGGATTCGGACTGAATCATTTGCGCGTATCCGGAAATGGTGGCGAGCGCATTTTTGAATTCGTGCGCGATTCCCGCGGAAAGTTCGCCCAGCGCGGCAAGATTTTCCTTGAGCTGCATCTGTTTTTGCAGCGAGGCGAGTTCGGTGAGATCCGTAAGAAGGCAGATGACGCCGCTGACGCTGACGTCGTCGCCGCCTTTGCGGATGGGAGAGATAGTGACGCCGAGCTGGCGAATGTCACCGGCGGCGTCGCGGTGTTCGATCTGTTCGCGGCGGAAAATCTTTCCGGTTGCGAGGCAATCGGAAATTAGTTTGGAGAGATCGGAACGATCACCGAGGGCTTCGCTGAAACGGCGAAAGCCAAGACCGCGCTGACCGAGTGTTTGTTCAGCGGCGGGATTCGCGCTGGTGATGATGCTTTGCGCGTTGACGACGATGAGGCCAGCGGGCATGTTGCGCGTGACTTCCTCGCTGAGGCGCTCGGTGAGGTCGGCGCGGTCTCGTTCTTCTTTGTGCAGGCGTTCGAGCTCTTTTTCCTGTTCTTTCAGTTTTTGAATGACGGCCTGCATCGAAGCGGCCATGAAGGCGGAAGCATTTTCAGTGCGTGCAGGGGAGTTATTCGGGCCTGCGCTGCGTTCGGGAGAACTCAAAAAAACTTTTCGCAGTAGAAGAATTCCGCCGACAAGCATGGCAAAAATCGCGATTCCCGTGCCGGTAAGGACGACCCAGGGAATTTCGGCGCTTTTGGTTTGCAACAGCACGAGTTACCTCATGAACCGGTACGCTTGCATGTCCAGCCAGTGGCTGAAGAAAACCACGAGCAGAGCGGCGATGCCGAGAAACGTTCCGAGGGGAAGCTGATAACGGCTGGAGATCGTCCAGCGCAAATTGGAGATGGAGCCAAGGCCCTTGCGGTTGGCGCGTTCCGCTACTTTTGATTTCCATCCGGTGAGGAAATAGAATCATGACCAGAAGGAGGCCGATGATGCTGCCGAGAAGCGTGCCGAATAGAAGCGTGAGGAAAGTGCCCTGTATGCCGAGGAATGTTCCGACCATGAGCATCATCTTGACGTCGCCCATGCCCATGCCCTCGCGGCCGCGGACGAGTTTGTAAAGAGCGGCTGCTGCGAGCAGAAGAAGGCTGCCGGCGGCGGCTCCGAGGAGCGCGCAGGACACGCCAAGAATTGCGGATTCCTTGAGAGAATGGGAAAGTGATCGGCAAACCGCAAGCAAGCGGGATCGATTGAGGCGAGGCGAACGGAGAGCGCGAGACCGAGGCCGAAACCGAAAAAAGTAACGGCGTCGGGAAGAATGCGGACGCGGAAATCGGTGATGGTGAGAACGATGATGAGGCTCACGAAAAAGAGCCACTTGAAAGTTTCCGGCGTAAGGCCGAAGGTGAGGTAGCAGGCGATGAAGACAAGCCCAGTGACAAGCTCGATTGCCGGATACATGGAAGAGATGGGATTGCCGCAGGCGCGGCATTTTCCTTCGAGCCACAGCCAGGCGAGGACGGGCACGTTGTCGTAGGCTTTGATGGGCGTTTCGCACTCGGGGCAGCGAGAGCCTGGAGACACGATGGACAGGCCTTCTGGAATCCGCGTGATGCAGACATTCAGAAAGCTTCCGACGATGAGACCGAAAAGAAAAAACAGGGCTATGACCACAATTTGACTGTGCCATAGCCCGTGGCGAGCCTCAATTACTGGTCCCGGCTGCGTGCCCGATGGTTAACACCCGGGCGGATTTGGCGGAGCTTGGCTAGAGCTGTAAACTGTTGAAGGATTGGATTTTGCTGACTTTATGGGCGGGTGCAATGAACTGGTTTGAGCGGAGAATTCGACGCTACGAGCACCGCCGCTGGACGACGGACGATAACCGCATGGTGCGGCCGTTTGCATGGGGGCTGGAGCACATCGGGGGCGATCGTGCAGCTGAAGGGGATGCTGCGCGTGCGTTCTCGCATGAGTACTCGGCGGCGGCGATTGAAAACAGCAAGGAATGGTATGAGCCGGCGCCTGCGACGGACTACAAGGTGGACAGTGAAGATGTGCTGACTTTTACGAGCGCGATTTCCTCGCCTTTTCCCGAAAACAACACGGTGCATGCGCAGATTTTTCGCGGGAAGAAGAAAGAGCCGGCGGTTTTGCTGTTGCCGAACTGGAATGCGAAATGGCATGGGCAGAGGGGGCTTTGCGAATGGCTGCAGCGGCTGGGAATTACGGTTTTGAGGATGAGCATGCCGTATCATGACCGGCGCATGGCGCGAGGGCATGAGCGCGCTGATCAGCTTGTGGGGCCGAATGTTGGGCTAACGATTCAGGCGAACCGGCAAGCGGTGCAGGATTCGAAGCTTTGTTTGCGGTGGTTGGAACAGCAGGGTTATACGCGGATGGGAATTCTAGGCACGAGCATTGGGTCCTCGATCGGGTACATCACGATGATGCATGACGCCGGCGTGCATGCGGGGGGATTTTTTCATGTTTCCACGTATTTTGCGGATGTGGTGAGCGCGGGCATGACGACGAATCATGTGTGGGAAGGGATGCGTCGGCACGTGACGGTGGATGAATTGCGGCAGTATTGGGCGCCGATCAGTCCGATGCCGTATGTGGAACGCGGGCTTGGGGCGGGAAGAAATTCGTTCATGGTGTACGGGAAGTATGACCCGACGTTCTTGCCAGAGTTGACAGAGCAGATGCTGGACGCGTTGCACAAGCACGGCGCAAATCCGCGGACACTGGAGTTGGCGTGCGGGCATTATTCGCTGGAGCTGGCGCCGTTTTCCTATATTGCAGGCATACGGATGTTGCGGTTTTTGAAGGGGGCGTTGGCGTAGCGACGGGCGGTTGAGTTTCTTTAGAGCGAACTTCCACCTGGCTTAAATCTTGCCACGATCCATCGCTTCATGGGCAGTAAAGCGCATTACAAATTAGCTGTAGCTAGCGGACGAGTTTGGCGAATTGTTCTTGGGCAATTAAGTGGCTGACGGCGTTGATTTCGGCGGATAGGGGGCGGTCTTCGACTACCTTCGGGGATTTTGCTCGGACGGCTTCGTAGGCTTTTGCAGGAGATTGCTCCGGTTTTTAGCGGAGCGAGAAGGTCGATGCCCTGGCAGGCGCAGAGAAGTTCGATGGCGAGAATGTGGCGAAGATTCAGGAGCATGCGGTCGAGGCGGCGCGCGCCGCTCATGCCCATGGAAACGTAATCTTCCTGGTTGCCGCTGGTGGAGATGGAATCGATGGAGTGAGGCGCGGCAAGCGCTTTGTTTTCACTGGTGAGCGCGGCGGCGGTTACTTGGGCGATCATGAAACCGGAGTTTAGACCGGGCTCGGGCGTTAGAAATGCCGGGAGCATGCTGGTGAGCGGATTGGTCATCTGCTCGATGCGGCGCTCGGCGATGCCGCCGAGTGTGGCGATTGCGATAGCGACTTGATCGGCGGCCATGGCAAGCGGCTGGCCGTGAAAATTTCCGCCGCTGACGATTTCGCCTTCGCTATTTTGCTTAGCAAAAACCAATGGATTATCGGTGGCACTGTTGAGTTCCACTTGTGCCATGGTGCGCGCTTGCAAGAGGGAATCGCGGACTGCGCCGTGGACTTGCGGAGTGCAGCGGAGGCTGTAGGCGTCCTGCACGCGCGGGTCTTTGTCAGACGAGCGATGGGATTCGCGGATTTGGCTGCCTTCGTTGAGATGCGCGAGATTTTGGGCGGTGCGCGCGGCGCCTGCGTAAGCGCGTGCTTGCATGATGCGGGCGTCGAATGCGCCCGGGCTGCCGCGGAGTGCATCGAGCGAGAGAGCAGCGGCGACGTCGGCGGTGTCCACGAGAACGTCGGCGCGATAGAGCGCGATGCCGAGTAGAGAGAGCATGCCCTGCGTACCGTTGAGGAGCGAAAGGCCTTCCTTGGCTTCGAGCGAGACGGGAGAGATGCCTGCGTGCTTGAGTGCATCAGCGCCGGAGAGAATTTTCTCCGTTCACTTCGGCGTGACCTTCGCCGATGACGACTTGGGCGAGATGTGCGAGTGGGGCGAGATCGCCGGATGCTCCGACGGAACCTTGCGAAGGAATTACCGGATGAATCTTGTGGTTCAGCATTTCGCAGAGCGTTTGCACTACGGCCGGGCGAACGCCGCTGAGACCTTTTGCGAGCGCGTTGGCGCGAAGGAGGATCATGCCGCGGGTTTCGGCGCGACTGAGAGGTTCGCCGACTCCGCAAGCGTGAGAACGAACGAGATTTACCTGAAGCTGGCGGACTTGTTCGGTGGAAATGCGGACGCTGGCGAGTTTTCCGAAGCCGGTGTTGATGCCATAAGCGGTTTTCCCGGATGCGACGAGTTTGTCCACAACGGCGCGGGAGGCGTTCATCCGCTCGATGGAGGCTTGCGAGAGCGAGACTTTCTCGTCGTGCGCGACTACGGCGTGCATCTGTTCGAAGGTGAGGTCGTTGCCGGTGAGTACGATGGTCATGATGCTGTGCTTTCAGTGGCCGCGTGGGCGGATTTCATTTCGAAAACAGCGCGGTATTTTTCGGGGAGAAGTTTTGGCTTGCCGTTTTTGCCGCAGATGACGTGGGTGGTTTCGCCGGAAGCGAGCAGTACGTTGTTCGCTTCGCAAAAGATTTCGTAACTGAAGCGAATGACGCGGTTTTTGGTTTCCGCGATGCGCGTGCGTACGCGGAGGAGCTCATCGTAGTGCGCTGGGTGGTGATAGCGGCACTTCACATCGGCAACGACGATCTGGCAATCGTCTTCCATTTCCATGCGCTTGTATTCAACGCCGAGCGCGCGCATGAGTTCCACGCGGCCGACTTCGAACCAGATCAAATAGTTGGCGTGATAGACGACGCCCATCTGGTCGGTTTCAACGTACCGGACGCGCACACTCGTATCGTGAAATTCAAGCATGGGCGGGGCTAGTCCTCGCCTTGCCAAACGGGTTTGCGCTTTTCAAGGAAGGACGCGAGGCCTTCTTTGAAGTCGGGCGTGCAGCGGATGCGCGCATTTTCGAGCACAGCGCGTTCGAGGTCGGCATCGACAGAAGCCGCGGCTGCGGAAGTGAGAAGGCGTTTTGCGCGCGTGAGGCTGCTGGGACTGGCGTCGATGAGTTGTTCGCTGAGCTCTTCGGCCCGGGCCATGAGGCGATCGGCGGGGACGATTTCGGTGACGAGGCCGAGTTCTTTTGCTTCCCTTGCTTCGACCAGGCGCCCGGTGAGCAGAAGATCGCGCGCGCGCTTGTCGCCGATCTGGCGCGTGAGAAAAACGGAAACGATAGCCGGGAGAAAGCCGATTTTGACTTCGGTGTATCCGAACTTCGCTTCCGGAACGGCCAAGGTGAAATCACAGAGCGTGGCAATGCCGCAGCCGCCGGCGAGCGCGTGGCCGTTCACTGCGGCGATGAGCGGTTTGGGGAAACTCCAGATGCGGCGGAACATACGCGCCATGCGGCGGGAATCTTCTTGATTTTCCTGCGGAGTTTGCTGCGCGAGGGCGGAGAGCATTTCTAGATCCATGCCTGCGCAAAAAGCGGCCCCCGCTCCGGTGATGATCACGACGCGCGCTTTTGTTTTTTCGATTTCGTCGAACGCCGCGAGCAGTTCGCAAATCATTTTTGCGGAGATGGCGTTTCGCTTGTCTGGGCGATTGAAAATGATTCTTGTGGTCGAACCGTGGTCTTCAAGAAGCAGCGAGGTGTAGTTCATCGGCCCTCCTTAGTTGACCAGCGGCGCGTGAGCGTAAGTCGCGCGTATTTCATTGGTCAGTTTTACGACTTTTTCGAGTTTGAGGCCAGTCTGTTCGGGGCCGTAGCCGGCCAGGCTGAGCGCGGCGAGGACGTCTTCGGTGGCGATGTTGCCGACGAGCTCGTCCCCGGCGAAAGGGCAGCCGCCGAGGCCGGTGAGCGCGCTGTCGAAACGGCGGCAGCCTGCGTTGTATGCGGCGAGAATCTTGTCGGCTGCACCCATGGGTGTGCTGTGAAGGTGAAGGCCGATTTCCATTCCGGCTACGTAGCTGGTGCAGCGGCGGAAAATCTCGCTCACGGATTCGGCCGAGGCGGTGCCGGCGGTGTCGGCGAGCGAAACGGTTTTGACGCGAATGTCTTTGAGCCACTCGAGCGTTTCTTCGACAATTTCGGGTCCCCAAGGTTCGTCGTAGGGATTGCCGAAAGCCATGGAGATGTAAACGACCAGATCTCGCGAGGCGGACTTTGTTTCCTTCTGGAGAATTTCGACGAGCTTGCGGGATTCGTCGCGGGACATGTTGGCGTTGGCACGGCGGAAATAGGCGGAGATGGAGTAAGGATAGCCGATGGTGCTGACCCCGGGAGTCTTCAGTGCGCGTTCGAGGCCTTTTTCGTTGACGACGATGCCGATGATTTCTGGTTTTTCCACGTCAAGGGAAAGGGAATCGTTGAGGCGGGCCATGACTTCTTCGCTGTCGGCCATTTGTTTGACGTGTTTGGGCGAGACGAAACTGACGGCGTCAATGTGTTTGAAGCCGGCGAGTATGAGTTCTCTCAGATAATTGGCTTTGCACTCGGTCGGGATGAAATCGGCCAGACCTTGCCAGGCGTCGCGGGGACACTCAATTAGCTTCAAGTTTTCCATGTCAGGTCTGCAAAACTCCCGTTTTGAATTCCTTTATTTCCGGATTCAGCGCTGCCGATTCAAGGGCCGTGATTAGCGCTTCGCGGGTGTGGGCAGGATCGATGATGGCGTCTACCCAGAGGCGGGCGGCGGCGTAGCGAGGGTCGGCTTGGTGTTCGTAGGTGGCGCGGACAGAGTCGAAGAGTTCCTTTTTTGCCTTCTCGTCGACTTTTTTGCCTTCTCGTTCGAGCTGCTTGAGTTTGATTTCGACAAGCGTGCCGGCGGCCGCGTCTCCGCCCATGACTGCGTACCGCGCGGTGGGCCAGGCAAAAATGAATCGGGGATCGTAAGCTTTGCCGCACATGGCGTAGTGGCCGGCGCCAAAACTTCCGCCGCAAATGACGGAAATTTTCGGCACGACGCTGTTAGACACCGCGTTGACCATTTTTGCGCCGGCGCGGATGATGCCGCTCCATTCGGCGTCTTTGCCGACCATGAAGCCGTTGACATCGTGGAGGAAGACGAGCGGAATTTTGTTCTGATTGCAGTCGAGGATGAAACGCGCAGCTTTTTCCGCGGCCTCGGTGTAGATGACGCCGCCGAATTCCACGCGCTTTTGGTCGGAGCCGCGCGCCTGTGTCTGCACGTGTTTCTTTTGATTGGCGACAATGCCGACAGCCCAGCCGCCGATGCGCGCGTAGCCGCAGAGGACGGTTTCGCCGTACTCGGCGCGATATTCTTCGAATTCGCTGCCGTCCACGATGCGGGCAATGATTTCGCGCATATCGTATTGCTTTCCGGGATCGCCGGAGAATACGCCATAGATTTCTTCGGCAGGGAAGAGCGGATCGCGCGCAGCGGTCTTGCTGAAGATGGGCTACGGGCGGGTTGCCCATTTTGTCCACGAGTGCGCGGATGCGGGCAAGGCAGGCGTCGTCGTCGGGCTCGCGGAAATCGACGGTGCCGCTGATTTGGGAGTGCATTTTTGCGCCGCCCAACTCTTCGGCGGAAACTTTTTGGCCGATTGCGGCTTGCACGAGCGCGGGACCGGCGAGAAAGAGCCCGGAGCCTTCGGTCATGAGGACGTGATCGGTCATGACGGGAAGATAGGCACCGCCTGCGACGCACATGCCCATGACTGCGGTGAGCTGCGGAATGCCCATGGCGGACATCACGGCGTTATTGCGGAAGACGCGGCCGAAATCGTCGGTGTCCGGGAAGACGTCTTCCTGGAGCGGCAGAAAAATGCCGGCGGAATCGACGAGATAAACTACGGGAATGCGATTTTCGATGGCGATGTTTTGCGCGCGGATGACCTTTTTTGCGGTCATCGGGAAGAAGGCGCCGGCTTTTACGGTGGCGTCGTTGGCGATGACCATAAATTTGCGGCCGCAAATCTTGGCGAGTCCGGTGACGGCGCCCGCCGAAGGCGCGCCGCCCCATTCTTCGTACATTTCGTAAGCGGCGTAGAGGGCGAGTTCGAAGAAAGGCGTGCCGGCGTCAATCAATTTTGCGACGCGCTCGCGGGCGGTAAGGCGGCCTTTCTTGTGTTGTGATTCGATGGCTTTGGCGCCGCCACCTTCGCGGATCTTCTGTTCCTCGTTCTTGATTTGCGTGAGGAGTTCGACGACGCGGCGTGTGTTCTTTTCAAAGTCAGGTGATTTGCGATTGACGGTAGAGCTCAGAGTAGACGCAGGCACGCAGCTTCCTCGCGGCGGATGTTCGCCATAAATGAGTATAAGGTTTCGGGGAAAAATGCGCGAGTCTGGGCGAGCGAAAAGAGAAAGATCAACTTGGCTGCGCAGTTCGTTGATGAATGAAATCGACGATGTCTTGTGTGGAAGTGCCGGGGAGGAAGATTTGGGAAATGCCGGCGGCTTTGAGAGGAGCAATGTCGGCTTCGGGAATGATGCCGCCGACGAGGACGGTGACATCGTCCATGCCTTTTTCTTTGAGGAGCTTCATGAGTTGCGGGCAGATGGTGTTGTGGGCGCCGGAGAGAATGGAGAGGCCGATGACGTCGACGTCTTCCTGGACGGCGGCGGAAGCGATCATCTCTGGGGTTTGGCGGAGGCCGGTGTAGATGACTTCCATGCCGGCGTCGCGGAGGGCGCGGGCGATGATTTTTGCGCCGCGATCGTGGCCATCGAGACCGGGTTTGGCGATTAGTACGCGTATTTTTTTTGTGGGCATGTAGTCGGTTAATCTTCCTACGGTTATTGCCACTTCCTGGTAGGTGCCGAAGGTTTCGCGGAGGGCGTCGCAGATTTCGCCGAGCGTTGCGTAGGATTTGACGGCGTCGAAAATGAAGGGCATCAGGTTGTCTGCGGTTTTGCAGGCGGCGCGGAGGGCGGAAAGGCGGCGAGTGACTTCGTCGCCGGAGCGTTCGGCGCGGAGTTTGTCGAGGCGGGCGGCTTGGCGATGGGCGACGGTTTCGTCAATCTGCAAGGTGTCGAGAGGCTTTTCTTCGGAGACGAAATGCGTTTACGCCGACCATTAGTTTTTCCTTTTTGTCGAGTTCCCGCTGGTAGCGGTAGGAGGCTTCGGCGATTTCGCGCTGCGGGAATCCGTGTTCAATGGCCGCGACCATGCCGCCGAGGGCGTCAATTTTCTTGATGTAGTCCCAAGCACCGCTTTCGACTTCGTTTGTCAGGGTTTCGACGAAGTAAGAGCCGCCGAGCGGATCGACCGTATTGAATGACGCCGGTTTCGTGGGCGATGATTTGCTGTGTGCGAAGGGCGATGGTGGCTGCGAATTCCGTGGGAAGCGCCCAGGCTTCATCGAGCGAATTGGTATGGAGCGATTGCGTGCCGCCGAGAACGGCGGCGAGGGCTTGCAGAGCCGTGCGAACGACGTTGTTGTAGGGCTGTTGCGCGGTGAGAGAGCAGCCGGCGGTCTGGGTGTGGAAGCGCATCGCGCAGGAACGGGCGCTCTTTGCGCCGTAGCGTTCCGTCATCGCTTTGTACCAGATGCGCCGCGCGGCGCGGTACTTGGCGATTTCTTCGAAGAAGTCGCTGTGAGCGTTGAAGAAGAACGAGAGTTGCGGGGCAAATTCGTCAATTTCCAGACCGCGGCGCAGGCCCCATTCGACGTACTCCATGCCGTCGCGCAGTGTGAAAGCCAGTTCCTGGATTGCGGTCGAGCCGGCTTCGCGAATGTGATAGCCGCTGATGGAAATCGTATTGAATTTTGGAGTGTGCTTCGCGCCGAATTCGAATGTGTCAATCACGAGCCGCATAGACGGCTCGGGCGGATAGATGTATTCCTTCTGTGCGATGTATTCCTTGAGGATGTCGTTCTGCAGCGTACCGGAGATTTTGGACAGGTCGGCGCCCTGCTTTTCGGCGACGGCAAGGTACATGGCCCAAATGACGGCGGCGGGCGAGTTGATCGTCATTGAAGTGGTGACGTCGGCGAGCGGAATCTGATCGAAGAGAACTTCCATGTCCGCGAGAGAACTGATCGCGACGCCGCATTTGCCGACTTCGCCTTCAGAAAGCGGGTGATCGGAGTCGTAGCCCATCAAAGTCGGAAGATCGAACGCGGTGGAGAGTCCAGATTGGCCTTGTGAGAGCAAATAGCGAAAGCGCTGGTTGGTGTCTTCAGCCGCGCCGAAGCCGGCGAACTGGCGCATGGTCCATAGGCGGCCGCGATGCATCGTCGCGTGGATGCCGCGAGTGTAAGGAGGCTGTCCGGGTTGGCCGAGGTCGGTGTCCGGATTCCAATTGGAAAAGGTCGGCGGGAGTGTAGAGCCGTCGAATCGGGTGGCCGGAAATCGTCGTGAATTCGGCTTGGCGCTCGGGATTTTTCCCAGCGTAGGCTCCAGCGTGTTTTTTTCCCAGGCCTTTTCGCGTTCCGAAGGATTGCGTTTTGCGGCCGATTCGGGCGGGCGGGGAGGTCCTGGTGTGGTTGTCGGCCATAGGAAGTCTTGGAGAGCGGCGCTACCTGTGCGCGCCTCCATAACAATTTCTAATGCTATGCGAAAGAGGGACTTGGGGCAAGAATCCGCCGCGGTTTTGTTGCGCCAAGTGGCCCGGGCTCAAAAGAGAAAGAGGTTCGTCAGCGAAGAGCGAACCGGTCTTACTTCTTGAGGGTTGAAAAACTACTTCTCGGCGTCTTTCGCCTCAGACTTGGCTGCGTTGCGGCTTTCGATTTCACGATAGACCTTGTCCATGCCTACGATCTGGCCGTTAATCGTGCCAGGGATCAATGTAGCTTGTTCGACTTTGCCGGTCTTGGCGTCGGCGATGCTTACGCGGTTGACTTCAAGCGTGCGGCCGAGCGCGCGTTCGTAGTTGGCTTTGGCTTCGACAAGGTCGGTCAAGGCGCGGAGCTCGGTGCCCTGAGCGGCGATCAGGTCGCGCTGGGTCTGAATGACCAGGTAAACGGTAGAAGCGCCGAGCGAATATTTCTTCTGCTCCGCGTCGAACGTTTGCTGTTGCAGCTCGCGTGCCTTTGAAGCGGCTTCCACGCGCGCCCGGTCCTGCTCCAATGCGATAAACGTGTTGCGGACATCGAGCAGCGCAGCATTCTTTATTTGCTGCATCTGCGCCTCCAGTTGCCGTTGAAAAAGGATGGCCCGCTGGTTGTCTGCTTGCGCTGATCGGTTGCGAATCGGAACCTGCACGTTCAACTGAACGTTGTAGTCCGGAAAATTATTGTGGAAGACAGAAGTCATCGCGTCGCCGAATCCGGCTTTGACAACCTGCGTGCTGGTTGGAACGCTGACGGGTATGAATGCATCAACCAGCTGTCCAGCGCCATTGATGAGCTGCGTTCCAGCGACCGTTTGCGAAGTCAAGGGTCTGCGTCTGGTTGCCAGCCAAGCCCACCGATCCGTACTGTGCCGTGAGAGTCGCTGTCGGCAGAAGGGCATTCCGCGTGGCCTTGACGTCAATCTCTCCATTTTGAATGTTGAACACTTGTTCCTGGACATCCGGCCGCTTCGCGAAAGCCTCAGCAACTGCCTGTTCAAAAGACGGCGCCTCGATCGCCTCGGGACGAGTCGGCTTATCGGTTGGAATGATTTCCACGATTGATCATGTTTGCGGCGAGAGGATTTTTGGAGATCGCGTTCTTCAGGATCTGCTGTTGCTGCAATTCGGCTGTCTGCGCCACGATGAGATTCTGTCGGTCGGTGGCGAGTTCAGACTCGGCGCGGGTTACGTCGAGCGGGGCCATGGTTCCGATTTCGAGCTGCTTCTTATTGTCGTTGTAGAGCTTTTCCGCGACGGTGACGGCTTGCTGCTGGACTTTCACATTTTCGCGGGCGTAGACGAGTTCCCAATAGTCCGTGATGGTGTTCGTGATGGTGGTGATGGCCTGCTGCGCAAAGGCAAGGTCCGCGATCTTGCGGTTGTTCTTGGCAATGCGAATGTTGCGGGTATTCACCTCTGTGCCAAATCCGTTCAGCAGTTGTTGCTGGAAGCCAACGAATATGGACGACTGCACTGAGGGGCTAAACAAGTTAGCGGGGGAATTCGACGAACTCCTTGTGTTGTCCCACGCGGTAAAAAAGGTCGTGCCGGTGTGAAATCCCTGCGTATATTGTGTGTTAAACGTCGAAGTGTGTACAGATAGACTTGCCAACGTATTGAAACCGACCCCAGTTCCAGACGTCAACGGATTGTTCACAGGAATATTGCGGTCGTCGATGCTGATCGTCGTTGTCACGGTGGGATCAAAATTCAGAATTGGCGTGACCGCCGTTGACCCTGCAAATGCCCCGCCTGTAGTCGCTTGGCCAAAACCGCCAGCTTCCGTTTTCAAAATCGCTGTGTCCGCAAACCACGGATTGTAGCGTTGCACGATAATGTCGAGATTGTTCTGGAGAGCGAGCTCGACGGCATCCTGCAGGCTTAAACTTAGCTTGCCGTCCTGAACCATCTGATCAAGGCGCGGCGAATTGGTCATCGGAAAGGGCTCGACCTTGATGGGGGCATAAGGCGCGAGCAGATTTGGGAAAGGCTTTCGGCGCTCGCGTGTAGTGATATTTCGAAAGGCCGAGCGACACAGTCGTAGCGGTGGAGTTTTGAGCCGGCGCCGGAGCGGCCGGAGCATCCTGCGCGTAGGTCAACAGGGCAGGGCTAAACGATAGAGTGCAGGCCAGAATAGCGGCAACCAGCGGTCGAACAAACGTCTTCATCATTTTCAAGGCTTCCCTCGCGTTGGAGTCCCACTTACACGGGTAAATTGTTTCTCAATTCAATAGAACGTTGGCAGAGCTGAATTTGTTTCAATTCGTTTCATCAAAAGGGACTTACGGCTGTCCCGCAGGCCCGGCGGCGGCGCGGCTCGGTACGTTCACCACGGAAAAAGCAGTCTAGCAGGCGCTCCGCTTCCTTGACAATGCAAACAGGCGCGGCTAGGCTGCTGACATTTCGACGGTTAGGAGCACCCCGCGGTTAGCGAGGGGGCGCAAAAGGAAGTCGTTTTGGACGCCCGGCAAGAGTATTTGAAGCTTTTTGAGACGGCTGGAGCCGTCCGCAAAGGCCATTTTGAGCTTTCAAGCGGATTGCACAGCTCGATGTACGTCCAGTGCGCTCAGGTGCTGCAATATCCGCGATTTGCAGAGAAGCTCGGGCACGGACTGGCGGGGCTCTTTGCCAACGAACGCATCGAAGCAGTGGTATCGCCAGCGATGGGTGGTCTGATCATTGGACAGGAGGTGGCGCGAGCCCTGCCGGAACCTGCCGGATCGATTGGCGGGGGGACGCCAGCGCTGTTTGTCGAGCGCGACGCGAGCGGGAACATGACGATGCGGCGCGGTTTTCAGTTGAAACCGGGGCAGCGCGTGCTCGTGATTGAAGACGTTTGGACTACCGGTGGATCTACGCTGGAGACAATTCGCGTTGTGGAAGAAGCTGGCGGATGCGCTGTGGCTGCAGGTGCTTTGATTGATCGCAGTGGCGGAAAGATTGAGTTTCCAGTGGAATCGCAGGCACTGCTCGAATTGCCGATCGCAAGTTATGAGCCGGACGATTGTCCGCTTTGCCGCGAGGGCAGCGCGGCGGTTAAGCCCGGCAGCCGGTTTGTGCGCAGCGCCTGACCCTGGAGCTATTCCCTCACGAATGCGCTACATCAAGCTCACGATTGCCTACGATGGTACGGACTTTCACGGCTGGCAAATTCAGAAAAACAAATCGACCGTGCAGGGCGAGATTGTGAATGTGCTTTGTCGCATCACGCAGGAGCAGGTTCATTTGCACGGCGCTGGGAGGACCGACGCGGGCGTGCACGCCTTGGGGCAGGTGGGGAGTTTCAAGACGCAGTCAAGGTTGTCGGCTGAGGAATTTCAGCGGGCGTTGAACGCGATCCTGCCGCCTACGATCCGCATCATGGAGTCGTCCGAGACCGGGCCGGATTTTAATGCACGCTGGTCGGCGCGGGCGAAGACTTATCGCTACCGGATTTACCGCGGGAAAGTGGTGCCGCCGAGCGAGTGGCGGTACGTGCTGCACTATCCGTTTCCGCTCTGATGAAGAGAAGATGCGCGAAGCGGCGGCGAAATTTGTTGGCATGCATGATTTTGCCTCGCTTGCCGCGTCGACTGGTTCAGAGGAAGACGACAAGGAGCGCAGCACGGAGCGGGAGATTTATTCGACAGAGCTCGTACGCAGTTCGGACAACGAAGAGTTGCTGTTTACCGTGCGCGGAAGATCGTTTCTGCGCTACATGGTGCGAAAGATGGTCGGGACGCTGCTGGATGTCGGGCGCGGCCGCCTGCAGCCGGAGGATATTGGCAAATTGTTCGAGCTGCGGGACCGATCGAAATCTGGTCCGACCGTGCCGCCGCAAGGTTTGTGCATGGTTAAGGTCGAACACGAAGAATCTTGGCACTTTGGCAAGCCTTAGTCTGCGTGAGCTTCAGCCAAACCTGGTCCAATCCCGACCAGGCAAAAAAACATGAATGGCGGAGTCTCAAGCTTTCTTGCGAACTGGTCCGCGGTCTCAAATCCGGCAAAACCGTAGGTGCGTCCTTCCTTAAGTATCGTTCGGCACGGTCCGCGATATACTTTCGGCGCGATGAGGGATTTGCTTTCAGCAGGAATTTGGTTTCAGGCTGCGAGCGATCAGTCGCTCTTGATTCACTTTGGTGAAACGATTTCGCTCGAAACGCACCAGCAGATTGTCCGCTTCCTCAAGCTGCTTGAGTCCGAGCCTGTTAACGGCGTGAAGAATGTTCATCCGGCGTACTGTTCTGTGCTCGTTAAGTTTGATCCGTTGAAATTTGGGCATGCGGAGATAGAAGCTTTGCTCGCGCCTTACCTTGCGCGACTGACGAAGTGAAGCTTCGCGCGCCGCGCGAGCGAGAAATTCCGGTTTGTTATGGCGGCGAGTTTGGGCCGGACCTTGCGGAAGTCGCTGCGATCCACAGGCTTTCTGTCCAAGAAGTTGTTCGGCTTCATTGTTCGGCGACCTACACTGCGTATTTCCTTGGTTTTGTACCGGGCTTTGCCTACCTGGGCGGATTGCCTGTGGAATTGGCGACGCCGCGACTTTCTTCGCCGCGCAAGACTGTGCCGGCAGGTAGCGTGGCCATCGGAGGGAATCAAACCGGCGTTTATTCGACGGCGACGCCGGGGGGTGGAGATTGATTGGCAAAACGCCGTTGAAAATATTTGACCCTGAGGTAGCGCACGCCGGTTTTTTCGAAATTGGCGACGCGGTTCGTTTCGTGCCGATCAGCGCGGAAGAGTTCGCCAGAATGGCAGTGCGATGAATGCGCTGACTGTCGTTTCGCCGGGATTGCTCACAACCGTGCAGGATCTCGGGCGCGAAGGTTATGGACCCGTCGGTGTATCCGCGTCGGGAGCGGCCGATTCGTTGGCCTTGCGCGTGGGCAACAAACTTGTCGGAAATCCGGAAGGCGCCGCGGGACTGGAAATGACACTGCTCGGGGGCACATTTCAATTTTCGCAAGACGCGACGATTGCGGCGACGGGTGCTGGTTTTGGCGCGACGATTGAAGGGCGTGGCGTAGCTAGTTACGAGGCGGTTTCTGTGAAGGCCGGGGAGACTTTGAAATTCGGCCCGACGAATTCCGGTGCCCGGGCGTATCTTTGCGTTCGCGGAGGGATTATCGTTCCGGAGTTTCTCGGCAGCCGTTCTACACATTTGCTCAGCGGACTTGGGGGATTTGAAGGCAGGGCATTGCGCAAAGGCGACGTTTTGCCGGTCGGCGAAGCCGCGACTTTGTCGCCCGTGCAAAACTTAAGTGGCCGAGTGCGGACGTTGCTCGCTCCGCGGAAAACGATTCGCGTGACGTGCGGTCCGCAGTGGGATAGGTTTTCGAAAGGGACCCAGGAAGCATTTCTTGCGGCAAGCTTATTCCGTGACCGAAGAAGCCAATCGCATGGGAATTCGACTCAAGGGGACGCAATTCGAACTCGCGTCACGCGGAGAAATGATCACGGAAGGTGTTTCGCTTGGCGCGATTCAAGTGACGCCCGGCGGACAGCCGATCATTTTGTTTGTGGAACAGCAGACGACCGGGGGCTATCCGAAAATTGCGAATGTGATTGCGGCGGACATTCCCAGCGTCGGGCAATTGCGGCCGCGGGACGACATTCGCATGGAACTCGTTTCGATGGAGGAAGCGCGAGAACTGTATCGGGAGCAGGAGCGAATGGTCGCGTCCCTCACTTGAACAACGAACAAGAGCAAAGCATGCATCGCATAGACCTGAATTGCGACATGGGCGAAATTCCGGAAGCGATTGAGGACGGCTCGCAGGAATCGCTGATGGAGTGGATCACGTCCGCCAACATTGCGTGCGGCGGGCACGCTGGCGACGCACAAATGATGGAAACGACGATTCGCCAGGCGGCGAAACACAATATCGCCATTGGAGCGCATCCCGGTTATCCCGATCGCGAAAATTTCGGCCGCTTCGAATTGAAACTTTCATCTGGCGAAGTTGCTGATTTTGTTTTCGAGCAAGTTTCTGCGCTGGCAGCGATTGCGACACGGCTCGGCGCAGCAATCCGTCATGTGAAGCCGCATGGGGCGCTATACAACCAGGCGGTACACAATGCCGAACTTGCCGCGGCCATTGCGAACGGTGTTGCACGCTGGAGCAGGGAAGTAGTACTCGTTGGGCTTGCCGGTTCGCCGATGCTCGACGTTTTTCGCAGGGCGGGTTTTGCCGTCGCCGCGGAAGCTTTTGCCGATCGTCGCTACGAGCCGGACGGAACGCTTCGTCCACGCAAATTTCGCGATGCTTTGCTCCACGAGCCCGCAGACGCAGCAAGGCAAGCTGTAGGTATTACAATGCGCGGCAAGGCTGATTGCACAAAATGGCTCGGAAATTTCCGTCACCGCGCAGACGCTTTGCATTCATGGGGACACTCCCGGCTCGGACAGAATTGCTGCAGCCGTTGCACGAGGCCCTTCGCGCCGCCGGGGTATCAGTGCAGCCGCTTTGAAAGCCGCCGGTTCGTCACGACCGCTGCATTAGGCTAGAATCTCCGCATGGCTACCCAAGCCGTTTCCGTGGATACGCTACCTTCCTACAATCCGGCCACGGGAGAAGTTGTTGAACAGATTCCTCGAACGCAACCGAGTGAGGTTCCCGCAATCGTCGCGCGCGCGAAAGCGGCGCAGGAAAAATGGCACGGGACTTCGATTGTCGAGCGCAGCTGCGTTGCTCAATCGACTAAAGCAAGAGATGCTTGCTGCGCGAAACGAACTTGCAGCAATCGTGGTGCGTGAATCGGGCAAGCCTCGCGTCGAGGCGCTTTTCTCTGACGTTTTCGTTTCGCTCGACACCGCGGCGTACTACGCAGCGAATCTTCAGAAGCTTCTGGCTCCTGAGCGCGTGCCGCATCACAGTTCTGCCGCGAAACTGAAGTCAGGGCATCTGTTTTACGAGCCTTTGGGCGTGATCGCCATCATCAGTTCGTGGAATTATCCGCTGGCGATTCCTTTTGGCCAAATCATTGCCGCCCTGGCCGCCGGAAACGCCGTCGTCTGCAAAACAAGCGATTTCACGCCGAAGTGCGGCGTCGCAATTCAAGAGATGTGCGAGCGCGCCGGTTTCCCTGATTCGCTCCTCAATATCGTGCAAGGCGGGGGCGAAATCGGCCAAGCCCTCGTGGATGCTCGCCCAGACAAGGTTCGTCTTTACGGGCAGCGTCGCCACGGGGCGACGAGTTGCGGAAGCTTGCGCGAAGCAACTTATTCCCAGCGTGCTTGAGCTTGGCGGCAAGGACGCGATGCTTGTGCTCGCCGACGCCAATCTCGATGTTGCCTCAAGCGCCGCGCTTTGGGGAGGGTTTACCAACTGCGGACAAGTTTGTCTCTCCGTCGAACGGCTTTTTGTGGAGCGCAGTGCGAGCCAAAAGTTTCTCGATCTCTGCGTGCAAAAAACAAAAACGCTTCGCCTCGGAAACGGCGCCGATCCGGCAACGGACATGGGTCCGCTCATTCGTCCGCAGAACGTTCAGCGCATGAAGGATTTGCTTGCCGACGCAGTGAGCCGCGGCGCAAAAATTCTCTGCGGCGGCAACGCACGACCCGATCTAGGGCTCGTGTTTCTTTGAGCCAACCATCATTTCCAGCGTTGACTCGTCCATGAGACTTTTCCAGGAAGAGACCTTTGGGCCGATTCTCGCGGTGCAGACGGTCGAAGATTCCGACGAGGCGCTTCGGCTTGCGAACGATTCGCCGTTTGCCCTTGCTGCGAGTGTCTGGACTTCCGACAACGCGCGCGGAAAACAAATCGCTTCACGTCTTCGCGCCGGAGCCGTGATGGTCAACGACGCCATCAGCTATTTTGCGATTGCCGAAGCGCCGCACGGCGGTTGCAATGCCAGTGGCTGGGGACGTTCGCACGGCCGTGCGGGTTTTCTCGAAATGATCCAGCCCAAGTACGTTGATGTGGATGGACTCGCCGGCAAGGAAAAGCCCTGGTGGTATCACTACAATGCGTCGCTTGGTGCCGCGGCGGACGATTTTCTGAAATTTGAATTCGGCGGGCTCGGCGCAAAGATCGCTCACGCGCGCGGCGCGCTAAAAACGTTCTTCCGGGATCATGGCTTTGCAAAGCGCTAGGGGAACCTTGCGTTAGAACAGCCGCGGCGTTTTACTGATGAACTGAGAACTGAGGACTTCGTAACGCAAACCCATGCCCCTGCACGAATGGATCTACGACTGGAACGCCGCCTTGCCGCCGCTGATTCCGCCAGGCACCCCCGTCCTGCTGAACGATGAAACGCTGCGCGACGGTTTGCAGAACCCGTCCGTCCACGATCCCGGCATCCCTGAGAAAATCAAAATTCTTCATCTGATGGAAGCCCTGGGTATTGAGTCCGCGAATATCGGGCTTCCTGGCGCCGGGCCACGGGCTTATGAGCACACGCGAAGCGCTCGCACGCGAAATTGCGACGAATCGCATGCGCATCAAGCCGAACTGCGCGGCGCGGACACATGAAAACGACATTCGCCCCATCGTTAGAAATTTCGCAGCGAACGGGTATCGCAATCGAAGCCGCGACTTTCCTTGGTTCCAGTCCGATTCGCCGGCTCGTCGAAGATTGGACGGTAGATCATCTCGAGCGCATTACGGAAAACGCCGTCAAATTCGCTGTCGAACATGGTCTGCCGTGCATGTACGTCACGGAAGACACGATCCGCACTGACCCGGACACCGTGAAGCGGCTTTACTCAACGGCGGTTCGAAATGGCGCGCGTGCGGTTGTTCTGTGCGACACCGTCGGCCACGCCACTCCGCAAGGGGCTTACAGCCTCGTCCAATTTGTGATCAAGGAAGTCGTCCAGGCCCAGCGGCGAAAAAATCCGCGTCGACTGGCATGGACATAATGACCGTGGCCTCGCCGTCGCAAATTCGCTCTGGGCGCTTGCGGCTGGCGCCAACTCGGTTCACGGCGCCGCCAATGCGCTCGGTGAACGAGTCGGCAACACGCCGATGGAGCTAATGCTCGTCAACCTGACGTTGCTGGGCCTAATCAATCGCGATCTTTCGCGTCTGAAGGAATACTGCGAAACGGTGGCTGCTGCGACGCATACAACGATTCCGCCGAACTACCCCGTCATTGGCCGCGATGCATTTCGCACCGCGACTGGCGTTCATGCGGCCGCGCTCGTCAAAGCGTTCAAGAAAGGCGACATCGCGCTTGCCAATTCCGTATACAGCGGCGTTCCTTCGCAACTTTTCGGCCTCGACCAAGTCATCGAAGTCGGCCCGATGAGCGGGAAATCGAACGTCCTGTTCTGGCTCGAGCGCCACAAGATTCCCGCCGATGAGGCCACCGTTACAAGAATCCTCGATGCCGCGAAACATTCGGCCCGCGTCCTGACCGATGACGAACTCCAAGCGCTGTGCGCCGGAGCTGCCCGTCGCTGATGCGCAAACTCGCCATGCAACTCTTCGTGAATTGCGCCGCCGTTTCCGCTATTCTTCTGTGCATGCCGGCACGCTCCGCAATTCCTTTTTCCTCGGGACGCGCCGCGCATTTCGCTCAAATCGCGCAAAATCCGCAAACGCGCACGGCGCTGGACTGGTTCAAAGCGCATCTCGCTTGGATTAACGATGAACAAGCGCGGCTGACGGAAATTCCTGCGCCGCCGTTTGCCGAAGGCCAGCGCGCTGAAGCCGTAAAAGTATTGCTCGCCGCCGTCGGCCTAGAAGTCCATCTCGACAAAGTCGGCAATGTCATCGGGGAACTCCGCGGCATGAACGAACGCGAGGTGGTTCTGATCGCAGCACACCTCGACACGGTTTTCCCGGCGGGCACGGACGTGAAAGTCCGCCGCGAAAAGAATCGAATGTTCGCGCCAGGAATTTCCGACAACGGCACTGGGCTTGCCTCGCTCGTCGCCATTGCCCGAGCAGTTCACGAAGCGCGCATCAAGCCGCAGCGCACGATTCTCTTTGTCGCCGACGTTGGCGAAGAGGGCGAAGGCAATCTCCGCGGCATGCGCGCGCTTGTGGATACCTATCGCGACAGAATGAAAGCGGTGGTCGTCATGGACGGCTCCGGCACCGATCACGTCACCACAAAGGCGCTCGCTTCGCGCCGCATGGAGGCCGTCATCACCGGCCCCGGCGGGCATAGTTGGTCGGACTTCGGCATTCCGAATCCCATCAATGGTCTCGTTCGCGCCTCGGTTCGTTTTCTGAACACGCGCGTGCCCGTGAACCCGCGCACGACGTTCAATCTAGGCCAGATCGAGGGCGGCACTTCCGTCAATTCAGTTCCGCATGAAGCGCGGTTGAAGGTGGACGTCCGCTCGGAAAGCGAAGACGAACTCGTGCGGCTCGAAGATGCTTTGCGGGAATGCATGGCCGCGGGTGTGCGCGACGAAATGGAGTCCGCGCGCGACCGCTCCAAAGGCAAGCTCGAATGGAAAGTGGAAACGCTCGGCAGCCGCCCGGGCGGGGAACTTGCCGGCGATTCGCCGCTTCTCGCCGCGCTGCGTGCCGCGGACGAATACGTTTCCAACACTTCGCGCATGGAACGAGCTTCGACCGATGCCAACATTCCGCTCTCGCTCGGCATTGACGCAATTGCGATTGGAGCGGGAGGCAACGGCGGCGGAGCGCACTCGCTGCAGGAATGGTACGAACCCGCAGGCCGCGAAATCGGCCTCCAGCGTGCCTTGCTCACAGTCTTGGGTGCGAGCGGCATCGCCAACGAGAAAGGGAAATGATGACCGAGAGACCGTTCCGTCCGGGCATTCTCGCTTTTTGCAGGCTTGCTTTTCGCTGTGCTCGCAGTTCCGCGGCTTTCCGCGCAGTCCATGAGTCTAGACAAGGACGCACCCCTTACGCTTTACAGGAACGCCCGCATCTATACGAACGATTCCGGTGTGCCTTGGGCCGCCGCAATTCTCGTGCGCGGGGAAGTAATTCTCGCCGTCGGCGACGAAGACGAAGTCGCCGCTCTCGCCGAAAAAGGCACGCGCATTGTTGATCTCGAAGGCCATTTCGTCATGCCCGGGTTCAACGATGCTCACGTTCACATTGGCAGCGCCGGTTACGACGCGCTCGCCGTTCGTTTGCACGGCGCCCTAACGATTGACGAGTTGCAAAAACGCCTCGCCGCGGCTGTTGCGGAAATCAAAGAAGGCGAATGGATCACCGGCTCCGGCTGGGACCACACGCTCTGGCCCGACAAGAAATTCCCCACGCGCGCCGATCTCGACAAAGTTGCGCCAAATAATCCCGTCTTTCTCGTTCACATTTCCGGACACGTTGCCGTCGCAAATTCGCTCGCGCTCAAACTCGCCGGCGTTACCGCAAAGACGCCAAGCCCCGCAGGGGCGGAAATCGAGCACGACGCAACGGGCGAGCCTGACGGGATGTTGAAAGAAGGCGCGATGGGCCTTGTGGAATCGAAAATTCCTCCGCCAACGCCCGAACGCCGCCGGAAGGGAATTGAACTCGCGCTTGCCGACGTCGCCGCCAACGGCGTTACTTCTTTGCAGGACAATTCCGCGTGGGAAGATTTCCTTGTCTACCGCGATCTGAAAAAAGAGGGCAAGCTAACCGCCCGCATCACCGAATGGTTGCCGTTCTCTGAGCCGCTCGAAAAATTGGAAGCAAAGCGCAAGGAGGGCGGCACGACCGATCCCTGGCTTCGCACCGGCGCACTGAAATTTGTCTCTGATGGCGCGCTCGGTTCGCGCACTGCCGCGATGCTCGCGCCCTACTCGGACGATCCGAAAACGAGCGGCTTGCTTGCCATGGAATCCGAAAAACTCAGCGCCATGGCCATCGAGCGCGACAAAGCCGGTTTCCAGCTGAACTTCCACGCCATCGGCGACCGCGCCAATCGCGTTTCGCTCGATGCTTTCGAAGCCGTCGCCAAAGCCAACGGCCCGCGCGACCGCCGCGACCGGATCGAACACGCCCAAGTCGTTTCAAGGTCCGACATTCCGCGTTTTGCAAAGCTTCAGGTCATCGCCTCGATGCAGCCGTCGCACCAGACCACGGACATGCGCTGGGCGGAATCCCGCGTTGGGCCCGACCGCGTCAAAGGCGCATACGCGTGGGCCACCATGCAAAACTACGGCGTGCGTCTCGCCTTCGGCACGGACTATGACGTCGAAGTCATCAGCCCGTTCCGCGGCCTGTACGCTTGTGTCACGCGCGAGCTGCCCGACGGCGGTCCGTCCGGCGGCTGGCAGCCGCAAGAAAAAATTTCGCTTGCCGATTGCATTCGCGCCTATACGACTGGCTCCGCCTATGCCGAATTCTCCGAAGGCAAAAAAGGCGAACTGAAAGCCGGCGAACTGGCCGATTTCATTGTACTCTCGGACGATCTCACCAAAATACAGCCTGCTCGGTACACGAAAGTGAAAGTTCTGCGTACCGTGGTTGGCGGGCGCACGGTCTATTCCGCGGCAAACTGAAGCGTGGCGCGCCTCCGCATCCGGCTTTCCGTTTCCTCAAATCTGATTTATTGGATTGACACTTCCCTGAACCACGCGGTAGGGTTTATCCAAGATAAGGCCAATATGGCCTTCGGGGATTCTTTTTTTTCTGTACAAAGAGTGGTGAACGTCGGGGCGCTTCGATCGGAAGCGCAGCTGTGCTTTTGGAAGAGGTTGGCTTCCACTGGGTCAGGGTAGCTGTTACTTCAGCTAGGGGGTTTGCAGATGAAAAGATTGGTTTATGTTTTTTTGCTTAGTCTATTATTCGTCGTCTCAGCCAACAGTCAGACATTTAGAGGGGCCATCAACGGTACAGTGACCGATCAATCGGGCGCGGCCGTTCCAAACGCAACCGTAAAGGCTATCGAAGCGTCAACAGGGATTGAGCACACGACGGTTACGACCGGGGAAGGTCAGTTTTCTCTTCAGGACATTCCCCTGGGCATTTATAAAGTCCAGGTGATTGCGACCGGATTTCCAAATAATACGATCGATAAAGTCGAGGTCGTGGCCGGTACGATCTACACATTGAATGTCCAGCTCAAGCTTGGCCAGCAATCGACGACCATTGAAGTTTCGGCGGCGTCGATGGTCCTAGATACGACCACCCAAACACAGTCGATGACAATCGCAGAAGACGTGGTTCAAAACGTTCCTTTAAATGGCCGGGACTTTACGCAGCTCATTGGAGTACAACCTGGCTTTGGCGGCTATAACGTCGGCGGTTTCGGTTCGCTTAACGGTACGCGCGCAAACCAGATCAATTGGCAGATCGACGGTGTGGATAACAACGACTTTTGGCACAACATTCCCGCAGTCAATCAAGGCGGAGTATCGGGAATCGCCGGCGTCGTACTGCCGATCGATTCAGTCGTGGAATTTTCCTCACAAACACAAAACGGCCCGGAAGCAGGGCGGAATGCCGGTGGCACGGTAAACGTTGTAACCAAGTCTGGCGGCAACGAGTTTCACGGCACGGTTTACTATTTCAACCGAAATGAATATTACGCAGCCCATACCCCCTTCTTGCCGACCGGGACCAAAGCACCACCGTTGCGGAACGAAAACTATGGCGCGTCTCTTGGCGGCCCGATCCTGAAGAATAAACTGTTCTTCTTCGCGAACTACGAAAAGCAAGACTTCACTATCGGTTTATCCGGAGTTGCTACGGAGCCATCTGCCGCCTGGGTTGAGAAGGCGGGTGCAGTCTTGGCCGACAACGGCGTTCCAATGAGCTTGGCGTCGTGCAACGCACTCGGTGATCTCACAAGTCTGCTCCCCGCAGGCCAAATACCGACGGGCTGTGCCAACACAACCCGCGGCTTCTGGCCCACATCCGGAACGGGCTCGATCAAGGACCTTCCGGGAACTTTGAGCAATTTCTTCAGCCCCATCGCCGAATACGGTTATAGCTACAATGGCGTCGCCAGGCTCGACTACCAGATCAACGACAAGCACCACCTCTATTTCCGGTGGTACGGCGGACAGGGAAGCTCAAGTGGCTCCTCTTGGAGGAAGCCCTGCGCTGGGCACGGCGAGTTCAAACCTGAAGGACTACTTCGAGGTTGCGCCAATTCACGTTTTCAACTATTCGGCGGTGCTGAACTCGACGATCTCTTCTCGCCTGACCAACCAGCTGCTGTTTGGGGCGAACTACTTCAACCAGGTCTTTAGCGATTTCAACAACGGTTTCAACACGCAGGCAATGGGCATATTCCTCAGCCCGGACGCAGTCAACAAAGGCCAATACATCAATGGCGCTCCCAACATCGTCATCGGTCCGAACGGCGGCAGCTTTGAGCAGATTGGCTTGACCCCACCGGAAGGCCGCAACGACCTGACTTGGCACATTTCGGATATCGTTTCCCAAGCCCACGGCGCTCATCAGTTTCGTTATGGCGCGAGAAGTCCGTCAGGCCCATTTGAACGAGTTTTATCACCGGCGTGGTACGGGTAAATTTACCTTCGACGGCACGCAAGGACCGTGGGCTGATGATGGAGCTCTTGACGACGCTACCAAAGCACTCGCGGATTTTCTTGCTGGAGATGTCCAGAGTTCAACGATCGCAGTCGGCAATCCCGAGCGCTTCGTTGTTGTCAACGCATTTAACCTGTACTTTCAGGATAGTTGGCAGGTCACCAAGAAACTGAATCTGACTCTGGGCGTACGTTACGAATACTTTGGGCCTCTGCACAGCGAGCACGAGGATATCGCCAACTTCCTGCCCGGAACTGGTTTCAAAGTGACAGGTACGGGTCCCCTCTTTGATTCGGACAAGAATAACTTCGCTCCGCGATTCGGGTTCGCCTATCAGGCGAATGATAAAGGTGACCTCGTCATCCGCGGTGGAGTCGGAATGTTCTATGACCAGATCAACCTGAATCCATTCCTCGACTTCCGCCCGCCCGTTTCGGCACCTTCGGGAATTCAGGGCAATCCATTCGGCTCAACTCCGGTTTCCACGTACGCGCTGAACCGGTTGGGCCAGGCTTCTTACAACTGGGATGCGGTTCAAACCGGTGGTAACGCCATTTTTTCCGGCGTCCAGGCTTGCACCGATCCAAATTGTGCGGCTCCCACGGACCCCAAAGGTCTTAGCGCCTATTCCGTCAGCAGTAATTTCAGGACGCCTTACAACTTCAATTACAGCCTGCAAGTGGAAAAGGGCTTCGGCAATATCGGTATCTGGCAGATCGGTTTTGTGGGAAGCCAGGGCCGCAAGCTGAATATCGTTTCCAACATCAATCAAGCCGGGGATTTTCCCAACTTTACCAACATTCTCCAGCTCAACACGATTGGCACGTCAAACTACAATGCACTGCAAACCACATTCCGCACGAGGAACTACCACGGCCTGACCTCTCAAGTGGCTTACACGTGGTCCCATGCGCTGGACCAAATCACCCAATATCGTGCCGCAATCCTGGACGATGCATTCAATCGCAAGCTCGATTACGGCAACGGAGACTTCGACACCCGGAAGCCTCTTCACCATCAGCCTGAACTACGAATTGCCGAAAGCGAAGTGGGCAACATCAACCTGGTCAAAGCTAGTCTTCAATGACTGGCAAGTCAGCAGCATCATGAACTTCCATTCCGGACAGCCTTATGACGAATTGCTTTCCGGGTTGAACTACTTGGGCGGCAAATTCAACACTGGTTCGAACAAATTTGACTCAACGCTCCCTGGGCTTCAGTATCTGAACCCAGGCGTATTCTGCGACCCAAGTGATCCAGGTTGCGGTGGCGGAGCAGTTTCCCGGAACAAATTCCCAGGACCGAACTTCAAAGACGTGGATGTTTCCGTGGTAAAGAACATCCCCATCACCGAACGGTTCAACCTTCAATTGCGCGCGGACATATTCAACATGTTCAACCGCACCAATTTCGCATCCGGTGTTGGCTCTGTGAACCTGTCTTGCGGAGAAGACCTCGTGGCACACCACTGCACGTCGGTCAATGGCTTCGGTCAAGTAAACGACACCATCGGCGACTTCAACGGCGCTCCGGGGCTGGGCCCCGGGGAACAGTTCAACATGCAGCTTGCCGTTAAGCTCCGCTTCTAATAGAACGCAAACCTTTACCCGGGAAGCGGCGCAAGCCGTTTCCCGGTTTTTTTTGCGCTTTCCGGCTAGAAGAAATAGAGCTTCGTAATTTCTCCCGCGTACTGTTTTCCGTTCTGACGCTCGAACCACACTCGAATGAGACGTCCAGTCCAAGACTTGGCAGTTTGTCAATTCCGGCGCGGGACGGCCCGGGCCCTCGACAATTTCTACGAGGCCCACATCGATAGCGTGATATCGAACGGCCTGGCCGGCTGAACCCAGCGTAATCGTGATTTCGTGACCCGCGCCGCAGACTGCTTCCGAGATCGCGCCGTCCACTACCGAGGGCGCTCGATCGATGATTATTTTCGGCGGCGGACCTTGCCCCGCGGTGCCGGCCGTATTCGCTGATGGCTGTGCGACGGGCACTTCGTTCGCCTGTTTCGTTTCCGACTGAGAACTGTTTTGCATCGTGGCCATCATTGCCTTCTCGCGTTTCTTTCGCTCGATCTGGTCCTTCACTCCCTCCATTGCCTGCTCTGCCATTCTTT
Organism: uncultured Acidobacteriota bacterium; assembly: GCA_963794175.1. Lineage (GTDB taxonomy): Bacteria > Acidobacteriota > Terriglobia > Acidiferrales > UBA7541 > Acidiferrum. The sequence continues at coordinate 169,733 of CAWCCV010000013.1, read as the reverse complement.
TTTCCTGTTCGGTGCTCGCCGCTTTGCCAATCTTCTCCGCCATCGCGGCGGCATCCGCGTCGCGGTTCGCGGCCAGCAGCAAAAACGTAAAATTCACCGCGTAACCCATATTCGAGGAATCGAGCTTTACGGCTTTCAATTCGGCATTCACGGCGTTTGAAATTTGGTTCGGGGAGTCTCTGAGCGCGAGCGCCAGCGCATCGTAGGCGGGGGCGAAATTCGGATTCAGCTTGATCGCTTTGTTCAGGTTTTCAATCGCCTGCGAGTCCCCTTCTTCCGACGAGCCGAATCCCCGCGCCGTCCGGACCCCAACCAGGTAGTAGGGCGCAAAGCTCGTCGTCCCCAAGCGGATCGCTTCTTCCATCTCCCGGGTTGCTGCTTCCCAGTCCCCGTTGCGATAGGCCAGTAGCCCCAAAGCCTCGTGCAGAGCGGCGGAGTTCGGCTCTGCTTTTGCCGCCAGATCGAGCAGCTCTTTCGCTTCCTTCGGCCGCCCGTGAATGGCAAGAAATTCTCCGAGCAACGTCGAGGCCTCGGCATGCGACAGCGCACGGGATGCATAGTTCTTGTCCAGAGCATCCGTGGGCGGCTTCACGATTCCGTTGTAAAAGTTTCCCGCACGGGCGTAGTTGTCCAGAGTTTCCCCAACTTTCTTTAGATCGCCGAATGCAATTTTCGCAGCCGCGACCTGATCGCCTGTCTTCGTGTACGCATCCAGAAATTTCGGCAACAGGCGATCCTGCCGCGCCCTCTGGTCCAGCATCAGAAAGTGAGTCAGCGCCCAGGATTCGGCATAAAACACCGAAGTCCGGTTGGCTTCGTTGTAGTACGGAGAGCCATGGTCGACGGCCATGAGAGTTTCAATCGGCAATAGCTTGTTCTGCTGAAGCACGTACAAATGCCCTGTTGGGACTAGACCGATGCGTACTTCTTTGTTGTCGAAACTGGCGTTGCCGAGATACTCGGCCAGTCCTTCGTCCAGCCAGAGCGGCACGTGGAAGAAATTCAGATGGACGAGCGTGTGTGTGTACTCGTGATAAAGGACGTGATAAGGCCGGTCGCCCTCCAAATTCATTTGCAGAATTACGTAGATTTTCGTCGGCCCTGCCTGATACAGGCCGGCAGCATGCGTGTGCCCCTTTACTTCGTACATGTCGGGCAGAAGTTCCTTCATCGTCGCTTCATTTTTTGCGGCGATGATTTCAATCGGTGTGCCCGGATCTACTTGCAGGGAAGGAAACGCGCTGCGAAACATCGAGCGGTACAGTTCAAATTGATCGCAAATTTTCCTCAGGTCTTTCTCGCCCGAATTTCCGGCAACGGTGAAATGAGGGCATTTAACTTCAACCCAGTTGTCGGCGGCCTTGGCGGGAGAATTTGCCAAGAGACCGCAAAGCAGACAAAAGAAAAAGCCAAGAATTCGGCGTGTCCTTGATTCGGGAGACATCGTACCCGCATGTTAAACCGTCTGCGCGTGCTGTCAACGGCGGCCGGGTTCGCGTAATTGCAAAATTGAAGTAAACTGCACGGCACCAAGCCATGACAACTAGCCCGGCCGCGCCCCCTCCAAAGCGAATCCAAGCCGACCTCGGCCTCACTTTCTGCACCATTCTTTGGGGTTCTACGTTCGTCGTCGTAAAAAACTCGCTCGACCACAGCTCCGTTTTCTTGTTTCTTGCTTTGCGCTTCACTCTAGCCGGATTGCTGATGGCTGCCTGGCGCCCGCGGGTATTTTTCTCTGTCGAGAGGGAAGAGATCTTTGCCGGTTTGCGCCTCGGGTTTTTCATGTTCGCGGGATACGCCTTTCAAACCGCCGGCTTGCAATACACCAGTGCGTCGAACTCAGGTTTCGTGACTGGCTCGAGCGTTGTGCTTGTTCCGTTGCTCTTCGGAATTTTCTGGGGCTACAGACTAACGACCTGGGTTTACGGGGGCGCGCTCGCGGCGGGCTTCGGTCTCTACTATCTGACGATTCCGGCCGAAGGCGTAGCCCATTTGAATCGTGGGGACGTGCTCACCTTCGTCGCCGCAGCCTCCTACGCCGTGCACATCATCCTCGTCAGCGAATACACGAAACAGCACTCCGCATCCGCGCTCGGCGTTCTGCAGGTCATTGCTTGCGCCGGAATGGCATGGATCATGACGGGCATCGCGGCCGCCATTCGCTGGCAGCCGATTCGTCTCGAGCCGAGCTGGTCGTTACTCGGCGGGGTAGTGATCTGCGCGGTCCTTGCCACCGCCGTTGCCTTTTCGGTTCAGCTGTGGGCGCAGCAATACACGACGCCAGGCCACGCAGCCATTCTATTCACGCTCGAACCGGTGTTCGCCGTCTTAACGTCGTATATTTTCTTGGGCGAGCGCCTGGCCACGAGAGCCATTTTCGGCGCTGCGTTTGTTCTTGCGGGAATTTTGATCGCGGAATTGCTCGGCCCGGCCGCCGCGCCGGAATCAGCTGAGCCCGTCTCGTCGGGCTAGCTGTAATTCTTCACGTCAACCGCTTCAAACATCGTCGCCGCAGCCGCGTGGGACTTTTCATAATCGTCAATCGAGGAAATGTGCTGCATCGTCGTGCCGATATCGTCGAGTCCCTTCAGCAAAACTTCTTTGCGCGACGGCACTATTTCAAATTTGTAGACGAGGCCGTAGTTGTCGTTGACGGTCTGATTTGGCAAGTCGACGCTGAGCGTGTAGCCTTTTTCCCTTTCGGCCCGGCGGAATAGCTCGTCGATCTGCGCTTCGGTCAGCTCCGCGGGAAGAATGCCGTTCTTGAAGCAGTTGTTATAAAAAATATCCGCATAGCTGGGAGCAAGAATCACTCGAAACCCGTAATCGCCAATCGCCCACGGCGCATGCTCACGGCTCGATCCGCAGCCAAAATTAGCCCGCGTCAGCAAAACGCTCGCGCCCGTATACTGCGGCCAGTTCAAAATGAAATCCGGATTCAGTTTTTCTCCCGGTTGTGTATAGCGCCAATCATAAAAAAGAATCCGGCCAAACCCCTCCCGGGTCAGCGCCTTCAAAAACTGCTTCGGCACCATCTGGTCCGTGTCTACATTGACCTTGTCGAGCGGAAGTACGAGCCCGCTATGGGTAATAAATGGTTTCATCAGAAAAGTCCTAAACGTCCAAAATCTTGCTTGTTCTTCAAAAACCGCCCTTGCCCGTGAACCCTTCCGGCGGGCAACGACCTGCGCGGGAGCCGACAATGCCGTCGAGTATCGCCATTTTTTCTCTATTCCACGCTCGCGACGTCAAAAGACCGAACGTCGACGAAATGCCCAGCCAACGCCGCCGCGGCCGCCATTACCGGGCTAACCAGATGCGTCCGGCTATCGCGCCCCTGGCGTCCTTCAAAATTGCGGTTCGAAGTGCTCGCGCTCCGCTCATGCGGCGGAAGCACGTCCGCGTTCATGCCGATGCACATACTGCATCCCGCATCGCGCCATTCGAATCCTGCGTCGGTAAAGATCTTGTCGAGCCCTTCTTTTTCCGCCGCCGCCTTGATCCCGCGCGAGCCCGGAACAATCAGCGCCTGCTTGATGGTTCTTGCCACGTGCTTACCAGCGACAAGTTGTGCCGCCGCGCGCAAATCATCTAGCCTCGAGTTCGTGCACGACCCAATGAACACGCGATCCACAGAAATGTCTGTGATCGGAGTTCCCGGCTTCAATCCCATGTATTTCAGCGCGCTCTCGGTTGCTTTCTGGTCATTCGGGTCCTTAAAATCGTGCGGATCCGGAACGCGCGACGTTACGCTCGTCACCATCCCGGGATTCGTACCCCACGTCACTTGCGGCGCAATCTGCTCCGCTTGCAGCTCCACAGTCATGTCAAACGCTGCGCCTTCATCCGTGTGAAGCAGCTTCCACCGCTCGACAGCGTCCTGAAACTCTTTTCCGCGCGGAACAAACGGCCTGCCCTCGAGATACGTGAACGTCGTGTCGTCCGGCGCAACCATTCCCGCCCGCGCGCCGCCTTCGATCGTCATGTTGCAGACGGTCATGCGCCCTTCCATCGAAAGTTCGCGAATCGCCTGCCCGCCATACTCGGCAACGTGCCCCGTCCCGCCGCCAATGCCAATCTTTCCGATAATCGCCAGAATCAAATCCTTCGCCGTCACGCCCTTCGGCCGTTTCCCATGCACCAGAATGTGCAGCGTTTTCGATTTCGATTGCACCAGGCACTGGGTCGCCAGCACGTGTTCCACTTCGCTCGTGCCAATTCCAAAGGCGAGCGTCCCAAACGCGCCGTGCGTCGAAGTATGGCTGTCACCGCAAACAATCGTTTGCCCCGGCTGCGTAATTCCCAGTTCCGGCCCGATGATGTGCACAATCCCTTGATTCTTGCTGTTCATGTCGAACAGCCGCACGCCCGTCTCGCGGCAGTTCTTCTCCAGCGCTTCAAATTGCAGCCGCGCGTCAGTGTCCACAATCGGCAAAGTCCGGTTCGTCGTCGGCACGGAGTGGTCCATTACGGCAAACGTCAAATCCGGTCGCCGCACCTTGCGGCCCTCCGCCTTCAAACCCGCAAACGCCTGTGGCGAAGTGCCTTCATGAATCAGGTGCCGGTCAATGTAGATAATCGCTGGTTTACCCGGCTCTTGATGAACCAGGTGATTGTTCCAGATCTTTTCGTAAAGTGTCTTTGCTGGCATGGCTTGCTCAACCGAAGTTTAGCACCAGCGTATCGCGGGAGCAAAAAAGGTTCAGCGGGGGTAAGATGGGCGGAATGAGGACCTATTTCGCAACTTTGGAAAAGACACCGGTCGGTTCGCTGCGGCTTGTGGGAAGCGAAGTTGGCTTGAGCACGGTCTGGTTCCTCCGCGGGCGAAACGGCGAGAAACCTCATGACGAATGGAAAGAAGACTTGGCTTTTTTCTCTGAAGTCGTTCGCCAGCTTCAGGAATATTTTGCCGGCACGCTGCGCGAGTTTGAAATCCCGCTCTTAATGGAAGGAACGGATTTCCAGAAAAGGGTCTGGAAGAATCTCCAAAAGATTCCGTACGGCGAAACGATCTCTTACGGCGAGTTGGCGAATAGAATCGGCGACCCCAAAGCGGTTCGAGCCGTAGGCGCAGCCAACGGGCAAAACCCGCTCCCTATCATTGTTCCGTGCCATCGCGTCATCGGCAGCAACGGTAGCCTCACCGGCTTCGGCGGCGGCCTTGAAAACAAACGCAAACTCCTCGACCTTGAAAGCCGCCAGCGATCGCCTACTGTAGCTAGCCACTCTTGGCTGCGCTCTTACGACGCCGGGTTAACCCAAACCGAATCTCGATGGTGGCCCGCGAGCTGGTCCTGTAAAAAGGCACTCGCTCTAAATCTTCTGCCGCTTCCATTTTCCCTGCTTGAACAAAACAATACTCACCGCTGCCATCGACGCTTCCGCCACTACGACGGCCCAATAAGCGCCGCGCGCCTGCAACCGCGTATGCATCGCCAGCAAATACGCCGCCGGCAACTCCAGCATCCAGAACGCAAAAAAGTTCACAATCGTCGGCGTAATGGTGTCGCCGGCTCCGTTGAACGCCTGCATCATCACCATCGCGTACGCATACCCGATATTCCCGTAACTGAAAATGCGCAGCGCCGAAGCGGCAAGCGGAAGCACGGTCGGGTCGTGTGTAAAGAGCGAGACAATCGGTTCCGCAAAAATAATAAAAACAATCCCCACGGCACCGAGGAACAACATGTTGTATAGCCCTGTGCGCCACACCGATTTCTCTGCACGCTCCGGCTGCTTTGCGCCCAGATTCTGTCCCACCAGCGTCGCCGCGGCATTGCTCAATCCCCACGAAGGCAGAATCACGAAAATTACGATCCGTATGGCAATCGTGTAACCTGCCAGCGCCGCCGAACCGAAAATGCTCACGATGCGTACAAGTCCAATCCAGCTCGTATGCGCAATCGCAAATTGCAATATTCCCGTAACGGAAACACGCAGCAACCGGAACAGCACGCCGAAATCCGCGCGAATCTGCTTCCGCAAAATCCGCAGCCGTTCCGTCCCGCGCATCAGCCGGTAGAACTGGTAAAGCACGCCGATGCTACGCCCCGTGAACGTAGCCAGTGCCGCGCCCGTTACACCGAGTTTCGGAAATGGTCCCCAGCCGAAAATCAAACAGGGGTCGAGCACCAGATTTATGATGTTCGACACCCAAAGCAGGCGCATCGCGATCGCCGCATCGCCCGCGCCACGAAAAATCGCATTGTTCAGAAAGAGCAGCAGAATCGCGCCGCTTCCGCCCAGCGCAATCCGCGCATAGCCGGACCCTGCTGTGCACAATTTCCGGCGAAGCGCCCATCAAGCGCAGCAATTCTGGCGCAAAAATCAGACAGGGAATTCCCACCAGAAGGGAAGTTACCAAGCCCAAAATAATTGCCTGCACTCCGGCCACTGCAGCGCCTTCCGGATCTTTTTCGCCAATGCGCCTCGCCACCATCGCGGTCGTCGAAAGGCTCAGCCCCAATCCGACCGCAAACACCAGACTCAGCAGCGACTCTGTCAGCCCAACCGTTGCCACTGCATCCGGTCCGAGCCTTCCCACCCAAAACACATCCACGACCGCGAACAGCGACTCCAGCACCATCTCCAAAACCATGGGAATGGCCAGCAGGATAATCGCGCGATTCAAATTGCCGGTCGTGAAATCCTGATGCGATCCGCGGACTGCCTCGCGGATCGAACTCCAGAATGAGGGCATCGCCTGCGCCCCAGCTTCCTTCTGCAAAGACATATGCCTAGACATGCTTTCTGCGCAGAACCCGCGCGGATGAAAATTCACTAAAGGGTAGAAACAGGGAAAAGCGGAGCTGCTAGGAAGCAGCTAAAGAGAAACAGCGACAGAGATCGGAGCGAGGAACATGATTCACCGTTGTTGTGATATACGGAAGGTGCCTAGTGGGCATTCTATATGCTCAAAATACGGTGTCACGCAGAAAATCCGCACTACGAAAGATCGAGCGCCATCTCGAGGGCCCGATTCAAGTCCGGGAGCTTTCCGAGGGGACAGTCGCCCCACATAGTTCGCCAAATCTGATTTGCGGATGCTTACCAGGTTGTCGCAAGTAATCTCGTGCTTCAGACCTTCCTTCTGAACCCACCTGGACTTGGTGGACAACCCCTCGCCGCCGGAAAAGATTGGCGCGCAGACCACGGTGGAAAACCTCGATTCCAAAAGGACTAGCCGGCTTACCACAACAAATGTCCGATAGGCCTTGGGTCGCCGCCGGGCTTGCACACTCAATAGAGTTCGCCGCAATTCACGCTAGACCCCGAGGAGGGAATCTAGTCAGTGGGAAGCTGATATCCCAGGGCGTCCTCTGCTTCACGATTGAGCCGTTCGGAAGCTGCATTGATGCCGACCAGATCCTTGGCATGGAGTGCCTTGCGGTTGCGCTCCCGGAATGTATCTGCCAAGCACGCTTTCGATAAATGAGGATCGTGAGAGGCGCGATCGGGCCAGGCGCTCTGTTTGCGCCAGGAAAACTCATGGGTCGAACTTCTTGATGCGCTCCACGGTGCCCGCATCGAGCGTTTGAATCAGCGCCACGACAAGGTCTACGGTCCGGTCAAAATCCGCACGGTCAATAATTCCGTTGTGAGCGTGAGTTGACCGCGCCGGAACAAGTATCGTCGTCACCGGCACCCCGGTACTATTCAGCTTGATTGCCCCCGCGTCGTCCCCAAATCCACCTACAAAATCCAGTCTGCAGCGGAATGTGTTGCGCAGCCGCGACCTCTTTCAAATGAGCCACCAGTTTCCGATTCGGCAGCTCGCTGAACGTGTACAGCATCACCGCCGGCCCGCCGCCAGAACTTCCTGGCCCAGCTTCGGGCCCAGGTCCGGGAATATCATTCGCAATTCCAACTTCAATGCTCAGCCCAATGTCCGGATTGATGATGCGCGAAGAAGTCTGCGCGCCGCGCATCTCGATGCTTCCTTCTTCCTGCACAGTTGCGGCATAAAAAACCTGATTCGGATGGGAAGTCTTCGCCAGCCGCCGCATCACCTCCAGCATCACGCACAACCAACGCGATCGTCCCACGCTTTCGCCAGGTAGCGGTTATTTGCCAGCACGGCAAAATCGGAAACCGGCGAAACCGGATCGCCCGGCGAAATTCCAAGCGCTTCTGCTTCCGCAGCCGTCCTAGCGCACCAATATCCAACACGAGGTCCTGCTTTTGCGTCCCCTTGCGGGATCGTGCGGAGCAATGTGCGCGTCCCAAATATCCGTATTTGCCAGTACCGGCCCTTTCGAGCCAAGAATCACCCATCGCTGATCCGGCAGAGCCGCCGTCAGCCAGTATCCCAGCATCTGCATTGTCAGAAATCCGTCCGGACGAATGCGCCGCACCATTCCGCCCAGCTCATCCATGTGCGCGTCCAGCATGATTCTGGGGCCTGAATTGCCTTGTTGGCCGATTACGGAACCAAGACCGTCGTAGCTGATTTTGTCGGCGAACGGTTTCATGCGTTCTGCCATCAGTTTTCGCACGGAGTCTTCAAACCCCGGAGGTCCCAGGCGCTTCTGTCAATTCCTTGAATAGAGAAATCAGGCGGTCGTCCGCCGGCGGCACAGACTTCGGCGGCATCTGCGCTGCAAGCGATGCGGCAGAAAGCAGCGCTAGCAAAACCTTATTAGCACGGATTCCTCGGCGAGGAAGTTCGTAAATCAACTCAGCCCTCAGTCAAGTCCAATACTTCGCGCGAATTCTCGCATGATGAAAATTGTTCAGGGTCCGCTGCCAGTAACGCCAGGAAGTGAGATCCGCTCCCGGCGGTGCGGTCTTCGCCATACGATCCAGAATCTTCGGCAAATATTGCGTGTTGTAATGCAGCCGGGACAAGTAGTTCGGCAAATTCGGATCGCCGTTCCAGCAATGTTCCGCCTTGTCTCCGTATTTCACTTCACCGTCGTAAGGAGGATTGGTGGTCGTCTTTAGAAAATCTTCCAGCAAATAGACCGCATCGTTCAGCATGTAATTGTCCGCGCTGCCCACATAAATGTGCAGTTTTCCCTGCACCTTGGGTCCAAGTGTCGCCCAATCGCGCTGCAAGATCGCATTCAGGTCGTAGTGTTCCTTCCAGTACTCCGCAACCTTGTGATCGATCTCTCCCGTTTCCTTGTTAAAGATTTGCGCGGGATAGCCGTCTGCGCCCACGGGCCCGTAAACCGCCTGCCAGATATCAAACTGTTCGCCCGAGCGCGCGTGCGAACCAAGCGCCAGCTCATACTGATTGACGGACTGCGTCGTCGCCAGTGTCTGCCCCAGGTAATTCCGGTACGAAGGCTGCGCCATCTGTGTGTGCGGCCCCTGCAAAAAAAAAGCGTTCGTTGTCCGAGTACAAATTGATGTTCGTGTACGCGCGGAAGTCCACCGGATCGGGGCACGCCACAAACGCTCCGTTATAGTGATCCGGATAAAACATCTGCACGGCGAGAGATTCCCAGCCGCCCGTAGAACCGCCGTAAACAAAGCGCGCCCAGCCCTGCCCAATCGCGTGAAACTGCTTTTCAAGCGCGGGAATCAGCTCCGTCTCGATCGCTTCGCCGTAAGGACCAAGATTTGCCGAATCCACCGCGTAGGAATCGTCGTAGAACGGGTTCGCGTGATTGATCTGCGCTACCAGATAACGCGGAAAATCCTTCGAAATCCAGGTTTGGTAAAACTTGTACTCTTCTTCCTGCTGAATCCGGTTGTAACCGGAAATGTGAAATCGTTCTGAATAGTCCGGCTTCAAATTTGGATCGGGTGGCTCCATCCGCAACCCTTCAAAATCGTGGTTGAAGTGGTCTTCGGAGATCATCAAAGGGAAGCGCGCGGTCGGATGCTCATCAAATCCTTCCGGAACGAGCACATTGGCGGACAGGAACATCGGCCGTCCCCAGAATTTCGTCAGCAGTTGCGACTGAATCTTCATATGCCGAATATATTTCGTGTCTTTCGGGGCGGCAATCGGAGGAATTTCCTGGTCCATCACAATGGAGAGTTTTGTCGAGGAATTGACGGTGATCTTTTGCGGCTTGCTGTAAAGATTTCCCGGCGCGATGTTCCAGTGCTGCCCTTCGCCACGGTCCATCGGCAGTTTTACCGTGTGTCCATCCGCGCGATGAAATGTCTCGTAGCGATGCAGCAGCGCCTGCACATAATATTCGCCGGGCTTCAGGTCGCGCAGATTCCGGACCGGGTAGCCAAACGCGTTGGCATCATTCACTGCAACGGGTTTTCCAGGCGGAAGCTGGTCGACATCGACGCCGAACACAATCTGTGTCTTGTAAGAAATGCTGATCTGATTGCGCGGTTCCTCGGAAGGGTCGGTGGAGAAAAGCAGCAATACGCGCCCATCAAGAGGTATCGCGCTGCGCTCTTTCGCAAAGGAAACGGAAAACTGCGGCGGTCTGTGCGGAAACAATTGGCGCAACGCACAAAAAAGGCGCACAAGAGCGTGAAGGCAAACTTGCAACTGAACGAATCAAAACGGGGCATGAAGTTCTCTCCAACCTGGAATTGCGAAACGAAGCCCACGAATCATACTGCGAGTTGTGCGATAGTGTTTCAGAATATTTTCGCCGCATCCAGTGTCGAGGACTGCTGATGAAAAAAACCGGGAAGGTGAAGTGGGGAATTCTCGGCGTCGCGTCGATCGCGACGCGCAAAGTCATTCCCGGAATGCAGAAAGGTGAATGGAGCGAAGTCGCCGCAATCGCCTCGCGCGAACTAAGAAAAGCGCAGCGCGCAGCCGAAGAGCTCAAAATTCCGAAAGCGTACGGTTCGTACGAAGAGTTAATCGCCGACCCGGAAATCGAAGCGATCTACAATCCGCTGCCGAATCATCTCCACGTCCCGTGGTCCATCAAAGCCGCCGAAGCGGGTAAGCACGTGCTCTGCGAAAAACCGATTGCACTTGAACGCCGCGGAAGCAGAGACGCTTCGCCTTGTTCGCGATCGTACGTCGCACAAAAATCGGCGAAGCCTTTATGGTAAAAACCTATCCACAGTGGCTGCGCGTCCGCGAACTCGTTCGCAGTGGAAAAATCGGCGATCTCAAATCGATCGTCACGATGTTTTGTTATTTCAATCGCGACGAAAAAAATGTCCGGCACAAAGTCGAATGGGGCGGCGGCGGGCTTTTAGATATCGGCTGCTATCCGATTACGCTTTCACGCTGGTTTTATGGCGAAGAGCCGAAGCGCGTCTCGGGCGACCTTGGAGAACGATCCCGACTTCGGCACGGACCGCCTCGCTTCGGGAATCCTGGAATTTTCAAGCGGACATTCCGTGTTTACCTGCGGAACGCAGACAAATTACTACCAGCGCATGACGCTGCTGGGCACGGCGGGGCGAATCGAAGTCGAGATTCCATTTAATGCGCCGACGGACAAGTCTTTGCTTCTTAGAGTTTCCGACACCATGGAATTCATCGGCGGAAAAAGCGTCATCGAAGTGATTCCGCCTGCGGATCAATACACGGTTCAGGGCGACGAATTTTCCAAAGCGATTCGCAACGACACGGAAGTCCCGGTTTCGCTCGAAGACGCCATCGCCAACATGAAAGTGATCGACGCGCTTTTTCGTTCGTCGGCGAGCGGAAAATGGGAAACGCCGTAGCTGAAAAATCAGTGCAGTTGTTGTCTGCTCAAAACTTCCAAATTGCTCTCTCCGATCCATCGATCGGCTGGCTCGCTTTGCCGATCATCATCCTTGGCAGAGAGTGCACGCCGCCGGGCCTTGTGTGCCCGCCCGGAGTGCCGGCGGATTTTGCCCGGCTTAGTTCGCGCCCCCGGCTATGGAGGGGACAAGGAGGACGCGATCGCCATCTTTTAGTTGGCAGGATTCGCCGCCGAGGAAGCGGATGTCTTCTTCGTTGAGATAGACATTGAGAAACTGGCGGATTTGGCCCTGGTCGTCGCGAACATGTTTTCCGAGGCCGGGGAATTGGGACGTAAGGACGTTTAACGCTTCGGCGATGGTCGTGGCGCTGCAGGAATATTTTGGCGAGCCGTCAGTGAATTTGCGGAACGCCGTGGGAATTTCGATGGTTACGGACATGTCGTTAGTCTCCAAAGGGATACAAAAATTGCATTCTGTACCAGGTGCACTTGATCTTGCCGCGGCCCCACGCATTCGCGCAGGATGAAAAGAGTAGATGTCTGCCGGGTTTGCATGGGGTTCAGACTTTGGCGGCTCCGGCCGCAGGCGCGAGCTGCGTGTCGAGATAGGCCTCAAAGGCGTCGAGGCGGGGGGCGATGGCTTCGCTCAGCGGATATTCCGAGACGATTGCGTCGGTAGTTTTCAGGCCGTTGCCGGTGACGCAGACGACGGTAGTTTCGTTTGCAGCCGATGCGGCCTGCTTCGATCAGTTTTTGTGCTACCCCGACGGTGACGCCGGCGGCGGTTTCGCCGAAGATGCCTTCGGTTTCGGCGAGCAGTTGAATGGCGTCCACAATTTCCGGATCGGAGACGTCGTCCGCCCAGCCCCCGGAGTTGCGCATTTCTTTCATCGCGTACGGGCCATCGGCTGGATTGCCGATGGCGAGCGAACGCGCGATGGTTTGCGGCTTTTGCGGTTCAAAGCGCGCGAGATTGCGTTTTACGCCGTCGGAAATTGGTGAGCAGCCGGTGGCCTGCGCTCCGAAAAACTTCACTGGCTTTTCTTTCACCCAACCGAGCAGAACGAGTTCGCGGAAGGCTTTAGCAATTTTTGTGATGAGCGAACCGCCGGCCATCGGGACAACGACGTTGTCGGGCAGAGTCCAGCCAAGTTGTTCAGCGATCTCGTAGCCGTGGGTTTTCGAGCCTTCGGCGTAGTAGGGGCGCAGATTGACGTTGACGAATCCCCATTGAAAACGATCGGCGATTTGCGCGCAGAGACGATTGACGTGGTCGTAGTTGCCGTTAATGCGGACGATGCGCGCGCCGTAGACGGCGGTGTTGAGAATTTTTGCGGGTTCGAGATCGGCGGGAATGAACACGCACGCGTCGAAGCCTTGCTGTGCGGATTGCGCGGCGACGGCGTTGGCGAGATTTCCGGTGGAAGAGCAACCAACGGTTTTGAACTCAAAGCGGCGCGCGGCGGCGAGGGCGGTGGCGACGACGCGGTCCTTGAAGGAGAGCGAAGGGAAGCAGACGGCGTCATTTTTGACATAGAGAGTTTGCACGCCGAGTTTCGCAGCGAGATGGCGCGCGGGAACGAGCGGAGTGCCGCCGACGGAGTTTGGCGGCGTAAAATCTTCGGGAAGCGGAAGGAGTTCGGAGTAGCGCCACATATTGAAGTTTCGCGAGGCGAGGGCGTCTTTGCGGGCAATTTTCTTGAGGGCGTCGTAGTCGTAGGCGACTTCGAGCGGGGAGAAACACTCTTCGCAGAAAGACCTGGGGGCATTGCCCCAGAATTTGCCACATTCGCGACAGCGGAGTTGGTAGTGATCCGGCATAAGCCACCTTGGGGCGGACTGAAGTCCCGGCCCTTAGGAAAGCAAAAACACGACCGCGCAAAACGCGGAGCACGTTAAGCGAATGAAGCGAGAAGGGCAGCGCGAAGGGGAGAAATGAAAAGCCCTCCGTGCCAAAGAGTGCAAGGAGGGTCTCAGAAAGCTCTGGGAAACCTGACAAGCTCTTTAGCAGTTTTTTACGTGGAGCAAGTTGCCCTAAATCGCCACGTGCGCCGCAACCGCAGCTGAAATTAGGGTGGGGGAAAAGGCGGGGAAAGTCAAGAGGAGTGTTCATTCTAAAGTTCGCATGGGATGAAGAAACAAAAAAAGAGCAACTTTTTTAGTGTGCCACGCGCCGTTTGTTGTAGGAAGAAAGGCCCGCGAGGGCTAGAATACGGCCAACTTGATTGATCCATCTCTCTTTTAACCGCCCGGAGAAAATATGAAAGCAACTTCTGCTGTGGGGGTCCTGTGTGCTGCCTGTTGCCTGCTGGCAGTTCTCCTACTTAGTTCTCCGCTCAGAGCACAAACGCCTGGCGGAAAACTTCGCGTGCACTACGTTGCGGCGGATGAAATTCAGTGGGACTACGCGCCGGCAGGGCGGGACGAGGCGATGAGGCACCCGTTTCGATGAACTCCAACGAGGATATACGGAATCCGCGCCGCACAAGATTGGGCGCATCTACAAAAAGGCCGTCTTTCGCGAATACACGGACGATACGTTTACAAAATTGAAGCCGCGCGCTCCGGAAGAGGCGTACCTCGGCATGCTCGGTCCAGTTCTTCGCGCAGAAGTCGGCGACACGATTGAAATTCACTTCAAGAATAACGGCACGCATCCTTTCAGCATGCACCCGCACGGCGTGCTCTATGAGAAGGACTCGGAAGGCGCGGATTACAACGACGGGACAACAGGCAACGACAAAGGTGACGGCGCGGTGCCTTCCGGAGCGACTCACACCTACACATGGCGAGTTCCGGAGCGCGCGGGGCCCGGGCCGGCCGATCCCAGTTCTGTTTTCTGGCTTTATCACTCGCATGCGGATGAGTTGCAGGACATCGCTTCCGGCCTATTTGGAATGATTGTGGTGACGCGGCGGGGAATGGCTCGTCCGGACGGGCGGCCGAAAGATGTGGATCACGAATTTCTGAACATGTTCATTGCGCTGAACGAAAATGAAAGCTGGTATCTGGAAGACAACATCCGAGACCACACGACAGATCCAAAAGGAGTGAATCGCAAGGAATCTTCGCTGTTCACGCCGGAAGGAATGGCGGGGACGATTGCGGGCACGGGATTCGTCGATACGAATATCAAGTGGTCGGTGAACGGATATATCTTCGGGAATATGCCGCTGATGACAATGAAAGTGGGAGAACGTGTGCGCTGGTATGTTGCGACGCTGGGAGATTTCAACAATGCGCATACACCACATTGGCACGGCAATACCGTGCTGGCCGCGGGACAGCGGACTGATGTGCTGGTGGTCACGTCCGCACAGATGGTGACGGCGGATATGGTTCCGGATGCGGCGGGAATTTGGCTCTACCACTGCCACATCAGCGACCACATGCTGGCGGGGATGGTGGCGCGGTACGAAGTGAAACCGCGATGACTTCAAACGGTTTGGCAACGAAGGAGCAAGCCAGCGAACATGGCGAGAATAGGCGGATTTACCCAACCGGACGCATCCCCCGAATACTTCATCAATTTTCTTTCGCTGCTCGATAGTCAGGGCAGCATCAAGAATGTCCGGGTCCACGCGGCACAGCGGATGAATCTTGCCGCCGGTCATAAAGTGCTGGACCTCGGTTGCGGAATTGGCGGGGCGACGATTCCGATTGCAGACGTTGTTGGGCCGAATGGACTGGCTGCCGGCGTGGACATTAGTTCAGCGATGATCGAAGCGGCGCGCAAGAGAGCTGGAGATAGGCCCGGAGTCGACTTTCGGGTAGGGGATGCGACCACGATCCCTTTTCCGGACAGGTTTTTTGATTCCGCACGATGCGAGCGGGTCTTTCTTTATTTGCCAGACAGGCTGGCAGCGCTCCGGGAGATGATGCGCGTGGTCAAGCCTGGAGGAAGGATCTGTCTGATCGATACCGAACTTGATTCCACGGCTATCTATTCAAAAAATCCTGCGCTGACGCGAAAGATGACATCGCTGGTCGCGGCGACGATGCCCAATGGGAATTCCGCTCGCGAATTGCCTGCTTTTGCTAGGCAAGCCGGATTGAAGGGTGTACAAGCGGATTGCTTTGCTATTACGACGCCGTATGAGTTTTTTCAGCGGGTAGCAGTGGGGACGGTGTTGAAGGCAGCGGAAGATGGGGTTGTACCCCGTTCGGAAGTGGAAGAGTGGCTTAGCGGAGCAGGAAACGCTGCACGAACGCGATGAATTTTTTCAGATGTGGTTGATGGTGGTGGTAAGCGGAACGGTGTAGGAGGGTGTCATGCCCCGCCATCGGTTTTCAGTCGCTGTGTATCGGGAATAAATGGCGCGTAGAGCGACTACCCAGGTCCCAGAAAAGGGATCTGATCTAAATGCAATTACCAGCTGTAATTACAACGGTTAAAAGTTTGCCTGACAACAAAATGGCACTTTCGTGCGTCCAATATGAGGGTGGATTGAGACAGATACGCCAAAGCCGACCCCGGTCCTTCGCATACTGAACGGAGGGCCAGTGTGTTTTGAAGCGCAATAGGCGGATTGCGCCAGGCAACTCCAGGCAAAACGGAGTGTTATAGTAGGGGCAGAGTGGGTGTGCTCCCAGGGGGATCGGTACGGGCGAAATAGGAGCAATGGGACAATGATTGAGCAAGGACGAGAAGTAAAAGCAATGGGCCGGCAGAGGGCGTGGATTGCCGGACTTTCCATCGCGTTGACGCTGGTCGTAGGGATTTTGATCGGGACGGTGATTTCCGGCAGAGACGTCTGCCATGAAGTCGTTCACGTTTGCCGGGAAGGGCACGCCGCTGGCAGTGCCGGATTCGATACCGTCGTCCAATTCGTTTGCGAGCATCGTCAATCGCGTGGAGCCTGCGGTCGTGAACATTTCCACGACGCAGGTGATGGAAAAGAAGCCGAACGCGAAGAAGCGCCGCGCGCCGCAGCAGGACGATCAGCAAGACGATCCCATGCAGGATTTCTTCGACCGGTATTTTGACGGGCGGGGCGAAGCGCCTCCGGCAGCGGAGCGCAGCCTGGGTTCTGGCGTGATTGTGGACAAGCGCGGATTCATTCTGACGAACAATCACGTGGTGGATCAGGCGACGAAGATTCAGGTGCAATTGAACGGCGAAACGCACGAAATACACGGCGAAGATTGTGGGCGTGGACGAAGAGACGGACCTGGCCGTGATTAAGGTGGATGCAGGCAAGGATTTGCCGACGGCGAAGCTGGGCAATTCGGAAGGCGTGCAGGTGGGCGACTGGGTGCTGGCGATTGGCAGCCCGTTTGGTTTGCAGGCGACGGTGACCGCGGGAATCATCAGTGCGAAAGACCGCGGCGGCGTTGGCCGGCAATTCCAGAAGTTCATCCAGACGGATGCGGCGATCAATCCGGGCAATTCGGGCGGACCGCTGGTGGACATGGCGGGCGAAGTGATTGGCCTGAACACGGCGATCATCACCGGCAGCCGCGGGTATGAAGGGGTGGGTTTTGCGCTGCCTTCGACTGTGGCGATCAACGTTTACAACCAGATTGTGTCGAACGGGCGCGTGACGCGCGGCTCGATTGGCGTTAGCTTCCAGGAAGACCTGGGCACGAATGCGATTACGCTGAAGTCGCTTGGCGCGCCGCACGGCGTGGTGATTATGAGTGTTGAGCCCGGAAGTCCGGCGGAAAAGGCCGGATTGAAGGGCGGCGACGTGATTACCAGCGTGAACGGCACGCCGGTGAAGACCGGAAACGATTTAGTGAATCCGATTGCGCAGGCTCCGATTGGGAGCAAGGTGAAACTGAATTACGTGCGGGACGGTGCCGCGAAGGAAGCGACAGCGACGGTGGAAGACCGGACGCGCGTGTTTCCGAATTCGGCTGGGCGGATGAATGAGCAGAAGGATGATTCGGCGCCAGCGGAATTTGGCTTGCGCGTAGAGAGTCTGACGCCGGAGCGTGCTAGCCGCGTGGGCGTAGAAGGTCAGAAGGGCGTACTGGTGACGGATGTTGAACCGGCAAGCTTTGCCGACGACCTCGGATTCGGGCGCGGAGACGTGATTGCGGAAGTAAACCGCCAACCGGTGGGTTCGGTGGCGGAATACAAAGCCGCGATCGGCAAGTTGAAGCCCGGGCAGAGTGTGGTGTTCAAGGTTCTGCGCCGGCAAGACAACGAAAGAATCCTGACGGTATTCTTGCCGGGAGTTGTACCGGCGGATAACGTACAGTAAGGCGAATCGGAGGGGCGGGCAGCTTGGGAAAACTCAAGCTGCCCGTTTCCAACAGGAAACAAAAGTGATTGGCCGAAAAGCGGTGCTCCCATCTCTGGCGCTAATTTTTGCGGTCGGCTTGGGTGTGTCGGCTGAAGCTACGCGCGGGCAGAGCACGACGGCGAAGAAGACGACGCCGAGTACATCTGGCGCGCACAAGTCCACCTGCAAAGAGTCCGTCGAAAAAGGGAAAGAAGAGTTCGCGGCGTCAGCCTGGACAGAAAGCGCCGATGGCGGACCGCATTTCGGAAATTCAGACGGCGCTGGCGAAAGATGGCTCGTTTGGCGGCACCCCCAGTGGGAAATGGGACGATTCGACCGTGTCGGCGATGAAAAAGTATCAGACGGCACATGGGTTGAATCCGACGGGGCGGCTGGATGCGCCGACATTGCAGAAGTTGGGATTGGGTTCGACTACGGCAGGGGTTGCGGCTCCGCAGACACCGCCGGGAGCTGTTTCGAGACTGACCTCCTCCAAATTTAATACAGTAGATCCTTCGGCCGAAAATCAGCAGTGAGCTTGCGCGGATAAATCCGCGTGACAAGCAGGGCCATCCTCGATTAGAAAACTAGCGAGAACAGATCTGGTGCAAGGCTGGAGTGTGTCTATGCGTTTGCGAATGCGTGATGGCTGCGTCTTTGTGTGTAGGGATGGCGGCGGGAGTGTGGGCTCAGGAAAGTGCGCCGGCAAAGCCAGTGAAGGCGGTGCGGTTTGGAAAATTGTGGGACGGCAAGGGCAAGGTTTGGACGAACGCGATAGTGATTGTGGAAGGCGAGCGCGTGGCGGAAGTGACGACGGATGCGAAGAAGATCCCCGCGGGCGCGCAGGTGATTGATTTGTCGAAATATTTTGGCTTGCCCGGGCTGATTGACGTTCACACGCACATGACGATGTATACGGACGAAACGCCGGGTGTGCCGATGCTGAAGCAAATCACGGCCAATCCGGCGGCGGTGGAAGTTTTTCTGGCGCGGAAAGGCGCGATGCGGACGCTCGAAGCGGGCGTGACGACCGTGCGCGATCTGGGCGCGGACCAGTATATGGATATTGCGATGCGCGATTTGATCAATCGCGGGGAGATGATTGGGCCGCGGATGTTTGTGTGCGGATATGGGCTGTACATTACGAATACGCCGTACAAGCCCGGGGTGAATCCTCCGGCGGGAGGAATTGCGGATGGCGTGCCGGAAGTTTTGCGCGTCGTGCGGCAGCAGATTGCAGCGGGGGCGGATGTAATCAAGTTGTATGCGTCAACCGGAACGGATGACGATACGACGGGATTTGAGACGTACAGCTACGAGGAAATCAAAGCGGCTGTGGATGTGGCGCACCAGTTTGGGAAGAAGATTGCGATCCATTCGTATGGACCGGATGGGGCGCGGGATGCGGTGAAAGCCGGGACAGATTCTTTGGAGCATGCAACGGACATGGACGATGCGACGATTGCGGAGATGGCGAAGCGCGGGACGTTCTATGTGCCAACGATTGACCACAACCGGTATTACCTGGATAACTGGCAGAAAATTGGGTACGCGGACGGTTTTCAGGAGAAGACGAAGGCATACATTGCGCGGAATCTGGAAACGGCGCGCAAAGCTCACAAGGCGGGCGTGAATTTTGCCATGGGGTCGGATGCGATTTATACGATGTTTGGAGAGAATACGCGGGAGCTGGACTGGTTTGTGAAGGCAGGCTTGACGCCGGAAGAGGCGCTTGAAGACGGCGACATCGAACGCGGCGGAGTTGTTGGGGAAGGGCGGAGAATTGGGAGCGGTGGCGGCGGGATATTACGGCGACCTTGTGGCGGTGGAAGGAGATCCGCTCGCGGATGTTCAGGTGGCGACTAACAAGGTAAAGTGGGTGATGAAGGCTGGGACGGTGGTAGTTGATAAAACTCAGAGCGCTAGTGGAGGCTTCTGACTAAAGGCTGAAGGTCGAGGCAGGATAGCTCGAAGATTTCACGCACTCGTTCTAACGCTTTTGTGGCTTGCAGTGTGCGGGGGCCAAGACGCAAAGCCCCCATCTTGATCGTCCTAGCGGGCGCCAAGACTCCTCGCAACGGGGCGAATGGTGCGCACTAGCGTCCGGGGAAGATGGCTATACTTCACGTGGTTTGACGGTGTTTGGAAGCGGATGCTAGAGTCAAATGTCTCCACAGGCGAGATTCACGCTAACAGGTCCGGACGGAAAAGCGCACAGGTGAAAGTTCAGGAGGAAGTATGGCTACGGCAGCGGCGCCGCGCGTGTTACAAGAATTTTATTAACGGGGAATGGGTGGATCGCGAAGAGCGGGAAGACGTACGAGAACCGCAATCCGGCGAATACGGACGAACTGATCGGGCATGTTTGTCGTCTTCGAACGACGAGGATGTGAACGCGGCGGTGGATGCGGCGAAGGAAGCGTACAAGTCATGGCGGCTGGTGCCGGCGCCGAAGCGCGCGGAGATTTTGTATCGCGCCGCGGAGCTTCTGGTGCAGCGCAAGGAAGAGTTTTCCAAGGACATGACGCGCGAGATGGGCAAGGTCCTGGCCGAGACGCGCGGCGACGTGCAAGAAGCGATTGATATGACCTATTACATGGCGGGCGAAGGGCGGCGGCTGTTTGGGCAGACAACTCCTTCGGAATTGCCGAACAAATTTGCGATGAGCGTGCGGCAGTCGATCGGCGTGTGCGGGATGATTACGCCGTGGAATTTTCCGATGGCGATTCCGTCGTGGAAGATGATGCCGGCGCTGGTGTGCTGGAAATACCGTGGTGCTGAAGCCGGCAGAGGATACGCCGCTTTCGTCGTATCACTTGTGCAGGCGCTGATGGAAGCGGGATTGCCGAAGGGCGTGGTGAATATGGTGAGCGGAGACGGGCCGGATGCCGGCGCGCCGCTTTCAAAGCACAAAGACGTGCCGGTGATGAGTTTTACGGGATCGAGCGCGGTGGGAAGAATCATTGCGCAGGCTTGCGCGCCGGACTTCAAGCACGTGCAGCCTGGAAATGGGCGGCAAGAACATCATCATCGTGATGGACGATGCGAATCTGGATCTGGCGGTGGAGGGCGCGGTGTGGGGCGGGTTCGGGACGACGGGGCAGCGCTGCACGGCGGCGAGCCGCGTGGCGGTGCACAAGAATGTGTACGGAGAATTCGTGAAGCGGTTTGTGGAGCGGGTGAAGACGCTGCGCGTTGGCGACGGGCTTGGATCCGAAGGTGGAGATGGGGCCGTGCATCAACGAACAGCAGTTGAACACGGTGATGAGTTACGTGGAGATCGGAAAGAACGAAGGCGCGAAGCTGCTGACGGGCGGGAACCGCTTGAACAGCGGCGCCCATGCGAAGGGCTGGTTCCACGAGCCGACCGTGTTTGGCGATTGGACGCGAAGATGCGCGTAGCGCAGGAAGAGATTTTTGGGCCGGTGGTGAGCGTGATTCCGTTCGACGGATTTGACGAAGCGATTTCGATTGCGAATGGGGTTGCGTATGGCCTCTCGGCTTCGATTTATACGAAGAATGTGAATCAAGCGTTTGCGGCGATGCGAGATTTGTACACCGGCATTGTTTATGTGAATGCGCCGACGATTGGCGCGGAAACGCATTTGCCGTTCGGCGGCACGAAGCAGACCGGCAACGGCCATCGCGAAGCCGCTGTTGCGGCGATCGATTTCTTTACCGAGTGGAAGACGCTGTACATCGACTATTCGGACAAGCTGCAGCGCGCGCAGATCGACAATAATTAGTTTGCGTTCCGGCAGGTCGTTTGCGATTCGAATCGGCTATTACGGCAATCGGGCACAAGCTTGCATTGACCGGACTTGACAGCATTCCTAGAATAGTAGTTAGCACTGTCAGGTAGAGAGTGCTAACGATGCGAAACCCAGCTCTCCAAGAACGGCGCAACCGGCAGATCCTGGCCGATGTGGTTCGGACGTACATCGAGACGGGCGAGCCGGTGTCTTCGCGCGCGATTTCCAAACGATTTGAAGAGACGCTGAGCCCGGCTACGATTCGTAACGTCATGGCGGATCTGGAGGATGGCGGCTTTCTCTACCAGCCACATACTTCTGCGGGGCGAGTGCCGACGGCAGCGGCGTACCGGTTTTTTGCGCAGGAGATTGCAGCGCAGGCGACGCTGAGCGTGACGGACCGCGACTGGATTCGCGGGCAGATGGCGCAGCGCAACAGACGACGGAAGAGATTACAGAACGCGCCGGGCACGTGTTGGCGGAAGTTTCCAACGGGCTTGGCATCATTGTTGCGCCGCCGATGCGGCAGACGGTGCTGGAACACGCGCGGATGTGGCTACTGCCGGACGGGCGAGTGGTGGTGGTGCTGACTTGCCGGGCGGGAATACGCGAGACAAGATCGTAAAACCGAACCGGATGTTTACTCAGATGGAGTTGGACGCGACGGCGGACTTTTTGAACCGGCAATATTCCGGATGGACGCTTGAAGCCATTCGCGAAGACTTGCTGCTGAAACTGGCGACCGAGCGCGAGCGCTACGAAGGGTTGATGCAGAGTGCGCTGACGCTGTGCGATCCGGTTGCGTTGGCGAGAAGAGCCAGCGCGACAGCTGTATGTGGAAGGGACGGCGCAGATTGTTGGCGCGCCGGAATTTCTCAAGTCAGGCGCAGTTGCGGGAATTGCTGGCAGCGATCGAAGAAAAACACCGGCTGGTGAGTGTGCTGAATGCGTGCATTGACGCGCCGGAACCGGTGCTGGTGCAGATTGGGATTAAAGAGATTTCGCAGGCGGGTGAGAATCTGGCGATGATCAGCGCGGCCTATACGCGAGCGGATATGGCGCAGGGTTCGCTGGGAATTCTGGGGCCGACGCGCATGCAGTATGAGCGGGCGATCAGCGCCGTGGCCTATGTCGCCGAGTTGTTCAGCGAAGCGCTGGGGAAAATCTGACTTAGCGAGATTGGAAGGGGATAAGGAAAATGGCTGGAGGACCAGGACAATCAGGACCAGAAGCGGCGGGAAGAGGAATCCCTTGCAGAAGAAGGCGCTCGCGGCTGAAGCGGATGTTGCGAAGCTGGCGGCGGATTTGGATGACTTGCGGCAGACGCTGCTGCGGCGGCAGGCGGATTTCGACAACTATCGCAAACGCATCGAGAAGGAACGATTCGAAGATGGCAAGCGCGCGACGGCGCGGGTGATTGAAGCGCTGATCCCGACTGTGGACAGTTTTGAGCACGCGCTGGCGGCGCATCGCGAAGCCGAATACGAGAACTACCGCAAGGGCTTCGAGCTGATCTACAAGCAGCTGCTGGAAAATCTGACGAAACTCGGCGTGGAGCGCATCGATCCGCTGGGAAAACAGTTCGATCCGCACCAGCATCAGGCGGTGGATCGCGCGGAAACGACGGATGCACGAAGACGGTACGGTGCTGCAAGTTTTTCAGCCGGGATATTTGTTCAACGGGCGTGTACTGCGGCCCGCGATGGTGCGTGTAGCCGTACATCCGGGCGCCGCATCGAAGACGACAGTGAACTAACTGCGCAAACGAAAACGGAGAAGCAGGGAATGGCCAAGGCGAATCAACGCGATTTTTATGAAGTGCTCGGCGTCTCGAAGACTGCGACGGTTGAAGAGATCAAGGTTCGCTTACCGCAAAGCCGCGCTGAAGTGGCATCCTGACCGCAATCCGGAAAACAAAGAAGAGGCGGAAGTAAATTTCCGCGAATGCACGGAAGCCTACAGCGTGCTGAGCGATTCGGAAAAGCGGCAGGTGTACGACACGTACGGCCATGCGGGACTGAGTTCGACGGGCGGCGCAGCCGGACTTCAATGGGACGATTTTTCAGGACTTCCACGATATTTTCGGGGATTTTTTTGGCTTTGAAGATATTTTGGGCGGCGGACGGCGGCGGGGGACGTCGCGCAGCCAGCGCGGCGCGGATTTGCGCTACGACATGACGCTGACGTTTGAAGAAGGCGGCGGCGGGCGTTACGACAAAGATCAAGGTGCCGCGGCAGGAATTTTGCGAGCTCGTGCAAAGGCACTGGCGCGAAGGCGGGAACTGGGTGCGACTGCGTGCCAGACTTGCGGCGGGCGCGGGCAACTGGCGTACCAGCAGGGATTTTTCACGATTACGCGGACGTGCCCGCGTGCCAGGGCGCGGGCCAGATTATCAAGGAACGCTGCCTGGAGTGCCGCGGGCAGGGGCGCATCGAAAGCGAAAAGACGATTGAGCTGCGGATTCCGCCGGGCGTGGATACGGGAACGCGGCTGCGCGTGCAGGGCGAAGGCGAGCCGGGAGTCAACGGCGGACCGGCCGGCGATTTGTATGTTGTGCTCGAAGTAAACGAGCATCCGTTTTTTGAGCGGCGCAGTGCGGATTTGTACTGCACGATTCCGCTGAGCGTCGTGCAAGCAGCGCTTGGAACTGAGCTGCAAGTGCCGGGATTGAATGGGGAAGAGAAGTTGAAAATTCCCGAAGGCACGCAGAGCGGCGCGGTGTTCCGGATGAAAGGCAAGGGACTGCCTGATCCTCGCGGTGGCGGGCGCGGCGATCTGTACTACCACGTGCGGGTTCTGACGCCGACGAAGCTGACGCGCGACCAGCGGAAATTGATGGAGCAGCTCGGCGCGACGCTGAAGGTGGAAAACAAGCCGGCCGAGCGCGGATCTTCTTTCTTCGACAAAGTAAAAGACATTTTTGGCTAAGGCGTAGCTTGCGCAGACGATTCTTCGTCGAACATTTTGAGCAAAACAGCGCTGCGATGACGGGCGACGCGGCGCACCATCTTGGGCGCGTGCTTCGCGCGGAAACCGGACAACTGTTTGAATTGAGTGACGGAAAAGCCGCCTGGCTTGGGCGGGATTGAGGTGGTGCGAAAAGACCGCATCGAGTTTGCACTGATCGAGCCTATTGCCAGCAGGGAATCCGCTGTTGAAACCACGCTACTGCTCTCCCTGGTGAAGTTTGATTCGTTTGAATGGGCGCTCGAGAAGGCGACGGAACTGGGTGTGAGCGCGATTGTTCCGCTTGCGGCATCGCAGGAGCGAGAAGGCTTTGTTGCATTCCGCAGAAAAACGGTCGGCGCGCTGGAGAAAGATTTTGCTCGAAGCTTCGCAGCAGTCGCGGCGGGTTCGCATTCCGGAATTGCATGCGGTGGAAAAGCCGGCGATTGCATTTGCCCGGGATGCTGAGTGCAAGGTGATTCTTTCGGAGAAGGCAGAGGCGCAGCCGCTGCGGGCGGTTCTCCCCACTGCCGCGCCGAAAGCGGTCCTGGCGATAGGCCCTGAAGGCGGATGGACCGATGAAGAGTTTGCGGCGGCTGGTGCCGCGGGATTCCGGCAAGCTTCTCTCGGAAGCTTGATCCTGCGCACCGAGACGGCGGTGGTTTCTGCGCTCGCCAATCTGAATTATGCGCTTGGCTAGCGGGGCGCGTTTGCATACGATACTGGGCGTGCGGAAGCTTTTTCTATTCCTGGCCGCTGGCTCCCTAGCCGCTTGGTCTTCATTTGCGCAGGACCGTCCGTTAAGGACAACCGATGTGGAAACTGTTCCCGCGGGAGCGGTGCGCGCGGAAGTGGGATTCGATTTTCTACAGGATGTCGGCTTTCCGCTTTCGGGATTGCGCGGCGATGAAACGTCGCTCGGCGTGCTGAGCTTGAGGATGGGAATCAGCAAGATCGCGGAAATCGAGATCGAAGGCGCGGTGCAGAATTTTCTGGATGTGAAATCGCAGGGTGCTTCGTTCGTGCCGAATTTGGAACTGACGGGCGTGAATTCCACTCACGACACGGGCGATTTTGCACTTTCGACCAAAGTGAGATTCCTCGTGCCGTCCGGAAAAAAACCCGGGTTGGCGTTGCGTTTCGGGTTCATTATGCCGAATTCGAATCAGGCGCGCGGGATTGGGACGAACACCACTAATGTTTTTGCGATGATCGCGCTTGAAGAGCAACTTCAGAAACTGAAACTAATGGGCGATCTCGGTATTGAAATTATGCAGGCGCCGAACGCACTTTTTACTCAGAACGATGTGCTGATGTACGGGGCGGGATTCAGTTATCCGATCCACAAGCGCGTGAACTTTGTGGGTGAAGTGAACGGGCTTTATTCGGCTCGCAACGTGAACGCGGCGCTGTTGGGACCCAGAGCACGGGGCAGGCGCGTTTAGGATTGCAGATTTTTGCCGGCGGATTTACGTGGGACCTTGCGGGGATTAGAGGGTTAAACAAATACGACCCGGGCTCGGGCTTTACCTTTGGGGTGACGAAAGAGTTTCACCTGTTCGACTACAACCGGATGCAGTAAATGCGGCATCCAACCTCCCAAAGCTTGCAATTGCAATCTGGCGCGCGCGCAAGTCGCGTGATATAACTGTTGGGCAATAAAAATGCTGAGTCCGGACGAGAAAGTGCAGTCTTCCCCCTCCGAGGCGACCTCTTCCCACTCGGAACAAACCGCAATTGCTCCGGAAATAAAATCGGCTGGAAGCCATTCCCTGAGGCGCGAAATTCGAGTTTGGACCCGCGATCTTCTGATTGCCATTGGACTCGCGCTCGTCATCATCATTTTTCTTTACCAGCCGGTGAAGGTGGAAGGAACCAGCATGGCGCCGCTCCTTTCCGACCAGGAACGGATCTTCATCAACAAGTTTGTCTATCGGTTCGAACCGATCCAGCGCGGCGATGTGGTGGTGTTCTGGTACCCGCTCGACCGCAGCAAATCGTTCATCAAGCGCGTGATTGCGCTACCGAATGAAGTGGTGCAGATTCGGGCAGGGGTGGTTTACGTGGATGGCCACACCATCGCTGAGCCTTACGTGCCGCCGCAGTACGAGGATTTGAGCGACTATGGGCCGGTGCGCGTGCCGCGCGACATGTATTTTGTGATGGGCGACCATCGTATCAGCTCGAATGATTCCCGCGTTTTCGGCCCTGTTCCCAGCCGGTCCATTTACGGCCGAGCCGTCTTCGCATATTGGCCGGTGGACCATTTCGGTTCGTTGTCATCGTCCGCCGAAGCGAAAGAAAAATAAAGTGTGTAACGGAGGCTCCACTGACGGAAGTTCATCGACCTGCAATCCTTGCGCTGGAAGACGGGCGCGTATTTAACGGAAGAGCCGCGGGCGCCATCACGCGCCGCGGCGGCGAAGTCGTTTTCAATACAAGTCTCACCGGCTATCAAGAAGTGTTCACCGATCCGAGTTATGCGGGGCAGATTGTGTGCCTGACCTACCCGCACATCGGAAACGTGGGTGCGAACGTGGACGACGAAGAATCGTCACGACCCTATATTGAAGCGCTGATCGTTCGGGAGTTTTCGCAAATTTCGTCGAACTGGCGTTCGTCAGAGACGGCGCAGCTCTATTTGAACCGGCACAAGATTCCCGTGATTTGGGACATTGATACGCGGGCGCTGGTGCGGCATATCCGCAAAGTTGGTGCGTTGCGGGGAATGGTTTCTACGGACGGAACGCCAGCCGAGCAATTGATTCACGAAGCGAAGCAATTGCCGAGCATGGCCGGGCAGGAGCTTGCGAGCCGAGTGAGCTGCGCGAAGCCGTACGATTGGGCGCAAGGCTCGATTGATCTGGCGACGTCGCCGTGGACCGAGCAGATGGGCGAAGCGGGGGCGCACGCGGCTGATACCAAGAAATTTCGCGTCGTGGCTTTTGACTTTGGCATCAAGCAGAACATTTTGCGGCTTGCTGTCGGACCATCATTGCGAAGTCGGCGTGGTTCCGGCGAAAACCTCCGCAGAAGATATTCTGGGAATGCATCCAGACGGCGTTTTCCTTTCAAACGGGCCGGGCGATCCGGAGCCGATGGATTACGCAGTGGAAAATGTGCGCAAGCTGCTGGGGCGCGTGCCAGTGTTTGGGATTTGCCTGGGACATCAGGTGTGCGGGCTGGCGCTTGGCGGGAAGACGTACAAATTGAAGTTCGGGCACCACGGTTCGAATCATCCGGTGAAGAATCTGCTGACGAATCAGGTTGAGATTACGGCGCAGAATCATGGTTTTTGCGTGGACCCGGATTCGCTGAAGTCGAGCGAAGTGGAAGCTACGCACATCAATTTGAATGATCAGACGAATGAGGGCATCCGGCACAAGTCGCTGCCACTGTTCAGCGTGCAGTATCACCCGGAGGCTTCGCCCGGGCCGCACGATTCGCACTATTTGTTCTCGCAGTTCACGGACATGATGAAGGAGTTTCAACGGCCTGGCAGTTCGCGCGGTTGAGAGATCGGCTGCCTAGTTATGACGCAACGGGATAGGTGACGGACTGCGGGCGCATCACGTGCAGGTAGAAATCCCTCTTTAGAAACCGGAGAACAGCACATTGCCGAAGCGGAAAGACATCAAAAAGATTCTGATTATCGGGTCGGGGCCGATCATTATCGGCCAGGCTTGCGAGTTTGATTATTCGGGCGCGCAGGCGTGCAAGGCGTTGCGCGCTGAGGGATACGAAGTTGTACTGGTGAATTCGAATCCGGCGACGATCATGACCGACCCGGAGCTGGCGCACCGGACGTACATCGAGCCGCTTTCGAAAGAATATCTGGAAGAAATTATCGTGAAGGAACGGCCGGACGCGCTGCTGCCGACCGTGGGCGGGCAGACGGCGCTGAATCTTGCGGTTGCACTGGCGGAAGAGCGGCATTTTAGAGAAGCACAAGGTGGAGATGATTGGCGCTTCGTTGCGCGCGATTAAAGTTGCGGAAGACCGCCTGTGGTTCAAGGATGCATGCCGGAAGATCGGGCTGGAAGTGCCCGCGTCGGCGCTGGTAAACAACGCGCAGGATGCGATGCGGCTCTGCGAGCAACTGGGATTCCCGCTGGTGATTCGGCCGTCTTTCACGCTGGGCGGAACGGGCGGCGCGATTGCTTACAACCGTGAAGAATTTGCGGATTCCATCGCGCATGCGCTGGATGTGAGTCCGGTGCACGAAGCACTGGTGGAAGAGTCGGTGCTTGGCTGGAAAGAATACGAGCTCGAAGTGATGCGCGATTTCCGCGACAACTTCGTGGTGATTTGCACCATTGAAAATTTTGACCCGATGGGCGTGCACACCGGCGATTCCATTACGGTTGCTCCCGCGCAGACGCTGACGGATAAGGAATATCAGCGCATGCGCGACGCCGCGGCAGCGATTCTGCGCGAAGTCGGCGTCGAGACCGGCGGTTCGAACGTGCAGTTTGCGGTGAACCCGGACACATGGCCGCATGACTGTAATTGAAATGAACCCTCGCGTTTCGCGCAGTTCTGCGCTGGCGAGCAAAGCGACTGGTTTCCCGATTGCGAAGATTGCGGCGCGGTTGGCGGTTGGGATGTCGCTCGACGAAATTCCCAACGACATTACGAAGAAGACGCCGGCGAGTTTCGAACCGACGATTGATTACGTTGTCACGAAGATTCCGAAGTGGCAATTTGAAAAATTTCCCGGGGCGGACAGCACGCTCGGCACGCAGATGAAGTCGGTGGGCGAGGTCATGGCCATCGGGCGCACGTTCAAGGAATCGCTGCAAAAGGCGATTCGCTCTCTGGAGCCGCACACGCCGTGGCGCGCGCCAGCTGAAACACCGGACTCGCTCTTGCGCGAAAAGCTGGCCACGCCGCGGCCGGACCGCATTCACTGGATTTTGACAGCGGTCGAGCGCGGACTACCTGCGGTGGAGATTTGCGACCTGACGAAGATCGATCCGTGGTTCATTCAACAGATCCAGGAGTTGACAGCGGTCAACAAGCGCGCGGCGGGCGTCACCGTCGAAACGGCTTCGAAGGAATTGTTGCGCGAAGTGAAGCGCCAAGGCACGAGCGACGAGCAACTCGCACAGATGTGGAAGACGACTCCCGCTGCAGTGCGTTTGCAGCGTGCGCGCTATGGCGTCGCGCCCGTTTTCAAGCGGGTGGATACTTGCGCTGCGGAATTTGAATCGTTTACGCCGTACCTGTATTCAACCTACGAGGATGAAGACGAATCGGATGTGCAACCGCGCCCGAAAATCATGATTCTCGGCAGCGGACCGAACCGCATTGGACAGGGAATTGAGTTTGATTATTGTTGCTGCCATGCGTCGTTCGCGCTGCGCGAAGACGGTTACGAAACGATCATGGTGAATTGCAATCCGGAGACGGTTTCGACGGATTACGATACGTCAGATCGACTGTATTTCGAGCCGCTCACGCTCGAAGACGTGCTTGCGATTGTGGAGCGCGAAAAGCCGCAGGGAGTGATCGTGCAATTCGGAGGGCAGACACCGCTGAATCTTGCAATGGAGTTGAAACGCAACGGCGTGCCAATTGTCGGCACGACTCCTGAGTCGATCGACCTTGCAGAAGATCGCCGCCGGTTTGGGCGGGTCTTGGAAGAGCAAAAAATTCCTCAGCCGCGCAATGGCACGGCGCTGATTCCGGAAGAAGCGGCGCGGCTCGCAGGAGAAATTGGGTTGCCCGTACTCGTCCGTCCGAGCTACGTACTTGGCGGACGGGCAATGGTCATTGCATACGATGCGAACACGGTCCAGGAGTATGTCGCCCAGGCTGCTTTGATGGGTTCTGCCAAGCCGGTGCTCATCGATCAGTTCCTTGAAGAAGCGACGGAAGTTGACGTGGATGCGCTTGCGGATGGAACCGACGTGGTTATCGGTGGAATCATGGAGCACATTGAAGAAGCCGGCGTGCACTCCGGCGATTCGAGCTGCGTGCTGCCACCTGTCAGCCTTTCGCCGACGGTCCTGGACACGATTCGCGATTACACGAAACGGCTCGCACTGGCGCTAAGAGTGGTTGGTCTGATGAATGTGCAATACGCGATTCAGCGCGACACGGTTTATGTGCTTGAAGTGAATCCGCGCGCTTCGCGAACCGTGCCGTATGTCAGCAAGGCGACTGGCGTACCGCTGGCGAAAGTTGCGGCTCGGCTCATGGTCGGAAAGAAACTTAAGGATATGAAGCTGCCTTTGGTTCATCGCCATGGCGTGGCTGAGATCGCTGTTCACGATTTCTACTCGGTGAAGTC
The DNA here is from genome assembly GCA_963794175.1 of uncultured Acidobacteriota bacterium. GTDB lineage: Bacteria > Acidobacteriota > Terriglobia > Acidiferrales > UBA7541 > Acidiferrum. Next base: position 138,897 of record CAWCCV010000013.1, on the reverse strand, counting down.
GCCTGTCTTTCCCTTTAATAAATTCCGAGGCGTGGACACGATTCTAGGCCCCGAGATGCGTTCGACCGGCGAAGTTATGGGCATCTCCACTTCGTATGGCCAGGCGTTTGCGAAAGCGCAGCTTGCGGCTGGCCAGCGTTTGCCACGCAAGGGAACCGTATTCATCAGCGTGAATGATCGGGACAAGCGGCATCTTGTATCTCTCGGCAAGGAGCTCGAATCGCTGGGCTTCAAACTTGTCGCGACGCGCGGTACCGCGGCCACCCTGCAAGGAGCGGGAATCGAGGCCGAGGCGATTTTTAAAGTGAACGAAGGCCGTCCGAACATCGTGGACCTCGTGAAAACGGGCAAAATTGACCTCGTCATCAACACACCGCTCGGCCGCGAATCGTTCTACGACGAAAAATCAATCCGTCGTGCTGCGATTCGATACAACATTCCCTGCATCACGACCCTGGCCGCCGCAAACGCAGCCGCACGTGGCATACGCGCCATGCTCGAACAGGGAACAGAAGTCTCGGCCCTGCAGGATTTGCATCGCGGGCAAGTGGCGGCGTCCGGCACGCCGGTTTCAGGAGATTGATTCGTGGACCTTTCGGGAATTTTTGCTGCGCTAACGACGCCATACGATTCTGCCGGGAGTTTTTCTTCCGCCGACCTAAAGCATAATCTTCACCGCTATAACCAGACCGACCTCGCAGGATACGTAGTGCTCGGCTCGACGGGTGAATCGGTGATGCTCTCGTCGAAGGAGATGGACGCGATTTTCTCGACGGCGATGGAATCGGCGGTTCCGGGCAAGCGGCTGCTTGCAGGAAGCGGTGCCGAGTCGACCGCAGAGACAATCGTCCGAACCAAGCGAGCAGCCGAACTGGGTTACCACGCGGCGCTCGTCAAAACCCCGTATTACTACAAGCCGGTTTACAGGCCGGAAGTCTATCTGAGGCACTATCGGGCCGTTGCCGACGCTTCACCAATTCCCGTGTTGCTCTATTCCGTACCTCAATTTACAGGGGTAACGCTTGAAACCCCGGAGATTCTTGCCCTCGCGGAGCATCCCAATATCATCGGCATGAAAGACAGTTCCGGCGTTATACAGCGAATCGTGGAAGTTGTCGCAGGTGCGCCGGATTCTTTCCAAATGCTGACTGGTTCGGCGCCAGTGATCATGCCAGCTTTGAGTGCAGGCGCCGTGGGCGCAATTCTTGCGCTCGGCAGCGCGTTCCCGGAGAAATGCGTCGCGGTGCACCAGCTTTATCGCCAAAAAATGTATGAGCAGGCGCGGGAACTTCAGGGCAAGCTTTCCTTGGCTTCGAAGAAAGTTGTTTCCGAGTGCGGAATTGCTGGCGTGAAATTCGTGATGGACCTTCGCGGCTACAGAGGCGGCGTTCCGAGATTGCCGTTGCTTCCGCTGGGTGATCCAGCCAAAGCGGCGATTACGAAAATTGCCGCAAGTCTGGAACCATCCGCAGCACGCGCGTAAAGGGGCTTTCGCGAATCGTCTCATCCACTACTTGCCAGGTTCCAGTAATTTGGCAAGGGGAACGGTCACCGTCCCAATCGCCCCGGAAGCGAAATCGTGCACCAAAACGCGAATTTCGGAGGCGTTGCGGTCCGCCGTGAGATGCTTCTGCAAGATGATCCCGGATTTCACCAGGGACTTGTACTGCTCCTCGGTAAAATCAAAGCCGATCCGCTTTTCTTCCTCCTGAAGCGCTTTGCCCGCGGAATCGCGCTGGAGAAAAACCATATCAATCCCGCCTTTGCGATGCCCGCTTTCCTCTTTCAGGCTGAGTTGCAGCGTATCCAGTCCGACCTGAAACGTGATGCTGCGGGCGGCAGCGGGTTCGATGGGAACGGCGCTGACCATCAGCCCCAGAGTCGTTGACTCCAGCGGACTAAGAGCGGCGGATCGAATTTCAACCTTCGCTTCCGAAGCGCTTTGCTCTGTGTCCGTACTGGCGAAGTAGCCCTTTCTATATCGCAGCTTCGCCCCGGCCACCGAAACTTTCACTTTTACGTCGCGGAATTTGCCATCCCATTTTCCGTGAGATGGATAGAAACCGAGCGTATAAGCGTAGCGCCCGTCGTCGGAAGCTTTTCGCATCGCCAAAGTAACGTCATTGGAACCATAAAACGCAATTCCGCCGGTGCGTTCCGCTGTTTCATTTAGCGTGTCCCAGTTATTGCGTCGCGCAGAAAATTCGGATTGGCCGGCATGGGGTGAGGTGTCCCGGCTGGTTACATCGGTCGTGGCTTCCACGGTGATTCCGCGAGCGTCTACGGGATAGACCGCGACGTTGGCCCGGTTCAGCGTTTTGGTTGCCCGCAAGATTTCATCCTGAAACGTCCGCGACTCACGCTGGATAGGGCCGAATTGTCCGTCGTCATCCGTGGGACGCATTGTCGCCGTAGCACCGCCTGAAGGCGCGTGAGCTTGTGCGGGGGCAGGCAAGGCCGGGGCAAGCGAACCCAGGGAAGAAGCGCTCGAATTGTTCAAGTCAGCCAGTCCGAGCTGAAACGGAAAGCCACCGGACACCCAGATCAGGTTCTTGCGGCCACTTACAGAAGCAATGTGATTTCCAATTGCCTCCAGTGCAGAAGCCGTCATTTCAACGCGGCTCACTGTTTTGCGGTCGCCGAGCACAGCATTGCTGCGGTTGATGGCGTTCTGCAAATCGCCCCAGTATGGATTTCCCGTCAAGCCGACCAGATCCACTTGTTCTAGGGAAGAAGCGTCAAGCGCGGCGGTGCTCTTCGGGAGAAATTTCTGAACCGCATTCACCAGCGCAGAGGAATCTTGTGTGAAATCCTGCAGGATTTGTAGTTGGGTGGTGAGGGCGTAAATGGCCACGCGGTCTTCCGGGCGGAGTTCCTTGAGGAACTTCAGGACTTGGAGGCGCACATTGGCCTGGTCCTGCGGTTGTGTGTTCAACGCGTCGAAGAGGATGACCGTCGCGGTGGAAGGCGCCCGGCCGAGGCGATCGAAACGGTTTGTGAAAATGTTGACTGGCAGGGAGACTGGGTTTTGTTCCGGAGTGGAAACTTCGGAGACAAACGCGGCGATCTCCTGTGGTTTGCCTTCGTCATACAGGCTGAAGTCTTCACGCTTGAGGCCCGTGATGGGTTGGCCTTTGCCGTCCTGGACGATGACGCTGATTTGGACAAACCGGGTGGTCGACCGGAGCACCGTGCCTTCTTGGGGAGGCGCTGCCTGAGGTCGAAGCGGGATAGGGAAGACGAGAACAGTGACAAGAGTGAAGGCGCAGAATCGTTTTGCAACCGAGCCCATTGCGGCAACCTCAAGTTTTAGAGTTTACCTCAAGGCCGGATTTTGCAGACGATAGTTACTGGAAAGAGTCGGGCAGCGAATCGCAGGACTGGCGCGGTTTGCGGCGACGTGGCGGTAGCGCTGATTTACGATAAAGCATGAGGCTGAACACGGCCCATAGCTCACAACATGACCTTCTTTTCGTCTATTTGCGTGTGACCAAATCCGACGAGTATCATCTAAGCATCCATGGAATGTCGCGCCCTTCCGTTCCGCCAGTTACCTCATCAACCCCCACTCCATCTCGCTTTCCTTGACGGCTTCCAAAAAGTGAAGGGGTTTTATGCGCATGAACCGACACTGGAAAATGCGGCCGGCCTTGCACCGACTTTGAACTATCCACAGTCGCGCCGAGGTGTGGTTGCAGCAATCCTGCGTGAGCAAAATGAAGCGTTTGGCGCGGGTAAGGCCGCCCTGCATAACATTTCGCGGCTGGAAAATGGCGCTGTGGCTGTCGTGTCGGGGCAGCAGGTCGGGCTTTTCGGCGGGCCTGCGTATTCCTTTTACAAGGCGCTTTCTGCAATTGAGAGCGCACGGCTGCTGACGAAAAATGGCGTGGATACCGTTCCGGTCTTTTGGATGGCTACGGAAGACCATGACCTCGATGAGGTTCGCCATGCGACGTTTTTTCACGATGGGAAGCTGGTGAAGTTCGAGCTAGCCGCGCAAACGGGTGTTCCCAGACCGGTTGGGTCGCAAAAACTGGGGCCCCAAGTCTCGGAGTTTGTGCGAACCGCGACGGTGATGCTGGCAGGGCCGGCGGGCGGCGAACTGGCGACTCTGCTGCGCGCCAGCTACAGTCCGGAGGAATCCTACGCCAGCGCGTTCGGGAAATTGTTTGCGGGGCTTTTTGCTTCGCAAGGGCTCATTATTCTCGATCCTCAGGACGCACGTTTACACCGGATTGCGGAGCCGCTTTACAGGCAAGCGGCTGAAGAACGGGGCGCGCTAAATGAAGCGCTGCTTGCACGAAACAAAGATTTGGAACGCGCTGGATATGCTTCGCAAGTGAAGGTTACCGGGCGCAGCACAGCGCTGTTTTACATGGGCGCGGGCGGGCGCGAGGCCATTCACTCGACGGGAGCGCAATTTCAGGCGGGCGCGCAAAACTGGTCGGCCCAGGGTCTGGTGAACGCGATTTCGCAATCGCCGGAATTGTTCAGTCCGAACGCGTTGCTGCGGCCTGTGGTGCAGGATTATCTGCTGCCCACGGTCGCATATGTCGGGGGCCCGGCTGAGATTGCCTATTTTTCGCAATCGGACATTTTTTATTCGAAGCTGCTCCGGCGCGAACCGGTTTTTCTTTCGCGCGCGGGCTTTACGCTTGTGGACAGCAAGGCACAACGGTTGCTCGGCCAGTACAAGATGACTGTCGAGGACGTTTGGGCGGGAAGCCAGAGCGTTCAGCTGAAGCTTGGCGCGGCGAATATTCCTGCGAAGCTGCACGCAAAGCTCGCGAAGGACGCGGAGAAGATTCACAAGCTACTGGAGGGCTGGCGCGAGCCGGTAACAAAGATCGACCCGTCGTTGAAGTCGACGATTGAAAAAACACAGCGAAAGATTGCTTATCAAACGGAAAAACTGCGGCAAAAAGCGGGCTGGGCACGGGATAAGAAGTCGAGCGTCCTTGCCGGGCACGCGGAGTTCTTAAGCAATTTGCTCTATCCCAACAAAACATTGCAGTCGCGCCAGCTGTGTCTGCTGCCACTTCTGGCTCGCTGGGGCATGGACGGGCTCGACGCGCTGCAAGAGCATGCTTCCGGCAAACATCTCGCCAAACACTTCCTCGTTCCGATTCCGTGAGACGGCATTTGGCGCGCGTGATACGCTTGCGTGGCCATGGCGAAAATTGAGAATCTGCGCGTGCGCACTGACCGCCGTACGCAACTTGTTGACGTTACGAATGAAGTGGAGTCGGTAGTCTCCAAATCCGGAGTGCAACGGGGTGTTTGTTATGTCTATGTGCCGCACACGACGGCCGGCGTCACCATCAACGAGCATGCGGATCCTGACGTTGCATCGGACGTCGAAGGGATTATGGATCGTCTTGTGCCCCACAGCGGACCATATCGCCACGTGGAAGGGAATTCCGATTCCCATGCCAGAACAATTCTCACTGGAACCAGCCAGGTAGTTTTTGTGGAGAATGGCCGGCTCGTACTGGGCCGGTGGCAGGGAATTTTCTTCTGCGAATACGACGGTCCCCGGGAACGTACCATGCAATTGAAAGTAGTCCCGGATCCGAATTTAGCCAGCGAACCTGACTGAATCCCTGCATGGTAAAATTGAGTTGCAAGCCATGAATCTCGGTATCTACATTCAGGTTCCGTTCTGCCAGACGAAGTGCACGTATTGCAATTTTCATACGGGCGTGGTCTCTGCGGATAAATATGCACCGTATGCGAACGCAGTTCAAACCGAAATTGCCAATCACTGCGCGTTCTATGCCGCGGCTGGGATTTCGGTTATCGAACTTGAGTCTGCAGTTGTAGACACGGCCTATTTTGGCGGCGGCACTCCCAGCCTTCTGGATCCCGCGCTTCTCTGCGGCATTCTGGATTCAATTCGTGGCAACTTCGGCTGCGTTTTCTCTGAAGTCACGCTCGAAGCGGACCCGGAAACGGTTACCCCGGAAAAAGCCACGGCATGGGCCGATGCAGGGATTAATCGCGTCAGCTTCGGGGTGCAGTCGTTTTCTGACCACGAGCTCGCGTCTTCCGGCCGCATGCATCGCCGCGAAGATGTCTATCGCGCGGTTTCAATTCTACGGGCCGCGGGGCTGCGCAATCTCAGCTTCGATCTAATTGTCGGCTTGCCGCATCAAACGCCGGAGAGTTGGCGCAAGTCGATCGATGCACTCATTGCGCTCGATCCCGAGCACGTTTCTATTTACATGCTTGAAGTGGATGAAGGCAGCCGGCTTGGCAGGGAACTGATTTCTCTCGGCCCAAGATACAGTGCCCCGGCCGTTCCCAGCGACGAGCAGATGGCGGATTCATACGACCTTGCGCGCGAACTTCTTGGCGCAGCCGGCTATGGGCATTACGAAATTTCGAATTGGGCCAAACCAGGCCGCGCCTCGCGCCACAACTTGAAATACTGGCGCCGCGAGCTCTATCTTGGCTTCGGCGCTGGAGCTCATTCATTCAACGGCGCGAAACGCTGGGCTAACGCCCACGATGCCGGGCAATACGTAGCGGCGATCACCGCTGGTAAGCTGCCCGCAGGAGCAAATTGAGGAACTCTCCGCGCAACAAGCACAGGAAGAGGAGATTTTTCTCGGTTTGCGCCAACTGAGCGGCATCGATCTCGACCAGATCGAATCCACTTATGCTGCTTCATTGAGCGAGAAGTTTTCTTCGCTTCAGACGGCCGGGCTGATCGAGCGCGAAGGCAGCATAGTGCGCCTCGCGCCAAAAAAACTCAGCATTTCCAACGAAGTGTTCGTCGAGCTTCTCAGTTAAACTATCGGATCCCAGGGGCGATTACAGAATGTCCACAGCAGCCACAAACATTGTCGACCTGCGCAGCGACACTTTTACAAAGCCGACGCCGGCCATGCGACGCGCAATGGGAGAGGCCGAAGTCGGCGACGATGTTTACCTGGAAGATCCAACCGTCAATCGGTTGGAAAAGCGCGCCGCAGAAATCTTCGGCAAGGAAGCCGCGCTATTCGTTCCCAGCGGCTGCATGGGAAATCTCATCGCCATTAAAGTTTGGACGCATCACGGAGACGAGGTCATTTGCGAAGAACGCAGCCACGTCAATCTCTACGAACTCGCCTCCATGTCGGCAATCGCCGGTGCCATGCCGCGCATCGCCCGTTCCGATGACGGCATCCTCACCTGGAAGAAGATCGAAGCCGTTATCCGCCCGAAGATTTATTACGATTCACAGACTGCCCTCGTTTGCCTGGAAAACACGCACAACATGGCGGGCGGCACGCTCTATCCTACGGCCCAGGTCAACGATATTTGCTGCCATACGCCACGCGCTAAATCTAAAAGTACATCTCGACGGGGCGCGCATTTTCAATGCTGCGGTCGCGCTCGGGGAATGCGTGGCGGACATGACGCGGAATCTCGATTCCGTCATGTTCTGTCTTTCGAAAGGTCTTGGGGCGCCCGGTGGGCTCCATGCTTGTTGGTTCGCAGGAGTTCATCGACAAAGCCCGCATCTACCGCAAAATGTTCGGCGGGGGCATGCGACAGGCGGGCGTGCTGGCGGCGGCTGGGCTCATTGCGCTCGAACAATCACCCGAGGCGTCTGCACGAAGATCACGACAACGCGAAATACCTCGCGCAGGAAATCACAACCATTCCCAATCTCGGCCTGGACGCAAGCACGGTCAAAACGAATATCGTCATCTTTGATTGCGAACGCACGGGCCTCAACGCTGTCGAGTTCTGCGAAGCGCTGCAACCGCATGGCATCCTCGCGCTGGACACATCGCTATTATTCCGTCCGCTTTGTCACGCACTGCGACGTGGACCGCGCGGGCTGCGAGCGCGCCGTTCAAGTCGTCCGCGAAGTCGCTTCCAAAACGCGCCGCGCCGCCGTTTAGACACAAATCGGCCACCTCCGGGTGGCCCATCCGGATTTGCCGTTATAAACTATTCTTTGCTTTGCTATATCCAAAACTTTGTTTTCCGGGGGGCGCGTGGATTTCTCCTTCACCGATGAGCAGCAGCAACTCCGCAAAAGCACCCGCGAATTTGCCGCAGGCGAAATCGCTCCGCACGTTATGGAATGGGATGAAGTCTCGCATTTTCCGCTTGAGATCATGGCAAAACTCGCGGAAATGGGGCTGCTCGGCATCATTTTTCCTGAGCAATATGGCGGCGCAGGCCTCGGTTATGTCGAATATGTCATTGCGATCGAAGAGCTCTCGCGCGTGGATGGCTCAATCGGCATCATCGTCGCTGCGCATAATTCACTCTGCAGCAATCACATCTACAAGTTCGGCACCGAAGCGCAAAAGCAGAAATATCTTGTGCCGCTGGCACAAGGGAAAAAGATCGGCGCCTGGTCGCTCACCGAACCTGAAGCTGGCTCCGATGCCGGCGGCACGCGAACGACTGCCCGCCGCGACGGCGATCACTACATTCTCAATGGCTCGAAAACGTTCACCACGAATGGCCACTACGCCGACACCTGCGTCGCCATGGCCGTCACCGACAAATCCAAAGCCTCCCATGGCATCAGCGCGTTCATTCTGGAAAAGGGCATGCCAGGCTTTCGTCCTGGCAAAAAAGAAAACAAGCTCGGTCTCCGCGCCAGCGACACGTCGGAAATTATTTTCACCGACTGTCACGTCCCCGCCTCGAATCTTTTGGGCCCCGAAGGGGAAGGTTTTACTGGCAGCCTCGCGATCCTTGATGGTGGCCGCATCTCCATCGCCGCCCTTGCTCTCGGCATGGCGCAAGGCGCACTGGACGCCGCTACGAGATACGCAAAGCAGCGCAAACAGTTCGGCAAAACCATCAGCGAGTTTCAGGCCATTCAGTTCAAACTCGCCGACATGGCTACCGAAGTCGAAGCCGCGCGCCTGCTCGTCTATCAGGCTGCCTGGCTCGCCGACCAGAAAACCACCCGCTTCACGCGCGAATCTAGCATGGCCAAACTTTTTGCCAGCGAAGTCGCCGTCCGTGTCGCCAACGAATGTGTGCAAATCCACGGCGGCTACGGCTTTATCAAAGACTATCCGGCCGAGAAGTTTTACCGCGACGTGAAGCTCTGTACCATCGGCGAAGGCACCAGCGAAATCCAGAAATTGGTCATCGCCCGCCAGCTTCTCGGCAACAAGTAGCATCTGTTCGAATTCAGTCCCCCGTAGCTGGCGCTGGATTTATCTTCCGACTCCCGCATAATAGAGGAATGCGTTCCGAGCCCTGCGCCTGCCGCCAGAAAAAGCATGACTGCGCCAATTGAAAGTTGGGTCGCGCAGGTACGTGCCGGCGAAGTCCGCGCCGTTTCGCGCGCCATTACCGCTATCGAAAACCACTCACAGGAAGCCGAAGCGCTCCTGAAAGATCTTTTTCCCCATACGGGCGCCGCTTATCTTTCCGGTATCACCGGTGCCCCAGGCACGGGAAAGAGTACCCTGGTTGATCGCCTGGCAGCGCATTACCGCAAAGCCGAGCAAAGAGTCGGAGTGATCGCCGTAGACCCAACGAGCCCTTATACCGGTGGCGCGATTCTCGGCGACCGGATTCGCATGCAGAGCCACGCTGGCGACTCGGGCATTTTCATTCGTTCGATGGCCACTCGCGGCTTCCTCGGTGGCCTTTCTCGGGCGACGGCAGAAGCCGCGCTCGTTCTCGACGCCGCGGGCCAAAAGCAAATCCTCATCGAAACCGTCGGCGTCGGCCAAGACGAAGTGGACATTGTCCGCCTCGCCGATTGTGTCCTTGTCGTGCTCGTTCCCGGGTTGGGCGACGACATTCAATCCATGAAAGCCGGCCTCATGGAAATCGCGGACATCTTCGTGCTGAACAAAGCCGACCGTGAAGGCGCGGACCGTCTCGAAGAGCAACTTCACGGGATGCTTTCGCTGGTCATGCCGCGCGACGGCTGGCATCCCCCTGTCATTCGAACCGTCGCCACGGAAAATGCCGGAATCGGCGCACTCGCAGCCGCCATCGAAAAGTTCCGCAGCCATTTCGAATCGAGCGCCCAGCGCGAAAAGAAGCATCAAGAGCATTGGAAGAATCGCTTGCTCGGGTTGCTCGAAGCCCGCTTGCTCGAACAAGTCCTGCGCGGCGCCGAAGGCGAGAAAAAGCTCGAACGCCTAGCCGCAGAGGTTTCGCAACGCAAAAAGGATCCATTTACCGCAGTCACTGAATTACTGGCAGGAGCGGGCGTCATTTGCTAGAAATTCAATTTTAGCTTCATAGGGAGAAAGCGAATGTCGGCGAAAGAAGTCGAAGAGCGCAAAAAAATCGAACGGCAAACCGCACGCCACAATCGGGGTCATCGGCGGCAGCGGGCTGTACGCAATGCAGGGTCTGACCGACACGCGCGAAATCAGAGTGAAAACGCCTTTCGGCGATCCTTCTGATGCCATCGTTGTCGGAACGCTGGAAGGGAAGCGGGTCGCCTTCCTCGCCCGCCACGCGCGCGGCCACCGCATTCTGCCAACCGAAATCAACTATCGAGCCAACATTTACGCGATGAAGCTTCTTGGCGTCGAGCGCATCGTGTCTGTCAGCGCAGTCGGCTCGCTCAAAGAAGACCTTCGCCCCGGTGAATTTCTCGTTGCCGACCAATTCGTGGACCGTACCAAGCATCGCGTCTCCACATTTTTCGGAGGAGGCCTTGTCGCGCACGTCACGTTCGATAAGCCGACTTGCGCGTCAAGTTTCCCGCGTCCTTGCCGACGCCAGCGTCCACTGCGCCGTGCCCGTCCATCGCAAAGGCACGTACATCTGCATGGAAGGTCCGCAGTTCTCCACGCTTGGCCGAAGCGCATATGCATCGCAAGATGGAGTTCGACGTCATAGGCATGACCAACGTGACCGAAGCGAAGCTGGCCCGCGAAGCCGAGCTCTGCTACGGCACAATCGCCATGATCACCGATTACGACTGCTGGCATCCGGATCACGAATCGGTCACCGGCGCGCAGATCATCGCCTTGCTTCAGCAGAACGCAGAGAACGCGCAAAAGGTTCTGCGTGAAGCGATTAAGTCCATGCCCGAACATCGCGAATGTAAGTGCGGATTTGCGCTGGCGCATGCGCTCATCACTGACCCAAAGCTCGTCCCCAAAGCAATAAAGACGAAACTGTCTGCCATCATCGGCAAATACATCTGGTAACATCACTTCAAGGAGAACACTGTGTCCTTGCTCGTCGTAGGTTCCGTTGCGTTTGACGCCATTGAAAGCCCGTACGGAAAGGAGGAGCGAATCATCGGCGGCGCCGCCACCTATTTTGCGCGTCGCGGCCAGCTTCTTTTCGCACGTCAATCTCGTCGGAATCGTGGGCGACGATTTTTCGAGGAAGGACGAAGCGATCTTCCGCGGTCGACAAATCGACACCGACTGGCCTTGAACGCGCCTCCGGCAAATGCTTTTTCTGGGCAGGACGCTATCTTGAGAATCTGAACGAACGCGTCACGCTCACAACGGAGCTGAACGTATTCGCCGAGCTTCAACCCCAAGCTCCCAGACAAATACCGCGATTCCAAATACGTCTTCTTGGCCAACATTGCGCCCAATCTGCAGCGCGCTGTTTTGCAGCAAGTGAAAAAGCGGCCCAAGCTCGTAGCGCTGGACACGATGAATTACTGGATCGAACGGACCCCCGACGATCTGAAAGAGACGCTGAAACACATCGATATCCTCGTCATCAACGACTCCGAAACGCGCCAGCTTTCAAACGAGCACAATCTTCTGCGCGCGGCGAAGCGCATTTTCAAAATGGGCCCTTCCGCCCTCGTCATCAAGCGCGGCGAATACGGCGCGCTCCTCGTGGACAAAAATGGTGTCTTTTGCGTCCCCGCTTTTCCGCTTGAAGAACCACACGATCCGACTGGGGCAGGCGACGCTTTCGCTGGGGGCTTCATGGGCTATCTGGCCGGCGCCGGACAGCAAAATGACGCTGCACTCCGCCGTGCCATGGTCTACGGCACCGTCATGGGCAGCTTTACGGTCGAAGAGTTTGGTCCTCGCCGACTGGCGCGTCTCAAGCGCAAAGAGATACACGCCAGGGCACGCCACATCCGGAAACTGAGTCAATTCAAACTTTAACGTGATAGTTTTTTATTAGTGCGCAGGGGTTTGCGCGCTTCCAAACAATGCTTCCTCTGACGACAATCGTCTACCGGCTCCTCTGGGCCGCGCTGCTCGGCTCGCTCGTAGGACTCGAGCGGATCCGCAGCAAGCGTCCTGCCGGAATGCGTACCAGCCTCTTTGTTAGTATGGCTGCCGCGCTTTTCACGATTGTGTCGGTTGAACTGGCCCGTCTTACTGGCGATTCAAGTACCACACGCATTGCATCCAACATAGTGCAAGGCATCGGTTTTCTCGGCGCGGGTGTCATTCTGCGCGAAAAGGGAAGCGTCGTCGGAATGACTACCGCGGCCACCATTTTTCTGACTGCCGCCATGGGCATGGCAGCCGGCTCCGGGCTCTACAAGGTGTCCGGCATCGTATGCATCATCATGCTTTTCGCCCTCGTCGTGTTGGTCCGCGTGGAGAAACTTTTCAAACTTCGTTCGCAATACGTGCTCTTTCGAATCAAAGCGGAAAACGCGGCGGGACTTCTGCCGGAAATTCATCAGCTCTTCGGCGAAATGGAATTGCCTCTCGACCACCTGAGCGTTTCGCCGGTGGACGGCAAGCACGTTCTGCAGTTCATGGCTGACCTCAGCCAGCACCAGCAGGAAAAAGTCAGCGCAAAACTCTGTGCACTTGGCCTCGGCTACGAAATGATGCCGGCGGAAAGGCAGTCCGCCTGATGGTCGCCAGCATGCCAAGCGCAGAGCATGTCGACCGGTTTTCGGTGGTCAAACCGCCTGCCGTACTGAAAGGCGCGCGTGTTGGTATTTTTGCGCCTGCATCGCCTGCGGAAGAAGCTAGGGTGAAGCGCGGCCTTGAGGAACTCCGTTCGCTCGGATTTTTGCCCGAAGACAGTTTTGCGCGCGATTCGCAAGCTTATTTCTCATCCTCCACGGAATTGCGCCTGCGGGACTTCAAATCACAATTGAGTGACAGGGAAATTTCTGGGCTGATTGCCTTGCGCGGCGGTTATGGCTCGAATTACATGCTGGAGACGCTCTGGTCGCAACGATCCATTCAGCCGAAATGCGTCATTGGCTACAGCGATGTGACTTCGCTGCAGATTCTTCTATGGCAGAAATTTCACACCATCACGTTTTATGGGCCAATGGTTGCAGCCGGACTCGATGCAGGAGCAAGTGCGGCGCATGGCTACGAAAGGACTTCGCTGGAAGCCGCAATCTCTGGCACTTCGCCGCAATGGAAAGCGAACCTCGCCGGCGAAACGATTTTGGCTGGTTGCGCGGAAGGAATCGTCCTCGGCGGATGCCTTACGCTTGTGGAAACCACACTCGGCACGCCGTGGGAACTCGATACCGCGGACAGTATCTTGCTACTCGAAGATCGCGGCATGAAACCCTGGCAAATCGATCGCGCACTTATGCACCTGTCGCAAGCGGGCAAGTTCAAAAATGTGAAGGCAATCGTTCTTGGCGAATTTCCGGAATGCGAGCCGCCCGTGAAAGGAAGTCCGGCCGCGAAAGATGTTTGCGAGAGAATCCTAAAGCCTCTGGGCATTCCGATCGTTTATGGCGCTGCCGCTGGCCACACGCCGCGCCCCATGCTCACGATTCCCCTCGGCATTCGCGCGCGCCTGACCGCAGAAGGCCCCGGCACGCTCGAATTTCTGGAGACTGCCGTTACCCCCTTGGAAAAACAGAAATGAACAAGCACATTCACATCATCGGGATCGCCGGGTCGGCCATGTCGCCGCTGGCGGGCTTGCTCAAGGAGAGCGGTTATCGCGTCACCGGCTCTGATTCCGGCGTGTATCCTCCGTCCTCCACGTTTCTCGACAAGCTCGGCATCGAATACAACCACACGTTTGCGGCGGCCAATCTCCAGCCGCTGCCTGATCTGGTCATCGTCGCGAACATTATCGCGCGCGGAAATCCCGAGCTGGAAGAGACGCTCGAGAAGAAAATTCCGTATCGCTCGCTGCCTGAAACGCTGGAAGAATTCTTTTTGCCTGGCAAACATTCCATTGTTGTAAGCGGCACGCACGGCAAGACCACGACAACGGCCATGCTCGCGTGGATTTTTCATGTGGCAGGGAAGCAGCCGACATTTCTGGTCGGTGGCGTCGCTGAAAACTTCGGCAAGAGCTATGGCCTTGGAGACGGTTGCGAAATGATTCTGGAAGGCGACGAATACGAAACGGCGTTTTGGGATCGCGGGCCGAAATTCTTTCACTACCATCCGGACGACCTCATCATCACGTCCCTCGAATTTGACCACGCCGATATCTACCGCGATTTTGAAACCTACCAGCTGGCGTTCAAACGCTTGGTGAACCTGGTTCCGCGCAACGGCAGCGTGGTGATTTGGGGCGATAGACAAGATTCGGGTTTGGCGATTCGTGCCGCCGCGGAAAAGGCGTTCTGTCCCGTTCACACGTATGGCTTTTCCCAAGAAAATGATTGGATCGCGAGTGAACCAGTTGCGGCGGAAGACGGCATGCACTTTGACGTTTCTCGCAGCGGCAAATCTTTCGGTAAGTTTCATCTGGCGGCTTCAGGCAAACACAATGTGTTGAATGCTCTTGCCGCGATTATCGTTGCGCAAGGCAGGGGCATTTCCGTCGAGAAAATTCAAGAAGCGCTGAAAACTTTCAAAAGCGTAAAGCGCCGGCTCGATGTCAAAGGCGAATTTGGCGGAATACTTGTCGTAGACGACTTTGCCCATCATCCGACGGCAGTTCGCGCGACAATTGCTGCTACGCGCGGGCGCTGGCCGGGAAGACGCTTGTGGGCGATTCTCGAGCCGCGCTCCAATTCCATGCGACGCAAGGTATTCCAGGAAGCGCTGCCGCAAGCGCTCGCAACCGGGGATAAAGTGATTCTCGGCGGCGTACACAACGCGAAACAGCTTGGCGACGACAATCGCCTCGACCCCGAATCCGTTGCTGCGCATGTCCGCCAACTCGGCGTGGACGCAAAGGTCCTAAGCGGCGCGGAAGCCATTGCCGAGCACCTGGCTTCGAACGGAAAGAGTGGAGACCTCTTCTTGATCATGTCCAACGGCAGCTTCGACGGCCTTTGCCAAAAACTGGTAGAAAAACTTTCGTCCGTAGTTGAATCGGCTCCGGGAGCGTTTGCGCGGTGAAGTCCTTCCTCCGGCAGCTTGCCTTCCGCTTTGTCACTTCAGCTCTTCTAGCCTTTGCTTTTGCGACTCCTGCGCACTCAACCATCCAATACCAAATCTCGCTGGACCATCCCGAGCAGCACACGTTTCACATCAAGATAACCGTTCCCAACGTGAACGGCTCGGTGACCGTGCAAATGCCAGCGTGGAACGCCCTCTACGAAATCCGCGACTTCAGCGCTCACGTTTCCAAAGTCGAAGCTAGCGACGGAGCGAGCCCGCTCGGCGTCGAAAAACTCGACAAGCAAACCTGGCGAATCACCGGAACCGGCACCATCAGCATTTCCTACGACACTTTCTGGGACGAACCCGGTCCTTTCGCCGACGCAACTCAACGCCGAACACGCCTTCATCAATCCCGGCATGATTTTCATGTACGTCCCCGACCGCCGCAGCGAAGAGGTCGAACTCGGTTTCGCCGATTTGCCTCACGGCTGGGTAATTGACAGTCCCATGCCACTCGGGTCGTTCCAATCCGGCGCGTATGGCGTCGCTTGGCGCACTACGCCCACGACGTACGACGCACTCGCCGATTCGCCCTTTGAAATCGCGAAAAGAGGAGGATTTTTCGAGCTGCAAAGCGCCCCACGCATCACCGTGACACTTCATGGCAAGATCGAGCATCTTGAAGGCTTTAGGGAAAAGTTGGCGCGCATATGTAGCTATGAACTCCAGTTGATGGGCAACGCGCCGTTTGGGCGATACGTTTTTATTTTTCATGTTGGGGAAGGCGCAGGCGGCGGGGGAATGGAGCACGCGAACGGGACGGCGATAGCTGCTCCGAATGAAAGCGCGTTGCTGGCGGTGTCTGCGCATGAGTTTTTTCATCTTTGGAATGTGAAGCGCATCAAGCCGGCTTCGCTAGTCCCTGTGGACTACAGCAAGGAGCAGTACACAAAGGCGCTGTGGTTTGCGGAAGGCGTGACGAGCACATATGAACGGTATGCGCTGACGCGAACGGGAATCTGGAACAAAAATGCGTTTTACGCCGACCTTGGCCGCCAGATTTCCGAAATTGAAGGCGCGACCGGCAAACGCATGGCAGAGCGCCGAGCAATCAAGCCTCGATACCTGGCTCGAGAATTCATCTGTCTACAATCGTCCCGAAAACAGCGTTTCGTACTATACGAAAGGCGCGGTGCTTGGCGTGCTCCTGGATTTGTGGATCCGCCAGCAGACAAATAATGCACGCAGTCTCGACGACATGATGCGCGCGATGAACGAACAATTCGGCATGACGGGCAAGCCGTATCGCGATCACGAAGATCTGGAACTTGTCTGCTCACAAACCGCGGGCAGTTCGTGCAAGGAGTTTTTCGATGGCTACGTAAGCGGAACAAAGCCGTTTCCGTACGACGAATATTTCGGATTTGCAGGCCTGAAGATCCGGCGCGTCGTTCATTCCTCGGCGCAAACAGGAACCCAGATGTTGTTCGAGATTTCCGAAGATGAAGCGGCGAGCGAGAAACAGAAACAGATTCGCAGCGGAATCTTGAAGGGTGAAACGTCAAAAGCAGCGGCCAAAATGGCGGATTGAGCCAGAAACGTTGATCTTGCCGCACGGCAAGCTTTTCATGCAAAGTTGAGTCGATTGAAATGGCGCGAACTATTTTCATCGCTGTTTTTCTCAGCCTCTACATCATTGCCGTGGGGATTCCTCTTCTTGTTTGGACCGTGATATCGCGAAATCCCGATGCGTTATATTGGGCCGGCGTGAAAGGCGTGATGTTTTTTGTGCGCGCGGTCGGCGTGCGCGTGGAAGTTTGCGGTCTGGAGCAAATTCCCGCGGGCGCTTGTTTGTTTGCGGCGAATCATACTAGTTCGGCGGACGCTCCGGCTGTTGTTGGCGCGATTCCTCGACGGATCGCGATTCTGCTGAAAAAATCCTTGTTTGCGTATCCGATTGTGGGGCAGGCGTTCACCCTGGCCCGTTTTATTCCCGTGGAACGAAGTAACCATGAATCGGCGATTGCGAGCCTCGAAAAAGCGACGGAAGCAATGAAAGAAGGCCAGTCGTTTTTGATATATCCAGAGGGAACGCGGAGTCCGGATGGGCGGTTACAGGAGTTCAAGCGGGGTGCGGTGGTGATGGCGATCAAGGCGGGCGTGCCGATTGTGCCGATGGTCTGCGCCGGAGCGCACAAAGTGATGGGGAAGCGCTCGTTTGTGATTCGACCGGGTGTCATTACAGTGGAATTCCTGGAATCGATTGACGCGTCGGAATATACGTTTGAGCAGCGCGAGGAATTGAACAAGCGCGTGCATTCGGCGATGGCGCTGGCATTGCCCGAAGACCAGAAACCGCTCGCGTAAATCGCGTCCCTTAGTAAAATTATTTTGCTTTCAGGGCGGCGAGCTCTCCTTCCAATTCACGAACCCGCTTTAACAAATCAGGCAGACGATTTAGCGCTGCCGAAGCTTGCAACCACAATTTGTTGTCCACGGCGGGGGTGCCGGACTGGATTGAATTCGGCGCGGTGTCGCCGTGCAAACCAGTCTGCGCAGTGACGATGGTGCCGTCGCCGACGTGGATATGGCCGGAGGCGCCGGCCTGACCGGCGAAAACAACGCCACGGCCGGTGGTAGTTGAACCGGCGAGGCCGGTTTGTCCGCAGAGCATGGAGTCCGGACCCACCTGGCAGGCGTGGCCGACTAGAACAAGGTCATCGATTTTAGTACCGTGGCCGATGCGCGTTTCGCCGACGGTGGCGCGATCGACGCAGGCGTTGGCCTGGATTTCGACATCATCTTCGAGTACGGCCGGGCCGGACTGAACAATCTTGTGCCAGGTGCCGTCCTTGACGTTTGGCGAAGCCGAGGCCGTCGGCTCCGATCACGGCACCGTTTTGGAGAATGACGCGATTGCCAAGGCGGCAGAATTCGCGGACGACCGCGTGCGAATGCGCGAAGAAATCGTCGCCAATGTGCGCGCCACGGTAGATGGAAACAGCGCTGTGCAGGGTGGCGTTCTTGCCGATCACCACATTTTCGTCCACGAAACAGTGCGGGCCGATGTGGGCGTTGGCGCCGATCTTTGCCGACGAGGCAACGACGGCGGTGGGATGAATGCCCGGCGTGTAAGCTGGTGGTTGATAGAAAAGTTCGATGAGCGCGGGCGAAGGCGAGGTAAGGATTGCTGCTGCGAACGAGCGCGAGCTGCGCCTGGCCGGGATCGCGCGCGACGGAAACGTTTTCGTCCACAAAGACCGCCGAAGCGCACGTGGTTTTGAGCAGTGGCGTGTAGCGCTTGTTGGCGAGGAAGGCGATTTGGCCGGGTTGGGCTTGTTCGAGCCCGGCGACACCGGTGATTTCGATGTCGGTATCCGCGGGGGCGGTCGAATCGACGCGGCAATTGAGTTTGTTGGCAAGGTCAGACAGCTTCATGGAAGAGGCTCCTCTGGAACTGCGAGCCGAGAATAACACGGAGAAAAGTGGCGGCTCGACTGCGGGTGGGATAGGCGTGTGGCTCCTGACTTGCATTGAATGCAGAAGGGTCAAAGAGTTGTATGGCGAAAGGGTTGGGAGGGGGGGACTGTTGGGGAGCTTGCCGGGACCTGGCTCTCGCTGCGAAGGGATCCGCGATTCGCCCGAATGGAGCGCGAGAAGGGGGTTAGCGGAGGCGCTGGGGGCTACTCGCTAAAGAGTTTGGGTTGGGCGGGGGCGGGTGCAGCGGGTTTGCGGCGGGCGATGCCGACTACGCCGAGGACGGTGAGGGAAGAGATGGCGGTGCGGGGGACGAAGATGCGGTCGGTGTTGGAGGAAAGGTCGGGCGGGGTGATCTGGACGCCGTTGTCGAGGAGCGAGAGCAGGTCGTTCGGGACGACACCTTCGAGGGTTTCGCCGTCGGTGTAGCGGAGGCGGATCCACAGACCATCGAGTTTGGGGCGGCGAGAGGAAGGATTTGCGCTCGGGTTCGAACTCGCCGTTGAAATCACGGACGAAATAGAGTGAGCGAATTCGTTCGAGCGGGATTTGCTCGTGTTCGCCATCGGGCGTGAGGAGGTCGAGCGGGTCGATTTGGCCAAGGCGCGACGGATTTAGGTATCCGCGCATGGATTTGCGGTCCATGAGGGAGACGACGACCTTTTTGTGAGTCGAGGCTGGGGTGCGAAGCTTCAAAGTAGCCGTTTCTGACCGCCGAAGCGGCAAAAATTTGCGATTTGTGAAAATGTATGTTATGTTAAGCGCGAAATTCCTGTCAACCTATTGTTTTCATTGGGGTTAGGCCTTGGAGGGCCACCCGTTGACCGACAAGAAGCAAATCCTAAAATCCGCTTCGATTATATCGCTGGTCACCATCATTAGCCGCATTTTGGGCTATGTGAGGGACCAAAGAATAGCACTTCTGCTGGGAACGTCGCTGGCCGCCGATTCGTTCGTGCTGGCCTACCGGATTCCGAACCTGTTTCGCAGGCTGGTGGCGAAGGTTCGATGACGGCGTCGTTCATCCCGGTTTTTACCACCTGGATGCGGGAAAAGTCGCAGAAGGAAGTTTGGGATTTTGCGAACCAGCTGTTCTGGACGCTGGCGCTGGTTGCGGCCGTGATTACCGTCCTGGGGATCGTGTTTTCGCCATCGGTGGTGAAGGCGTTTACGTTCAGTGCAAGTAGGCACGGACTGGACGCAGGCGGTAGAGCTGAACCGGATCATTTTCCCCTACATCTTTTTCATTTCGCTGGCGGCGCTGGCGATGGGGATTTTGAACTGTTTTCACATTTTCGGATTGCCAGCGGCGACGCCCGTGCTTCTGAATCTGGCAATCATTCTGTTTTCGATGGGGTTCGTCTGGCATTACTTCCACAAGCCGGCGATTGCGCTTGCGGTAGGAGTGCTGGTGGGAGGGGCGTTGCAATTTTTGGTGCAAGTGCCAATGCTGGTGCAGAAGGGAATGAAGTTCGATTTTGGAATTTCGTTTTCGCACCCGGGAATTCGCAGCGTGGCGCAGTTTGATGATTCCGCGGTTTTTCGGCATTGGCATCGGCCAGATCAATTTTTTCGTGGATACGCGACTTTGCGAACGCGGCGATCATGCCGCGCGGAAGTTTGACGGCGCTGTATGTTGCGGACCGCGTTATGGAGCTGGTGCTGGGCGGGTACGCGATCGCGGTGGCGACGGCGATTCTGCCGATGATGTCGCACCAGGCGGCGGCGAACGACTACACAGGCTTGAAGAAGACGCTTACGTTTTCCGTGCGGATCGTGGCATTCATTACGATACCTGCGGCGCTGGGGCTGATGATTTTGCGCGAGCCGATCATCCGCGTGCTGTTCCAGCACGGCTTGTTCGTGGCCGAATCAACGAAATTGACTGCGCGGGCGCTGCTCTATTACGCCGTTGGGTTGCCGGCGCTGGCGACCGTGAAGCTGATTGTACCGGCGTTTTATTCAACGAAAGATACGAAGACGCCGGTGATCGTTGCTTCGATCTCGCTGGTGTTGAACATTGTTTTGAACATTGTGTTTCTGGAGTTTTTCTTCAAGAAAGTTCAGAACGGCGGACCGGCGCTGGCGACAGCCCTGGCTTGCTACTTCGATTTCTTCGCGCTGTTCATTATTTTCCGGTTGAGATACGGTGCGTTGGGGACGATGGAGATTTTGCGGTCGTTCGGGAAGATTTCTCTCTGCGCGGGAATTATGGGAGTGGCGTGCTGGCTCGGCAATCGCTATACGGAATTCACGATGCACTCGCGGTTCCTTGTGCAACTGGTGGTTTTCGTCGGCCTGATTGGCGGGGCGACGGCGCTTTACCTTGGGCTGGCGTGGATTTTCCGGTGCCACGAAATTGAAGAAATCTATGGAATCGCGACGCGGCGGAAGCGCGGCGGCGCGGCGTACGTGGAGAGCTGATGGAATTGGCTGGCGCAATCTCGTCGTTTCTGATGCACGTCAAGGTGGAGAAGGGCCTTGCGCCCAATACCGCACGAAGCGTACCGGCGCGATTTGTCGAAGTTCGTGGATGTTTGCGACGAAACGGAAGTTGGAACTGGCGCAGGTTTCGCGCGACGAGATCTGTGGATTTTCTGGCCGGGCTGTACCGGCAAAGGCTGGAGAGCAAGACAGTGGCGCGGCACGTGGTGACGCTGCGAAATTTTTTCCGATACGTCCATATGCAAGAGTGGATCGCCGAGGATCCGGCGGCAAATCTGGAATCGCCGAAGATTCGCAGGTCGTTGCCGGGATATTTGCGGCTGGAAGACGTGGAAAAGCTGCTGCAGCAGCCGGACGCAGAGCACGGCGCCGGGACTGCGCGACCGAGCGATGCTGGAAGTACTGTATTCGACCGGCCTGCGCGTGTCCGAACTGACTGGATTGAGGGTGAGCGATCTGGATACAAAGGTGGGCTGCGTGCGATGCATCGGCAAAGGCGATAAAGAGCGAGTAGTCCCGGTGGGACGCAAAGCGCTGGGCATCGTGGAGAAATATCTGCGCGACGGACGGCCAGAGCTGATTCGCGGCTCGCGCGGCGGAGCGGGAAGTCCGTTTCTTTTCGTGAACCGGCGCGGCGTGAAGATAAGCCGCGTGGGCGTATGGAAGATTCTCTCGAATTACGGGAAGCAGGCAGGGCTGCGCGTTGCCCTGACACCGCATATGATGCGGCACAGTTTTGCCACGCACTTGCTGGAGCGTGGCGCGGATCTGCGGTCGGTACAGCTGATGCTGGGTCACGCCGACATTTCGACGACGCAGATCTATACCCACGTGGTCGAAGAGCGGTTGAAACAGATGTACAAAGCGCATCATCCGCGCGCATAGCGCGGGGGCCAGAAGTGATCGCGGGTGCCGCCTGCTTTGCGCAGGCCGCGTCCTTACGGTGAGGGAGTGCAATGCCTGATTATATGTTTTTGCTGGAGAGCCGGCTGCTGCCGGAACAGAGAGCGGCGATGTTGCGCGTGCAGGAACTGTCCGCGGCGCTGGGATACAACGTCTACCTGACGGGCGGAACGGTGCGCGACCTGATTACCGGCGCGTCGCTCCGCGATCTGGATTTTACGGTGGAAGGGAACCCGTCGAAAATTGCGCGAGAGCTGGAAAAGGGCGGCGCCAAAGTCCTGCTGGAAGACGAAAAGGTGCGCCACGTGGAAATTCTGTTCGCGGGAGACTGCGAAGGAAGCATTGCGGCGGCGCGGGACGATCACTACGTTCGGCCGGGAACGAAGCCGGAAGTGCGCTGGTCCACCATCATGGAGGATTTGCGGCGGCGCGATTTTTCGCTGAACGCGATTGCGATTTCGCTGAATCCGGCATCACGCGGACTGCTGCTCGATCCGACGAATGGACTGTCCGACGTTGAACGCGCGGAAGTGCGGGCGTTGACGATTCACAGTTTTACCAATCAGCCGGTGCGGTTGCTGCGCGTGCTGCGATTCGCAGCGCGCATGGGATTCAAACTGGAGCAGCGGACTCAGGAATGGTTCGAACTGGCGATTGAACGCGATTTGCATCACACGATTAGCCGAAGAAGACGCTGGCGCGGAATTGCGGGCGCTGGCGCGGGAAGAAAATCCCACTGCGATTCTGAAGTCTTGGGAAGATCACGATTTGCTGGAGACGGTGCACGCGGTGCTGGCCAAAAAGCACCCGGACTACGAGGCCATCAACCGGCTGAGCAAGGTGCGGGACGATTTGTTCATGGCGGGATTGCGGCCGCGGCTTGCAACGCCGATGATGTTGGCGATTCTGGGGCGGCTGAAGGATAACGAGGTGAAAAGCCTGCTGCACAAGCTGGGCTTCCGATCGGCGGAAGTGGGAACCATTGCGGAATTCGACGAGGAAACGACCGCTTCGGCGAAGGAACTTTCCGGGAAGAAGATGGCTGCACCGATCGACGCATACCGCTTCTTGGAAAAGATGCCGACGGAGAAAGTGGCGTATGTGCTGGCGTTTTCGTCCAATTCAGGAGCAGTGTCCAAGATCCGCGCGTATTTGAACAAGTGGCGTCCGCTGCGGCAGGGAATTGCGGCGATTTCGAACGAATTGACCGCGATCGGGATGCCCGCGGGCCAGAAGTTCGACGCGATCGTACAGCAAGTTTTTGCGATGCAGCTGACAGGCCGCGGAAAAACTCCGGAAGAACGCGAAAAGATTTTGCGGAAACTTTCTGGAATCAAAGAACAGCCGAAACCGAAAGAGACAAAGGGCAAAGAGAAGAAGGGCTCGAAGCCTGCAGCCACGAAAGCGAGTCTGGTCGCTGCGGGCAAAGTCGCAGGTCCGGGAGCGAAGCCCGCTGTCCCGCGGCACCAGCGAAAGCAACAAGCCCGCCGGCGCAACCAAGAAGCCTGAAAAGAAAAAGAAGAAGTAATCTTCGCGTCCAGACTTTGCCGGTGGCTGCTGCAACGAGTTCTAGCGATGTGAATGAAGCCGTCGCCGGATGGGCACAACACTCCTGGACAACGAACGCGGCTGTAGCGACGCGTTCAACGATTCCGCTTGGCTTGTAAGAAATTCACAGGCTGATTCAAAACGTGGCGAGAGCAGTCTGGTTGAAAAGGTAAATGTGAATTAGAATCGAAATTCATGGGACGCCCTGAGTTCGTTCACCTTCACGTTCACACCGACTACAGTTTGCTCGACGGGGCTTGCGAGACATCGGAGCTTCTGGATGAAGCTTCCCGTCAGAAAATGCCGGCCGTGGCGATCACCGACCACGGGAATCTTTTCGCCGCGGCGAATTTTTTCTATGAGGCGAGCAAGCGGGACGTAAAGGCGATCATCGGCTGCGAAGTGTATGTGGCGAAAGGCAGCAGGCACGACCGAGGCGAAAAAACGGGCGCCAGCGCGGTCAACGACCGCGACGATTGGGAGCCCGGGACGCGCGGCAACAATCACCTCGTGCTGCTCTGCGAAAATCTTGAGGGCTACCACAACCTAATCAAGCTTGTGTCTGCGGGATTTCTGGAAGGTTTCTATTACAAACCGAGAATTGACTACGACCTGCTGGCGAAGCACAGCAAAGGGCTGATTGCCCTGTCCGCATGTCTGCAGGGCGCGGTGACCGAGGCGGTGGTCGAGGAAAAGTACGACAAGGCGCGCGACAACGCCTACCGGCTGCGCGATATTTTCGGCAAGCAAAATTTCTTTTTGGAGATTCAGGATCAGGGCCTCGAAATTGAGAAGGGCGTGAATCCGCAGCTCGTGCGCCTTGTCGAAAGAAACGGGCATTCCGCTGGTGGCGACGAACGACTGCCACTATCTGCATCACGAAGATGCGCACGCTCAGGAAGTGCTGCTGTGCATTCAGACCGGCAAGACGATGAGCGACGAACGCCGGATGAAGTTTCCCACCGACCAGTTTTATTTCAAGACTGCGGACGAGATGTGCCAGATTTTCAGGGAAATTCCCGATTCGCTGCAGCGGACCGTGGACATTGCCGCGCGCTGCAACGTGAAGATCGAGCGAGATTCCGAATCCGTTTCCGGAATTCAAAGTTCCGGACGGGCACACGGCTGGAAGTTATTTTGAAAAAGTGGTGCGCGAAGGCTTCGCGACGCGCGTGCCGCATCTCGAGCGTCTGGCGAAAGCGGGCGCGCTGGCGAATCCTCTTTCCGAATATGAGCGCCGGCTGACCAGCGAAATCCAGATGATTCAGAAGATGCGGTATGAAGGATATTTTCTGATCGTTTGGGATTTCATTCATTACGCGCGGGTGCAGGGCGTACCCGTCGGGCCCGGGCGCGGATCGGCCGCGGGAAGCCTGGTAAGTTATGCGCTGCGCATTACGGACGTGGATCCGCTGCAGTACAACCTGCTCTTCGAACGCTTCCTGAATCCCGAGCGCGTTTCGATGCCGGATATTGATATTGATTTCTGCATGCGGCGGCGCGGCGAATTGATCGAATACGTCACGCAGAAATACGGCCGAGAAAACGTCGCGCAGATCATTACGTTTGGAACGATGGCGGCGAAAGCTGCGATTAAAGACGTCGGCCGCGCCATGGATATTTCCTATACGCGAAGTGGACCGGATTGCGAAGATGGTTCCTACGACGCTTGGCATTGACGCTGGAAGAAGCGCTGAAGGAAGCGCCGCAATTGAAGTCGGCGATCAATTCGCGACGAAAAGTTGAAGGATCTGATGGCGGTGGCTCTGCGGCTGGAAGGATTGGCGCGCCATGCTTCGACGCACGCGGCCGGCGTGGTGATTTCGCCGGCACCCGCTCACGGATCTGGTGCCGGTTTACAAGACGAACCGCGACGAAATCACGACGCAGTACGACATGAATGCGCTCGAGCGTATCGGCCTGCTCAAGATGGATTTCCTTGGGCTGACGACGCTCACGGTCCTTGCAAGACGCGGTAAAGATGGTGGAGCAAAACCGCGGCGTGCAGATTGATCTGGACAATCTGGCGCTGGATGACGAGGAGACCTACAAGCTCTTCTCGCGCGGCGATACGACGGCGATCTTCCAGTTTGAATCGCACGGCATGCGGGATATTTTGCGGCGCTATCAGCCGACTCGAATCGAGGATCTGACGGCGCTCAACGCGCTCTACCGCCCCGGGCCGATTCAGGGCGGAATGATCGACGACTTCATCAACCGCAAGCAAGGAAAGACAAAAGTCAGCCTACGAACTGCCGCAGTTGCAGGACATTCTTGCAGGAAACGTACGGCGTGATCTTGTATCAGGAACAGGTGATGCAAATCGCGAACCGCCTGGCGAGTTTTTCGCTCGGAGAAGCCGACATTCTTCGCCGCGCCATGGGCAAAAAGAAAAAAGAGGAAATGGCGGCGCAGCGCGCAAAGTTTTTGGGCGGTTGCGAGAAGAATAAGATTCCTGAAAAGAAGGCCGAGCGGATTTTCAATCTGATGGAAGAGTTTGCGGGGTATGGCTTCAACAAGTCGCACTCGTGCGCGTATGCGCTGCTGGCTTACCAGACGGCTTACATGAAGACGCACTATCCCGTGGAGTTCATGGCGGCGTTGCTGACTTCGGAAGCCGGCAATGCGGAAAAGGCTGTGAAGTACATCAACGAAGCGCGCGGCATGAGCATTCGCATTCTGCCGCCGGATGTAAATGAGACCGATTTGTATTTCACGCCGGTTGGTGAATCGATTCGCTTTGGGCTGGCTGCGATCAAGAATGTAGGCGAGAACACGGCAAAGGCAATTCGCGATTCGCGGCAATGGGCAGGGAGAGTTCCAGTCGCTTTACGATTTCTGCGAGCGGATTGAATCGCGCTTCCTGAACAAGCGCGTATTTGAAAGCCTGATCAAATCCGGCGCGATGGATTCGGTCGGACCGCGCGAAGCGATGTTGGCCAGCGTGGACGACGCGTTGACGAGCGCTGCAACGCGCTTCCCGGCTTCGCGAATCCGGCCAGCACGGCCTTTTTGGCGGAGGTTCGACGCCGGCCGTGGCACCGTTTCAATTGCGCGACGCCGCGCCGTGGGGCGAAGAAGAACGCCTGGCCAGCGAGTACGCGATGCTCGGTTTTTATGTTTCCGGCCATCCCCTGGAAAAATACGGCTCGCGGCTGCGGAATGGAAAGTCGTAAGCTTGGGCCAAGTCGAAGGGCGAACGAAACGGGAAAGAGATCCCCGTGGCCGTGCTGATCGTGGGCGCACGCCCGATGCGTTCGAAGAAAGGCGCTCGTTGGGCGATTTTTACGATTCAAGACATGACCGGGATTCAGGAACTCCTTGCGTTTCCAGAAAGTTTTGCGCGTTTTGAAACTATGCTTAAGCCCGGCAGCCCGCTTTTGCTGAAAGTGCGCGTACAGGTGGAAGAAGCGGGAACGCGGCTTTCCCTGCAGGAAGCGCGAAAAATCGAAGACATGGTAGAACGAGCGACAGCCCAGGAATTTCGCGTGCGCCTGAATGTCCAGGCCTTGCGTGAAGAGACCCTCGATGGTCTTGAAAAGCTTTTTGAAAGCGCGCCGGGGATGACCCAGGTGATATTTGAATTGGTGTCTCCGGACGGAAGCGTTGCGACCATGGCTTCGCAGCAAAGAGTGAAAGTGACGCCCGAACTTACCGAAGCCGTGCATAAGATCAAGAGCGAACAAGCGGCGGCATAGGAAAACGAATGAGCGCAAAAGGAAAAAGCACAATCCGGTACGGACGTTGAAAGACAGCGCGAAATCGAAAAGCTGGAGAAAGACGTCGAGGATTTGAAGCGCCTGGCCGGAACGAAGGAAGCCGACGCGGAGCTCGAGCGCGTGCGGCAGGAAGTTGCCGAACTTCGGCGCGAATTTTACACTCACCTGGGGCCTTGGCAGCGGGCGCAGATCGCGCGGCATCAGCAGAGACCGTATTTGCTTGATTTTGTTCAATATCTGTTCACGGACTTTATGGAGTTGCACGGCGATCGCGCGTTTGGAGACGACAAAGCGATCATCACCGGTTTTGCCAAGTTTCACGGCCAGCCCGTAGCGGTGATCGGCCAGCAAAAAGGCCGCGACACGAAGCAGCGAGTAATGCGGAATTTTGGCCAGCCGAAGCCGGAAGGCTATCGCAAAGCGCTGCGCATGATGCAGCTTGCCGCAAAATTTGGCACGCCCCGTGCTGACCTTCATCGACACGCCAGGAGCGTATCCGGGAATCGACGCCGAAGAGCGCGGCCAGGGCGAAGCGATTGCGCGCAATCTGCGGGAAATGGCCCGGCTACCGGTGCCGGTGATTGTGACCGTAACCGGCGAAGGCGGCTCGGGCGGCGCGCTCGCCGTGGCCGTCGGCGATCGCGTTAACATTCTCGAAAATAGCTTCTACTCCGTGATTTCGCCGGAAGGATGCGCGGCGATTATGTGGCGCGATTCGACGAAGGCTGAAACCGCCGCCGAAGCGATGAAGATTACGGCCAGGGATTTGAAAGAGCTTGGAATCGTGGACGAAATCGTTAGCGAACCCGAAGGCGGCGCGCATACCGACCACGAAGCGGCAGCCCGCCTGCTCGGAGATGTGATCGAACGCCAGCTTGCCGAACTCACGCTCGAGCCGCCCAAAGCTCTTATGGATGCAAGGTATGAAAAGTTCCGTAAGATGGGCCAGTTTTTCGACGTGCAATAAGAAACAGCATACGCGGTCAAGCCCCTGCATGAATCCATAATTTCCCCCGTAGCAGATAAGAAACGCTTGTTTGAGGTTTGTCTGGGCGGCGTATAAGTCCGGAGCTAGTCTGGAAGTGTTCTCGGGAAGCAGACTGGTTCAGGGGCGCCGAAACTGGCGGCCAGCCGGTCTGCGGAAAATGGAAACCGTTATGTCCGAACCCTTCCGTCCGTACGAAAAACTGGTCGAAATCACGGTCTTGGGGAAAAAGTTCAACGTTCCGGAGCGCAATTCACTTTTGCGCTGCTTTCAGTTCATGAGTCCAGAAACGATTCCGTATGGGCGGTTCTGCTGGAATCAGGATTGCCAGTATTGCCGGGTCACCTGCCAATTGCCGGATGACGATGAGCCGCGCGAGATGCTGGCCTGCAAGTTCATAGTGATGCCCGGCATGGAAATTTCCGAACTCAGCCAGGAATTGAAATGGTGCTTGCGGTCGAAGCTTCCGCAAGATCAGGACGCGACCGTCCCGCAATAAGGCTCCCCATAGTTCCCACCCCCTCCAGGAAAGTCTTCTAGTGAATCACAATGCCGCATTGCTCCGGCGCGAGCCGCTGCACTACGATGGATGTGTTCAATGAGCGCCACACATTCTGCAATTAAAGCCATCGTCTGCGATGGGTGCGGGCGGGAGAGTTCTTCCGACCACCTCGCGCGCAGATTTGCGCGACTTGAGCAAGCCACACGGCACCGTCCCATTCACATGCAAGCCGTTTTCTTGAGCGCCCAGTCTCCGAGGAACTTGGAAGCATATTTGTACTGCGCAGAACGCGAATTTTCCGGCGAAGCGGCCGCGCTCTTGAGCGTTCTACAAATCGAGACAGCGGGCCGCAGCGCGGAATCCGTCTTGACCGAGTTTCAGCGCAAAGGATTTTTTCTTACGCACGTTCTCGAATGTGCCCCGGACGTCGAGCATTCCCAACTTGATTTGGGGGAAGCGCTAAAGAAACAACTCCCGATGGTCACCCGCAGGCTACGCACTTCGCTGCGATCCAAACGAGTGATCGCCCTTTCCGCTGCGATGAATTTGGTGACCGCCGATTTAAGCGCTGCACAAATCGGCGGAGAACTGGTCCTCGATTACGGAGCCGCGTTCGATTTGGAGAGTGCCGAAAGTGCGCAACGATTGCAGACCCGGCTGCAAGCCTTGTGATAAGATTTGCTTTACGCAAAGCCCTCAGGTGCACCCATGAAGAAACAAGCCAAATTCGGCATCGGAATCGGGGTAATTCTTGTCTCGATGGGCTTTCTGGCGTGGCTGGGCTATGGCGAGAGCAAGACCTACTATCACACCATCGCGGAGATTGAGACGCTAAAGGGCACTGCCGCGGCGCACCGCATTCGTGTGGGCGGTACAGTGCAGCCTGGAAGCATTCACCACGTGACGAACCGCACCGATTTCATCCTGCTCGGAGAAGGAAAATCGCTTTTTGTGAATTACACGGGAAACGACCCGCTGCCTGACTCGTTTATCGATAACTCGCAGGCTTTGGTCGAAGGGCGGCTGGCGGCCGACGGCCATTTCAACGCGGAGCACATTCAGGCAAAGTGCGCCTCAAAGTACGAAGCGGCTCCGGGGGAAGTGGCGCGACCCTCGAAATCGGAATCGCCGGCGCCCGGTCGGACTTGAAGCAAGACGGACTCGAAGCAAATTTGCGTCGCCCGGCGCCGGTAAATTGCTAACGGAGGCAGCGTGGACGTATTCGGTTCGTTTGCACTGTTGCTCGCGTTTGTTTGCGCGCTCTACGCCTTGGCCGGCGGCTTGGGGGCCATTTTCACCCGGCATCCCCTTTTAATCAAAAGCGCGCGCCAGTCGGGGATTGCGGCTTGCTGCCTGATTTTTATCTCCACGCTGAGCGTCGTGTACCTCTTTGTTACGGACAACTTTTCAAATGCGTACGTCGCTTCGCACAGCAACCGCGACTTGGCCACATTTTTTAAAGTTGTCGCGCTGTGGTCTGGGCAGGAAGGCTCGCTACTGTTCTGGTGCTTCCTTCTTTCCATTTATATTTTTTCGGTTCTCATCGCCTACCGGAACAAGCACGGCGAATTGATGCCTTTCGTTGGGACGATCCTTGCCGGCGTACAGCTTTTCTTTATCGCTATCAGTAATTTCGTCGCGAACCCTTTCAAATCGCTGGCCGTGGCAAATGCTTCCGGCGGGCTCGATTATCTTGCGAAGGCTGACGGCAGTGGATTGCGCGCGGTGCTGCAATATCCGGAAATGATCATCCACCCGCCGAATCTCTATTCGGGCTACACCGGGTTCACGATTCCGTTTGCCTTTGCGCTGGGAGCGCTCCTGGCGCGCTATCCAGGCGAAAAGTGGATTCACCTTACGCGCAAGTGGACGATGATCGCCTGGTGTTTTCAGACAATAGGAATCTTGCTGGGCGCGCACTGGGCCTACGCCGTGCTGGGTTGGGGCGGCTATTGGGGCTGGGATCCGGTGGAAAACGCTTCCCTGTTGCCATGGCTGACAGGCACGGCCTTTCTGCACTCCGTGATGATGCAGGAAAAGCGCGGCATGATGAAGGTTTGGAACGTCTGGCTGGTCTTCATCACGTTCTTCCTGTGCATTCTCGGCACGATGCTTACGCGCAGCGGCGTGGTAAGTTCCGTGCACGCTTTTGCCCAATCCGACATTGGCGGCTGGTTCTTCGGATTCTTAATCATCATGATCGTGGTTTGTCTTGGTGCTTACGCCAAGAACCGCGACTACCTGAAGAGTGAGAATCAGCTTGATTCGATGGTTTCTCGCGAATCGAGCTTCCTTTTCAACAACCTGGTGCTGCTTGTGGCGTGCATTGCAGTGGTATCCGGCACGCTGTTTCCCATTCTTTCAGAGTTGTTTACAGGATCGAAGATCAGTGTTGGCGCGCCATTTTTCAACAAAGTGAATATCCCGCTGGGCCTGCTGTTGCTGTTTTTGACCGGTGTCGGCCCGCTGCTGGCCTGGAGAAAAACTTCGGCAGAAAGCTTGCGCAGGAATTTTCTCGCACCAACGATCGCCGGCTGTGTTGGCGCAATTGTTGTGCTGGCACTGGGGGTGCGCGATTTCTACGCGCTCGTCTGTTTTGCCCTCTGCACGTTTGTCGCGGCAACGATTGGCGTTGAATTCTATCGCGGCGCAAGGGTTATTCACGCACGCACCCAAATGAACTGGCTTTCCTCGGCAGTGGAGCTCACGCTTCGCAATACGCGGCGTTATGGCGGCTATATCGTGCATTTTGGCATGGTGATGATCTTCGTTGGTCTGGCCGGACAAGCGTTCAACAAGGAAGTGCAGAAGGAAATTCCCGTCGGCGGGACGGTGACCATTGGTCCGTACCAGTTATTGCTGCAGGCCATGGATCAGAAGCAGGAAAAGAACTACGTGGCCGAGCGCATGATCGTGGAAGTGATGAAAGACCACAAACCGGTGATGCTGCTGTTTCCCGAGCGACGGAATTTTCCGGCAGGGGAAGAGTCCGGCACGATGGTCGCCATTTATTCGACCCTGCTCGAGGATTTGTACGTGGTCTACGCCGGCGTGAATCAGGGAAGTGCCATGCCGACGATTCACATTTTTCTGAATCCACTGGTGAAATGGGTCTGGTTTGGTGGAGTTGTCGTCGTGTTGGGAACTCTTGTCGCACTGCTGCCTTCTCGACAGGCTGAGTTGGTGCTGGCCGGCGGAAAAGCGGCGGAGCCTGCGGCGGGATTCGCCCCTGCTGTACAGAGTTCGGTGTCGCTGAGGTCTGGGCATGACTAGACCGAGGCGAATCTTGGCAGTTTTGCTGGTGCTGATCGTAGCTGCCGCGCCGTCGGTCGTGGTGCGCGTGCGGGCCGAAATTGACCACGCTCACGAACTTGGAAAGCAGCTCAAGTGCTCCTGCGGGGGCTGCGAACAATCGGCGGGAACTTGTTACCACGTCGGTGGACAATTCTCCGGTCCATGCGATGTGGCCAAGATGATGATTGGCGGAATTCAGAAACATCTCGACGAGGGAATGTCCGACGACAAAGTGATTGCGGCGATGATCAAAGAGTATGGTCCCGGCGCGTATATGGAACCGCCAAAGCAGGGATTCGGCTTGGTGGCGTGGCTGATGCCGGGTGTCTACCTGGTTGCCGGAATGTGCCTGGTTGTATTTGTGATTAGCCGCTGGAGAAAGCGCGGCGTCGCGGCGGAAGCGAAGAGCGCAAGTGCGAAACCGCTCTCGCCGGAGTTGCTCGAACGCGCGAGGCTGCGCGCACAAGAGGCGACGAAAGAATGAGCTTGCTTGCGACTTTGATATTCGCAGTGCCTCCCGCTACGAACGACTGGGCTGTGCTCGGCGCCTGCTTTGCGCTTGGCCTGGCTGTCGTGGTTTTCATTTTCTTCATTCAGGCTGACGCTTCTGATTTGGCGCCGCACCGCGGCAAACTGGATCAGTTGCTGGAGCGCCGCGACACAATCTATGACAATTTGCGCGACCTCCGGTTCGAGTACCGCGCGGGAAAATATTCGGAAGGCGATTACGAGGCGATGAAAACTTCTCTGGAGCTGGAGGCGGCGCGCGTCTTGGTGGAGATTGACCAAGTAACAGAATCGCAGACAAAACGTCCGCGCGGGCCGAAAACGGTTGTGTCTTCCGAGGACAGCCGATGAGCCCGTTGATCGGTCGGATTTGTGCTGTAGCCGCCCTATTGGCTGCGGCGGCGTGCGTTGCAAATGCCGGAACAATGCGGGGAAAAGTCGTCAACGCGACGACCGGAAAGCCGGCGACGTCCATCGAAGTGATTCTGATTCAGCTGCAAGGCGGCATGCAGCCGGTTTCGAGTACCAAGACGGATGCGCTGGGCGAATTCACGTTTGAGAATCCGGGAATTGGCGCCCAACCAATGCTTGTCCGCGCCGTCTACCGCGGTGTGAATTTTCACCAACCGCTCCCTCCCGGCAAAACGTCGGTACAAGTGGACGTGTATGACTTGTCGGGGGACGTAAGTCCATCAATGTGCCGTCGCACCTCGTGATTTTTCAGCCGAACGGTTCCACGCTGACGGTTGCAGAACAGTTTTTGGTGCGCAACGAAACCAAGCCGCCTGTGGCGTACTTCCGCGCGGACGGGAATTTTCAGCTGACCCTTCCGGAAAAGGCCAATTTGCGGCAAATCGCCGCCTCTGGTCCGTCTGGAATGCCGGTGGTGCAAGCGCCGATTGAATTGGGCAAGAACAAATATGCAATTGCTTTTGCATTTCGGCCGGGCGACAACGAAGTGCGCCTGGCGTACGAAGTGCCGTATTCCGGAAACACGGCCACGGTGAAGATTTCTCCCTCTTATGGCGAATCGCGCGTGATCCTTGTAGTACCGCCCAGCGTTACGGTGAGTGCGGATCATTTGCAGTCGGCGGGACAAGAGCAGGGGATGAATTTGTACGAGCACTCCTTTAGCGGGACGGCGGCCGCGTTTAGCGTCAGCCTTTCGGGGACCGCGCCTGCGCCAAACGAAAGCGGTGCAGGAATGGAAACGCAGGCCGGCGGTGGGCAGGCAGGCGGCGAGCAGCAGGGAACGCCCATTCAAGTTGTGCCCGGACGTCTTGATGGCCTGAAATGGCCCGTCCTGGGAGTTTTAGTGGCTGCATTTTTCGTTGGTGGATTTCTGCTTTCGAACAAGAAAGTTGTCGTCAGCGCAAGCGATGGCACGGCGGCTAAGGCGGCGGAGGAAGGCGTGAGCAAGCCCGCTTCATTCGGGCAAGCCGCTCCTCAACCTGCCGCGCCTCTTGCGTCGCTCGACCAAGAGGCGGCGTCGAGTCTCGACGCTCTGAAGGATCTGATCTTCAAGCTGGAATTGCGGCGGCAAGCGGGAACGATCTCCGAAGCGGAGTATGCCGCCGAACGCGCAAGAGCCGAGCAGATCCTGCGCAGCCTGGTGCGAGGCTGAGCCAGTGAGCCAGCGCGTCGGGCAGCCCGCCGGAATCAAATTCTCAAAAGTCGAAAAGAAATTCGGAAATCTGTATGCGTTGCGACGGCTGGATTTTGAGATTGCCGCCGGCGAGTGCGTGGCCCTGACGGGCCGCAACGGCTCGGGCAAGACGACGCTGCTCAGGATCGCGACTCGCCTGACGAGGCCGACGCGCGGGGAGGTGACGTTTACGGGCGTTGCGTCTGGCGCGATTCCTACGCTTGGCTACGTTTCTCATGCGCTGATGCTGTACGAAGAATTGACCGCTGCCGAAAACCTGCTGCTATTTGCACGGCTTTTTCAAGTCCCCAAGCCTTTAGACCGTGTAATGCACTTGCTCGAGGCGGCAAATCTCGCACCGCGTGCAAAGTCGCTGGTGCGCACGTTTTCGCGCGGGATGAAGCAGCGGCTCGCGATTGCGCGGGCGTTGCTCCAGCAGCCTTCGGTCCTGTTGCTCGATGAGCCGGGAACGGGCCTGGACACGGAAAGCACAGCGTGGCTGGCAAACACCGTGCGGCAGCTCAGAGATGAGGGACGTACGATCGTGATGAGTGTTCACGGCGAATCGGAACTTTCGCGCCTGGCGACGCGCGCCGCTCGACTGGATGCAGGTGCTTTGATCGCCGATACGCGGGCTGGGGCCACGTTCCAAAATATTTTTGCCGCGGGAGAAGTCTAGATGAAGCTCCTGTCCGACACGGCGGTGCTGCTGCAAAAAGAGTTGCAGGCGGAATTTCGCTCGCATGAACTGCTGACGACGGCAAGCATTTTCATCCTGATCGTGATTGTGCTGTTCAGCTTTACGTTTGATCCGACGAGCACGGAATCCAAGCAGTTCGGCCCGGGGTTGCTCTGGCTGGCGTTCCTGTTCTCGGCTTCGCTGATGTTGCAGCCAAGTTTTCTAAAGGAAAAGACCAACGACACGTTAAGCGCTTTACGGCTTGCCGTCGAAGATCCGTTCGCGATCTTTTTGGCGAAACTTACGGCGAACACGATCTTCTTGCTGATCACACAGCTCCTGTTGCTCTTGGTTTTCGGCATTTTCTTTAACATCGCAGTCTTGCCAGTATTTCCCAAGCTCGCGTTCGTGTTCTTCCTGGGGAGTCTCGGCGTTTCCACTACCGGAACTGCGCTCTCGGCCGTCTCTTCCCAAGCGCGGATGCGCGAGGTCTTGCTGCCGATCTTGTTGTTGCCGCTTCTTGTACCGGTCTTGATTCCGAGCGCTGAGGCGACGCGTGCGCTTTTCGAACCGGAACAAGCGCTGCGGTGGGATTGGCTGGGAATCCTGATTGCGTTCGACGTGGTTTTTTTGACGGCGCTATGGCTTTTCGGCGAATATCTCTTGGAAGAGTGAACATGGCCAAAACAGGCTTTTACACATTGCTGGTTTGCGCGCTGATGGGCGGTTCCGCCTACGCGGCGTTTTATGTGGCGCCTACTGAAGTAACGATGGGCCTTGTGCAGCGAATTTTTTATTTGCACGCGCCGAGCGGAATGACGTCTCTCGCGGCGTTTTTGGTTTCCTTTGCCGGTTCAGTGATGTATTTGCTTACGCGCAAGGCTCGCTGGGATTGGCTCGCAGTATCTTCTGCCGAAGTTGGCGTTGCCTTTTGCACGGTCGTGCTGCTGACGGGGCCGATCTGGGCGCATCCGGCCTGGGGAGTCTGGTGGGCTTGGGATGCACGGCTCACTTCGACGCTCGTGTTGTGGCTGCTCTACGTGGCATTCCTGATTTTGCGAACGATGCTCGAAGACGACGGCCGGCGCGCTCTAGTGAGCGCCTTCTTCGGCGTGTTTGCGTTTCTCGATGTGCCACTGGTCTACGGTTCGATCTGGTGGTGGAGGACGCAGCATCCACAGCCGGTCGTTTTCACCAGTGCAGCTCTTGATCCGACGATGCGTAAGGTTTTTTATCTGTCTTGGCTGAGTTTGATGTGCCTGATGGCGTTGCTTATCCGGCAGCGGTATGAACTCGAAGCGTCGCGCGAAGACTTGCGTGTGCTCGAGCAGGAATTGGAGGCGCGGTGAAAAATCTGGACAGCGTGTTTGCGGCGTATCTGATTGGCTGGGGAATTTTCTTTGTCTTTTCGATGACGGTGGCCAAGCGAGCTGCGAGCCTCAAGGAAGAATTGGCGCAACTGAAACAACGCCTGCAGGATGCCTCGCGACGGGGTAAGTGACGGAAAAGGGAAGTGATGAAGGAAAGCTAAATTGAACTCAAGAAAGCGGATTGGATTGGTGCTGTTTCAATTGGGCGGGCCGGATTCGCTCGAAGCGGTTGAGCCGTTTTTGAACAATTTGTTTCTGGATCCGGACATCATTCCGATGGGGCCCCTGGGATTTCTTGCGGAAGCCCCTAGCCAAATACATAGCGAAGAAGCGCTCGGTGCCAGTGCGCGGACGTTACGCGATGATTGGGCGGCGTTCGCCGATTGCGAATTTTGACGGAGCGACAACGAAGGGCACTCGTTGCTTCGCTCGAATCCGAGCTCGATGTGGTCGCTGTGACGGCGATGCGGTATTGGAAGCCGATGACGACGGACGCGGTCGAAGCGCTGCGCAACGCTGGTGCGCTTGACGAAATTGTCTTGCTCCCGCTCTATCCGCATTTTTCTTTCGCGACCACGCTGAGCAGTCTGAAAGAGTGGCGCCGCGTTTATGGCAAGCCCGAAAGCGGGCCGCCGGAGCGCACGATTGGACAGTTTTACAATCATCCGCTCTACATTGAAGCGCTCGTGCAAAAAATCGGCGTCTGCCTGCGACAATTTCCGGATTCGTCGCGCATTCAGCTTGTGTTCAGTGCGCACGGATTGCCGATGAGCCTGGTGGAAAAGGGCGATCCTTATCCGAAGCAGATAGGGGAGACGGTGCGACTGACGTGCGAATTGGGGCTCGGAAATATGTCGCAACTGGCCGCGGGAACATTTGCTTTGCTACCAGAGCCGCGTGGGCCCTGCAAAGTGGCTGGAGCCGCCGTTCCTGGGCACGCTGGAACGGCTGGGACACGAAGGGATCAAGGAAATGCTGGTCGTTCCGATTTCGTTCGTAACGGAACACATCGAGACGCTGCACGAGATCAATATTGACGGGCGCACGGACGCCAAGAAGTTCGGGTTGGAACGATTTCGCATGATGCCTGCGGTTGGCGATTCGCGATTGTTCATCGCCTGCCTGCGGGATTTGGTGCTGACGGCGACCGGAGTGAAGGCACCGGAAGAGTCGTCGGTCACCGCGGCGTGAGCCTGCAGATTCTCAGCGCTTGCGATATACTTTTCAGTCCGCGAGTTGAGTCATGACGACTACCTACAAACCACTTTTGCACCAATATGCGGTTTTCGTTTTTCTTTGGACCATCCTGCTGTTTGTTTTCGGGGCCTTGGTGACGTCGAACGGCGCAGCGCTGTCCGTCCCGGATTGGCCGAAGTCGTTCGGCACTTGGTTCCCGTCGCTGAAACAGCTCATTCAGAATCCGGGTTCGTTTTTTGAACATTCTCATCGCGTGATTGCGGCCGTGCTGGGAATCCTGTTGCTGGGTGAAGCGATTCTGATTTGGATCATGGAGCCGCGGCGGTGGCTGCGGTGGTTTGCGGCGATTGCCGTAGGTGGCGTCGTGGTACAGGCCGTGCTCGGCGGGGAAGTGGTTCGCAAGCTGCTGCAATATTGGCTGCCGGAATTGCACGCCTGTTTCGGGCAGATCATGTTCGCTGCCATTTCGGGAGTGGCCGTGTTCACCAGCAAATGGTGGGTGAGCGAACTGCCGTTCCTGGAGGATTCCGGTTCGCCGTCGATTCAAAGCATTGCTGTGATTAATGCGGTCGTGACGTTCATTCAAGTTTTTCTTGGCGCTGGATTCCGCCATCAGGACATGCCGATTTGGCCGCACATGGCGGGCTCGCTGGCCGTGTTGGGTACGACGATCTGGCTTGCCGCAGCGTTGCGGCGGAGATTCGATGCGTCGTTCGGCGCTGACATTTGGCCGGGTGCTGCTGCACTCGGTGATTGGAACGCAGATTCTGCTCGGCTGTGCGGCGTATTGGTCGCGCTTGACAACGGCGGACGCGCCGCATCCTACAGCCGGTGATGATCTGGCTGACGGTGATTCACACTGTATTTGGCGCGCTGACGTTTGTCGTTTCGATTTTTGTGGCGCTGCTTTGTTACCGAACAGTTTCGCGAAATAAAACAGTGGTCGTTGCGAAAGGGCAGCAGGCTATCGCTCGATGAGCACAGCGCAGACAACGCAGATGACGCTGGCGTCGCGCGCGGGGGCGTATCTCACGCTGACAAAGCCTGACGTGTCGCTGCTGGTGCTGATGACGACCGCTGCTGGCTATTACATGGGCGCGCGCGGACCGCTGGATTGGCTGCGGCTTGTGCACACGGTGTTTGGCACGATGTTGATCGCCGCGGGCACGGCTGCGCTGAATCATTACATTGAGCGCGAGTCGGACCGGTACATGCGGCGGACGGCTTCGCGTCCGCTTCCGAGCGGGTTGCTGCGGCCGATGGAAGCGCTTCCTGTTTGGCGTTGCGTTGGCCGTTGCCGGTGCTGCGGATTTGTGGATTTCGAGTGGCTGGCTTGCGTCTGCTCTTGGCGTGATTACTTGCCTGAGTTATTTGCTGGCGTACACGCCGCTCAAGAAGAAGACGGTTTGGGCGACGCTTGTTGGAGCGTTTCCAGGAGCCGTGCCGCCGATGATTGGCTGGGCGGCTGCGACTGGAACGCTGGATCGAGGCGCGTGGGCGCTGTTTGCGATTTTGTTTTTGTGGCAGTTTCCGCATTTCCACGCGATTGCGTGGATGTATAGAGAAGACTATTCTCGCGCGGGCATTTTGATGTTGCCGGTGGTGGATAAAGATGGAACGCGGACGTTCCGACAAATTATTTTGACTGCGATTGGTTTGATCGGCATTAGCCTGTTGCCTTCGATGCTGGGGTTAACTGGCGTGCTTTATTTTTTTGGCGCGCTGGTTGTGAGCACGGGCTCTTGCAGGTGTGCTTGTGGGCTGCGAGTTCCAAATCGAATTTGCGCGCGAAGTGGTTGATGCACGCGACGGTGATTCACATTCCATTGCTGCTTGGGTTGATGATGTACGACAAGGTCGCGCGTTGATTTCGCAGGCCGCGCTCAATGCCGTTCTGAATGGAACCAGCGCGATTTTGCTGACCGCAGGCTACGCAGCGATCCGAGCGGGGAAGACGGCAGTTCACAAAATGCTGATGGTGAGCGCGTTCTGTGTTTCGACGGCGTTCCTGATTTCCTACCTGATTTATCACTACCGCGTTGGGCATGTCGTTTTTCAAGGGCAAGGCTGGATTCGCCCTGTCTATTTCGCGATTCTGATTTCGCACACGATTCTTGCGATTGCCATCGTGCCGATGATTATCGTTACGCTGCGTCGCGCGTGGATGGAGCGGTTTGACAAGCACAGGGTGATTGCGCGCTGGACGCTGCCGCTATGGCTTTATGTGAGTGTGACCGGCGTGATCGTGTACTTGATGGTGTATCAGATTTACGCGCCGAAGTACTGAAGCCGCCCGCCTGCACCCGTTTTTATGCACATCAGGATGTGTTGATTCTGCATGGGTTATCCGGCCAGGAGTCAGGCTGACAACCGCCAACTCTTGTCTGTCGGCTTACTTGAGAGCGGAGATCACGGCGTCCGTAAATTCGTTGCGTGCCGGCTTTGCCGCCGACGTCCTGCGTGGTGTGTTTGCCTTCGCGATAGACTTGTTCGAGTGCGCCTCGATGCG
This sequence comes from uncultured Acidobacteriota bacterium, assembly GCA_963794175.1. Classification (GTDB taxonomy): domain Bacteria; phylum Acidobacteriota; class Terriglobia; order Acidiferrales; family UBA7541; genus Acidiferrum. Next base: position 98,917 of record CAWCCV010000013.1, on the reverse strand, counting down.
CCGCGCGGCGGAGCGCTCGCCGAGATGGTCCAGCATGATGATGCTGCTCATCAGGAGCGCAGTGGGATTGGCAAGGCCTTTGCCGGCAATGTCCGGCGCGGTGCCATGGACGGCTTCAAACATCGCGCCTTCGTCGCCGATATTGCCGCTGGGAACGACGCCCAGGCCGCCGACCAGGCCCGCGGCAAGATCGCTCATCACATCGCCATAGAGATTCGGCAGCAGCAGCATGTCGAACTGCTGCTGGATTCAAGACCATCTGCATGCAGGCGTTGTCTACGATCATTTCCTTGTATTCGATTTCCGGGATAATTCGGCGCGACCGTGCGGACGGATTTCAGGAACAGGCCGTCGGAAAGCTTCATGATGTTGGCTTTGTGGATGGCGTGAATTTTCTTGCGGCCGTGCTCGCTTTGCATATTCAAACGCGAATCTGCGCATGCGCGTGGAAGCGCGTTCGGTGATGATTTTCAGGCTCTCGACCACGCCGGGAACGACTTCGTGCTCGAGGCCGGAGTACAGATCCTCGGTATTTTCGCGGACGAGGACCACGTCCACATTTTCAAAGCGCGATTTGACGCCGGGCAGATTTTTTACCGGGCCGCAGATTGGCGTAAAGATCGAGAGTCTTGCGCAGCGCGACGTTGACGCTGGGCGCGCCGCCGGCGACGGCCGTGGCCATCGGCCCCTTCAGCGCGACGCGGTTGCGGCGCACGGATTCGATTGCCGAGGTGTTCAGGAGCGTTCCCTGCTCGGCCAGTATTCCCGGCAGCGCGCGCGTCGATCTCTTCCCACTCGATTTGGACTCCCGCGGCTTCCAGAATGCGGCGTGTGGCGGCGGCGACTTCAGGGCCGATGCCTTCGCCAGGAATAAGGTCACTTTATGTCACTTTGGCTCATAGATGCATCCTATTGTAAGGGAATCAGCTGAAGCCTTGTGCGAAGTACGCGCCGGGAAGACGGCGTTTCCGATCATGGAACGTCGCGGCACCACGGCACGTGCAAGCGAGTTGAGGTTTGCTATACTTATTGAGTAGTCAATTCGCGGAGTTTGCCGCGCGGGAGGAGGCCAAGAGATTCATGATCAGTCTGACGCCCGTTGCAAGCACTAAGGTCAAGGAAATCATGAGCATGCAGACTCCTGTGCCAGCGGCGCTTCGCGTGGCGGTGGTGGGCGGCGGCTGCTCCGGCTTTCAGTACCACATGGCGTTTGAGAACCAGACGAACGACACGGACGAAGTGGTGGATTTTGACGGTCTGAAAGTGGCTGTGGACCAGATGAGCTCCATGTATCTGGATGGCGTCGAAATTGATTACATTGAGACGCTCGAAGGCGCCGGGCTTCAAGTTCAACAACCCGAACGTGAAGAGCACCTGCGGCTGCGGCAGCTCCTTCAGCGTTTAATCGACTTCGTAAACATATCGCGTTTGCAAGAAATTTCAGGCTCCTGGGCCGTGCTTCACTCAGGAGCCTTTTTTGCGTAAACGTCGTTGCCTTGGGATTTCAGTCCTGTGCCGATTTGCAAAGGCAGTGTGGCAGGAACGTATTCTAAAGTTCGAGTATGAAAACTAGCCCTCGCGCAGTTCAATCCCACCGTCGGCGATTTCGCGGGTAATTCCTCTCGCATCCTGGCCTTGGCGGCGAAAGCCAAACAACGGGGAGCGGATCTGGCTGTATTTTCCGAGCTTTGCCTCTGCGGTTATCTGCCACAAGATCTGCTGGAACGGCCGGCATTTATCGAGCGCAACCTCAAGGAACTTGAAGCCGCTGGCGGCGAAGCTTCCGTTGCCGGCCATTGTCGGCTATGTCGGGCAGGTAAAAACCAAGAACGGAACAGGTAGCGGCATTGCGAACAAAGCGGCGCTGCTGTGCGGCGGAAAAGTTGTATTTGAGCAATGCAAGATGCTGCTGCCGACCTATGACGTGTTTGACGAATCGCGCTATTTCCAGCCGCGCCGAAAAAAAAGTTTTTGGATTTCGGCGACGAAAAACTGGGCATCACGATTTGCGAAGATGTCTGGAACGACGAAAATTTCTGGGCGATGCGTCGCTATGACCGCGACCCGGTGACGGAGCTGGCTGGGCAGGGAACCAGCGTATTGATCAATATCTCCGCCTCTCCCTACACGATCGATAAACGGGCGCTGCGCGTGGACATGCTGCGCTCCATCGCCATGACGCAATCAACTAGCCGATTGTCTATGTGAACCAGTTCGGCGGCAACGACAGCCTGATTTTTGATGGCGCCAGCGTGGCGCTGACCCCAGACGGCAAGGTGGCTGCGCAAGCGACTGGCGTTTGAGGAAGACCTGGTGCTGTTCGATACCGCGACGGGCGAAGGCGAGATTCACGAGCAGCCGCGCGCAAGAAATCGTGTATGCGTTCCGCGCGCTGGTGCATGGGGACGCGCGACTACGTTCAGAAATGCGGATTCTAAGAAGGCGCTGGTTGGGCTTGAGCGGCGGAATCGATTCTGCGGTGGTTGCCTCGATCGCCGTCGAGGCTCTGGGCGCGGAAAACGTGCTGGGCGTTTCCATGCCTGGACCGTTTTCGTCGGAAGGCAGCATAGAACGATGCGGCCAGGCCTGGCAAGGAATCTTGGGCATCGAATTCATGACCATCCCGATTGCGGATGTTTTTGATGCGTATATCGCGCGCGCTGAAGCCGGTGTTCGGTGCGGCGCAAAGCCAGATGTGACGGAAGAAAATATTCAAGCGCGCATTCGCGGAAATTATTTGATGGCCCTTTCGAATAAATTTGGCTCGATGGTGTTGAGTACCGGAAATAAATCGGAGTTCGCGGTAGGGTACTGCACGCTGTACGGAGATATGGCCGGCGGGCTGGCGGTGATTTCCGATGTGCCGAAGCTGATGGTGTACGAGCTGGCGAATTGGATCAACGGCGGCGGAAGGGAATTAATTCCCCGCTCGACCATTGAAAAGCCTCCTTCGGCGGAGTTGCGGCCCGATCAGAAGGACGAAGACAGCCTGCCGCCCTATGACGTGCTGGACCGGATTCTGAAGGCATATATTGAAGACCTGCAGCAGCCCGCAGGAGATTGCGGACAAATACGGGTTTGATTTGAAGCTGGTGCGCGAGATTGCCCTGATGGTGGACCGCAACGAGTACAAGCGCAAGCAGGCGGCGCCTGGGCTTAAGATTACGTCGCGAGCATTTGGATTTGGACGTCCATTCCCGATCGCACAAAAATTCATTTCTTAAAACGAGGTTACGGTGAGAACGCTGAAGAGTCTGGTTTTGGCTGGCATTGTCCTGCTGAGCCTTGCGACAGCTGATTGGGGAGCCGCGCAAACCGCGCCGCAGTCTGAGCTGCAGAAGAAGATCGAACAATACCTCCGGCACATTTACGCATTCGGGCCGGAGGTCAAGCTTACGATTCCTGAACCGAAAGATGCGGAGATCGCAGGCCTGCTGGTGACAACGGTTGAGCTGACGTCTGGAGACGGCCAGGACACGGCGAAGATGTACGTCAGCAAGGACGGAAAATTCCTGTTCCGGGGAGACGTGTCCGACTTGTCAAAAGACCCGTTGGCGGAGATTCGGGCCAAGATTGACCTCAAGGCTTCTCCGTCTGTTGGCAGTCCAGACTGCTCGCGGTGACCGTGGTTGAGTTTGCCGACTTCGAGTGCCCTGTCTGTCGGCAACTTCATGACCAACTGAAGACCGTCTTGCCGAACTATCCCCAGGTAAAGTTTTACTTTAAGGATTTCCCGATTGAGCAGATTCATCCTTGGGCCAGGACAGCCGCCCTGGCTGGGCGCTGCGCGTTCAGCCAGAAGCCCAGCGCATTCTGGAAAATATACGACGGCTTCTATGACAGCCAGGATCTGATCTCGGCGGCCAATGTCTGGGATAAGTCTGTGGATCTTGCCGGTCAGGCTGGCCTTGACCCGGCGGCGTTTAAGACCTGTTTGGCGTCGCCCGAGGCGGCGGCGGCTGTGGATGCCAATGTGGCCAATGCGCGTCTGCTTGAGGTTACCAGCACGCCGACAATTTTTGTGAATGGGCGCCGCGTTGTTGGCGCTGATGCAGCGACAATTGAGCGATATATTCTGTTCGAACTTGCTGACAAGAAGTCCGCGCCCGCAGCAAAGCAATGAAAGCGTCAAAGCAGAAGGGAAATGCGGCGGAAGACGAGCTTATCCACAGGCCGTCCACAGGGGTAGAATCCAGCCTCATTTTGTAGTTAACATAATATAACTTATCAGACGCGCTGTTAAGCGGAACCCTTGGAAAATAGAGGATTCTGTGGATATTCGCTGCGTAAGACTCGTCAGGTATTGAGGGGAGGCCCTCTCCCCAAATCGGCGCAACCGCTGCGCCAGTGCCAGGGCGTTGGGGCTGGAGGGGCTTTAGGGCCGATTGAAGAGCATTGCTTCGACGACGGGTTTACGAAGGGCGACAGATCGCCGCGATTGCGAGGTTTCGTTGTTTTTGCGACGCTGCCAGGGAACGAACCGGTTCCCTTTGGTGAGATCGCAAGTTCCCTACCCTTTCGGATACGCCTGTACTTCAGTTCGATTGACAGCCCCTAAAGCCCAACCACACTGGACTTATCCAGCCAGGAACAGGCCGGAGTGTGGGCCGGCGCGAAAACCCGGCTGGAATGGGCGCTTAACAAATTTCATGCGGCGTAAGTCCGTCTCAACCCCTCGCGACGCCGCGGGATCAACTGTTTCCACGGTTCCCGCGAATCGCACCCTCGCGTCCGTACTCGTTCCAAATGAGGCGCTTTACCGCTCGCTGATCGAACGCGTGCCGGGGATCGTCTACATTTCACAATTTGGTTCTGAAGCGCGCTGGCACTACGTCAGTCCCGCAGATTCAGGAGTATCTCGGCTACACCGCCGACGAATGGCTTGCCGATCCCTCGTTGTGGCTGCGCCACGTGCATCCCGAAGACCGCGAACTGGTGCTGGCCGAAGAGCAACGGCTGCACAAAACCGGCAGCGCATTTTTCGCAGAGTATCGCATGGTGTCGAAAGACGGGCGCGTCGTTTGGTTCCGCGACGAAAGCATGATCATTCGTCCGGAGGGTATGGACACGCCCGTGCTCTACGGGATTTTGTTCGATATCAGCGAACGCAAAGCGACCGAGTCTGCGCTGCGCGAATCCGAAGAGCGTTTGCGGCTGGCGCTTGAAGCAGCGCACCTCGGCATGTGGGAATGGGATCCAGAGACGGATGCGCTTTTCTGGGACGAGCGCCACTGCGCTCTATTTGGTTTGGATCCGAAGCAAGCCCCCACGACCACCGCAAAATTTATCGAATACGTCCATGCCGACGATCGCGATTGGGTGAAGCACGCCGTGCGCGAAGCCCTGCGCACGGATGAATCGTACGTGGCGGAATACCGCATACTGTGGCCCGATGGCAAAGAGCATTGGCTGGCAAGCGCGGGGCGCGTGCTGCAGCGCAGTCCGAATTCAAGAGCTTGCCGGATGCGCGGCATCACGTATGACGTCACGGATCGCCGTGGCCTTGAAGAACATTTACGGCGCGCGCAGAAAATGGAAGCGATCGGCCAGCTTGCCGGCGGCGTCGCGCACGACTTCAATAATTTGCTGATGGTGATTCGCGGGCACGTCGAACTGCTGATGAACCGGCCGGGCGTGGATACGAGCGTGGCTCGAAACGCCGAAGCGATTCAGAAAGCGTCCGACCGTGCTGCGGGAATCACGCAGCAGTTGCTCGCGTTCAGCCGCAAGCAGGTGTTGCAGGCTCGCGTGATTGAAATGCGCAGCGTCGTGAAAGACATCGCGAATCTTTTGCGACGCTTGCTTGGGCCGATGGTCGAATTCCGTTTGCAGCTGCCGCCGGAGCCGCTCTGGGTTCGTGCGGATGAAAGCCAGCTCGAACAAGTCGTGCTCAACCTCGCGATCAATGCGCGCGACGCGATGCCGAACGGCGGCACGGTAACGGCCATCGTCGATCGAGTTGCGGGCGACTCGCACTTTGTGCGGCGGAGACCGGGCATGCCCGAGAAGGATTACATCCGCCTGCGCGTGATTGATACGGGCACGGGCATGGATGCGGCGACACAAACGCGTATCTTCGAGCCGTTTTTCACAACGAAAGAATTCGGCAAAGGCACCGGACTCGGGCTTGCGACCGTATACGGCGTCGTAAAACAGAGCGACGGCTGGATCTGGGTTGACTCCTCGCTGGGCGCAGGAACAACGTTTGAAATTTTTCTGCCCGCTGTGGACGAACCCGGCGAGGAAGAAGCGAAAGCGGAGCAAAAATCGCGCCAGGCCGGCGGCAGCGAGACGATTCTTGTTGTGGACGATGAAGAAGGCGTCCGCGAAGTTGCGTCGCAATATCTTTCCTCGCGAGGCTATCGTGTGCTCGCCGCGGAATCTGGCGCGCATGCGCTGCAAATGGCGAAAGGCGAATCCGGCAAGATTGACGTGCTTGTGACCGACGCGTTGATGCCCGGCATGAGCGGCCCGGCGCTGGCGAAAGAACTGCTGGCGCAGCGGCCCTCCACCAAAGTGCTCTACATCTCCGGTTACGCGGAAGACACTACCCTGCTCGAGGACGCGCGCGAACGCGGCGAAGCGTTTTTGCAAAAACCGTTCGGTCTCGATTCGCTTGCGGAAAAACTGCGCGGGCTCCTCAGCACGAAGTAATTGTTCCCCGAAAAAACCAGTGCAATCCGCGAACCGGCGCCCAGGGATCGGTGTGCATGGACGGAATGAATTTTTTCAGGCGGAATCACTTGCCTGCTTGAGAGGTTGCCGGCGCCTTCGACCTGGAGCGCTCGGGGCCGTTGGATACAGTTGTCTATGAACGAGAGTTTGCCCACCGATTCTTTCTGTACGGTATAATCGGCAATCTCCACAAAATATTTTTCAAAATCCGAAATCTATCTTCTTTTCAAAGCAGTGCTACACTTTTGTTTAGGAGTTCCCCATGAGCCGACCGCACCGCATCCTAATTACGATTCGGATCGTAGTGCTCATTCTTGTCGGCCTCGCTTTCCTGATCGCGCGCCTCCTAAAGGCGCAGGAACCCACCGCCGCTGGGGTAAATAAAAAGGAAACCGTGGCCTCGGCTTTTCTGTGCGGATTTGCCTACCAGGAATACGAAGTTCGCGTGGCTCGTTGGTACGCATTTCCCTTTCTGGGCAAAATGCCGTAACTGCTCTGTTAAAATTCTTGCATGAGCATTCCCGCTTCGCCGCACCTCGCACGTATTCGCCTGCATCCGATCAAATCGCTCGATCCTGTAAGTGTTCCGGAGGCGCGCATCGGCCCCAACGGCGGCCTCGAACTGGATCGCGTCTGGGCTCTCTATTCGGTTGACGGAAAATGGATCAACGGCAAGCGCGCCCCGGCAATTCATCTCATCCGCGCCAAGTACAAGCATGATCTGACCAGCGTTGGTCTTTCTGCTCCCGACGATCACCGCAACCTTGCGCCCTTGCGCGTCAAGTTTCCGGAAGAAACCGATCGCGCAGCAAAATGGTTCAGCAACTATTTTGACCAGCAGGTGATAGTGCGCTATGCCCGCGAAGGGTTTCCCGATGACGGCCTCGCCCCCGGCCCAACGATTGTTTCCACCGCTTCCCTGCAAGCCGTCTGCGAGTGGTTCCCCGGCGTCTCGCTCGACGAATCGCGCGAACGTTTTCGCGCCACGCTCGAAGTGGATGGCGTCCCCGCGTTTTGGGAAGACCAGCTCTTCGGTCCCGACGAAAATTACGTTGTGCGTTTCAAAATCGGCGAAGTCGCGTTTGAAGGCAGCAATCCCTGCGCGCGTTGTCCTGTCCCACCGCGCAATCCACGCAACGGCGAAGACTGGCTCGGCTTCTCAAAACACTTCAGCGAAATCCGCCGCGCGACGCTTCCTTCCTGGGCGCCCATCGAACGCTTCGACCATTTTTATCGCCTGTCCACAAATACGCGGGTCCCAAGCGCCGAACAAGGCAAAACCCTCCGTGTCGGCGACCCAGTGATCCTCTGCTAGCCACGCTTGCAGTAATTCCAACATGCCCGTCCAAAACCATCTCAGTCACAATTGAGCGCCGCAACCTCCAGCGCCACAACTTCTGTCTTACCAACTTTCTATGGCTTATGGGAAACGGGAAGGCCCACCAAGGAACCCGACTTCTCGCGGCGAAGCAGGACAACTCTGCTGGGACTTTTCTGGATATTTGGCGAAATGCGAGAGAGTGTTCTTAGTGAGCTGCGGGCTTCTTCGGCAGAATATCTTTTTCCAACATCTGTTCTTTGCGATAGACCAGCGCGTTGATGTCGTAAGTGGCGAGTTCAAACCCGTGGCCGTGCGTGATCGCATCCGTCGGGCAGGCCTCGACGCAGTATCCGCAGAAAATGCAGCGCGAGTAGTCAATGTTGTAGACGGAAGCGTAGCGCTCGCCGGCCGAAATGCGATTCGCGTCAGTATTTTCCGCGGCTTCGATATAAATGCAATTTGCGGGGCATGCCGCCGCGCACAGGAAGCATCCAACGCACTTCTCCAAGCCGTTTTCGTCGCGATGCAGCACGTGAATTCCGCGATAGCGGGGCTGAAAATGCACCGGTTCGTGCGGATAGTTCTCCGTCACCGTCTTACGGAACATGTTCTTGAAGGTGACGCTGAAGCCCTTCACCATCGTGCTGAATGTCGCGAATACTTCGCCGAGTGGAGATCCCATGCCGGAGAGTTTATCAAACGCCTTTCGGGCGGGCAAATCCTCCCCGCCGGGTGTTTTTCCAGGCCTAGTGCCGGGCGTTTGCCGGTCAGCGCGCCAATAATCTGTTTTCCGTGAAACCGGCCATTTTCGATAAATATCTCGCTGGTGTGACGTGCCACCGATTACGACTCCCGCCAAATACAGTCCCGGAATGTTGCTCTCCAGCGTTTCGGGGTCTAGCGCAGGCTTTTTCGTCTCTGCGTCGAGTTTCACACCAAAGCTTTCGATGAACGCAAAATCCGGGTGATATCCCGTCAGTGCGAAAACCTGCCGCGCCGGAAGACCGCTTTTCCCCGCCGCCGTTCTGGACAATCACTTCGTCCACAGTGATTTTCTTCACTTGGGTATTGAACATCGCGGCAACCTGTCCGGCCTTGATCCGATTTTCAATATCCGGCCGAACCCAATACTTGATCGTCGAGCCCAGTTCCGCATTCCGGTGCACCAGCGTTACGCGCGCACCATTGCGGTACAAATCCAGCGCAGCCTCCGCCGCGGAATTCTTTCCCCCGATGACAACCACTTCTTGACCCCAAAACTCGTGCGGCTCTGTGTAGTAATGCGAAACGTGCGGCAAATCTTCGCCGGGCACTCCCATCACGTTCGGCAAATCGTAATAGCCGGTTGCGATCACAACTTTCTTGCTCGTGTATTTCTTCTCGCTTCCCTTTTCCGTCTTCGTCACCAACGTGAAATCTCCTCCGTCGCCGCCGTCCATACGCAGCACGGTTTCATATAACCGCAGCTCGAGCCCATAGTGTTCCGCCGCTTTCCGGTAATACTTCAGCGCTTCAGTCCGCGTCGGCTTTTCAGCCGCGCAAACCAGCGGCAAGTCGCCAATCTCCAGCAATTCCGGCGTCGTAAAGAAATACATGTTCACGGGATAGTGGTAGATCGAATTGCACAAGCAGCCTTTGTCAATCACGAGCGCTTTCATCCCCGCTCGAACCGCTTCAATCGCGCACGCCAAGCCAGTCGGCCCCGCGCCAATGCAAATCACGTCATAAGTCGCCATAGATTTTCAGTTTGCCGTGAGTGTTTCCGATTTGCAAATCAATGGAATTACTGCGGCGCGGCTTCTGCCAGCAATTCAGTCAATGTCGCCTGAAATTGCCCAAGCTCTTTCAAACGTTCCGGCGTCACATTCCAGCTCTTTCTGTTTCGACACAACCACTTCGCGATCGCCGCGTTTCACTCGCACCCCGAATTTCCCATCCACAAGAAACGAGGCCGGCGCCAAAACGCGCAACCCGCCGCCCTCTACCGGAGCAAGCATCAACCGCGCATTCGCCGCGATGCATGCACAAAGCGGTCTCATACGGCGGAATCGCAATCGGCCGAAATCCCGATGCAAACAGGCGTTGCAGTACCTGCATCTGTCGTTCCGTCAGTTCCATAGTTGAATTGGGAAAAGCCTTAGTTGCCGGTCTCAGCTCGCTCCGCCCTCAAGCCGCCGTCGAATCCGCTTCAACGCCTTCGCGCCCTCAAGCTGAGACAAAATTTCCCGCAGCGTCACAATCAACTCGTCCCGCGAAACATGGCTCTTCTTGAATTGAATCCGGAACTTGAACGTCTCGTTCTGCGGCTCGAAATTGAAAATAAATGGTTGCGGCCGGTGTGGCCCGCCCTGCTCCTCCCGCCGCTCACGGCGCGCTTCGTCGCGCGTCAACCCGCCCTGGAGGATGCGCGGAAACATCTCCATCATTTTCTTCTCGGTCGGCTGCCGCGCAATCTGCAACAACATCGACTTCGAAGTGATGCCTTGCTCGACGCACTTCTTCCGCAGCGACTCCGGAATATTCCGCAACGAAAGAGTTTCCGTCACCGAAGAACGCGCCCGCCCAATCTTCTTGGCAATGTCTTCGTGCGTGTATTCGAACTGCGTCGCCAAGCCGTGCAAACCGTCCGCTTCTTCAAACGGCGTCAAGTCTTTGCGCTGAATGTTCTCGATCAGCGCGATTTCCAGAGTCTCGGCGTCGTCCGCCATCTTTTCGATGCACGGCACTTCGCGCAATCCCGCCGCGCGCGACGCATGGTACCGCCGCTCGCCGGAAATGATGTAGTAGCAATCTTCGCGCGGCATGTACCGCACCAGCAACGGCTCCAGCACGCCCTTTTCACGAATGGATGAAGCCAGTTCGCGCAAATCGCCCAACGCCTTGCGCGGCTGATCGGGATTCGGGCGGATCTGGTCCACGCGATCATCCGCCCGACCGCCGCGCCGCTATAACTTGTCAGTTGTTCTACGTAGTGCGCGTCATGCCGCATCTTCAGCGTGACGGGCAACCCGATTCTCTTCGACACGTTGGATAACCTCCGCTGCCAGTTTTTTGTACTCCACCGCGCCGGGTGATTTCGGCGCGAACGTCAAAATCGTCTCCTTGTAGGCGGGGCTCTCCTCAAGCCGCACGTTTTTGCTGATTTTCGTCTTGAACAAGACTTCGCCGAACACGCTGCGAATCTGCCCGTGCGTGTCCCGCGAAATATTTGTGCGCTTGTCAAACAGCGTGATCACCACGCCCAGCACTTTCAGCCCCGGATTGGGCCGCGCGCGAATCCGTTCGTAGGTTTCCAGCAAATCGTCGGTGCCTTCGATCGCAAAGTACGCCGCCTGAATCGGCACCAGCAAGTGCGTGGAGCCACCAGCGCATTCACCGTCAAAATTCCCAGCGAAGGCGGCGTGTCCAGCACTATGTAGTCGTAATCTTTCTGGACCGGCGCCAGCGCATCCTTTAAACGGTACGGCGCGTCGAATTGCCCTGCCAAAACCTGCTCCAGCTTCGCCAGCGCCAGCCGTCCCGGCCCCAAGAACAGATTCGGATCCTTTGTCGGCTTGATCACGCTGGCCATCGTCGCGCGCGCGTCGCTCAGCACGTCAAACATGGACGCGGAAATTTCGCCGGAGTCGAAAAATGCGATCGTGGAATTTGCTTGCGGATCGAAATCGATGAGGAGAGTTTTTCTTCCCTTGTCGGCGATGGCTGCCGATAGATTGATCGCTGTGGTGGTTTTTCCAACTCCGCCCTTTTGATTCGCAACGGTGATGATGGCGGTCATTCGTCTACTCCTCCGTCGGTCATCTCCGATGCGAAATCAGAGATGCCTCCGCGCCGCGCCGCCGCGCTACCGCAACCGCATTGCAAGATATAGGTGCCGTCCGTACAAAACCCCCTAGCCCTTGCATAACTCTACGTTCGCAACCGATTGTAACGCAAGGGAAAAGTGGTTTTTTCCGGGCAGACCAGTGGAAAACTGACCTGGTGTCTTCAAGCGGGTCATCCCGAACGGAACGGAGGGATCTCTCTCGAAGGCGGTGCTGGGGCTGGACTTTAGTTCACCCTGAGGCACCGGAAGGGTCCGACCGTCTTGTCTTTTTGCTCTGCGACTGGCGCCGTTGCCAGCCCTAAAAATCCACACCCCAAAAATCATGCGACGCGCTCTCCAGCTCCAACCCCAATTCCCAGCCCGCACGGCCTTCATGCCCGCGCCAAATCAGGACGGCATCCGCTTCCTTGCCGGTCACTTTGTTTCTCAACCGCAATTTTTGCCCGACTGCAAACCCCTGCGGGACAATTGCCAGACAGCCCTTCGGACTGACATCCATCGTATATCCGGCTTCGCAATGCATCTGCCCGCCTTCGGTCCATTCCACAAGCAGCGGCACACGCGAATTCAGCCGTACGCTCGCCCGCAAATGCTGCATCCGCGCCTCGTAACTCGAATTGTTTCCTAGTCAGCACGAACATTCTCCTGTCCCGCCTGGTAGCGTGGCGGTAGCCTTCTCAAACGGGCCTTCTTACCCTACCGCGTAATTTCCGAAAGCAACGAACCCGCGGTCGCTTTCTTCCTGTTCCGCGGATCTTCCAGGTAATCCTGCATTTCCAGCCGCATATTTCCGGCGTTCGTGGCAAACCGAGCGCCGCTTCGAAATCCACCACGCCTTCGCGGATGTACTTTTCCAGTTCGCCGTCGAAATGCTGCATGCCGTCCGTCGCACCGTCGCGCATCGCGTCGAGCAAAGTCTTGCCTTCTCCTTCACCCTTTTCCACGTACTCTCGCGTGCGCATCGTGGACCTCAGCACCTCCACCGCCGCGACTCTCCCTTTGCCGTCTTTCCTCGGAATCAATCGCTGCGACACAATGAAGCGAAAAGCTTTCCCCAGTCGCGTGCGAATGGCCTGCTGGTCCGCGAGCGGGAACACGCCCACGATGCGTTCCACCGTCTTCGACGCATCAATCGTATGCAGCGTAGACATCACCAGATGGCCCGTTTCGGATGCTTCCAACGCGATTTCAATCGTCTCTTTGTCGCGCATTTCGCCGACCAGAATAACTTTGGGCGCTTGCCGCAAAGCCGCGCGCAGAGCCAGCGAAAATGTCGGCGTATCGCTGTGCAACTCCCGCTGGTGAATCGTCGCTTTCTTGTGCCGGTGCAAAAACTCGATCGGATCCTCGATCGTCAGGATGTGATACGCCTTCTCCGAATTCATCTTGTCTAGAATCGCGGCCAGCGTCGAAGACTTTCCCGAACCTGTCGGGCCAGTCACCAACACGATTCCATTCCGCAGGTCCACAATGTCATGCAACACCAGCGGCAGTTTTAGTTCAGCAAACCCGGGAATTTTGTCCGGGATCACGCGCATCACGATCGCGTTCGTTCCGCGCTGGCGGAAAATGTTCACGCGGAATCGCCCAATTCCATTGATCGCGTAGGAAAGGTCGGCTGAGCCTTCTTGTTCCAGCTTCTTCGCGGGAATATCGTTTCCGCCCATCAGCTCATTCGCGATGAACTTCGTATCCTGATGAGTCAGCATCTCGAGCCCTTTGAACTTCAGCTCGACGAGTTGCCCGCTAATTTCCACCTGCGGAGCGCGTCCAGGCGAGAAAATCAGGTCGCTGATGTGTGATCCGCTCTTCAGCATTGCCGTGATCAACTGCACCACGGAAAACGTTCTTTCCTTAACCAAGCTGGCCGAGCTTAAAGTCTCTTGCGGAACCGTCTCTGTAGGAGTACCCATGGGCCCTTTGTCCCCTGAACCGATCTCTGGGAGAGATTTCACTAGCGGCCAACGCGAACAACCTGGATCGCTGACGCCTCTAGAGTATAAGCAGCCCATCTTGCGCGGGCCGGAAGTCTCCCTGACCGGTAGTCTTACAATTACCTGTCCTTTCGGCGTGGTACTCGCCTCACCAGCCAAGTCCGCGCACAGTAGCGCCGCGGAAAACCAGGAAGAGATGCCTCGCACGTCTTGGTGTCAACGATGTTGATTCCTTCGGCTGGCCGGGTTTTGACAATGTTGGCCCTGAATTTGTCGATATGCGAAGCCGGATATGCGATGTCACCCCGTCTCATACCCGTTACGCCAGAACCCTATACTTGTTCCCCTGTGTTCCGTGCGCGCTTCCGCCAATTCTCCTCGTGCTATTCTGCCTTCACGATTCCGCCCATGTCCCTGGTCGCCCATCTTCGCAAGGAGCTTCGCCCCACCATCAAGCTCGCCGTTCCGCTAGTCCTCGCCGAGCTCGGTTGGATGAGCATGGCCATCGTGGACACCATGATGGTCGGACGCCTGCCCAACAGCGCCGCTGCCATCGGAGCCGTCGCTCTCGGCTCGAACGTCTTCATCACCATCGCGCTCTTTGGCCTCGGCATTTTGCTCGGACTCGATACCCTCGTCTCGCAAGCCTTCGGCGCCGGCAAACGCGAGGATTGCCATCGCTCGCTCGTCAACAGCATCTATCTCAGCATCGCGCTCACGCCGCTTCTGCTCGTTCCCGTCTGGATGCTCGGCTATTTCTACCAGGGAGTCGGCGCCGATCCCCGCATCATCGAACTCGCAGTTCCCTACACCAAAGCCCTCGGCGTCGGACTTCTGCCGCTGCTTCTCTATTTCGCGCTGCGCCGCTGCCTGCAAGCGATGAACATGGTTCGCCCCGTCGTGTTCGCCCTCGTTACCGCGAACGTTGTCAATGCCCTCGGCAACTATGTTCTGATTTACGGCAAATGGGGCTTCCCGAATATGGGTACGGTCGGCTCCGGCTGGTCTACCACTATCGCCCGCGGCTACATGGCGCTCGTGCTCGTCGTTTATCTGCTTTGGTACGACCGCAAGCACCGCACCGTACTCTTGAAGACGCCGATAGACATTGATTTTCCCCGCATCAAGCGCTCTGATCACTTTGGGCCTGCCGGCAGCCCTTCAATTCACGCTCGAGAGCGCCGTATTCGCGCTAGCGACCGCGCTCATCGCTCGTCTGGGTCCAGTGCCGCTTGCCACGCATCAGATCGCGTTGAACACGATCGCGTTTACTTACATGGTTCCACTCGGCATTTCGAGCGCCGCAGCCGTCCGTGTCGGCCAGGCCATCGGCCGCAAAGACCCGCGCGGAGCCGCTGCCGCGGGCGACACCGCAATTTTTCTTGGCGCCGTTTTCATGACGCTCGCCGGAATCGCCATGCTGGCCTTTCCGCACTACATTTCGCGTATCTACACGCCGGACGAGTCGATTATCCGCGCCACCGGAGCGCTGCTCGCCGCCGGCGCCGCCTTCCAACTCTTTGATGGAATTCAAACCGCAGCCACCGGCGCCCTGCGCGGTGCCGGCAACACGCGCACACCGATGTTCTGCCACTTCACCGCCTACTGGATCATCGGCCTGCCGCTGGGAGCTTGGCTTACCTTCCGGCGCGGCATGGGTGCCCTCGGCCTATGGGTAGGCCTCAGCCTCGCACTAATTTTGATCGGGATTGTTTTGCTGATCGTCTGGCGCAAGACAGCGCACAAACTCGCCACGGAGCTCGTCCCATGAGCTGCCACCACCTGCCGGCCCGGGCGAAGTCGAGGGATCTGCTTTCTTTGCGGCTGTGTGGCAGAAGTCGAAAAAGAAAACTACATCTTGTAACGGCCAAGATCTTCGTCGGAAAGGTTCTCAAGATAGTTTTTGAGTTGATCGTTGGTCGTGCGCTCGGCCAGCGCCGAGGTGACTTTGGAACTTTTCAGTACTTGCTCGTCCACGAAAATCGGGCAGTCCATGCGCAGAGCCAAGGCCAGCGCGTCGCTCGGACGGGAATCCAGCATGATCAACTGGCCGTCACGTTCGACCCAGATGACGGCATAAAAGGTGTCGTCTTTGAGGTCGCTGACGACGATTTTGTCCACGCGGACTTCAAGGCCGAGAAAAACATTGCTGAGCAGATCGTGCGTCATCGGGCGCGGGGTCTGCACTTTTTCGATTTCGAGCGCAATGGCATTCGCTTCGTACACGCCGACCCAGATCGGAAGGACGGAATTGCCCTGCACGTCTTTCAGCACGACGATGGGCATGTTGGTGACGGGGTCCATCATCAAGCCGCGGATTTTCATCTCGACTTCCATGGCGTCCTCCCGTTGCGTTTGTATCACTCTGCAACAGCCGCTGCAATCCCCAATCGCGTACCTAGTTAGCGTGTTCGCCGATCAGACAATTCGGCGTCGCGCTTTTTACGTTCACTCGAACGTAAGTTCCGAGCAGATTCGGCTGCTCGGATAGGAAATTCACAACGCGGTGGCACGACGTATGACCACTCCACTGATTTTCTTTCCGGGACTTCCCTTCTACGTGAACTTCGAAGGTTTGGCCGATCAGTTTCTCGTTTGCTTCGGTTTGAATTTTTCGCTGAAGCTCGAGCAGCACGCCGAGGCGCCGGCTTTTTTCTTCTTCTGGAATCGCGTCGACCATCGTTTGTGCCGGTGTGTTTGGCCGCGGCGAATACTTGAAGGCGAAAATGGATTCGTATTGCACTTCCTGTACCAAGCTGAGCGTTTCGGCAAAGTCGGATTCAGTTTCGCCGGGAAATCCGACGATGATGTCCGTCGAAATGGCCATTGGGCGTTTTGCCTGGCTCATCATCGCAATCTTTTCGAGATATTGTTCGCGCGAGTAGGTGCGCTGCATCGCGCGCAGGACGCGTGTGGAGCCCGACTGCACCGGAAGATGCACGTGGTTGCAGATGCGATCGTCGTCTTCGATCGCAGCGACAATGTCCAGGCCGAAATCGCGCGGATGCGAAGTCGTGAAGCGCACACGGCGCATTCCGGGTATTTCCGCCGCGGCGCGAAGCAGCGCTGAGAATTTCATTCCGCGCGCAGAAGGGTCGCGGTAGGAATTCACAGTTTGGCCGAGAAACTGGACTTCGGTGTAGCCGAGTTCGGCAAGTTGGCGCAGTTCGCGCAGGACGGAATCGCTTGCGCGACTGCGTTCCGGGCCGCGCGTAAACGGTACGACGCAGTAGGAGCAGCTTTTGTCGCAGCCTTCGATGATGGTGAGATAGGCGCGCCAGGGATTGTCGCGGCGCGTCATTTCCGTTTCAAACGTTTCGTCGGTGTCGGTGTCCAGGCCGGTAACGCGTTTTTCCCCGGCTTCGAGTTGTGACAGAAGTTCTGGCAGCTTGCTGTAGCTGGCCGAGCCGCAAACTAGATTGACCCACGGCGAGCGATTGAAAATTCTTTCGCCTTCCTGTTGCGCTACGCAGCCGAGCACGCCGATTTTCTTGGGCTCGCCGGGCATGTCGCGAAATTCGCCGAGTCGTGAAAAGACTTTTTGTGCCGCCTTTTCGCGAATGCTGCAGGTGTTGTAAAGAACGAAAGAAGCAGCAGCGATGGAATCCACTTGCTGATAGCCACGGGAAAGCAGAACGCCGGCGACTTTTTCTGAGTCGTGCTCGTTCATCTGGCAGCCGAAGGTTTCTAGGTAAAAAGTCCCGCGATGCGGGGCGTCCGGTGATAAAAGCCGGTTCTACTGCGGCGGCGACGGAGTTGGCGCCCAGTAGCGATTCAACGCCGATGTGGAATGCTTTGTCCATGCGAATCTATTGTCGATTTTAGCATAGCGATGTCGTGGCGAGCCGGAAGAAGCCCCGCCAAAGCTAGGCAGTCACATTTTGAGGGCGGTGGACCGCCGGCCCGCAACCAAACATGCCGGCTTTTGCATCTTACGAGCAGGCCTCGATGCTGCAGCATGGTGCGCAATTTCAGCAATTTGCAGGGATTTTGTCTTTACCCGTCTAGATTGCGTGTGCTACGTTGCGATTGCAGGCAAAAATTCACTAAACTCGAGGGGAATACCATTCCATTTTTGCTGACAGCATTTTTTGCAGCCGACCTACTGAACATTCTTGAGCAAACGGGCTGGGTAGCCCGCGGAGTCCTTGCGCTTCTTTTCCTTTTTTCCATTGTTTCCTGGGCAATGATCTTCCAGAAGCTCGGCGTTTTTGGACGCGTGCAGCGCGAGAGCGAACAGTTCTTGAGAATTTTTCGCGCGACCAAAGGCGTGGCAAATCCGCAAGCGCTGGCTTCGGCGGGATCTCCGTTCGCGAACGTGTACGCGGCGGGGTTTCGCGAATTGCAGAGCCAGATGATGCCCGCGGCGGGCCAACCGGCACCGGCCAAGGTGAAGAGCGTGCAGGCTGTGACGGCAAATATGCAAGTGGCGTCTTCGGAAGAGATCCGGCGGATTGAAAAAGGGATGACGTGGCTGGCGACTACGGGTTCGGTGACCCCGTTCATCGGGCTGTTCGGAACGGTCTGGGGAATCATTGACGCGTTCTCCGGATTGGGCAGCGCAGGGGCAGCGTCGTTGCGCGCCGTGGCTCCAGGCATTTCCGAAGCGCTGGTGACGACGGCGGCGGGCCTGTTTACGGCAATTCCGGCGGTTATTTTTTACAACCAGTTTCTGGGCAACATTCGCGATCTGGCGCAGCGGCTCGATACGTTTTCGCTGGAAGTGGCGGCGCAGATTGAAAAGACGTTCACGTAATTTACGTGTGGAGAACCTGGAAACGTGCCAACGATAGGAAAAGGAACGCATACGTCGCTGTCCGAGATCAACATGATTCCGTTCATCGACGTTGTGCTCGTATTGTTGATTATTTTCATGATCACGGCGCCGATTTTGCAGTCCGGCATTGAAGTGGATGTACCGAAGACAAAGACGATCCGCGAGATTTCGGAAACGCGGATTGTGGTGACGGTGGACAAGGGCCAGCGGGTTTATGTGGGGAACGATCCAGTGAAAATCCGGGAGCTGGCTAGCAAGGTAAAGTCGCAACTGAAAAAGCCGCAGGATTCGGTGTTTTTGCGGTGCGATGAGACGGTGCCGTTCGGAATTTTCGCGACAGTGGTGGATACGCTGCGGCAGTCAGGAATCAGCAATATCAGTATTGTGACGGAGCCGCTGACGGACCGGCAGAGGACGAATTGAGGATGCCTCGCGAGTTTGAGGCCCGGGCGAAGCCCTCTCTTCGTTCGGCATGAACACACATTGAACTCGAACATGACGGCGAAAAAGGCATTTGAATGAGCGCAGCAGTGGCAAACTCGGTGGATTCCAGGCTGAAGCCGTATCTGACCGTTTCGGGGATACTGCATGTGGTTTTGCTCGCTGCGATGATCCTTTCTGCATTTCTGAAATTCCCTGGGGATCGATGGGCAGGCACCGGCGGTGGCGGCGACAACGTTAAGGTAAACCTGGTGAACAGCGCCGGGATTCCGATGCCCAAACCCACGAATGTGACCGAGAGCAACGTGGTCGATCCGACGAAGTCGCTCCACAAAGAAGAGGAAAAGCCCAAGCCTCCCGAGCCTCCGACGAAAGCTGAAAAGATTCCGCAGTTTGACAAGAACAAGCCGCTTCCGCCAACGCACAAATCGAAGGTTTTCGAAAACAAGAAGCCCGAGCCGGATAACGCAGTACCGGGTCATGGCGGTGCTCCGAATTTGGCTACCGGAGTGGGAAGCTACGCCTGGAAGTTCGCCCGGGCTGATGATTCAAGGGCAAGGTGGCGGGGATTTTCCGACGCGTTATGGCTGGTATATCGAATCGGTGAAACGGCGCGTGCAGCAAAATTGGCTGCAAAACACGATTGATCCGAATGTGCGTGCGGCGCGCATGGCGAAAACGACCATGGAATTCACAATCCTGAGAGACGGGACGATCAAGGACATCAAGCTTGTACAGTCCAGCGGCAACCTGTCCATGGACAATTCGGGAATGCGCGCGCTCCTGTCGTCCAGTCCCCTGCCCACCTTGCCGCCGGACTATTCAGGGTCGTACGTGCGAGTGACTTTCGATTTCGATTTGAGCCAAACGAGATGAAATGTTATCCGAACGAGAGCAATCAAACCAAGAGGATCATGGAGGCATCGGTGCAGACGCGCCTTGCTCGATTTAGCTTTGTTTTTGCAATGCTGTTCGCGATTTCGACACCCGCATTTGCACAAGACTGGTTCCGGATCAGCACCGGGCTTGGAGTTGAGAAGCCCCGCGTGGCGGTAGCGGATTTTGCGCCACGAAACGACTCTTCGAAAGCACATTCTTCCCTTTTTACGCAGGTGGTGCGGGACGATTTGGGCTTCAGTGGGGTTTTGGATGTCGCAAGTCCAAGCTTTTATCCTGCGCAGCAACCCGGTATTCCTTCTGAACTGCGCTACACAAACTGGACCGATTCGCCGGTGAACGCGCATTACGTGGCGTTTGGAAATCTGACGGAGTCTGCAACGGAAGTCGCGATCCAGGCGTGGTTCTTCGATGTGACGAACCCGAGCACGCAAGCGGTGATTTCGAAGATCTATCGCGGGGCTCCGACTGACGCGCAGGTGCGGAAGTTCGCGCACCAATTTGCAGACGAAATCATCGGCAAACTGTCCGGCGGATTGCCGAGTGTTGCGTCGACTCAAATTGCGTTTGTGAGTTCGCGGACGGGGGCGAAAGAGATTTGGGTGATGGATTACGATGGGGCAAATCAGCATCCCCTGACTTCGCTCAAATCCATTTCGTTGACACCGCGGTGGTCGCCGGATTCCTCGCGCATCGCGTTCACTTGCTTTGCGTATGCGGGCGGCGTGACCGGTCCGCAGATCTGCATGTACTCGCTGGACGCAGCCAAGACCGTGGCATTTCCCCGCTACAAAGGAACAAACAGCGCTCCATCGTGGTCGCCGGATGGGTCGCAACTGATTTTTTCGTCTTCGATGAACGGCAATCCGGATCTTTATTCGGTGGCAGCAAACGGGAATAATCTAAAGCGGCTGACGTTCTCAAGCGGGGCCAGCACATCGCCGGTATGGAACCCCAAAACGGGGCAAACGGTGGCGTTCGTGAGCGACCGGACGGGTGTGCCGAAACTTTACTTGGTGAATTCGGACGGGACGAACACGGTTCCGTTGGATTTGCCGGATAAAGGGTATCTGATTGACCCGTCGTGGGCGCCAAACGGGCAACTTCTGGCGTTCAGCTGGAGGCGGCCGAGTGGAAACTACGATCTCTACGTGATGGACGTGGCGTCGCAGCAGATCATTGAATTGACGCGGGACGCGGGCCGGAATGAACGGCCGTCGTGGGCGCCCGATGGGCGGCATATTGTATTTGAGTCGACCAGAAGCGGGACGCGGCAGATTTGGGTGATGCTGGCGGACGGGACGCAGGCGCACCCGTTAACAACGGCCGGGCACAATGAATCGCCGAACTGGTCGTGGAAGTGACGGCGGAACGTGCAAAAGCGATTATATCGTGATACGATGTATTTTGTTGGCTGGAATGGAGTGGTATGATGCGTGGGAACGATTTCAAACGGGGATGTCTGTCGAGGAGGAATCGTATGAAGAAGGTCTCAGGGCCTTTGGTTCGAGTTGGTCTTGTTGTAGTATGCGCTGCTTTGATTGCGGCGGGATGTAATAAGCCGAAGCCTCAGGCTCAAGCGCCCGCAGCAATCGGCTCCTCCTCCTGCGCGACCGACGGTTACGCTACAAGCCAACCCCACTTCTCTAAATAAAGGCGACGCGACGACGCTGAGCTGGTCATCGACGAACGCGACGCAATTGACGATTTCTCCGGAAGTCGGCGCAGTGGCGCCGGAAGGTTCGACGAAAGTGACGCCGAGCGATTCGGCGACCTATACGATCACGGCGAGTGGGCCTGGCGGTTCGGCCGACGCGAGCGTGCGTGTTACCGTTGCCGCTCCTCCTCCACCTCCCCCCCAGCAAGAAGCGGCTCCGGATCTTTCGGCGCTGTTTTTAAAGGAAGTGCGTGATGCCTACTTCGATTTGGACAAGGCCGATTTACGGCCCGACGCGCGCGAAGCGCTGACAAAGACGGCGGAGTTCCTGCGGAACTATCCGACAATCAAGGTAACGATCGAAGGTCACTGCGACGAGCGTGGCTCGACGGAATACAACCTGACGCTTGGCGACCGCCGCGCGGCTGCGGTGAAAGCCTTCCTGGTGTCGCAGGGGATCGGCGCAGACCGGATGGCAACGGTAAGCTTCGGCAAGGAAAAGCCGTTTTGCATGGAGAGCAACGAAGCCGTGCTGGCAGCAGAACCGGCGCGGGCACTTCGTGATGACTCGATAGAACGGTAGTACGATTTCTTACGTTTTCTGCGATTAACCCGCCGCGCGCAACAGCAGTTCTTGCTTGCGCGCGGCGGTCTCGTTAGAGTGGAGCTTCGACCCGAATTGCGCCCAGCAGACGGGTAGTAGCCGGACCGGGCGCGGCCCTTTGGGGATAAACCAAGAGTGCCTACGCTACTGAGGAGGCGGTTTCATGCGTTTTCGGAACATGGCAGTGTTTGGCGGCGCACTGTTCGCCGGGTTGATTGTGGGCAGCTTGCTGGGGCCTGCGCCGGTGAACGCCGTAGCGCGCGAGCTTATCGAGTTACAACGTGACGTAACTTCCCTCCTACAAGGACAAAAGGACCTGTCCACGCAGATGACGCAGGACCATACCGTGATGCGGACGCTTGTGGAGCAATCGAGCGACAACGTGGGCAAGTTGAGCGCGTCCATGGGCGGTCTGCAGAAGTCGGTGCAGGATGTTGCGGCGAATGGCGGGGCACGCCTCGACACGATGTCCACGCAGGTGCAGGGGCTTTCCGACAATCTGGAGGAGATCAAATCGCGGCTGGGCAAACTAAACCAGCAAATCACGGATTTGCAGAATACGGTGCAGAGCCTGGACGCGAAGATTTCAGGCGGCGCAACGCCGGCGGGGACAGCCCCCGCGGGTGGAACGGCAGCGGTCGCTCCGACCGGAGCGGCGATGCCGGCTTCCGGTGCACCTAGCGCGGATACGCTCTATTCGAACGGGTATCGCGACCTGCAGACCGGAAAATATGATTTGTCGCGGCAAGAGTTTCTGGACTACCTGAAATACTACGGGGACACCGATTTGGCGTCGAACGCGCAGTTTTACCTGGGCGAAATCGCCTACGCGCAAAAGCAGTATGCGGACGCGATCGCCCAGTACGACAGGGTGCTGACGAACTATCCGAAGAGCTTTAAACTGGCACCGGCGCGCTTGAAGAAGGGCATGGCACAACTGGAGTTGGGACAGAAGACGCAGGGGATTCGGGAACTGCGAGAGGTAGTGAAGCGCTATCCGGGCACGGAAGAAGAGAGAAGAGCGCGGGCAAAGCTGAGGGATTTGGGCGTTGGAGCTTCGGCGGGTTGATCGGGGAGGCCGCACGAGGCACGAGACTGGGTCTGGGTGCCACCCGGAAGGAGTCGCGGCGCTGTTGTATTATTTTTGACATGAACTATTCCCTGTCCGATGTTGAAGCGCGAGTGCTCGGAGCGCTGGTCGAAAAAGAAATCACCACTGCCGAGTACTATCCCCTTTCGCTGAACGCCTTGCTGAACGCCTGCAACCAGAAATCAAATCGCGAGCCAGTGATGACGCTGGATGAAGAAGCGGTGCGTGCGGCTGTCCGTTCGCTGAACGATCAGGGATTGACGCGCTATGCGAGCACAGATGGCCGCGTGGGAAAGTACGAACACCGGCTGAATGAGACGTTCAACTTTCACAGACATGAGATTGCGTTGCTGTGCGTCCTGCTGTTGCGCGGACCCCAGACGCCGGGCGAGTTGCGGACGCGGACCGAGCGCATGTACGAGTTCGAAGACCTGGACTCCGTGCACAATGCGCTGAATCTGCTGGCGAAGCGGGAGCCGCCGCTGGTGAAAGTATTGCCCCGGCAGGCGGGAACGAAAGAGTCGCGATACGCGCATCTGCTTTCGCCAGTGACTGAACCGCCGGGTAAGAGTACGGTCAGGAGCGAAGGCCAGATTTCACTGCGCGTTGACAAGATGGCCGAAATGGAAGCGGAAATTGTCGAGCTGCGAGCGGAAATCGCAGCGTTGAAAGAGCAGTTCGCACAATTCCGCAGGCAATTTGAATAGGCTTGCCGACTTTGGAGCCAACCTGAAACGATTTCAATCCGAGCCGCACTATCTTCTGTAAGAAACAGCGTCGGGCCCTGCTTCGACCTCACCCTTTTCCCTCTCTCCCCGAAGATCAGGCAACTTAGCTCTCCCGACTGCGACGATCAGCGCACAAAAGGGGCTTTTGCATGGAAAAACATAAATTGAATCTACTTGAGGCCCACATTCACGCGGTGAAGGCCACGCTTATGACACTGGCAGACAGCTCGGAACTCGACGAACTCTTGGCGATCATCCACCGTCCGGGATGGACAACGCCGGCCGAGGGGATGCTCGTGACAGCGAGTCTTGAATACCTGGCAGCGCAGACGAAACTGGTCGCAACGCTGCGGCAAAACCTTTTGGCCGGCGCTAGGGCTGTTGGCAAAGTTCAAACGGCGGGCGCATAACATTTTTTTAGGGCTTGCCCAGTAACAACTTCCGAGCCCAATTTATACACCGCACGGCACCGGACTCCCCCAAGAGTCCGGTGCTTCCTCACAACGAATTGCACTGAACGATTGCCGCGTGCTATCGTCACTTTTCTTTCAGGGGGAAGTTTTTCATGGTGAACAAAGTAATTCTGGTGGGACGACTGGGACGCGATCCCGAAACGCGGTATACGGGAGGCGGCCAAGCGGTGGCGAATTTCTCCGTGGCCACAGATGAAACGTACAAGGACCGCAATGGCGAGCGGCAAAAGCGCACGGAGTGGCACAAGATAGTCGTCTGGGGAAAACAGGCGGAGATCGCGCAGCAGTATCTGAAGAAGGGCTCGTTGATATTTATCGAGGGAAGAATTCAATCGCGCGAATGGCAGGACAAGGAAGGCCAGAAGCGGACGAGTTTTGAGATTGTGGCGACGAACTTCCGAATGTTGGGCGGGCGGGGCGATGGCGGTTCCGGTGGAGGAACGGGCGCCCCGCGCTCGACCGGAGACGATTACGATCAGGCTAGCCCAACCGAAGAGCCGATGGGTGGCGGGCAGAGCGGGCCGGAGATTTCAGACGAGGATATTCCGTTTTAAATCTGGTTCGCGCGAGGCGAAGAGTGGCAGGTGTCGATTCGAAATTTGTGCGCGAATAGGGATTAGGGCTGGCCGGTGCGGCGTCGTTCCTCGTCCACTTGCTTCAAATAAGCTTCGTACTTTGGACGCTGCTCGGGCGTCAGAAAAGCGCGAACCTTCTCACGGGCCTGAGCGCGAGTATCGTCAATTTTGGGCTGGCAGGCTTCCCGAATGGCTTTGAATTTGACTTGGGCGTCTCGGATGGCGTCGTCCAGCTGCTTGGCCTGATCCGGAGTCAAATTGAGTTCTTTGGTAAGCAGCGAGACTTTCTGCCCGCGGCGTGCGTCGTCGCTTAAAGCCCGCTTTCTGCTTTCCGCGTGAGCACCCTCAGAAAAGAGATAGCCGGAAACACTCCCCAAAAGAGCGCCCAAGAATGAAAACCGCGAAAACCCAGATAGCGGCGCGCTGCTTGACGTTGCCATTGGCGCCGTTGGCTTGATCAGTCATCGAGCCTCCTCACCGGGAACCGTAAAAACGTCGTCCTGGCTGCCGGAGGCGGCTTGTGCGGCGCTATCCTCGAAGATGCCGTTGGCAAGAGACGACGGACGTTGGGCCCCGCTAAGCAACCATGTGCCGGCCATAACCAGAAGCAACGCGGCAATTGCAGAGAGACGCGAAGCAAAAGCAGGCACGGCGGCCCAAGCGCGCGCGCGGCGAGCCAGTTCGGCTTCCTGCGCTTCGATTGCTGCCATGATGCGTTTGGCGAAAAACGGATTTTGCTCCTTGCGCTCGGAAACGAAGTCGCGCAAAAGTGCGCGGACTTCCGGAGCGCCCGATTCGAGATCGCGTTGATCGTTGCTGCGATTTCGCCAGTTCCACATGATGTATAACCTCCCTGCCAACTCTCCTGCCGGTGCTAGGCGTCCTTCGCTTTCTTAAGCTGCGAAAGGATGCGCTGTCTTGCCCGAAAAAGTCGTACTTTAACTGTGTTGGTGTTCAAATCAAAGATCTCGGCAATCTCTTCGATCGCGAAGCCTTCGACTTCTTTCAGCACCAACATTCCCCGGTCGCGTTCATCAAGGAAACCCAGGAGCCGTTCAACGCGCTGTTTTGCTGCGAGGCGGTCCGGCAAATCAGGTTGGTCGGACTGTCGGTTCTCAAACGACTGATAGGCCCGGCCCTGCTCCTCGCTCAAATCAGCCTCGTAAACAAGTGGCCTGACTTTGCGCTTCCTCAGCAGGTCCCAGCACTCGTTAACCGTAATCTTGTACAGCCACGTGGTGAAGGCGGCGCGCTGATCGAATTTCTTCAGCGCAAAGTAGGCCTTGACGAAGACCTGCTGCGAAATGTCTTCCACGTCCTCCTGGCGCTTCAAGATGCCGCGCGCGACCGCAAAGACGCGATTCTGATGGCGGCGAACAAGTTCTTCAAAAGCGTTCTTGTCGCCGCGCTGGGCTTTCGCGAACCAGATCCCGGTCATTGGCGAGCAGCGGGGTACTGCTCCTTCGCCGCGCCGCCCGGCCGGGCAAGCCCGGCTGGGAGGGGTCCGTATTTGTGACGCGCGCCATGGAGTTCAGGTTACGGTCCTTGTGCTCTCACTGCGAATTCCCTACTGTGCTACAGGCGTTTCACCTCGTCTATAGGAAGTTTATGCTTGCCTATAAACTTAACGACATGGAATAATGCTTCCATGATTATTGGTGACCGGCTTCGCGCTCTGCGCGAAGAAAAAAAACTCTCCCAAGGCGACATCGAGAAGCGTACTGGTTTACTCCGTTGCTATATTTCCCGCGTGGAAAATGGCCACACTGTCCCCGCCATCGAAACGCTGGAGAAACTCGCACGCGCACTCGAAGTGCCTCTCTATCAACTCTTCTACGACGGCGAAGAGCCGCCGCAGTTGCCGAACCTCCCGAAGCGGAAATCGTCTGACGATATCGCTTGGGGCAGCGCCGGCAAAGAAGCCCGCTACCTCAACAAGCTTCGCCGCTTGCTGAGCAAGGCCGACGAAGAGGATCGCAAGCTGATTCTCTACATGGCCCAGAAAGTCGCGAACCGGTAAACAAGTCGTTTTCAGCCTACCGGCTGCAATAATTCCTTAATAAAAGGCCGTGTGGATGATTATCCGCGCGGCCTTTTTTCTTTCCCCGCTCATTCCCACTCGATAGTTCCGGGCGGTTTTGAAGTGATGTCGTAAACCACGCGAGTAATCCCCCGCACTTCGTTTACGATTCGAATCGAAATCCGTTCCAGAACTTCGGCAGGAAGCGCGACCAATCGGCAGTCATGGCATCGTCGCTTTCAACGACGCGGACGGCCACGGTGAAACCATAAGTCCGTTCGTCTCCCATGACGCCAACGCTTCGCACAGGCAGCAAGACAGCGAAAGCCTGCCAGATCTTGCTGTAGAGGCCGGCGGCTTTGATCTCTTCTCGGACGACTGCGTCGGCCTCGCGCAGGAGTTTGAGTTGCTCGGCAGTGACCTCTCCGAGGAGCCGAACGGCCAATCCTGGCCCCGGAAACGGATGTTTCAGCAATATCTCTGTCTGGTAACCCCAGATCCTTGCCAATGCGGCGAACTTCGTCTTTGAAAAGGTCGCGGAGGGGTTCGATGAGGGCAAAGGGCATCTTCTCGGGCAAGCCGCCGACATTGTGATGGGTCTTGATGGTGGCGGACGGGCCTTTGACGGAAACGGATTCGATCACGTCCGGATACAAGGTTCCCTGCACCAGGAAGCCAATTTCGCCGTGCGCTTCCCCGGTCTGAAGCTCGCCGGCGGCTTGTTTGAATACGGCGATGAATTCCCTGCCGATCCGTTTGCGCTTTTCTTCCGGGTCGGTAATGCCTTTCAGTTGTGCGAGGAAGCGGTCGGTGGCATCGACGCCGATGACATGAAGGCCGAGGCGTTCGCGATACATGGCGAGCGTGTCTTCAAATTCGTTTTTGCGAAGCAGGCCCGTGTTGACGAAGATGTTGGTCAGTCGATTGCCGATGGCTTTGTGCACGAGGACGGCGGCAACTGTGGAATCCACCCCGCCGCTCAAGCCGCAGATGGCCCATCTGATCGCCGACTTTCTTGCGGATAGCCTCAACAGTTTCTTCCACGAAAGCCGCGCCATTCCATTTCGGTTCGGCTTTGCAGACTTCGAACAGGAAGTTGCGAAGAATTTCTGTGCCGTGCGCAGTGTGATTGACCTCGGGATGAAATTCGACGGCGTAGATCTTACGGGCGCTGTCTTCGATAGCGCCTACGGCGTTTTCCGTTTTTGCCGTGCAGCGGAATCCGGGAGCCAGTGCGCGCACGTGATCGCCGTGGCTGTTCCAGACATTGAGAGCCTTCCGGGATATTTTTGAACAGGGGCGAGGCGTGCTCGCCAGAATTTTGAAGTTCAGCTTGGCGCGGCCATATTCGCGGCGGCCTGCCGCGTTCGACATGGCCACCGAGCGTGTGCGTAATCCACTGCATGCCGTAGCAAATGCCCAGGACGGGAACGCCTTGCGCAAGGACGGCGGGATCGCACTTCGGAGCGTCGGCTGCGTACACGGAATTTGGGCCGCCAGAAAGGATGATGCCCGATGGTTCGTACTTGCCAATTTCGTCTACGTTGGTGGTACACGGCAGGATGGCGCTGAAGACTTTCTGTTCGCGGATGCGCCGCGCAATGAGTTGCGTGTATTGGCCGCCGAAGTCGAGCACCACCACGCCGCCGCGTTCCGACTGTGGCTTGAGGTGTTCTTCCTGCATCTTGGCTCCAGTCGTCATCGCGTGCTCCATGGCAGTGGTCTTAGGCTACTACGAGATTGAGCAATTTGTCCGGGAACGTAAATTATTTTCGCCAAGCGTTTGCCAGCCAGGTGAGGGCAATGCCGGCGTCCCGCTGTGCCAGCGCGACAACGGCGTCTTCCTTGCGCCCCGGCAGCAATTTTCAAGCGGCCGCGGACCTTGCCGTTGACCTGAACGGGAATCTCGACTTCATCTTCGCGGGCAAATTCCTCGTTGTGCGCAGGCCAGCCGGCTCTCCAAAGCCCTTCGCTGTGGCCGAGCATCTCCCACAGTTCTTCGGACGAGATGCGGGGTCATGGGCGCAAGCATGAGCGTCAGCAGCTCGAGTACTTCCCTGCGGACTTCGGGACGAACGCTGTTTCCGAGCGGCTCGGCGGCGTAGATCTCGTTGGTCAATTCCATGACGAGCGCGATTGCGGAATTGAAATGCCAGCGCGTCTCAAAGTCTGACGTGACGCGGCTGCAGCGTTTGATGGGCTTTGCGCAGAAGTGACTTTTCCTTTTCGTTCAAATTCGCCGTGTCGTATGTGCCATTTCCAGAGCCACGAACGGATTCCGCGTGTTTATCCACCAGCCGGAAAACGCGATTCAGGAAGCGCCACGCGCCTTCAATGCTTTCTTCGCTCCACTCCAGATCTTTTTCCGGAGGAGCGGCGAAGAGCGTGTAGAGGCGTCCCGTATCGGCACCAAACTTTTCTGCCATTTCGTGGGCGCCGACGACGTTGCCCTTCGACTTGGACATCGCGGTGCCGCCCTTCAGCACCATGCCCTGCGTGAACAGCCGTTTGATCGGTTCGTTGTGCTTAAGCAGGCCGATATCCCGCATGACCTTGCACCAGAAGCGCGAATAGAGCAGGTGAAGAATGGCGTGCGTTATGCCGCCGATGTACTGGTCAATCGGAAACCAGTAGGCGACTTTGGCGGAGTCAAAGGGTGCGTTCGCGTTGTGCGGGTCGCAGTAGCGATAGAAATACCAGGAAGAATCTACGAACGTGTCCATTGTATCGGTTTCGCGCCTTGCCGGGCCGCCGCACTTTGGGCAAGTCGTATTCACGAATTCAGGAGTTGTCGCCAGCGGAGATTGCCCCTACACCGGTGAGCTCCGGATTTGGCGGAAGCAAGACCGGCAAATCCTTGTCGGGAACGGCGACCATGCCATCTTTTTCGCAGTAAATGACGGGAATAGGTGTTCCCCAATAGCGCTGGCGCGAAATCCCCCAATCGCGGAGACGAAAAATGATTTCGCGCTTGCCGAAACCCTTTGCCTCTGCGTCCGCGCCCATCTTGGCGATGGCTTCTTCGGGAGACAGGCCGTTGTATGGGCCGGAGTTTACGATTTTGCCTTGCCCATGTTCTTCAAACGGCTCGGTCATTGTTGCGCCGTCGAGCAACTCGCCTTCTGGTGGCTGAACCACAACGCGTACCGGCAGGTCGTATTTCCTGCAGAATTCGAAATCGCGGCCGTCGTGAGCTGGCACGGCCATGACGGCGCCAGTGCCGTACTCCAAGAGCACGAAGTTCCCTACCCAGATGGGCATTTTTTCGCCGTTGAAGGGATTCATGACGTGGCGGCCGGTGAAGAAACCTTCTTTTTCGGCTGTCGCAATGTCTTCTGCCTTGACGGATGATTTTTTCAGTCTTGCGAGCATCGCTTCGCCGTGATGGCGAACAGGCGAACCATCAAGCAGTTTCACGACATATGGATGATTTGGAGCAAGAATCAATGCCGTGGCGCCGTAAGATCGTGTCGATGCGTGTCGTAAAGACTTCGATTGGTTCCAGGCCCGCAACATCGGCGACAGCGAATTTCACTTTCGCGCCCTGGGACTTACCGATCCAGTTGCGCTGCATCGTGATAACGCGCTCGGGCCACCCGCCTTCGAGCTGTTTTAGATCGTCGAGAAGTTGGTCGGCATAGGCCGTGGTCTTCAGAAACCACTGTTCAATTTCGCGAACCTCGACAGGCGTATCTTCATGACGCCAGCAATAACCGTCCTGCTACTTGCTCGTTCGCAAGAACGGTGCAACATTTCGGGCACCAGTTGACGCGGCTTTTTTTCTTGTACGCGAGTCCCTTTTCCAGCATGCGCAGGAAAAACCACTGGTTCCAGCGGTAGTATTCGGGTTCGCACGTGGAAATTTCACGGCGCCAGTCGTAGCTGAAGCCAAATCGGCGAAGCGTGCGCTGAAACTCGCCGATATTCTTGTTGGTCCAATCGCGCGGGTGCGTTTTGTTCTCAATCGCGGCGTTTTCCGCAGGCAGGCCGAAAGCATCCCAGCCCATCGGATGAATTACGTTGAAGCCACGCATGCGCTTTACACGGGCGACGACATCGCCAATCGTGTAATTCCGCATGTGGCCCATGTGCAGCGTGCCGGAAGGATACGGCAGCATTTCCAGGACGTAGTATTTCGGTTTTGCGGGGTCTGCTTCGGTTTCAAAGACGCGCGCGTCTTCCCATCGTTTCTGCCATTTGGCCTCGATGGATTGGGGGTTGTACTCCGCCACTCGCGGTTATCCTTTGCCTCGTGATTTCGCTTTCTTCTTTGCTGCGGTAGCGGCCTTGGCCTGTTTCTTCACTTCCTGTTTATGGGCGACTAGTTTCTTCTTCAGCGCGGTCGTCAGCATGGAAAAGCCCTTTTCGGCCGGAGGCGCCACGTCTTCCAGACCGGCAAGCTCCCACAGTTTGGCGATGTTGCGGCGGTCGTCGCCGGGATCGTCAATCGGCGTTTCGAGCAGAAACGCCCGTCCCAGCAAACCGCTCGGCGGCATGGAACTTAGCCGCGGGTGCTTCAGGATGCGGCCAAAGGCAATGGAACCAATTTTTCCTTCGCCGATGTGCTCGTGGCGGTCCACTTTGCCGCCCAGAGGAATTTTGGAATCGTTGACATGGAAGACGGGCACGTTTTCGAGGCCGATGGTCTTTTCGACGTGCTCGATGGTCTGTTCCAGACCTTTTTCGGAACTGACGTCGTAGCCCGCCGCAAAAAGATGCGCGGTATCGAGGCACGCGCCCGCGTTCAGTTCGGCGAGTCCGCCAACTATATCGGAGACTTCTTCAAGCGAAGAACCAACCGCGGTACCCATTCCGGCTGTGTTCTCAATCAAGATGCGAAGGTTACCAAGAGGCACGCGCTTGGCGGCCTGCTTGAAGCTTTCTATGACCGTAGCGATAGCGCGCTCGGAGGTGTTTTCCCCGCGCGAACCTGGATGCACCACGAGAAAGTCTGCCCCAAGCGAAATTCCACGGACCAATTCGTCGTGAAACGCTTGAATGGATCGCGTGCGAAGCATGGGCTGCTGCGCCGCGAGATTGATCAAATAGTTGGCATGAATGACAAGCGGGCCGAGGCCGAGCCCTGTCGCGGCGCGCACGGAAGGCAGCCGCGTCTGTCTCCGGAATGCGTGCCGGACCGCCGGCCCACATGCGGGGACTTGCCGAAAAGATTTGCAGCGCGTTGCAGCCGAGCTTGCGGGCCGATTCGAGAGCGTTAAGGTAGCTCCCCGCGATAGAAGTGTGAATGCCGATGCGAACGCTGCCGTCCATCCAGGCTGGCGCCTGGGGTTCCGGCTCAGGTTCGGGGCGGTACTCGTCTTCCGGGTCAAACTGCGTGTCCAGGATTTGCGTTTCTTCAGCCATGCTCTGGTAAAAATTCCAATGTGTGAGTAACACACTATTCTAGCATAATCGCCGAAATTGCTCTTGAGACCGCGCTTGCGGCGCAAAAACAGAGATGAACGACAAACATTTCCCTGACGCGCAGACTTTTCGCGCGTGGCTGAAGAAAAATCACGACAAGCAGAAGGAACTGCTCCTCGCATTTCACCGGGATGGCACGGGCAAGAAAAGCATTGCCTATCCAGAGGCACGAGACGATGCGCTTTGCTTCGGCTGGATCGATGGCGTAAGGAAAAACGCGGGACCGGCTGCTTGCGCGGGTGAGATTTACACCCCGCAAGGTGAAGAGCAACTGGAGCGTTGACAATATTCGGCGCGTACGGGAGTGGATCTAGCCAAGGCACATGACCCCGCAGGGCTTGTGCGGGTCTTTGAGGCGCGGAGAGCGATTCGGCGGCGGGGCAGCGCTTTCACCTGGCGACGAACAACGAAAAGAAGTCCAAGCGAAGCAAACCGCGTTTGCCCGGGTGAAATCCCTCAAGTAGACTGAATCTCGTCCCCGCGAGGTTCTTGATGCTGATTGTCATGCAGTCGCATGCCACTGCGGAGCAGATAAGCGCCGTCTGCGCGCGGATTGAAAGCCTCGGGCTCAAAGCCCATCCAATACCCGGGTCGCTGCGCACCGCAATCGGCATCACCGGCAATAAGGGCTCGGTGGATCTCGGTGTTCTCGAGTCGATGTCTGGTGTTGTGGAATGTATTCCAGTCAGCAAGCCATACAAGCTGGTGAGCCGCGACGCCAAGGAAGAAGACAGCGTCATTCGAATACCAACGCCTTCCGGGGACGTTCTGGTCGGCGGCAGGCATTTGGCCTTGGTGGCCGGGCCCTGCGCCGTAGAGAGCGAAGAACAGTGCATGACCGTTGGAGCACAATTGAAAGCGACTGGCGTTCGCCTTTTTCGAGGTGGCGCATACAAACCGCGTACCTCCCCTTACAGCTTTCAGGGACTGGGCGAAGCAGGGCTAAAGATTCTCGCCAAAGTCCGCGAAGCGTATGGATTTGGGATCATCACCGAGGCGATTGACAACGAGAGCCTCGATTTGGTCGAACAGTACGCAGACGTGATTCAAATCGGTGCGCGCAATATGCAGAATTTTTCCCTGCTAAAGCGCGCGGGGCGAGCGAAGAAACCAGTACTGCTCAAGCGTGGCATGTCCGCAACGCTCGACGAATTTCTGATGGCCGCCGAATACATTCTGAGCGAAGGCAACTACAACGTGATGCTCTGCGAGCGCGGCGTGCGGACGTTTTCAGATTTCTCCCGTAACACGCTCGATCTTGCCGTAGTTCCCGCAGTGAAGAAGCGCAGCCACCTGCCAATCCTCGTTGACCCCAGCCATGGAACCGGCAAGCGTCACAAAGTTCTGCCACTGTCCCGTGCTGCAGTTGCCGTGGGAGCGGATGGGCTTCTTGTCGAAGTCCACCATGATCCGGAAAAAGCGCTTTCCGACGGCATGCAGTCCATCTTGCCGGAAGAATTTGCCGAGCTGAGTATGGAAGTGAAGCAAATCGCGGACGTCCTGCACCGGATTGTCAATTGAACCTCGTTTTATGAATCGCGTTTCCAAATTTCGCGTGGCGTTTCTCCTGTTTGTTCTTTCCTTGGCGGGGCTCGTCGTGCTTCTGCGCGAGCACAAGCCTTCGTTTCTCCGGCCGGACTTGCACAGCATCGCGTATGTCACTACGGCCGGCGGAACGGTTTCCGTGGTCGACCTTGTGAAGAATTCGACGATTGCACGCGTGTCGGTCGGACCGGATGCTTCCGAGCTTCGCGCGCACCCGACACAGAAGGAAATCTGGGGGGTGAGCCCCGGCGGCGGCTATGTATGGGTTCTGAACGCTTCGAACAATCAAGTCGCGGCAAAGATTGAAACTGGCAGCGTCGCCGTATTCACTGGATTTTTCGACGGATGCGAAAGTGGCCTACACGGCGTCGAGTTCGGCGAATTCCCTGCTCGCCATCGATTGCGCTTCAAAACGTGTCACAACTCGCGCTGCCACAGGCGCTCAGCCAGCAGCTGGCGCGCGCAACGCCGGATGGACAGTCCGTTCTCGTTGTGAATCATCGCGACTCATCACTCGGAATTCATGACGCGCAAACACTGCTGCAGCGCTCCGCGGTGAGCGTCGTCGCAAATCCTGATGACGTGGCCATCCTTCCGGATAGTTCTGTCGCGTTTGTGATGAGCCGTACGGAGAAAAAACTTTCGGTAGTGGATTTGAAGCGCGGCGCCTTGCTCACCAATCTCGAACTTGCGGGAAAGCCTTCCCAGATGATTCTGAAGCCTGACGGTGGTGAGCTTTACGTGCTTTCGCCGGAATCGCACGGGCTTCAGGTAATCAATACGTGGACGCACGAAGTTGGAGATTATGTGGTGACCGGTTCGGCGCCGACCCGCGGAGCGCTCCTGGGCGATTCCGGCACGCTGTATATTTCTGACGCAGCGGCGGGAATGATCGCGCCGCTGGATATCACGACTCGCCGGCTCAGCCGCCCTGTCCCGGCCGGACAATCGCCGGGAGCTTTGACGTTTGATCCGGGCGACAAACCACGGCTTCTACTAGTGCTCAGCGAAGCTTCAGGGGATCTGAGTGTGATCCGCATTAGCTCGGATACAACGACGGCGCTGCTTACGATGATCCCGATTGGTGACCATCCCCGCGAGCTGGCAGTGAAATTCTTTTAGCTTACTGCGGTTAAGCCCACTAAATTGCAGGCTCAACGGGCCAAACCGAAATTTCGTCGCCGAGACTGATGTCGAGAAAACCTTCGGCGGGTAGAACGTCGACCGGCAAGCCTCCTTGCCAAAGCGCGACACCGATTCTCAGCCGCTGCATGCCGCGAAGCTGGAGCATTTCCTTCTTGAGCGCGACTTCAAGGACTCGGTCGAACGCAACCTCGGCCGCCTGGAATGGATTCAGCAGGCAGATGCGCGCCTGCTCCACGGAAAATTCCACAAGCTTGCCTTTTTCAAGCCGTGCAATCACCGCAACCTCGTCGGCGGCCTGAATCGTCAGACGAAATTCCACCTTGTCCAATTCCTTGATGGATTCCTCAAAACAATCGAGACGCAGGCAGAGGCGTTCCGGTTCGAAACCGTAGCGCAGCTCTCTCAGGTAATACGTGCGGCCGTGCATGGCGCCGCTACGATGCTCGGGAGAATAGAGCCCCGCGCCCAACCATTCAAAGTAAGAAGATTCCCTGCCGTCCACTTTTATTTCCAAGAATTCTGATGGTGCCAGGTGCAGGGCGTGTTCGGGTAATTTCTTGATCGGCTTTGCGAGTTCGTCCGGAGCAATCTGCCCAAGGGCCACATAGATTCCCGTCAGATGCTTGCGATAGAGGGCGTCAAATTCGGCATCGTTGGCCGTGCTGTGCTCGGGGCCATACCACCAGCACCAATCGCTGCCTTCGGCCGCAAGCAGTGACTCTTTCGCCTTTGCAAGCGCTTCGGCGGTCGGCGCGCCTTTGTTTCCTTCTTTGTGAGCGGCTTCGGCGCGGCCGTAGGCTTCGCGCGCGTCCCACAAGA
Organism: uncultured Acidobacteriota bacterium; assembly: GCA_963794175.1. Taxonomy (GTDB): domain Bacteria; phylum Acidobacteriota; class Terriglobia; order Acidiferrales; family UBA7541; genus Acidiferrum. The sequence goes on along the minus strand of CAWCCV010000013.1, from coordinate 62,965 downwards.
GTTCCCAAGCCGCCACATCTTCGGCGCGGCCAATCCACACGTCAAAATTTGCGTTGATCCACGAAGCGGGAAAAATTCCGTTGTTCTGCGGAATTTCGCCCGCGGCCGAATTGCTTCGCTCACGGTCAAAGCGCGAAAATCGTTGTCCGATTGAATTCGGCCGTAGAATTCGCGCAGAAACTCGCGGCCGTTGCCCGGATAGTATTCCCAGGCGTTTTCGCCATCGAGAAACAGGCAGACTGTCAACGGGCCGCTTGCTGTGAACTCTGTCGCCCAAAAATCTCAAGCGGCCATGCAAATCCGCAGCCGCAGCTTTTCCGTCCATGCGGCTGTAAACGAAACCGATCAAATCGGAGATGTGATGGTCGCGGAAAAAACCGGTGATGCGATTGGCCGCCGGTTTGCACGCGCCAAGGTTGATATAGCGTTCGGAGTTTGCCGGCAAGCCGCTGGCGTCGCGGAAAAATCCGATATTCAGCGTGCGGCCGAGCACTCCTTCATCCGTACCGAACCATTTGAAACCTTCTTCCGCCGCGATGGTCAAGCGTTTGATCCGAAACGGAGCCTTCTGACGGCCACAATCCAGCCGGCGGAGTGCCGAAGACACGTTCGTGATATTCGCGCGCCCGGCGCAAGCTGTTCTCGCGCATCTTCGAGGTGCTTAAACGCCCTACGCGGCAGCGGAGTGGCAGGGTTTGACACGCGCGCAATGTCTGAATCGCAAACAAGCGGAAGAATCGGGTGATAGAAAGGCGTAGTGCTGAGTTCGATTTGCCCGCGCGCAGCCGCTTCCCTGTAAATCGGCAACACCAGCTTCAGAAACTCCAGCTGTTTCGCCTTCAACGCGGCTTTGTCCGCTTCCGAAAAGTTTTTTCCGCGCGCCGAAAGGCGATTTACTTCCACATCGCGCGCGATCCACTCCTCCTCCATCCACGCGAGTTGGGACAGCAGTTGCAAGTCGCGCCAGTCGCGCGGCGTAAACGTCACCAACGCTTGCGCGCCGCCGGCGGGGCGAGACCATTCATAAAATTCCAGAAAGCGCGGCCAACGCGAAAGCAGCCGTTCGTGATTCACCTGAAACGCGCGGGCAGAGATCTCCGTTTTGTCCTCGCGCGTCAGTTGTTCGGCGTTCTTGAACGCCAAATCGAACCACGGCTCATTGAACTTGCCGCTCGCATATTCCTCAAGCTGCAAGCCAAGCGAGGGCACAACGTTAAATGTCGCGTGAAAATTGCGGGAACTCCTCCAGGATTTTCACCATGCCCCAGTAGTCTTTCAAAGCATGCAAACGGGTCCACGGCAGCACGTATCGCCCCGTTTCTGGGTCGCGATACTGCGGCTGGTGCATGTGCCAGAGCACAACAAGATTAATCTTGTTCATCGGCCGCACCGCACCGGTCGCCGCCCGTGCGCCATGCTACACTTTGCATTCGCCTCATGCGCATCCTGGATCGCTACATCGTCCGCGAAATTTTTCGTCATGCGCTCCTGGGCCTCGTTGTCTTCACGTTTCGTATTTTTCGTCCCTCAACTTGTCCGCCTGATGGAGCTGGTGGTCCGCCATTCCGGTTCGGGCGGCCAGCTCGTCAAACTTTTTCTGTGCCTTTTACCCGGCGTACTTGCGTTCACGGTGCCGATGGCCATTCTCGTCGGCGTGCTGCTCGGCCTGGGCCGCATGTCCGCCGACAGCGAAATCATCGCCCTAACCGCGCTTGGCATAGGCCGGAAGCGAATCCTGCTTCCCGTCGCCGTGCTCGCGCTAACCGGCGTCGTCATCACCGCTTCGCATGACCCTTTGGATCGGCCCGCGCTCGCTGCGCAGTTTCCGGTCAATCGAAGCCGACCTCATCGCAAATCAAGTTTCCTTCCAGGTACAGCCGCGCGTTTTCGATGAGCGATTTCCCAAGACAGTACTTTACGTCAACGACGTCTCCGCAAGCGGGACACAATGGCACGGTGTGTTCTTAGCGGAAGCCGGGGAGCAAAACAGTTCTCAGCTGACCCTGGCAGAAAACGCGATTGTAATTGCCGAACCGCAACTCGGCAAGTTGGAGCTCCATCTTCAGGGCGGCGCCACGCATGAATTCGCCCGGCAAGATCCCGATCATTACTCGGTCACGCAATTCGGACGAAGTGATCTTCCGATTGAGGTGACGGGGCTGCTGCCCGCAAAAGCAGCGTTCCCTGAGCAATCAAGAGAGGGCTGTCGCGGAATTGTGGCGCGACAACTCTTCCGCGCTGGCGCGAGGCGCGCGTCGAGCTAAACCGCCGCATCGCGTTTCCCTTTGCGTGCGTGTTCTTCGCACTGGTTGCCGTGCCTTTGGGCTCCCAGCCGAGGCGTGGAGGACGCGCCGCAGGCACACTGCTTGCCGTGCTTGCTTATCGCTTCCTACTACCTGCTGTTTGTCTTTGGCACTGGTTTGGCACGCCAAGGGGCCGTGCCTGTCCCCGTCTGGAATTTGGATCGCAAATATGGTGCTGGGAATTCTGGGCCTCATCCTTCTTCCGCGCATGGAGCAACTCCGCGGCGACAGCAAATTGCTTACCAGCTTTACGCGGTGGCGTACTTGGGCGCGGTTTTTGCGTCGGCGCAAAGCTGCTCGGGCGCGGGAAGTCTCCGCTTCCCGCTCGCAAAATGGAAACCGCGAGCGCGAAAGCGAAATTCCGGTTCAGCAGAGCAACAGCTTTCCCCGCTTGATGGATATCTATCTCCTCCGGCGGTTTCTCTCCTATTTTTTCCTCTTGATGCTGACATTTATTTTTCTCTTCGAAACGTTCACGTTTTTCGAGCTACTGGACGACATCGCGCGTCACCGGATTCCGTTTCTCGTCGTCGTCAACTATTTCCGCTACCTCGCGCCCTATCTCTCCTACCAGCTTGCCCCGCTTGCGGCACTGGTGGCCGTGCTAGTCACTCTCGGTGTAATGAGCAAGAACAACGAAATTACAGCCTGCAAGGCAAGTGGGATCAGCCTCTACCGGCTGGCGGTGCCGCTTTTGCTGGCTGGCCTGACGCTAGCCACAGTCATGGTGGTTCTCGACGATACGTACTTGCCCTATGCAAATCAGCGTCAAGACGCGCTACGAAATCAGATCAAGGGCCGGCCGGCACAGACCTATACTCGGCCGCAGCGCTGGATCTTCGGTGAAAACACGAAAATCTATAACTACGACCTTTTTGACCCAACGCAGAATCTGTTCGGAGGATTGACCGTACTGGAACTTGATCCTGCCACTTTTCACGTTAAGCGACGCATTTTTGCCAATCGGGCTCGCTGGTCTGAGCAACAAAGCGTCTGGATTCTCGAAAATGGCTGGATTCGCGATTTCGCTGACGGCACAGTGGCCAACTATCAGCCGTTCGGCGCTACGACACTGGCGGAATTGAAAGAACCGCCGGCCTATTTCAATCGCCAAGTGCTGCAAGCCTTTCAAATGAGCTGGGACGAACTCCGCGTCTATATCGACGGGTTGCAACGCGCCGGCTTCGACGTTTCCGCGTTGCGCGTCCAATGGCACAAGAAGCTGGCCTACCCGCTGATCGCTCCCGTCAGCATGCTGCTTGCAATTCCCTTTGCATTGCTAGTGGGAATGCGCGGAGCGCTAGGCGGAGTCGCAGTAGGCGTCGGTATCGCCATAGCATACTGGGCGGCTGCTGCGTTGCTTGAAGCCATGGGCGGCGTCGGGCAACTGCCGCCACTGCTCGCCGGATGGTCGCCGGACCTGATTTTCTTTTTCTTCGGGATGTATTTCTTCTTCAGAATGCCGACCTAGCAGGCCTACTCGCTGCGCTTGCCGCTTTCCTTCAGCTTCCAGTTGATCTTGTGAAACATCCCCAGCAGCACTTCGGCGTCCGCGGCCTCGAGATTCATCCTCCGCAGCATGCGTCGGAGTTTTTCTTCTGCCAGTTGCCCTGTCTTGGGGTTGATGTACTCGCTCTTTCGCAAAGCCGCAAGCATCTCCCCGGCAATGCGCTCGACCACTCCAACAGAAGCGGGAGCTGGCCTCTCCGGAGATCCGTTCCCGCCTGCAACACGCACTAGTTCGTACAAGCAAATCGCCACCGCTTGCCCTAAATTCATGGATTGGTGCTCTTCACGAGTGGGAATATGCAGAACCCAATGGCAATGGCTCAGAGCATCGTTTGAAAGGCCCCACTTCTCTGAACCAAATAGAAGTGCCACGTTCAAGCGAAGCAGTTTGCCTCGAATCGAAGTCACGGCCCTGGCCAAGGTCTTCACCGGCTGTTGCAATTGGCGGTGGCGAATGGCCGTTGTGCCAACCGCAAGCGCGCAGTCCGCGATTGCCTCCGACACTGTTGCGTATTCCCGCGCCGCTTGTAGCACCGGAGAGGCCCCAACCGCCGACCTCGCTTCGCGGAACGCCACTTCGTAAGGATTCACTACGCGCAATTGCGAGAAGCCAAAATTGCTCATCGCCCGCGCAACGGCTCCAATATTCAAAGGGTTGCGCGGCGCGACCAGCACGACGCGGAGATGGTGCAAAGAAGAGTTCATCGGAAATGAGTGTAAGGCATGAATCGATCAGTGGTCAGGATGCGCTCCGCGTTTTTGCTCAAAAGAAGGTTCTGAAAGTAATGCTTGAAGGCTTCTTAAGAAGAATAGAAAAACCGCTGGCGAGCCAACCAAATCACGCCAGCGGCTTCAAGTAACACTTTAAATGGGCTTGCCGCGGGTTGCTTACTTCTTTTTCTTTGCTTTCTTGGCCTGCTCCTCTTCTTCCACCATCGCCTGGGCCGCAGCGAGACGGGCGACAGGTACGCGGAAGGGCGAGCAACTCACATAAGTAAGGCCAATCCGATGGCAGAACTTCACGCTGTCTGGATCTCCGCCGTGCTCGCCGCAGATGCCGAGTTTAATGTCGGAACGAGTCTTCCGCCCCTTTTCGACGGCCATTTCCATCAACTGGCCCACGCCAGATTGATCCACCGTGGCAAACGGGTTCTTCTTGACGATTTCCAGCTCCTGATAGGGGCCCAGGAAAGAGCCAGAATCGTCTCGACTCATCCCTAGCGTCGTCTGCGTGAGGTCATTGGTCCCGAAGCTGAAGAATTCGGCCGACTGGGCAATCTCATCGGCCGTGAGTGCGCCACGAGGCACTTCGATCATGGTGCCAACGAGATAGTTCAGCTTGACCTTCTTCTCCTTCATGACTTCCGCGGCAACGCGATGGACGACTTCGACCTGGAGGTCGAGTTCCTTCTTGAAGCCAACGAGGGGAATCATGATTTCGGGATGTACTTTGATGCCGAGCTTTTGCACGTCCGCAGCGGCTTCGAACACGGCGCGGGACTGCATTTCAGAGATTTCCGAATAGACGATCCCAAGTCGGCAACCGCGGAAACCAAGCATGGGGTTGAATTCATGTAATTCTTGAACTCTCTTCTTGATCTTCTCGACAGGTACGCCCATCTTCTTTGCAAGATCACCCTGGGCTGCGCCTTCGTGTGGCAAGAATTCGTGCAGCGGCGGGTCGAGGAAACGGATGGTTGCCGGGCGTCCGGCGAGCTCCTTAAACATGCCAATGAAGTCTTCGCGCTGATACGGGAGGATCTTGGCGAGGGCAGCTTCACGGTGTTCTTTCGTGTCGGCAAGAATCATCTCGCGCATCGAGTCGATGCGGTTGCCTTCAAAGAACATGTGCTCGGTGCGGCAAAGGCCGATGCCGCTGGCTCCAAATGCAACAGCGTGTGCGGTCTGTTCCGGAGTGTCGGCATTGGTCCGGACACTCATGCGAGTCGCCTTGGCGCACCAGTCCATCAGCTTCTTGAAGTTTTGATAGGTTGGGCTCTTACTGGCATCGAGAGACTTTTCAATGAGCACCTGGACGATTTCCGAGGCAGCCGTCGGAATCTGACCTGCATAGACTTCCCCGGCCGTACCGTTTATGGAGAGATAGTCGCCTTCCTTGTAGGTAGTTCCATCCACGCTCATCGTCTTGGCGGCATAGTCGATCTGCAAGGCGGCGGCGCCACAGACGCAAACTTTGCCCATCTGGCGAGCTACGAGTGCGGCGTGGGAACTGACTCCCCCTTTCGCCGTGAGGATGCCCTCTGCGGCGATCATGCCGCGCAGGTCTTCGGGCGAAGTTTCGTTGCGGACGAGAAGCACTTTTTCTCCGCGCTCAGCGGCCTGGACTGCACGATCCGCGTTTAGGTACATGCGGCCCGTGGCGGCGCCAGGACCAGCAGGCAAGCCCTTTGCGATGGTCTTTGCAGCAGAGACGGCTTTGCGATCGAATACGGGAGCCAGAACCTGGTCCAGCTGGTCGGCGGGAACGCGCCTGATTGCGGTTTTCCAGTCGATGAGTTTTTCCTTTTCCATTTCGACCGCGAAGCGGACAGCGGCAAGGCCAGTGCGCTTGCCGTTGCGCGTCTGCAACATGAAAACCTTGTTCTCTTGAATCGTGAATTCGAAATCCTGAACATCCTTAAAGTGTTTCTCGAGCTTTGCGCGAATGCCTTCCAGTTCCTTAAAAGCGCCTGCCATGTAATTCTTGAGATTGGCAACCGGTTCTGGGGTGCGGACGCCGGCGACGACGTCTTCGCCTTGCGCATTGATCAGGAATTCCCCGTAGAAGATTTTTTCGCCGGTAGCAGGATCGCGGGTAAATGCGACGCCCGACCCTGAGTTATCTCCGGTGTTGCCGTACACCATGGCTTGCACATTTACGGCAGTGCCCCACTCGGATGGGATGTTGTACTTACGGCGATAGACGATTGCGCGGTCATTCATCCAGGAACCGAACACCGCCCCCACGGCACCCCAGAGCTGTTTCCAGATATCCTGGGGAAATTCGGACCTGGTGCGCTCCTTGAATGAGCTTTTTGAAGCGCACGACGAGTTCCTGAAGGTCGGCAACGGTGAGTTTGGGGTCGTCAATTTCTGTGTGATACCGCTCATGCTTGAGCGCGTGGATAACAACTTCAAATGGCTCGTGATCCTCGTCGGGGCGCTTTTGAACTCCCATGACGACGTCGCCGTACATTTGGATGAAGCGGCGATAACAATCCCAGGCAAAGCGCTCATTTTTCGTAGCGCGCGCAAGCGTAAGGACCGTTTCATCGTTCAGTCCGAGATTAAGGATGGTGTCCATCATCCCCGGCATGGAATCGCGAGCGCCGGAACGAACGGAAACGAGCATCGGCATTTTTGTTTTGTCGCCGAATTTCGTCCCCATGACTTTTTCGACCTTGGCAACCGCTGCCTTAACCTGGGCGTCGAGAACCCTGGGGTAGGACTTTTTATTACCGTAGTAGTAGGTACAGACTTCTGTCGTAATTGTGAAACCCGGGGGGACGGGAAGTCCGATTCGGCTCATCTCGGCAAGGCCTGCGCCTTTGCCTCCCAGGAGGGCACGCCAAGAACCCTCCCCCTCTGCCTTACCTGCTCCAAATGAATAGACCCATTTCGTCACTGTGCGCCTCTCCTGCGTTTTGGAATATGGTATATGAAACCAGAATCATACTTCTAAACAAAATTCCCAACAACTCCATCCTTCGCGTGTCGGCGTGCCGACCGTGGCCACCGCCGCGCAAATCGGATAATTTAAGTAATACTTCATATTTAATTCTTGCCTTCTCCGCCCAGTTCCGAAAAATCTGCAATGGTTGAGAACTCGCGAAGCAGTTCGCTGAGCAACGCGAGACGATTCTTTTTCACGGCTTCGTTTTCCGCCATCACCATCACCTGTTCAAAGAAGCGGTCTACATCGGCGCGCAGCGATGCAATCACTTCAAGCGCTTCTTTATAATTCCCCGCGCGCTTGTGCTCTTCCACTTTTGGAGCAGCTCTCCGCATCGCCGCAAACAACGCGCGCTCCGCATCGCCTTCGAACAATCCGGACTCGATTTGCACGCCCTCGGCTTGCTTGCCGGCTTTTTCGAGAATCTTTCGAATCCGCTTGAAGGAAACGGTAAGCGGTTCGAAATTCCTAGACCTGCGAATGGCGCGCAAAGCTTCGAGCCGCTTACGCGCATCCACGAGATCATCGGCGCCTGTGCGGAATACTGCATTCACTTCGTCGTACTCGAATCCGTCCTTCTCGCGGAATACATACCGCGCACGGTCGCGCAGGAAGTCAAGGATCTGGGCTTCTTGTTCTCGCGAGACCGCTTTCTTTGGAGCGTGCGTCAGCAATATCTTGAGCGCATGGCTTACGGCGAGGGAAATCGAAAGTGGTAGCTTCTTTTCTAGCACAATCTTGACAATACCCAAGGCGGCCCGGCGTAGAGCAAATGGATCGCTCGATCCGCTGGGAACGACTCCCACCGCAAAGCACCCGGCCACCGAATCAAGCTTGTCCGCAATGGCCACCGCACATCCAGTCAGATTGCGCGGCACAGGGTCATCAAGTCCCACGGGGCGGTAGTGGTCGTAAATCGCATCGGCGACTTCTTGCGGTTCGCCCTGCGCTTTCGCATAAAGCCCGCCTACAACTCCCTGCAGTTCCGTAAACTCGCGAACCATCTCCGTTGCGAGATCGCATTTCGCAAGTTCGGTGGCGCGGTCCGCTTCGGCGACGTGCGCCTGCGCCATGCCGAGGTTGAACCACTGCTCGGCCAACCAGCGCGCAATCGCGCGCATGCGTTCGACTTTGTCTTTGTAACTGCCCAGCCTGGATTCGTACGTCACACGCTCGAGCTTCGGCAAGTAGTCGGCCAGCCGACATTTCTGGTCCGACTCCCAGAAGAACCGCGCGTCGGCAAATCGCGCGCGCAACACTTTCTCGTGTCCGACTCGCGTGAGCCCTTTGGGATCCTTGTCCAGATTAATGACGGCCAGAAAATTCGGCGCGAGGTCCCCGCCGCGTTTTTCCACCGCGAAGTATTTCTGGTGGCCACGCATTACGGTAATCAAGATCTCATCCGGCAATGTCAAGAATGCCGGGTCGAACTTGCCCTCAATCACCGTCGGGTACTCGTTCAAGTAGCTCACAAGCTTCAGCAGCTCGGCGTCTTCATGGACCGCGCAGCTGCCCTTCTTTGCAAAAGCCGCCAGTTCTCTTTCGACCTTTTCCCTGCGAACCGCCGCACGAACAATTACACCATTCGCCCGCAGCTTTTTCTCGTAGTCGGCAAAGTTCTTCACGCGAATCTTGGCCTTACCAAGAAATCTGTGTCCCGCCGTTTCCATTCCACCCGTCAGTCCTGCAAACATAAACTTAAGCGGCCTGCCGTCAAAGATTCCAACAAGCCAGCGCACTGGGCGAATGAATCGCGCACCGTTTAGCCCGGTCCAGGTCATTGACTTGGGCCAGTAGATGTCATGGATCACGCGAGGAAGAACTTCAAGGAGTATCTGTTCCGTAATTCGCCCGCGCTTCGATCTGCTTCGCCGCCAGGTACTCCCCTTTGGGAGTCTGGACGAAGTAAACATCGTGCAGCGCGATGCCCTGTTTCTCGGCGAAGCTCACTGCCGCGCGAGTCGGCGCGCCGACAGCATCGTAGGCGATGGTCTTCGGCGGTCCGGTCACTTCGCTCACCACGTCGGCCTGCTTTGTTTTGAGCCCACGGACCCACGCCGCCAATCTTCGCGGCGCGCTGAAGGCCTCCACGGTCACGCCATCCGCCATGTTTTCCGCGGTCAGCAATTTCTCTATCCCGCTGCGAAGTTCTTCCTCTGCGCGCGGCAGCATCCCCGCCGGGATCTCTTCGCACCCTATTTCCAGTAACAACTCGGCGCGCCGTTCGTCTGTTTTCTTTGCACTTCCCTTCATGGCCGCACCGCCGGTTTCTTTGCACCGCTGATTTGTTCGAGGTAGCACTGCGCAGTTCGGCAAGCCACGGCCCTTACGCGAGTCATCAACGCCGCCCGCTCCGTTGTAGAAATCACTCCGCGAGCGTCCATAAGGTTGAACAAGTGCGAGCACTTCAGGCAGTGGTCATAGGCGGCAAGCAGTGGATACCGCACACGTTCTTTCTCTTGCGCCTTGAGCCATCCATCGAGCAGCTCCTTTGCCTGCTTTTCGTGCAGTTCGAATTCTGAACGAATCGATTTGGCATCGCTGCGATCAAAACTGTACTCCGAGAACTGCTGCTCTTCTGCAAGTCGGATTTCGCCGTAGGATTTATCGTCCGACCATCGCAGGTCGTAGACGCTTTCAACGCCCTGCAAGAACGCGCAGATGCGTTCAAGCCCGTAGGTCAACTCGACAGAGATCGGATCGAGATCCACCCCGCCGCTCTGCTGGAAATAAGTGAACTGCGTAATCTCCAGTCCATCGAGCAAAACCTGCCAGCCGATCCCCCATGCGCCAAGCGTGGGCGACTCCCAATTGTCTTCTTCAAATCGAATGTCGTGCTCTTTGAGGTTTAATCCGATGGCAGCGAGACTTTTCAGGTACAGGTCCTGCACGTCCGCTGGCGATGGCTTGAGGATGACCTGAAACTGGGAGTGCTTGTAAAGCCGGTTGGGGTTTTCGCCGTAACGACCGTCGGCGGGCCGACGACTCGGCTGCACGTACGCGACACGATAGGCGCCCGATCCCAGCACGCGCAGAAATGTTTCCGGATGCATTGTGCCCGCGCCCACTTCCGTATCGTACGGCTGTTGCAGCACGCATCCCTGCTTCACCCAAAAATGCGAGAGGGCAAGAATCAAATCCTGAAAATTCAGCCCATTTTTTTTCTCAAGTTTTACTTTAGCTTTCAAGGCCTCTCCAACATATCCCGCGTGAACAGTTTTCTTTCCGTGTGGAGCTCAATCCAGTTCAAGAACGCTTCACGAAATTCCAGCAACGCATCTTCATCCTTCTCGTTCTTTTCAAGGTCGCCCAACCGATCCAGAAAGCGATAGCCGAATTCCCTGCCTGCAGCCGAGATTGACTTCATCCCGGGCTTTCTGCACTCCCCACAGTAGAGTCCATCAAAAAGCGCGGATTGAAAACCCGGCCCGCTGCCAAGAGCTTTGCCACAATTTGCGCATCGGTCCAGCGGGGCCAACCACCCACCCAACTTCACCGTCCAAAACGCAAAATAGGCCAGCGGCAAGTTCCAATCGCCGCGTCGCTCAACTTCACGAGCCGTTAGAAGCAGCAATCGAAACATCGAGTCCGCAACTTCCTGCTCCGGCAAAACACGCTCGGCAATCTCGCTGACGACCGCAAGCCCCGTACTTAGGGCATAGTCAGACTGCGCCTTATGAAAAGACTCCAACAGTTCACACTGCTGGATGCGGACCAGGTCGCGAGTCTCCTTCTCGACGTACCAAATCTGCACGTGAGAAAGCAGCTCGAGCGAAGATCCGTAGCGATTTTTTAACCGCCTCGCCCCGCCAGCGACTCCCCTGATCCGGCCAGACGTGCGCCCGAAGAAACTCACCAGGCGATCTGCTTCGCCCAGCGGGAACGTCTTCAGAATGATGGCTTCTGTTTCCCGGGCGGGCATGAACTGTCGGCGTGCCGACTCTGGCTCGCCATTCCCGCGCAGCAAGGCACAAATTGCACGAGAATGCGAACTAAGATTTTTATCACACGCGCGAATCGCGCGCAATGCTCGCTGCGCCTCATTTGCAAAAATCCCCCGCAGTAACTTCACAAAATCCAAGCTTTTTTTCCCGCAAAGACAGCTCATTAAAACATTCTGTTAACTGCGCCGCCGGGCGAAGCGGAATGACCGGACGCGCAAATTCGCTTGCATCCCTCGGCTTTTTCGCTACCCTGCAAAAGACCATTCACCCAACATGTTCATTCCACTGAAGGACGAAAATCCGACTCGCATCACCCCACTTGTCAACTATCTGCTGGTTGCCGTCAACGCGCTCGTCTTTCTCTATAGCGCAACGCTTCCCCTCCGCACTCAGAACGCCGTTGCCTTGACTTACGGGGCAGTCCCGGTGCGCTTTGCCCATTTGTTTGCCGGCCACGGACATGCAGACTCTACGCTCCTTACACTCTTGACCAGCATGTTTTTGCACAACGGCCCAGCTCACCTGTTGGGCAACATGCTTTTCCTCTGGATTTTCGGAGACAATGTCGAAGAGTTCTTCGGTCACGCAGGCTATCTGGCGTTCTACCTGTTCTGTGGAGTGGCCTCCGGGTTAACCCACATCCTCTTCAATTTTCATTCGACGGTTCCTGCCGTAGGAGCGAGCGGGGCCATCTCCGGCGTCATGGGCGCTTACATACTTCTGTTTCCACGGGCGCGCATCCTCACGCTAGTGCTCATATTCCTGGTTCCACTCCCTGCATTCATTATTCTTGGCTACTGGTTTGTCTTGCAGTTTGCGGCAGGGGTAAGTTCGTTCGGCGCGGCAGCCACAGGCGGAGTCGCCTGGTGGGCGCACATCGGGGGCTTCCTTGCAGGACTGCTCATCGCGGCATTTGTAAATCGTGAAAGATGAATGTTACTCGCGGCCGGCGCATGAAATCCGTAATTCAAGTGTTGCTTGAAGTGACCGCGCAGGGCGTTTTTAACTAACTCTGGCGGCGATCCAATCGCCCACTTCCACAGTCTTGCGCTCGCCGCCCAAATCAGGCGTCACGAAATTCTCCCTAAGTGCTGCCCGAGTCGCCGTTCGCAGCTTGTCCGCTTCCGGCTGCCATCCCAAAAACTCCAGCATCATCGCGGAAGTCAGAATTGACCCAAGCGGATTAGCGATCCTTTTGCCAGCGATGTTCGGAGCGGACCCATGCACCGGCTCAAAGAGCGAGGTTTTTCCAGGATGTATATTCCCCGAAGGCGCAAGCCCGAGCCCGCCGGCCAGCTGCGCGCCCAGGTCACTGATAATGTCCCCAAAGAGATTGCAGGTCACAATCACGTCGAATTGCCGCGGGTCACGCACCACTTCCATCGCCAGGGTATCAATATAAAGGTGCCGCGATTCGATCTCTGCATACTCCTGCCGGACCTCCTTGTACACCCTCTGCCACAGGTCGTGGGCAAACGTCATGGCATTCGACTTGTCGCTCATACATACGCGCTTCAGCCCTTGTTTGCGCGCATACTCAAACGCGTGGCGGATGATCCGCTCCACTCCCTTGCGCGAGTTCACGTCTTCTTGAATCGCAATCTCGTCGGCAGTCCCCTTCTTAAAGAATCCGCCTACGCCTACATAAAGACCTTCGGTGTTTTCACGGAACACCATGAAGTTCACGTCGGCTTCCTTGCGGTCGCGCAAGGGCGTTAACCGGTCATGAAAAAGCTCCACCGGCCGGGAGTTTACATAAAGGTCCAGCTTGAACCGCAGCCCCAGTAAAATGTCCGCCGCATGTTGATTCGAAGGCACACGCGGATCGCCTAAGGCGCCAAACAAGATCGCGTCGAACTCATCGCGCAGCATCTCCACGGCCCCAGGTGGCAGCGTCACGCCTTCGCGCAAATACTTGTCGGCTCCCCAGTCCAGCTCGACAAACTCAATTGGTCGACGCGCCGACTTTGTCGCCGCGTGAATCACTTTCACCGACTCGGGCGTGACCTCTTTCCCTATTCCATCCCCAGGAAGGACCGCCACACGTGCCGCCGGTCCGCCATTTCTCATTGGGATTCCCGCCAAGAGATTTCCTCCTCTTCGCATCGCGCGAAACTCTAGTCGCCGATGACTTCTTTCCGTACGGTCAGTGCCTCGATGCGATCCAAGCGCGGCGCAAATCCAATTCCCGGCCCCTGCGAGACGGAAATCGATCCTCGCGACGAGACTACCACTTCCGGCTCGATGATGTCCTCGGTCCAATAGCGTTTGCTCGCCGCCACATCTCCGGGAAGCGTGAAATTCGGGAGCGTCGAAAGCGCAATGTTGTGTGCGCGGCCGATGCCGGACTCCAACATTCCCCCGCACCAGACCGGCACTCCATTCTGCTGACAGAGATCGTGAATCCGCCGCGCCGCCAGGTGTCCGCCTACGCGCCCCATCTTTATATTGATGATGCGGCATGCGCCCAATTCAATCGCCGCCTTGGCCTGCTCTTCGGTGTGAATACACTCGTCGAGGCAAATCGGCGTCTCCAGCTTCTTCTGAATCTCGATGTGTCCATACAGATCGTCCCAGCCCAGCGGCTGCTCAATCATCATCAAGTAATAGCCCTCCAGCTCTTTAAGCAATGGCCAGTCTTCAGCGCGATAAGCCGAGTTCGCGTCCACCATCAACTTGATGCTTGGAAATTCCTTTCTCAGGCGGCGCACCGGTTCTAAGTCAATCCCAGGCTTAATCTTTATCTTTATGCGCTGATAGCCAGCTTCAAGTTCCACTTGCACCGCGCTAACAAGCTCTTCAAGTGAAGCTTTAATGCCAATAGAGACCCCGCTTCCAATCTCCTGACGCTCACCGCCAAGCAATTTCCAAAGCGGCTTGTCTTCAAGTTTCGCTTGAGCATCCCAAATCGCCGATTCGATCGCGCGCCTTGGCCATGTTGTGGCCACGCACCCACTCCATCATTCCCCAAATGTCTGCCGCCGAAGCAAACTCCTTTTCCTTTAGCAATGGCCAGAGGAAATCGCGCAGGATGTGCCAGGCGGTTTCGACCGTCTCAGGGCTATACGACGGCGCTCTCCCCCGCGACGCATTCTCCCCAGCCTGCCATCCCGTCGACATTCGCCTCAACGAGCATGATCCGGCGCACAGTCGTGCGCTCCATGCTGGTCTCAAACGCGGTGACCAGCGGCATGCGCAGTTCGCGAAGCGTGAAGCCTTTGAGCCGCATTTTCGTCCCTCTAGAAATCGCTCCACGGCGCCATTACGTATTCGATTCCCTTGGCACTAGTCCGCAATCCGACTGCCGCGTGGCAGCGCGCGAACCATTCCGTAAATTCGCGCCGCAAAATCCCCTGCAGGTCCGCTAGCCGCTCCGGCGCTTCGGTTTTTCTGCGCTCGAGGTCATAAGGCAGCGTGATGCTGCCACCCTCCAGCCCCGGTTCAACAGATCCCTGCGCCACAGCGGTAATTACACGCGGCGAATCCAGAAGCCACTCCGCGACCAGACGGTCCGTGGCTAATCCGCGATGCAGCGGGCTTGTGGTAATCCCATAGAGATTCGGCAGATATCGCCGGCATATCGCTCCCAGCCGGTTCAGATTAAAGTGAGCGTTGCGGGTTTCCAGCGGGTCAAAGGTCCACTCAATCAGGCGAATATCCCGCCCCAGGGCCTCTTCCCGCTGAAACAGTTTCAGCAGCCGCCCGACGCCTCGGTCCCGATACTTAGCCAGCACGCCGGTCATGTGCGAATGAAGATACGGCACGCCATTTCGTACTCCCGTGACGGCAAGCGTGTAACCCACCAACTTTCCGCCGTCATAGGCCCCCAAAACCTGCCCGCCCGTATGCGCAGCCACGACAAAAAGCGTCGCCGGCTCGACCTCCAAATCGTCCTCACCCCAAATTTCCCGCTGCAGCGCTACGCAAGCGTGAAACTCTTCCATCCCTTCGCATTTACGAACTAGATCGCTTCGCTCATCGAGCCGCACCCGATTTCTGCTCTTCGCTCTTCGCCTTGCCCCAGAGCGCTTCCATCTGCTCGCGCGGCACTTCAGCCAATTCCTTGCCGCTCTCACGCGCCATCCGTTCCATCTGCCGGAAACGGGTCGCAAACTTCGCATTCGCCTTTTTCAGGGCAATTTCAGGATCAACATGCAGAAATCTCGCCAGGTTCACCGCGGCAAACAGCAAGTCTCCGGCCTCTTCCTCGATCCGCTTCGCGTCGGAGTTTGTCACTTCCTTCCGCAGTTCGTCGATTTCCTCGGCAAGCTTATCCAACACTCCCCCCGGGGAATCCCAATCAAAACCGATACGCGAGGCGCGGCGTGTCAGTTGAAAACCTTCCATCGTCCCGGGCAGGGCTTGCGAGACGCCGTCGAGCAGCGATGCAGGCTTGGCCTCATCCTGCGCTGCCCTTCGCCTTGCGCTCTTCCGCCTTAATTTTCTCCCAACTCTTCAGCACAGCCTTGAGCGTCCTTCGCTCGCTTTTCCCCGAAGACATGCGGATGCCGCCGCACCATTTTTTCGTGAATTCCTTCTATCACCTGGGCAACGTCGAATCGCCCTTCGCCTTTCGCAATGTCCGCATGAAACACCACCTGGAGCAGCAAATCCCCCAACTCTTCCGCGAATTTCGCGTCGTCACCGCTTTCCAGCGCTTCTAGAACCTCATACGCCTCTTCAATCAGGTACGTCCGCAGCGTCATATGCGTCTGTTCGCGGTCCCAAGGACAACCATTCGGTGCCCGCAAGCGCGCCTGCAGTTTCACCAGCTTTTCAAACCACTTCCCCGCCGCTCCCCTGTTTTTCTTCGCGACGGCCAGTGGCTTTCGCGCCGTAGTTTTCACGCGTTTCTTGCGGCTCTTGGGCATGTATCCTAGATCTTCTCCGCGAACTGCGGTGAATTCCGCGTTCTCAGTTTTGAAGCAAGGACCAAATGCAAGGCGTTCACTTTAAATTGCCGCCCGGGGTTTCGCAAGCAGCGCAGCCCCGCAACAGCCCGCGGGAACCATGCTAAAATATCCGCTTAGTACACGGAGTGAGGTCGTCCCTTGTCAGAGCACAAATCAGAAGAATCCTTCCGGGTAATTGATCGCCGTCTTTTCACCGACGACGGCCAGCTGCGCAAGGAAGCAGTCGAAGAACAAGCCCGCGAAGCCGTAAAAGAAGCCGAAGTCATGAAGCAAGCGCCGGCCCCGCGGGCAAGCTCCCGCGGCAGAAGTTCCCGCGGTCGAGCCGCCCAAGCGTTCCCCCGCTTTCGAAAATTTAGTCCGCATGCTCGGCAGCAACGCAGCCATGGTTCTCGGCGCATACGCAGACCCGCGCACCGGCCAGCCGATGATTGATCCCGATGCCGCTCGCGAATTGATCGACATGCTCGACGCCCTGCACGAAAAAACCAAAGGCAATCTTGCTCCGGAAGAAGACAACGTACTGCTCGACCTGCTCGGCAAATTGAAGCTGACCTATCTCGAGGTCAACCAGGCGCTCGCCGCGCAAGCAACGCAAGCGAAGGCCAAGACCCGCTAGACTTGCCGAACCTTGGTTGTTGGATAATTTCTTTCTCACATGCCCGCGAACCGGCTCAAACTGACCGTACTTGGCTCTGGCACTTCCATGGGAGTTCCTTCGCTCGGCTGCCCCTGCCCCGTGTGCAACTCGTCCGACCCGCACGACAACCGCTTGCGCCCTTCCCTGCTGCTTTCCCGTAACGGCCAGAACGTCGTCATAGACACCACGCCCGATTTTCGCCAGCAAGCTCTGCGGGTCGGCATGACGCGTCTTGACGCAATACTCCTCACGCATGCTCACGCCGACCACATCTTCGGCTTCGACGACATTCGTCCTTTCAACCTGCGCCAGAATACGGTTCTCCCCGTCTACGGAAACAAAGAAGCGTTCGAAGTCCTGCGCAATGCTTACTACTATGTTTTCGACGGCAAACCCAAAGTCAGCTCCGTGCCGATGGTCACACTCCACAATGTAAACGGGCCGCTTTATTTGCTCGGCACAACCATCACGCCGATTCCTCTTATTCACGGCGACTTAAACGTCCTCGGATTTCGTTTTGGTCGCGCGGCATACCTCACGGACTTCAGCGAGATTCCCGAATCTTCTTTCCCGCTCTTACAAGGTCTGGACGATCTCATCATCGACGCGCTGCGCGACACGCCCCATCCCATGCACCAAACTGTCGAACAAGCGCTCGCCGTCATTGATCGCCTTACGCCCCGCCGCGCCTGGTTCACGCACATTGCCCACGAACTGCCCCACGCCGCCACCAATGAACGGCTTCGCTCTTCCGGTTACCGTCACGTCCAGCTCGGTTACGACGGATTGCAATTCGATGTAGAGGTTGAGGACGCCGCAATTCCTGCATCGGCGCATCCACAGGTCGGTCGGCGCGCGTTCCGCGTCTTTGCTTCTCCCGAAGCGTGGCACGCCTACCACACACCGTTGAACCGCCGCAGCGTACTCGCCATCGGCAATTTCGACGGGATTCACCTCGGCCACCAGGTACTTCTTCGCGATGTGGCAGCCCGTGCGGAAAGTTCCGGCGATGTAGCCACCGCGCTTACCTTCGAACCCGCTCCCTTAAAAGTTCTGCGCCCGGAAGTTGCTCCAAAGCGCCTGTCCACCAACGAGCAACGCCTTGAATGGTTCCAGATTGTCGGTCTCGAATCCGCGGTCGTCCAGAATTTTACGCGCGAACTTTCATTGCTTTCTCCGCAGGAGTTTGTCGAAACGATCCTCGTCCACCGGCTTCGCGTCCGCGCCGTCTTCGTCGGCGGAAATTTCCGCTTCGGCCATAAACAAGCCGGCGACACTGCACTCCTCCAGGAACTCGGTCGCCGGCTTGATTTCGAGGTCATCGTCGTTCCGCCGGTCATCTACCACAGTGAAATCGTCAGCAGCACCGTCATCCGCCGCGAAATCGCGCAAGGCGACGTCAGCCACGCAGGCCGTCTGCTCGGTCGCCCATTCGTTCTGACCGGAGAAGTGGTATCCGGCGCTGGCATCGGCCACAAATTCACCGTCCCGACGCTCAATGTCCATCCCGAGCAAGAACTCTTGCCCGCAAACGGCGTTTACATTACGCGAACGCTACTTGAAGGCGAAACAAAAAGCCGCCGTTCCGTCACCAACATCGGCTTGCGCCCAACCTTCAACGGCACCTCGCTCACCGTAGAGACACACCTGCTCGACGCTCCAAAGGAGTTCGAAACAAAACGCATCGAGATACGATTTTGGAAGAAATTGCGGGAGGAAAAGAAATTCTCCGGCCCTGAAGAACTAAAGGCTCAAATCTCTAAAGACATCGCGGACGCTCACCGATTTTTTGCGCGCCTCCGCCGCTTTCGCTCGGCTCGTCTGAACCAGCCCACGATTTCCGTCTAGCAGCACTTAAATTGAAGTTCCATGCGGAGTCAGACACACGCTCGACGCGAAGTTCCCTCCGGAAAGACGAGAGCGCCTAGGAAGCGCCCTTTCCCAAACACTCCGCGCAATAGCCACCCACTTCTGTCCGCGAAATCGTAACCTTCATTTTGAAGTCGCGCTCGATCTGTGATTTCAGTTGCTCGTAAAGCTGGCTTTCAAACTCGCGCACCTTGCCGCATTTCAGGCAGGCCACGTGAATATGGTCCCGCGGTCCATGCGTCTCGTAATAGTGCCGGTCGCCGCGCAGGTGCAGCAAATCCAGTTCGTCAATCAGGCCATGCTTTTTCAGGAGTTCAATCGTGCGGTAAACCGTCACCAGGTGCACGCCAGAATCAATTTTCTGCGCGCGTTCCAGGATCTGGTCCACGTCGAGATGCTGCTCGGCGGCATCCATCACCTGCAAAATCACGCGCCGCTGCCTCGTCAGGCGAATGCCTTTCCCGGCAAGCGCTTTGACCAATGGCCCGGTTGTCTCCGCGGAATTCAACCGTTCAGTTGTGGAAGCGCGATGCGCAGGGCTCGCCGACATGCAATTCTCCGTGAGTTCTCCGCAACCCGCCCGGCTACGTATGGATCGGCAGGTGCCTCATCACGTCATTGTACATAACGATGGCAAACAACAATAAGAGAAACACCAATCCAACTTGAATGAATCTCTCTTTAAACGCCAGACTCAGGTCTTTCCGACGAATTCCTTCGATGGACAAGAGCAAAATGTGTCCGCCGTCCAAAATCGGGATCGGTAGCAGGTTCAAAATTCCGAGGTTGACGCTGATCACTGCCATCAACGAAACCACGGCGAACGATCCTTCCTGCACCGCGCGCCCGGCCTGGTAAGCGATCCCCACCACGCCGCTCAGTTGCTTCACGGAAAGCCTGCCGGTGAACAATTTTCCAAGCACTCCCACCAGGTCGACCGTCCAGTTCCAAGTCGTATCTGCCGCGTTCACCACCGCACTGCGAAATCCTACTTTGCGAAACGACCACTCCGCTTTGGGTACAATGCTCACACCCACCCGATACATGGGCTGGCCGTCCTCACTCTTTTCGCCGTTCGGTTCCGGCTGGACCTTTACGGTCATCGATTTTCCTCCGCGGTCGATCAAAAAGTCTTGCGGCGCGCCGTGGGATTTTTGCACCAAGTCAATGAATACCGAGCGATTCGTCACACGCGATCCGCTAATCGCCACCACCGCATCGTCGACTCTCAGGCCGGCTTTCGCAGCCGCCTGTCCGGGCAAGACCTCCGCCACCACTGCCATGTCCGGTGTATACCAACGCAAATCATCGATTCGCGCCTGACTCTGCGCTTTGATATCACTTTCTTCACACCGCCGGCGTGTTCAACCTTGACCTGCAGCGACGGATCCTGTGAACTTTTCGCGTACGCCGCTTCCACCTTGTCCCAAGTGGGAGTAGCAGCGCCGTTCACTTCAATAATTTTGTCTCCAGGAACAATACCCTCTTTCGCCAGCGGATCTTTTTCCGAAATCGCCGCGATGACCGCCGGTTTATCCAAATAGGACTGGTAAGGAAGTCCGCGAATCCAGAAAAATCCGCCCAACAGCAAAAACGGCATCAACAAATTCACCGCCGGCCCGGCAAACGAAATGAGCGCCCGCTGCCACCGCGGCTTGCTCATCACTTCATCCGGAGCGCCAGTCGGCCCCTTCTCTCCAGAATCAATCTCCGTGATGTCCTGCCCGGCCATGCGCACGTATCCGCCCAGTGGCAACGCGCTGATCCGGTAATCCGTTGCCCCGCGCTTCCAGCCAAACAGCCGCGGCCCAAATCCGATCGAGAACACGTCCACGCGCACGCCAAACAGCCGCGCCACGATGAAGTGGCCCCATTCATGGACCAGAATCATCACTCCCAGCACCAAAACCATTCCGAGTAGCGTGTTCATCTAACCGTTCGCTCCGTCTTTCTCGCTCAGGACGCTGCCTTCGCAATCCCCGTCAGCGTTGCCACTTCTTCCTTAGCCATTCGACGCGCTTCGGCGTCCGCCGAAAGCACGTCCTCCATCTTCTGCAATTTCATACGCGGCATCCGCCCGAGAACTCTCTCCACAACCTCGGGAATGCCCAAAAACGGCAGCTTCCGCTCCAAAAACGCTGCCACCGCCACTTCATCTGCCGCATTCAACGCGCACGGCAATGCCCCGCCCTTCCTCATCGCTTCTCGGGCTAACTTCAGGCAGGGATACCGCCGCGTGGACACTTTTTCAAAGTCCAGCCGCTTCAATTTTGACCAATCCAGGGCTACCTGGTTCGATGCGACCCGCTCAGGATAGGTTAACGCATATTGGATTGGCATGCGCATGTCTGTCGGGCCCAACTGCGCCAGAATCGAACCGTCCACATACTCCACCATCGAGTGAATCGTGGATTGCGGATGGATCACCACGTCAATCTGATCCGGCTTCATGTCCAAACAGCCACCGCGCTTCGATCACCTCGAAGCCCTTGTTCATCATCGTCGCCGAATCCACCGTGATACGATTCCCCATCTTCCAATTCGGATGCGCCAACGCCTGCTCAACGGTGACTTTCTCCAAATCCTTCACGGGCGTCTTCCGGAACGGCCCGCCGGACGCCGTCAGCACCAGCCGGGTCACTTCCTTGTGCTCTCCGGCGCGCAAGCACTGGTGCACCGCGTTGTGCTCACTGTCCACAGGCAGCAATTCCTTGCCAGCCTTCTGCGCCGCAGCCATCACCAATTCGCCCGCGGCCACCAGCACTTCCTTGTTTGAAAGCGCAATCGTGCGAGCCAGCTTCACCGCTTCATAGGTCGCTTCCAGTCCAACGACCCCCACCGCCGCCGACACCACAATCTCCGCTTTGGGATGAGTTCCAGCAGCCAGCATTCCGTCGCGCCCATGATGAATTGATGGCAGCGCAATTCCCTTTTCCTGCAAACGCGCCGCAAGCTCATCGGCCTTCGCGGCATCGCCAACTGATACCACCTCCGGCTTGTGCCGCTCAATCTGTCCAACCAGTTCGTCCAGATTCGCGCCCGCCGCAAGCGCCACCACGCCAAATCGCCCGGGCAGCGCCTCCACAACCGACAAGGCATTGCCGGCCAATCGAGCCAGTCGAACCCAATATCGCGAGTTGTTTCACGAAACCGTTCTTCCTTCTTGTGCGTTCTGGGGACGCCAGGGACCTATCGCGCGCGGCGAGCAAAACCAAATCCAATAATACCAGACAACCGGAATCGTCAAAATCAACGCATCAATCCGGTCCAGCATGCCACCGTGGCCGGGCAGAATCGAACCCGAATCCTTAACGCCGGCGCTCCGCTTGAACGCCGACTCCAGCAAGATCGCCCACCTGCCCCGCCATATTTCCCACCGGCGGCCAGACCAAGAAGATCGGCGTCGGCACGATTTACCCGGTGGAAAGCCACCATCCAAAGCAACGCCCCGGCCAAGCTGGCAGCAGCTCCCTCCCACGTTTTCTTCGGGCTCAGAATGCGGCGCCATCTGTGTCGCCAATCGATCGCCCAACAAAATACGCTGCCGTATCGCCAACCCAGGTGATCACCAGCGCAAAAAGCAGAAATCCACGGCCCAACGCGCCCCAATCCATGCAGCCGCACTGCATAGGTCAACGGAAGCGCCACCAACAGCAACCCGCTCGAACTGATCCCAGCCGCGGGAAGCGCTTCGACCATCGGCCGCCGGGTCGCGAGCGTTATGATCGCCACGCCAATCAAGAAGATAAAGAATACTCCTCGACCCGCAAGTCCGGAAAAAACAAATTGAATCGGCCCGAATACAATTCGCCTTCCCGCTGCCTCTCGCTGGCTCGTCAGCACGACATGTCAGCCATTGGAAATAAACAATCGCAATCGCGCACGCCGCGGTCCAGAATTTGTACGCCCGGTGCCCAATCGCATCCCCAAAGCAAAAAACTCAAACATCGCCAGCAATATCACCAGCGCCAGCGCCACCGACACGATCGAAGTCGGAGCCCTTTATAACCAGCGCGACCACAAAAGGAATCAGGACGACCGCCGTCGCCACTCTCTTCCAAGTCATGCTTCGTTTTCCCCTGAGAAAATTGCACGAAGGCTTGACTCACGCACGCTATCGCGAATGATTGCGAGTCCATTTATCTTACTGGCAGTTTGAAATCCAAATGAGGAAATTACTCAAGTACGCTACTCGTCATTCGCCAGCGCACGCACTCGGCTTGCGTCGACTTGTCTTGCCCGATGCCGCCGTAGCGTCGGTCGCGCTTCTGAAACTCCACGAACGCTTCCAGCAGCCGCGCACGATTGAAATCCGGCCACAGCGTTTCCGTCACGTAAATCTCCGCGTACGCAATCTGCCACAGCAGAAAATTGCTCACGCGCATCTCGCCGCTGGTACGGATGAGCAAATCCGGTTCCGGCAAGCCGGCCGGTATACAATGCCGCTCCGAAACTCCGCTTCCGTCAGCGTTCGCGATTTCTTGCCGCTTGCTTTCACGCAAATAGCGAATTCGCGGCATCCACAATCTCCGCCCGCCCGCCATAATTGAGCGCCACACAGAGCACCATTCCCGTGTTCTTCGCCGTTGCCTCCATTCGCCTCACGAGTATCGCGCTGCACTGCCTTCCGGCAAGCTCGTCCGCCCGGCCCAAAAATCGCATCCGGATATTGTTTCTCTGGATCAGCGGCATCTCCTGCCGCAGATATTCGCGCAACAGTTGCATCAGAAAATCGGTCTCAGTCTTCGGCCGACGCCAGTTCTCCACCGAAAACGCGTACAGCGTCAGCGCTTCAATCTTCAACCGCGCGCAGGTTTCAATCGTGCTGCGAGCCGTTTCCGTACCCTTGTGTGCCCTGCAATGCGCGGCAAATGTCGCTTTGCGCCCAGCGGCCATTGCCATCCATAATCACCGCCAAATGCCGCGGAAACTGATTCAAATCCAATTTTTCCAGCAGGAACGCTTCTTCGGCGGTGACCGTTCCCAGCGGATGCGAGGCGGCGACATGCAGGGTTTTCGATGATTGAGGTGTCTGCGTCACGGAGAAGAGCCTTTTTCCTTTATGCCACAAAGTTAACACGCCGCTCTTCGGCCTCGCAATGAATTCGACGCGAAATTTTCGTTTTAGACATCGGCACTGTTCAAAGCCGGCAGGGATGTGTGAACAACATCACTGAATCGAAGTGTAGGCCACCACCAGCGTGAGCACGATCATCGCAACAGTAGAAATCCACGCGACCCAATTGAATCCCTTCGCGTTGACTTGCTCTCCCATCAGATCACGCCGGTTCACCAGGATCAGCACGAAAATCATCACCACCGGGCAGAAGAAATCCGTTCAGCACCTGCGACCACAGCAAAATCGTATTCGCGAAACTTCCCAGCGAAAGCACCAGAAACGCGCCCAGGAAAGATCAGCGACGTATACAGCGCGTAAAAAATCTTCGCTTCGCTGAACTTGCGATCGATGCCCGATTCAAATCCCAGCGCCTCGCACATCACATAAGAAGTCGAAAGCGGCAGAATCGAAGCCGCAAACAGCGAAGCATTCAGCAGCCCAATCGAAAAGAGCAGGCTCGCCAGCTTCCCCGCCAGCGGCCGAGCGCGATCGCCGCCGTCCCCGCATTACCGGAATATCGTGGATCCCCTGGACATACAAGCGTCGCAGACGTACAAACGATGATGAAAAACACAATCAACATGCAGCTGACGCTGCCCACCAGCACGTCATTGCGCGTTGTCGGGTATTGCCGCGGCCCCACCCTCTTCTCAACAACCGCCGCCTGCAAATAAAAATGCTGCCAAGGCGCGATCGTTGTACCAACCAGCGCCGCCAGGATGACCGCATATTGCGCGTCAGAACGTCGGCACCTGCACAAATGGTTTCATCGTCGGCATATACTGCATCAGGTGCGGTGGAAACAGGTGCAGTAGCGAAATCAGCCACTCGGGCTTTGCCAGAAACGCCGAGATCACGTACGAAAAATAAACCACGCAGAATGTCAGAAAAATCCGCTCCACCCACTTCGCGGTTCCCTGCACCACCGATATCCACACCGCCATCGCCGCAATCGGCACCGAAATAAATCTGCTGACTCCCAAGTTTTCCGGCCCAGAAAACTCCCGTAAATTCCGCCATCACGTTCCCAAGATTCACCACCAAAATCGCCGCCATCAGGAAAAACGTCACGCGAAATCCAAACTCTTCGCGAATCAGGTCCGATAGCCCTTTACCCGTAAACGCGCCCATCCGCGAACACATTTCGAGAGACACATACAGCGCAATCGTCATCGGGATCAGCGACCACAGCACGGCATTGCCGTATTTCGCGCCCGCTTGCGCATACGTGTAAATTCCGCCCGCATCGTTGTCCACGTTCGAAACGATCAGCCCCGGCCCCACTACGGCCAAAAACATCAGAATCCGTCGCCGGAACGGACGCACCGCATCGCGCAACCGCTGGACCCGCTTCGTCCAACGCTCCCCCATCGCCTCCAGACTCTTCCCGGCTCCACATCGTTGCTGCGTCTCTGAAATCCTTACTTCACAAGTTTCGAAACCACGTCGTCCACTGTAATCACTCCCAGTGGCCGCCCGTCCTCGTCCACAACCGTCAACATACGCAGGTTGTACTTATCAAAAAACTCGAACACTTCCTTTTCGTCCGCGTTCGGCTGCACGCTCAACAGCGGCTCCATTTTCAATTCGCCGACCAATTGCTCGGTCTCCGGCAAGCAGCAATCTTGCCACGGAGACCGTTCCGGAAAATTGCGCCGCCCCGTCCAAAAGCACGATCGTATCCAATTGGTCCAGATTCAAATCCTGCTCTCGCATCCAATCGACGACTTCCCCGCGTGGGGATTTGTCTCCCACAAACACAAAGTCCGTGTTCATCATGCCGCCCGCCGTTGCCGGATCAAACTCCAGCAACTCACGCACGTCTTCCGCTTCTCTCCCAGGCATCTCTTCGAGCAATTCTTCCGACGTCTCTTTCGGCAAACCTCCCAGCACGTCTGCCGCAGCATCCGGCGCCATCTCTTCCAGAATGTCCGCGGCCTTCTCCGGATCCAGCTTTTCCACGATTTGGGTCGTCAGCCGCGCATCCAGCTCACCCAGCACTGCCGCAGCCGTCTCTTCATCGAGCGACGAGATAATTCCCTGCCGCTCTGCTGGCGACAAATCCTCAATGATGTCCGCCAGATCTGCCGGGTGGAGGTCTTCCAGTTTTTCGTGCGTAATCCGCAGCTTCAATCGCCGAAGAGGGTCTGGCTCGACCAGATTCACAAATTCCCAACGGATCGTCTTCGTCGGCAACCGGTTCTGCAGCCCGCGAATCACCCCTTGCGGCGCAATTCCCTGCAGTAGCCGCCGCACCGCTCCGGGCAATCCCACGTCCACCTGCGTGATTCGCAACTCGACATTCCCATTCGTTCTCTGCTCCGCCAAATCCACGTCATTCACGCGCACGACCTTGCGCCCACTGATATCGATGATCTGCTGGTCCAGCAAATCTTTCGTCACCGCCAGCCAGCCTTCGTTCGGCTCATACGTCTCCAGAGCCCGCTCCGGGACGTTCAGTTCAATCTTTCCCAATTCGATCGCCGCAACTTGATCATGTCGCGCCACCAGCGGCTGAAAACTCCCGCGCGCCAACAAAAAATGCCCCACGCGATTCGGCTGGTCCGCCGGTTCGACAAAGAACTCTCGCACTTTGCCGACGTAATGCCCCTGCGCGTCGTACGCCTTCGCGCCCATCAACTCCGTCGCCGTCATCGTCATCTCGTCATGGCTTACCTCACGCGTGTAGCTAAAAGCAAAAAACCCGCGTGCCGGAAACTTCGGCCGCGGGCAAGAGCTTCATTACAATGGACTTACCGTTAGCCCGGACTGCGCCCTCCCCTGCCTGCCGCGCCGCGCACAGGCCGCGCTGCGCGATCCCTCTCCGCTACCGCGCCCAAATTTCCGTTCCCCGGCTTGTGTTCGCGCTTTGAATGTCCGGGGCCAGGCTCGTATTCCAGGGACGACTTCATTTCAGGGACGACACTCCGTCCGTACTGATAAGCCGATAAAGGATTTAAGTCAAGAACGAAATGAGATTTTCGGCAAGAAAATCAGCGCAACCGACAAAAATTCTATTTTGTTTTGTCGAACACCATGTCCCGCGGCGAATCTCCCCGCCTCCTGCATTCATCAAAATATAATCCCAAATAACTGTTCGTAATGTAGTCCTGTCTGGAATATCCAAGCTCCCGCGCCGCCTGGTCAATCGCTTCCGCTGGCCCTTCCAATTCCAAAAAAGTCCCAATCGGCGTCTCGTCGAGTTCAATCACCAAATCCGCAGCCCAAAGCTTCCGAACTGGGCAGCTTCATCGTCGTCCGGTATTTTTCGTACGAAAACCACTGCGTTCATTCCCAACCCTTCAATCATCCGCTTCAGCGCGTCGCCATCCCCCACCTCCGTCTCAATCTCTTCCCGCACCTTATGCCCGTGTCCATCTCGCTCCTCCATCTCCGAAGGCTTCTTAAGCGTAAAAAGAAACTTCGGCTTGCCCCCGCCGCTCTGGTGCGTCACTTTTCGAATTCGCAGCAACTGTCCCTTCTTTGCCAGTTCCTGTCCTGCCGTATCAAAGACCGTGTTCCACTCATGAACCCGCCCGCCACCCGGCCCGACCGGTTTCGCGGATATCCGTTCCAGTGCTTTCTGCAGCACTTCTACATTTTCCACGCGTAATTTGATCTCTCGTTCGCTCGCCATTTTTCGCCGATTCCGCCAGTTTGGCTCCGTCCTAAAACTCCGTTAGTATAACTACAGCACGCTCCGCCCTTCGTTTCAGCCTCTTTGCGCCGGGCCTGCTTCCAAGACCATGACCGACTCATCCAATCCGGCCACCGCCGGGTCAAAAGCCCCCTCCCCGCCCCTCGCCAAACAAATCCTTGTCTCCACTACCCTCCACGGTGACACTCGCACGGACAACTACGCATGGCTCCGCGAAAAGGAAGACCCCGAGGTTCTCGCCTACCTCAACGCCGAAAATGCCTACACCGACGCCATCCTCAAGCCCACCGAGCCCTTCCAGGAAAAGCTCTATCAGGAGATGCTCTCCCGCATCCAGCAAACCGATCTCAGCGTCCCCTACACACTCCGCGGCTTCCAATATTTCACCCGAACCGAAGAAGGCAAGCAGTACCCCATCCATCTCCGCCGCCGCGAAGCCGAAAACCCTTCCGACGAACTCCTGCTCGACCTAAACGCTCTAGCCGAAGGCCACTCGTTTCTCGGCCTGGACGCTTTCGCCGTCAGCGACGACAACACCCTCCTGGCTTACTCCACCGACATTACCGGCTTCCGCCAGTACACGCTGCAAATCAAAAACCTCGCAACCGGCGCGCTTCGTCCCTTCAAAGCAGAGCGCGTCACCAGCGCCGCCTGGGCCGCCGACAACAAAACTCTTTTCTACACAATCGAAGACGAAGTCTCCAAGCGCTCTTATCGCCTCTACCGCCACATCCTCGGCTCAACCGAACCCGACACGCTCCTGTTCGAAGAGACCGACGAGCGCTTCCGCCTCGACCTCGAACGCTCCCGCAGCGGCGACTACCTCTTCCTCATCACCAACAGCCACACCACCAGCGAAGTCCGCTACCTCCGCGCCAACGCGCCTCTCGATGAGCTAAGACTGATCGCTCCACGTGAAGACAATCACGAATACTATCTCGACCATCACCCAAACTTCGCCGGCCAAGGCGACACCTTTCTTCGTCCGAACCAATTCCCTCGGCCGCACCTTTCGCCTTATGTCCGTCGCTACTTCCGATCCGCGCCACGGAATTTTGGCGCGAACTAATCCCCAACCGCCCAGAAGTCATGCTCTCGGCCGTCGCCGCATTTCGCTCGCACCTCGCTCTCTACGAACGCGAAGGCGGCCTCCCCTATCATTCGCCTTGATCACGTTCGGCTCATCTCCCTCCAGCCTTCTCGATTCTTCACACCGCATCTCTTTCTCTGAACCCGCCTACAACGCGTCCTTCGGAAACAATCCTGAATTTGACCAATCCCATTTCCGCTACGAATATCAATCCTTCATCACCCCGCGCTCGGTCTATGATTACGACCTCGCTAGCCGTGAATCCACTCTCCGCAAACAGCAGCCTGTCCTCGGCGGCTACGATTCCTCTCTCTATGTTAGCCAGCGCCTTCACGCCAGCGCAGCCGATGGAACCAAAGTCCCCATTTCGCTCGTGTCGCATCGATCCACTCCGCTCGACGGCTCCGCGCCTCTTCTCCTTTACGGTTACGGCAGCTACGGAATCTCCATCCCCGTCGGTTTCAATTCCAATCGCCTCAGCCTTCTCGACCGCGGCGTCATCTTCGCAATCGCCCACATCCGCGGCGGCGGCGAATCAGGAAAACCATGGCACGACGCCGGCCGCATGCGCAACAAACGCAACACCTTCACCGATTTCATCTCGGTAGCCGAATTCCTGATCGCGCAAAAATTTACCAGCACAAACAATCTCGTCATCGAAGGCGGCAGCGCCGGCGGCCTCCTCATGGGCGCCGTTACCAACATGCGCCCCGATCTTTTCCGCATGGTCATCAGCCACGTCCCCTTTGTGGACGTACTCAACACCATGCTCGACGCATCTCTCCCGCTTACCGTCGGCGAATACGAAGAATGGGGCAATCCGCAACTCCCCGACGACTACGCCTACATGAAGTCTTACTGCCCCTACACCAACCTCGCCGCCACAAGCTATCCCGCGCTCCTTGTCAAAACCGGCCTCAACGACAGCCAGGTCATGTACTGGGAACCCGCCAAATACGTCGCAAAACTCCGAACTCTCAAACTCGGCAACAATCCCCTCCTGTTCAAAATCAACATGGGCGCAGGCCACGGCGGCGCCTCCGGCCGTTATGACTACCTCCGCGAAATCGCCCTCGACTACGCTTTCCTCCTCTCCCAACTCAACATCGCCTCTTAATCGCCCGCGAGCGGCACAGCCATTCCTGGCCGTACCCGACGACCACAAATCACTTGCCTGACCACAACTTTTCGAACGTCGTAGTGCCGGCTTTCCCGAAGCCGGCCTCCCATGACCCAAAAACCGACCTAGCCCTGCAAAGCACGGCCCCTCTTCCCTGCGGCCTCTGAGTCCCTCGCGTTAGACTCTCTTGCCTTCTCTATCCTTCCTTCTCCGCGATCCTCAGCGCAGTCCGCACCCCTGCCTTATCCTTCCTCTTTCTTTTTCCTTCCCGCCTTCGTTCGAGTAAAATGCTCGCTCCCATTCGCCTTTATTGACGACTGATGACTGACAACTGAAAACTATTTTTTAATGTCCGACCCCACCACACCCCTGATGCAGCAATACCACGCGATCAAATCGCGTTATCCGCACGCGCTGCTGCTCTTCCGTCTCGGTGATTTCTATGAACTTTTCTACGAAGACGCCATCCTCGCCTCGCGCGAACTTCAAATCACGCTCACCTCTCGCAATCGTGAAAAAGGTCAGCCCATTCCCATGTGCGGCGTTCCCTATCACGCCGCTGACGGCTACATCGCCCGCCTCATCCGCAACGGATTCAAAGTCGCCATCTGCGATCAGATGGAAGCCCCCGGCCCGGGCAAAAAACTCGTCCGTCGGGAAGTCGTCCGCGTCATCACGCCGGGCACCGCAACCGATGTCGCCGTCCTCGACGCACGCGAAAACAATTTTCTAGCCGCGGTCTCTCAAGACGCCGCCACATCTACCATCGGCTTGGCCTTCGTCGATCTCTCCACCGGCGAATTTCAAGCCACCGAATTTCGCGGCCCCCGCGCCGAAGAATCCATCCGCGAAGAACTCCAACTCCTCCGTCCGCGAGAAACGCTTCTTCCCCGCCCGCAACAACTCTTCGAAACCGCAAAAGCTTCCTTGCTCGAAGGTACGGGCGGTGTCGAAAGCCGCGTCGAAGACTGGGCTTTCCAAAGCGATTACGCTGCGCGCATTCTCCGCGAACAATTCGGAGTCTCCGAACTCACCGGCTTCGGCCTCGACGATCACCCGCAAGCGCTTCCGCCGCCGGAGCCATCGTCCACTACCTCCGCGAAAACGCCGCCAAGACCACTGACGCCACAGCCCAAGCCGCCCTCGGCCACCTCGACCGCGTCCGCTATTATGAACAGCACGACGCGCTGATTCTCGATCCCGTCTCCGTTCGCAATCTCGAACTCGTCGCTCCGATTTTTTCCGAAGAATCCGCGCGTGGAAACGCCGCCACGCGTCCTCGCCACTCTGGACGTCACCGTCACCGGAATGGGCGCACGCCAGCTGCGCGGCTGGCTCTTGCGCCCGCTCATCGATCGCAGACGCCATCGAAGCCCGACTCGACGCCGTCACCCAACTCGTCCAGCAAACCGTCGTCCGCGGCGAAATCCGCAAAGAATTAAAAGGCATCCAGGACCTCGAGCGCCTCACCAGCCGCATCACGCTCGGACTTGCCAATCCGCGCGAACTCCTCGCCCTTCGCAAATCTCTCGCGCAACTTCCCATCCTGCGCAATTTCTTGACTCCGCCCCCCACAGGGGGCAGTGCTCTTCTCCGTTTTCTCTTCAACGAAATCGACGAACTCGCCGATGTCCGCGAACGCCTCGAACGCGCCCTCTCCGATGAGCCACCGGCCCTCGCCACCGATCCCGGCATCATTCGCAACGGTTTCCACGCCGAGCTCGACGAACTTCGCAACCTCAGCCAGCACAGCAAACAAATCATCGCCGCCATGGAAGAGCGCGAGCGCAAACGCACCGGCATCAACTCGCTAAAAATCCGCTTCAACTCCGTCTTCGGCTACTACATGGAGATCTCCAAACCCAATCTCCACCTTGCGCCCAACGATTACGAACGCAAACAAACGCTCGTCAACGCCGAACGCTTCACTTCGCCCGAACTGAAAGAATACGAACGCAAAATCCTGGCTGCCGACGAACGCATCTCCGAAATCGAGCGCCAGCTCTTCATCGACCTCCGCTCCAGCATCGCCGCCCAAGCCGCACGCCTTCGCAAAACCGCCGCGGCCATCGCGCAACTCGATGTCCTCGCCTCCCTCGCGAAACTCGCCGCCGACCGCGGTTACACGCGCCCCGAATTCAATTCCACCGGTGAACTCCTCATCGTCGGTGGCCGCCATCCCGTCATCGAAGAACTCCTCCGCCAAAAAGGCGAGCGCTTTGTTCCCAACGATCTCTTCCTCGAACCAGGCCGCCAGCAGCTCCTACTGATCACCGGCCCCAACATGGGCGGCAAATCCACTTATCTCCGCCAGGCCGCGCTCATCGTTCTCCTCGCGCAAATGGGTTCCTTCGTTCCCGCGCGCCAGGCAAAACTTTCCATCACTGACCGAATCTTCACCCGCATCGGAGCCAGCGACAATCTCGCTCGCGGTCGCTCCACTTTCCTCGTCGAAATGTCCGAAGTCGCCAGCATCCTGAATCACGCCACTCCCGCCAGCCTCGTCCTCCTCGACGAAGTCGGCCGCGGCACCGCCACCTTCGACGGCCTCTCCATCGCCTGGGCCGTCGTCGAACATCTGCAAAAACACACCCGCGCGCGCACTCTGTTCGCCACGCACTATCACGAACTCACCGAACTAGCCGACCTTCTCCCCGCCGTAAAAAATGTCCATGTCAGCGTCAAAGAAACTCCCAACGAAATTATTTTTCTCCGCCGCGTCGAACCCGGCAGCGCCGACAAAAGCTACGGCATCGAAGTCGCCCGCCTCGCCGGCCTTCCCCGCAGCGTAATCGAACGCGCCCGCGAAGTCCTTCAGAAACACGAACAAAGCGAACACCAACTCAGCGAAACGCCTCTCCCCCGGAGCCACCGGCCAATTCCGCAACAGCATCGGCAAGCAAGAAGTCCTCTTCACTCCCCTCGACCGCGCCGTTCTCGACCGCCTCCGCGCCGCCGACCTCGACGATCTAAAACCCACTCGAAGCCCTAAACCTCCTCGCCGACCTGAAAAAACAAATCTCCTAATGGAGTGATTCAAGCGACCCCTTCAATTTCCGGTCTTCGAGACCAGAAGTGCGATCGCTCGGCTTCAGCGATTCGAATCAAGCCATGAGAATGTTCTTCAACGGCCCTGACTGGCGAGGGCACTCGCCAAAATCCACTGACCGACCAAAACCCCATCATTTCGCGAGCAACTCGCGCTTTCGCTCATATCGGTCGAACGCCGATCCCGCGTCCCCGTACCTCTTTCCCCTCTCGCCTTTCTCTTCTCTGTGCCCTCTGCCTCCTCTGTGTTAAAAATCATTCGCCCTATTTCATGCCCTCAACCTCCAAGCTCGTCCTCGGCATGATGTCCGGCACCTCCGTCGACGGCATCGACGTCTCCCTGGTCCGCATCTCCGGCGCCCCACCCTACCTAAAAATCAAGCTACTAAATCACACCAACCGTTCCTTTCCCGGCCGCCATCCGCAAAGAAATCCTCCGCGTCGCCGAACAAAACCCGGTCTCGTCCGGGCGAACTCAGCCAACTCCACTCCCGTCCTCGGCCACATCTACGCCGAAGCCGCCCTCGCCGCCTGCAAAAAATTCCGCATCTCCCCGCGCAAAATCGATCTCACTCGGCAACCACGGCCAAACCATTTTTCATCAGGGCGCGCCCGTTCCTTATCTAGGCGCACGCACCTCTTCCACGCTCCAAATCGGCGAAGGCGCTATCATCGCCAACCGCACCGGAATCACCACCGTTTCCGACTTCCGCCCTGCCGACTTCGCCCTCGGCGGCAACGGCGCCCCGCTTGTCCCCTTCGCCGACTACGCCCTCTACCGCGCACAAGAAACTAGGCCGCATCTGGCTCAACATCGGCGGCATCGCCAACATCACCGTCATCCCCGCCAACGCAAAGCCTTCCGCACGTCTTCGCCTTCGACACCGGCCCCGGCAACATGCTCATCGACGCCCTCGTCCCCACTTCACCCACGGCCGCCAACGCTTCGACAAAAACGCCGCCCTCGCCCAACAAGGCCGCGCCATCCCCGCGCTCGTCAACGAACTCCTCCGCGATCCCTACTTAAAACTCGCGCCACCCAAATCCACTGGGCGCGAATACTACGGCGCAGCCTACCTGAAAAAACTCCTCGCGCTCGGCAAGAAGCATCACGCAAAACCAAACGACCTCATTCGAGCCACAACCATCTTCACTGCCCTTTCCATCGTCGATGCCTTAAATCGTTTTGTTCTGCCCCGAACACAAAATCCACCAGCTAATCGTTCTCCGGTGGTGGCGCAAACAATCCCCTTCTCCTAGCCAACTTTCCGCCGCCCTCGGCTCACAAATCTCATCTCCTGGGGGGGCACGACATACCGTGCCCGTTCGTGGCAAGGGTAAAGCTTCGAAAGAGATCGAAGTTCTCCCTTCTTCCGCGCTAACGTGCCCACCGACGCCAAAGAATCTCTTGCCTTTGCGCTGCTCGCCTACGAAACATTTCACCAACGCCCCTCCAACATTCCTTCCGCAACCGGCGCCCACGGCCCGGCAATCCTCGGTAAAATCTCCTATGCCCCGCCCCGCTAAATTTTCTTCTCTCTCCACGCCGCACTCCCCCACGTAGGGATCCGCACTTCGTTCTTGATCCTCGCCTGTCTGTTCATCGCCTCGTGCTTCCATCGCCTCGCGCGATCCATCTACTATCACCTTTCTCATCGAATCCTATCCCGTCACTCTCGATCCGCGCTTTGCCACCGACGGCCAATCCCAGCGCATTGATGGCCTCATTTTCAGCGGACTGTCTCACGCGCGATGCGCAAATGCTTCTCCACGGCGACCTCGCCGACTCCTGGGACACTCCCGACCCAACTCACCTACGTTTTCCATCTCCGCCCCGACGTCCATTTCCACGACGGCCGCCCGCTCACCTCCGCCGACGTTAAATCCACCTTCGACTTCATCCTCAATCCCAAAAACGCCTCGCCGAAACGCGGAGGCTTCCGCCTGGTCAACTACATCGACGCGCCCGATCCTCTCACCGTCATCTTCCATCTCTCAGAACCCTACGCCTCCTTTCTCACCAATCTCATGCCACTCAACGCCGGCATCGTTCCCGCCAACGCCCCGTCCGACTTCGCGCAACTCCCCATCGGCTCCGGCCCCTTCCACTTCGTCCGCCAATCCCAAGACGACGAAGTCGTCCTCGAGCGCAATCCCAATTTTTTCAAAGCGCCGCCCCAACTGTCTTTGTGTCCGCTTCCGCGTCGTCCCAGATGCCGTAGTCCGCGCTCTCGAGCTCCGCAAAGGCTCCGCCGACCTCGAAACCTCTTCTCTTTCACCCGATATCATTCCCGCCCTTGTCCGCCAACAATCACTCACACTCACCCAACGCCCGGGCACAAATCTCGCCTATCTCGGCATCAATCTCGAAGATTCCGCTCTCTCGAAAAAAGAACTCCGCCAGGCCCTAGCCTTCGCCACCGACCGCGAATCGCTGATCAAATATCTCCTCCGAGGCCATGCGCGCTCCGCTTCCGGAGTCCTCCCGCCAAATCACTGGGCTTACGAAGCCAAACGTCGCCCAATATCTTTACGATCCTGCCCGCGCCGAAAAACTTCTCGACGCCGCTGGTTTTCCCCGCGCGGCAAACAACACCCGCCTCCACCTCACACTAAAATGTTCCACCGACGAACAAGCCCGCCTTATCGGCGCGGCCCTACAGGAACAATGGCGCAAAGTCGGCATCGAACTCGAACTTCGCCCGCTCGAACTCGCTACTCTTCTGTCCGACGTCGCCCGCGGTAATTTTCAACTCACCTATCTCCGCTGGGTCGGCGCAAACAACGACCCCGACGCCTTCGAATTTTTCTTCTCCTCAAAACGCTTCCCGCCAAACGGCGCCAATCGCGGACACTACCGCTCCTCCCGCATGGACTCTCTCACCGATCAAATTCGTGCTGAAATGAATCAGGAAAAACGGAAGGAACTCTGTTCCGAAGCCCAAAAACTTTTCTCTGAAGACTTACCCTACATCCCGCTATGGTTCACCGACGTCACGTCAGTCCACTCCCGCGCCATTGGCGAGCCTGCACTCACCCCCATCGGCGACTACGACTTCCTAATCACTCTCCACCCAACA
The DNA here is from genome assembly GCA_963794175.1 of uncultured Acidobacteriota bacterium. Lineage (GTDB taxonomy): Bacteria > Acidobacteriota > Terriglobia > Acidiferrales > UBA7541 > Acidiferrum. Next base: position 27,002 of record CAWCCV010000013.1, on the reverse strand, counting down.
AAATAATTCCGCGTCTGCTTTTTCTCTTCTCTGCGTCTCTCTCTGTGTCCACTGCGCCAGGACGGAATGCGCAAGAAAACAGGCGCTGCAACTACGCCAAAGCTCCCTCGCCCCCTAACGCGTCATCAATTTCCGCTTCCGTAATCGCTCCCTCACGCCCAATCTTCCATTCCCGCCCATGCAATTCAATAATCGTCGACGGCAGCGACGCCCGCGTATCCCCCGTATCAATCACCAGCGGCACTCTCTTCCCCAACTGCTCCATCACTTCCTCCGGCGTCGAGCAAGACGCGTACCCCGAAAGATTCGCGCTCGTCCCCGTAATCGGCCCGCCAAACTCCGCAATCAATCCCTGCACCACTAAATTCCTCGGCCACCGCAATCCAATCCGTTTCGTATTCGCCGTCACTTTCAGCGGAACTTGATACGAGGCGTCCACCACAATAGTCAACGCCCCCGGCCAAAACGTTTCCGCCAGCCGGTAAAAATTCCGCGGCACATCCAGCGCCATCGCCGCCGCCATCTCCACCGAATTCACCAGAATCGGCAACGCCCGCGCCTCCGGCCTTCCCTTCACGCGATAAATCTCATCCACCGCCGACAAGTTAAACGGATCCGCGGCCAGCCCGTACAACGTGTCCGTCGGAATCGCCACCACGCACCCGCGCGTCAATTTCTCTGCCGCATAACGCAGCAAATCCTGTTCCGGTTTTTCTGGATTGATGTGCAGCAGTTCTGCGATCACTGTCTTGGCCCTTGACCCTCGTGCCTACACCCGTACCCTTGCCTCCGTCTTCCTTTCGCGGACGCTATCACACGCCCCTGCCCCGCGCAATAACTCCTCGCTTTCGCGCCACCAGCGACTTCTCTGGTGTCCTCATGTGTTCTCTGATAGAGGTCTCCCGCGTAAATTCCTTTCCTGTTTTCTGCTACCCTCACGTTCATGCCTTCCCCCGGCAAACCTGCCCGCTCGCAACGCGCGTCATCTCCTCGCGCGAAAATCGCTGGCTCAAGGAATTTCGCCTCGCCCTCCGCGGCGGCCTTCCCACGGAATCCGGCGCCGTCGGCGTCGAAGGCGTCCGCCTCACCGAGGAAGCCCTCTCTTCCGGCTGCCGCATCGAAGCCGTCCTGTTTTCCGAATCCGGCCGCCGCCATCAAGGCCGCCTTGCTCCCTATCTGGACCGAGAAGAAATCGCTTTCCCCATCCTCTACACCACCGACCGCCTCTTTGAAGGCGTCGCCGACACCGAGCATCCCCAAGGCATTGCCGCCCTGGTCGAGCCGCGCAAATTCTCTTTCGACGAAATTCTGCGACCGTCTCTCAACGGAGCCGCACCGCTCCTCATCGTCCTCGCAGGCGTCCAGGATCCCGGCAACGTCGGCACCATTCTTCGCACCGCCGCCGCGTTCGGAGCCACCGCCGCCATCACCTCCCCCTCCGGCCAAAGCGGCACCGCCAGCCCCTTCTCTCCCAAAGCCCTGCGTGCCTCTGCGGGAGCCGCGCTCCACTTTCCCATCCTCGCCGGCCCCGCCCTTCCAATCCTTCTCGCACAACTTCACTCCTCCAAAATTCGCACGCTAGCCACCTCTTCCCACTCCGACGCTTCCGCGCTCGCTCCCTGGGACGTCGACTGGCGCGAACCCATCGCCCTGCTCATCGGCAACGAAGGTGCCGGCCTTCCCGAAGAGATCGAACGCAGCGCCTCGGCCCGCGTCCGCATCCCCATGTCCGGCGGCATCGAATCCCTCAACGCCGCCGCCGCCGCCGCCGTCCTTTTCTACGAATCCTCCCGCCAACGCCAGTAGCGCAGCCACTTTGACTCTCCCGTGTGTGGCCACATCCATTCCTGTCTGTGCCCAGACGACCCTGTCAACCAGCAAACAGTTCAACCCCGCCCCCAACGTTGGCAAAACTCACTTACTGCCCCTGCTGGAAAGTTTTGTTCCGATCCGCGCTTCTTACTTCTTCCAAATCCCCCATCTGGCCGTATCATCTGAATAGTTCTTGAGAAGGACTCGCAATGAATTTTCGAGAAATGAATTTGCCGGGACGAGAAATGCTGACGAAAATCGCCACTTCAAAACAGCCCTACTCGGGCTAGTGACGAATTCATGGGTCCTTTAGAATGAACACGAGCAAAAAACAGGGGGAAGGGGTCCCTGAGACAGGAACGAAAAAGCGATCCAAGCCCTCTCGCTCCAGACGACTCTAATGTCTCTTTTCTCTGCACTTCCGACCGACGGTTCTCCTTCGGCCAATCAGCCTCTCGCCGAGCGCATGCGCCCGCGCACGCTTGATCAATTCATCGGCCAGGAAAATCTTCTCGGCCCCGGCAAACCGCTCCGCGTCCAGATCGAGTCAGACAACCTCGGCTCCATGCTCTTCTGGGGCCCGCCAGGCTGCGGCAAAACGACTCTCGCACGCCTCATCGCGCGTCTCACGAAATCAGAATTCATTTCTTTTAGCGCGGTTCTCTCCGGCATCAAGGAAATCAAAGAAGTCATGGCTGACGCCGAGCGCAAGTTCCATTCCGCGCGCCGCACCATCGTTTTCGTGGACGAAGTTCATCGCTTCAACAAATCCCAGCAGGACGCCTTTCTCCCCTACGTCGAAGCCGGCCACATCACCTTCATCGGGGCCACCACGGAGAATCCATCCTTCGAGGTCATCTCTCCCCTCCTTTCGCGCACCAAGGTCTACATCCTCGAATCGCTCGCCACGCCGCAAATCGCGCAACTCCTTCACCGCGCCAGCGAAGACAAGGTCCACGGTCTTGGAAACGTAAATCTCCAAGCCGCAGATGAAATCCTTTTCCGCATCGCCAGCTTTGCCAATGGCGACGCGCGCTCTGCCTACAACACGCTCGAACTTTGCGCCCGCTCCGCCAAAGCCGATGCCTCCGGCATAAAAACGATCGATGCAAAACTCCTTGAAGATGTCCTCCAGCGGAAACTCCTCCGCTATGACAAATCCGGCGAAGAACATTTCAATCTCATCTCCGCGCTGCACAAATCCGTCCGCAATTCCGATCCGGACGCCGCTCTCTACTGGCTCGCCCGCATGCTCGAATCCGGCGAAGACCCGCTCTACCTCGCTCGCCGCATGGTCCGCATGGCCAGCGAAGACATCGGCCTAGCCGAACCCGGCGCGCTCGCCGTCACACTTGCCGCAAAACAAGCCTTCGACTTTCTCGGCGCGCCGGAAGGAAATCTAGCGCTCGCACAAGCCGCCGTCTATCTTTCTCTCGCGCCAAAATCGAACGCCGTCTATACCGCTTACGGCAATGTCATGGAAGACGTCCACAATACCGAAGCAGATCCCGTTCCACTGCATCTTCGCAATGCCCCCACCAATCTCATGAAAAGTATCGGCTACGGCCGGGGCTACAAATACGCCCACAATTTCGAGGAAGGAGTCACCGAAATGGCCTGCCTACCCGAAAATCTCGCCGGCCGCTCCTGGTACAAACCCACGGATCAAGGCTTTGAAGCCCGCATTCGCGCTCGCCTCGACGAAATTCGTAAGTTAAAATCCCGTGGAGCCTCCCATGCCTAATTTCCCGCACCTTTCACTGTCCAAGCTCTTTCACTCATTTCGCGCACCACGGCTTCTGCACATGGTGCTCTGCGCCCTCTGTGTCCTCTACGTTGTAAAAACCTCGAGCACCGAAGCGCAAACTTCCCAGCGCCCCAAAATTCTGGGAATCGGCAGAGTGAGAATCGAGGGAACGATTACTGACAGCAGTGACCCGGTCGGCTTCTACAAAAACCTAAGGCCCTGCCCGCTTTCTTCGTTTCAGGCTGGGGCCGGTGTGGAGATTCTCTACGCCCTGAATAGCCATCAGGAAATCGAGTTGGTTGCTGGCCCGCGGCCCAAGCCCGACCCGAAAGCTCCCCTGCCAAATAACTTGTCTCTGGTACTATTTGAAACATCAGATATCGTTGCGCTTCGGGATTATTTGAAGTCACAGCAGGTCCGCGTCAGCGAAGTGACCCCGGATGGTGGGGTCGTAAGGGTGGAGGGGAAATCGATCACCGGGGATCCTTCATTCATTACAATGCAGGACCCAGACGGCCATTGGATCGGCTTCATACAATACAAGTTGCCGTTAAGTTTTGCCAAACAAGAGGGCCAAATCAGCTCTCGCCTGATCCACGCAGGCTTCATCGTCCAAAATCGCCCCGCCATGGATCACTTCTACATAGATATTCTGGGCTTTCGCCCTTACTGGCACGGCGGCATGAAAGACGACGAAACGACTTGGGTCTCCTTGCAGGTTCCCGACGGTTCCGACTGGCTCGAGTACATGCTCTATGACCCTGCGGGCAAGGACAAACACTTCCTTGGCGTTATGAACCATATCGCTCTAGGGGTCGAAGACATTCAGGCCGCCAAAGCGCAACTCCTCAAAAATGGCGCCAAACTCACCGAAGAACCCAAACTCGGCCGCGACGGCAAATGGCAACTCAACGTCTACGACCCGGACGAAACCCGAGTCGAATTCATGGAGTTTGCTCCCAAAGAAAAACCCTGCTGCTCCGAATTCACCGCTCCTCATCCCAAACCATGATTTCTTGCCGCCACCAAAGTGCCTGCCAAGACGTTGCATCGAGCGCCGCACCCTTCGGTTTCAAGGGTTTTCTCTTTTCTTTGACTTTTCTCTTCTTCTCGTCGTCCCTCTCCGCTCAAGCGCCGGCCCGCCCCAAGATCACAGGCATCACCTCCGTCCGCCTTTTTTCAACCGACCTCCACGCCGCGCGTACCTTCTACTCCAAAATCCTCGGCTTCGACACCGCCACGTCCACATGCCTTGGCGTCACCAATCCCTGCTACGCCATCAACGGCCACCAGCGCGTCGAACTCCAGCAAATCGCCGGCGGCGCGCCCGACAATCTCCTCGCGGAAATCGCTTTCTCCACTCCCAGCGTCTCGGAAATGCGCGAATTTCTCCTCGCCCATCAAATTCAGGCCGGCCCAATCACGAAGGACGAAACCGGCACTCCTCGGTTCACCTGCAAGGATCCCGAAGGCCATCCACTCGCTTTCGTGCAACTTCCCGGCGAACGATTCTTCTCTCCCGCTGCGCATCAAGTCAGCACACGCATCCTTCACGCCGGTTTCGTCGTCAAAGATTTGGAGAAGGAACGCGCGTACTATGAAGGCTTGCTCGGTTTTCGTTTGTATTGGAAGGGCGCGTTTCCGCCAGCCGAACGCACCTCTTCGGCGACAAATGAAGACGACTGGTACGAAATCCAGGTTCCCGACGGCGAGGAGTGGATCGAGTTCATGCTGAATATTTCTCCCCGCGCCGACAAGCAAGAGCGCGGCGTACAGAATCATTTCTCACTGGGCGTGAAAAACGTTAACAACGCTGCTCAGCATTTACGCGTCAACGGCGCCACCAAATTCGACGGCCCCGAAGTCGGCCGCGACGGCAAAAACTCGCTCGACATCTACGACCCCGATCTTTCCCGCGTCGAAATCATGGACTACAGCCCAAGCAAGGAACCTTGCTGCAGCCAATACACTGCAGCCCACCCTAAACCATGATCTGTCCATGCTCCCGCAGTCGTTACCGTTGGCTCCGCGCGCTCTGCTCGCTGGTTTGCATGTACGCTGGATGTTGCTCGCTTTCTCCGGTTGAAGCCCAACAATTTGACAAGCCGGTGCAATCCATCGAGGAAGAAATTACCGCTTTCAGCGTCGGCGCCGACGGCCGCATCGCCTACGGCGTCCGTCGCAACGCCAAGACAAAAAAGTACGACGTCCAGCACGACGACATCTGGATTCAGGACGTCGGAGGCAAGCGCCGCCGCATTCTCGAAGGAAACAAATTTTCCATCAATAAATATGCAGTCTTCATCAACCGTGACAAAAAATCCGTCGCCAAGGAAAAAGGAAAGCTCGATCCCGAACTCGATCTCTCCGATACGCCCTTTTCCTACACGATCGATTCCCTGCGCTGGTCGCCCAACGGCAAATATCTTCTCGCGCAGCTTTTCACCACGTTTGTCGTAGACGAGTCCGGCAAAACGCAAGATGAATACATGACCCTCGTCATGGACGACAGCGGCAAGGAAATCCGCCTCGGCGGCAACGACCCCTTACTCCACAACGCCGAAGACGCCGTCTTCTTCATGGACAACGCCACAATTGCCTATCTCACCGAATCAACCAAGCCACGCATTCTCTTTTCCTTCAAGTATTCGACCATCGCCAACGGCACCGGCGGGGCGCTGTTCGAGGGTCGCACTTTTATCTCAGTCGTGCCGATTCAGAAAACAAATTTCGCCATTGCCATCGAGCGCGACAAGACGCTCTCCGGCCCGCCGCGCCTGCAGCATCTCGACTTGCTGGCCCAGGACGATTCCGAAATCGCCACCCTCGACGGCTACGAAGGCGGCCTCAGTATTTCACCCAACGGAAAACTCGCTGCCTATTATGTGGACAAGGAAAATGTAGAAGTCCGGGATCTGACAGCTCCGACTCGCGTCGCGCGCATCCGCCTCGGCCCAGGCACCCTGCAATGGTCGCCCGATGAAACAAGGCTTTTGCTAAAACGCGCTCCAGAACGCAAAACTGCCGAGCTCTGCTGGATTCCCTTACCGCCGCTTGCAACCCCCGCTTCCGGCCACGAAATCCCCATTGCTAAACCCGACTTCAATCCCATCTTCCGCGGCAGCGTCGCCCGTGATTTTGCAATTACACCCGACGGTAAATTCCTCGCGGTTATTTTTCCAGGAAAAAGAAATCTCGATCTGTTTTCTTTGCAGTAGTTTTTTAGCCTCAAAGTTCTCGCGCGATGCGAACGATTGCTTCCGCACTTTTCTCAATGTCTTCCTTTGTTGTCGCCCAGCTCGACACACTGATTCGCATCGCCGTCTTCCTCTGCCAGACCGTCCCGCCGCACCAGCACGTTCCGTCCTCTTGCACGCGGCGAATCACTTCCCGCGTCTTCTCCGCGCTGCCAAAGGAAACCAGCGCTTGATTGATCACGACATCGTTCAGGATTTCGCAGCCCGCGGCGCCAAGTTTCTCGGCAAAGAGCTGCGCAAGCTCGCACGTTCTCTCAATCATCACGCGAAGGCCGCTTCGTCCGAGCGATTTCAGCGCGGCCCACAATTCCACGCCGCGCGCGCGGCGCGACGAATCCGGCACATGATACATTGGCTCGCGCCGCGCACTTCCCTGCAGGTAAGCGGCAGACATCGCCATCGCGCGCTTCAACGCCATTCCATCGCGCACCAGCACTACGCCGCTGTCGTATCCGACGTTCGGCCACTTGTGCGCGTCCGTCGCCCACGAATCCGCCATCTCCAAACCGCGCGTCAACTGGTCATAACGCGGCGAGACGCGCGCCCACAATCCAAACGCGCCATCCACGTGAACCCAGGCGCCAGCGTCTTTAGCGCGTTTGCAAATCTCTTCCGCAGGATCGAAGGCTCCCGTGTTTACGTTTCCGGCCTGGATACATACGACGCTGCGCGAGGAAATCTTCGGCAGCTTGTCCACCCGCATTCGTCCCTGTGAGTCCGCTGGAACGCGCGTCACGCGATTTTTTCCGAAGCCGACCATGCTCAAAGCTTTTTGCATTGAAGCGTGATATTCCTCGCCAACAATCACCTCAATTGGAGGCGCTCCAAAAAGGCCGTCGTCCTCTACATTCCATCCTTCGCGTGCGAGAAGCGCGCTGCGCGCGGCGGCGAGGCCGCAGAAATTTGCGGCGGTTGCGCAGGTGACGAGTCCGCCGTCGCAATCCGGCGGCAATCGCAGCGCGTCGCAAATCCACCCAAGCACCACATCTTCCAATTCCGCCGCCACTGGCGACATCACCCGCAGACGCCGCATTCTGTCCCCATGCAGCCGCGAGCCAGTTCGCGGCCATCGCCGCGGGCAGCATTCCGCCGATGACGAAACCGAAATATTTTCCGCCGGTTGCGGCAACGGTCGCAGGACCGGCGATTTCGTCGAGCATTTCGACGACGTGGCGCGGATCGCTGGGAGATTCGGGAAACTGTTCGTGAAATTTTACGAGTGAATTTACTGCTTGCGCGGACGGGGCCACGTTACGAGTGGAGATTTGCTTCGGCATAGCGGATGCCGCACTCGGCGGCGAGCTTTAGCACTTCGGCGGTTTTGTTCATTTCCACTTCCCTCTCAAGGAGCGCAACGAAAAGACCGACGCTGCAGAGTACGCACAGAACGGCGAAGAGGAAAGAGCCGAATTGTCCTGCAGGCGATTTTAGATTGTGGTTTAGGCGGGGCTTTTCGCAGCGGCTTTGAGTGCGGCGACTTCCCGGACTGTCAACGAGCGGTACTTCCCCGGCTCGACGTCCAGCTTCAACGGCCCAAGCTGCACGCGCTTGATCTTCTCCACATCGTAGCCGACTTCTTTGAACATGCGGCGAATTTGACGATTGCGGCCTTCGATGAGAATCACCTCGTACCACGGATTTGGTGTGTTTTCCGCCAAGCGGATTCTTTGCGGGAGAGGTTTTTACGCGACGACCGTCTTCGAGCGGAATCGAAATTCCTGCGCGCAGGCGGGCGATGTCTTTTTCCGCTGGACGGCCGCTGACTTTCACCAAGTACGTTTTGGGAACGTGCGAGCCGGCTTTCATGAGAACTTGCGCGAGATCGCCGTCGTTGGTCATGAGGAGCAAACCTTCGCTTCCGTAGTCGAGACGGCCGACCGGATAAACGCGCCCGATATCGGACGGCAGCAAATCCATCACGGTCGCGCGGCCTTCGGGATCGCTGACCGTGGTGACATAGCCTTTTGGCTTGTTCAGCAAAAGATACAAAAGCCGGCGTGATTTTTTCAGCGGCGAGCCATCGACAAAAATCTCATCAACTTCGGGATCGGCCTTCGTGCCAAGCTCCGTGACTATGACGCCGTTTACAGTCACGCGCCCGGCAGCTAATGATTTCTTCCGACGCGCGGCGCGAGGCAATTCCTGCTGCGGCCAATATTTTTTGCAGTCGCTCGCTTGGCATCGCGCGAACTCCGCTTAGCGCGCCACGCTTGTCGAAGCGGCGTTTGGGAGGTTTGTGTTCGGCGATTCCTGTTTTGGGACGAATTTCTTGACGGCAGGTTTCATCGTAAGAATGGTTTGAGCTTCTTTGGGCTGGAGCAAACGATAACGGCCTGGCGCAATTCCTTCAATCGTCAAAGGCCCGAGCGCCACTCGCTTCACTTTTTCGATGGGATGGCTTTCCTTCAAGAGCAAGCGTCGCAACGATTCCAGTTTTGTGCCGCGAGTCGTCACTTCGTACCAATAATTCGCGCCATGACCACGGGCCGCGCCGGGCTGGCGCAGCGTCTGCATTTTTACGCCGGCTTCCTTTCCGACGCGTTCGAGATCTGCCAGCGTCAGCATGCCTTTGATTTTCACGTAATACATTTGTTCGAGGTGCTCCCACTTTTTCAGGAGCTCCGCAGCAAGGTCTCCGTCGTTCGTCATGAAAACCAGTCCGGTCGATGCATACTCAAGGTTTCCGACGGAATAAACGCGCGAAGGAAATCCGCGCAGGAAATTTCGCAAAGTCTTGCGCCCTTCCGGATCGACCAGTGTGGACATGACTTCCGGCGGCTTGTTCATCAGAAGATAGACGCGGCGCTGTTCGGCTTCGACGACGCGGCCGGAGACTTCTACGCGGTCTTTTTCCGGATCAGCCTTTGAGCCGAGTTCGGTGATGACGTGGCCGTTGACGCTGACTTGGCCGCTGAGGATTAGTTGTTCAGCGTGGCGGCGAGAGGCGATCCCTGCACGCGCGATTATTTTTTGAAGGCGTTCCTGCATGAATTTTCGGGAAAAGCAGATTCCTTGCTTCGCTCGGAATGACAGCGAATCGTTTGTCGAAAAATATTACTCGCCGGCAGTGGCGGCATCGGCCTTCCGCGGCTCTTCGTCGAGTTCGCCGGCTGGCATTCCTTCGTTCGTGCCGGCTACTTCTTGTTCCATCAAGTTGTTTTTCGGCAGCCGGCATCTTCCGGCAACGGCAAATTCTCAAGTGTGTCGGCAGATGGCGCGTTGAACATTTCTTCCTCGGTCTGCGTGCCGACAGCTTACGCCGGCGTCGCTGCCGAGGGCTTCGCGAGCGAGCGCTTCAAATTCCTTGAGGCTCGGGAGTTCGTCGAGATCGCTCAGGCCGAAGCGCATCAGGAATTCTTTGGAGGATTTGTAGAGAATCGGGCGCCCCATGACTTCTTTGCGACCTGCTGTGGTGATCAGGCGCCGGTCGAGGAGCGTGGAGATGACGCCGGAAGAGTTGACGCCGCGAATTTCGGAAATTTCCGGTGCGGTCACTGGCTGTTTGTAGGCAATGACGGCGAGCGTTTCGAGCGCAGGCATGGATAGGCGCAGCGGCGGGCGCAAGCTCTTTATGAAGCGGCGGACGACGTCGTGATGCTGCGGTTTGGTGTACATCTTGTAGCCGCCGGCGACGGCTCGGATTTCGATACCACGTTCTTCGGCCGCGTAGCTGGCGACCAATTCATCGAGCGCGGCTTGCACCACCAGTTTTTCCTCGCCAAGCGTGCCAGCGAGCTGCTCGATCGTGGCGGGCTCGTCGGCTGCGTAGATGATTGCTTCGAGTGCTGCTTTTCTCTCTTCGTTCGTCATAGCCTCTTCGCTCCAGGGGAGATTCAATACTCTAGCGCCCCAATCCTTCGCTTCGCTCAGGATGACACCTAAGAACGGCACGCTACTGATACTCCTGGTCGATTTGTTTCAGTTCGCCTTTTTCGTCGAACACGGAATCGAACGATTTCGCTTTGCGCAACAGGATTTCACCAAACTGTTTGTCCTGCGACCATGGCCACTGCTTGCAGCTTCACCATTTCGAGGACGGCAAGGAAGGCGACGATCATGGCATGGCGTGAAGGGCAGGCTTCGAAGAATTGAACCAAGTTAACGCTGGAATCTTCGCTCGCAAGGATCTGAGACCGGAGCTGGGCGATCATTTGCGCCACGGTGAAGAGTTCGTGCTTCAGTTCGATGCGCGCAACTTCCTTGCGGCGTTCAAGGACTTGCTGAAAGACCTTCACGAGATCGACGAGAGAAACGACCAGCTCGCCTTCGGTGCCTTCGTCGTTGTAGAGGGACTTGTCCGGTTTCGACCAGACGTTTTCTTCAATCTGCTGCTTCTGGTACAAAAGTTGCGCTGCGTTCTTGAATTTTTCGTGTTCGATGAGGCGCTGGACGAGTTCTTCGCGCGGATCTTCGGTCTCACCTTCCGCCAACGCGAGCGGGTCCGGCGGCAGCAGTATTTTGCTCTTGATGTAAATGAGCGTGGCGGCCATGTAAATAAATTCCGACGACACATCCACGTTCAGCGTTTCGAGTTTGTGGAGGTAATCCAGATATTGGCGGGTGATTTGCGAAATCTGGATGTCGTGAATGTTCATCTTCTCCTGCTTGATCAGGTCAAGCAGGAGGTCGAGGGGACCTTCATAGAGCGGGATTTGGATTTTGTACGGCGATGCCATGAAGAAAGTTTTCAAGTCCTCAGCTTTCAGTCGTCAGTCAGAATCAAAACCGCCTAAGACTACGTTAGCAAACTCGTTTGACATTGCTTGCACCGGGCACGATATGCCGTGCCCGATACGGTTGCCGCAACAATCGCTAACTGCTAATTTCTGTGCGCTTCTTTCCCCAGCCGAAGGCTGCTTCGCGGACTCGGGCGATTGTTCTTTGCGCTTCGACGCGGGCTCGTTTTGAGCCTTCCTCGATTACTTCGAGCACGCGCTCCGGATGCTTTTCGTACTCGAGGCGGCGCTCGCGTACCGGCGTGATCCATTCGATCAAGTGGTCGGCCATTTTCGCCTTGCACTCGATACACCCGATCCCGGCCGTGCGGCAGCCGTTCGCTGCCCATTCCAGCGTCGAAGCGGACGAGAACAGTTTATGCCAATCGTAGACAGGACACACGTCCGGATTTCCGGCGTCGGTGCGGCGCTTGCGGGCGGGGTCGGTGACCATGACTTTGGTCTTTTTGCGGATGTCGTCGTCGGATTCGCTGAGGGTGATGGCGTTGCCATAGCTTTTGGACATTTTGCGGCCGTCAAGACCGGGGATGCGCGGTGTCTTCGTGAGCATGACGCCTGGCTCTTCAAGAATGCGGTGGAATCCCAAGTGTTTCTTGAGTTCGTAAGCCGATTCTATTTTCTTCATAAAATTCTCATGCCCAATATCCGCAACCCAACGCTTGACGCTCGACAGTAGTTCTTCATACGTGTCCAACGAAAACGGTGAAGCGCCGCCAGCGCCCGTAGGTTCAATTGTGTTTCGCAATAGGCTGTTCAGCCTGCGGTCGCTCGAAACTATTCGATCTGCATCCAAAATCCGTTGTGAAAATTGAACTTGCGGACAATTTCGCGGGAGAGTTCGACGTGGGAGACCTGGTCTTCGCCGACGGGGACAAACAGTGCGGCGCCTTCCTGGCTGTAGATGACGATGTCGGCGGTTTGGAGGCAGGGATAACCGAGAAAGCCGTATGTGTGAAGGTCTTTGTCCTTCACGTTTTCAAAGGCTTCTTTGTAGGTGGGAACGCGTTCGAGCCAACTGAGCGGCGTGACCATTGACAGAAGCAGGTGCAGTTCGGCGTGTTCGGGAATCAATGACTGCTGAAAGATGACGGATTTCGTCCGGGTCGAGGCCGGCGGCGAGATAGTCGGTGACGATTTCGATGGTGTTTTGCGCGACGGCGGAAGTGTCGGCGTAGTCGCTGGTGAGCGCGTGCCAATCGGCGATGAAATAGAAGCAATCGTACTCGGGATCGTTCTGCAGGCGGACCCAATTTTGCAGCGCGCCGAAATAATGGCCGATGTGGAGTTTCCCGGTCGGCCGCATGCCGCTGACGACGCGTTTTTTCTTTCTAGACTCGGCTCCCAATTCCAGGGCCTCCTTTTTGATATTCTTTCGCCTTTCGCCCTTCTTCATCGAAACGCGCGCATAAGCCGCTCATGAAATCCATGTGCGCTTTCGCTTCCGAGCCAAACCAAGTCTGGCCGGGCGATTTGAGCATATCCCTCACTCGTGTCACACCAATTTGCGGCCTGCTCTTCCAGGGCCTCGTATACATTCTTTGAACTCCGGATCGATCGCCGTCATTCGGTTTGGTAATGAATTCTTCGGCCCTTTTGGCAGTTTCCAGGACCCTTTCGTATTCCTCAGGATTTCTGGCAGCGATTACGAAAGCCAATGCGCCGCTTCTGACAGAAATCGCCTCTAAGCCCTTGACCAGTACACGCACCGTCTGCCGCGCTTGTGCACCGCTGAACATGCCGACCCCCGATTACTTCAAAAGATCCCTCGCGATGATCATGCGCTGGACTTCGCTGGTGCCTTCGTAAATCGTGATGACGCGGGCGTCGCGGTACATGCGCTCGACGTCGGTTTCGCGCGAGTAGCCGAGGCTGCCGTGGATTTGTACGGCTTTGTAGGCGACGCGATTGGCCATTTCGCTGGCGTAGAGTTTTGCCTTCGAAGCGGCGCTGCCCATGGGCCTTGCCCGAATCTTTGAGCCACGCTGCATAGTAAAGCAAACCGCGTGCGGCTTCGATCTCCGTTTGCATGTCGGCGAGCATCCACTGGATTGCCTGAAATTCGCCGATGGATCTGCCGAAGGCGCGGCGCTGCTTTGGCGTACTTGATGGAATCGTCGAGCGCGCCTTGAGCGAGGCCGACGGCTTGCGCGGCGATGCCGATGCGGCCGCCGTCGAGCGCGCTGAGGGCGATTTTGAGGCCCTGGCCTTCTTCGCCGAGGCGATTTTCGGCGGGAACTTCGCAATCGTTCAAGAGAATTTCGACCGAGGGCGACGAGCGCTGGCCCATTTTGTCTTCGTGGCGGCCGACTTTGAAGCCTTTGAAGGATGGTTCGACGAGGAAGGCGGTGATTCCCTTTCCGCCTGCGGCAGGATCGGTTTTGGCAAAGACGATGTAGACGCCGGCGGCGCGAGCCGTTGGTGACCCAGGTTTTTGAACCGTTGAGGATGTAGACTTCCCGGGGCACGGCCGACGGGGCTATGCTCGGGTAGCCGTTGCTTGGATTCCGGCGGCGTCGGAGCCTGCGGCGGCTTCGGTGAGGCAGAATGAGCCGAGGATTTCGCCGGTGGCGAGGCGCTTTAGATATTTTTGTTTTTGGGCTTCGGTGCCGAATTGGAGGATCGGGTACTTGGACGGCGGAGTTGGTCACGCCGAGGGCAGTGGACATCGCGGTGTAGACTCGCGCGACTTCTTCGAGCATCAGGACGTAGGAAACGGTGTCGAGGCCCGGACCGCCCCATTCTTCGGACACGAGCATGCCGCAGCAGCCCATTTCGCCTAGCTTTTTGATAACTTCGAGCGGGAAATCTTTCTTCGCGTTCGAGTTCTTTGACGAGTGGCCGAACTTCCGTCTCCATGAATTGCCGGACGGTGTCGCGAATCAGTTTTTGGTGGTCTTTGAGCGAAAAATCCATCGTGTCAGGCGTCTCACGATGCTAACACAACGGCCTCCGCTGGGTGGATAGCCCCGGGCTAAGTTTACAGGGGCACAGCCAGGAGTGGCTGCGCAGCGGAGCCGAACGGCGCCGCGAATCAGTTCTTGCTAAAGAACAGAAGCGCAGTTCGTCGTCTTCGCATACAGGGAATGTCTAGAGGGCAAGGCGCCAATGGCTACAGCTTGAATAATTCGCGGAGGCGTTTGGTTTGCTGGCGGCTTACGGGAATTTCGGTTTGTTTCTTGTCGTTCATTTTGAGCATGTAGCTGGATTTGAACCAGGGCACGACTTCCTTGATGTGATGAATGTTGACGAGGTAGGAGCGGTGCGGGCGCCAGAAAGCGTCTGCGTCGAGCGCGGCGTGCATCTCTTCGAGCGTGCGGTAGTTGGAGGTGCCGTCGGCTTCGCGGGCGCAGACGGTGATGAGGCCGTCGGCGATGGTGGCGAAGACGAGGTCTTCGGCATCCACGAGAAGCAGGCGCTGCTGCGATTTGATGAGCAATTTGATGGGCGCGGCGGAGGCGGCCGGTCTGGGCGCGGCGAGCTGGCTGACGAGTCTTTCGAGCCGCTCGGCGGGGCTGGTGTCCGCTTCCATTTCGCGGCGCGCGCGGGCGATGGCTTTGGCGATGCGCGCCTTGTCGAATGGCTTTAGGACGTAGTCGACGGCGTTTACGTCGAACGCTTGGACGGCGTAGTGATCAAAGGCCGTGGCAAAGACGACGTGGGGGACCCTGCGCTTTGCGCTCGACGAGTTTTTTGAGGACGCCGAAACCGTCGAGGCCGGGCATCTGTACGTCTAGGAAAACAAGATCGGGCGAATGTTCCTTGATGAGGTTGACGGCTTCCAGGCCATTTTTGCCCTGGCCGATGAGATTGATTTCGGGAAAGCCCTTGAGGAGAAAGGCGAGCTCGTCCCGGGCGGGCTTTTCGTCGTCTACGATGAGCGTGTTGATGGACATGGAATACCGAGACCAGTATAGGCGCGTTGGAGGAGGCAAGGAAAGAGTGCGTGCAAGGGTAGTCGATAATTCAGAACGTGCTCTTGACACAGAGTTCGCAGGAGGTCACGGAAAGAGCGGAAAAGCAAAGCACGAGAAAAGCTCGCGATGTAGAATCCCCTCTATGAAGAGCGTTGGGAGAGATTATGCCGAACAAGAAGGTTGAGGCGACGAAACAGATTGCGCAGATTTTGAGCAGCGAGATGATTTATCAGGGGCCGGTGTTCGGATTGCGGCGAGATGAAGTGATTGAGCCGACTGGTTTGCGGACGCGCCGCGAGGTGATTACGCATCCAGGCTCGGTAGTGGTGCTTCCAGTACTGCCAGACGGGCGAATCGTGATGATCCAGCAGTATCGGCATGCTACCAAACAGTATTTGTGGGAGCTTGTCGCGGGGCGAATGGAGCCGGGAGAGACTCCGGAACAGGGCGCGGCTCGCGAATTGGCTGAAGAGACGGGGTATCGCGCAAAAAAGATCAAAATCTTCCTCGACTTCTTCCCTACGCCGGGATTTCTGGAGGAAAAAATGTTCCTCTTGCTCGCGACGGGCTGCGAACCGGGCCAAGCAACGCCCGAAGACGATGAGAAAATCGTTTCTGCAATCTACACACCCGCCAAATTGGAACAAATGATTCACTCCAGAAAAATTCATGATGCGAAGTCCATCGCCGGCCTTCTTTACTACTTCCGCTTTCTTGCTCCAGAGCAACGAAGACAGCAAGAAACGTTAATTGAATCGATTTTATGTGGCGATTAATCCTTACAAACTTTTTATAAACTTCCGTCAAGTTCTATTGACTCAAAGTCTCATTCTGGTACACTCCGCGCGATTCCACTACAAACACCGTGTCGCCGCGGAGCTCTCTCGCGGTGTGAGTGAAACAATTGAATCTAACGTCAGGAGGCAGATCGAGGTGCAGGGAACCGTAAAATGGTTTAACAACTCGAAAGGATACGGCTTCATCGGGCGGGAAGATGGTCCTGATGTTTTTGTCCACTACTCCGCCATACGTTGGAGACGGTTACCGGACGCTGCAGGAAGGTGACCCGGTCGAATTCGAGATTGTGCAGGGGCCGAAGGGGCCGCAAGCATCAAACGTTCAGAAAGCAGGGTGAAGTCAGCAGTTAGCTATCATACGGCCGGCAAGGAAGCGCCCCCTTGCCGGCTTTTTTTCTCCCAGCCTGCAGTAATTCTAGTACCGCCAAACCGTCTTCGACTCTTCACGCAATTCCCTCTTATAATCGGCGCATGGACAACAAACAGATTGCAAGAATCCTGCGGGAGACGGCGCAGCTCCTGGAAATTGACGGGGCGATCATCGGGCGTTACCGCAGCTACGAAAAAGCCGCGGAACTGATCGATTCCCTGCCCGAGTCGATCGAGCAGATGGTGAAGGAGCCGGAGAAGCTGAAAGAGCTGCCGGGAATCGGCGACCGCATGGTCGAACATTTGAGTGAGATCGTCAAGACCGGGCGACTATGCGCTGCGGAAGAAGCTGCTGAAGAAATATCCGGCGACGATTCTGGATGTGCTGCAATTGCAATCGCTCGGGCCGAAGAAAGTGGCGCTGCTTTTCAAGAAATTCAAAGCGGCGACCGTTGCCGATGTGGAAAAGCTCGCGAAGGACGGCAAGCTGCGGGAGCTGGAAGGATTCGGCGAGAAGAGCGAGCAAAACATTTTGAAAGCGGTGGAAGTCTTCAAGAAGTCGACCGGGCGATTCCACTTGAATACGGCGGAAGACGCGGCGACGGCGATCACTGCACACATCAAGAAAGCGGGAAAAGCGGTGGAAAGCGTTACTCCAGCGGGCTCGCTGCGGCGCGGCAAGGAAACGGTGGGCGACCTGGATTTGCTGGTAACGATGGCGGACGGGCATACCGCGCAAAAGCACGTGGATGCGCTTGCCGAACACATTTTGAACTTTCCGGGAATCGATCAGACGCTGGCGCACGGCGAAAACAAGGTGAGCTTCACGCTGGAGAATGGGCTGCAGGTGGATGTGCGAATGCTCGAAAAAGAAAATTTCGGCGCGGCGCTGCTTTATTTCACTGGCTCGAAAGAGCACAACGTGGCGCTGCGCGGGCGCGCGAACGACATGGGCTACACGCTGAACGAATACGCAGCTGGCGACGCTGAAGGGCGAAAAACATGTTGCGCGGACGCACGGAAGAAGAGATTTATGCGAAGCTGAAGCTGGATTACATCCCGCCGGAGTTGCGCGAAAACACCGGCGAGATTGCCGCCGCGGAAAACCACAAACTGCCGAATCTGATTGAGCTGAAGGACATGAAGGGCGACCTGCAGATGCACACGACGGCGAGCGACGGGAAAAACTCGATTGAAGAGATGGCCGAGGCTGCGCGAAAGCTGGGACACGAATACATCGCGATTACTGACCACTCGAAGGCCGTGACGGTGGCCAATGGTCTGAGCGAAAAGCGCATGGCAGCGCACGTCAAAAAGATTGCGCGCCGCGAATGACAAGAAGCTGGGGATTCGCGTTCTTGTCGGGTGCCGAAGTCGACATCCTGAAGGATGGCTCGCTGGACTATTCCGACGAGATTCTGGCGCAGCTCGACGTGGTCGTCTGCTCGATTCATTCCTATTTCAATCTCGACCGCGCGGAGATGACCGAGCGGATGCTCGCGGCGATCGAGAATCCCTACACGCAGATCATTGCGCATCCGACGGGGCGGCTCTTGCTGCGGCGCGATCCAATCGACTACGACATGGAGAAGATTCTGGACGCCTGCGCAAAGCACGGCGTGGCGATGGAGTGCAACTCCTATCCCGACCGGCTGGACTTGAAGGACGTCTACCTGCGGATGTGCAAGGAGCGCGGCGTAAAGGTGGTCATTTCGACGGACTCCCACAACACGGGGAACCTGGCGTTTATCCGGTATGGGGTGACGACCGCCAGGCGGGCATGGCTGACAAAGACCGAGGTGCTTAATACCTTGCCCGTCAATGACTTCCTGGAGGCCTTGCGGCCCAAACCCGGTGCCAGCCGCAAGAAGCACGCGGCCAAGGGCCGTTGAGCCGCTTCCCCAAGCCACCCGAGGGAACATTTCTACCCAAGGATGCGTACCATACCAAAGACGGGGTCAAATTGGCCCTATGTGGACCCAAGCGAGGATAAATCCGATGAAGATTGCGTTTTTGCGTGTGATCCGGATGGCCATTCCCTTTCCGGCGGCAGCGATTCTGGCCTGCGCGATTTCCGCGCCGAGCGCGAGCGCCGAAGAGTGGACCAAGAATTACACCGTCTCCGGTCGGGCCAACGTTCACCTGAACACAAATGACGGCAGTGTAAGAGTTACGACGGGCGACACAAAGCAGGTTGAGTTGCGGGTGATTTACAGCGGGTACACGCTGGACAAAAATTTGACGATCGAATCCAAGCAAGATGGCGACCGTGTGGACTTGACGGCCAAAGAGACGATGCATTGGAACTGGGGCGTTCACGTCAGCCGGGGCTTGCGGCTCGAAGTGCGCATGCCGAAAAACGCGGATCTGACCGTGGACAGCGGCGACGGCTCTGTGGAGACCGAGTCCGTGATGGGCAATCTTGATATCCATACTGGCGACGGACACATCAAGGTGCAAGGCGCCAAAGGTCAGATCAGACTGCGCACGGGCGACGGCAGCATCGAGGGGCGTGATCTTGACGGGCAAATAGAGGCCGATTCCGGCGATGGCCACATCACGCTGGACGGGCGCTTCGATTCGCTGAACATTCGGACCGGCGACGGCAGCATCAATGCACACGCCCAGCCCGGATCAAAGGTGATCAACAGTTGGTCGATTCACACCGGCGATGGCAGCGTGGATTTGGCGCTTACCGGGCGACCTGAATGCAAATATCGACGCACAGACGAATGATGGCCGCATCAGCCTGGGCATTCCGGTGATGGTGGAAGGCCAGTTCAGCAATTCCCAGATTCGCGGCAAGATGAACTCAGGCGGCGCGCCGGTCAAGATTCACACTGGCGACGGCTCGATTCGGTTGAGCAAGTCTTAATTTTCTTCGCGAATTTTCGCAAGATTTTAGGCCTTCGGAGAGCATAGCATTCTCCGAGGCCTATTGTTTTCAAGTACTTAAGAACCAGTACCGGCAAATTGTTGGAGTTTCTCGCCACTAGTGTGCAAGAAACAGGACGCACCGATTTGCGAATTTCGCGGCGTAACTGCTAATCCCTATTGAAAATACACGACTTAGACATCCCTGACTTTGGCAACGCCCCTTGCGAACTTATGGGTGTTTGGCGGGAGGGGCTCGTGATCGTTTTTGTTCTTTCCTTTGCAATTGCTTGCCTGGTGGCATTTACCCTGGCGAGCTCGATTTTGTCGAATCAGAAGCGCCGGTCATAACGGGCTTGTCCTAACGAGCGGCTTCCTTCCTTCCTCAAGAATTTTCCTCTGCGCTTTGCCAAAAATCGGCGTCCCGATTTGCAACAACGCTTCGCTTTGCGCGATACTGCTTGTTTGCTTGGGAACAATTTTCGGGCGCCGTGCCCGCTGCACTAATCTGTAAAATTCAAATCCAACGGTCGCACCCGCGGCCGCTTGCTTGAGGGAGCAGAATGGAAAAGCCTGCAAAGATTGCGCCTGCAAAAGGAAAACTGGGAGTGCTGCTTCCGGGAATGGGCGCGGTAAGCACGACGTTGATGGCCGGTGTGGAACTGGTGCGTAAGGGTAAAGCGCAGCCGATTGGATCGCTGACGCAGCTCGGCACGATTCGCCTGGGCAAGCGCACGGACAACAATTCGCCGCTGATCAAGAAATTTGTGCCGCTGGCGGATTTGAACGATCTGGTTTTCGGGAGCTGGGATCTTTTCAAGGACGACGCGTACCAAGCGGCAGAAAAAGCGGGCGTGCTGAGCTTCCAAGATCTGGAAAAAGTGAAGCCGTTCCTGAAGAAGATCAAGCCGATGAAGGCTGCGTTTGACCGCGAATATGTGAAGCGGCTGGATGGGACGTACGTCAAGAAGGCGAAGAACAAGTACGATCTGGCGCTGCAACTGAAAGATGACATTGAGAATTTTCGCAAGACAAAGAGGGTTTCTCGGCTTGGTGACCTGCTGGTGCGCTTCGACGGAAGTGTTCATCAAGCCGGAAGATGTGCACTCGACGCCGGAAAAATTTATCGAAGGCATGAAGAAGAACGACCCGGCGATTGCGCCTTCCATGCTCTACGCTTGGGCTTGCATCACGAGCGGAGTTGCTTTCGCCAACGGAGCGCCGAACCTGACCGTGGATATTCCGGCGATTCAGAAATTGGCGCTGGATCACAACGTCGCGATAAGCGGCAAGGATTTTAAGACCGGCCAAACCCTGATGAAGACCGTCCTCGCGCCGGCGTTCAAGGCGCGCATGCTGGGGCTCGACGGCTGGTATTCGACAAACATCCTGGGCAACCGCGACGGGGAAGTGCTCGATGATCCGGGTTCGTTCAAAACGAAGGAAGAATCGAAGCTCGGCGCGCTGGAATACATTTTGCAGCCGCAGCTTTATCCCGACCTCTACAGCAAGATGTACCACAAGGTCCGCATCAACTATTATCCGCCGCGCGGCGACAACAAAGAGGGCTGGGACAACATTGATATTTTCGGCTGGCTGCGCTATCCGATGCAGATCAAGGTGGACTTCCTCTGCCGCGATTCGATTCTTGCGGCGCCGATCGTACTGGACCTCGTGATGTTTATGGATCTGGCGCAGCGCGCGGGATTCCGCGGCATTCAGGAGTGGCTCAGCTTCTACTTCAAGTCGCCGATGACTGGCGCGGGGCTCTATCCCGAGCACGACCTCTTCATTCAATCCATGAAGCTGAAAAATACCCTGCGTTGGATGATGGGCGAAGAACTGATTACGCACCTCGGCCAGGAATACTACGACTAAAGAAAAGGCCCGCTTCAAAAAGCGGGCCCTGCAAAACCGTGCGGAAGATGTGCCCGTGCGAATTACGGCCGTTGGCCGAAGTGAATCGCAACATCAATGACCGATTCGCGATCTGCAGAAGCATAGTGCCACTGCTTCACGGCGCGGGTAGCCGATTCCACTAGAACTGCGTTGCCGCCGATGGTTTGGATGTCTTTGACCGTGCCATCCGGCTTGACTGTGACTCGCAGGCGCACCGTGCCGCCAATTCCCTTGTCGCGCAAAACGCTGGGATATTCCGGTTCGACCTTTTTAATGACCTTGCGGTCGCTTTCCTGTTGCTGGGCAATCACAATGCCCGTGCCAATCCCAAAAACCGCGACCAAGCAGATTAGCTGCGCGAGGCGGCGTTTACCCGTTGACGTCTTCATCAGCCACGACCAATCGCTAGAGTTGCAAGACAGCAGGAGGGAGAATTCCTACACCCTTGCCTAGTAACGAAAGGAGCATGGCGTGTGCCAAGCTATGGAAAATCTTGAAACTTGTGCCCGGCTGGCTACATCGCTAAGCTCGAGCTAAGTGTAAGCAAACGAGGTACTTCGGCGGAGCCTCCAGCGCGCGCGCTACTTGAGTGGGCGACTGGGTCGATTGAATGGTACAGAGACGTGTCACCGTCCGGCACAACAATGGTCTCACCCTGAGATATGTTCCCGGTAAGTGAGACAGCCGCAGTACCAGCAGCTTATTGGCCCTGATTTGGCCGCCACGGCGTCCATAACACGCGAGGAATAAACCAGCGCCGCACCCGCATTCATCGCCACGGCAACGCCCAGCGCTTCGCCAATTTCCTCTTTCGTGGCGCCGGCTTTGAGAGCGGCTTCGGTATGCACCACGATGCAGCCATCGCAACGCGTCGTTACGGCCACGGCCAACGAAATCAACTGGCGTGTTTTCTCGCCGAGCAGCGTCGTCTTTGAATTGGCTGCCGAGAGCGTCTGATATCCGCGCACTGTATCGGGGGAGACTTTCATTACATCGCCGATTCGAGCGCCTACCTGTTTGTGACAAAGGAAAAAAGGAGGACATCCGTCGCATTGCTGAGCATTTGGACGTCAAAACGATTTTGGAAGGCAGTGTGCGCAAATCCGGCAACAGGCTACGCATCACGGCCCAATTGATTAATGCGGCAGACGGCGATCATCTGTGGACACAAACATTTGACCGCGAAATGCAGAAGTCTTTGCGATTCAGGATGAAATTACTCGCGAAATCGTGGACGCCCTTGAGATGCAACTGGTTGGCGCAGGCGATCAGTCGGTAACAAAACACGGCACTTACAATACGGAAGCCTACCAACTTTACCTTCAGGCGCGGTATCACTATTACAAATTCACTGGAGAAGGTTTCAGGCGCTGCATCGAGTGTTCAAAAAAGCGCTGCACATCGAACCCAACTACGCACTGGCTTATGCTGCCTTATCCCTCTCGTATCAGATCGGCTGGCACTATGGCTATCTCTCACTTGAAGAAAAGCTCGATACAACTGTTCGTCGCGACTTGGAACAGAAAAAGCAGCGGCGCTCGATCCGAATTTAGCTGAAGCGCAAACTGATGATCTGCTGATTGAGGCTTTGTCAAAACCAGTATCGATGGTGAGATTTTGGAATCGGGCTGCGGAAAAGGCAGTAGAACTCGATCCGAACCTAGCCGAAACGCAAACGGTTTTGGCGATGGTAAGATTTTGGAATGAAAGGGACTGGCGAGCGGCTGAACACTGCTTTAAGCAAGCGATCAAGCTTAATCCGAACTACGTTACCGCTCACGAACATTACGCCGGCGCGTTGTTATGTATGAGGCGGGACGATGATGCGATAAGCCATGCGCGGTTGGCGCAACACTCGATCCCTTATCCCCGATGATCATTATGCACACCGGCTTTGTCTACTGGCTTTGTCGTCGCTATGATCTGCTCTTGAAACAGGCCCGTACGTTATTTGACCTTCAGTCAAATTTCTTCGGCGGGTACTGGGCTCTCGGGATTGGCTCATTGGGGTCAGGGAAAGCGCGAAGTTGCCGTCGGAGAGTTGCGCAAAGCAGTTACGCTTGGGGGAGGTCCTATGCCGTTGGCCGATCTTGGATGCCTCCTAGGCCATTTGAATCGAAAGGCTGAAGCCGAACAGGTGCTAGAGCACTTAGCCGAACTCGGAAAGAGAGTGAATGTCTAACCCACTTATCTCGGTTTCGTTCATGCGGGTTTAGGCAATCACGATGCAGCCTTTGCTTGTTTTTCACGGGCTTGGAACAGCAAAACGCTAGCATCATGTGGCTCCGGCAATATTGCATCTTTGCCGGTTTGGACCATTTGCGTGCCGATCCGCGATTCCCGGATTTGCTTAAAAAGATCGGAGTCGAACCGTGAGCGCCGAACACTGGACATCGGAAACTCACTGCGATCCTTCTTTGGCGACCGAGGAAGTGCCACCCGTGAAGTCCTTGGGAAATAATTGCCGGCAATCTCGGAAAGCCGGATGGAGTTGGGGCTACGTTTCAGCGATTGATTCCAACGGGCGAACGATTGGATTGCAGACATGCATCGCCACGGCAGCTAATGTGCCCGGTTAGCCATCAGGATAACATTCGACAGATGTGTATTCGCGCTTTCGACCCGCGAATTGCTCGAAAACCTGACGATGCCGCCTCAAACCGTATCATCCTCGCGGGTCTCGTCCTCCTGACCCACTGAACCAGTCGAGTCAGCATGGCCGCTTGGTCCTCTGGCGAGGAATACTTTTCGGGTTCCCAAGGCCGGCGATGGCAATGAGCCACACAGACCTCAATCCCAGGATTCAAAAACCGCAACTCCGTGCAGTACGGAAGCGCAGCCTGGATCAGATCACTGTAACAACCCTCTACAATCCACTGCTCGTTGCTCTGGATGAAAGCGTGCAGCATACGCAGACTCACCTCCAGAGGCTTCCGTTTCGCTGAGATTTTTTTTTGGTAGGACCATCATCCCAGGCGATTTCGTCCAACGAAAGGCACGGGATGGGTTCATCGCCGATGATTCGACGCGCCATGTTATTTTTGCCGGCCCCTGCGTTACCAAGAAGAATAAGCTTCATCGCTCAAACTTGGACCAAGACTAACGAGAAAGAGATAAGCCGTGGCAGGGTGTCGTGGCAAGCAAACTGAAATGGTGAGCAGACAGAAGAGGGTCATCGCGAGAGAGTGGGTCACATTCGTTGTTTTGCTGGTAGTCAGGTTGACAATCGCGCCGCTGGTCGTCATCACGATTACCAACGAGGGAGTGAAGCTCGCGATGCTCCCTAGTTTCTACGAAGCTCTTTTCTCGCGTCGCGAGTGGGCAATCGCATGGTTGGTGGCACTTGCGCCATATATCATTTATCAGCTTGGACGTTCCCTCGTTTGGGCGGTGAAGACCGCGAAGGGTCGGTCAGCTCACAACACCTTTACGAAGTCAGACCGCGTAAAGATCATCACAGCGTCGATTTGATTTCCGATGCGCTGCTATTCGGTCGGCTTTGGCATTGCGAGCCAAACGCAGTCAGCAACGCTAAGGCCAAGCGTAAAGCTGGGGCACTGACGCCGCCGCCTCCGGCAATGGGAGCGTGGAAGAACTAAAATGACAGGCGCTTTGATACTCTGCATTGCGTTCTGTATCTGGTTCTGCTTCACATAAGCTAGAAAAAAGGAGGCCGGAGTCGCGCAGCTGCAGAAATCCCCGCACATGGAAAATAAACCAACGGAGTCAGGCAAAATGGAAAACGAGGCGACCGGAGCCAACGACTTTGATTTCCTAATTGGAAGCTGGCGTGTTCATCACTGTCGTTTGAAGGAACGACTCGCTGACAATCACGAGTGGATTGAATTCGAGGGGACGTGCGCCATGCAAAAAATTCTTGGCGGCGCAGGCAACATGGATGAGAACGTCCTCGATTTTCCGGGCGACGCCTTTAGAGCAGTGTCACTACGCACCTATGATGCGACGAAGAAACAATGGTCGATTTGGTGGATCGATGGCCGCAACCCAAGCCATCTCGATCCGCCTGTGGTCGGCGGATTCAAGAACGGCATCGGAACGTTTTACGCCAACGATACTTTTAAAGGAAAACCGATTCGCATTCGCTTTTTGTGGACGAATCTCACCACCGAACCGCATTGGGAGCAGGCGTTCTCCGACGATGGAGGCAAAACGTGGGAAACTAACTGGATCATGGAATTCGTGAAAAGTCCCACGAGGGTCCGGACATGCTGTCCGGTAGTTGAACTTCGGCAATACACGCTCGTGCCAGGCGCGCGCGAAACGCTGATCGAACTGTTCGAGCGCGAGTTCATTGAAACCCAGGAAGCTACCGGCATGACCGTGATTGGTCAGTTTCGCGATCTGAATAATCCGGACCGCTTCGTCTGGCTGCGGGGTTTTAGCGATATGGACGCGCGGGCCACGCAGCTACAGGCGTTTTACAGTGGACCAGTTTGGAAAGCTCATCGCGATGCGGCCAACGCCACAATGATCGACTCCGACAATGTTCTCCTATTGCGTCCGGCGTCGCCGACTTCAGGATTTCAACTGGAGCATGCCAGCCGTGCACCGGTTGGATCGACAGTGAAACAAGATCTTTTGGTCGCAACGATCTACCACCTCGACAAACCGAAGGCAGTTGATTTTCCGACTTTCTTTGAGCGCGAGCTTCAGCCGCACTTAACGAACGCGGGAATTTCAGTGCTGGCCTCGTTTGTTACCGAAACGCACCCGAATACTTTCCCGCGCTTGCCCGTGCGAGAGGACGCGAACGTGTTCGTGTGGTTTTCGCGTTTTCCAGATCGCGAAGCTTACGAAAGATCTGCCGCGGCTGTTACCGAAGCCATGCGGGAAAGAGAAGTCACAACGAAACTAGCGGAGTTTACGAGAGAACCACCCGAGGTGCTACTGCTTTCGCCGACTGCTCGATCACTCCTGTGATTACTTGCATGATTGCCGTACGAATCGCGCTGTTGCTTAACTTGCAAAAGAAAAGGCTTGAGACCGTCAAAGCCGCGCAGTGGTCGTAGTAGAGAACAGTAGGCGTGCCGTGTTGGTCGAGGACCGGCGAGCGTTTGATGAGGCGCTCCAATATTTGCTGACGACCATCGAAGCGAAGTCGCCCGGACAATAATGGGCGCACTAGCGACGCGAAATTTTAATAGTGGCGTAGCAATGTATCCGCAAACACTCGACTGTGGAAACTAAATATACTGGATTAGTTTCTACGATGTGGTAAGACTGCCGTAGATGTGAAACGGGCACGAAAATCATCGTCTCAAAGCCGAAATCACGATGCTAACCGGCAGCGTATTGTCGATGCTGCCCGGGGGCACTTCTTCAGCCACGGATTCCGCAGTGTGACTATGGACGATCTGGCGGAGGAGTTGGGGGTCAGCAAGAAAACGCTTTACGCTTATTTTCCTGGGAAGTTCGATCTGCTCGAGGCTGTGCTGGCCGATAAATTCCAAGGGGTGGAAACGATGCTGAAAGAAGTGACGCGCGGACAACTGCAGGATTTCCCGGCGACTTTGCGCGAGTTACTGACCGGGACGCAACGCGAATTGGATGAAATAAAGCCGCCGTTCGTGCGTGAT
>CAWCCV010000012.1:0-16811 GCA_963794175.1 uncultured Acidobacteriota bacterium | reverse complement strand
AACGTCAGCTGTGTTGCCCGCGCGAAAGTATTTGTATTTGGCGCACGCCGGCGGCTGAAGTGTGACCAGTGCAAAGAACAAAATGGGCAGCGTGAAGCGGACTCTCCAAGCGTAATTGATCAGGCGCACTAGGGTGTTCTCCCGGGCAACAACCTTACCTCAGGAGCGGGATGCCGGAAGCGGATTTCGGTTCTGGAATTGGCGCTGGTGCCAGTAGGGGTAGGGCGGCTGGAGTTGGCTGGCGGCGTCGAGCTTGGCCATTTGATCTTTGCTGAGATTCCAGCCGACGGCGCCGAGATTCTGGCGAAGCTGCTCTTCCTTACGCGCGCCCATGATGACGTTGGCGACGGTCGGGCGCTGGATGAGCCAGTTGAGGGCGATTTGCGAGACGGTCTTGCCGGTTTCTTTGGCGACCTCGTCGATGGCGTCCACGGTTTTGTAGAGATATTCGTCGTCGACTTGCGGGCCTTTGTCGGCGGTTTTGTGCAGGCGCGAGACTTCGGGGATGGGCTGATTGCGGCGGATTTTTCCGGTGAGGCGGCCCCAGCCGAGCGGGCTCCAAACAAGCGCGCCGACTTTGTGCTCGGCGGCGAGAGGCATGAGTTCCCATTCGTAGTCGCGGCCGACGAGAGAGTAGTAGACCTGGTGGCCGACGTAGCGTGCCCAACCGTAACGCTCGGAAATGGATAGCGACTTCATGAGATGCCATCCGGAAAAATTGGAGCAGGCGATGTAGCGGACTTTGCCGCTTTTGACTAGCGTGTCGAGCGTGCTGAGAACCTCTTCGACGGGAGTGAGGGCGTCAAAGCCGTGCATGTGGTAGATGTCGATGGTTTCAACGCCGAGGCGGCGGAGGCTGTTTTCGCAGGACTGAATTAGGTGGTGGCGCGAGGAGCCGAGGTCATTGGGGCCGTCGCCCATGGCGAAGGTGGCTTTGGATGAAATGAGCACGCGATTGCGTTTGCCAGCTGATGGCTTTACCGAGGATTTGTTCGGAGACGCCCTGCGAGTAGACGTCGGCGGTATCAAAGAGATTGACGCCTGCGTCGAGGCAGATGTCCACGAGGCGTGTGGCTTCGGCAACGTCGCTGCTGCCCCAAGCTTTGAAGAATTCATTGGCGCCACCAAACGTGCCGGTGCCGAAGCTGAGAACGGGGACCTGCAAGCCGGAATAACCGAGTTGTCTGAATTCCATGACGAATGTTTGCTCCATAAAATCAGATGGGTACAGGCGGAATTACTTTACAGGATTCGCGGGTGATTTGGCTGCTGCAGCGGGGGCTTGCGGAGCGGAAGTCCAGGAGACCGAATATTTTTGGAGTAGCTCGAGCACGTAATCGATAGGGACTGCTGCACCTATGGGGCCGGAGTATTTTTGGGAATTTTTGCTGGCGGCGGAGGCGGGATTTGGGCGGAGCCAGCGGCCATCGACGAGGCCGGCTACTCCACGCGTATCGGAAAAAGGACGGGGCGCCGCTCTGACCTTTCTGGACTTCGTGCGTGAAGATGAAGAGATCGGTTTGGGGCAACTGGATTTCTTCGTGAGTTTGGACGTAGTCCAGCACTTCGGCTCTTGACCAGTCCTGGACGGGCATCTGGTAGGTGTAGGCGCCGCGGGTGTTTGCGGGATGCAGAGCGGTAGAGATGATGGCATCACCCGAAACGGCACGTTTTGAAGCGAGCGGCAGGAACGCGACGCGGAATTTGCCTTCAAATGGATTGGGCACGGCACGCAATACAGCGACGTCGTGCGTCCAGTCAATGCCGATGATGTTGGCTTTGACGGTTTGCGGCGGAGCGTTGGGGCGATCGACGAGAATGTACGGTTGTCCCCCGTCGCGGAATGTTTGGAGCACGTGCGCCGCGGTAACTAGATAGCCTTGCGAGTTGATGAAGAATGCGTTTCCGAAAAATGTGTAGTGGATACCTTTGTTGCCTGGAGTTTGGTCGTCTGGATAGACGATAGGGCAGACAGCGACGCGGAGCGTGGCGTCGGGAGCTGGGGAGGGCTGTTGTGCGAGGCTTCGCGGCGCTGCAAAGGAAATCAGCACACTTGCGATAAGGACCGGGCCCAAGCAACCGATCCCCAGAAATTGTTTTTGCATAGTGAAATCGTACACCGGCAGATTCAGATTGGCCCAGGCAACGTGTTACGGGAAGCCCTTGCGTGGGGAAAAAGGGGTTGGGGAACTGCCTGCTTGCTCAGTCGAACGCCGAGGCGTTTTCGCGTGCCCAGTCCGAAAAAGAGAAGGCAGCGCGGCCGGTGATTTCCCTGATTGTAGGATAGACCTGCGCTGCTTTGCCGCTGCGAATGTAGGCGGCAAAATGGATAAGCGCGTTGACGAGTTCGGCGGGGAATCCAGCTTTTTGCATGGCCGAGCGCGTCGCTTCGTCAGTCACGGGAACGAATTCGATCTGCTTGCCGATGGCGCTTGCTAGAATTTTGACTTGCTCGCCAACACTGAGTGCTTCGGGGCCGGTAAGCATATAGGATTTTCCCTCGTGGCCGCCGGAGATGAGCGCACGCACCGCGACTGCCGCGATGTCTCGCGGGTGAACCGGAGGCAGCTTGCCGTCCCCGTAATTGGAGAAAACTTTGCCGGAGGCGCGAATGGTTTCGCGCCAGTGCAAGGCGTTGGACATAAATGCACCCGGATAAAGGACTGTGAGCGGAATGCCGGAGTCGCGGATGGCTTGCTCGCCTTCGTCATGCCATTTGCGGATGTCGTTTTTGGTTCCGCCGTCGCCGCCCATGGCGGAAAGTTTCACAATGTGGCGAACGTGAGCCGTTTTTGCAGCCTGCGCGAGATTTTTTTCATGGACTCCTGTTTGTGGACCCACGGTGAGGGAGAAGACGCGTTCCACTCCTTTGACAGCAGCGGACAAGGAATCCGGATCTTCGAAATTTCCGCAAACGAGATCAGCGCGGGCATCGAGCCTGGCTTTATTGGGATTGCGCGTCATCGCGCGGACTTCTTGTCCTCCTGCCAGGAGTTGGGAGATAACTTCGCGACCGACAGTGCCGGTCGCTCCTGTTACGAGAATCATTTCACATTCCTTTCGAGACTATTTCTGTTTGCGAATCAACTCCCGGTCGCTCACGCGGCCGGTGCATAAGGAGTTGCGTTTCGCGCTTCGCGGAGGGCATTGGCCCACCAGACGAGGCGTTTGAGGACGACCTGTATCTGACGATTGGGGCGATCCGGACGCTTGAGATTGCCTTCGGCGTCGAATAATTCCCACGCCATCGGAAGAGCAACCGAATCGCGAATCGTGACGGCGTGCATTTCCGCGAAGACCTGACGCAGTTGCTCGGCGGCGCGGATGCCGCCGGAAATTCCGCCGTAGGAAACAAATGCGACGGGCTTGGCGTGCCACTCGGGGCCGACGGAGTCGATGAGGGATTTCAGTGGCGCTGGGTAGCCGTGATTGTATTCGGGCGTGACGATCACGAACGCGTCGGCGTCGCCGATGCGTTCGCAGAGCCACACTAAATTCTCCGGTGAGCTTACGTTTGCGCGTTGCGCGGATGGATGAGCCGGATCAATGACGTCTAGGGCGAACTGAGAGTCAGCGGAAACCTGCGACGCGGCCCACCGGGCGACCTTGTCGCAGAGACGGCCAGGGCGCGTGCTGCCATAAATGAGAGCGAGCTTGAGTCTGTTTTGCATAAGCAATTTTCTCCGTTGCGTAGCTACTCCGAATCACGGTACAACCTCAAGTTAGCTTGAGGTCAAGGGAAAAATGAAATCCGGAAGACGTTCGGACCGGTCCCAAGCGAGAATTGACCGTGGGGGACGTGGCGCGCAGGAGCGGAGTGGCCGTTTCAACACTGCATTTCTATGAAAAAAAAGGGCTTATTGAGAGCTGGCGGAACAGCGGAAATCAACGGCGGTATGCGCGGGACGCGCTGCGGCGCGTGGCTTTGATCAAGGTAGCGCAGAAAACGGGCATGCCTTTGGCGGAGATTAGGAAGGCGCTAGAGTCGCTTCCCGGGCAGAGGACTCCGACGGCGGAGGATTGGAAGAAACTCTCGGCGGGCTGGCGGGCGGAATTGAACGAGCGGATTGCAAGGCTGACGCGGTTGCGGGATCAGCTGGACGGGTGCATCGGTTGTGGATGTTTGTCGCTGGGAATTTGCCCGTTGCGCAATCCTTACGATGTTTTGGGGAAGGAAGGGCCCGGGCCGAGGATTCTCGATCCGGAGTAATGGTTCGGAATTGGCGAGCTACTGGGGCGAACTTGTGCTCCGTCGGCTGAAAAAATACCAGAAGAAGACGACGATGGACGCGACGAAGGCGCCGACAGAGTCGAGCAAGGAATCCCAAGGGGAAGCCGTGCGGCTGATGACGAACGCCTGGTGGATTTCATCGAGCGCGGAATAGCCGGCGGCGATGGCGAGGGCGGAAAGGCCCCAAGTCCAACGCCAGCTTTTGCGATCGTTGCGAACACCGCGGAAAATCAAGAGATAGAAGATGAAATATTCGGAGAAGTGGGCGGTCTTGCGAATGTAGTGGTGATAGGTCTCGATCGTATCGGCGGAGGCATGAGGGAAAATCCAGTAGAGCACCGGGCCAATGAAGAAACTGGTGTGCTCGGCGGAGAAAGAGTCCGTGGAAAGCGAGAAGATGATGCAAGCCCAGACTAGCGCCGGCCACCAGGCGCGGAGCCACGCCGGAATCATTTGGGAAGCAGGCACGCGGCGGCGGATTTCATCGGGTTCGGGTGCGGGGCGAGGATTGCGCCAGGGTTGTTCGGACAAGAAAGCTCCAGGATGACCTCAGGGGCCAAAAGCCCCCTATTTTCCTTCGTGGCAACGGCACGACTTAGTCGTGTCCTCCCTCAGAACAAAAACTATTCCATGCGGTAGTTCGGGGCTTCACGCGTGATGACGACGTCATGGACGTGCGATTCGCGCAAGCCGGCGGCGGTAATGCGGACAAACTGCGCTTTCTCCGCAAGATCCCTCAGCGTGCCCGCTCCCACATAGCCCATGCCGCTCTTGAGGCCGCCGACGAGTTGATCGGTGAGCGCGCCGAGCGGTCCTTTATATGCGACGCGGCCTTCGACACCTTCGGGAACGGACTTTCCGCTTTCAGTGGAGTCCTGCACGACGGAATAGCGATCCGAGCCGGCATCCATCGCGCCGATCGAGCCCATGCCGCGATAAGACTTGAAGGTGCGGCCCTGATAAAGAATTGTTTCGCCGGGAGATTCCTCGGTGCCGGCAAAGAGACTGCCGATCATGACGCAGGAGGCGCCGGCGGCAATGGCTTTGGTGATGTCGCCGGAATACTTGATGCCGCCGTCGGCGATGATGGGAACGCCGGTACTCTTTGCGGCGCGCGACGCTTCGATGATGGCGGTGAGTTGCGGAACGCCAGCGCCGGTGACGACGCGCGTGGTGCAAATGGAGCCGGGGCCGATGCCGACTTTCAGGCCGTCAATGCCGAGAGCGATGAGATCTTTTGCGCCTTCGAAGGTGGCGACGTTGCCGGCGATGATTTGCATTTCCGGGAGGCGATGACGAATCGCTTTGATCGCTTCCATGACTTTTTCGGTATGGCCGTGCGCGGTGTCGATGGCGAGGACGTCGGCATTTGCTTTGGACATTTCCACGGCGCGTTCGAGGAAATCCCCCGTTGCGCCAACGGCTGCCCCTGCGTAAAGCCTGCCGTGACCGTCTTTGGAAGAGTGCGGATATTCGAGCTTTTTCTGAATGTCTTTTACGGTGATGAGGCCTTTGAGGTTGAAGTCCTGGTCCACGACGAGGAGCTTTTCGATGCGATGCTTTTGCAGGATTTTTTCGGCTTCTTCGAGCGTGGTGCCGACAGGAACCGTAACGAGATTTTCTTTCGTCATGACGGCATTGACGAGCTGCGAATGATTTTTTTCGAAACGAAGGTCGCGGTTGGTGAGAATGCCGGCGAGACGAGTGCCACGAGTAACGGGCAGGCCGGAGATGCGGTACTTGGTCATAATTTCGAGCGCCTGGCGCAACGGTAATGTCCGGCGAAATGGTGACGGGGTCGACGATCATGCCGGATTCAGAGCGCTTTACGCGGTCGACTTCCTCGCCCTGGCGGTCTATGGGCATGTTGCGATGAATGATGCCGATGCCGCCCTGTCGCGCGATAGCGATGGCCAGGCGCGATTCGGTGACGGTGTCCATGGCCGCGGAAGCAAGCGGAATGGCGAGCCCGAGTTTGCGCGTGAACTGCGTGCTCGTGGTGACTTCGTTGGGTACGACCGAAGATTTTCCGGGGACGAGAAGAACGTCATCGAAAGTAAGGCCTTCTTGAATGGGACCGTCTATCATTCCAACCCCTTAGCCAGCGGTGTAGAGAAAGTCGCGCCATAAAAACAGCGCAGCCCGGCAGGAGGCCGCCGGGCCGAGAGAAAATTCATAGAATCGAAAAAATGAATCACTTTGAACTTATTATTGTAGGGGCGAGAGCAAATTGGGTCAAGTTTTGGGCGAAATCTGCAGGTTTAGAAAAGGCGGCTAGTTACGAGCCGCCAGTTTTGTTGCCGCGTCGCGATAGGCCGAATCAAGGTACGCGGTCAGTTGTTCCGTTTGGGACTGGCTGGTTGAACGGGCAATCATCGTTTGCAGAATCGGGACGAGGAAGCGGCCATATTTTGCGAGCGCTTTGCGATCGCCCGAGCAAAGAGCCGTTTCGATCGCCTTTTCCGTGGCCGGGGTGACCACTTCCATTCTGCCAACAAAAACGCGCAGAGTGCTCGCCGGTTTAGGTTGAATCTTCAGAGGCAGAACGCTGTCCACAAAATTTTGCGGCAGGATGTAGAGTAGCCGCGTACCTTCTTCAAGCCAAGAGTCCTTCCAAGTTTCGATCATGGCGTGGGCTTCGTCGGCGAAGAGCCCTTGCCCGACGAGGGTCTTCTCCAGATCGTTAGTCAAACTCTCTAAGTCAGAGTTCAGTTCTGGTGGTTCTGCGATGGAACCGTTGCCCACAGCGCCGAGATAGCGGTAACCGAGTTTGTCGCCGCGGCGTTCAAACAAGATTGCTTGCGGAATGAAGTCGCGCATGAGGTTGGAGACGAGAATGTGTCCGTCGTTCATGGGAATTGCCGAAACCGGAACGCGAAACGATGCGACTCCCCGGTAAAACAGAAATTTTTCGTACTGGTTGCCGGTCGGCGATTTTATGGTCAACGGCGATGCGAATGTTTCGCGTGCCGCGTAGTAGCGGCTTGCTGCGCGCTCCATCGGAAATTCCGGCGCTGCTCCTGGATCGATGGAAATGGAATTCCACGTAAGCTCGGTACCGTTCCCCCGGGTCTCCGGGAGCGGGTTCGCCGGCCGTTTGTCAGACACGTCGCTTACTGCGTGCGGATACCATTCCGTGAGCAAGCCGCCAGAAAAGCTCACATGGACCGAAACGGTGGCTGGATGGGTCGCATGAAAATAAAGGACCGGAGTTTCCATACGCACCGTGCCTGACAGTCCGCCTTTCAAGCGATTGTTGCCAAGGTGCTCGACGAAGGTTGGCAGGTCATCCTTTTCGAGTTGCGGCTGCCAGACGACGGCTTCGCCGCGCGCTCCGGCAATGGAAGTAAAAGTTCCCCATTCGTGGGCGGTCAAACCGGTGTCGGATTGTTGCTCCCGTGTGCGGCCCGCTCCCAATAGAAAGCACAAAACAAGTGCTGTGAAGACTGGGGTACGTGTTTTCATGGCGCTAGTCCTTGGCCAGTTTGGTGCGGCTGATCATTTCGGCCATGGTTTCTGAGTTTGCACCGAGAAAGTGAGTCGCTAGGTTGCGAGCGAGGAGGGGATCAGTAGCTCCACCCGCGATTGCTTTTTGAGCGAATTCACGCTGATCCATTGCGGGCCCGCCGAGACCAATCAAGGCTGCGGCAAAGTCCATTTGCGGTTCGCTTCCGCCGCGCAGGTGGATTGCTTCTTTTACCAGCGCGTAGCCGTCGAGTCCGTGCGCGGGATTGTTCTGCTCCCCGAGCCACTGTTTATAGGCTTCCGCCAGATAGCCGCTGTCAAATAGATGGAGCGCTTCTGATTGCCGGCTCCGAGGAGAAATGCTCTTCGTGCCCGCGACGATCGCTGTCAGAAGCTGCCTTGCGACCGCGGGATCGGATTTTGCATAAAGCGTGGCCCGGCGCAGCGTCTCCATGTGAACGAGAATGTTTGCGCTCGAATTGAGAATCGCGAGCGTATCGGCGACGAGATTCTTCGTATCGTACTTTTCCGCGCCGGTGAGTTTCCAGTCATGGCTGATCCAGGGCAGGGAATTTGCGCCGTCAATTTCAATGGGATGGCAGATGAGCGGCGGGCCGGCAGGGGTTGCGACCGACAAAACAGAGAGTGAAAAGAGAGTGGCAAGCGTTGAGGAAAGAATAAAATGCGACGTGAATTTCATGTTTGCCTCCGGCGAGTGAATTCCGTTCTGATGAAAAGACGGCCTGCGAACGCGGAGTGTTAACGGATTTGTTTCAGGTATTCCTGCTTCTTTTGCATGAGATCGGTTTTAGAGGGTAGCGATCTTACGGGTTGGCCGGTCTGTTCCCAGAAACGCCAGATGGAAATGTCGCCCAGGCCCAGCGCGTTCCACCAAAGATCGAGTTGCTGCTGGTCGAGACGGAGAACGCCATCGCGGGTAACTCCTTGCGGCGGCGGAACGAGTGCGGCAAAGCGCGCGTAGACCCGTACGCGGTCAGAGCCTTCGGTGCGGTAGAGTAAATGCCAGAGCGAAAGAGCGTCTTCTTTGCGAGCTTGCGAGAGGATCGTTTGCAACGCGGCGGAGCGTGCCTCCAAAGTCAGCGGGTCAAAATCCAATTGGGCGAGGGCGTTGTGAAAAGATTCGGGTGCGTCCTCGAAATACGGCGTGCCAGGGCCGACGTTGCGGCGCGTGGGGCAGACGGCGCCCGCGGGGATGAACGAATCACGCCCTTGCAAGTGGAAGCCGACCCACCCAAGCGTTGTGCGGAGAAGGCCCGACCCGTCGGGTTCGACTTTGAGCGTGTACATGCAGCCGAGATCGACGGCGACGGCCGATGGTGTATCCACGACAAATTCACCGGGCGGGGCCCAGATTGCTGCGTGTATGGTTCCTTCCTCGAGAAAAATGCGCTTGTGGTCGCGGCTGGTTTGGAGCAAACGCACGCGCGAGCCTGGGTCTACTTGAATTTCGCCAATTTCCGCAACGGTGATGCTGGCGCGTGAATTTTCGTTTGTGACAAGGAGCTGGCCAACTTCGAGTTTTCCTTTAGCGTTGGGGTCTTGCATCGGGCGAGATCCGATTGTCGGCGTTCCTTCGACTCGCGCCACTTCCCAGCCGGGGCGAGAAGCGACTAGAGAGATTTTTCTGAACGAACTGACGCAGCCTAAAATCGCGAGCAGTGCAACCGCCGCAACCGCAGCGAGCCGCCTTGGCCAGAACCGAGCAAGAAATCCTTCGCTCAATTCTTGCGCAGGAAGCGGAGTCTCCGCAGGAAAAACCAGCGCCGCACCGGAATGGCGATATTTGAGCAACGCCTTTTCAAGCCGTTGCACTTCGGCGTTCGGCTCGCCAGAGCCATCCCATAGATAGCTGTCCATTGGCTCGTACTCCGGCTTGTCTTCTTCCGGCATTTTTCTTGTGCTCATCGCTTCACCGCCGGACTCGGGCCGCCTTCCACAAGCATCCGCAACTGCTGCATTCCTCTGTGCAAATTTACCCGCACTGAACCGTGCGTCAGGCCGGTGCGCGCCGCGATTTCGGGACCAGTCATCCCTTCCACCAAACGCAGGATCAACGTTTCGCGATAGGCTTCGGGTAAACGGCGAATCGCAGCCAGCACAGATTCGGCTTCAGTTTTATCTGCCCCGTCAGATTTCTTGCTTTCCGACGCGACTTCTTCCGTGCCTGCAAAAGATTCCTGTGAGGGACTTGCCTGGCGGAAAAAATCCACCGCGCGATTTCGCGCAATGGCGGCGAGCCAGCCGCCAAAATGTCCGGCTTCGCGCAGCGAACCGATGCGCGGCAGGGCTTTTAAGAAAACGTCCTGCACCAGATCTTCTACCGCTCCTGCAGGCACTCTCCCGAGCAAGACCCCGTGCACCATGCGCGCATAGCGCACATACAAAACGCCAAACGCGCTGCGATCTCCACGCTGCGCTGCGCGCACCAGTTCCTCATCTTCCTTTTCAGCTTTCTTATCAATGGGGCGATCCATCCTAGAAGCGTCCGTCACGGCCGCGGGTTCCGCGCGGAAGGATTGCATTCTGAGGGCCGTCGCCACGAGTTCGCCATTGTGCTGAGAGAGCAATCTATGGGGTAAAGACGTTGAACCGGCATACGGTGTTAACAATACGCCGTAAGCGGCCCGTTTGCAGCAACTTGCGCGCTTCAGGCCTCTCCAGTACAGTGCTTCCATGTCCCCGGCCGACCACCCCTTTACTCCGCATCCTTTACTGGCAAACGGACATTTGATGACGATTGCTTCCGCTCTCTGGCGGCGGCGATTCTCGCTGTCTCCGGTGGAGGAGCGATTGTTCGCCGTAGATGCCGAATCGAAAATTCTGGGTCATTGCAATTGGCAGGAAGGGAAGCGGCCTGACGCTCCTGTAATCGCTCTGGTGCATGGGCTTGAAGGTTCGAGCGATTCGGGCTACATGAAAGGAATCGCGGAAAAGGCTTGGGCGAGTGGATTTCATGTCGTGCGGCTGAACCAGCGAAATTGCGGCGGAACAGAGTTGTTGACGCCGACGCTGTACAACTCCGGGATGAGCGGAGATTACCGCGCCGTGCTCGAAGAGCTTGCCAATGTAGATGGCTTTGAGCGTATTTTCTTTGCGGGTTACTCCATGGGCGGGAATCTCGTGACGAAAATGGCGGGAGAGTTTGGCGAGAAGGCGCCACGGCAGTTGCTTGGAGTTTGTTCCGTTTGCCCTGCGCTCGATTTAGCCCAGTGCGCGGATGCGCTGGAGCGATGGGACAACTATTTTTATGAAGAGCGGTTTGTACGCGGCCTGCTGAAGCGGTATGCGCGAAAGACGGAGCTGTTTCCGCAGAGGTATTCGCGAAATGGATTTGGGCCAGTTCGAACGGTAAGAGAGTTCGACGACGCGATTACGGCGCCGCAGTTTGGTTTTAAGGATGCTGCCGAGTATTACGAATCTGCGGGGGCAAAGAAGGTCATCGGCAAGATTCGCGTTCCCTATCTTCTAATCACGGCGCAAGACGATCCATTTGTTCCTTACAGCGCGATTCTTGCTTCAGGGGCCGAGAACAATCCCGCGATCCGGTTTGTTGCGCCGAAGCATGGCGGCCATTGCGGCTTCGTGTCGCGGTATGGCGGGCGGCAAAGATTCTGGGCGGAAGAAAGAATTGTCGAATTTTGCCGCGAGCAACTCGAAAATTAACGCGGCCCCGGGGCTCAGCCGAACGGCTTTTCCAGAGAAGATTGCAAACTCGGGCTCAGAATTTGCGCTGGGCCATCAGCAGTGATGACCATGTCGTCTTCGCAGCGGATTCCAAATTCTCCCGGGAGGTAGATGCCGGGCTCGTTGGAAAACGTCATGCCTGGGGAGAGAACGGTTTTGCTTCCCCGCACTAAATAAGGATGTTCGTGGCCGTCTAGTCCGATTCCGTGGCCGAGGCGGTGCGTGAAGAATTTGTAGTCCGGGCCAAAGCCACCAGCGGCGATTACGGCGCGTGCTGCGTCATCCACTGTGCCAGAAAGCTTTCCGCTGCGCGCCGCATCCAGAGCTGCGTTCTGCGCACCGCGAACCAGGTCATAAACCTTTAGCATCTTGTCCGCAGGCTTTCCGAAAATTCCCGTGCGCGTGATGTCCGAATCGTAGCCTTCCAGTTTGCATCCGCCATCAATCAGGACGACGTCGCCTTCTTTAAGTGACTGCGGCTTGATCGAGCCGTGCGGAAGCGCGGCCGATGGACCGAAGAGAACGAGCGCGTCGCCGCGCAAACCCATCTTGGAATAACCCGCTTCAACGAGCCGGCCTACCTCGGATTGCGTCATGCCTTCGCGCAAGGAAGCAAAGACGGCGCGGAACACATCGCAAGTGGCTTCGCAGGAAAGGCGCATCAATTCGAGTTCGTGAGCGGATTTCACGCCGCGACAAGCGATGGTGATGGGATCGCCAGAAGTGAACTCGAGCGAAGGGGCCGCGGCGCGCATGTGGTCGTAAAAGGTAAAGTAGGTGGTTTCGTCCACGCCGACGCGGCCAGTGCGGATGCCCCGATCATTTAGGGCTTGTACGGCGAGCCTTGCTGGGCTTTCGTCTTCCTGCCAAATGCGAACTTCGGCGGGGAAATGGAGTTGCTCGCGAAGCCGGCCTTCTTCAAAGCCGGCACAAATTAGGATCGAATCCCCAGTGCGAGGAATCAGCAGCGCAAGCAACCGCTCGCTGGGCCACCAGCGAATTCCCGTGAAGTAGTAGAGCGAAGTCCCCGGAGCCACGAATAGCGCATCAAATTTCGGCGAAAAATCGTTCATCAGTTGCTGGGCATGGACGATCCGCCAGCGAAACTCTTCGCTCGTTACGGGCTTTACGCGCGCGCCGAGCGATTTGAGAGAAGCAAAAGCCGGCGGCAAGGAAGGGCCGCCCTCCTGCCCGGCGGCATACCCGCCGGGCAGCGCGGCCAGGGCAGCTGTGAGCGCTGATCCTTGCAGGAACTCC
The DNA here is from genome assembly GCA_963794175.1 of uncultured Acidobacteriota bacterium. Classification (GTDB taxonomy): domain Bacteria; phylum Acidobacteriota; class Terriglobia; order Acidiferrales; family UBA7541; genus Acidiferrum. The sequence continues at coordinate 4,153 of CAWCCV010000012.1, read as the reverse complement.
CTACGACATGGCCGGGTGGACAAACTCAAAGTTGGCTTTTTCATGGGCAGAGAGATTGAACCGGAACCGGGGCGAGTGTCAAGAAAAGCAGGTTTCCAGTATGTTTGTATGGATATGGACCCACCAATGAGGTCTGTGGGGGTGCGCGCCATAAATACTAAAAACTGTAGGTAGGTATGCAGAAACGGATAGTCACGACGCTGGTATGCGATATACCGCTTCTTTAGTCTCTGTAAATTGTGTATAAGTAAGAAGTTAAGGTCAGTATAATTTACATTGCCAAATAATAAATTTGGAGCCAGGATTGCATTCAAGTGGGCATCACTTGAGGTTTTCGGTCGCTTCTTTCTATTTTTGTGAAAATTCAGGAGGGGTACAGTGAAACAGGGGTATCGCAACCTCTTTTTGTTTGTTGTGCTGACTGTCGCGGTTTTGACTCTGGTATTTGCGGGTCAGAGCACGGCGCAGGTTATCAGCGGAGATGTGGTCGGAACGGTATTGGATAAATCTGGCGCGGCAGTGCCGAACGCCAGCGTCGAAGCACTAAACGCCGATACAGGCGCCCGGTACAGCACGCAGGCGGATGGAACCGGCGAATACCGGTTCTCGAACCTGCCAGTCGGAACGTACAACATTTCGGCTTGGGCGAATAACTTCGCCAAGACGACGGTTAATTCTTTTCGCATCGAATTGAACAAGACTTCGACGCTCTCTATTACGCTCGAAGTCAAAGGCGCAGTGACGTCGATCGAAGTTTCCGGGGCGGCCGTTGCTCTGGATACGACGACTTCACAGCTTTCGTCGACGTTTGAAGAGCGGATCACTTCCACGTTGCCTTCTGCAACGGCAGGCAGTGGCGTTCTGAATCTTTCTCTTCTCAGCTCCGGTGTGGCCTCGAGCGGTGGTGTCGGAGCAGGCTCCGGCCCGAGCGTTGGCGGTCAGCGTCCGCGCAACAACAACTTTACGATCGAAGGCGTGGACAACAACTCCAAGAGCGTAACCGGTCCGTTGGTGACAATCCCGAACGACGCGGTTTCCGAATTTTCGCTTTTGCAGAACAACTTCTCGGCGGAATTCGGACACTCTTCGGGTGGTCAGTTCAACACGGTGGTGAAGAGCGGAACGAACTCCTACCACGGGTTGGCATATCTTTATAACCAGAACCGGAACTATTTTGCCCTGGATACGCTGCAGAAGAATCAACAATTGACCGAGGTGCCCCGCTACGATAACAACCGCTTTGGCGGCAACGTCGGCGGCCCGGTTATCAAGAACAAATTGTTCTTCTTTGTGAACTTTGAATACCAGCCGATTGGCCAGGTGGGCACGGCCGGTGCGGCCTGCGCGCCGGATTCAGCTGGAGTTCAGGCCATCAAGAACTATACCCCCGCGGCGGGAGATCGTCCGCTCGTGGCGAATAATCTCAACACTTTCCTGCAGTTTGTTCCGGTGGGAACAATCCCAGATACCGCAGATAAAAAGTGCGATCCGATTCTACTGGGCAACCCAAATGGAACTCCGACTACAGTCACCACAGCAGGACTATCGTTTCCGCTTCCTTCGTTTTCGAATACAAAGAACCTAGTAACCAGCGGCGACTGGAACATTTCCACCAAGGACCAGTTGCGCGCGCGTTACATCTGGAACGACTTCGAGGGTATCGATACGGCAGCTTCGTTGCCGGTGTTTTTCCAGGCACTCCCCAACAAGAATTACCTGATGGCGATCAACGAGTACCACCAGTTCTCGGCATCGGTCCAGAACGAATTGCGGTTTGGATTTAACCGGTTCTACAACGTGACGTCTGCCGGTAATTTCCAATTCCCCGGGCTTCCCGATTTCCCGAACCTGACTTATTTCGATTTGGGTGCCCTGAATGTGGGACCTGATGGCAACGCTCCTCAGTCCACGATTCAAAATACGTATCAGGCATCCGAAGCGGTATCCATCGTCAAAGGGAAGCACAGCTACAAGCTGGGTTTTGAAGCCCGTAAAATTATCTCGCCTCAGCAATTCACGCAGCGCTTGCGCGGGGACTATTACTACAACACGCTGTACCAGTATTTGACTGACAGCGAGCCAGATAACTTCGCTGAGCGCTCTACCGGCAATGCGAAGTACTACGGCGACCAGACAGCTTGGTACGGGTTTGCGCAAGACAACTGGAGAATTCGTCCGAACCTGACGATTAATCTTGGTCTGCGCTACGAATTCACGACGATTCCGGCCACGCAAAAGAAGCAAGAGCTGAACTCGATTGCCAGCGTACCTGGCTTGATCGATTTCCGCTCGCCAACGGCGGCCAAGAACAACTGGGCGCCGCGCGTCGGCTTTGCTTATTCTCCGGGCCACGACGGAAAGACTTCCATCCGCGCGGGTGCTGGAATCGCATTCGACATCCTGTACGACAACTTGGGCATCCTCTCGACGCCGCCGCAATTCTCGACGACGATCGATTGTGGCGCTACCTTTAATTGCGCGGCGTACGACCCGACCAACACGACCAATCCGATGTACATCAACGGATTCCTGGCGGGCGGCGGGCTTCCGAGCACGTCGGCCACTTCTTTCCCGGATCAGGCATCCGCAGCTGCCAAAACGTCTGCGTACGTTCCCGTTGACCAGAAGTCTCCGAAATCGATTGATTGGACATTGGGCGTGCAGCACCAGTTCGCCAATGACTACACGGTTGAAGTTCGCTACGTCGGTACTCGCGGGATTCACCTTCCTTCGCAGATCCGCCTGAACCGCACGCCTCAAGTAACCGATACCGTGTTCCTGCCGACCTATACGGCGGACCCGGGCCAGGCCGCGCTGGACGCTTTGCCCTTTACACTCGCCGGCATTAAGGCGGGAGCTTACGGCAATGGCGACAGCTTTGTGCCTGCGTACGAAGCGGGTAACTTCACCGGCAGCAACCTGGTTGCATTCGAGCCATGGGCGTCTTCGACCTACCACGGTGTGGCGACCCAGGTGACCAAGAAGTTCAGCCATGGTTTGCAATTCGTTGGCGCGTATACGTTCAGCAAGACCATTGACAATGCGACCGCCGACGTGTTCAGCACTGTGCTCGCTCCTCGCCGCGCGCAGGATTGGTTGAACCTTTCCGCGGATCGTTCGAACTCGATCCTCGATCACCGGAACCGGCTGACCTTCGCCTTGCTCTACGAAGTTCAGGCATTTAAACACAGCAACTGGGTGCTCAAAAACGTCGTAGGCAATTGGACTGTTGCTCCGATCTATACCTACCAGACCGGCCAATGGGCCACGGCGCAGAGCAATAGCGACTCGAACCTGAATGGGGACTCCGCTGGCGACCGCCCCGTGTTTAACCCGCAAGGCGTTTCGGGAACTGGTTCAGGCGTGACTGCGCTAAAGAACACAGCTGGCGGGACCGTTGCTTATCTCGCGAACGATCCGACGGCCCAATACATCGTGGCCGGTCAAGGCGCTCTCAGCGACACCGGCCGCAGCACACTGAAGCTCCACCCGATCAACAACATCGACATGACTATATCCAAGGGAATCAATCTCACGGAACGGTACAAGATTGAGTTCCAGATGCAGGCATTTAACATGTTCAACCATGCTCAATATATCGGCGGCTACCTCAACGATGTGGCCTCGATTGGATTCACGGGGCCGGAGCGGAACATGTTGATTCCGAATAACCCTGACTTCAACAAGCCGCAAACGGTCTTCTCGAGCAACCCGAGAAACCTGCAGTTGGGCTTGAAGTTCTCTTTCTAACACTCAGACCTTGCCCGTTTTCCTGGGCAGGCAATCAAGAGGCGCTTCGGAATTCCGAAGCGCCTCTTGCATTTTTGGCCGTTGTTTTCAGAAAATTGCGCGCAACGGTGTTAGCTGGCAGAGCAATCGCAAGTTTGGCGCCAGTCAGAGCTTGCCATGACGTTCGAGGATTTTTTGGCCGGAATATGTGTGCGCGCACAGCCAGCTATCCACGCGGATTCTACATTGTGTGGGAACGCTTCTTGGCTGGATGACGCTGGGCGCAGTTCTTGTTCTTCACAGGTGGCGGTGGATTCCGCTCGCCCTGGTCATAGCCTTACGCCCTCGCCTGGATTTCGCACTTCTTCATCGAACACAACAAGCCCGCGTCCTTCGGCCATCCTTTTTTGTCCTGGTGGGCGGA
>CAWCCV010000011.1:0-442876 GCA_963794175.1 uncultured Acidobacteriota bacterium | reverse complement strand
AGGTGAAAGAGGACGGCTCTGAAAGGCACAGGATTGGCGGCTGCCTTGCAATTTCGAGTCAATGGTTCGGCGGCGGCTTGCTTCTCTTCGTGATGCTCTTGCCTCTCTGGATCGCCGTGTGGCTCAACGGTGTGATTATGGCGATCCTGGTTCCGCAGCTTTTGCACTCGATTTTCGGGGTAGACACACTTTTATCGACCGCAATGGGAATGTTTGCGTTGATCCGAAGTTCCGCGTTTTGGCTTTCCTTGTTCGCGGGCTCATGGCTGGCGATTGATCCAATCGTGAAATGCTCGTTTGTCGTCGTTTACCAGCATTTGCGTTCGAGAAGCGAAGGAGACGATCTGCGGGGCTTGCTTGCGGGACTGCCACGTGAGCAGAAAAAGAAGGCGCAGATGATTGCGCCCGCAGCGACTGGCGGCAAGGTGGTCACCGGCGCTTTGGTGACTTTGGTTGCGATTCTGGGGGGCAGTTTCCCGGCGCCGACCGCGCGGGCAGCGCAAGTGCCGCTAAATGCACTCGGCGCTGAGGCGCCCGCCGATACCGCGCGTCAGGCACAGATTCAAAAGTTGCGCAGTGCCCTAGGGGAGGAATCGCAGCGTGCGATCTATCGCTGGCATGACGCCGAACACCCGAATCCTCCGACGTGGTTTGACAAGCTAATAGCGAAGAGCGAGCAGGAGTTCAAACGTGCGTGGAATGCGGTTGGCAATTTCTTCCGCAAATTGTGGCCGCGCGCGCCCAATCTTTCTCTCGAAAACAATGGCAGCGGCAAGTGGAAGATGAAGAACCTCTGGTTCTGGTTGACGGTGGTTGTCATGTCGACTATCGCGGCAGGCGGAGTGCTCATCTGGCTGCGGCGGCGGCGCCAAGCGGAATCGCTTTCGATTCCAATGGCAATAGCGCCCCTTCCCGATCTGAGCGATGGCGCGCTGGCTAGTGCGCGTTCCGAGGAGGAATGGTTCGCACTGGCCGACCGGTTGCAGCAGGAAGGCGAACTGCGCCTCGCGCTGCGCGCTGCCTACTTCGGATTGCTGGCGGGTCTGGCGCAGCGCGAGTGGCTGACGATTCGCCGCGACCGCACGAATCGTGAATACCTCGATGAGTTCATGCGGCGGTGGCGGCGGCGCCCGCAAGCCGCACTCGAGGCGCGGGTGGAAATTCCTGAAAAACTGCGAGGCAGCCTGCGGCAGTTCGATGGCGTTTGGTATGGATTTCGTGCGGTAACGCCAGAGGCAGTGGCCGCCTATCAGCGGGACCAGCAGGAGTTGCTTAGCCATGTTTGAGAGCCGGTCTGGCAAAAGCTTGTCACTTAATTGGCGAGGTCCGCTGCTGGCCGCCGGAATTTTTGCAGCCGTATTCGCAACTCTGCTGCTCATGGCGCATCAGAATCAGTCGAACACGAGCGACATGGGATCCAGCTTGCGTGAGGACCCGTACGGCACGAAGCTGCTGTTTGATTCCTACGGGCGCACTGGATATCAAGTGAAGCGCAGCCAGGATGAAGATTCTCTGGCCGATCAGGACGCAGCAAAGACAACAGCATTCTTCATTGGAGACTACGCCTCTGACTTTTCGAGAACCGAGGACAAAAATACGCGGATGGTGGACAAGTTTCGGGGACGGCTGGAAGAATTTCTTTCGCGGGGGGGGCGCGTTGTGCTGGTGGCGCACGCTGGGCAGCTGCGGTCCCAGTCGCAAGACTGGGAAGTCGAGACCAGTTGGGGCGACGCACCTCAAGCTCCCGTACCAACATGGATCTCGCCCGATCACGACGCAATGCCCGCTGATAGCGAGATGATGTATCTCAACGGCGAAGCCCCCTGGCTCAAGACAGACCCTAAGTGGACTGTGCTCTTTCTGGGGCCTGCACGAGGCGATGCAAAGACGGATGGCACGGTGCACGTTTATATGGCGATGCGGAAAGTCGGAAAGGGAGAACTCGTTGCTGTCAGTCAGGAATGGTTCCTGCTGAACGAATCGGTTAAGAGCCATCCAAATCCGGTGTTGCTAGATTTTCTGGCGGGGGGAAGACCGGGGATTTGGGTGGATGAAACTTTGCACGGACTGCAACAAGACAAAGGCGTGCTGTGGCTGGTGCAGCGATACCGGTTGCAGGCAGCGCTGATGCTGTTCTGGACGACTTTACTGGCTTTGCTTTGGAATATGAGCGGTGATTTGGTGCGACGCCCGAGCCGCAATCAGGTCACGCAAATCATAAGGTATGGCGAAGGCGCCGGGATCGCCGGAAGACGACTCCTGCAGCGAAGCATTGCCCCGGAACTTGTCGCGGCGGAATGCTGGGACCAGTTCCGCCGGCGGTCGCCGCAAGAAGCGCAAGCCATTTCCGCGGATCCACGTTTTGGTCAGCGGCTGCGCGCCGCGCTGGGACTCGGGCCGCTAGCGGGATACCGGGAACTCGGCCGGCTGATTGCGGAACGCCGCGCGCCCGCAAAAGGTCCGGCTCATGGTGACCTCCGCAAGCTTGAAAGCCGCACGAATGCAGAAAAGAAGATTCCCGAGGAGGGACGGTTCGCATGAGCGAGAAAACGATGCCGGGTTCGGACGCGCAGCCTCAGCCCGCAAGCGTGGAAACGAAATCGCCGGATTTCGCGCTGATCACCAGCGGGGCACGGCGTGTGCGCGAAGCGCTGGGCCGGGTGATCGTGGGCCAGGACCAAGCGATCGATCTCGCGATGGTGACGCTGCTCGCTGGCGGACACGCGCTGGTCGAGGGCGTTCCGGGCGTCGGCAAGACTCTACTTGTAAAGGCGCTGGCCAGGGCCGTCGCCGGCGAATTTCAGCGTATTCAATTCACGCCGGACCTGATGCCGGCAGACATCACCGGGACAAACGTTTTCGACCTGAGAACGCAAGGATTCCGGCTGGTGCGTGGACCGATTTTCGCGAATTTCCTGCTGGCAGACGAAATCAACCGCGCACCTGCGAAAACACAATCGGCGCTGCTGGAAGCCATGCAAGAGCGTCAAGTGACAATTGACCGGGAGAGCTGCGCTCTGCCGCCGGTCTTTGTCGTGTTCGCGACGCAAAACCCCATCGAACATCAAGGTACGTATCCGCTTCCGGAAGCCCAGAAGGATCGTTTCCTGGTAAAGATTCGGATGGGCTATCCGGAAGCGCGGGAAGAAAACGAGCTGGCCATGCGTGTAGCAGCGGGCGAAGCCCCGGAGCGGCGGCTCGCGGAGGACCTGAGCACACCGGTATTGCAGGCGGGCGAGCTCGAACAGCTGCGTGCGGCCACCTCCCGAGTGCGCGTCAGCGACGCCTTATGCAACTACATTGTCAGCGTGACCCGGCAGACAAGGCAGCACGCTTCCGTTTGGATTGGCGCAGGGCCACGGGCGACGCTGGCGTTGTTGTCGGCAGCGCGGGCCCTGGCGGCACTCGAAGAACGCGATTTTGTGCTTCCCGAGGACGTGAAGACGCTCGCAGGTCCGGTTTTGGAACACCGTATGGTGCTGCGACCGGAGTTCGAGATGGAGGGCGTTGAGATTCGCGAGGTAATCAACGCTGTACTGGAAGCGGTTGAAGTGCCGAGGTAAGCCGCGGGCGAAACGGATGCGGCTTGCCACCAGATGGAATCGGGCGAAATGATGACGGCTCAAGATAAAAGATCAGCAGGCGTCGGAACGAGCGGCGAGGCTGTCTCCATTGGGCTACAAGCTGCTTCGGAACCGCCAGGCCGCAAGCTGGAATCGAGCGACAATCCCCGACAACGGATTGCGCTCCAGCCGGCGGGCAAACTATTCAGCCCGGCGAGATCACTGGTGTGGATGATTGGACTACTCGGTGTGATGGCGTGTATTACGCCATGGATCGCGGGCGGATGGGTATGGTTCGAGCTGATCGCGACGACGGTAGCACTCGTGGCAGCGTACGACGCCCTGACGCTGTGGCTCACGCGAGAAGAATGCGCACCAGTTCTGTTGCGTCCAGAGAAAGGCCTTCGTGGACGTGAAGGACAGTCCCTGCAGGTCCCGCTCGCGCTCACCGGCTCCGGCCGGCGCCGACTGCGCAGTGAAGTGCGTGTAGCGGTCATGCCGGCTACCCCGGAGAGCGAGACCGCGATTCGAGTGAAGAGTGGCACGCAAGAGCTGAAGCTCGGGCAGCTTGAACAGGGCGCAAGGGGTTCAACAGGCGCGGCGCATATCCTCCTTTGGCCATGGACAGCCGAGATTGCGTTGCTTCGGCGCGGATTGTGGCCTGGCCCGCGCGTTGGTGTCGAGCGGCGCTCGCGCGTCGGGCTTTGGCGGTTGCGGCAGTGGTTCGATTCGCCGGAGCAACTGCGAATCGAGGTAGATTTGCGGTCCGGGCGACATGAGATTTTGCGCAGCCCGGTTTACCGTGCGCTCGTGGCGTCGCGGCAAACGCCGTGGACCGGACACGGGCGCGATTTCGAGCGCCTGCGCGAATATCAGGCTGGCGACATGTACTCGGAAATCGCGTGGAAGTCCACGGCGCGCCGGTCAAGGCCGGTCACGCGGCTCTTCCAGTGGGAGCAGAAGCAGGAAGTATATTTTGTAGTGGACCAATCGCGGTCGTCCTCCCTTGCGCTCGAACCAGCTACGAAGAGCGAAAACGGGAGTCCGCGAGAGCGCGCGCCGCGGCGGATGCTGGATCTCGCAGCGGAAACGGCCCTGGTGGGCGCGACGGTGGCGCTTGAACTGGGCGATGAATTCGGTCTGGTGACCTACGCGGACGAACCGAAGTCCTGGTTACGGGCGGGAAGCGGCCAATCCCACTTTCATCAATTCCGTGATCGCCTATTGAATATCGAGCCTTCACCGACGACGGCGGATTACGAAGCGCTGTTCGCCGAAATTCGGGTGCGGCTGCGGCGGCGCGCGTACCTGTTGTTGCTGGCCGATTTGACGGAACGCTCGGTTTCGGACTCGCTGAGGCGCGGAATCGGCCTGGTCCGCTCGTCACATGCCCTCCTAATGACGAGTATCTTACCGGCCCACGCGCGGCCGGAATTTTCACCGGGGGAAGAGTTGCACACAGACCAGGATGTGTATGCTGCGCTTGCGGGCGAGAAAGAAAATCAGCGGCTTGGCGCTTTGGCGCGACAACTGCGCCAATTGGACGTGCAGCTCAGGTACATTCCCGCGGAGGTGTTCCTGCAAAAGGCCGTCGAAGGATATCTGGAAAGCAAACGGGAGCAGCGTCTGTGATTTTGGATCTCGAACGATTTCAGGCGCAAGCGAGGCCGCGATGGAACAGCCTTGAATCTCTGCTCGCCGCACTAGAAGGCCGGCCGGACCGCCGGTTGAATCCAGAAGAAGCAGAACAATTGCAGGAGCTCTACACAAAGGCCGGCACAGATTTGAACCGCGTCACACACGGGGCCCTGGCACCCGAACTGAGGCAATATCTTGAACGGCTGGTGGCGCGAGCCTACGCAGAACTGCACTATGTTCCGACGGCGCGGTCCGAAATCTGGCAGTGGCGCCGCTGGCTGAGGAGTTTTACGGCATTTCCAGAAGCATTTCGTCGGCAGTCACGGTATTTCGCGTTGGCAGTGCTAATCACAACATTGGGTTGCGCCATGGGCGGACTGGCGGTGCGCTACGATCCTACGTCAGTCGACCTTCTGCTTCCGGCCGAATACCTGCGCGATCCCGGCAAGCGTGTCCATGACGAAGAGCAGGGGCAGAATCGGCACATGAATTCGGCTCAGGTCGAGGCCGCATTCTCCGCGCAGCTGATCCGGCACAACATTGAGGTCGCGCTGCTGGCGGCGGCGCTCGGTGTGACGTTTGGTATTGGGACGGCGCTGCTCCTGTTCGAAAATGGAGTGCTGCTCGGAGCCGTGGCGGTTCGTTACACACAACAGGGCTTTGGACTGTTTGTGGCGGCCTGGCTCTTGCCGCATGGGGTCTTCGAGATCCCGTCCATTCTAATCGCCGGGCAAGCGGGATTTTACTTGGCGCGCCTGCTCCTGCGCCGGCGCGAGGATCGCGATGTGCGCGAATCCATGCACGAGTGGCTGTTGCTGATAGGCGGTCTGGCCCTGATGCTTACGTGGGCGGGAATCATGGAAGCATTCTTCTCACAGCATCACGAGCCGGAGCTTCCCTACGGGTTCAAGGTTGCGGTTGCCGTAGCCGAACTCGTGCTTCTGACCGTCTACCTGTTGGTGACCGGGCGAACAAAGGCTGGTGCCGAAACTCATACCAGAATCCGTTCGGAAAACACATGAGCGATGCTCAACCAACGCGCCCGGCGACGACAGTCGAACTAACTATTGCGACGCCTGAAGGCGTGCTATTCCGGTTGCCATTGGCTGGCCCCGCTTCCCGGCTCTACGCCACGCTGCTCGATATCGCTATCGTGTTAGGAACTGTGAACGGAGTAGGGCTGCTGGTTTACTGGATCTTTGCGAAAGTGCCGGGATTCGGAATCATGGTGATCACGCTTGTGGAGTTCGCAATCGGGTTTGCCTATAGCGCATTGCTGGAAGGCTTATGGAATGGGCAGACGATTGGAAAACGCCTCTTCCATTTACGCGTAATTGACCAGAACGGACTTCCGCTACGAGTCGAACAAGCGTGGGTGCGGAGTCTGATGCGCGTATTTGATGCACTGCCGTTTGCTTATCTGGTTGGGGGAATTTCGGTACTGAGCAATCCGCTGATGCAGCGCTTCGGCGATCGCGTGGCGGGGACACTTGTAGTACGCCAAACGCCCCTGGTTGCACCGGGGGAGGAATCCTGGACGCGGCAGAAATACAACTCGTTCATGAACTATCCCACGATCGCAATGAAGCTGCGCAGGGCAGCGACTCCGGAATTGGCGAGCCTGATTCAAGACGCGCTGCGGCGCCGCAACGAACTGGCGGCTTATGCACGGCGTGAAATCTATCGCGAACTGGCGACGTATCTGCAAAGCGAAATCTCGCCATTCCCCGACGAACTGGTTGAGATGCTTAGCGACGAACAGTATTTGATCAATGCAGCGGGTGTTCTGTTCGGAGATCAACGGCTGGCGAGAGGGCGGCGTTGACAATTGACGGTTAACGATTGAGGGACCCGCCGCCATTGGGAACTGTAGACGGAAAGACAGAAAACGCGTGGAAGTGATCTGAAAGAATGGTCGGGGCGAGTGGATTTGAACCACCGGCCTCCTGCTCCCGAAGCAGGCGCGCTAGCCAGGCTGCGCTACGCCCCGACAACCGACGCGGCAAAGCAAAGCCTTGCCGCAGGAATATTCAGGGTAACACACCCGTACGGTTTCGGGCCACCGGAGAGCTTGCACTCCCCGGCGGCCGAAGCAATTTTCAAAGTGTGGACTTAGAAGCTGTACCGCAACATGAACTCGAAAACGCGAGGCCGAGTCAATGTATTGGAGTACTTGCCAAAGCTTCCGGCGCTATCAATCGTCGGGAAAGCGTTGGCAGCATCAAAACGCACGGAGTTGGTGACATTGTAGGCTTCGCCTGCGAACGACAGGGTTTGGCGCTCGGTCAACTTCCAAGATTTACGCACTGATACGTCAACGCCAAAATAGCCTTGACCTCGCAGAGTGTTTCGGTCGCCTGCCTGTCCGGGGAGCGGGAAGCTCCAATTGCTCGAGACGAAATCGCCAGCGTTTGTACTTGCTCCGCATTTCAGTCCGGCAAACATATTCGGATCTCCATCGCAGTCGGTGAAGACACCGGTTTTTGGTTTTGAGCCGGGGTTAAGAACACCGAAACCGTTTAACTCCCAGTTCGTTGGAAAGTCGAATCCATTTTGCACGATGAACGGCAGCCCACTGGACCATCGCGCCAGGCCGGAGAGAGTCCATCCACCGGCGATGGCATTCAGTGGGCCGTTCCAGCCATTGCCCCACTTCATGCCACGCCCGAAGGGTAATTCGTAAACCCAGTTCGTATTAAACTGGTGGGTCATGTCGTAGTCGGAAACTCCCCTTGCCTGTGACGGATCGAAGGAATTGATGATCTGCCCCCCGCCGAAGCCGTATCCCTCAAACAGGTTCACGCGCTCTGCATCCGAAGTCATATCAATAGATTTAGAGTAGGTGTAGTTGAAGTCGAAGCTCAAGCCATGCGTCGTCCGCTTCCGCAAGCTGAATTGGCCGGCGTTGTAATTGCTGCGGCCCGTCGAAGTCCATGCATACAGGGAGGCGAACTGGCTTTGATAGAAAGTGAAAGGGCCGTTTTTGGCCGTGTAGTTCACGCAGGCAGGCGAACCCGGATTACCGCAATTGGGATCGTTCGTCGCGTCTGGAATACCGCCCAGCACATCCAGAAAAAAGAGCGGTGTTGTTTCGTTATTGCTGCTCGCACAGAACAGATCATAAGCGGCCACCACAGGGCTGGTAGTTGAGTTCAGGCTTCCGCACGTGCCCCAGGGCGAATTGGGGCCAATCTGATAGGCCCCGCCGGCTTGCAATGGTTGAAGGATGTCCGCCCAATACTTTGCGATCGCGGGGCTGACCATCGAAGGGTTGAAATTTTGAGTGGCAATCCCTTGACGATAGACCTGGGCCAGTCCACTGAGGGCCTGAAAATAGGTTAGACCGGAAGTGGGGTCCTTCAGGTTTAGCGGTTGCGCCAAATCTTTTTCCTGGAGCAACCGCCTGCCGAATCTACCTACGTACGCGGCCTCGAAAACAAATCCACCTTTCAGTTCGCGTGAAAAAGAAAGATCCATGGCGTAGGAATAAGGTGTTTTGAGCTTGTCGTTAAGGCCCCAGTAAATGGCGAAACCGCCCAATTGATCCGCAGTGGGTGGCGAAACCGGGAACGGACCGGACGGCCCAGGAGGCGTAATGGATGCGGGAATGTCACTTACCCCCGTGTACCGCGGCGCACTGTCCACGTCCACGGTCGCTGGCGCGCCCGCAATGGTGGTCGTTAAACCGAACGAACCGTTTTTGTCGAATGTGTTTACGATGCCCTGGCCGAAGTGGTCGTAATAAACGCCCGCTCCAACTCTGAGAGAGCTCTTTCCGGGTCCTCCAAAAATAGCCCCCAACAGTCCTTCTTTGTATCCGGGGGACCAGGCTAGAGAGATGCGCGGCGCGACATTCTTGTAATCCCAACCCCAGTAGCCCGGTTTGCCGTTGGCAGGACCGGCTAGTCCGATCGAGAAGTTTGGCGAAAAAGAATCACCCTTATCCATGGCTGACAAACGGTCCTGGAAGAACTTATCGAGACTAATGTTAGGCGCAACCTGGTTTCCATTCGTTTCGTAAGGCGGTTGCAGCAGGGAGTAGCGCAATCCATAGGTAAAGGTCAGGTTTGATTTGATCCGCCATGCGTCCTGCAAATAGAACTCCGCTTCATTCGCACGGAAGTGGCGCTTGATGAACGATCCCTGCGGCAAGTTGTTTCCGTTTTTGTCGCGCTGATACGTGGCGTCAACTTCCGTGATGACGCCGGCGAGTGCGGCCATTGGAAAATCGTAAGCATTCGCAGCGCTGCCTGAAACGGCGGGGAAGCTCCACGTACAGTCAGGATTAGCTGTGGGATCGCAACCCGGATCGAGGCTTGTATTTGTACCGGCAAATCCTGTCGTCGGCAGGAAGCCCACGTTGGTAATTCCATCGCTGAAGGATTGCGCATTGGAATTCCGCAGATTGTTGAGGAATCGCCAGTTTCCGCCGAATTGCCAGGTGTGTTTGCCTTTTGACCAGCTGAAATCGTCCGTGATGTTGTGAACTGGCACGACCACGTTCGTCGTGCGCGTGTCAGAAACAGGCGTGGCCAGCCCGCGCAAGAACACGAACTGTTCGTCAGAGGATCCATTGTTCCCGATTCCCTGCCGCACAAAACCGTAGTGCAGGTTGTTTACCTTCGTAGGACTGATCGTCCAGGAATACCCGGCGACAATTCCTTTTGAATTGTTCGTGTCGACTGTCGCCGCCGGTTGGCCAGGAAACCATTGCGCGCCGCTGGTGTGGTCGTTTTGCAAACCAAGGCGAACAAATAGCCGCTGTGTGCCGCTCTGTGTAATGTTGTAGTCAAACTTTGCAACATAGGTGTCCAACTTGCTGGGTGAAGGCGATGAGAACGTGAAAGCCTGGAAATTGTATCCATATCCCAGCTGATTGCTGTTCGGCTGCGGATACTGATTCAGAGTCGCGATGACATTTGGATCCACGCCGCCGCCCCAAGGGCAATTCCCAGCCGCAAAACATTTTGTATCCATGGACGCAATCTGCGGCGTGCTAAGAGCGTTCATGCCGGCCGGCACGTTCACGGTGTAAGTCTTGGGATTAAAATTGGGATCAACGCCCTGAATCTGCTGTGTTCCGCCTGTGCACTGCGTCGGGTCCCCGCATTCGTATTCGATGATTCCCTCTCTCAGCAGGGTGCTCGGAACCGCCCGTGTCACTTGTGTATTCTCGCGTGTTCTTTGCCCCTCATAAGCCACGAAATAGAACAGACGATCCTTCTTGATTGCACCTCCAAAACTCCCGCCAAACGTATTTCGCAGCAGGCTGGGAGGCGTATTGCAACTGGGGTCGCTTGAAGGTGTTCCGTTTGCCAGACAATTCTGTTCCTGCGAGTGTTTGTTGAAGTAATCGTTCGCCACCAGATTTTTGGGCCGGTGATACTCGTAGGCGCTTCCGTGAATCTGGTTTGTGCCGCTCTTGGTAACGAGCTGAACTTGTGCGCCGGAAGAACGCCCTTGATCCGCGCCTGAGTTGGTTGTGGTCACGCGAAATTCTTCGATTGAATCGAGCGTTGCCCGCAGTGCGCCAGTGAAAGCAAACCCCTGGAGCTGGTCATTGTTGTCCACGCCGTCCAGCGTTACGTTCGTCTGATCGCTGCGCGCTCCGTTTACAGCGCCGCCACGGCTGTCCTGCGTCAGATCTACTTGCCCGCGGTCGGCAACGGTCACAACGCCGGGCTGAAGACTCAAGATTGCGGTAGGGTCTCGGCCTTCAAACGGGAGCGCGGAGATTTGCGTTTGATTGAAAGCGTTTCCGATCGTGGCGTCGGTGGTGTTGATCGTCTGGGTCGTCGTTACAACTTCCACGACCGTGGCGACGCTGGCGAGCTGCATCTTTACATCGTTCGTAGTTGGTGTGGCGACCAGCAATACCAATCCAGTTTGCTTATAAGTAGCAAAGCCGTTCGCTGTGACGGTCAGCAGGTACGTTCCCGGCCGTACTTCAGAGAACTGGTACGCTCCGTCCCTATCACTCTTCGTCGTCAGAGTAATTCCGACGGCAGCGTTGGCAATCGTAATGCTCGCATCGGCCACGGAAGCGCCATTCGGATCGACAACCGTGCCACGCAGCGAGCCGTTGCCCGTCTGCGCCACAGAAACCAAAGCCACAAGCAAACACATCGAAAAGGCAAGAATGAATTTTCTGAAGGCAAAGCGATGCATGTGTACCACTCCTTTGTGCCCCTATATGAATAGGTGGAACCTAAAGGGAGGAGTACCGGAGGAAGCGTTGTCTGACTGGAAAATGTACAGGAGGAGTTTGCACACCTCAGGACACCCCATAGATACCCCAGGTAACCACCCACCACCACATTCCGTCAGATTGAAATAAGTTTTAGGACAAGTCCCGTATGTATGTCAAGAATAGTTAAATTGATTTAAGACTTTTGTTTTGCTTATAGAAGGCTATGAGCAATTGATTTAGGAATTACCTAAACGCAAGAGCTTCGCCTGCGTGATTGCGCGGACCGCACGGATCGGCTCCAGAATGGAATCGGAAACCTGGCCGTCAAGGCGCACCAGCGAGACGGCTTCGGCTCCGCGGGCGGCTTCCGCGGCGCCCCAGCGAAAATGTAGCGATGTTCACGCCGAGTTTGCCGAGAGTGCTTCCGACCGACCCGATGACGCCGGGCTCATCGTTGTTGCGCAAGAAGAGAATTGTTCCTTCGAGTTGCGCTTCGAGCAGGAATGCCATCGATTGCCAGAACGCGGGGAGTGCCATCGAAAAGCACAGTGCCTTCCGCTGAGAATCCGGTGGCTCCCGCTTTTTCCGGCAAGGCGGATACTTCCAGGGTGTGCGGGAATCCGTGTTCACGGCGGCGCGTTTCTTCTTCCACCGCAAGCCCGCGAGCAGCAGCAACGGCTGGCGCGTTGACTACGTTCACCTTTTCATCGAGCACCGCGTTGAGAACACCGGCGAGCACCGCGCTGCGCAACAGGTGCGTCCCAACTTCTGCAACTTCGCCCGCGTAGCGGATGCGAATTCTTCCGGGGCGCGAATCGGCGGCTTGCGTAACGAGCGAGCCGAGACGTTCGGCAAGCTCGAGGTACGGGCGCACGCGGCGGTATTGATCCGCCGAGAGAGCCGGCAAGTTCACTGCGTTCCGGATAATGCCTTCCGCCAGATAATCCCGGATCTGCACGGCGACCTGCGTGCCAACCTCTTCCTGCGCTTCCTGCGTCGAGCCGGCAATGTGCGGCGTGCCGATCACGTTCGGCAGACCGATCAGCGGAGAATTTTTTGGTGGCTCCTCCACAAATACGTCCAAAGCCGCTCCGCCCAGCCGACCGCTTTTGAGCGCTTCGGCCAGTTCGGCTTCGTTAATCAATTCTCCGCGCGCCGCATTGATGATGCGTGCTCCCTTTTTCATCTTCGCGATGGACGCTGCGTTGATCATGTTGGTCGTGGCAGGGCTCAGTGCCGTGTGCAGCGAAATAAAGTCGCTCTCTGCATAGAGCTTGTCGAGCGGCACCAGCTCCACCTGCAGCTCTTTCGCGGCCGATTCGCTGATGTATGGGTCGTAGGCGACAACGCGCATATCGAACGCTTCCGCGCGCGAGGCCACTTCACTGCCAATTCTGCCCAAGCCGATCAGACCAAGCGTTTTGCCGCGAACTTCCGTGCCGGACGAGGACTTTTCCCAACGACCTTCGCGCAACGCCGCGTCCAGCTTCGGCACCTGGCGAGCCAGCGCAAGCAATAGCGCAAAGGTATGCTCTGCCACGCTGATCGCGTTACCGCCAGGCGTACTCATCACCAGCACGCCGCGCCGCGTCGCTTCCTGCAAGTCAATGTTATCCACCCCCACGCCTGCCCGCCCGACGGCGCGCAGCTTCGGCGCTTTTGCCAGCAAATCAGGCGTAACGCGAGTCGCGCTACGGACAATCAGCGCCTCCGCGTCGGCCAGCTCGGCGCCAATCGTGTCCTTGGTGGTCACAACCACATTCAGGCCCGGCGTCTTTTTGAGAAGTTCCACTCCCCGCTCGCTAATCTTGTCTGCAACGATGACTTTCATGAGTCCCCTTCGGTTTTCCGAGCTGCAGGCCGCCGCGTCTACGGGCGGTCCCGCGCTTGTATCTGAAACTAACCAAGTTAACGGCACGCCAGCCGAGTGTCAAATTAGAAGAAGAAATACCCCGGCCCTTGCTCTGTTATAGTTTCACCCAAGGAGAGCGCGAGCGATGAGTCTGAGCGAGACGATTCAGAAAGATATCGTGGCAGCAATGAAGGCAAGAGAAGGCATGAAGTTGGATGTCCTTCGCATGGTCAAAGCCGCGATTCAATTGAAGGAAGTGGAAAAACTGCGCAAGCTGGACGAACAGGAATCCATTCAGCTGCTGCAAACTCTGGTGAAACAGCGCAAAGAGTCTATCGATCAATTCACGAAGGGCGGGCGTCAAGACCTGGTCGAAAAGGAGCAGAAGGAACTCGTTTTTCTCGAGGCTTACCTCCCCGCGGGGGCTTCTGCAGCGGAAATGGACGCGGCTGTCTTAGAAAGCGATTGCGGAAACCGGCGCGACTAGCATTAAGCAGATGGGCGCTGTGGTGAAAGCAGCGAAAACGGCGCTGGAAGGCAAGACCGTGGACGGCAAGGCGCTCAGCGATCTGGTGCGCGACCGCCTTTCCAAATTGGGCTGAGGAATTTTCGTCCCGTGGCCGCTTTTTCCAGGTACAGAGACCCCAACGGACTGGCGCTGGCCGTTTTGCGAATCGGCGTTGGTATCCTCTTCCTGATTTTTGCCGAATACAAGGTTTTCGATTCGCAATTCACTTTGCACGGCGGGTTTCAATACTGGATCAACCGCTTCCTTGAAGACGGCGCTTATCCCTTCATGAAGCCGGTGCTGAAGAATTTTGTCTTGCCACACGCCACGCCGATCGCTTTCCTGGTCGCATACGGAGAGCTTTGCATCGGGCTCTCGCTCGTTTCTGGCGTTCTGGTGCGCGCGGCAAGTTTTTTCGGACTGATTTTCATGGTGAGTTTGCTGTTTTCCTCGAACTATCCCGGCCCGAGCGCGCCATTCTGGCAATACTTCGGGGCTTCGCTCGAACACTCCGTTCTCGCGCTTTGTTTTCTGGCGTTTCTGATTGGCCGCGCAGATGCAGCTCTGGCGCTCAAGCTTAAACCTATACAACAAAATTAGTTTCTTCCGCTCAGGATTTCGGTTTCAAAACGGCTGTGCTGCGCTCATCGCTTGCGATGATTCGATAAAACTTTTTCAATTCGTCCAGCTTTTCAAGCGGCACGCTCAATTCCTTAACTTCAAACACTCTGTGATAAACAAGCATGTCGCCTTCTTTTTCTGTTTTGCTGTGATAGCTGGCAAAGCTGAAGTCCACATCAATCGGCGCCGGCAAATCATCGACTTCAAAGCCAGCGGGCAGTGAAATTTCGTAAGTGTCCACGTCTCTCTCTGGACCCGCAAAGACCACAGGAAACTTTCTCGGCTCCTTGTCTTCCATGATGTCGCTTGATCGAACTCCCATGACGCGGGGACGGACGGTCAGCAAATTGCCCGCAGGCTTGGCATAAGAGGATGCCACCAAACTGAACGTATAACCGAACGGTTGATCAGTGGCATCGAGATTCAGCATTTGCGCTTTGGTGATTTCAAACATGCCAATGGAAGGTGAGACTTCCTGCTCGATGCGCTTTACGCGATCCTTGCTGTTAGAAACCGAAATCTGGGCATAGCGTTCACCTGTCGCAAAGTCCCCTTTGCGCATTACGCTGACGTCGCCTTTCAGCGTGCCATTTGGATCAAGCGTGAAATGGCCAGTGTGGCTGATTCCGTTGGAAGCCGTGGGAAGTTGAGGTGTGCGAATCAGCTCGCCACCGTCGGGCGTAACCAGAAACGCATAATTCGCTTGGAGGTCTCCGTCCAATCCGCCTATAGCTGTCTTCTCATCTGTCGGATCGAAGATCAAGAGGCGCCCAAGCTTGGGATGATCCATAACGGCCATGAAGCGTGGATCATGCACCTGTTCAGGTAGTT
Organism: uncultured Acidobacteriota bacterium; assembly: GCA_963794175.1. GTDB lineage: Bacteria > Acidobacteriota > Terriglobia > Acidiferrales > UBA7541 > Acidiferrum. The sequence continues at coordinate 427,673 of CAWCCV010000011.1, read as the reverse complement.
TGATGGCAAGAATTGCATGATCGAAGATCCTTTCGGGGGGGGTCTGCGGCTCAACGGCCCCGCGCCTTGTGTTGATGAACAGGTAGTAGGAATCTATGTCGGCCAGTTTGAGCATCGAGCTCAAGAGTGTGGCTTTATCCTTGCAGTCTCCGTACCGATGATTAAAGACATCGGAGGCCGAGTGCGGCTGCCAACCTCCGATCCCCAGCTCAATCGCCACATAGCGAATTTCCTTTTGGATAAAAGCAGAAATGGATTGGAGTTTCTGCTGCGGTGTGGTTTCGCCAGCCGTAAGTTGCGCAAACTTCTGCCGAATTTCGGGCGATGAATCGCGGCGCCCATTGGCGAGGTCCCTCTGCCATTTACCCATATCATCCCAGCTTAGGAAGCCATTCTTGTGTGCGCCGGGAGCAAGAACGGCGACAACCATGCGCCCCGCAACTGCGCCAAAGGGCGGCATCCTTCGTTCCCGTTGAATTGCCGGAACATCAGTAACAACCCACTGCCAAAAATTGTTTCCGGAAGGCTTGGGCTCAACCTTTACGTGATTCATCCAAACGGCGGAATACTCCCAACCTGGTGGCATTTGGAGTGTGTATCTGGCTTCTTTTACGGGGATAGTTCCCTGAAAATACCATTCATCCTCGAGCACAAAAGGTCTTGCCTGATATTCGATTTCATATCCAACAACGTTTCCTGGTTCGCCGTCGGGAATCTTTAGCGTTTTGAACTTTCTATCTGACGCGAGTTCCCAGCTCGCTGCGCCCGAAATCTCAACAACGTCTTTATCTTTCACCTCGTAGTCTTTTCCCTGCTTCGGGATGCACCAACCATGCATGCTTCCAACCTTTTGCTCGCTGTTCACGCGGGCGTATACCGTGGCGTATTTGGTTCCCTCTGGCCTTAGAATTTTGAAAGCTCTTCGCTCAATTCCTTTCATCTTGCCGTCAGGAGTTACTGTTGTGACGTCTTCCGCATAAATTACAACCGCATCGGTTTTGTCATCGTAAGACGGTAATTGAGCCGCGGCCGCGGCATGCATCCATGCTGGTGCGTCCGCCGTCGCCGTTTTTGCGGACAACGCGAAGCACAACGAAACCACCACACCAAAGATGGCGTACCAAATCGTTTTCATCTTTGCCTCAGTTGCTGGCCGCCGCAGCCGAAGGCAGCAGCACTACCTGTTGTTCATCCTGCGATTTCACAAACTGGAAAAATCCGCGCAAGACGGGATAGTTCTCTTTGCCGACAAGAATCAGGTCCGCTCTCAGCATTCTCTGAATCTCGATGGTCTTGTCGTTTTTCGCAGCCGACATCGAATACTCGGCGCCCTTCAGGTCCCGATCGACTGGAGCGGGCACGCTTTCTGGCTTCCAGCCGCCAGGCAGCTCAATCTTGACGTCGTCCATGGCCTCATACGGGAAGTGGAAATAGATGGGCCAAGTCCTGTTCGCATGCTCAAACATGTGCTTTTCGTTTGCAGCGAAGAAAGCAGCTGGCAGGAGAACACGTTTGCCGGCTAGAGATGCCCAGCCGGGAATCTTCACCTTGAACTCAGCTACAAAAGGGTTTTCCGAGCTATTCCAATCCGGTCCCTTGGTTAGCTCGACATCGCTGCCTGCTGGAATCGAATCCTTCACCTGATCTTCCAGGAACTTCTTCCGTTCCGTGTCGTCCTGGTTTCTTTCTTCCATCCTGCGCCATAGTCCTTCGAGTCCCGTGTAGCTGGCCGTGACGATACCCTCCAGGTCTCCTTCCGGAGATAATTTGAAAGCTGCTTTTCTTTCGATTCTCGATTCCGAACTTGGCGGCAGCGGGGTTTCAATCCAAGCGCCACCATCCTTATCCAATTTCAGCCCGGGAGTTCCTGTCTCCACCCAAGGCAACAAGCCAAAAGGGGTGAATGCCGCGCCCGGATCGAAGTAGCGGTCCTGCCCATTCACTTTTACGAGAACGACATTGTCCGACAGCTCGCGGCCATCAACGCGATCCTTACGGAAGAAATACTCATTTCGTTGAGCAACGAAGCACGGGTACGCCTCGAATCCCGCCGCTCGGGAAAGCCCGAGGAAGAGCCAGGTCAGTTGCCATCCGTAGCCGTACTGGTCTTTCCACAGCTCTTCTACGTTCGTGGGCGCCTTAAGATTTTCCTGTTTGATTTGCTCGGCCGATTTGTGAGGTAAATAACTGAGATTCTTGATCTGCTGAACGCGGCCGTAAATTTTACGCAATTTCACTTCCGCGGCGTCTCCGGGTGCTACGATCCCGTTGACTGCCTCTTCCATAGCCTTCCGCTTGTCCACAAAGCTGTCTGCCTTCCCGTTTGCCTTCTTCCCCCATTGCTTCCAATATTTATCAACGTTCGGTTCGAACGGCTCGTCGCGGTAAATAAACTCGACCCGCATCTTCAGTTCATTTGCGGGCGGCATGTGGTCTTCCTCAACAAATGCAGGAACGTTCACGCAGGTCATGCGCACGATTTCGTCCGGGCCCTGCTTCGGTTGTTCCGTTCCATCCGGGAGGCCAGCAGGCCAACTCCACTGCACGTTCCAGGGAAAATAGAGATAGGGTTTCAGCGTGAAAATGGCCTTCTTGGTGAACAGCTCTTCGCTAATGAGCCAGTAAGAACGGAAAATGTAGTTGTCTTCCAGATCGATGTTGTAGTGATACTCGATGATGGTTCCAGGCTGCACGTCCGGCAGTGTAAATTTCTTGGCAAGATATTTGGAACCTTTGGTCTTCTCAACCACCTCTTCGTAGATCTTTCCGTCAAAATTCGAGATTGTTCCATCGGGTTTGATTGTCCGCGCGCGAATCGTACTTACGGAAGTCCTCGGCTTGAAAAATGGAATTTCCACGTTTGCGTACTTTCGTCCTTCTTCCGTTAAGATCTTGATGCGCACATAGTTGTATTCACCTGCGCCTCTTCCCCTTTGCATGCCAGCATCGTTGCGGTCCACTTGCTTGTACAGGATTACTGCGGGCGCTCCCGGTGCCTCCGGAACGCTGGTCATTTTCAATTCTTCGGGCGTGATTGGGTGCCATTCGTCTGCGCTGGCGGGAAGTGCACCTGCCCACACAACTACGATCATCGCCACTCTCAAGCACACAATTCTTGACCAGCGTTTCGCCATGGAGCTTCTCCTTGGAAGCGGATACAACTACTGCTCGCAGTTTCGTGTATGGGAAACTGGGAGTCTTGGGCTTTGGTGGGACTTGCCAGGGCCTGGTGCACGACTGCCAACCTTCTCCGTCCATTGTTGATTGCAAAGTACAGGCACCATCATGCACCTGTCAAGAACACGCGTTTGAATAACCGTTGCTTCTGCGACACATATGCGGGCCGCAGTTGTTTCGACACCCGAAAGGCCCGGTTTGTTTCAGGATTCTCTTCCCCCTCGCCGCTCCCTGCGGCATAATCCCCCGCGCACCTATCCAATTTGGCTTTGCGCTATCGCGAGGGAGAATCCCGTGAACAATCGCCCCTGGAGTTCCACTGCTCCACCAGGAGAATTTCGCACTTATATTGCTCCCGAAGAATCGGTAAAGGAATTCACGATCCGAGCGGTCATTCTCGGGGCACTGTTCGGTCTTCTCTTCGGCGCCGTCACAGTTTATGTAGGTCTCCGCGCGGGCCTGACCGTCTCCGCATCCATCCCCATCTCGGTTCTCTCCATCAGCATTCTCCGCGCCTTCGGTCGTTCCACTATTCTCGAGAACAACATCGTCCAGACCACGGGCTCGGCGGGAGAATCGCTCGCCGCAGGCGTCATGTTCACGATCCCCGCGCTGATTTTTCTGGGCTTCGGGAAGGAGTTCACCTTCTGGCGGATTTTCCCGCTAGCACTTCTCGGTGGATGGCTTGGCGTCCTGTTTATGGTTCCGCTTCGCCGCCAGCTCATCGTCAAAGAGCATGGCAATCTTTCGTTTCCGGAAGGCACGGCTTGCGCGGACGTTTTGGTCGCCGGCGAGCGCGGCGGCTCATTTGCCGGGCGCGTTTTCTGGGGTCTCGGCCTCGGCGGCGTCTATACGTTTCTTATGAACACGGTCCAGGCCTGGACCGCGCAACCCGAAGCCCGTCCATCCTGGTTCCCGGGTGCTTCCTTCCGCGCCGCCATCACGTCTGAATATCTCGGCGTCGGCTACATCATTGGCCCGCGTGTTTCCGGAATTCTTTTCGCAGGCGGCATCATCTCTTGGCTCGTCATCATGCCAGCCATCAAGTTTTACGGCCAGCTCTCCCACGACGTGCCCATCTATCCCTCTACCATTCCCATTCCGCTTATGAGTCCCGACGACATCTGGAAAAGCTACATCCGCCCCATGGCCGCAGGGGCCGTTGCCGCTGCCGGACTCATCACTCTTCTCCGCACGATGCCCACCATCATTTCCGCACTGCGATCCGGCCTGAAAGACGTTCGCGCGGAAGGTGCCGGCCAGGCCATTTCGTCCTCTCGCATCGATCTGGAAGTTCCCATGCGAACCGTGGTCATCGGTTCCATCGTCATCGTCGCCATGATCTGGGTCCTTCTCACTTTCCATCCTATCCCCGGCGCGGAAACGCATTGGTATCAAAATCTCTTTGCGGGAGTTTTCGTCGTCGTCTTCGGCTTTCTTTTCGTCACCGTCGCCGGACGCATCAGCGGCCTGCTCGGCAACTCTTCCAATCCCATCAGCGGCATGAGCATCGCCACGCTGATGGCCACCTGCGCGATTTTTTTCCTCGCCGGCTGGACCGCTCCCAACTACCAAGTCCTCGCGCTCATGATTGGCGGGGTCGTTTGTATCGCCGCAGCCATCGCCGGCGCCACGTCGCAGGATCTAAAAACCGGCTATCTCGTCGGCGCGACTCCCTACTGGCAGCAAATCGGCTTGCTGATTGGCGTCACCGTTTCGACGGTAATTATTGGCTTCACACTGAATTTGATGAACCAGGGCCTTGAAAAATATCAGCCCGCGCCAATCGCAGTAAACATTCAGTCGCTTCCAGCCGGTGTAAGCATTGAATCGGCAGCCCGTGAATATCACGGGAAAACATACACCTTGATCAACGCGCTCGGGTCCCACGACATCCCGGACGGGGAATACCTGTACGACCCAGCCACGCACCAGATTGAAGTCCAGTGGATACCCGGCATCGGGAGCGACAATGCGCCCGCGCCCCAGGCACGCCTCATGGCCACTGTCATCAGCGGCATTCTGAATCAGCGTCTTCCCTGGCGCCTGGTCCTCATGGGAGTTGCTCTTGTCGTAGCCATAGAAATTCTCGGCGTCCGCTCTCTGGCTTTCGCTACCGGCTCGTATCTGCCACTAGGCACCACGGCTGCCATGTTCATCGGTGGCTTGGTGCGCGTGCTCGTCGAAGCCACCACCAAGAAGAAAGACGAAAGCGAAGCCAGCCCCGGCGCCCTCTATTCCTCCGGCCTCATTGCAGCCGGAGGCGTCCTCGGTTTGCTCGGCATTGTCATTAAGCTCTTTCAAGACGAGGAAATCGCTACTCGCGTACCGCACTGGCTTGTCGCTTCACTTCATCTGCCCTGGGACAAGAACCTTTTCTCCTTTGGTCCCAGATTCTGGCCCACGGTGGCAGACAGCAATCTGTTTGGCATTTTCATGTTCGCGCTGCTTGGTGCATCCCTGTTCTATTTCGCGCGCAAGAAGCTGGACTAGTGCGAGAACCATTTTTGCGGCGTGAGCACCCTTCCAACTGATCCAGTTTCCGTCGGTTTTTGGCGGTTCTTTACATTACCTCTGCCCTCCCCGTAAGATGGAATTGTTCCGCCCGGACGCTCTGCATCGAGGGACTTTTATGGCTTCGCGTTCTGGAGTGAAAAGCTACCGCGTTACGTTCGACTTCTATGTGACCCCGGGCGTGAAGTTGCTCCTGATTGCGAACTTCTCCGTCTTCATTCTCGAAGCATTCATCTACAAATATCGCGGCGTGTCGGGTTACAGCTATTTCCTGAATTGGTTTGGCCTTGTCCCTGCCGGTGTGTTTCCCGGTCTCCGCATCTGGCAACCATTCACCTACCTTTTTCTCCATGAAGTCAGTGACGTCTGGCACATTCTTATCAACATGCTCACGCTCTGGATGTTCGGGCGCGAAGTGGAACTCGTCTGGAGCCGCAACCGTTTTTTGCGGTACTACTTCTTGACAGGCGTGGGCGCCGGCCTCCTCAACGTTGTCGTTAACAATTTCCCCCATCTTTGGGGCCACGACTATTCCTACATCCCGACGATTGGCGCTTCCGGGGCGATTTTTGGGGTCATGGTTGCGTGTTTTGTGTTGTTCCCGGACCGCACTCTTTATCTTTTTCCGCTGCCCGTACCGTTGAAGATGAAATGGATTGTCGCCTTTTTCACCATCGTCGCGTTTCTCGGCACGCTCGGCATTGGCGAAAGCAAGATCAGCCATGTCTGCCATCTGGGCGGGATGCTCGTTGGCTATCTCTATCTGCGCCGCGATTCGTATCTCTATCGTCTGCGCAACGAAGTTTCCGATTGGAAATATCAGCGCAATCGCAAGCGTTTTGAGGTTTACGTCAATAAGCACAAAGGCGATCCGCCTTCGCGCCCTGATCGCTGGGTGAACTAGGTATTGCTTTTTTACGTTCCGCCGATCACGTGGAACTTCATGAAGTTCGTCGTCCCGCGCACACCCATCGGCGTTCCCGCTACAATTCCGATTACATCGCCTTTGCGAACGAGCTTCTCACGCAATAATTTTTTCTCCGTTACAGCCGCCAGCGTATCAATGCGGTGGTGATCGCGCGTATCGAGCGGCAGCACTCCCCAGATCAGCGCCATCCTCCGCAGCGTTTCCACTTCCGGCGTGAGAGCGATAATCGGCACTTTCGGGCGGTAGCGCGAAATCAGCCGCGCCGTAAATCCGCTGTGTGTAAAAACGACAATCAGCCGCATGTGCAGCTCGCGCGATGCGTGACAGACGAGTTCCGCTACCGTCTCCGCAACCTTCAACCGTTCGTGCGGCAGGGGCCGCGAAAATTCCTGAACGCTTGCTTCCGCCGCTTCGATGATTCGCGCCATCATGCTCACGGCTTCCACCGGATATTTCCCACTCGCTGTTTCCGCCGAAAGCATCACCGCATCCGACCCGTCAAAAATCGCGTTCGCCACGTCGGACGCTTCCGCGCGCGTCGGACGCGGATTTTCCGTCATGGATTCGAGCATCTGCGTAGCCGTAATCACGGGCCTGCGAAATTCCCGGGCGCGCTGAATAATCTCCTTCTGCACCACCGGAACTCTTTCCGGGTTCATCTCCACGCCCAAATCGCCGCGCGCCACCATGACGCCGTCCGCCACACGCAAGATTGCTTCCAGATTCTCGATCGCTTCCGGCTTTTCCAGTTTCGCAATCACCGGTGTCTCTTTTTTCGCTCGTGCGATCATTTGTTTCGCCACCACTACATCTTCGGGCCGTCGCACAAAACTCACGGCAATGTAGTCCGCCCCGTGCGCCAGTGCGAATCGCAAGTCAGATTTGTCTTTAGGCGTCAACGCAGGGACGCGCAGTTTCACGCCCGGCAGGTTAATTCCCTTGTTCTCGCCAAGCGCCCCGCCGTTCACCACTTCGCAGATTACTTCCGACTTCCGCACCGCGCGCACTTTCAGCTCGATCAATCCATCTGAAAGCAGAATCCGGTTACCCGCCTTCACTTCCCTCGGCAGCGGTTCAAACACCGTGCTGACCCGCGTCGAATCCCCCAGCACTTTCGCTGTCGTAATCGTAAATTCCTGTCCCGCGCGCAAGAGCACCGGCCCCCCGCCCGCGAGTACACCGGTGCGAATCTTCGGTCCTTGCAAGTCCGCAAGAATGGCAATGGTCTTTTTCATTGCCGCTGCGGCGCTCCGTAGCAGGGAAATGTTTTTTGCGTGTTCTTCGTGTGTGCCATGGGAGAAATTCAGACGCGCCACGTCCATGCCAGCTTCTAGCAGCCTCTTGATGATTCTGGGCGAGCAACTGGCCGGCCCGATCGTGCAGACGATTTTTGAGTGTCTGAATGAATTCACGTCTAGCACCGCGCTTTGCGTCCGGGGAAACACCTAGAGCCTAACTCAAACTGTTTTATTTCGTCGCGTGCAGTTCGATCTATTTCATGACTGGCTCGAAACGGATGCTCCGCTGCTGCCGTGCGCCTATTTCGCAACGGCGAATTCGTTCAAGATGCGCACCATCAAGTCCACACCTTTGCCGAAAGCCGCCACGGGAATCCGCTCGTCGTTGCCGTGCATGCGCTTCAAATCGTCTTCCGTCAGCGGAAATGGCACTAGTCCATACGCCTGCACGTTGTGCAATCTCAGCTGGGCGGAATCCGTACCCCACGTGGATTGATACGGCAGCACCGGCGCGCCGCCAAATTCCTGTGCGGCTGATTTCACAATCGCATTGTAAAAATCGTTTTCAAGCGAAGAAGTTGGCGCCGCGAGCCCCGAATTTGGCTGAATCTCCAGCTTCACTTCCGGGTCGTTCACCAGTTTGTTCAACTCGTTCACCAGCAAGTCAATCGTATCGCCTGGCAGCAAACGGATATTCAGCGTCGCACGCGCTTCTGCAGGAATCACGTTCACACGCACGCCCGCGCTTAGCATCGTCGGTGAAATCGTGTCGCGCAACATCGCGCTCCACGCCGGATTCGTATCTGAAATCACGCGCGCCGCATGTTCTCCTCGATCTGGCGTATCCAGCGAGCGGATCCACTTTCCGACTTCGTCGTCCTGCAGCGGTGCAAGCCCTTCAAAATACCTACGCGTTACCGCCGTCAAACGCACGGGCGCGGAATAGCCGCCAATTTTTTCAATCGCCGCAGCCAGATGCACCACGGGATTGTCCTTCAAAGGAATCGAAGCGTGCCCGGAAGTGCCACGCGCCACTACATCCACGCTGTAGGAAATTTTTTCGCTGGCTTGTACAGCAGTGTATTGCACCTTGCCGTCCTTTGCGATCACGACTCCGCCTTCGTTAATCGCAAAACCCGCAGCGAATTTGTCCCAGTTCTTCGCGATCAGCGTCTTGATGCTCGAATCACCGAAACCCTCTTCATCGCATGTGGCCAGAAAAATCACGTCGCGATTCAGGCGCGCGTTGCTGCGCTTGAGTGAAACAAACGCTGCGAGATTTGCGGCCAACATCCCTTTGTCATCCACCGCGCCGCGGCCGTACAGATAGCCGTCCTTCATCACCGCACCGAACGGATCCACGGTCCATTTCGATCTGTCCACACCCACTACGTCCAGGTGCGCCACAAGCAGCAGCGCTCGCGATGGATCGGCAATCGCGGAACTCTTCAGCCGCGCGACGACAGCGCTGCGCCCCGCGTTCAACGGCAAAATGTCCGCCGTGATTCCCTCTTTCTGCAAAATGCCGGCGACATATTTCGCCGCGGCTTCCTCATTTCCCGGAGGGTTCGTCGTATTGAACTTCAACAATTCCGCAAGCCAGCCCAGAGCCTCCTGGCTCAGTGCCGCGGTTGTGCTCGTAGTGGATTGCGCCGCGGCCTGCGCCGGACTTGCCGGCAGGCCCTGCGCGTAGAGCGCGCAAGCACCGCTTAGAGCCATTCCGGCCGCCACAATACCCGTAAAAATCTCTTTCTTCCCGATCACCACTCTTCCTCCTTCTCCAAAACCAGAAATTTTCACCCGCTGCAACCGTTTTGCCGGGAAAGTGCTTCATACTAACATGCAGGGATGGACGCTCAGGCCGCTCGGGTGGGGGGAAGTTCCTAAACTCCACGGTCTGTGCGGCTTGCCGTTCCGGTTTTGTCGAGGATGGGGGAAAGAATGAGGAAAATTGCAGCAGGAGTTCTGACTGCAAGTCTGTTTTTGGGGCTCGGTGCGCTCTGCGCAGTTGCTCAGGCCCCGCCAAGCCCGCAGCCGGGCCAATCGCCGCAGCAGACTCGTCCGCCTCAATCGAGCACAACTCCGGCGCAACAACCGCAATCGCAAAGCGGCGGCGTTTCGATCTCTGTGGAAGTCCCCCTCGTGACGATCGAAGTCGGCGCAACCACGGCCGGCGGCGATATCATCACCGGCCTCAAGCGTGAGAATTTCCGTATCTATGAAGACGGCGTGCCCCAGCAAATCACCAACTTCGGCCCCTCCGATTCGCCGATTACCATGGTTCTCGTTCTGGAATTTGGCAGCCGGGGCTACAACGTTTTCGGCTACCTTGCGAAATATTGGTCGCAATACCTGTTTGCGAACCTCAAGCAGCAAGACTGGATTGCGCTTGAGACGTTTGACATGCGCACCCGCGTCGAGCAGGACTTCACGCAGAACAAGGACGAAGTCCTCTCCGCGATCGGCCACCTCTATTTTCCCGGCTTCCGCGAATCGAACGTGTTCGACGCCCTCCTTGAAACCACCGACCGTCTGAAAGATGTGAAAGGGAAAAAATCCATCGTACTGCTCGCCAGCGGCGTGGACACTTTTTCAAAGCACAATCTCGATCAGACCATGAAGGCTTTGCGCCAGTCGGATATCACGATTTTCTGCATCGGCTTCAGCAAGTTTTATCAGAACTACCGCGACAGCCATGGCGGCATGGGCAGTCTGGCGGAAATGGACTATCTGCAGGCGGAAAATCAGTTGAAGACTTTTTCAAGGGAAACCGGGGGTTATGCCTGGTTCCCGCAATTCGAAGGCGAAATGCCGGAGATTTTCCGCGCCGTTACCGGCTTTCTCCGCAACCAGTACAGCATTTCCTATTCGCCCAGCAATCGTGCGCGCGATGGAAAATTCCGAAAAGTGAAAATCGAGCTCGTCGCTCCGGACGGGTCGCCACTATGTCGTACAGGACCAAAAAGGCAAAAAGCAGAAATACGTAGTTTATTCCCGCGAGGGCTACAACGCGCCGAAAGGCGCCGACTAAAGTTCAATACCCGCGGCTGAGATCTACCATATTTTTCATCGGCTGGCCGCTGAACCAGAGCTCCAGTAAACGGACGAGTAATTCGGTTTCTCGTTGCCACAAGCGATCGCTTACTGCGCTCGTGTGCGGCGTGATAAAAAGATTTGCCGCCTTCCATAGCGGAGAGTTCTCCGGCAGCGGTTCAACGCCAGCGACGTCGAGGCTCGCGCCTGCCAGGTGCCCGCTGGCGAGAGCCGGTATCAGCGCCCCCTCATCCAATAGCGAGCCGCGCCCCACGTTGATCAACCGCGCGCCGCGCTTCATCCGCGCAATTTCCGTTTCGCCGATCAGTTTCTTCGTCTCGGCTGTCTCCGGCGCAGCAATCACAACGTAGTCGGCCTCGGGCAAAACCGCGTGAAGTTCAGACGCCGCCACGATTTTTTCCACAAGATTCGCTTCGCCTTTGCCCGAACGCGTCACACCCCACACGCGCATATCGAAAGCCCTCGCGCGTTTCGCCAGTTCTTGCCCAATCGAGCCGAATCCCACAATCAGCAACGTCTTGCCGCTCAGCTCGCACAATTGCTGTGGCAAATCCCAAAGCTGTTGCTGACCCCATTTTGCCAGATCCTGAAATCGCACCGAATCAGGAAAATTGCGCGCCATGGCAATCATCAGTCCAAGTGTGTGCTCCGCCATCGGCACGGAAAATACGCCGCGTGGATTCGTAACCAGAATTCCGGACTCTCGCAATTCGGGATACATCAATTGCGCCACGCCGGCCGCGGTCGAATGAATCCACTTCAGTTTTTTCGCGTGTTTCAACTGTTCCGCCCGCAGCGAATATCCGATAAAAATGTCCGTATCGGGAAGTTCAGTCGGAAGCGCATCGTAATCCGGCAAATGCACCACACGCATCTCCGGCCAGTGCTTTCGCAGCGTTTCCGCCATCAGCGGTTGCGGCCGCCAAAAACGAAACGCGTGCCAAACACAAATCACCAGTTTTGTCTCGCTCGGTTTCGTTCGATTCATTTTCTCGGTAAGCAGTGGAAGCGCTAAGGCAAAATTCTCAGATCTGTGCCGCTCATCTCTCCTGGCGACTTTTCGCCAATTACTCCCAGCAGCGTCGGGGCAATGTCCCGCAGCGCCCCTCCTGGCCGCAATTTCAACTTGTCATCTTCCATCACCAGCACAAACGGCACGGGATTCGTCGTGTGGTACGTGTGCGGCCCGCCGGTCTTCGGGTCTATCATCGTCTCTGCATTGCCATGATCGGCCGTGATAATCCACGCTCCCCCGCGCGGCTTCAGCGTCTTGTAAATCTCGCCGAGCCCAGCATCCACCGCTTCCACCGCCTTGATCGCGGCTTCCAGTTTTCCCGAGTGTCCCACCATGTCCGCATTCGCGTAATTCATGATGATCGCGTCGAACTCGCCCTTCTCGATCGCCTTCACCACCGTGTCTGTAATTCCCTGCGCGGACATCTCCGGCTTCAGGTCATACGTCGCCACTTTCGGTGACGGAACCAGAATCCTTTCTTCGCCCGCAAACGGCTGCTCCACTCCGCCGTTAAAAAAATATGTCACGTGCGCGTACTTCTCCGTCTCCGCAGTCCGCAAATTCTTGTAATTCAACCCGGCAAAGACCTGCGCCAGAATATGTTCGAGCTTTTCCGGCTTGATCACCGACTGCAGCCATGGCCAATTCTTGTCGTACTGCGTCATCGCGACATAAAACAGATTCTTCGGTCGTTTCGCATCCGCGAATTTGTCAAAGCCCGGCGCAGCCAACGCAAATGTCATTTGCCGCGCGCGATCCGCGCGGAAATTGTAGAAAATCACCGCATCGTCATCGCGAATCGAACCAACCGGTCTCGGCCGATGCGCCGCCACCCTTCGTAATCATCACCGGCTTCACGAATTCGTCCGTCACCCCGCTTTCATAACTCTTCGCCAGCGCGGCCGCCGGATCGCTCGCCTTCGTCTCCGCTTCTCCGTGCACCAGCGCGCGGTAAGCAAGCTCTACGCGTTCCCAACGATTGTCGCGGTCCATCGCGTAATACCGCCCCACGAGCGTGGCAATCTCTCCCACGCCCAGCTCGCGCATCTTCTGCTGCAGGCGCTGCACAAACTCTTTCCCGCTGTGCGGAGGCGTGTCGCGACCATCCATAAAACAATGCACAAAGACTTTTTCCACGCTGTGCCGCTTCGCCATCTCCAGCAGTGCAAACAAATGCTCGATGTGCGAGTGCACTCCGCCGTCGCTTAGCAAACCCAGAAAATGCAGTTGCCGCGTTCTGCCCGCGTTCCATCGCCTGCCGGAACAGCGGCACTTCATCCAGCTGCTTGTTCGCCACGAGCACGTCAATCTTTGTGATGTCCATCCGCACCACGCGCCCCGCGCCGATGTTCATGTGCCCGACTTCGCTGTTCCCCATCTGCCCTTCGGGCAGTCCCACTGCCGGCCCCGAAGTGCTAATGAGGGTGTTCGGAAATTTCCGCAACAATTCGTCGTAGGCCGGCTTCCGCGCGAGCGCAATCGCGTTCCCTTCCGTCGCCGCGCGATATCCCCATCCATCCAGCACAGTCAATACAATTGGCTTCGGTCGCTTTCCCATAGTTGGTTCAAAACTCCCTGCAGAATTTTCCCGATACAACTCTACTTCGCCACAAATTCCTTTAGCGCTGAAAGCAAGCGCTCTACTTCTTCCACTCGTGTTGTAGTGCACCAGTCCCACGCGCAACACGCCGCCCTTCTGCTCCACGCCCAGCCGCTCCGACAAATTCAGCGCATAAAAATTCCCATCCCAAGTAAAAATCCCGCGATCACCAAGGAACGTCGCAATCTCCGTCGGATTGTGCTCTCCAATTCGAAATGAAATCGTCGAGCACCGCTCCCCGAATCGCGCGCGGTCCGTAATTCCGTAAATCTTTATACCCGGCAGCGCCTCCAACCCATCGATCAGCCGCGTCAGCAGTGCCCGCTCATACGGCACCGTCGTTCGGTACGCCGCTGCCAGGGCTTCGCGCCGCGTTTCCGCCGACGCATCACATCGCCGCCCCAATTCCGCAACGTACTCCACCGCCGCGCCTATCCCCGCAATCAATTCCTGCACCTGTGTTCCCGTCTCCCAGCACTCCGGCGAAAGATTTGTCGCCGGCCGCACCTTGTACGGCTTGAACCGCTCCAAGTGCTCTTTCTTCCCGAACAGCGTTCCCATATGCGGTCCAAAAAACTTGTACGGCGAACACGCCAGAAAATCGCAGCCAATCGCCTTCACATCAATCAATCCATGCGGGGCATAGTGCACCGCATCAATGAACATCAGCGCCCCCGCGTCATGCGCCATCTTCGTAATTTTCTCGACGGGATTGATCGTTCCCACCATGTTCGAAGCGTAGCCAACCGCCACCAGTTTCGTCTTGCTCGTAATCTTCCGCGTCAAATCCAGTAAATCCAGCGTGCAATCCGCTTCGCGAATATCCACTTGCCGAACAACCACGCCGTTCTCTTCCAGCGAGCGCCACGGCCCAACGTTCGCGTCGTGGTCCAGTGTCGTCACAACAATTTCATCGCCCGGCTTTAACTCGCGCCCGATCGCCCGTGCCAAACCAAGCGTAATCGTCGTCATGTTCTGCCCGAACACGACCTCTTCCGCCGCGCAATTGAAAAAATCCGCCATCGCGCCGCGCACCCCCAAAATCATTTCGTTCGTCCGCCGGCTCGTCAAAAATGCGCCGTATGTGTTCGCGTTCGCATTTGTCAAATACTCTTCAATCGCGCGCATCACCTGCCGCGGCACTTGCGTCCCCGCCGGCCCGTCCAAAAACGCCGCTGGCTTCCCGTCAACTTCCACTTTCAACGACGGGAACTGCTCCCGCACCCACGAAATATCGAGCGGCCTGTTTCCCGTTTCCTGCATCGCTGCTGTACGCATTTGCGTTCTCCGCGCTACGTCAAGTCCGATAGTTTCTCACAACTCGCTCCCGCGTCGCGCTCTCTACTCCGTGCTAACATCATTGCAGCACTTCCCACTCATGCCGCGAGCGCCGGCTATCAACCCCGCGCTTGGTTTCATCCACGGTGTCCACCATGCCGGATTTTCTCGCACCCACCGAGCGCACCCGCGTCGTCCGCGAACCCCAGCGCGCCGTCTACGATCGCGCCGAGATTCACAAAATTCTCGACGAAGGTTTCGTTTGCCATGTCGGCTTCACCGCTGATTTGCAAACCTACGTCATCCCCACAATGTACGCGCGCATCGACGAATCCATCTATTTTCACGGATCCGCCGCCAGCCGCATGTTGCGCAATCTTTCCGCCGGCCTCCCCGTCTGCATCACGGTCACGCTCGCCGACGGCCTCGTTCTCGCGCGCTCCGTATTCAATCACTCCATGAACTACCGCTCGGTCGTCGCGCTCGGCACAGCGCAACTCGTTGACTCGCCAGAGGAAAAACTCGAAGCCCTTCACGCCTTCACCGAAAAGGTTCTTCCCGGCCGCTGGAACGATGCCCGCCAACCCAGCGAAAAAGAACTCAAAGCCACCAGCATCCTGAAATTGCCGCTCGCCGAAGTCTCCGCGAAGGTTCGCATTGGCCCTGTCGAAGACGACGCCGACGATTACGCCCTCCCCGTCTGGGCCGGTATCGTCCCGCTCCGTCTCGTCGCAGACGCTCCCATCCGCGATGAACGCTGCGATCCATCGCTCGCCGTCCCGGTCTACGCCACAAATTTCAGGAGATAACTGATGCCTGATTTCTTGCCTGCGCCCATCAAACCCATCGTCCCGCTCGCCGCCTTGGAAGCGCTCGACATTCGCATCGGTACCATCGAACGCGTCGAAGAAGTCGTCAAATCCGAAAAGCTCCTGAAGCTCGTCGTCAATTTCGGCGATCACACTCGTTCCATTCTCGCGGGAATGAAAAAGGAGCGCACCAATCCCAAGCGAAATCGAGGGCAAACAGGCGCTGTTTGTCGTGAATCTGGAACCGCGCAAAATGGCTGGAGAAATTTCCGAAGGGATGCTGTTCGACATCGGCTACGCCGACGGCGTCAGGCCCGTTCTTGCCACGCCCGAAAATCCCGTCCCCAGCGGCACCCGCGCCGGCTAACTCGCCGTCGCCGCTCTCACAAAATCCGCCAGCAACCCGTACGCCGTCGCTTCAATCCCGGGGTTCTGCTCCACGATCGCAAGTCCAAACATCTCCAGATCGAATCGCACTGCCGAACTCGTCCCTTCCAAGCCCGCGAACGGATCCGTCGCCAGCAAGAGTTCCGGCTGCACGCAGCAGTCGACCGCATCTCCGCGCCGTTCCGCGCGGCACACAGACTTGTAACGCATCCCCGACGCGCGGACAGACCGGATCTTGTCTTCGCTCAAATCGCGGATGCCCGTTCGCTGCACTTGTTCGATCTTCACGTCGGCGCCCATCAACACAATCGCCAGCGCCGCGACTTTCACCGCGGCGTCCCATCCATCCAAATCCGCCGTTGGGTCCGTCTCCGCAATTCCCATCGCCTGCGCTCGCGCCACTGCGTCCGCAAAGGTCCGCCCTTTTTCAATTTCGGTCAGCACCACGTTCGTCGTCGAATTCAGTACCCCGGAAAATCCGCGCAGCTCCGTCGCCGGCAAACCCGTCGGAAACAAGGAGAAAATCGGCACCCCGTCCATCACTGTAGACTCAAACAAAAACTGCTTCCCCTTCTCCTTTGCCAGGGCCGACAGCTCGCGGTAGGCGTGCACAATCGGCCCCTTGTTGGCCGAAATCGCGTGCGCCCCGCTCTCCAGCGCGCTTTTCAGATGCTCCATCGCCGGCTGCCCCGTTTGTGCCTCCAGCGAACTCGCCTCAAAAAACACGTCCGCTTTCGCACGCTCCAGCCACTCGCGCACGTTTTTCGGCGGCGCCACGCTTGCAGCCTGCGCCGGCCAGCGCCCATTCAACAATGCAATCGGATTGAACCCGTCCGCGTCCGCAAACCATCCCACGCGACGCGTCGCGACGCCCGTCAGCCGCCAGCGAATGTCGTATTTTCGCCGCAGCTCGGACTCTTTCGCGATGAGCATGCGCAAAAAGGCGCGGCCAACGTTTCCAAATCCAACGATGGCGAGGTTATAGGATGGCATTTCCGCGCTTTCTTATTTTGTTTGTGAGTTCAACTTCGCGGCCGCATCCGATATCAGCTCCGCTTCATTTTCCAGCACGCGAGCCACGCGCGCGGCGGCTTCTTCCGCCTGTTTCCATTTCTTCTGCTCGAGTGCTTCCCGCACCGCCGGAATCGCCTTCGCCGCGTAACCCGTATAGGCGCCAGGCGCGTACAATTCATGCTTGTACCAGAAGCGCCCGGGCAACCCTTCCGGCGTCGTCAACTTGTGCTCGCTTTGCATCAGCATTTCGTTGATCTCTTTCAAAGATCCGCGTGCCATCACCGCCCCGCCGTTTACACCCGCCGCGATCAGCGCCTTCTGATATTCCCCAGCGCTGCGATTCAATCTCTCCACCGCGTTGTCCAGCGGCGCAAAATTAATGAATGGCGGCAACTCTTCCTTCGCCGGTGGCACATACTTTTCCCTCGGATCCGCTGTTGCCGTAAATGCGCCTTCTTCGACCTGCCGGTTCCGCTCTGTAACTTCCGCCTGCTGCTGCGCAGCGAATTTTTTTACTTCCTTCACGTACATCTGCACGTCGTCGGCAAAATCACCAAACTCAAACGGCAGCAAATCCGCGTCCGCCAGCCGCATCATTGCTGTTCCGCCGACCTGTGACAGAGCCCGCCCATAGGTGAAATCCGTATCGCTATAGTGCGTGTACCAGTAAAAATCATCGTAAATGGAATGATAAATTCCGCCGCCGTCTTCCCCGCCAAATCCAATTCCGAGCGAAGCCACTCCCGCAAAATTATTAAACGGCGCATGGTCTGATCCGCCGCCCAGCATGTCCAATCGCAAATCGCCTCGGTTCCTCACTTGGCGCCGATCCTCTTCCGAGCTCGACGTGCGAATCGTTCCAAGCTGCAACCGCTTCCAGACGGAAAGCTTCGTCTCCGGATCTTGAATGTCCCGCGCCACGTCATTCATGAATTTCTCAAGCGTCTGCGAACCTTCCAGTCCCAGATACCCGCGTCCACTGCTGTCGGAATTGATGTACGCCACCGCGTGCTTCTTCAACTCTTCCACGTGCGTCTCGACCCATTCGGTCGAACCAAGCAACCCAGGCTCTTCGCCGTCCCACGCGCAATAAATCAGCGTGCGCTTCGGCTTCCATCCCTGCTTCGCAAGCTCGCCCATCGCTCGCGCTTCTTCCATCATCGCCACCTGTCCGGAAATCGGATCTTCCGCGCCGTTCACCCACGCATCGTGATGATTCCCGCGAATCACCCACTCGTCCGGATAAGTCGATCCGGGAATTTTCCCGATCACGTCATACAAACGTTTGAGGTCCCAATTCGATGTCACCTTCAAATGCACTTTCGCTGGACCCGGTCCGATGTGATAGGTAAGCGCCAATCCGCCGCGCCAAGCCCGCGGAGCGACAGCCCCACTAATTGCTTCCAGCAGCGGTTGCGCGTCCGCATAAGAAATCGGCAGGACAGGAATCTTCGTCAGCGTTTGCGCATCCTTGATTGCCACCCGCTTCGCATCCGGCGTCGCGCCATATCCCGGCGTCAGCGGATCGCCCATGAACACCGCGCTGTCTTGCACGCTTCCGCGCTGCACTCCGTCCTTCGGCCGCCATGGACCCTTCGGAAATACTTCGCCGCCGGAATAGCCGTCATCGCGCGGATCGGAATAAATGATGCAGCCGACCGCGCCGTGCTCTGCTGCGACCAGCGGCTTGATTCCGCGCCAGGCATGGCCGTAGCGCGCAATCACAACCGCGCCTTTCACGGAAACTCCGCGTCGCGCCAGCTCTTCGTAATCTTCCGGCACGCCGTAGTTCACGTAAACCAGCGGCCCGGTCACGTCGCCGTCAATCGAATACGCGTTGTAGGTCGGCAATTGCTCGGCCGTCTGATTCGAAGTGGGGTCTTCTGCCAGCGCAGGCTCTTGCATCTTCGCTTTGAAGTACGGCCCGCCTTCGACAAGCTCGATCAGCCGCTCTTTCGGCGTGGGGAAGAGCACGTCAAAATTTTCGATCTGCGTCTCGAGCCCGAACTCTTTGAACTTTGATGCGATCCACTCGGCGTTGTCCTTGTCATAAGGCGAGCCAACGTTGTGCGGCCGCGCAGAGAGTCGCTGCATGTACGCGCGCAGATTCTCCGGCTTCGGAATCGCTTTGAGTTTTTCTTCCCACTGACGTTCCGCACGCGAACTTTCTACGGAAAACCCGAACAGTAGCGTCTCATCGCCCGCCGTCAGGCTCAGTAGCGGAAAACACACAGCCGACGCCAGCAAACTAACCGCGATCGTTACAATGCGCTTCATGATCCCCCCAACCATGAAATACAAAAATCAGCTGAAAACAACTTTTCTCAAAATCCACCCGCCGATTAACGGAAATTTCGCCCATTCGCCGTTGTGGGCTTTGATCGAGTAAACAATTCCCAGAATCAAGTTCAAAAGCCCGCCGCACATTCCGATCAGCCACACAATCCCAAAAAGCCCGAAGAACGCCAGCGGCGGCTTGAAGTGGTCTGCGGGCGGAAAGCCGATGGTCGCAAAAATCGAAATAAAAACGGCGATCATTCCGCCAAAAAAAATCGCGAAGTAAATGACGTGCCACGCCAGCGCTTGCAAAGCGTGGAACGCCACAAACTTTGAATCGCGTTTAACCAGGAAAAATACCAGCGGTGCAATAAACCCGGAGAAAATCCCCAAGACGTGAACCAGGAGAGCGAACGTCTTTTCGTCTTGCGTTGGAACGTAGAGACTTGGGCCTGGGGCGAACGAACTCAATCATCTCTCCTGTAACCAAGTGCCAATCTTCATGCGCGGAGGATTATTCCGCGTTCCGCCCATGACCGCAACTGCCAACTGCCAACTGCGGGCTGCAAGCCGTCAGCTTTTCTTGTGCGTCGTATTTATTATTTCATCCGGAATCCGCAACCGCTCGACTGGCCTGTCCCCCACAATGTGCGACTCAATAATCTCGTCCACGTCTTCCGGCTTCACTCCGCCATACCATACGGCTTCTGGATAAACGACCACCGTCGGCCCGATCTCGCATTGATCCAGGCAGCCGGACTTGTTCGCGCGCACCAGTTTTATTCCGTGCTTCTCCAGCTTCACTTTGAATAGCCTCTGCAATTCGCCTTGCCCCGTTGGATCGCAGCATCCGCGCGGATGCCCTGCTTCCCTCTGATTCATGCAAATGAAAATGTGCTTTCTGAATTTCGGCATGGTCTCTCTGTCAGGGCATCCCTTACTTCGGGTTCGGCACGAATTCGTATCCGACTCCGCGCACCGTCAGCAGATGCTTTGGCTTCGACGGCTCTTTTTCAATGTATTTCCGCAGGCGCACAATAAAATTGTCGATTGCCCGCGTATCCGTATCTTCGCGCAAATCCCAGACATCTTCCAGAATCGCCTTGCGCGAAACGGCTTGCCCCGCGTGCTTGATCAAATACCGTAGCAGCTCCGTCTCCATCAGCGTCAGTTGCATCGCTTGTTTGCCGACATGCAGCCGCAATCCTTGAAAATCAATCGTCTTGCCGGAAAATTCGTAAATAGCAGGGACGCCGGATTCCGCTCCGCTTTCCGCGCCGTTCCCGCGTTGCGACCACTTCTTGCGCCGCAGCATGCTGTCCAAACGCGCCAGCAAAATCGCCAGATTGAACGGCTTCGGCAAATAATCGTCCGCGCCGGCTTCAAATCCTTTCAGCACATCCTCATGCCGTCCGCGTGCGGTCAGCATCAGCACCGGGATAAAGTTCTGCGCTTCTCTCAATTCTCGCGCGACCGTGAATCCGTCTTTTCCCGGCAGCATCACGTCCAGAACGAGCGCGTCGAACTCTTTCTTTTCCTTGAGCAGCCGCTTCAGAGCCTCTTCGCCCTTGTCGGTAACTTCAACGGAATGACCTTCTGCCTCCAGGTTGAACTTCAATCCCTGCGCGAGATGCTCCTCATCTTCTACCAGCAGAATTCGGCTCATGCGCGATACACCCGCGGCAGTTTCACAAAAAATGTGCTGCCCTGCCCTTCTCCGGCGCTTTCCGCATACGCATCTCCGCCGTAACGCCGCGCCACGGAACGAACGATGAACAACCCCAACCCCGTTCCTTTCACCAGCTTCGTTTTATCAGACTGCGCGCGGTAGAACCGTTTGAAAATTCGCTTCAGTTCTCCCTTTGGAATTCCCGTTCCGCTGTCGTGTACGCTCAGCGAAATCGTGTCCAGCGTGGGCGTTTTGATCTCGACGGCAATGTCTTTTTTCTCGTCGGAATACTTGACGGCGTTGTCGAACAAATTCAACACCAGCGTCTTCAGCTCTTCCGCGTTTCCCAAAACCAGCAGTTCTTCCTCGCTCTCGCCCTGCAACCGCAATTCTTCGGCGCCCAGATGATGCCGCGACCGCGCCATCTCTGCCGATTCACTCACCACTTTTCCAAAATCTACTTCCACCCAGTTTCTGCGTGTGCTCCGCTGCCGTACTTCGCTCGCTTTCAGGACTTGCTCCACCGTTCCAAGCAAGCGGTCCGTATCCGCAAGCATGTTGCTGTAAAACTCCCGGCGCTTTGTTTCATCCAGTTGCCGGCTCTCCAGGGTTTCAATATAGAGCCGCAGCGAAGCAATCGGCGTTTTCAGCTCGTGGCTCACTGCGTTCAGAAAGCTGTCTTGTTGTTCGTTGCGCCGGATTTCGCGCACAAGAAAAATTGTGTTGATCACGACTCCTGCCGTGATGAATCCGAACAGGATCACGCCCAGAACGAGAGGAACAACTTCGCGCCAGTTGAGAACGATCCAGCTGACGTTCAGGGTGATCGTCAGCGCAACGACACACGCCCCCAGCGTGATGAAAAATGCGGTCGCTTTGGCGCGGCTCGTGATTCTCATGCGGGAGCTGCTTTTGTTCAGCAATCCCAATGATAGATGAAGATGGGAACGAAGTCTTAGTCGCCGGAAATCGCGACGGTCATCTCTTCCGGCTCGGGAAGGATGGCAGGGGCCGCTGCGAGTTCCGCGGCCGACAATTTGGATTTGGGCATCTTGATGTCCCAGGCAAGGCCGAGGGCCTTCAGCGCGCGAATCCCGTACCAATTGATGTCAAATTCATACCAGGCAATACCATGCTTAGCCGCTTGCGGTGACGCGTGGTGATTGTTGTGCCAGCCTTCGCCGAACGTCAGCATGGCCACCCAAAAACTGTTCGTGGAGGTATCGCCGGTGATGAAACGCTGCGAACCCCACATGTGCGTGGCAGAATTTACGAGCCAAGTGGAATGAAGTCCGACGACGGTACGAAGAAAAACTGCCCAGAGCAAAGCCGACCAGCCGAACGCGGCATAAATAATGACGGCCAGAACGACTGGCGGTACCCAATGGTACTTGCTTACCCAAACGTAATATTTATCCTTGCGAAGATCGGGAACAAACGGAAGCAATTCTTCCGCGCGAGCATGCATCGATTTTCCGGTGATAATCCAGCCCATGTGCGCGAAAAATCCGCCGTCATTCGGCGAATGCGGATCGCCTTCTTTGTCCGTATTCTGATGATGAACGCGATGCGTCGCGACCCACGCAATCGGTCCGCCTTCAATCGCCAGCGTTCCGCACGTAGTCAAAATGTACTCGACCCATTTCCGAGTCTTGTAGCCGCGATGCGTCAACAAACGGTGGTAGCCCATTCCGATACCGAGGCTGCCGGCCATCCAATAAGTAATGACGGCGAGGATTAGACCCTTCCAGGAGAAGAAAAAGAATGCGAGGACGGCGAGAGCGTGCAGCGCGATAAAGAAAGCGGTGACGCCCCAAATGACCGGGCGCGAAAAAGTTTTGTCGTTTTCGAGAAAGCTCATGTTTCCCCTGGCGGACGAGAGAGTGACCAACTTCAACTCAAGTTATCACGCGGGGGAAAAGCGTTCTGTAATACCTGTGTAATTCTTCCCGGAAGTACAGTGCCCGATTAGACAAGCCTCAGAAAGGCTCAAAGATCGGGAATATTTTGCGCTCGCATCTCTTTTGGATGAAAATCCACGCGAATCGCAATCGCATTTTGGCGATTCGGAATTTCTCTCTTCGCCGTGGCACGCAAATGAAACACTACTTTTTCGCCGTCCGGATCGATGGCGGGCTGTCCTTCAATCGAAGCGCGGAAAATGAAATTCGGTGCGGAGCGGATCGGCTTCTGCGCCATCAATATACTGGACGCTGGCCAGATCTAGCGTGAAGCCATTGCCTAGTTCCAGAAAAACTGTGTCGTGCAGGTCTTCTTTCGCGTCGCGAATGACACGCATCGGCTCATCGCCTTCGATAGCAACGACATAGTCCGGCGATTGCTCAACTTTCAGCGGCGGTTGTGTGCCCACGACATTGATTCGCATGCGGTGCATTTTTTCGAGCGCCAGTCGCATCGTTTTTGCCGACATCCATTTCACGTAGTAGTCGGGACGTGCCGCCCCTGCTGATTTGCACGCTTTGCACGGTTGACGAGCTCTGCGAGTTGATCGCCGAATCGGAAACCACATGCGTGAGATTGTCGGAATACTTCTGCGTGTATCTTGTCTCGACCGTGACTTTGCCGGGTGCCCACGGAGAATCTTCGAGAATCTTGTTTGTATCGGCGGCGGACCATTGGTTTGCGGGCTTGTCCCACGGCGTGTT
The DNA here is from genome assembly GCA_963794175.1 of uncultured Acidobacteriota bacterium. GTDB lineage: Bacteria > Acidobacteriota > Terriglobia > Acidiferrales > UBA7541 > Acidiferrum. The sequence goes on along the minus strand of CAWCCV010000011.1, from coordinate 404,047 downwards.
GCTGGGAAAAGAAAGCGCCAGAATGGAAGCGAGAGCGATGCGGGCGACTAACATGGGCAGAGACCTCAAGCTACCTGCTCTGACGCGCAACGAGTAAAGGGGGTTGCTTCTCTTGTTTTCATGGCGTTCCTATAACGGCAACATTCCTATTTCGACGGCGGTTTCAGCGGCGCAAACGGATCTTTTGTCGGAACGAATTCGACGGGCACTTCCGTCACAAATGTTTTGAGCCAGGTCGTGCATTCATCCATTCCGGGCTGTTCGGAAGGAACGTGACTCAGCAGGATGAGCGCTTTGTGGCGGCCTTGCGCGATGGCATCGGCTACGTATTCGACGGTTTCCCATTCTCTCGATTCGCCGGCAATCAGCAGATCGATGTCCGGCATTTCCAGCGCGCCAACCTCGCGATGGAAACCGGCAGAACCCGGGCTCAGCGCAATGCGCTTCACTTTCATATCGCGGTCTGCGACGACGCGCATCACGTAGATGCCGAGTTTCTTTTTGAGCTCGTCGGAAAGCTGACCGACGGTAGTTTCCGGAATCGTGAACAGGTAAGGGTTCTTCGGATCCTGGAATTTTTCCCAGTCGAGGCGTTTGATTACGCCGGTCAGAATTCCGTCCGGGTGGCGCATGTGCCAGTAATCGTGAAATCTCCAGACAACGAGATGATGGCTTTCGATGAAAGCGCGCTTTTCCGCGAAAACAGGGTCGTTGTCACCTTGCGGCAATTCTTTGGTCGTGTCCAGATGGTCGTAGAAAGTCGGTTCGTGGGTGATGATGAGGTTTTGGCCGTTTGCTGCAGCGCGCTGAAGAACATCCATCGTCGCCATCATGGTGACGGCGATGCCGGTGACTTTCGTGTTCTGATCGCCGCCTTTGAACGTGTCGACCGTGTCGGGGCGCCAGTCAAGGCCGATGTTTTTCTTGATGCGCTCGATCACTTCGTTCGCAGTGATTTCATTCGCCGCTTGAGCAAATGCAGCGGACGGAACAAAAACAAATACGAGAATTGCGGCAAGACGATTCATTGGGCACCCCGTGCTTTCAGCAATGATTTGGACATGTGAACGAAATGCGCCGGCACGGCCATGGGAATTTCCGGCGGAATCGACGAAGTTCCTGTGACCGAATAACCGAGAATGCTCGTAGAACGGTTGAATGTCGTTGCGCGGGCTGATCGTGCGCAAGTCCATCGCCAGGCACCCGGCGTTGATTGCAAATTCTTCCGCTTTGGTCATTAGTATCCTGCCAAGGCCTTTTCCCTGCTGCTTTGGATCGATGCTGAGCAGGCCGAGATACATACGATCGGCTCGCTTTTCGAGATAAACGCAACCGACGAGCGCTTTGGCCTCTTCGAGCAACAGGAACTGGCCGGTGCTCAAATATTTCAGAGTCCCATCGCGATCGATGCGGTCGCTGCCAATAAACGGGCGTTCGACTTCAAACGCTGCGTTGATGAGCTGCGATAGGGCGTTGGCGTCCGAAGTTTGAGCGATGCGAAACGTGGATACGACTCCTGCTTGGCTCACGCGAAAATCGAGCGGCCGGGGAATATTGCGGCGGCGCCGAGTTCTTCTTCGATGCGAAGGAGCTGATTGTATTTTGCGATGCGGTCGGTTCGCGAAGCAGAGCCGGTTTTGATTTGTCCTGCGCCGGTGGCGACTGCCAGGTCGGCGATGAAAGTGTCTTCGGTTTCGCCGCTGCGGTGAGAAATGATGGAGTTGTATCCGGCTTTGCGCGCGAGTTCGATGGCGTCGATGGTTTCAGTAACGCTGCCGATTTGATTGAGCTTGATGAGAATGGCGTTGGCGATGCCTTCGTTGATACCGCGAGAGAGGCGTTCGGTGTTGGTGACGAAGAGATCGTCGCCGACGAGCTGGATTTTTTTCTTCGAAGTTTTTGCGCCGACGGAATTGGTGAGAGCCTTCCATCCGGCCCAGTCGTCTTCGGCCATGCCGTCTTCGATGGAGACGATGGGATATTTTTCGACCCAGCTGGTCCAATAGGCGGCCATCTGTTCGGAGGAGTGTTCGGTTTTGTCGGACTTCTTGAAAATGTACTTGCCGGCGGACTTGTCGAAGAATTCGCTGGAAGCGGGATCGAGGGCGATGGAAACCTGCTCGCCGGGTTTGTAGCCGGCGGCGGAAATCGCTTCGAGGACGATTTGAATGGCTTCTTCGTTGGATTTGCAGCTTGGCGCGAAGCCCCCTTCGTCGCCTACGGCCGTGTTATAACCCCTGTTTTTCAGCGAGGACTTGAGCGCGTGGAAAATTTCTACGCCCCAGCGGAGCGCTTCGGAGAAAGACGGAGCGCCAACGGGCATGACCATAAATTCCTGGAAATCGACGGAGCTGTCTGCGTGAGCGCCGCCATTGAGAATGTTCATCATCGGGACGGGAAGGATGGAGGCGGATTTTTCGCTGGAGTAGCGGGAAAGATATTTGTAGAGCGGCTGTTTGAGTGCTCCGGCGGCGGCGCGGGCGGCGGCCATGGAAACGGCGAGAATGGCGTTTGCACCGAGGCGGGCTTTGGTTGGTGTGCCGTCGAGCGAAATCATTTTGTGGTCAAGACCGCGCTGATCGGCGGCGTCGAAACCGGAGACGGCTTTGGCAATTTCGTTGTTGGCGTTGGCGACGGCTTTGCGCGTGCCTTTGCCAAGATATCTGGATTTGTCAGCGTCGCGGAGTTCGAGGGCTTCGTGTTCGCCGGTCGAAGCCCCGCTGGGAACGGCGGCCCGTCCGAGAAAGCCGGACTCGAGAAGAACGTCGGCTTCGACAGTGGGATTGCCGCGGGAATCGAGCACCTGGCGGGCATGGACTTTGCTGATCTTCGTGGGCATTGCTATGAGTTCTCCTCAGAGGAAATGAACTGAAGATTGTAGCAGAGGGAGAATTTCGATCGCGCGAAAACCGCGCGATGAAACTCTCCCGCAAAAGCCAACCGTTTCGCGGGAGCGAATCGTTTTGTTCGAAATCGACGCGTGGTGGATCGGGGCGGCTTGGGTGAGGGCACCGAGGGACGTACGCGGAAGTGAAGCTGAGGTTAGCTAGGCGGGAACGGTGAAGGTGGTTTAACGTACGGGCAAAGATGGATTTGTTATGCTCTGCGCATGCCCTGGAATCCCCGGAGAAAAGGAGATCGCCCATGAAAGTGTTGCTGACGATTGCTGCCGTGCTGGTGGTGCCTGCTTGCAGTTATGCGCAAGGCGCGAAGGCTTGTGAAGAATTGAAGACAGAGATTGCGGCAAAGTTGGATGCAAAAGGCGTCAAGAACTATACCCTGGACATTGTTGCGAAGGATGCTGATGCGGGAGAAGCGAAGGTCGTTGGGACCTGTGAAGGCGGGAAGAAGAAGATTTTGTACAAAAAGGGTGAGGCGGCGGCTAAGAAGGAGCCGGGCAAGGAATAAGTGCAAAACTGAAATTTGATCGCGAAGGGGCCGCTCTACAGGGCGGCCCCACTTTTCGTTTGGATTGGCTGCGTTGCTGAGATCGAAGACGGCAATCGTGCCCCTACAAGGTCAAGATATTGATGTGGAATCAGGAAGCGGGAGCTAGCTCGCGGATCCAGATGTTGCGGTAGCGGACGGGGTGGTTGTGGTCCTGCAGCGCGAGAGGGAGTTTGTCCGGACCTGCGGTGTAAGGCGGGCGAACGTGATGCCCGGTGGGACCGGTAAGTTCGACGTTGTCCTGCGTGAGAACACCATTGTGGAGGACGGTGACATGTGCGGGGCGAGTCAGTTTTCCGGAGGCGTCAAAGCGCGGGCCATGCCAAATGATGTCGTAGGTTTGCCATTGGCCCGGCGCGCGCGAAGCGTTGACGAGCGGCGGATACTGGCCGTACACCGCGGAGGCCTGGCCGTCGGCGTAAGTCTTGCTGCTGTAGGAATCAAGTACCTGAATTTCGTAAAGGCCCATCAGGAAGACACCGCTGTTGCCGCGGTCCTGGTCTTCGCCCTTGGGAGGATCGGGCTCGCGAAATTCGACATGGAGCTGGCAATCGCCAAAGCTTTCTTTGGTGCGGATGTCACCGGTTTTGGCCGCGACTTCAAAGTAGCCGTTTTCTACTTTCCACGTAGCGGGGGTCCCATCTTTTTTCTGAACCCATTTGGCAAGGTCTTTGCCTTCGAAAAGCGCAATCGCGTCAGAAGGCGGTTTGCCGGGCGCGTCCTGCGTAGTGGCTGTGCCGGGGGTAACAACCGCCGGGTTGGGGCGGTTACGGTCGTGGATTTCCCATTGTGTGGAGACTTGCGCGTAAGCAGTGATGGCGAACAGTGCAATGAAAAGGAAGCGTGATTTTTTCATGAGAGATCCTCGTTGAGAATTTACGGCGCCAGGCTAAAATTTCCAGAACATCGGATCGTTTCTTAGCGAAACAGAAGAACAATAATCTTCTGAAAACGAAATGAAGATTGCTTGCGCATTGCCCGCAGATCTATCCAGCACAACATCAAATGATTCATGCGACGGGCCATCCACGATTAGTTTGTAAATACCAGCAGGAATTGCCGGGAATCTAACCCAGCCGTCTTTTTCTACCTTAATTTGGAGAGAGAAACCGTGCTTCTGGTTTCGGAGCAACACCAGAGCGCCATCCAGCGGCTTGGCCACGTATGCAAATCTCACGTTGATGTGATTGTTGGTGAGTTTTATGGGCGGTCGAGAAACCTGCCAGCACGCCGAGAGCGGCTGCGCAAGGACAACGCTCAAGAGGGCCAACAAGAGTCCATTCCGTCTTTTCATCGTGCGTCCTTCGCTCCCATCCTAAGCGGTATCGGGTTCTTCGATTAGGGATTCCTGGCGGACGACTACGACGATGCCGGATTCGGTGACGTGGTAGCGGCGCTTGTCGGCTTCAAGGTCGTAACCGATTTCGGTGCGCTCGGGAAGCGAGACGTGGCGGTCAATGATGGCGCGGCGAATGCGCGAGTGGCGCCCGATGTTGACGTGGTTGTAGAGGATGGATTCCTTCACTTCGCTGAAACTGTTGACGCGAACGTTGTTGCCGAGGACAGAGTGCTGGACGCGTCCGCCGGAGATGATGGAGCCGCCAGCGACGATGGAATCCACGGCAATGCCCATGCGGTCCGGATCTCCGAAGACGAATTTTGCGGGCGGATACTGGTGCTGCCAAGTGCGCAGCGGCCAGGCGTCGTCGTACAAGTTGAAGACCGGCGACACGCTGACGAGGTCCATGTTGGCTTCGTAGTAGGCGTCGAGCGTGCCGACGTCGCGCCAGTACTGGGAAGTCTTGCTGTTTTCGTCGACGAAATCGTAGGCAAAGACGCGATGCTTGGTGATGATGCGCGGAAGAATGTCTTTGCCGAAATCGTGATGGGATTTCGGGTCTTCGGCGTCGGCGATGAGAATCGGGATCAGCAACTGCGTATTAAAAATGTAGATGCCCATGGAAGCGTTGCAGAGGCCGGGTTTGTGCGGCGATTCTTTCGGCCGCGCCGGCTTTTCTTCAAAGCCGACTGATGCGCCAATCCTTGTCCACTTCGATAACGCCGAACTGGTGAGCGGCTTCCTCGGCGGGAATCTGGATTGTGCCGACGGTGACATCCGCGGCGGAATCGAGATGCTGCTGGAGCATCTTGGCGTAGTTCATCTTGTAGATGTGATCGCCGGAAAGAATGAAAACGTGCTGGGAGCGTTCGCTGCCGATGGAGTAGATGTTCTGGTAGACGGCATCGGCAGTTCCGCGATACCACTCCTTGCTGACGCGCATCTGCGGCGGAAGAATTTCTATGAATTCGCCGAGGCCGACGATGGAAGACCAGCCCGCGCGAACGTGACGGCTAAGGCTGAGCGCTTTGTATTGCGTGAGGACGAAGACGCGGCGGAGACCGGAGTTGATGCAATTGGACAGAGTGATGTCAATGATGCGGTAGGCGGCGCCGAAGGGAACGGCGGGCTTGGCGCGGTCGCGAGTAAGCGGCCAGAGACGCTCGCCCTGACCACCCGCGAGGAGAACGACGATGGCATCGCGCATGTCCGTCATTGAAAGAGACCTCCGGGCGGGAAGCTTAGCGGCGCGGGCCATTCTGCGCCAGGAGAGGGACAGGAAGCAAGGGAGACGGGGCGCCAGGGGGTCGATTTTATTGGGTTCCGGATCGAGAGCGGTGGAGAAAAAGCCGGGCTGCTCAGGCCGGGATGACAGGTATTTGTGCCTGGAGTGAATTTGAAAGAAAGCGCAGAAGAAGACAAACCGCAGGGCGGGGCCAGAGGTAAGGAGAAGGGTAAGGGGTTGGCGGGAGAGTAAAAAAAGGGAGGAGCGACGGAAAAATGCGAAAAATCGCAAAGATTGCTTGACAGGGGGTGGGGAATTGAATAGAAACAGCGCATAAACCGCAAGCAGGGTGCGAAGAACAGCGTAAAAATGAGGAAGTATGCAGTGCGCGAAGGGTGACCTCGCGCGGCTTGGCATGCGATAATTGAAGTGGGCAGAGCCCGCAATGGCGAGGCTTTGCAGAGCAGCCAATTTTGACCGGAATTGGGGTGAAGTTACCAAGTGGCAGAAGTCATCATTCAAGAGAGTGAGTCACTGGAAAATGCACTGCGGCGTTTCAAGCGCAAGGTGCAACAGGAAGACATCATCAAGGAAATCAAGAAGCATAGCTTCTATATGAAACCCGGTGAGAAACGCCGGGCGAAGGAAGCGCTTTCGCGGAAGCGTTTGCGCAAAAAGCAGCGGCGCGAACAGGAGTAATCCTGTTCGTACTGCGGCTCGGCGCCGTTTCCGTGATTCAGGCCCCGGTCAGGTAGACGATTGGTAGTTTTGCACTTTCCGTGCCCGCAGGCTCAAGGGACCCAGCCCGGTTTCCTACGGCTACAGGTATCCCGGATTTCAAACGCCTATCGAGCAAACTGTGCGCGTCCCCGGATCGAGGCAGGTCAAGGGGGAAGCGGCAGATGGAATTCCATGACAAGGTCCTGAAGTGTTCGGAATGCGGCGCCGAGTTTGTATTTACGTCCGGGGAACAGATGTTTTTCGCGGACAAAGGCTTCAAGAACGAACCGAAGCGATGTAAAGGCTGCAAAGCGAAGCGAGCGGAAGGCAGCGGCGGTGGCGGGCAGATGAGGGCGGAAACAAAGACCTCGTGCTCGCAATGCGGGAAAGAAACGACAGTTCCCTTCCGGCCAACGCAAGGGCGGCCCGTGTTTTGCAGGGAGTGCTTCCAGCAGCGAAGGGCGCTGGGAGCGGCGTAAGCCGAAAAGTTTCCAGGAAATCCACGAAGAAAACGCAAAGTCCCGGCGAAGGATGAAGTATTTTCGAAAGCGGACTTTGCAAGCCACGAAAGTGTCCTTTTTGTGCGGGCAGGCGTATGATACCCGCGCAGTCCCCAGTGAAAGCCAAACGACCCGGAGGGCCATCCCATGGCTCACCGCTTCACCATCGGTGTCGAAGAAGAGTTCCAAATCATTGATCCCGCAACGTGCGAACTGCGTTCGCACGTAATGCAACTGGTGTCGGCGGCTTCACCATCGATCGTGGACCAGGTGAAGCATGAGATGCACCAATCGATCGTGGAGACGGGCACGAATATTTGCGAGAACGTGGCTGAGCTGCGAATCGAAATGCACAGGACGCGCGGCGAACTGGTGGCGGCGGCGGAGCGAGCGGGATTGCAGGTGGCCGCAGCGGGGACGCACCCCTTTTCGAGCTGGATCGATCAGGTGATTTCGCCGGGCGAGCGTTATCAGAACATTGTCGAAGAGCTGCAGCAACTCGCGCGTTCGCTGTTGATTTTCGGCATGCACATCCATGTGGCGATGCCGGACAAACAGACGACAATCGACATGATGAATATGGTGCGGTACTTCGTGCCGCATCTGCTGGCGCTCTCGACGAGTTCGCCGTTCTGGATGGGAAGAAATACGGGATTGAAGTCGTTTCGAACCACGGTGTTCCGGAGATTTCCGCGGACGGGAATTCCGGAGCAATTCGAATCGTGGAGCGCGTACGAAAATTTTGTGAACTTGCTGGTGAAGCTGAATTGCATCGATACGGGCAAAAAGATCTGGTGGGATGTGCGGCCGCATCCGACGTTCGGGACGCTGGAGTTCCGGATGTGCGACGTGACGACGAAAGTGGAAGAAGCGGTGGCAATTGCCGCGCTGACGCAGGCGCTCGTCGTGAAGCTGCACCGGCTCTACAAGAATAATCAGAGCTGGCGGATCTACCGGCGCGCGCTGATCGAGGAGAACAAGTGGCGCGCGGCACGATACGGTATAGAAGGCAAGATGATCGACTTGGGCAAAGAAGAAGAAGTGCCGATGCGGTCGCTGATTCCAGAATTGCTGGAACTGGTGGATGATGTGGTGGACGATTTGGGAAGCCGCAGCGCGGTGGAATACGTGCACACGATCATGGAGCACGGAACGAGCGCGGAGCGGCAGATGCGTGTGTTTGAAAAGACCGGCGACTTGAAGGCTGTGGTGAAGCACATTGTGGCGGAAACGCGCGGCAGCGTGGTGGAACCGATGCAGTCGACAGCGCGCGGGATGGACTGAGCTTTCCCAAGTTCGGGCAGAAACAACCTCAGGAGCAAGTTATGAAAAAAGTGGGACTGCTGTGCGGCCGGGAGTACGCGTTTCCTCCGGCGTTTTTGGCGCGCGTGAATGAGGTTGGCAAAAAGGATGGAGTGACGGCGGAATTTGTGAAGCTCGGCGGAACGAAGATGAACGAGCCGGCCGGATACGACGTGATTGTGGACCGGATTTCGCACGAAGTGGAGTATTACCGCGGATATTTGAAGCATGCGGTGCTGCAGGGGACGTATGTCATCAACAATCCGTTCTGGTGGACAGCGGACGACAAGTACTTCAACTATTCGGTGATGGCAAAGCTTGGGATTGCGATTCCCAAGACGGTGCTGCTGCCACAGAAGGGATATCCGAGCAATGTGGATATTACGGCGGAGTCGCTGCACAACCTGAAGTACCCGATTGATTGGGATGGGCTGCTTGATTACGTGGGGCGGCCCGCGATCTTGAAGCCATTTTCGGGTGGCGGGTGGAAACACGTATACAAGGTGAATAACAAGGAAGAGTTGTGGGCGGCGTATGACCAGACTTCCCCGGTGTGCATGACGCTGCAGGAGTTTATTGATTTCGACAAATACGTGCGGTGCTTTACGTTCGGGAAGCTGGACATTGTGCCGGTGCACTACGACCCGAAAGAACGAAAGTACCTGGTGGAACACGATTATCTGCCGGCGAATCTGACACATCGAGTGGTGAAGGACGCGCAAACGATCAATCAGGCATTGGGATACGAAATGAACACGATTGAATTTGCGGTCAAAGACGGCGTGCCGTACGCGATTGATTTTCTAAATCCGGCGCCGGATTTCGAACGCGACCGGATTACGGACTATTACTTTGAGATGGTGCTGGACAAGATGTCGCGGCTCGTGATCGAGCGCGCTCTGAATGGCGCGCCATCGAATCCGTGGCCGCGGTGGGAAGAGATGTTGGGTATTGGCGCGGCGGGCGGATTTATCGGTACGCCGAAAGCGGCGGCGCAATCGGCGAGCGCGCGGACGGCAACGGCGCGCGTAAAAGCGGTTGTTCCGGACGCAAAGGCAACATGAGTAGCGGAACATCACCGACGGCGAGCGCGAAAGATCCCGCGGAACATTGGCATGCGTTGTTGAGACCGCTTGTCTCGCAATCGCGGGAGTTCACTGAAAAATTCCATGCAAAGTTGAGCGCGGAGAAGTTGACGTTTGGCAACCGCGTGCACTGCCCCTTTCTGCGGCCATTTTTCCTTTCGCCGGAGGATGAGCAGCGCGTTCGAGCGGTGGCGGAAAAGATGGCTGAATTCGGGGAGCGGGTAGTATCGGCTGCGTTGAGCGATCCGGCCTTGTTCAAGCAATTCCATTTGCGCGAGGGCGAGGAGCGGCTGGCACGAATGCACACGGGATATGGGCCAGCGAGTACTGCTTCGCGCCTGGATGCGTTTTTGCTGCCGGATTCGCTGAAATTTGCGGAATACAACGGAGAGTCTCCTGCAGGTTCGGGGTACACGGAAACCTTGTCAGAAGTATTTCGCAATTTGCCGGTGATGAAAGAGTTTGCGAAGAGTTTTGATATTCACAGCTACCCGCTAAGCGCAAAGCTGCTGGATGCGCTGATTGCCACGTATCTGGATTGGGGCGGCGATTCGAAGCGGCCGCAGATGCTGATTACGGATTGGCGGGAAGTGCCGACTTGGAGCGAATTTGAGATTTTGAAGGCGCGGTTTGAAAAGATGGGCGTGCCGGTGGAAATTGCCGATCCGCGGGATCTGGTGTTTGACGGCAAGTCGCTGAGCGCGAACGGGAAAAAGATTGATCTAGTATACCGTCGCGTGCTGATCAACGACATTCTGGCGCGGCCGGCGGAGTGCAAGGCCTTGGTAGACGCCTATCAGGCAAACACCGTGTGCGTGGCAAACAACTTCCGGTGCAAGATTTCGCATGTGAAGGCGTTCTTCGCGGTACTGACAGACGAGAAAAACGGCGGGATGTTTTCGTTCGGCGAACGGGAGATGATTCGAAAGCACGTGCCGTGGACGCGCGTAATGGCAGATGTGAGGACGGCGCACTATGGAGACCCCATAGAATTAGTGACATTTGTGCGGCGCGAACGGGAACAGTTGGTGTTGAAACCCAGCGATGAATATGGAGGAACCGGCGTGACGCTGGGCTGGGAGACGGATGAAGCCGGCTGGGATGCGGCGATCGGAAAAGCAATTTCTGCAAGTGGCGGCGCATGGATTGTGCAGGAGCGGATTCCGGTCCGACGGGAAGTTTATCCGTGGGTGAAGCCGGATGGAAGTGTGGAGTTCCGGGACATGCTGGTGGATTTTGCGCCATATCTGTTCCGCGGAAAGTTGGCGGGTTTTTTGACGCGGTTGAGCGCGACTGGATTGGCGAATGTGACGAGCGGCGGCGGGCAGGTGCCGGCGTTCCGGGTGAGCGCGAAGAATTGACGAAAGGCTCCGAAGAAGACGAAACGAACTTTGGTTCCAGTATTGAGCGTCTGCAAATTTCCCCTTAAAATATGGAGATGGCTTTTGGACCCGTACAACAAGAGTTGATGCCGGGCGCAATGAACGCCGTGGAAACGTGTCTTGCGGTGCGTCCGGAAGAGCACGTGGCGCTGATTGCGGACGAAGCCAGCGCAGCGGTGGCAGCCAGTTTGGCCGAAGCGCTGCGCGAACGGAAAGCGGAGTACACGGGATTGTTGCTGGAGGATTTTGGGCCGCGGCCGATGAGCGGCGCGCCGAAGCAAGTCCTGGATGCTCTGGAAGTGGCGGATGTTGGGATTCTCTGCATGAATCCGCAGCCGGGAGAACTCGGCGCCCGGATGACGATTGTGCAAGTGGTGGAGCGGCGGCGGATTCGATACGCGCACATGGTGGGGGTGACGCCGCAGATCATGCAGATGGGAATGCGGACGGATTACAAGAAAGTGGACCAGTTGAGCGATCGCTTGCGCGAACGGATGCTGCGCGCGGAAACTCTGACGGTGAAGACGGAAGCGGGCACTTCGTTTGCGGCGCATTTCAGCAGGGATTTGGATTGGGTGAAGACGAGCGGGCTGATCAGTCCGCGGTATTGGTCGAACTTGCCCGCGGGAGAAGTGTTTACGACGCCGGCGACAGTAGATGGAACGTTTGTGTGCGACGCGACTGCCGGGGATTACTTCAACGGGAAATATGGCGACCTGCAGGCGACGCCGATGAAACTGACGATTGAAGGCGGGCGGTTGATCAAAGTCGAATGTGCGCGCAAGGATCTGGAATCGGAATTCTGGGATTATTGCCATACGGATGAGAACAGCGACAGGATTGGCGAACTGGCGTTTGGAACGAATCTTGGGCTTTCCGAGATGATCGGGATTTTGCTGCAAGACGAGAAATTTCCAGGAGTGCACATTGCGTTCGGCGATCCCTATGGAAGCCAGACACATGCGGATTGGAAATCGAAGACGCATGTGGACGTGCTGACACGGAAGTGCGATGTCTGGATCGATACGGATCAGATTATCGAGAAGGGGAAATACCAGCTCGACCACCTGGGATTGGCGTAAAGGCAATGCGGATTAGACACCGTTTTCGCCAAGGAATCGCGTGTTTCGAACTGGCCTTCCTTCTCGGGTGGACTCGTCTCGGGAGCCCACTCAGCCCTACGCAGAAGACAAAGAGAATACCCTGCACGTTAGATAGCGCTTTCTTTGCAGGATTCAAGTGCACGGGATTGCAGCTATTTCGCGTCGTGATAGATGATGCCGAGAGAGTAGCGCGTGCCCCTGCGGATGCGGCTGACTCCGTGGCGAATTGAGACGCGATAGTTGCCGCGCGCCCCTTTCACAGGGCGATACCGCGTAGGGAAGATGATTCCCTGCCCCTGATTTACGGCAATGACTTCGGCGCGGGATTGCGCGCGCGGAACATTTTCGACGAGGACGAATTCCCCGCCTTCCCAATCGCGGCCTTGCTGGCCAAGCATGACGACCATCTGGAACGGGAAGGCGATTTCTCCGTACAAATCCTGATGCAGGCAGTTGTAGCCGCCGGTTTCGTATTGAAGCATGAGGGGAGTCGGATTCTTCTGCCCTGTGCGGTGGCAGTGGTTCAGAAATTCAGAGTGCCCGGGCGGAAAAGGTCTTTCGGTAGAACCCAATGCGGCGGACCAGCGATTCGCAATTTCTGCCAGATGCGGGTAAGTGGCCGTGCGCAAGGATTCGACGGTATCTGGCAACGGGTATCCAAAATATTTGTAGTCGCCCTTGCCGAAGCGGTAGCGCTCCATGACGATATGGCTGCGAAATGGAGTTTGTTGGGAAAAGAGCGCTGCCAGAGATTCGCATTCGACCGAAGTGAAAAGGGGGCCAGTTAACGCGTAGCCGCATTCTGAGAGCTGCGATTCGATGGCGGCCCATTCGATCTTGTTGACGCTGTCTTGAATTCGGTTGCCCATACATGGAGCATCGTAGGCGCAAACGGAATTGCAATCTATCCGGAATGTGCGCTCCAAACTCGCTAGCGCAGAGGTGCTTCAGCAAAAGGCGGATGGCGCTAATAAAGATGCGAGACGTATTCGCGCATTTGGTGTTTCCAGTAGGGCCAGTCGTGGCCGCCCATGGGGCCCCAGTTGTCAAGGGAATGGCGGATGCCTTTTTGCGCGAGGATGCCGGAGAAATGATACGTTGGGCCGGAGTTTTCCCAAGGGCCGGTGCCGGTGGTGAGGTGAATGTCGCAGGAAGAGAGCTGGCCGTAGACCCAGGGGTCGGAAAGATTGGATATGTAGTCGACGGGATTGTTGAAATAGAAATTGTCGTCGTACAAGCCGTCCATGAAATTGCGCAGGTCGTAGACGCCGGACATGGCGAAGCAGCGCTTGATGACGTCTGGATGTTTGAAGAGCGAATTTGCGGCGTGATAAGCGCCGAAGGATGCGCCCATGGTGGCGATGGCGGGCTGCGACTGGCAATCGTTCCAGATGAACGGAACGACTTCCTCGCGAAGATAAGAATCGAACACGGATTGAACGTAACTGCGGTGCAAGGGGTGCGCGCCTTTGTTGTAGAAGCTCAGACCGTTGATTGAGTTGATGGAATAGAACTTGATGCGGCCGGCGTCAATAAAATCAGCGAGCGCGCCGATCATGCCCTGCCCTTCGAGCTCCCATTCGTCGCCGGCACTGGTGGGAAAGCCGAGGATGGGCGAACCCCAGTGGCCGTAAACGGCGACACCGGCTTCGATGCCGAGGCGGTGCGAATACCAGCGGTGATAGTCGCGTTGCATGGGCAAGCCTTTCCAGTGCTATTGAGCAGGACAGGCAAAAAGTATGCCAGTCGAGGCGGGCAAAGGGCAACGAAACGGGGCGAAAAAGAGCAAGCTATCTTTCCTGGGGATTGCGCGTATAAAGAGAAGGCACAAATCGAGCGGGGGACAAAACGAGATGGCAACGACCGGGGCGTCAAAAACACCGAGTCCAGAGGGGATATTCCAGATGCTGAATGCCTACCAGCAGACGGCGGTGCTGCGGGCGGCGATTGACCTGGATCTTTTCAGCGCGATTGGAGAAGGCGCGAGCACGGCAGAGGCGATTGCGTCGAAAGTCTCAGCGAAAACGCGCGGAGTGCGAATTTTGTGCGACGCGCTGTGTATTGCGGGGCTGCTGACGAAAAATGGCGTTGCCTATGGATTGTCGGTGGACGCGGCGACGTTCCTTGATCGGAAATCGCCGGCGTGCATGGCGGGGATCGCCGGATTTCTGGGGCGCTCCGAGTTGCTGAAGAATTTCAGCGTTCTTGCGGAAACAGTGCGGCGCGGTGCTCCCCCGGCAGATACGGTTGCGGAACCGGAGAATCCCATTTGGGTATCGTTTGCGCGGTCGATGGCGCCGATGACTGTGCCAGCGGCGAACTTCATTGCGGCGTTGCTCGGGGCGCAAAGCGGCCAGCCGATGAAGGTGCTGGACATCGCGGCGGGACACGGTAATTTTGGGATTACGATTGCCAAAATGAATCCGCAGGCTTGCGTTGTAGCGCAGGATTGGGCGGCAGTGCTAACGGTTGCGCTGGAAAATGCGCAGAAAGCGAATGTGGAAACGCGCGTGCAAGTCTTACCGGGAAGCGCATTTGAGGTGGCGTTTGGCGAAGGATATGACGCGGTGCTGCTGACGAATTTCCTGCACCATTTTGATTCAGTCACGAATGAAGCGTTGTTGAAGAAAATTCATGCGGCGCTGAAGCCGGGCGGAAAAGTGGTTACGCTCGAATTTGTACCGAATGAGGACAGGGTCAGTCCGGTGGTGCCGGCGCTGTTCAGTGTTGCGATGCTCGCTTCTACAGCGACAGGCGACGCGTATACTTATTCGGAGTTCGACGGCATGTTTAAAAACGCGGGATATGCGAAGACGACGGCGCACCCCGTGCCCGGAATGCCGCAGACGGTACTGCTCTCGGAGAAGCAACTTTGAAGAATAGAAAAGCAGAGAAGAAACCCAAACGCGGCGGAAATAAGAATGACAAGGCGCTGCGTGAACACCTTGTGCACGTACTGAAAGGTGGCGGGGCACACGTGCACTTTGAGGACGCGCTGGAAGGATTTCCGGACAGCAAGCGCGGCGTGTTTGCCAAGGGTCTGCCACACACTGGATGGCAACTGCTGGAGCATGTGCGAATAGCGCAGTGGGACATTCTGGAGTTTAGCCGGAACAAGAAACATGTTTCGCCGGATTTTCCGGGCGGGTACTGGCCAAAAACGCCGCTGCCGCCAGATGATGAGGCGTGGGAGAAGAGCAAGAAAGCGTTTCTGAGCGATTTGAAGGAGATGATCGCGCTCGTGAACAATCCGAAAACGGATTTGTACGCGAAAATTCCGCATGGAGACGGGCAAACAATCTTGCGAGAAGCGCTGCTGCTGGCCGATCACAACGCGTATCACTTGGGCGAGGTAGTGTATTTGAGAAGGGCGCTGGGGGCTTGGCCGGAGGAGTAGGGGCCAGTAGTCGGTCAGAAATAGTCCAAGCTGCGTAGTTTCCTGCCCGTTTTCCTTTCTACTAGAACCGATTGATAGAGCTGCTTGGCGCGCGTAAGCTTGCTGGTGCGAAAACGGCGCGGACTTGCAAGAATATGGATTCGCGCTAGGATAGGGCTGGAAATCGCCGAAAAATCGGAGGGCGCATGCTGCAGATTGGCGTTGAAGACGCAAGCCGTCGTGGATTCCTTAAGGGAATGCTGGGCGCGGGCGCACTGGTCCTGAGCTTGCGCTATCGTGGGCGGATGCGGCCCGAGCGGCCATACGACTGGACAAGCGGCGGCGGGATTGAAAGGGCCGCTTTCCCCGAACATTTGGCTGGCGATTGACACCGATGGAACGGTGTACATCATCGCGCACCGCAGCGAGATGGGAAGCGGAAGCCGGACCGCTGTGCCGCGGATCGCTGCGGATGAATTGGACGCGGACTGGAATCGCGTGAAGATCGTGCAGGCCGTCGGCGACGAAAAATACGGGGATCAGGATACGGATGGTTCCCACTCGGTGCGCGGTTCATTTGACGCGATGCGGGAAGCAGGAGCGACGGCGCGATTGATGCTGGTGCGGGCCGCGGCGAAACAGTGGGGCGTGCCGGAAGGCGAATGCTCTACGGATTTGCACGCCGTGGTGCACAAGGCAAGCGGAAAAAAGCTTGGGTATGGAGAGCTTGCGAGTGCGGCTGCGAAAGTCGGCGTGCCGAAAAAAGAAGAGCTCCAGCTGAAGTCGAAAAGCGAATGGCGATACATCGGCAAGGGAACCTCCAGCTACGACTTGAAGGATATGGTGACGGGCAAGGCGAGCTACGGAATTGACGGGCGCATGGATGGCATGCTGCATGCGAACCTGGCGCATCCGCCGGTGCTGGGAAGCACGGTGAAGTCGGTGGACGATTCGGCGACGCTTGCTGTTAAGGGCGTAAAGAAGACGAAAGTGCTGGACACTTTCAAGGGCCCAGTGATGTTTCAGGCGTTGGGCGGCGTGGCCGTGATTGCGGATAACACCTGGGCCGCGATAGAGGGGAAGAAAAAACTGAAGATTGAATGGAACGAGAGCGATCACAAGAGCTACTCGTCAGACGAATATCGGAAAGAGCTGGCAGAAACTTCCCGGAAGCCCGCGCAAAGTGGTGCGCGAAGTCGGGAACGTGGACGCGGCCTTTGCCAAGGGCGGAAAAATTATCGAAGCGGAGTACTACGCGCCGATGCTGGCGCATGCTTCGATGGAGCCGCCTGCGGCGATGGCGAGTTATAAGGATGGAAAAGCGGAGGTGTGGGCCGCTACACAAAATCCGCAGGGGGCGCGCGAGGCAATTGCGAGCGCGCTGGGAATAAAGAAGGAAGCGGTGACGGTGAACGTGACGCTGCTCGGCGGCGGGTTCGGGAGGAAATCGTTTCCGGACTACGCGGTCGAAGCGGCGCTGCTTTCAAAGGACACAGGGAAGCCGGTCAAGGTGACGTGGACGCGCGAAGACGACATCAAGTTCGACTGTTTCCATTCGTGCGCGGCGATGTATTTGAAGGCGGCGCTGGGCAAAGATGGCAAACCGACGGCGTGGCTGCAGCGAAGCACGTTCCCGCCGATCGCCTCGACGTTTGATGAAAAAGCGCAGGTCGCGGACGCGGGCGAAATCGGACTTGGCTGGAGCGATTTGCCGTATGCGATTCCGAACCACCGCTCGGAAAATGGGGCGGCGGCGGCGCACGTTCGAATCGGCTGGCTGCGAAGCGTGTGCAACGTGTTTCACGCGTTTGCGGAACATTCTTTTGCGGACGAACTGGCGCATTCGGCTGGAAAAGATCCTCGCGAATATATGCTGGCCTTGCTCGGGCCGGATCGAAAAATTCCGAAGGAGGAGCTGGCAAAGGACTACACGAACTACGACGGTGACTACGCGCAATATCCGATCGACACGGCGCGCTTCCGGCGCGTGGTGGAAATCGCTACGGAAAATGCCGGCTGGGGCAAAAAGAAAAACGGAAATGGATTTGGCATGGGCTTGGCGATGCACCGGAGCTTTTTGACGTACGTGGCGACCGTGGTGCAGGTGGAAGTGGGCAAAGACGGGAAAGTGAAAATCGGGCGCGTCGATACGGCCGTGGACGCAGGGACGATTGTTAATCCCGAAATGGCGCGGCAGCAGTACGAAGGCGCGGCGACATTCAGCACGAGCATCGCGCTGTACGGTGAGATTACGGCGAAGAACGGCGCGGTGGTGCAATCGAACTTCGATGGATACAGGATGGCGCGGATGGATGTTGCTCCGCGCGAAACGCACGTGCACCTGGTGGAAAGCGATGCGCCGCCGGCGGGAATCGGCGAACCGGGCGTGCCACCGTTTGCCCCGGCGCTTTGCAACGCGATTTTTGCGGCGACGGGCAAGCGCTATCCGCGAATTGCCCCTTTCGAAAG
Organism: uncultured Acidobacteriota bacterium; assembly: GCA_963794175.1. Taxonomy (GTDB): domain Bacteria; phylum Acidobacteriota; class Terriglobia; order Acidiferrales; family UBA7541; genus Acidiferrum. The sequence goes on along the minus strand of CAWCCV010000011.1, from coordinate 386,099 downwards.
CGGGATTGGCGTAGAAATCGCGGCGCGGGAATGAGAAGATGCCGGCCTGACGGCCGGTGAAACCCTGCCCGGCCACGGGCGGACGAATTGTTCAAACGACAGATTCTTTTCTTGTGTGCGCTGTTGAGCGCGGGACTTCCCGCATTCGGCCAGCGGCGGCCGGTGCTGCCACAGATCAAACTTCCCCATCCTTATTACTATCGCGAACTTTATTTGCCGCAATTGACCAGCGGGCCGAGCAGCCTGGCCTGGGCCCCGGATTCGAAAGAATTGGTCTATTCGATGGCGGGTTCCCTTTGGCGGCAAAAGATGGATTCGCGCGAAGCCGTGCAATTGACGGATGGCGCCTGGCTACGACTATCAACCGGATTGGTCGCCGGACGGGAAAAACGTGATTTACACTTCGTATCAAAAGGATGCGATGGAGCTGTGGCTCGTGGATGTGGCGAGCGGGAAGACGAGGCAACTGACCACGGGCGGCGCCGTGAATCTGGAACCGCGATGGTCGCCGGACGGGAAGAGGATTGTTTTTGTTTCGACGCAATTCAACGGACGATTTCATGTTTTTTGTGCGGATTTTGTTAGCGGCAAACTGGAAAACATGGAGCGGCTAACGGGCGAGACGAAGAGCGATTTGCCGCGGTACTACTACAGCGCATACGATACGGAAATCAACCCAGTGTGGACGCGCGACGGGCACGAGATTTTATTCGTTTCGAATCGCGGCCACATTCACGGAACCGGCGGATTTTGGCGCATGAAAGCGGAGCCTGGGGCCGAGGCAAGAGAGATTCATTACGAAGAGACGAATTGGAAAGCGCGGCCGGATTTTTCGCCGGATGGGTCGCGGATGGTTTACAGCTCGTATTTGGGGCGGCAGTGGCACAACTTGTGGGTTATGCCGGCGGGCGGCGGAGACGGATTCCCGATTTCCTACGGGAATTGGGAAGAGACGAATGTGCGCTGGTCGCCGGACGGAGAAGAGCTTGCCTTTGTTTCAAATCGCGAAGGCGGCACAAAAATAGTAGTGCAGGAAGCCGTTGGTGGCATTCGCTTTGAATTGGCCACAGAAATTCGCAAATTTCTCCATGCAAGAAAAACTTTGACGATTTGGGCCAAAAACGAAGCGGATTCAGATGTGCCGGCGAGAATAAGCGTCACGGATGCGGGAGGGCGGTCTTACTCGCCGGATGATACCTGGATTTATGCCGACGATGGATTTGACCGGAGCGAACGGGCATTCGAACGCCATTATTTTGAAGGTGGAGGCGAGGTCAGCGTGCCGCAGGGCGCAATCACGATCGAAGTAAGCCACGGATATGGTTACAAGCCCGAGCGGCTGACGGTGGATTCGAGCAAAGCCCAGTCCGACATCGAAATCAAATTGAAGAAGCTGGGCCGGATTGATCCGGGCGAAGGCGAGTGGGTGAGCAGCGACTTACATGTTCATCAAAATTATGGCGGAACGTATAAGAACGATCGCACGACGCTGGTGAAACAAGCAGAAGCAGAAGACTTGGACATAGTTAACAACCTGGTGGTGAACAAAGAGCAGCGATTCCCGGATTTGATTCGCGCAGCGGAGCCCGATACTCCGTCTGAGCCGGAAACCCTCGTGGTTGCGGGACAAGAATTTCACACGAGCTACTGGGGACATCGTGGCTTGCTCAACATGAAAGACCGACTGTTGCTGCCCGGATATGCGGGATATCCGAACACGGCGGCGGCGAGCTTGTTTCCAATGAACGCCGACGTTTACGACCTGGCGCATGACCTTGGCGCAATCGTGGGCGCTGTGCATCCATTTGACGAAGAGCCCGACCCGTTTGCGGATCCCCCGCAAAAAATTACGGACGAATTACCGGTGGATGTGGCACTTGGAAAACTGGACTACCTCGAGGTTGTGGGATTCAGCGATCACAAGGCGACGGCAGCAGTTTGGTACCGGTTATTGAATTTAGGATTCCGGATTCCCGCGGGGGCGGGGACGGATGCGACTGCAAATTACGCTGCGCCGATTCGCGGCATGGTGGGAATGGATCGGGTGTATGCCTGGGTTCCGGCATGGCCGCTGACTCTGGGAATGTGGATGAATGGATTGAAGCGTGGACATACCTTTGCGACGAACGGGCCGCTGATCAATTTCACGTTGGGAAAAGAAATGGTGGGAAACGAATTGAAATTGAGCGGGGCGGGGGACGCCGTTTCATTTACGGCTCATTTGCGATCTGTTGTGCCCGTGGATCATCTGGAAATTGTGTGCAACGGGAAAGTCGTCAAAAGCCTTGCGCTGGAGGGAAAGCGGGACATCGGCGATTTCAGCGGAACAATTCCAATTTCGGAGAGCGGGTGGTGCGTGCTGCGCACGTGGACTGAGAAGGCAGAGTATCCGGTGATGGATAGCTACGCCTATGCGACGACGAGTCCGGTCTATGTGACGGTTGGAGACAAGAAACCGAAGTCGCCGGAGGATGCGAAATATTTTGCGGCGTGGGTTCAACGGATGATCGAAGTAACGAACAAATATCCGGATTGGAATTCGCCGTCGGAAAAAGAGCTGGTGATGAAGAGATTGCGCGAGGCAAAGAAGATTTACGAGGACTTGGGGCAAAAATAGTTGTAGTGGACTTTCTGCGGATAGAGGATAGAATCCAAGGACGGGGAAGCGGTTTACGGGACAAATGCTTCGTCCGCGACAAGACAGCAAGCCTTTCCGGAACAGAGCAGTTCGCAGCGCAGCGCAGAGGAAAACAGGGCGCGGCGCTCGTTTCTTCCTATTCTTAAATAAATCGATTTACTACAGGGGATTTAGCATGTCCGAGAGGACCAGACGATGATTCTGGGTGTGCCGCGGGAGAGCTATCCGGGAGAACGGCGAGTGGCGATTGTGCCCGGAGCGATTGCCGCGCTTGCCAAGGCCGGACTAGAAGTGGTGGTCGAAGCGGGAGCCGGGATCGAAGCGGGCTATCCGGACAAGGAATACACCGACAAGGGCGCGAAGCTCGTGGCGGACCGCGCTGAAGTTTTTCGCGCGGCGGATATTGTTACACAAGTGTTGTGTCACGGTTCGAATGACTTGACGGGCAAGAATGATTTGCCGTTGATGCGAAGCGGGCAAGCGATTGTGGGATTCCTGCGGCCGATGGGGAAGCAGGAAGATTTGCAGGATCTGGCGAAAACGGGGGCGATCTCGTTTGCCGTGGAGCTGATGCCGCGGACGACGCGCGCGCAGAGCATGGACGCGCTTTCCTCAATGGGGACGATTTGCGGGTACAAGGCGGTGGTGATGGCGGCGGACACTTTGCCGCGAATTTTCCCGATGCTGACCACGGCAGCGGGGACGATTACGCCCGGGCGCGTGTTCATCATTGGCGCCGGAGTGGCGGGACTACAGGCGATTGCTACCGCGCGGCGGTTGGGGGCAGTGGCTTCGGCCTACGACATGCGGCCGGCGGCGAAAGAACAAGTACAGAGTCTGGGCGGACGATTTGTGGAGTTGCCGATTGAAGCGAAAGACGCGCAGGATGCACGCGGATACGCGACGGCACAAGGCGAAGAGTTTTACAAAAAGCAGCGAGAGTTGCTGGGAAAAGCGGTGGCGGAAAGCGATGTGGTGATTACGGCGGCGGTGATTCCCGGGAAAAAATCGCCGGTGCTGGTGACGAAGGAAATGGTGGCGAAGATGGCGCCGGGGTCGGTGATTGTGGATCTGGCGTCGGAGCGCGGAGGAAATTGCGAACTGACACAAGCGGGCAAGATTGTGAAGGAGCATGGCGTGACGATCATCGGGCAGTTGAATTTGGCGAGTTCCGTTCCCTACCATGCAAGCCAGATGTATGCGAAGAATGTCTCTGCGTTTCTGTTGAACCTGGTGAAGGATGGAAAGCTGCAGATCAACGAGAAAGATGAGATACACCGCGAGACGCTGCTGACTCAGGGCGGCGAGATCGTAAATGCGCGGGTGCGCGAATTTCTGGGGTTAAGACCGCTGACGGCGGAAGCAGGGGTGAAATAGGGATGAAGATCGATTTGCTGACGAGCTTGTACGTTTTCATGCTGGCGGCTTTCATCGGATTTGAAGTGATCAAGCGAATTACGCCGCTGCTGCACACGCCGCTGATGTCGTTGACCAACGCGCTGGACGCGATTGCGGTAGTCGGCGCAATCATTCTGGCGGGAGAGCATAAGACGACGCTGGCGGCGGTTTTGGGAACAATCGCAATTGTTTCTGCAACGAGTAATATCGTGGGCGGATTTCTGATTACAGACCGCATGCTGAAAATGTTCAAGCCGAGTGGGGCGAAGAAAGCATGAACGGGATTGCCGGAAGCGACTTGCTGATCGAGATTACTTACCTTATCGCTACGGCGTTATTCATTTTTTCATTGATGTGGATGAGTTCGCCGACGACGGCGAGACGCGGCGTGTTTGCCGGCGAACTGGGCATGATTCTGGCGATTGCAGGCACGCTGCTGCATCACGGGATTGTTGACTACAAGCTGATCGTGATTGCACTGGTGCTGGGCACAATCATTGGCATTCCGCTGGGCAAAGTGCAAATGACGGCGGTGCCGCAACGGACGGCGCTGAGCCACTCGTTTGGCGCTCTTTGCGTGACGCTGGTGGGAACGGCGGAATTTTATCTGCCGCGCGAAGTGCCGATGACGCGCTTCATGATGGCCGTGCTCTGCATGGAAGTGATCCTCGGCGCGCTAACGATTACAGGCAGCCTGATGGCAGCGGGAAAGCTGCAGGAATGGCTGCCACAGAGACCGATTACCTATAAAGGACAGAATTTCGTCAATTTGGGATTGCTGGGCGTCGCTGTCGTTGTGGCAATCATTCTTGTCATTCATCCAGAGCGGACGCAGCTCTTCCCTGCCATCGTGGCGATTCCCCTGGTGTTCGGCGTGATGATGATTGTTCCGATCGGTGGAGCGGATATGCCCACGGTGATTTCGCTGCTGAATTCGTACGCGGGACTTTCCGCGGCAGCGATGGGATTTGTGCTGAACAGCAAACTGTTGATCGTCGCGGGCGCGCTGGATGGGGCTTCAGGATTTATTTTGTCGATGAACATGTCGAAGGCGATGAACCGATCGTTTTCGAATGTGTTGTTTGGTGCTTTCGGGCAGGAGCAGACGGCGACGGGCGGCACGGCGGAAGCAAAGCCGGTGCGGAGCGCCACGGCAGAAGAAGCCGCGGCGATCCTTTCTGCTGCGAACAAAGTGGTCATCGTGCCCGGCTACGGCATGGCTGTAGCGCAAGCGCAGCACAAGGTGCGCGAACTTTTTGACGCGTTGACGAAGCGCGGCGTGGACGTGAAATTTGGGATCCATCCGGTGGCTGGTCGCATGCCGGGTCACATGAACGTGCTTCTGGCCGAAGCAGACATTCCGTACGACAAATTGCTGGACATGGACGAAATCAACGGAGATTTTCCGCAGACCGATGTGGCGCTGATTATCGGCGCAAATGACGTGACAAATCCTGCGGCGCGGAATGAGCCGAGCAGCCCGATTTACGGAATGCCGATTCTGGACGTGGACAAAGCGCGGACGGTGATGGTGATCAAGCGGGGCATGGGAGCGGGTTTTGCGGGAATTGAAAACCCACTTTATTTCCTCGATCGCACGCTGATGTTGTTCGGCGATGCGAAGGGATTTGTGGGAAATATTGTGCGGGAATTGAGCGGCGGGGGCCATTAATTGGGTCAATTTATTGATACGCTTTTGGGGCAGCTTCCGGAAGCTTTCCCGTACCTGTAATTAGAACTAAGTCCTTTCTTTTTCAATAAGTTGGCGCTATCCTGTCTCAGGCTGGTTGAGCGGATTGGGAAGGCGCTTTCCGATGCAAAAATTAATGGGAAAAACCGGGTACGGGCGGAGCTTTGCGTGCCTAGTCGGGAGCTTGCTCTTGGGGACGATTGCCTACGGCGGACAAACAGAAAGCTTCAAGAAATCGGCGCAAAAAGACGGGCTTGCGCCGATTAGGGAATACATTTTCAAGAGCTGGGACACGCTGACGCGTTCGATGGAAGACTGCAGCACGGTGGTGGATTCAAAGCTCGCGGAAAACTCCGTGCTCTATCTGCCGGCGGACTTTGAAATTCCGCCCGGCATCGCGGAACTGCAGAAGCGCTGCCAAGTGCAGGTAAAAAAACTGCCCAGGAAAATTACCGGGCCCGGGCAAGTGGACACGACGGCGCTGGGCCCGCAGGGATTGCTCTACCTCGAACACAAGTACGTCGTGCCCGGTGGAAGGTTCAACGAGATGTACGGGTGGGACAGCTACTTCATCGTGCGTGGACTTTTGCAGGACGGAAAAGTCGAACTTGCAAAGGGCATGGTCGAGAATTTCTTTTTTGAAATTGAGCACTACGGAAGCATTTTGAATGCGAATCGCAGTTACTACCTGAGCCGTTCGCAGCCGCCATTTCTGACTTCGATGATTCTGGGAGTTTACGAAGCGGAGAAAGCCGCTGGGCACGAAGACAGGAAATGGCTGGAGCGCGCATACGGCTATGCAAAACGGGATCAGGCCATGTGGGTGCGCGAGCCGCATTTGGCTGGCGAGACCGGGCTTTCGCGGTACTACGATTTCGGGGATGAGCCTGCGCCGGAGAGTTTGAAGGACGAGACGGACCACTATCGAAGGGTCGCGGCCTACTTTCTGAATCATCCGGAACAGGATCACGGGTATTTGGTGAGGAAGCAGTCATGCTTCCGCACCTGGCGCGGGCAAGAGCTACGCCGTGCAGATTTGCGACGCAGGCCACGCGGCGGACAAAGCGGGATGCGATGACGCGGAAGAAATCACGCTGAGCAAAGATTTTTACCGCGGAGACCGGTCCATGCGCGAATCAGGGTTTGATGTTTCGTTTCGATTTGGGCCGCACGGAGCGGGAACGCATCACTTTGCGCCGGTTTGTTTGAATAGCCTGCTCTACAAGACGGAAAGAGATCTGGAGGCAGTGGCAAAGCTGCTCGGAAAAACTGCTGAAGCGGCCGATTGGGCCAAACAGAGCGGAAGAGCGAAAGCAAAACATGCAGGAGTATTTGTGGACTGCCAAGAGCGGATTCTATTTCGACTACAACCTCGATAAGAAAGAGCGTTCGACCTACGTCTATATAACTGCGTTACTACCCCCTGTGGGCCGGGCTTGCGACGCAGGAACAGGCACAGGAATTGGTAAAGAATTTATCGAAACTGGAGCAGCCGGGCGGATTGGTGATGAGCCCCTACGAAACGGAAGGCCAGTGGGACTTCCCGTTTGCGTGGGCACCAACGCAAATGATTGCGATGGAAGGGCTGCGGAAATACGGCTTCAACAAGGACGCCGACCGCATCTCCTACAACTTTGCCAGCATGATTGCAGAGAATTTCCGGCGCGATGGAACAATTCGGGAAAAATACAATGCGGCAACGCGGTCTTCAGAAACCGCCGTGAAAGCCGGCTACAACATCAACGTAGTTGGATTTGGCTGGACGAACGCCGCGTTCATCGTGTTCCTGCATGAGATGCCCAAGGAACTGGCAGAAAAATTGGGCCACGATCAGGTAGCCGCTTCCAGCAAACTAATTCTCTGCTAGAGCTGCGAATATCTATCTGATCCCGGACAGTACGCTTTCGTCCGCGGTGGGCATCGCGCCTTCCTGGGAAGCGACCCAGGCTCCCATGCGATTTGCTGCTACGTTAATTTCCTTCAGTGGCGTTTTTCTCAGCCAGTGATGGGCGAGCGCGGCGGTGAAAGCGTCTCCCGCTCCGACCGTGTCGGCGACTCTGATCGTAAAGCCGGAGTGCTCGTCTATTTGCCCGCCGCAGACCAGCAGGCTGCCGCGATGGCCGCGCGTTACGCAAACCAGTTTGACGCCAAACTCGCGGGCAAGCCAGCGGGCAGATTCCGCCTCTCCTCTGAATTGTTCGCCAAACATTTCGATGATGCGGGGTAGCTCTTCGTGGTTGACCTTCATGATGTTGGCGTGAAGGAGCGCGACGCGCAGCACTTCGGTCGAGTAAAAAGACTGCCGAAGATTGACGTCAAAGATTCGCGCAACGTCCGTTCCGACCGATTGGAGAAATTTGCGAATGGTGGAGCGCGAAACTTCGGAGCGCTGCGCCAGAGATCCGAAACAAACGGCATCCGCGGATTTTGCAAGGGCTTCCCATTGGGAGGTCCAGGTCAGGTGATCCCAGGCGACGTCTTCATTAATCGTGTACTCGGGCTGGCCCTTAAAATCGACCTTGACCTGAACTGTGCCCGTGTCGTGAGCGGGATCAATCTGTATTTCAGAAGTATCGAGACCGGAAGATTTCAGCGTCCAGATAGCTTCCTGGCCGAGACGATCCTGGCCGACCCGGCTGGCAACGATGCCGCGATCGCCGAGCAGAGCAGTCATGTAGGCAAAATTGGCGGGAGCGCCGCCGAGCTGCTTGCCTCGAGGAAACATATCCCACAGCAATTCGCCAAGACCGACGACAGTGAAAGAAGATTTCATGGCTTGGCGTCGTCGCGGGACTGCAATTGCTCGGAAAGCTTCAGTTCGCGCTCCGCTTCTTCGGTGCGCCCGAGGTCTCGATAAGCCTGGCCAAGCAGATGATGCGGAATCGGGTTATTAGGATCCATGGAGATGGCGCGCTGGAGGGAGCGGACGGCAAGTGCAGGCTCTCCTTTTTTCTGAAGAACTTTTCCCATGAGAACGTAGGGGCCAGTGGCGGTAGGGTCAAGCCAGATGGAGCGTTGAAGGAGCTTTTCAGCTTCGTCAAATTTTTGGATCCGGGAATCGGCGTCGGCGAGCTTGTAATAGGAAGCCGCGTGACCGGGATTGATGGCGAGTTCCTGCTGAAACTGGAGAATCGCATCGGGAATTTTCGATTGATAAAGATAGAGCTCACCGAGAAGAAAATGGGCGAGAGGGAGTTTCGGATCGAGTTCGGCTGCTTTCTGGCCATACTCTTCCGCGACGGGACCAAAATCGAGACGAAGCAACATCCGCGCGGTGAATAGATAGCTGGCCGCGGAATCGGAAGGGACGCCAAACATTTTCGCGAAAGCAACGCGCGCTTTTGGATAGTTCTTCGTCTGGATGTAAGAGACGCCAAGGATGTAAGCGGCGTCGACATTTGCGCTCGAATACCACGATTGGATCTTTTCCAGATACGGAATCGCGTCGCCAGGCTTCCCGGCAAGATAAAAAGAGAGCCCAGTGAGCTGAGTGGCCTCTCCGTCTTCGGGGTTTTCCTTCAGTGCCTTCTGAAGACTTGCAACGGCATTCAAATAGTCGCCCTTACGGTAGTAGGCGATTCCAAGTTCGCGCGAAAGATCCTTGAGCTCCGGACTAGTTTTGGCAAGTGCGTTGAGAGAATCGATGGCCTCGTCAAACTTGCCTTGCTCGAGAAGGCGGCGGGAAGCGGCAAACGGCGAATCCGGCTGTTGCGCCGAAGCACCGGCAACCGAGAGAAGAATTGCAACCAGAGTGAGACAAAGCGCCGCGAGTGAACAGAGTCTGCGCATGAGCGAACTGTGAGCCGGAGAAGATTAAAGCATAAAAAACGGGGAGCCCGCGAGGGGCTCCCCGTTTTTTGTCGGGGTGTAGCAGGGTTAAAAGAGGAACCGGAAGCCGAATTGAAGTTGCCGCATTCCACTCGGCGAGCCTGGTGAATTGTTGTTTTCGATGTCGGTGATCCGGCCAGAGTCACCGCCGCAATCTATGCATGTATTGCCTTGCGTGCTGCTGAAGGCAAGCACGGGGTGATTGAATACGTTGTAAGCGTCAAAGCGGAACTGCGCTTTATAGCGTTCGGTGATGTTGAACGTCTTCGCCAGGGCCATATCCGAATAAAACCCATGCGGACCGCGGTAGGAATTCCGTCCGACGTTGCCGATCTGGCCGCAAGCTGGGAGTGAAAAACCCGCCGGCGGTCGGCCGCGCAACCTGACATTGGTCATTTTGACCAGTGATGTCGGTCGGGGAATTAGTGATTTCCGGAAGTGACTGGCTCAAAGCTCCATTCGACAATGGCGTGAACCAGAGAAGATTACCGGCCGAATCCCGGCTTGTTCCGGTTTTGAGCGTGCCTGTTGCGTTGGGGCGGCACGGCCCCGCATCGGAAATCTGACCGCACTCGCCAATGCTGGGCGTGAACGGCAGACCGCTACTGTAATTCAGTGTGTTTGTGAGCTGCCAACCGCCAACGAGCAAGTCGGCGGCGCGGCCCGCGTCGCCCATAAATTTCTTGCCCTTGCCGAAAGGCAGTTCGTAAACAGTGTTAATCACGAATACATGATTGCGGTTGAAATCGTCCGGACCCCAAGCGTATTTCTTGTTTACGGAGAAATAGCCCGCGTCATAGAAATAAGCCCTGGAGTAAGTGTAGTGTGCCAAGAATTGCAGACCGTTGCTGACTCGCTTTTCAAGTTTCACCTGCAGCGCGTTGTACTTGTTGTCCGCATCGTTGCCGAAGTAGTCTCCCGGACTATCCGAACAGCATGGCGGGGTCGGGTGAACAACGCCCTGGGCGTCTGTAAAGGTAGAGCCAGGATAGGTAAATGCTGGAACGCCATCCAGAAACAATCGTCTGCGGAATGAGGTTGGGGTGAACGGTTTGAAACTTTGCTTGCAATCAAACGTTGTTGCGGGCGCGGGGTTGGGAGTGCAACCGTAGGCGAAAGTACCTTCTCCAATCGCCGCCTCATTCGTGTTGTAGGAAGGTCCGTTGCCTGCAAAGACGTGAGTGCCTTTATTGCCGACGTAGCCCACGGTTATGTTGAGCGTTGGAGTAATCTGCCGCTGCACAGTTGCATTCCACTGGTCGATAGTTGGCAGCCGTTGTATGGTTGGCCGAATTCTAGGACTGACGTTACCTGCAGGTCCTCGCAGAGGCAAGAATTCCATCTGAGGGAACGGTGACGGGGGTAAAGGCTTGCGGCCCTTGGGCCAGCGTAAACACCGCGCTCCGGTCATTCGTTGCCCCTGGTCCGCAACCTGGGGTAGTCGGAGTGTTAACGCAATTCGAATCGGTGAGGGTTTGGTTTGCAAGGACGGGCAAATTCTGAGTCACGACGTGCCCGAAATTGGATCCGAACACGCCAATATCGAATCCGCGTCCGTAACCGATACGAAGAACGGTCTTCGGATCGAATTGATAGGCAAAGCTGATTCGGGGCGCGAAAGCCTTGTAGGTGTTGTCAACGTTTCCGTGCGTGTCATTCCCACCGATGCCGGCTACTCGGATAATGCCTGTATCAACGTTGGCGAAGCCGCCCTGGGATTTGCCGTTCACGCTCTCTGGAAAGTAGATCTCCCAGCGCAAGCCATAGGTCATCGTGAACTTGGGAGAAATGCGCCAGGAATCCTGGCCGTAGAAAAACCAGCGCTTCTGGCGTTCCGCAGCGTTCAAGCTGGTGCTGACGAAGCGCTCAAAAGAAGTTACGTCGCCCAACAGGAAAGTTGCAAAACTGTTGCCGCCTACACCGCTGTTGGCGGTATCTCCCCCGTTGATGTGCAGCAAACCTGTGCGGCTGGCATCGCTCGGGACGCGCAAATTCATCGCGTAACGAATGTCCGCGCCGAATTTGATCTGGTGGTTGCCTTGTGTCTTGGTCCAGTTATTGACGAACTGAAATTGCTGTTCGCTTTCCGTCAGCGGGCAATTGCAGCGACCGATGTTCAATCCGTCGCCGAAGGGGGTAAACCCGCCCGTTCCGCTAAAGTCGAAACCGGACAATCCCCCCGTAACCGGAGGTCCAGCAACGCCCGGCCCACTGTTCAAGCCAGGAATCCCAAATCCGTCCATCGGAGATTCGTTGGCGTCAGAGTAAGCCGTTTGGGGATTGTACTTGAACCAGCCGAAACGGAAGTCCGTCAGCCATTTTGTTCCGAGAGGCTTCGTAAAACCGGTCGCCAAGCTGTAGTTGTGCACATCTGAGCTGCCGTTCAGTCCGCCCGGACCGAAACCGAGCCCGCCAAGTGCACCCAGCCCGCCTTTACCGGATAGGGAGAAGTAATCAAGACTGAAGCGCCCGAAGACTTGATAGTTGTGCGGGGCGCTGTAATCAATACGCGTGTCGAACGATTTCTGATCAAACGGGCCCGCGCCCGTTGTGACCAAATTGTTTGTCACCCCGCCGGAAGAAGGCGCGGGGAACAGCGCAAGAATCGCAGTAGCCTGCGGTGATATTTTCGTGTTCGGAATTTGATTGTTCACAAAGGCCGTTCGACCAGTTCCCGTCGCCGGGTCGCCCGTAGTCGGGTCATAGATTTGCCCGTTGACGGGGCCATAAGCGGCAAGATATTCGCTGAGGTCGCAGTTACCAGGTTTTCCAAAACCGCAAGTACTCTCCACCAACGCGGTAGGAATCGTGTACTGGTTCGTAATGCCTTGCTGTTGTTGCGTACCTTGATAGTCGCCGAAGAAGAAAAGCTTATTCTTGATGATGGGGCCGCCCACTGAGCCGCCAAACTGTTTCCAGGTCGCAGCTGCCAGAGGTACGTCCGGCTTGTTTGTGAACGGATCGCGCGCTTGTTGGTCGCTGTTCCTGTAGTAAAAGAAGCCACTCCCATGAAAATCGTTCGAGCCGGACTTGGTCTGTACCTTGACGATTCCCGCGGTCGCCTTGCCCGACTCCGCATCATAATCTTGCAGCGCGACTTTTGCCTCGCCGATCGCATCCAGGTTCGGGTTAACCACGATAATACCCAGGATGGGATCCTGGTTGTCCGTACCATCCAGCTCGAAGTTCGTGCCGGAGAAGTGCTGGCCGTTCACGAAAATCTGGCCGCCACCTTGGGGATTTTCCGTGGCCGCGTGGCTCCAACCGACCAGTTTTTGCGTGCCGGGAGAGAGCAGTTCGAAGTTCGTGAAATTCCGATTCAGAACCGGCAACTCGGAGATGTATTTTTCATTGAATTGAATATCTACGTCCGCGCGATCAGTCTTTAGCTGTGGAATTTCACCAGTGACTTCAACAGACTGCGTGATAGCGCCAACATCGAGTGTTCCGTCGACTTTGACTGCAGTATCGGCGGCGACTTGAACGTTCTTGACTTCGTATGCTTTGAAGCCTTGAGCCTCAATACGCACTTTGTAAATGTCGGGAATCAAGTGGGAAACGGTATAGTTCCCGCTTTCGTTGGTCGTGGTTTCGTCAGCCGTATTTCTGTGGTCGGAAGTAACTGTAACCTTGGCCCCCACAACGGCCGAACCCTGCGAATCTACAACTGTCCCCAGAATGCTGCCAAAAACTGCCTGACCAGAAGCTCTTGGGACGGAAAATCCAGCTACCAAGCAAAGCGCCAGCAAACACCCTACAAAGGAACGTTTCTTCATTACACCCCTCCTGAGCATGCCCTACTACACTTCTCCACTGGAGCTACCCCTGCCCAGTGGCAGTGCGTTTCGTTCAAGACTTGCCTTGCAAAACAGACAGGCTTGATTCGCTCGGGGAGGTTTAGAGGGGGGAACTCACTCCAAGCCCCGGTGAAACGGCCAGAGAATCTGTTCCTGCCCCCTAGGTTTTGCCCGCTAAGGTCGTTCTGGAGTGAGTGGAATACGGAACTGCATCGGCATCCTACAGTACCGAAACCGGACTAAACACTAGAAAGACACCCCTCGCGACATTTCGAACGAAACAAATTAATGCTGCGAGTTATCGGTCTTTTTGCTAGGTGAGGTAAGTCTCAAAAGGTTTGATACTGTTACAGTGTAATAAATCTATATATTGCAAGCAGATGCGGAAGTTGATACGCTCACGTTACATTCATGTCACCGGAGTCACATTGGCTGACCGAGCGCAATTTCTCGCCGAAGTGGAGTGTTTGGTTGCAAGCCACACCCTGCATGGCTCCGAGTCTCTGTGCAAACTCTTACGCTATTTGGCTAAACAGGCCGTCGAACACCCGGGCGTTCCCGTCAAGGAATATCAAATCGCAACTGAAGTATTCGGGCGACCGGCTGACTTTGATCCGCAGCTGGATTCGATGGTTCGGGTGCAGGTCGGCCGACTGAGATCGAAACTCGCCGAGTATTACAGTTCAGAGGGGACGAATGACCTGACCGGCGTAGAGATCCCCAAGGGGAGCTACGCGGTCGTTATTCATGACCGGCAGGGCGGCACTGCGGCTTCGAATGGACATTCGGAAACATTCCACAACGGGATTAGGGAAGCACAAGTACCACGGTTTTGGGTCTGGGGTGTCGTCGTTCTAAGCGTTGCGCTGACGGCGGCGGTGGGTTGCTTGCAAGAACTTATACGATGCGGCAAGGAATCGGTGAGGGAGCGCAACAAGCTCCACAAGCCGCAGCACCGGTGCGAATTTTTTGGAAGGGCTTTGTCACCGATGCGGAAGAACCGTGGGCGATCTTCAGCAACGCGGCGTTCGTCGGAAGACCGGACACCGGCATGCGCTACTACGATGCCGCAAAAGACGGAAAGAATCCGATCCTGGATCATTACACAGGAGTAGGAGAAGTTCTTGCAGTACACAACCTCGATCTGGTGTTCAGCGCGTTGCATCAGTCATTGCGCGTGAAGCGAGGAAGCCTCTTTTCGCTGGACGATGCGAAAAACAACGATCTGATTTTCATTGGATCCCCTTCGGAAAACCTGACGCTGAAAGAGATTCCGAGCACACGGGAGTTTGTGTTTCAGCAGGTGCAATCGGGCCCCCGAGCCGGAAATATGGAAATCATCAACAAAATGCCGCTGCCCGGAGAACCGAGTGAATATCTGGCAACGCCGTCCGGAGTGCCGTTGACTGAGGATTTTGCCATTGTGGCGCTGGTGCGTGCGATTAATCCCGAACATTCGGAGCTGATTCTGGCGGGAACATCGACTTTGGGAACGCAGGCGGCTGTGGAATATGTCACGAAGGAGAATTATCTCGCCGCATTGCTGAAGGCGCTGGATGTAACCGAACCCGGCCAATTGACGCCGTTTGAGGCCGTAATTCGGGTGAAGGTGGCAAAAGGCGTTCCGGTGGAATCGGAGATTGTTGCCCTGCGCAAGCTCAAGAACTAGCCTGGTTTTAGTTCGCCGGAGGAATGAGTTTCGGATCAAGTGATTTTGCCGCCGCAAATTCTTTTTGCGCCTCTTCCCTTTTTCCCTGCTGAAGCAAAGCGATTCCCAATTCATAATGGGCCGGAGCGAAATCTTTTGCGGCATTGATGGCAGCGTGAAATTGCGAGATTGCTCCATCCAGGTCGCCGGCATTACGCAAGCGTTTGCCGGAGTTCGTAGCAAAGACGGCGGTTTGCAAATCGGTCTTGTGTTTCGCAAGCTCGGCCCCAGCGCGCGCCTCTGCAGAGCCGCCCGCCGTGTCGCCCAATTGACGCAACACCGACGCGAGAGTTGTATGAGCGCCGGCAAAATCCGGCTGCAGGCGCAAAGCTTCGCGCAAAGCCGCGACTGATTCCTGTAGCTTGCCTTGTTGTTTTAGAACTGTTCCCAGGGTGTAAAAGGCTTCCGCGTAGTCGGGTTTGGCGCGAATTGCCGCGCGAAGTTCTGTTGCGGCGCTGTCGAGATCGCCTTGCTGCCAGAGTGTGACTCCTAATGTATAAGGCGCATCGGGCTGAGAAGGATCGAGCGATTCTGCTTTGCGAAGTTCGGAGATAGCTTCAGTGAGCTTGTCTTGCAGCTTAAGGGCAAGACCGAGGTTGTAGTGCAGCGTCGCGCTATCGGGCGTTTGTTTTAGCGCAGATTCGAATTGCCGTTCGGCGGCGGCAAAATCGGCTTTTTGCAGATAGGCGGCGCCCAGATTTGTTTGGTAACCCGTGTCGTCGGGTTTGATTTTCATCGCGGATTGAAATTCAGAGATTGCGCCCGGCGCGTCTCCCGTTTGCAGGAGAGCAAGACCGAGATTATTGTGCGCTTCTGGATCATCGGGGCTATGCGCGACAACGTTCCGAAAAGCCGCGACAGCTTCGTCGGCTCTGCCCGCGCGCTGGAGGAGCAATCCCATTTGCCTCTCCGCGTCGTGGCTCGAAGGAACCAGCTTCAGGTAGGCTCGAAACGCTTCGACAGAGCCGGAGGATTCGCCAAGCTCGCGTAAGGTGAGCGCAAAATAATAGAAAGCAGACGCATTGTCCGGTTGAGAAGTTGTGGACTGTTCCAGCAGAGGCCTGGCCGCGGAAAATTTCTTCTGCTCGTAAAACAAAACTCCCAGATGCAGGTTGGGCTGGGCCGCTCGTGGCGCAAGGCGAATCGCCTCTCGTAAGTGCACTTCGGCCTCTTCGTAGTCTGATTGGTTGACGAGGAGGACGCCGAGATCATCATGAAACTCCGCCGACTCGAGGTTCAGCTCGACTGCGCGTCTCATGGCAGATACCGCGCCAGCAAGATCGTGATTTAGCTCGAGGGCACGTCCAAGGGCGCGGTATGCATCAGGGGAAGATGGCGCAAGGCGAACGGCGACACGCGCTTCGCTCGTCGCTCCCTGTGCATCTTGTTTTAGCCAGAGTGCGCTGGACAGATTCGTGTGTGCCTGGGCGAGGGAAGGCTTCAAACGAATGGCGGCGCGGAGTTCCAGAACGGCGGGATCGAGATCATTGGCCAGGAGCAGAACGAATCCGAGCGAGTTATGAGCTTCCGCACTGTTGGGCGCGAGTTTTGCTGCCGCTGAGAATTTAACGCGCGCTTCGTCCAGATCGCCTTGCTGCAGGGCCTCTACGCCTGCCGCGTAGATTTCGTCTGCCTTGTCCGCCGCGGAACTGTTTTGCTGCTGGGAATAAAGAAAAGCGCAGAAGGCCAAATGGAAAATAGAAAGAGAAAACGCGCGGCTAAGGATTGAAGAAAAGTGACGCGCTGGATTCCGGAAGTTCATGCAAGATCCATTGGAGGACATTGGCGATTCCATCGTAGCACCGCGGGATTGCCGGGGCAGATTTTCGGTGCGTGATTTTCACGCGTGGGCCAAACTTGACCTCGCGGGTTGGGACACCTACGATTTTGACGCGCCATGAGTAACTCAAGAAATCTCGCTATGTGCTGTTTGCGTCTTGTTTCTGTGCTTTTTTCAGGCGCAATCGCGCTCCCGGCGACCGGAATTCCTGGACAGGAGAGGCCGGCGGGAAAAAGAATCCCGTATTTCGTGGACGAAGCGGACAAGCGCGGGCTTACTGCGCGAAACACGTTCGGCGGAGTGGATGCCAAGAAATACATCATTGAAACAACGGGAACCGGTGTAGCGATTTTCGATTACGACAACGACGGATGGCCGGACATTTTCGTCGTAAATGGCACGGCGCTCGATTTGCGGCCAGGCCAGACAGGGCCTACGAATCATCTCTACCACAACAATCGCGATGGAACGTTTACCGACGTAACGGAGAAGGCCGGGCTGGGCGGCAAAAGCGGCTGGGGACAAGGCGTGTGTGTGGGTGATTACGACAACGACGGGTTCGAAGACCTCTACGTCACCTACTATGGCAAGAACGTGCTCTATCACAACAACGGAAATGGAACGTTTACCGACGTCAGCGAAAAAGCCGGCGTTGCGGGTACGGGAAAAGCGTGGGGAACCGGGTGCGCTTTTGTGGACTACGATCGTGACGGGAAACTGGATTTATTTGTTGCGACATATGTGGATTTCGATGTGAAAACGGCGCCCGGCCCCGGGGAGCGCGCTTCGTGTATATGGAAAGGTGTTCCGGTGATGTGTGGCCCGAGAGGATTGCCATGGACAGAAAATATTTTGTACCGCAACAAAGGCGACGGAACGTTTGTGGACGTAACAACGAAAGCAAAAATAGACCAGACAAATGGGCACTACGGATTCAGCGTTTCCACGTTTGATTTTGACGACGACGGCTGGCCGGACATCTATGTCGCTTGCGACAGTACTCCGAGCATTCTCTATCACAATAATCACGACGGAACTTTTACGGACGTGGCGGTGGTTGCGGGAGCTGCGTTCAATGAAGACGGAAAAGAGCAGGCGGGAATGGGTTCAACCATCGGCGATTACAACGGAGACGGGAAGCTCGACATATTCAAGACGAATTTTTCGGATGATACTTCGACTCTTTACAGAAACAACGGAGACGGCACGTTTGATGATGTGACTTTTGCTGCGGGGCTGGGGCTTCACACGAAATATCTGGGCTGGGGCACGATGTTCGTCGATGTGGATAACGATGGGTGGCCGGATCTGCTGCTGGTCAACGGCCACGTCTACCCGGAAGTCACAAAGCAGCATCTTGGCAGCGACTATGAAGAGCCACGCGTGCTCTATCGCAATCTGGGAAATGGAAAATTTGAAGATATTTCCGAGACGTCCGGGCCGGGAATCACTTCTGCCCGATCTTCGCGTGGTCTCGCGGTCGGAGATCTTTGGAACGACGGGAAAATGTCGGCGGTCGTCAGCAACATGAACGAACCGGTGAGTCTGCTGGTGAATCAAGTCGAGAGCGGCAATCACTGGATTGGGATCCAAACCGTTGGAACAAAATCGAATCGCGACGGAATTGGCTCTAAGATCCGGGTGCAGGCGGGCGGACGAATCGGAGTTGACGAGGTGCGAAGCGGATCGAGCTTTGCTTCGAACAATGACGAGCGAGTGCACTTTGGCCTGGGCAAGACTGCGAAAATAGATTGGGTGGAGATCCGCTGGCCAAGCGGGCTTACGGAGCGATTTGAAGGACTCACGGCAGACAAGATCCACACACTAAAAGAAGGCAGCGGGAAAGCCAGCGCGGCGACCCCATAAATTGGCGTCGCGGCGGGCCAGGCTCTCGGCCTTGTGGCCGAGCTGTGTGCCGCAGTCAACCCGCTCGAGTCTGGCTCGAATCAGGCTTGCTTCAGAATCCGAGAAAAAAAGATTTCCTTGCGAAGCTGCAAGGAGCGTCGCTTTCTGCCAATTCCCTTTCATCACGCCATGCGGGGAATGGGAGTGAGGGCCAAGGAGCAAATGTCCTACCTCGTGGACAATCGCAAAGCCGAGTGTGTCTGCGTCGCTCAGCGCCGGGTGGGCTCTGCTGTGGATGAGATTGTCGTAGTAGATCGTGGCATAGACGCCTTGTCCTGATTCATCCAAAAAAGACATCCCGAAGACATCGTCACTCACGGACGTGCCGCGTCTAACTATGCGAACAGACAGGTGCCCCGGCCAGGCAAAGGAGCTGCAATCCGGGGTGGCGGGCGTGAAGTCTGTTTTCTGTGTTGGGCGGCAGGGTAGCCATTCCACTTCGACGCCCGCATTCTCCAGCACAAGGGAAGCCCTGGTTTGAGCGGCAGCAATAACGTCGGGCGGTGCGGCAGCGTCGTTAAAGAGGGAGAGCTGGACCTTCGGGGGCCTGCCCTCCGGCGTTCGAGCTTGCGCAGGCAGTAGGGCAAACGCGCCGATCATCCCGACGCAGAGGGGTTAAGAGCAGGAATCGGTGAAGGAGTCCCATAATTTGCCTCTTTGCCAGCCGCGTACCGGCAAAGCCCAGCCAGGGTGGCTTAAGGGCAAACCTTGGATCTGCCGGGCGGATACCTCAATGCAGGGGGAGTAAAACTGTTGGCGATTTGGCTATGACCGCCTAACTTATTCAGGGCAAGGGATTTCTGGTGGCTGATTACAGAGAATTTAATTGGGGGAAGCAGCAAACTTTCTACGATGTTCTTCGTATAAGTTATTAGGGTGACTAGGGTGACAGGGGCTACCAACAACGGAAGTATTCGCTTCGGGGTTTTTGAGTTTAACCGGGGTTCGTTCGAGCTGAGGCGGAATGGGGTCCGAGTCAAGTTACAGGACCAGCCTGGACAGATCTTGTCTGCCTTGCTCGAAGTGCCGGGGGATCTGGTCACACGGGAGGAGCTCCGGAGCAGGCTGTGGTCGGCGGATACGTTCGTTGACTTTGACCATAGCCTCAACACGGCGATCAAGCGGTTGCGGGACGCACTAGGCGACTCAGCGAATAATCCCATTTTCATTGAGACGCTGTCCCGCCGCGGCTACCGGTTTATGGCACCGATGGCGGTGCCTGTGAACGGAAATTCAAACGGGCAAGCCCAGACTGGCAGAAACAATCATGGGTTAACGGCAAATCCGGTTGTGGCCACGGCAGGCAGATGGAGCGCACGGATTGCCTGGTGGGGGCTGGCGGGATTGCTGGGGACTGCGGGAGCGGTTTCCGCAGGGTGGCACGCGGGGCACCGCACGGTGCGGCCTGTGCAGCCGCGCGAGATGCGGCTCACGGCGAATTCTGCCGATGCACCTATCGAAGGCGGAACAATCTCTCCCGACGGAAGGATGCTGCTCTACACCGACAAAATTGGTTTGCATGTGAAGGATACGACCAGCGGAGAGATTCATCATGTAGCTTTGCCGGCAGATTTTAAGGTGACGTGGGGAAGCTGGTTTCCGGACCAGAGCCACATCCTGGTTTCCGCAGTGCCGGGCGCGAAAGAGAGAACGAGTCTCTGGAAGCTTTCGCTGTTCGGCGGCGCGCCGCAGAAACTGATGGATGACGGCGAGATGGGGCGTGTTTCCCCGGACGGAAAGAAAGTTGCGTTCTTGCGCGGCGAATATCCAAAGCGGGAAATTTGGACGATGAATTTCGACGGAAGCGACACGCGGAAGGAAGTGGAATCCGGCGGATACATTTATGGAATGCCGGTGTGGTCGCCGGACAGCCATGGATTGGCCTACGTACGTGTGATCTATTTTCCGAATTGGAATGACGAGGACGTGCAAATAGAGACGCACGTGCTGGGGAACGGCCAAGAATGAGGTTGTGGTAAAAGACCGGCAATTGAGCGGCGGGCTGGCGTGGCTGCCGGATGGGCGGTTGTTTTTCACGTTGGCGGAAATGCCTCCTGCGCAGGGAGATTCGAATGTGTGGGCGATGCCGCTGGATGTGAAGACGGGAACGGCAAACGGCGATCGAGTGCGGATTACGAATGGGCCGGATCACAAGCCGGTGATGGATGCGTCTGCGGACGGAAAGAAGATTCTGTTCCTGCGGACGAATATCCAGCCTGCGGTGTATGTGGCGCAGATTGATGCGAAGACCAAGAGCGTGGGATGGCCGGAACGGTTGACGCTGGATGACCGTAAGAATTTGCCGTACGAATGGACACCGGACGGAAAGTCCGTCCTCTATATTTCCAATCGAGAGGGCAAATTTCACGTATACCGCCAGGCAGTGGGGCAGGGAGCACCGGAGCTGGTGGCAACCGGCGTGGATGAACCGAACATCTTGCGGTTGAATCCGGAGCGAACGGAGATCTTGTACACCACCCTGAAAAAGGGAGATGCGGCTGCGCAACATTTACCAAAGGACGACTCGAAAGACGCGGCAATGCAAGCGAACAAGGAAGCCGGAAATGGCCAAAGCGTGGAAGTATTTCGAATTATGCGGGTGCCGCTCGCCGGCGGACAGCCGAAGCAGCTCCTTGAATGGCCGCAGATCAATAATCTTCAATGCGCCCGGATGGCCTTCGCGGGAGTGCATTTTCACCAGCTACGCGAACCAGGCGCTGGAATTTTATGAATTCGACGCGGAGACCGGGAAGAACAACCTGATGTTCAAGATTTCCGACGCCGAATGGCAGCTGTATAACTGGACTCTTTCGCCGAATGGCGAAATGCTTGCCCTAGCAAAGAAATTGCGCGCACAGGAAGAGGCGGAAATCCAGATCATGTCTTTGCGCGGCGGCTCCACGCGGAAGATCTCGCTAAGACAGTGGCGCAGCGTGCGGTCAATAGACTGGGCGGCGGACGGGAAGAGCATCTGGACGTGCGCTTCGCCTCGCGAAGGAGAAGAAATGATTATCAACGTGGATTTGCAGGGCCACGTAAAGCAAGCGGTGAAGGAACCGAGTCCTTACATTGGGTGGGCGATTCCGTCGCAGGATGGAAAGCGGCTGGCGATTTGGGAAGCGAGCGGCGCTTCGAACGTGTGGATGCTGGAGAATTTCTGATGGAGTTCTTCCTGGGGAGGGCCGCACTAACGCTTTGCTTTTGCGAAATCAACGGTGCGCGTGACGCCTTGGCCCTCCGAGACGTAATACAGTCGATTCGGCTTCAGATCCTTTAGTGAGTCCACTTGGCCGCTGGGCCAGCGAATTTCGAGCAGGTCCACTTTCTGCGCTTCCGCAATCCCGAAGTGCACGCGCAAATCATTTTGTGAATAGTAGCCGCCGCCGCTGCGGACTTCGTCTATTTGGCGGTGAGGCTTTTCCTGACCTGAAACTTTTGTCACACACGCGATTCGGGCGCCGATTCCGCTGCGGTTGGATTTCGTTCCGATGGTGCGAACCTTGATCCAGTTGTTTTTCTTGGCAGAGTCGCAGCGAATGAGTTGGGGCGGCGCGTTGACACAATTGACGACAAAATCGAGATCGCCATCGTTGTCGAAATCGCCGAAGGCGCAGCCGCGGGAGGCGGAAGGAGTGGAGATTCCTGGCCCGGCGGCTAGAGAAACGTCTTCAAATTTTCCGTTACGCAGATTGTGGTACAGGAGTTTGCGCTGGGCGTAGCCGGCTTCCGTTGTGAGCTGCTCGACTTCGGGATAAACGTGGCCGTTGCAGAGAAGAATGTCGGGCCAGCCGTCGTTGTCAAAATCAAAGAACCCGCAGCCCCAGCCGAGATATTGCGTGTGTTTGCCGAGGCCGGCGGGAAAGGTTGTGTCTTCGAAGGTTGCGCCGCCGAGATTGTGATAGAGCGACGGGGTGTCCCCAGCAAAATTTGATTTTACGATGTCGAGATTACCGTCCATGTCGTAGTCGGCGGCGGAAACACCCATGCCTGCCTGGGGCTTGCCGTCGGCGCTCAGTGCGCACCCCGCTTCCATGGCGATATCGGAGAACGTGCCATTCTTTTTGTTCTGGTAGAGAGCACTTGCCGTGGAATCGTTCGCGACATAGATGTCCGGCCATCCATCGTTGTCAAAGTCACCAGTCAAGACACCAAGACCGTAAGTGCCGTTTGCGCTGAGAATTCCAGCAGACTCAGAGACGTCTGAAAACGTGCCGTCACCGTTATTGTGAAACAAAATGTTTTTTCCGCCGACAAGGCCCGGCGGCCCGCACGCGACCATTACACCCTTGTACAAGCAGGGTCCCGATTCGGGAACAGGGGCGGTAGCGAGATCCATATCTATGTAATTTGCGACAAACAGATCGAGCTTGCCGTCGCGATCGTAGTCCAGGAATGCGCAACCACTGTTCCAACGCTTGCCGTTCGTGGCGATGCCGGATTTTTCGCTGACGTCTGTAAATGTGCCGTTGCCGTTGTTATGGTAGAGAACATTTTTCCCAAAATAGGTGACGAAGAGGTCTTCGTTTCCATCGTTGTCGTAGTCGCCGATGCAGCAACCTTGTCCCCATCCGGAGTGAGCGAGGCCCGCGGCGAGCGTAACGTCCGTGAATGTGCCGTCACGATTGTTTTTGAAAAGGCGCGAAACCGGCTCCTGGCCTTGGGGGAAGCCCTCGAGTCGCGAGCCATTGACGAAAAAAATGTCGAGCCAGCCGTCGTTGTCGTAGTCATAGAAAGCGAGCCCGCAGCCAGTCGTTTCGAGAAGATATCTGTTCTTGTGCTCGCCGCCGTAAAAGGTTTTGGCGTTGAGGCCGGATTGTTTCGCTACGTCGAGGAAAGTGACTCCAAGCGGGGAGGCTTCCGGTTGGACGGCTGAAGCGGCCGCGCGCGCAAACGGCGAGCGGGCAAGCGAGAGAACATTCTCAAGGGAGAGCACCAGAGCAGAACGGCTCAGGGATTTGAGAAAACCGCGACGCGAAGAAGACAAGTTGACCCGTACCTTCCCATAGAGCGCGTGCTACACTCTGGCCGTTTCTTTTATAGACAGGGCCGCAAGCGTTTGCAAGCCAGGATGCGTTGCAGAGGCCGCCATGATCACCACAATTCGTCGCAAGTTCCTTTTGACGACTGCTGTGCATTTCGTTGGTTTGCGCGGGATTGCTTGCCCCATTCGCAAATGCGCAAACCGCCGCCGGGGAAAGAGAATGGCACGCTATTGCTGCAGCGGCCGGCGCGCACGTGGGAATTTTTGTGCGCGGTTGGAAAACGGGCGGGCATTTTTGGAAACGAATCCGGCAGAGTGGAAGCTTGGGTCTATCCGCTGAAGGTGCTGCGGGATTTTCACGTGATCGTGCATCACGACGGGAAGAGCATTCCTGCGGAAACGCTCGTGAGAACCATTGAAGCGAGACCGGAAGCGACGACGCTGGTGCTGGTGGGCGACACCTTTTCGATTCGCGAGACTTTTTTTGTGCCGGTGGATGAGCCTGGGGGCTTGATCAACTTTGAAGTGGAAACGGAGCAGCCACTCGAATTGGAAGTGGCGTTTCATCGAGATTTTCAGCTCGAATGGCCGGCTGCGATTGGCGGAACTTATTGCGAGCTGGAACGAAAAATTGAATGCCTTTGGATTTGGGGAAGAGAGCAAGAAGTTTGCGGCGGTGATTGGCTCGCCGACGGGGCGGGAGCCGAAATCGGAATATGAAGCGAATTATTCGAGCGAGCATGAAGAATCCCTGAAGCTGGGCGTGACGGCGAAAGGGCGCGAGACGAAGATTCTGGCGATTGCCGGATCGGTTCATGGACAGGGGGAAGCGGAAGCGACCTACAAGAAATTAATCGGATCTTATGAGGCATTGCAGAAAGATTCGGCGAGCTACTACGCGGAGTATTTGAACAGGACGGTGAGTGTCGGACTGCCTGACGAACAACTGCAGGCTGCATACGACTGGTCGCGCGTGAGTCTGGTGCAGGGTATGGTCGTGAGCCCCACGATGGGAACAGGATTCGTAGCGGGTTACCGGACGTCCGGGGAAAGCCAGCGGCCGGGATTTGCCTGGTTTTTTGGACGAGATGCGTTCTGGTCCACGCTGGCGTTAAACAGTGAAGGCGATTTTGCGAACGCGCGGACGGCGCTTTCATTTGTGGCACAATTTCAGCGCGACGATGGAAAAATGCCGCATGAGATCGCGCAGGGCGCGAGCTTTGTGAACTGGTTCAAGGATTATCCGTACGGGTTTGCCTCGGCTGATGCGACACCGCTTTACATCATTGCGATGCATGACTACGTGCGGGCAAGTGGGGACGCGGAGTTTGCGAAGGCGAATTGGGATCACTTGTGGAGGGCGTATCAGTTTCTGAATTCGACTTATGCGGATGGATTTCCTAAGAATTTTGGGATTGGACATGGCTGGGTGGAAGGCGGGCCGCTGCTACCCATCAAGTCTGAGTTTTATCAGAGCGGGCTTGCCGCGGAGGCGAAGCGACGCTTTGTCCGAATTGGCGAAGCTCACTGGCAAAGATGCGAAGAGCCGAAGAGCTAGCCGAACAAAGCGAGAAAGAACGCACGGCATTGAACTCGGCCTATTGGTCGGCGGAAAAACAGATCTATGCGTTCGCGCTCGACAACCAAAACAGGCGAGTGGATGAAGCGAGCGTGCTTGCAACGGTACCGATGTGGTTTGGATTGGTGGATGAGAAGAATGCCAGCGCGATGATTTCGCAACTGGCCGGGCACGAGCACTTGACCGACTGGGGAATGCGAATTCTTTCGAACAAATCCCCGATTTATAGTGGCGCGGGATATCACTATGGTTCGGTGTGGCCGCTGTTTACGGGCTGGGCGGCGGTAGGCGAGTATCGCTATCACCGCGAGGCGCCGGCGTACGCCAATTTGCGAGCGAATGCCTTGCTAGCGCTCGATGGTTCGCCGGGACATGTGACGGAGGTCTTGTCGGGAGATTACTACCAAACGCTTTCGACGGCTTCGCCGCATCAGATTTGGTCGGCGGCGATGGTGATTAGTCCGGTTTTGCGCGGAGCTCTTGGCTTGGAGGTGGACGCAACTCGTCGTTGGCTCAAGTTCGAGCCTCATG
This sequence comes from uncultured Acidobacteriota bacterium, assembly GCA_963794175.1. Lineage (GTDB taxonomy): Bacteria > Acidobacteriota > Terriglobia > Acidiferrales > UBA7541 > Acidiferrum. Next base: position 360,264 of record CAWCCV010000011.1, on the reverse strand, counting down.
CAACGGCGTGGCAGTGGTTTTCCGTCGACAACGTGCAAGTCAACCATGTCATTTTGTCCATGCGATACACGAAAAAGATGCTTGGAACCGGCACCAAGTTTCCCGGGGGAATTGAGCTGGCGGTCGATCGCACCGGAACGGGGGATTGCACAATTGAATTTCGGCCATCTATAAGTCTCACGGACGACAGCGTACAAAGTGGAGCTAAACGGGAAGGCAATTGCGTTTCAGGCAGAAGAGCACGAAGCGGACCATCACCTGATAGTCCGGTTCTACGTGTAAAAGAGTCCAAAAATACTTTGCGCGTCTGGCTCAAAAACGATTTTGGTATTTACGCGGGCAAAGAGCAGTTACCACCACTTGGCAGCGCCAGCCATGGATTGCGGATACTCTCAGAAACCTGGAGTGCCTCTCGAGATCAACTGGAGATTGAGGTTTCTGGTGCCGCAGGGGTAGCGTACCAAATCGAACTTGCCAGTTCGGATAGTGAAATCGAACGGGTGGACGGCGCGTCCATCGGAAGCACTGCAGGCACGTACAACATTCAAATGCCCGCCGGCGGCACAGAGCCATACCCTCGCAAGACGGTAGTTATTCACTTCCTGCCGCAATCGGCAAGACACTAGAGTGCGATGCGCGGAGTTGAAGTTCAGGCGATGCCGAGCTTTTTCTGCATCCCTTCGAGGGAGACGCCTTTTGTCTCTGGGTAGATAAACAGGACCACCAAGAACTGAACGATGGTCATTGCCGAGAAGAATAGGAAGGGATAGCCGCCGGACTTGGCGGCGAGCGGTGGAAAACCGAGCGAAATCACTCCGGCCATGAACCAGTGCGAAAAACTGCCGAGGCTTTGCCCTTGCGCGCGCACGCGATTTGGAAAAACTTCGCCGATGTAAACCCAAATCACGGCTCCCTGCGAAAATGCGAAAAAGGCGATATACGTGACGAGCAGCCAGACCAGGAATTCCTTATGCTGGTGTGTCAGAAAAATTGCAGCAACACCCGCCAGGCAACAAGCCGTGCCAACCGCTCCAACCAGTAACAGTATTTTGCGACCGACGCGATCAATTAGCGTCATGGCAATCATCGTAAAGACAAGATTGGTTGCGCCGATGGCGACCGACTGCAGATCCGCCGATACCTTGCTGAAGCCTGCGTCGGCGAAAATCTGATTCAGGTAATAAAGGATCGCGTTGATGCCGGCGAGCTGGTTGAACATGCCGATCGTGACGGCGAGAAAAACGGGCAGCCTGTATTGCGATGTGAATAGCGAATCGTGCTGGTGGTGCTCGGCATCGATGGACGCGACGATTTCCTGTAGTTCGTTTTTGTAGTCCTTTTCTCCAATCAACTGCAAGACGTCGCGCGCTTCATCGATGCGGCCCTTCTTGGCCAGCCAGCGGGGACTGCGCGGGATTCCGAATAGCATCAACAGAAAGAAAACTGCGGGGATGGCCGAGATCCCCAGCTTCCAACGCCATTCCGTTGCCCCGAGATTCCTTATTCCGATCAGATAGTTCGAAAGGTAAGCGAGCAGAATTCCGAGCACGACGTTGAACTGGAAGAATCCGACCAGCCGCCCGCGCCATTTTGCGGGAGCGATTTCCGCGATGTACATGGGACCAAGCACGGAAGAACCGCCAATCCCAAGACCGCCGATGAAACGAAACGCGACGAGCGCGGACCAATTCCATGCAAACGCGCAGCCGACGGCTGAGACGACGTAAAGCACGGCCATAAAACGAAGACTGTCGCGGCGCCCGATTGCATCGCCAGGAATTCCGGCAGTCAACGAGCCAATAATGGTACCGACCAGTGCGCTCGCCACGGTAACGTCCGAGGCCCAGGGTGTGAGGTGATAGAGATCAATTAGGGACCGCTCGGCGCCGGAGATGACGACGGTGTCGAACCCGAAAAGGAGGCCACCCAAAGCAGCCACGACCGTACTCTTTAGAAGTGATGAGTTCAGCATGAGAACACCTGTGCGGGCGCACTACTCGCGAAAGAGGTCTACCCATCCCCTGCGATAGGGCAGCCTTACCGGCGGGCATTGTATTGGATTGTTGCGGTGACGAGAAACTTATTTCGGCTTCCTCAGCTGGAAGCTTTGCGAGCGACGATATGAAGCGTCAATTCGAGCTTGTCTTTCACGCGAACCGTTCCACCGGCCGCTTTGTAGGGCGCAATGCCAAAGTCGCTTTGCAAAAGGAAAATCTCGGCGTCGGCGGTCATGGTGCCGTCGTTGGCCACTTGAATTCGCACAGGGACGGTGAACGGCTTCGTCACTCCATGCAGGGTGAGCGTCCCATCAACCGTCAGCTGAGAAGCCGAAGAGCCAGCTTTCACGCTAGTCGAAGAAAACCTAATCTGCGGATACCTCGTGGCATCGAGCACTTGTTCGCCAAGCATTGTTGCCTGGACTTCGTTTCGGTCCTTTTCCGACTCTCCCGGATCCATGACTTTCAAAGACGCAGTTTCCACCGTAAATTCCACCGAAGAACCTTCCACCTTTGCCGTATCGAACTGTATTTCCCCCGAATACTTCGCAGCAGATACCAAGTGATCGTGGCCGAATGCTTTCAGAAATCCATCGCGGGCGACCTGTATTTCAATTTTGCTTGCCTGCGCGTCGATAGAATAGGCAGTTCGCGCGGCGGCGCTAGCTCGACCAGGAAGCAAGAACGCGGCGCAGACGCACAGCACCAGTGCCTTTTTCAAATCTCTCATCTACAACCTCGTGACCGTCAAATTGGCGAGTAGGCCTATCTGCTCAGATGCTATTTTTGGGTGTTTAGTCGCACAAGAAGGAGATCGAATGCATGCGGCAGGGCCCAGGAATCACTGGTTGCCTGTTTTTGATTCCTCGTGACCCGCTCGGGCCAACGCGAGCAAGAAAATGCAGACCCCGACCAGGAGCAACAATCCGGCCAGACCCACAAAAAGCATGAACGCAATGGCGCCGCGTCCCAGCAGGCAGAACCCTTCCGCAAAGAGGCCCAGAATAAGAATGATTCCAGCGATTTGCAGTCGTCTTTCCAAAGAATTTTCGCTGAGCATCAATTTGCACCCTGCCAGAATTTCTGCTCTCCCAGCGTGCCGACGTCGTGAACGACCTGGTGGCAGCCGCTCGACATGCAAGAGACTTTGTTCGCCTTGAGCGCGGGAAGTAGCTCCGGGTCGGCAGCGTGAACTGCGCCTTCTTCAAAAGACCGCGCCCCGGCATGACAGTGCAGACATTCGCGATTGTTGTAAGGCTCGTAGAGTTTGATGTCTTCCGGCTTCGGGGGATTTCCGAGGTAATAGACGTAGATGTGCTTGAGGCCGCCGAGTTTTGCTTTCAGCCCGCCAAACATGGCGTAGTTGGCGTGGCAGGTGTAGCAAGCTTCGTCCGGCAGGCACGCGGTGGTTCTGAAAATGCGAGGCCGGCCAGATGGAATGGATCGTCAACGCGCAAGCTCTTGCCATAGGGTTCCATGATGTGACAGCTCAGGCAGAACTGCGTGGATTTCGAACGATCCATCTCCGCGGAGAAACCCATTCCCATGCAGAAAAGAGGCAGCGCAAACAAAACAAGAAACGCAACGATCTTTCCGCCGTGAGATCTTGTAATTTCAGGACGAAACACGAACACGGCAATCAGCAGGATGCTGAACCCAATGAAGCTGAGCAGGATGGCTGGATGTCCCATTTGTCGAAGCGCCTATTTCCCAAGCGTACGAATGTAGGCGACCATCGCCTTAATTTCCTCGGGCTTCATGCTGGCGCCGTACTTCGGCATTTTGCCCTTTCCCTTTTCAATCACGTCGGCAAGTTCCTGGTCGCTCATTTTCGTGACTTCGGGGCTGGCAAAGCTGCGCACGCTCATCGCCTTCCCTGTGGGAGTTTCGCCTTTGCCGTCGGCCCCGTGACACGCTACGCATTTTTGTTTATAGGTTGCAGCGCTCTTGTCCTCAGATTTCGCTGGCTGTAGAAATAATCCAGCTGCCGCCACGAGGCTTCCGCCAAACATCACACGAATCGCCCAGGTGTGTCTCATAATCAGAATTCTCCTCTTACCCTCGCCACCGAATCGCCCTTCGCTCCGCCACATCCGAGAATGCGTCTCAGGGAAGGCGCGGATATTGCACATTCTCGGCGCCGACGTACGTGCAAATGTCCTTGCGGTAACCGTAATACCCCCTATAGGCCTTGCTGTCCACTTCTTTCCGAACCAGTCCGGCCGCCGCAAGGTCTCATCCAACTGGAAGCAAGCAGTTCCGAGTAGCCGATTCCGGGAAAGCTGCTGTGCAAGTTCCTCCTAAACTGGAATCAAAGTTCTTCAGAACGCATACCTAACAGAAAGAGTGACCAAATTTGCGTGAAAGTTGCGCGGAGCGAAAATGTCTTGCGGCGATTGAGCAGTCTCATCTTCCTGATAGCCGTGATAACCCCAGTAGGCCTTTCCCGTCCATCCTTTTGCAAACCTATATTCGATGCCCGCAACAGGCTGAGCCCAAAATGAATTGAGTGGCCCTGAAGGTGCGTTAGGACTGAGAATCAAAACTGAGCCATTCGTGCCAGTAAGGTTCGCGCCCAGGTGCAGCGTAAGGCGCTTTCCAGGCGACCAGTTCGCGGCAAAGTAGCCATAGTGCGACGTGTTCGTATAGGTTGAGAGCTGCTGCACAAGCGACGAGCCACCGGGGCATTGACTTAATCCGGTAGGCGGAACACTGGTGATGTAACAGATCAGAATTTGGGAGAAGACGTCGTTGTAGTCGTAGCCGAGCTCCAGCCCGAAAGATTCTCTCGGTTGCAACGATGCCGAGAAACCATAGAAACGATTGTGCTGAAGGTTGTCAATCTCCGGTACGTTGTTGCGGGCTTCCCAAATGGAGATGGATCCGCTCAGATTCAGCCAGGCGGCGGGTTTGTATGTCGAACGAATACGATATTCCTGCGACTGGCGCGGGCTAATGCGCGTGAACGAGTTGTCCGCGCTCATCAATTCGGTATCGAAGCTAATCCTCCAGGCAGGCAAAGGCTTGGCCCAAATGCCGAAGACGCCAGAGTATTCGTTAATGAGAGTTTCGCCGGTGTCGAGTTCGATGGGTTGTGGAGTTGTAAAAGTAAATGAGCCGTCGCCGTTGGCCGTGCAGCCCTCGGGAAGCACCCCGTTCGCGAGTGCGCAGTCGCCACGATTGGCATTGTTCGGGAAAAAGACTTCGGATACGGCTTCGAAGTCCTTGTCGTTGATCGACCGGTGGCGGTAGCGAAATCCCAGCCGCGCTCCGAGCCTCGGCGAAAATTGGTACTCGAGTTCTGCAAGATTGGTTTTTTCATCCTGTTTGAGGAAGAGGCTGGACTTTGCGAGTGAAAGGTCGGGACCGGAACTTGTCGTGTGGACGGGCGTGCCGGCAACAGCGCCCGGGGGCGCCGTGCAAGTGAGCGGCAAGGCCGCCGCGGGCGAAAAAACGTTCGGGGAGGTAAGGAGATTCGGGCCGAAAAAGGAACACGTGGAGGGGTCAAACTCGACAGGATTGTGGAAATTCGAATAATGAAATGAATCGATGAAGCTCAATTTGCTGGTCAAGTGCCAGGTCGCCCCGAAATCCGCTGTTGCCGCCACGCGCTCGCCGAAGACTGGTCCGGTGATGGTTGCGCCCCGCGTGTTCGATTTTGACACGAGACCGTTCCAGTTCTCGATCCAGTCAAACACGTTGGTGCTTCCGCTGGTATAACTCACTTTGGCCGAGAGATCCCAGCCCGGCAGGTAGTTCGATTGCAGGCTCAGCTGCTCGGTAGGCGCATTGGTACGGGTCCTGCCGTGGCGAAGGTAGTCGAAATAGGCGTTGCAAACGGGATTGACAACTCCTCCCACAAGGAAGGTACCGGAGCAAGGCTGATTTGCTCCGGCGTTCAACGAGACACCTATGTCCACGAGAGCTCCGCTAGAAAGTGAGAAGAGCTGATTTTGATCGCTCGTGCCGGTGTCTCCCTTGTAATAGCTCCAGATCTGGTCATAGCTGATGCTGGTTTTCGGCAAGATTCGGAAATCAACGCCGAGACGGTAGTTGTTCATCGTTGTCTTGTAGTCTTGAAACAGCAGCTGCTCGGTGCCCTGGTGGATGGAGCTGAATCCGGGGCCTTCGAAAATTCCTCGGGAGTAGCCAAAGCGGAATCGAATCTTGGACTGCGGGAGCAGCAAAAGGTCGAAATCGCTGAGTTTGTGGCGTGTACTGTACAGGTGTGGCGACGTGCCAATAATCGAAGTAAAGCCCGGAGGAGCATTCGCGAACGGCGGAGTGACCGGATTCAACGGGTTGGCAAGCAGCGAATAGTCCCAAGAGTACTCGTTCCGGCGGAACAGTGCGCTGAAGTCGTACCATTTGTTCTTGCTGATGTTCAGCCTGGATACATTTTGCGGGTCTCCGCCATAACCGAAATTGCTGAAGTACATTCGATCGAGGAATGCTCCTTGGTGGTTCAGCAGATCTCATCTCGGTTGTGAAGTCGAGCAACCGCGGACCTTGCTGGAGATTCACGAACGTGTCATAAGTTGCCTGGTTACCGCTAACGTCTGTGAAGCGGTAGCCAAATTCCACGGATTGTTTGATGTTGTAATTTCCTTGCTCAATGCCTTCCGGTTCTGCCTGCTGTGCGGAGCAACACTTAGCGGCAAGCAGGAGGAGAGCCGCGCCGAAAAGAAGGATCGAAGCATTCTGAAAGCAGCAAAAGAGGTGTTCGAAACCGGCTCTGACTCTACGCATCGCCCAACCTCCTCACGGCTTGAAGAACACTTTGCTTGAATTGGAGCCATGGATGGCCACATGGCAAAGGGTGCACGCCTGATACTTCTGGTCTTGCTTATGAAACGTAGGTACGGCGGGAGCTCCGGCGTCCACGGTGAGCGAATGGCATTCAAGACACAACAGGTTCACCTGACTGCGCTTGAGCAAGCGCGGATTGGACGAGCCATGAGGCGTGTGGCAGGCGCTGCAACCTTCGATTTTCACTGCCTCATGCTCGAAGACAAAGGGACCGGCTTTGTCCGTGTGGCACTTGAAACAGACAGTGTCCTCGGAGAGTCGTCGCTCGCGCCTGGCGAACCAGGAATCCACCATGCGGATTGTGGCAGTCGTTGCATTTCACTAATCCCTCGTTAACGCGGTGATGGAAGGTGCGCGTGAACTGCTGCTTTGTTTCGAGATGACAGCCGTAGCAGAGCTGTGGCTGCTTTTCCTTCATCAGAAACTGGCTTTCTTTGGCGTGATGTGGCGAGTGGCAATCGGTGCACCCGACGTTGTTTTGCAGGTGCGCGGAACGGCCAAAATTTGCGTGCTCTGCGCCATACTGATGGCAACCCAGACAGCGGGCACTCACTTCCTGTGCCGAAACGTCCTTGAAGGTAAAAATCTTGCTTTTGTCTCCGCCTCCGTCGACGTGTTCCTTGCCCGGTCCGTGGCAAGCCTCGCATCCTGCCACTCTGGTCCTTTCTTGGTATCCAAAGTGGTTACGAAGTGCGGCGAAGCTTCGTAGTTCTTGTAGAAGTCCTTGAAGGCATGTCTTCATGGCAGCGTCTTGCACACTTCCGAGCCAACGTAGAGCGAAGGGTCGGTAGGGCGCTGGTAGTTTTGGCCTTTTCGGAGGCCGGTTTCCCAGGCGTTTTGCTGGCGCGGCCGGGGCGAGAAAAGACAAGGTTACAGCATTACGACGATGCATCGCAGGGAAATATCTTTGAACAGATTTAATCGCCACCTCAGTTCCACCCTGCCAATTACCGTACCGATTCAAACAGAAGGACTCAACTCCACGGAATACAATCCTGTCAAAAATGCAGTTCACCGGCCTGAGACGGCGACGAGTAAGTCCAGGGAAGTAGCGATGGACGAGTTTGACATCCGCGCCTCCAATTAACCAAACTGGACTAGGAAGCACGAATGGCTCCAGTTGCACGAAATATCTACTCAGATTAAGTTGAAATATCTGGTGACGCCTGTCACAATACGGGGCGACAGCACTATCCGCATCTATTCCGACTTATTCATGCGAAGTCTCGTCCAGAGAAACTTTGCCGGCGAAAGATCGGTACAAATAGGTGAAGTAGCCGGCGGCAAGCACCATCCCAATCGGCCACCAAATTAGTCCGATTTGCAGGCCATACAGTCCCGCCTTTGCATTGGATACCGTCAGGGAATAAGCGGGATTCCGCGCCGGCAGCACCATCGGATAAAGGCCAAAAACAACGCTGGTTAACATTCCCGTAAGATACGCGCAAGACGCATAGAAAGCCTTCTTCTGGTTTCTTGTTGCAAGCTCGTATTTCACCCCGGCCAATCCAGCGACCCCAAGCAACGGAAAAACTGCTCCCCACGGCCACGAACGAAAATTTGCCATGACTTGAGGTTGCACCTTGAACGTCACCGCAGTGATGATCGCCGTCAGAACCACGATCGCCCACCAGGCCCTGCCGGCAGTGCGGCCTGAGCGATCGGAGACTGCTCCGCTTGTTTTCAATTGGACCCAGAGGCCCCCGTGCATCACAAGGGCAGCAAGCGCCAGGACTCCAACAAGGATGGTGTACCAATCCAGGATTCCAACGTTTTTTCGCCCAACCGGAAATTGGTCCAGAGCGGCTCAAAAAAGTACCCGCTGTCGTCGAGCGGCACCCCGCGCACAACGTTGCCAAGCGCGGCGCCAAAAAAAATCTGCAAGCAACAAACTGGAAGCGCAAAAAAGAAAATCCCAGAGCGGATCCCAAACTGCACTTTTGATGTGATTGCGAAATTCGATCGAGGCTCCCCGAAGGATCAGGAGCCAGAGCACCATCATCAGCGGCAGATAAAATCCGCTGAAGGCCCCCGCATACAAGGCAGGAAATGCAAAATACAAAGTGCCGCCCGCCGCGAGCAGCCAGACTTCATTCCCATCCCAAACCGGGCCAATGCTGGCCAGCACTTGTCGACGTTCCTCATCCGTTTTCGCGACGAAGAGATGAATTGCGCCAGCGCCAATGTCAAATCCGTCGAGCAGCACATAAAGAGCCACCATAATCGCCACGAGGCAAAACCAGATTGTTCCCATGCCGCCCTCTCAGTCCGCCGCCAAAGAATCGAGCCCCGCGGAAGAATTCTGGAGTCGCTTGCCAGGTTCGGGTCCAATTTCGATTTCTCGCCAGACTAAGAATAGGAACAGGATGGCAAGCACGGTGTACAAGCCCATGAAACCAATCAATGTGAACAGGGCATTTCCCGCACTGACTCGCGGCGAAGCTCCATGAGCCGTACGCATCAAACCGTAGATTAACCACGGTTGACGTCCAAGTTCCGCCGTAATCCAGCCTGCCGTGTTCGCGATGTACGGCATCGGAATACAAATCATCAGCAACCAGAGCATCCAGCGCGATTCATACAGTTTTCCGCGCCAGAGCAGAAATGCGGCGACGACCATGACCGCAATGAAAATCGTTCCAAGGCCAACCATCACGTGATAGCTGTAATAGAGAAGAGCAATTTGATCCGGCCAGAGGTCCTGCGGAAAACTATCGAGTCCTCGTACGCGCCCCGCCCATTGCTGATAGGTGAGGAAGCTCAGCATTTTTGGAACTTCCAGCGGATTGTCCAGGCGGCGGTTCTGCACGTCAGGCTGGCCGAGAATCACGAGGGGAGCGCCATCCTGCGTTACAAACAGACCTTCCATCGCCGCCAGCGTCGCCGGCTGATGCTCGGCGATCAGTTTTCCCTGCATGTCCCCTGTCGGAAAAAGCTGCAGGCATGCGGCAATGACTCCAACAAGGACGCCCGTTCTGACAAAGGTGCGTCCGTAGGCTTCGTCGCGCTTGGTCATTAGATAAAACGCGCCAATTCCCGCCATGACGAAGCAGCCCGTTTGTACCGCTCCAATCATGTTGTGAGCGTACTGCCACAACGCCCAGCGATTGAGCAACAGACTCCAGAAACTCTGCAACAAGATTTCCCCATGAGGACCGATCGCATATCCCACCGGCCGTTGCATCCACGCATCCGTAGCGACTATGAAGTACCCCGAAAGCCAGGAACCGATGAACACGAGCACCGCGGACAGCCAATGGCCAATCTTCCCGAGTCTCTTTTCTCCGTACAAAAACAGCCCGAGGAAGCTCGATTCGAGGAAGAAAGAAAAAACGCCTTCCATCGCAAGGGTCTGCCCAATCACTCCTCCAGCGGTCTTTGAAAACTCCGCCCAATTCGTTCCGAATTGAAACTCCATCGGAATTCCAGTCACCACGCCAAGCGCAAAGTTAATTCCAAAAATTCGCGCCCAAAATCGCGCAGAGCGATTGTAGTGTTCGTCTCCGGTCCGCAGCGCTTGGGTCTTCAGGAAGACAATCAAGAGCGCCAGGCCCATAGTGAGCTGAGGAAACAGGTAATGAAACGTGACTGTGAATGCGAAGTGTAACCTGTGAGTTTCTAAAGCCGGTTCCATCGGTGCCTCTCTCCGGAGGAAATGCTCAACAAGGAGCGTTCGCTTGAGAATTCGGGAATCACTCTGACTCGCATTCGCGAAAAACCGGTGATCCCCATCAGGAAAGCCGTTGCACCTGGGTCACCCAAGGGAACCATTATCCCGCTACAAGGCTCTCCAGCTTGGGCCGGTCAAGAATCACTACTGTGGCCCCGTGCACTTCGATCAAACCTTCGCGCTTAAGATTCGCGAACAGCCTTGTAACCGTCTCCCGGGAAGCGCCGATCGTTTCTCCGATCTCTTTGTGAGTGAGTGTCAGCGTAGCCCGGTTGTCTTTCTTTTCGGACGGATAACTTGGAAGATCGAGCAGGAACCGCACCAACTTTTCCGTTGCGGAGCTTGAAAAGCCCAGGTAACGGACTTCCAGCAGAGTCGCGTGGTAGATCTTGCTCAGAATTTCCGCGACGCGTACGGCAGCGTCTCCGTTTTGTTTCAGGAAGTTCAGGAACGCATCTCGCGGAATGAAATTTGCCTGCAGCGGTTCCATTGCTTCCGCGGTTAGTTCGTACGGCTTGCCGGAAAGAATTCCCGCCAGTCCGACAATTTCACCCGCCTCGGCCATGCGGACGATGATCGATTTTCCATCCGCGGATGTCGTCGAGAGCTTGATGCGCCCGTTGCACAAGACAAACACGCCGCGCGGATCCTGCCCTTCCACAAAAAGAATCGCGTCTTTCGGATAAGTTGCGGAGGAAGAAATCGAATCCAGAGCCTCAAGAGTCGGCCGGGACAGATCGCAAAAAATACGTTCCTTGACAAGGGGGCACGACAGACAGCTTTCAATAACCTGCAGGCCGTACGGAGTTTTCATACCGCCTCTTGCGCGCATTATACGATGTTTCACTTTGGGAATTACTCGCATTTGATAGGTCATGGGCCCTCCCGGGCGGCGCGAGCTCTTGCAATTCTTGCACCCGCGCAATTGATAGCGGAAACGCAAAACCAGGGAAGTGACAGAAGTGACAGGTCAATGTGCGCTGCGTCACATCTACTCCACTTCCTCTGTTTTCAGCAGGTTAAGCCAGAGGAAAACTGGCTGAGACTAGGCCTGGCCGTGCGTTCGCTTCGTCAGCACGGGGCAAACCGCTGGTTACCACCTTGTGGGCTACGCTATTTCCAAAATGGGCTGCCATTTCCGCTCGCTTTTCCGACCCGTGAATGCCAAGCACGATGAGGTCCGCGTTTAGTTTTCTCTGCGGCTTCGAGAATGGATTCGGCTGGCGCCCCGTGCCAGACCACGGCCTCCGCGCGGTGAGAGCCGGAGCGTGTGTCTGGTCACAGTTCGTAGAGCGAACTAGCCAATCGTTTCAGTCCACGATCGCGGGCAATCACGTCGAGATGAAGCGAAGTCCAATCCGCCAGAAAGAAGGTCTCGCTCCCCTCTCCATTATAGGTTTTGAGATAGGCCCGGCAGGATTGGCAGTAGTCGATACGAAGGTATTTTTCTCCCTCGATCGCCAAAGCGGAGAGCCGATGATCGTCCGCACTTTCGCAGAACGGGCACCCAATTCGCCGATACCGCCAGCGCGTGCCGCAACAGCCGCAAGAGAGTAGACGCCTGCGCCCGGGGTCGACGCCGACCAGCTGGGCCATCGCGGGCAAGGATCCGCAAGTCGGACAGTACCTGCGAAGCCACTGCTCCTCGTCTCGCCAAGCGTCGAAGGCGCTCACCACGGGGCGGAGGAACCGTGCCGTCGCCGTCCACGCCAGATAACGCAACAGCCCGGGGAACGGCGGTCTAAGCGTCTCGTCGCCCAGCAGAAAATCCGCGATGCGGCGCGAGACCTGGGGCTCGTCGCCGCAGTTCCGTGTCGAGAGCACGTGTTTCCGCCGCGAGCTTTTCCAAGCGACGTTCCGGAGGCCAGTCTTTCGACAAGCGCCCCCGCCATTCGCCCACCCGGTTCGAGATCGACAGCGGCGGCGGTGCTCGGCAGCAGCGGCACACCGGCGAGAAAGTCCGCGCGGTAATCCTCCCAGTCGGGAATGCGGGCGTCCAGGATGTCGATCCCGGCCGCCGCGCGATCAACCTGCGCGGACAGGTCGGCGAGCGGCCGGAGGTAGGAATGTGCCTCCAACCAAAGATCCAGAGTCATCGGCTCAAATGTGCCTCGCTGCGCTCCGCCCGGGTGAGAACCGGCACAAGACGAGCCGCCAGACCGAAAAGGAAGATCGTCGCGGCGATCAGGCCGATCGAAATTCCCCACTCGACGATCGACGGCGCGTAGCCCTCTGGTGCGCGCCAGGGCATCCGGCCCCGAAAGGTCATCGCGAAGAGGACAACGTTCATGCGGTTGTAGGTCACGCCGAGGACCGCGAGGAGAGCCGCGACGAAGAGCAAGTCGGCACGCTGCCGAAGCGACCTGCGGGCCAGCAGGACGAGCGGAAGCACGCCGCCGAGGAGGATCTCGGCCGCGAAGGCCAGGCCGAGCCTTCCGGCGAAGGCTCCGGAGAGCTGGTTGCGGAGCGCCATGTCTCCGAGGCGAAACACGAGGTAGACGAAAAGTGCCCAGAACGCGATCTGTCCGACTGATGCGAGCCGCGTGATCTCGAGCGGCCGGCGCCACCCCTTCGCGATCCACATGTCGATGAGGATTACGAGTGCGGTGCCGGCCACGATCGAGGAAAGGAAGAAGGAGACGGGCATCACGGGAGACCACCACTGCGGGGCGAGCATGTTCGGCATCAGCAGATACAGGGAGCCGAGCGAGCTCTGGTGCATGGTCGACAGCGTGACGGCGGCGATCGCGAGCATGATCGGCTCGGCCCTCTCATCCCTCGCCCGGAACATCCAGGCGAGGGCGCCGAAGATCACGGCCGTCGCGAGGGCATAGACGAGGTTGCGCGAAAGCAGGTAGACGAACAGCGTCACCGCCGCCGCTACGTAGACGCCGTTCCATCGCCGCCAGGCCGCCGCGGCCCGCTGGAATCCCCAGCGCTCGAAGGGAACCGGCAGGAACTCGAGCAGAAGGATCGTGACGTAGAGGCCGACGCACCACGAGACTTCGAACATGGCCGAGTGCCCCGGAGCCTGTATGGCAAGTTGGTAGGAATGCCAGGGCAGGCCGAGGTCGGCGACGAGAGTGACCATCACGAAGGAGTAGCTCAGGAGGCCCATTAGAACGGCCGTGCGACCCAGCCCGTAGAGGTCTTTTCGCTGGAAGACATAGATCACGCCGGCCATCGCGAACGCACCCGCGGCCACCGCGATCCACACAAGGTCAAACAGGATCCACAGGCCCCATGGGTAAGTGTTGGACAAGTGAGTGCTGCCGCCGAGCCCCAGGGCAAAGCGCGCGACCAATGAAACGCCGCCGAATGCCATGAGCAGGAGGAGGACCCAGTTGAAAGGGGTCATCAGCTTGTTTCTGAGAGGCTCGAACTCGACGTGGCCGTGGTCTCCGGAATGCTTCGACGCAGCCGATCCGTCTGCCACCGCCTGAACCCTCTTCCGGAAAAAGGCGTACGTGGCACCGAGCAGGGCGCCCACCGTCATCACGGCGGGGGGAACGGCGCCAAGCGCTGCACTGGTAAAGGCCGGAAACGGCTTCTCCCCGTACTTCGGGAAGCCGAGTTTCTCGAATGGCACGGCCGACAGGTACACGACGCTCGTCCCGCCCAGCTCCTTCTCTCCGTAGATATGGTCGACGTACTTGTCGGGCCGGTCAGAGATCCGCTTGTGCGCGAGCGCCAGCATCTCGTCCCGGGTTCCGTAGCGCAGGGCGTCGGCAGGACACGCCTTAACGCAGGCTGGAGTCGCGATGCTTTCTGCGAATCGCTTGCCCGCGTCGTCGGACAGCGAGCTTCCCGTTAAACGCTGATCGGCACCGGCTGATTGGCGCGGTCGGCGCAGTGCGTGCACTTCGAGATCTTCGGGGCGAGAGAGTTCCATTCCGCAGTCGGCACATCCCAGGGACACGCCAGCATGCAGTAGCGGCAGCCGATACATTTGTCAACGTCGTACGTCACCGGACCGTCGGCCTGCCGGTAGAGCGCCGTCGTCGGACAAGCGGAGGCGCAGGCCGGCTCCAGACAGTGGAGGCACCGCTGCATCACGAAAGCGGATTCCACGCCTCCCGGCTTTTGGGGGTTCTCCATCTCGTGGAACGCGATGAGTGTGTAGGTCTTTGCGCTGAGTGTCGCCGGATTCTGGAAGCCCAATTCGGCCTCCAGCTCGGTCTCCTCGCCCTCGCGCTCGTTCCACTGCTTGCAGGCCACTTGGCACGCCCGGCACCCGATGCAGTTGGTGATGTCGATCAGCGTCGCCCTGATCGGGCCCGCGCCTGCGGCGTTCGTCATGTACGCCCCCCCGGCGATCCGGATCTTCGCCCGGCCGAGCGGCCGGCCCTGACCACATTGACGAGGCACGCCTTGGTCTCCTGGGTCCCCGCTCCGGGATCCGCGGCGTCGATCGTGATGTGGTTGACGCTCGGGCCGGTCGACAGCCCCTGGTATCCCCAGTTGTACGGCATCCAGACGACGGTGACCTGGCGATCACCGATTTTCAGCTCTTTCATGCGGGGCGTGACGAGGGCCTTGACCTCAAGCTCACCGCGCGCCGACGAAACCCGGACCCAGTCCCCCGATTTCACCGCGAGCTTCTGGGCGAGAGAGACCGGCATCTCCAGCACTGGTTCGGGGATGAGCTCGTTGAGCCAGGGAATGTTCCGCGTCGTCGAGCCGCCGCACCAGTGTTCGGCGACTGTCGATGTCATCAGTACATAGGGGAACTTGTCGGCGGTGCCGATAGGCTGATGCGTCGCGACGCGCGGATACTTGAGCATTGGGTTGCTCTTCACGCGCGGGTGAAGAATATTTTCCACCGGGCTTTCGACGGGCTCGTACATCTCCGGCAGCGGACCGTCCTTCGGTACATAGGCTACGTCGCGCGGATACCCGGGATGCTTCTCGTCCGGGTCCGAGTAGACGGCAGCGAACAAACGCCCGACGCCCTCCGCGCCCAGGTGGAAGGCCCGCTGGCCATTCGGCGTGGCCGGTCCGTCGGTCGCGACGGGGACGTCCGGTACGTCGTATCCCGTCCATCGCTTAGCGTGCTCGTCCCACCAGACGATGGGTTTCGAGCCCGGATAGGGCTTGCCGTTGCGGTCGCACGACGCCCGGTTGTAGAGGATGCGCATATTGTTGGGCCAGGTCCAGCCGAAGCCCGGATAGAGGCCGAGACCTCCGGGATCTGTTTGCGAGTCGCGGCGCTTTGAGAGGTTTTCGCCATTGGCGAAGACGCCCGCGTAGATCCACGCGCCGGACGAGGTGGAACCGTCGGCTCGAAGATCGCTGACCTTGCGCACGAGATCGCCCGCCTTTAGGCCCGTCTCCGGGTTGTCGCGCAGGGCGTACCCGTTGATCTCGCGCAGGACGTCCTCGGCCGTGGTGTATGTCCAGAAGGCCTTTCGGATGATCTCGTCTCTCGGCTCCTTCGAGTCCTTGACCAGATCGCGCACCTTGCGGAAGACGAGGTCCACAATTTCGCCATCGGATTTGGCCTGTCCTGGCGGCTTCACGGCGGCGTGGCGCCATTGCACCATGCCGCCCGAGTTGCTGATGGTTCCGTTCTTTTCCATGAAGAACGCCGCGGGCAGCAGGATCACCTCGGTGGAAATGGACTTCGGGTCGACGCCGGGCCGGCGCCAGAACGCCGCAGTCTCGGTCTCCCAGATCTCCTGGACCACGAGCGTTTCGAGCTTCGCCATCGCGTCGAACGTCAGCCTGAGGTTGGGAACGGTGACCGCGGGATTCTGCCCGACAATCCAGAGAAGCTTCAACTTCCCGGCGAGGGCATCCTCGAACATCGGCAGGGTTCCGTAGTCCTTCAAAGCGTTCCGCTTGGGCAGCCAGGCATAGGCATAATCGTTCTCGGCGGTGGCCGCCTCACCGAAAAACGCCTTGAGCGTGTTGACGAGGTACCGGCTGTCGGCGATCCCATTCTTGCGCACGTAGTCGTAGATGGTCGGCTCGGCGTTCGACGCAGAGTTGAGATAGCCCGGCATGTAGTTGTAGAGCACCGCCATGTCGCACGCGCCCTGCACGTTCGGCTCGCCGCGCAGCGCGTTGACGCCGCCGCCCGGCTTACCGATGTTGCCGAGCAGGAGCTGCAAGATCGTGAACGAGCGGATCCCCTGCACACCGGTCGTGTGCTGGGTCATCCCGAGCGCGTAGAGGATGGATCCCGGCCGGTTCTTCGCCATCGTCTCCGCGATCTGCTTGATCTGATCGGCTGGAATGCCGGTGATCTGCTCACCCGTCTCCAGCGTGTACCGGGAAACGAACTTCTTGAGGCGTGCGAAAACGCAGTGCGGGTCATCCAGGCTCTTGGCGACACGGGGCTTTCCCCTGGCATCGAGCTGATATCCCCAAGTCTCCGTGTGGTACTTGTGGTTCTCCGCGTCGAACCCGCTGAAAACGCCGTCCTTGAAGTCGAACGCCTCGTCGCCCAAGAAGAGGGCGTTGGTGTGGGTCACGACGTAATCCTCGTCGTACAGCTTGTTGACGAGGATGTGGTTGATCATCGTGTTCTGGAACGCCGCGTCGGTTCCAGGCCGGATGCGCGCGTACATATCGGCCGCTGCAGAGGTTCGGGTGAACCGCGGGTCTACGTGGATGATCTTCGCCCCGTTTTCCTGTGCCTTCCGGATCCACTTGAAGGCCATGGGGTGGTTCTCAGCCACGTTGCTGCCTTCCACCAGGATCGTCTTGCAGTTCTGGAGGTCGATCCAGTGGTTGGTCATCGCCCCCCTGCCGAACGAGGCCCCCAGACCGGGGACCGTGGGGCTGTGTCAAAGTCGGGCCTGGTGCTCGACGTAAGCCAGGCCGAGCAGCCGCGCCGCCTTCTGGAAGAGGTAGCACTCCTCGTTCGTGTTCTGCGCGCCGCCCAGGAAGCCGATCGCATCCGTCCGATTGACCGGAACCTCTTTGTCTCCCATCTTCTCGGTGGCGATCCAGGTCGCGTCGCGCGTCTTCTGAATCTTCTGCGCGACCCGCGTGATCGCGTCGTCCCAGGTGATGTCCTCCCAGTGGTCACTGCCCGGTGCCCGATAAAGCGGCTTTGTAAGCCGGTTCGGCGAGGAGTGAGTCGCGAACATGGATATGCCCTTCACGCACAGGGATCCGCGATTCACGATGTGGTCGAAGTCGCCCTCCATGGCGATCAGCTTGCCTTCGCGTACCGAGGCGACCATGCCACAGCCGCACGAGCAGAAGTTGCAGGAAGTGGTGAACTCGTTGACGTCGGAAAGCTTCAACTTCTGCGTGCCGGCCCGCACTTCCGCGACATCGACAAGGCCACCCACCGCCAACCCCGCGCAACCGCCAGCCGCCGTCCTGAACCACTCCCTGCGGCTAACCCCGGTAAGAGTCTTTGATGACTCGCCGGCAGTGTTTCCAAACTGTCCATTCATTCCACTTGTTTCACGCTTTTTCTGGATCCAAAGCTCGCTCCATATTTCAGGAAACAGAGATTGCGTCTTGAATACACACTGGCAACGTATCGCGCCTACTTCAGGGTCGCCAGAAAAGCGGCTAGATCTTTCACCTCTTCCGGCGTTAGCTTCTTAAAACCGGCGTGTTTCGGAGACGTGGCAATATGATTTTGGATATCATCAGCGCTCTTACCTTTAATCGCAGGCGCTTTCGTCGCCTCCTTGCCTTCTGCGTTGGCGCCGTGACAACCCGCACACTTAGACTTGAAAATTTTCTCCCCGTTCGCAGAATCTTGAGCGCGCGAGACAAATGTAACGAAGCACAACATAGTTAGGATTGCCGCCAGTCCAAAAACTTTCTTCATCATTTTTCTCCTTGTTCAGACTTCGCTAAAACGAATCTTGCAGAGCGGAGGCGACCCCGTTTGCGTCAACGGTCGACTTCGCGCTATTGGGCGGTTAGACTCCGGCGAAATGCCAAGCGCCTTGGGCAAGATGTTTTCCGTTCTAATTGGCCTTGCACACTGTCAAAAATACCAGCGGAATTCCTCAGATAGGGACTTTAGTGGAGCGGGATCCGATGAAAGGCCGCGATTCGCACGCCTCCAAGATCATGAATCGAGCCGAATTTGCCGACGCGTGGGCAAAGAACTGGGCCCCGCCAGGATTTGTGGCTTATTCTTCTACTACTGCGTCATTTTGGCTGTTGGGGGGGGACTGGGGGGTTGTTCTCAAACGTTTCAAGGTGACCCCCTAGGCGGTCACAAAAACTTTGGGCACACTTGCAGTAGTTTGCGTTTTCTTTTTGTCTCCCCGGGATACGAGGAATCTCAGCGAAGGTAGTGTGGTCAAATGGCAGACCAGTCTGGCTACCGACAATCAAGTGGTTTCAGCCTGAGGCAGCGGAGAACGGGCCGCTCACCCGGGGAAATGCCCTAGAGCCGCCAAGTTCGTACATCATTATGATGTGGTTGTCGCAAGAGCAAAGCGGTTTCAACTGGCGACTCAAAGCATTTTCCGGCGAGATCATCATGGAAATTCACCCGGGCAGACTAGATACCTGTTCGAGGAGGAGTCCCTGCTAATTCCGCTGGCGAACTAGAGACAAGGACGGAATAGCGAGCGAACCGAGGAGTATTTAGTACGCTCCTCCCATACCCCCACCGGCCACCGCCATCTTTTGCTCTCCGTTAGCGTCGGCGATCAAGACTTCGGTTGTTAGCATTAAAGAGACGATGGAGGCAGCGTTCTGAAGTGCGAGGCGCGTGACCTTGGCTGGATCGATTACACCGGCCTTAACCAAGTCGCCGAACTCACCAGTCTCTGCGTTGAAGCCGAAGTTCTCGTCTTTCGATTCGCGCACACGTCCTACAACCAGCGCACCTTCGTGCCCGGCGTTTTGGGCAATCTGCCGCAAGGGTTCTTCGAGGGCACGCTTCACGATGTTCACTCCCGTGGCTTCATCGTCGTGGAGCTTGAGCTTGTCGAGTGCTGACAAGCAGCGGAGCAGAGCGGTGCCGCCGCCCGGCACGATTCCTTCCTCAACAGCTGCACGCGTAGCGTGCATGGCGTCTTCGACGCGAGCCTTCTTCTCCTTCAGTTCGGTTTCCGTGGCTGCGCCGACTTTGATTACCGCCACGCCGCCAACCAGCTTGGCTAGGCGTTCCTGAAGTTTTTCTTTATCGTAGTCGGATGTGGTGTCTTCGACCTGAACGCGAAGCTGCTTGATTCGGCCTTCGATGTCGCTGGCCTTGCCGGCGCCCGCGATAATCGTGGTGTTGTCCTTGTCGATGGTCACCTTCTTTGCGCGTCCCAGGTCCTCAAGTTTCACGTTCTCGAGCTTGATTCCGAGATCTTCGGTAATGGCCTTGCCGCCCGTCAGGATTGCGATGTCTTCCAGCATCGCCTTGCGGCGATCGCCAAAACCAGGAGCCTTCACAGCAGCGCATTGCAGCGTGCCACGCAGTTTGTTCACGACGAGAGTCGCCAGCGCTTCACCTTCCACGTCCTCAGCGATTATCAACAGTGGCTTACTCATTTTTGCCGTCTGCTCGAGCAAGGGCAGCAGATCCTTCATTGCGCTGATCTTCTTTTCGTGGATCAGGATGTAAGCGTCCTCGAGCACGCATTCCATGCGTTCGGGGTCGGTCACAAAATAGGGCGAGAGGTATCCGCGGTCGAACTGCATGCCTTCGACTACTTCGAGGGTCGTCTCCATCGTCTTGGATTCCTCGACGGTGATGACGCCATCTTTGCCGACCTTCTTCATCGCTTCGGCGATGATGCTGCCCACCTGTTTGTCGGTGTTGGCACTGATCGTACCCACCTGCGCAATCATGTCGCCCTTCACCTCGCGGGAGATCCTCTTGATCTCTTCCACGGCGACTTCCACGGCTTTATCGATACCACGCTTGAGCGCCATTGGGCTCGCACCTGCGGCGACTGTTTGCACACCTTCGCGGAAGATCGCTTGTGCCAGCACGGTCGCAGTCGTGGTGCCATCGCCAGCCACATCAGACGTCTTGGAGGCGACCTCTCGCACCATCTGTGCCCCCATGTTCTCGAGCGGATCCTGCAGTTCAATTTCTTTTGCCACTGTCACACCATCTTTTGTGATGATGGGGGCGCCGAACTTTTTCTCGATCACCGCATTGCGTCCCTTCGGGCCGAGCGTGATCTTTACAGCATCCGCCAGAGCTGTTGACACCGCGCAAAATCGCCTGTCGTGAATTCTCACCAGTTACAATTTGTTTTGCCATTAGACTCCACCCTCCTGGGTGATCAGACTCTCCACTGCACGCGAAACATTTGGCCCGGGGATACTACTTCTTGCTGGATGCCGCTTTGGCCATTCCGCTGAGTTTCGCAAGGATCTCTTCCTCGCGGAGGATCAGGTATTCCTGATCATCGATCCTGATGTCGTTGCCGGTGTACTTGCCGAACAGGATCCGGTCACCAACCTTTACGTCGAGCGGGATACGGCGTCCCTTTTCCATCTTTCCAGCTCCAACAGCCATTACTTCGCCCTCTTGCGGCTTTTCTTTCGCCGTATCGGGGATAATGATCCCGCCCTTCGCGGTTTCTTTCTGTTCCAACCTGCGCACGAGGACGCGGTCATGTAGAGGAGTGATATTCACCGTCATTTTCCTAGACCTCCGTTTGAATTTATTCCAAGACTCGAATAATTAACTTCTTGTGCCCAGTTCTACTCTCCGGACGCTTAACGATTCTGTGCCGGGATTCTCAAAAGCGGACGGGCGTAGATCCTTCTGCCGTTCACGAAAGCGACGAGCATAGTCAGAAGCGCTGCGCCAACCATTGCCACGACGGTCGTGATGATGGTCCCGCCATAGCCGCCAAGGCCAGCGAAGCTCGTCGCGAATCCGCCTACTATGCCGCCACCAACACCCATCAGGGTGTCCATGAGAGGACCATGACCATAGCCTTCCCCGTTACCCCGGAAAACTTTTCCCGATCCCCAGCCAACGACTGCACCAACAACAATCCATGCAAGTAAATACATACATACCTCCTCTAGCAAACCTTCCGCCCGCCCTCGAGCCTAATTCCTGAACATTGGAAACCGCGTGTGCTCTTCTAGTCTCCCTTTCGGTCGACTGACGATGCCTTCCTTTTCCAGTTGCACACGCAAGGAACACCACACACGCGCAGGCGGGGCCACTTCCGCGGGCAGTTTGTGGGCCGCGAAAACGATGCTCTTCAGATCCAGCTTCAAACTTTGGTAGCCAAGTCTTTCGCAGAAGGGTATGAGCGCTACCTTCTTGTAGCGGAGGATGATCATTATGTTTCGGTGCGACTTGCGTCTTCTTGTACTGCATGGTCTTTCCCTCCATCGACAGCGTGCCAGGGACTCCCACTGATTGACTTTGCATGTGCTGATGCCGCATTTTCAGGACGTGGAGCGGACGTTGTCCGCCCTACACGGCGAAGAGGCTTTCTGGCTTCAGGCCGCTACGGCAGCCGCGATCTTGTGAAAGGTCGAGTTAACGACATCAAAGGTTTCAACTTGAGGGACCCCCTCGATTACGGTGGCCAGAAGCTTTGTCACTTCTGGGTACGTCTCTCGGTTGTAAGCTTCGGCATTCTCCGGCGTGTCCCACAAACTGATTCCGAACGTTTCCCCGCCGCCTTGGCGGACAAACGTGATTTCGTCCTGAAATCCTTTCTGCTTTCTGAGCAGTGGCAGGATGTCCTTCTGCAACCTCTGCGTAAATTCCGCAACGCTATTGGGTTTCAGCTGTATATGGACTCTGCGTGCAAACATGAAGGTCTCCTTGCTCGATGCCAAGAAGGGAGCTTAAGGTAACCGATATTGGTTTAGCCGCCGTGAAGATTTCCTTGGTCTATTAACCATATTCGGTTAATTAACTTGACGTGTCAAGTACATTCTGGGATTATTTTTTTGTTTAACTTTTGTTGTTAATCCACTTGGAGGGCCATTGTGGACGTTTGCCTGGTGATTAAACAACGCTTGGAGGAGTTAGGGCTTGAGCAGAAAGATCTAGCGACTGCCGCCGAAGTCACCGACTCCTATATTTCACAGCTGCTGGCCCGCAAAAAGCTGCCCCCGGCGCCTGACCGAACAGACATCTATCAGAGAATGTCGAAAGTGTTGAAACTTCCGAGCGATAGACTTTCGAAGCTGGCTGAGCTTCAGCGCAAGGAAGAATTAAAAAGAAACTTGGCGGGCCCGCCTGCCCCAATGTTTGGGGAAATTCGGGAACTGGTCCTCCGCAAGTGCGTGCCCGATAAAGAAAGACAGATACGTGGGATTTTCGAGAAGCAGCCCTTCGGCGAACTTGAACGTCTCGTCACGCAAAAGCTTTTGGACGTGATCAAGAAAGTCGCCAAAGAAGAATTGAACAGCGAAAACTGGCTTCACTTGGTCGCTCGACTCGCGGGCCGTAGCTATGAAGAAACAAGGGTTACCCTTCTTGAATTCCTGGACACGGATCTCTTCAGCTTGTCGCCTGAAAACTGTGTCTCCTTCCTCGATCCACTGATTGAGTCCTGGGATGTCGACTTAACGACTTTTGCTATGGAGATTGTTTTGAATCGGAGAGTAGCCTCGGGCGATCCCAGAAGGTTTGAGTTTGTTGAGACGGGGCCTCTTCAACCAGAAGTGGAACCGGGGTTTACAGAATTCCTTAAGGATAGTTCCCTCAGCGGGAGTGCCGCTAAGGACGAGATCGAACTTCTAGGAAAGCTGAGGTTCAATGGAAAACGGCCTACCGCACTTTACTACTACCGAGAATTGCAAAGCCTGAGAGACCCACTCCATTTTCGTGGGGGAGAAAACGGGAACGAAATGAGCGCCGGGGCGATTTACTCCTGGGTATTGAGGGGTATTGTCGGCGCGACTTCCAGTTGGGCTACGGACGACTCGTGGCAACCCGATCGGCAAAGCTAGATGTTGCGATGACCGATGGGAGGAAGGGACTATTCGCCCGCCCCGGCAAATTCACAGCGCTATTTCAGCGCGATGGCGAGGCTCGTTTAGTTATACCAATGTTGATAGAGTTACCCCCAGAAAGCGCCAGGCGACTCTCGCGGATCAAGGAATTGCTGTGTGGGTTTCACGCCATCCTCTCAACAACTCGCTCGCCGTTTTCGTCCATGGAATCTGGGGCAGTAGATGGGCGACTTGGAGATCGCATCTAGATTTCTTCCAGAGAATCTACAAGCAGCGGCCCGCTCTCACCAGTTTCGATATCTATTTTTTCCACTATAAGACCGGCATCCTGCAGCCGCCCCTCTATCCGGTCATCACGAATCAGCTGAAGGAATTCCTGGACAAGGAAGGCGGCCGATACGACACCGTCGTTCTCGTGTGCCACAGCCAAGGTGGGATCGTAGGCAAGAGATACATTCTGGAGGAATTGGAACAGGGCAGAGGACAAAGCCTGAAGGTCGATCTCATCGTGACTCTCAATACGCCGCATCGCGGAGCCCGGTGGTGGACTCATCCGTTCTTGGCGCTCGCGCTCTGCGCGAACCTCGTCTCGCGAGTAAGAAAAGGAAGATTTCTGCGGCAGATGGCGGAACTCGGCGCACTAAGCAAGAACGCGAGATTCATGAAGAAAAACTGGGGCGCGCCTCTGCTCGCCATGGACCAAGAGCCAGCCACTCCTAAAAGCCGTTATATCCGCTCTATCGCCTTGGCGAGCAGGTGGGATTTGCTCGTGTCGAAGAAAAGTGCGAAAGGATTCGACATAGACTCACCGAACTTACGCGTGGGAGGTCATCCCGTCGACTCCGACGAAGTGGCCGACTATGTCGGAACCTGTCTTGCGGAGCACGAACCGCCGTTGCAGATACTCGAGGAACTCGACAAACTCCAGAGCGACGTGAACGCCTGGCTCGCCTACGAAGCTGCCAGTAACGCGGTCGCCTCGGCAGAAATCAAGGCATCCGTCAACCTTGCCGCCAAAACTTCCAGATACGAGCCTTCCAAAACCGGTTCTCTCGTAGAGGATTTTCCGGATGCTTTCCGCCGTCATCCCCTCCGCAAGCTCTCTCTTTCCGAATCCTTCCGCACCTTTGTCAGAAAAGTCCTTGAGGATTGAGATGGCATTCTCCCTTCCCGACACGGATTCCAATCTCCTGTTCCAGGCGATGCGTACTTGTTGGAAAGACGGTTCCGATCAAATCTTTGAGGCTTTTTTCGGGCTGTTCAAACAGCTCATCCAGGCCGAGTTCGCACGGTACACTTCCGAAATCGCATTGGTCGATCAACTTTGCGCCGCAGCCCGCGACGAGATTCGCCGCGAATTCTCGCATCAGGAAGAGAAGAATTTCGACTATGTGCTTCTGTTCCGTGCCATCGTCTATTCGCATTTTTCGCACACCCTCAAAGACCAGGGTGTGACGAAGGTTCTTCAGAATGCACACAGTTCTATGCAGGTCGGTTCCAGCGGAACGGGCCATGATTTGTGTATCGTGGCCTTCGCCGCCTTGATGACTTTGAGTGGCGACTGCCGGGGCAAACTCCTGGACTTGAGCCTCGGAGCCGGGGTTTTTTCCGTCCCGGCTGCCTGCTTTGCCGCCCTGAACGCGCATTTGGCCCGTATTTGAGGTGGAGAAATCTAGTAAGCGTATTTTTATCAGATACTTACAGGTGTTAGATTCGGCGGCGTTCTCCGTTCTAGTGATGAGAGAGAATTGCCTGCTAAGAGCAAAGGTGACTTATGAATGCCGTTCCGAAGATTGACCTCAAGGAGCACATCCGGAAACTCCAACCTACACCCCAAGACCCGTGGGACTGGAGGCCTGGTCCCGAATGCCTTTCGATCCGGGATGTCGTCAACATTTTCCGTTCGGGTTTGACCGAAACCTATTTGTACCACCTGTCCAAATGTGAACGCGACAGAGAGTGGATTTATAACTACGCGCAAATGGCGGCTATTCCCGCGCCTGCCGCGCAGCTCAAGATTTGGGAGAATATCAAGAATTGGTTCGGGGTTTCGTCGGCTGAAACGCTGACGAAAACTCCTTTGTATGTCATGGACACGAGCGTACAGGTTGGAAAAGAGGAAGAGCCTGTCTCCATCGAGATCGCTCTCGTGGGCGGTCTTCCATTGAACGGTACGTACGCCGGTCCCGACGACATCGACCTTCAATCCCTTAAACTGGAAGGGGCACTCTGCGCTCACGGCGCCGCCAAAGTGGTGAGGCGTGAAATCAGGCCCAATGTCCCCTGCCTGGTGGTCCGTTTCGAAAATGCCTTTCTTGCCGGCGATTCCCGAAAGGGGATAGCGGAGCACGCGTCTATCTTCGATAGCGTGAAGCTGAGAGGCCGATTCGCAGCGGGCGAAAAAACATCGTTCCTCGGACAAGCGGATGTCCGATTCGTTCGTACGGCCCGCAGCTGAAATCGCTGCAAAACCCCTTCGGATTGGCGGATCCTCACCGATTCCCAGCATTCGGTCGCCTCAGTTTGCTATCTTTAAGTGGAAAGAATTCCGGAGCGCAGACTTTGCGAGAAGCGGAACCAAACTGGGATGCACTTATCCGTGATTGCTTCCGCCATCCCAAGGATGAAGCCGCACTAGGCCGATTCTTCGAAGCGCTTCTTCCCTACCTGACGGCCGCGCTGCTCGCGACATACACAGGCGACCGGGAAATCGTGCGCGACGCGTTGCAATCCGCTTTCCTGAAATACATCAACATTTTCAGGAAGGCGGAAAGCCGGGACCTCGCTATCGGCTACTTCGTGGTCGTGGCGAAGAACTGTCTGATCGATGAACTGCGGCGCCGCAAAGGTGAAATTCCCATCGATGAAGTCGCGGAAACCGAACTGCCCTCTGTGCAGGCGTCCAGCGAAGATAACCGCGAAGCGCGGATGACGCTACTGCAGTACGCCATGCTGCAACTCGATCCACGCTGCCAGTATGTCCTGGAAAGCTACTACATTAACGAGATGAAAACCGTGGACCTCGCGGAGCGGCTGTCCATCGCTCCGGAGTCTGTCCCCATGATCACGAAACGGTGCCGTGAGCGTTTGCGGCAGATCCTAGCGGAACCCAGCTTCGGGCTTGGCGAAGCGACAAAAGCGGGAAGTTCCTCATCGTCAGGGCGATGAGGAAAGCGATCGCAGCTTTTCCCAGCGCGAGTATTGCTCCCGTTTCTCGGGAGCGGAATCCTTCCCTCCCTTGAGCCGGAACCAGGATTTGCCGATCGGTCCAGACTTAGCGACAACTCGGCTTGCCTTAACTAGCCTCGTCGATTGGTAAGTACAGGATAAGCAAAAGGGCGGCTTCAAGCCGCCCTTCATTGCCGGTAAACATTTGAAAACATGGTGGGCCCGCCAGGATTTGAACCTGGGACCAACGGATTATGAGTCCGCTGCTCTAACCGCTGAGCTACAGGCCCTTCGCTTCTACATATTACATCGGGTTTCGTTTACGCGCCGCTCTGACCGCGCAGAAGTCGCATCGGGTCGGGCTCTCCGGCGCCGCTGCGGCCGCCCCCCGCTCGTTCCGCTTCTTCGCCCGTCGTATCGCCTTCTCCCGGCGCCAAAAACAGATTCGTCTCTATCCCATGTTGTCGCGTATACAAGTCGTAGTAACGCCGGCCCAGCTTGTACAGCGATTCGTGCGTCCCGCGTTCGATGATCTTTCCGGCCTCAACCACCAAAATCTGGTCCGCGCGCCGAATCGTGGACAATCGATGCGCGATTACAAATGTCGTCCGCCCGCGCATCAAGTAACGCAGCCCTTCCTGAATCAACGCTTCCGACTCCGAATCAAGGCTCGACGTCGCCTCATCCAAAATCAAAATCCGTGGATCTGCCAAAATCGCTCGCGCAATCGAAACGCGCTGCTTTTGACCGCCGGAGAGTTTCACGCCGCGCTCGCCAACCACCGTGTCGTACTTTTTCTCAAACCCTTCCGCAAATTCATCCACTCGGGCGATCTGGCAAGCTTCTAAAATCTCCGCTTCGCTCGCATCCGGTCTTGCAAACGCTACGTTCTCCCGAATCGTCCCATCGAACAAAAATGTATCTTGCAGCACCACTCCCAGCTGCGTGCGATAGGTTCTCAATCGCACCGTCAGCCAAATCCGTTCCATCTACAATCACTCGCCCTTGCGTCGGCGTATAAAACGCCGCAATCAACCCGATAATCGTCGATTTCCCGGCTCCAGATGGCCCCACCAGGGCCGTCGCTGTACCCGGCTCCGACACAAAACTCACGTCAAACAATACCGGCTTGTTTGTATCGTAAGCAAAATTCACGTTCTGAAATTCTACCAATCCCTCCACACGCGACATGTCCACCGATCGCCCGGGAGCGTCGTCTTCCATCTTCTCGTTCAAAATCTCCTTGGTCCGCTCGAGCCCAGTCAGAGCTTCCGTCAACTGCGTTCCAATCGCGACAATTTGAAAAATCGGCGCCACGAGCAGCGCAAGAAGCCCGGTATAGGCAATCAGCGTACCTGGGCTCATGCTTCCACCCAGAATCTGCCTCGCGCCAAAGTACATGACCACCGCGCTCACAACCCCCAACAAAACGGTGGCGGACATCCCCATCAGCGAAGTCGCCGTCAACGTTTTCAAAACGTTGTCTAGCAGCCGCTGCACGCCACCTGCAAAAACTTTTTCCTCGCGCTCTTCCGCGTGATATCCCTTCACCACGCGCACTCCGCCAAGCGATTCCGTCAACCGCCCAGTCACCTCAGCCGTAATCTTCGGCCGGGCACGGAAAATCGGCCTGATCGTCGCAAACGCTTTGTTTATCCCAAATCCGAAAACGAGCAGCACTCCAAACGCAACCAGCGTCATCACCACGCTAATCTTCAGCATCACAACCAGCGCAATCAGTGCCGTCAACAACCCGCCCGCAAGTTCCACCAATCCCGTTCCAACAAGATTCCGCACGCCTTCCACGTCCGACATAATCCGCGAAACCAGCACACCCGTTTTGTGCGAATCGTAAAAAGTGACCGGCAGCCGCCCGATATGGGCCTGCACTTGCTTGCGCAGTTCCGTAATCATCCGCTGCGCGGATTTGGAAAACAGTTGTGTCAGTGTGAAGGAACTCAGACCCTGAATAGCCGTGGCTGTAATGACGCCAAGAATGATAGGCAATAGAAGCTGTAGGTTATGCTTTCCGATTACATCATCAAAAACAAATTTCGAAGCCGCAGGCAAGAGCAAATCCCGCAACGCGGTTAATCAGGATCAGGAAAAATCCGAGAACAAAATTCCCCGCCGCGGCTTGAGCAACGCCCAAGCATCCGGCAGGGACTTCCACGCCAGCTTCTTTTTTTCGGATTTCTTGTCGGTTTTTGACTCGGGCTCGTCCGCCATGGTTCGCCTTGAACTGCTTCTTTCGCTATGCCCGGTTGGATGCCTCATAGGTCCATTCCACTATATTCCTGATTCCCTGCTTACCGAACCCACCGCTACCCGTCTATCCGCTGGGGCAAGTGTCGGTCAAATCATTCCTCAGGGCAAATCCGCTGCGCCAAGCGCAGGCGAAGGAGTTTCCGTGCGAACTTTATCCCGAATTTACCTCGGCTTTATGGCCGCGTTCTTCTGTTTAGCAGGCAGCGCCAGCGCGCAATTCAAAAATGGCTCGCAGCCCATCGAACTGGCGCTCCCGCGCATCAGCCAGCATTCGGTTGTCACGCAACGAATCGGCATCACGGACGTTACCATCAATTATCATTCGCCGCTCGTCGGCGGCCGCAAAGTGTGGGGCGGCCAGGTTCCCTACGATAAAGTCTGGCGCGCCGGCGCAAACGAAAACACGACGATTACCTTCACCGATGACGTAACAATCGAAGGCAAGTCGCTCGCCGCCGGCACTTACGGTCTGCACATGATCCCCACCGCGGATCAATGGACCATCATTTTTTCGAAAAACTTCACTTCTTGGGGCAGCTTCAGCTATGACGAAAAGGAAGACGCCCTCCGAGTCACCGTAAAACCCCACGACGCCGAGTTTCGCGAATCCCTCGCCTACACTTTCGACGACATCAAGCCGGACTCCGCCCTCGCCACGCTCCGCTGGGAAAAACTGGCCGTCCCTTTCCGGGTTTCGGCAGACGTCAAAGGGACCACCCTTCGCAGCATCAAGAACCAGCTCCGCAACACCGGTGGCTTTACCTGGGCAGGCTACGATGAAGCCGCAAACTGGCTCCTCGACAATAACTACGAACTTGAACAGGCACTCAAGTGGGAAGACACATCCATTCAGAATGAGGATCGTTTCGAAAACAACCTGAACAAATCGGAGATTCTGGCGGCGATGGGCAAGAAGCCGGAAGCCGAAGCGGCCAAAAAGAAAGCGTTCGAAGTTGCGAATGGCATCCAATTGCATATTTACGGTCGTGGCCTTCAGCTGCAGAACAAACAGGACGAAGGATTTGCCGTTTTCCAAATCAACATCCAGAAGCGGCCGAACGAGTGGTACACCCATGGCGAAAATTCCCGCATCGCATCGGCCAAGGGCGACTTTGATACGGCTGTGAGAGAAATGAAGCTCGCACTCGCAGGCGCGCCGGACGCGACCAAGACACAAATTCAAGGCTTAATTGCCCGACTCGAGAAGAAGGAAAACATCAATCCGCGCTAGTCGAAATTGCAACGCGGACCTCGTTAAGTAGTGATGCCTCCGAAGCAGAGATACTTGATCTCAACATAGTCGTCGATCCCGTACTTGGACCCTTCTCGCCCAAGTCCGGACTCTTTCACGCCGCCAAACGGTGCCACTTCCGTGGAAATAATTCCGGTGTTGATGCCGACAATTCCGTACTCGAGCGCTTCGGCCACGCGCCACACGCGCGCAATGTCGCGGCCGTAAAAATAAGCGGCCAAACCAAACTCCGTGTCGTTCGCAAGCGCGACCGCTTCCGCTTCATTTTTGAAGCGAAACAGCGGCGCAACGGGCCCAAACGTCTCTTCTCGCGCCACCGCCATTGCCGGAGTTACATCCGTCAAAATCGTCGGCTCAAAAAACCTTCCGCCCAGCGAGTGCCGCTGGCCACCCACAAGCACCTTCGCACCTTTTTCCTTCGCGTCGCGGATATGGCTCTCCACCTTTTCCACGGCCGCATCGTCGATCAGCGGCCCTTGCGTCGCGCCGGCTTCCAATCCATACGCGGGCTTTAGCTTTTTCACTGCCGCCGCCAGTTTTTCGGCAAACGCGTTGTACACCGAGTTCTGAACCAGCAACCGGTTCGTGCAAACGCAAGTCTGGCCCGTGTTGCGATACTTTGACGCGACTGCGCCTTCCACCGCCGCATCGAGATCCGCGTCTTCAAAAACAATAAATGGCGCGTTCCCGCCGAGCTCCAGCGACAGTTTCTTGACGGTCCCCGCACACTGCGCCATCAAGAGTTTTCCGATTTCCGTCGAGCCCGTGAACGAAAGCTTCTTCACAATCGGATTCGAGGTAAGCTCGCCCCCGATTTCCTTCGCTGAGCCGGTCAAGACGTTGAATACGCCTTTTGGCACACCCGCACGTTCCGCGAGTTCCGCCAGCGCCAGCGCAGAAAAAGGCGTTTGTGCTGCAGGCTTCAGCACTACCGTGCATCCCGCGGCAATCGCGGGCCCGGCTTTCCGCGTAATCATCGCCAAAGGAAAATTCCACGGCGTGATGCACGCCACGACGCCAATCGGCTGCTTGATCACCACAATCCGCTTGTCGGCCTGGTGCCCCGGAATCGTGTCGCCGTAAATGCGTTTCGCTTCTTCGCCAAACCATTCCAAGAAACGACGCCGCGTAGGCAACTTCCCCGCGCGATTCGGTCAGCGGTTTGCCCTGCTCCAAGGTCATCAATTTCGCGAGGTCTTCCTGATTCTCCATCATCAGATCGAACCACTTCCGCAGTACCGCGGCGCGTTCTTTTCCTGTCTTCTTGCTCCAAGCGCGAAACGCCTTCTCCGCCGCTTCGATTGCTTCCCGCGTCTCCGCCGCTCCCAGCTTCGGCACACTGCCGATGATTTCGCTCGTTGCTGGATTGTCCACGGCAATCGTTCCGCCGGACTTTGCCTTGACCCACTCGCCATTCAGATAGCATGCTTCACGAAACAACCGTGCGTCTTTCAGTTGCTCCGCAACTGCCGCCTTGGTTTTGTAGCTGTGTCTTGCATTTCTTCCCTCTAGACCGTCGCGTGCGAGAGCTGCTTCTTCTCGGCCACCGTGGCCAGCCCCGCCTCAAGCACGTCCATGCCTTCTTCGAACTGCGCGTCGGTGACCACAAGCGGCACAAGAATTCGCATCACGTTTCCAAACGTCCCTGCAGTGATCGTGATCAGACCGTGCTCGTAGCAATACTTCGCAAGCTCCTTCGTCTCCGCATCCGCGGGCTCTTTCGTGCGCGCGTCGCGCACCAGCTCAATCGCGCACATTCCGCCCAGCCCGCGTACTTCGCCGACCATCGTCCATTTCTTCTGCCAGCCCAGCGCACGCGCTTCGAACTTTCTGCCAACTTCAGCCGACCGCGCGAGCAATCCGTCCTTCTCAATTGTCTCCAGCGCCGCAAGCGCCGCCGCGCACGAAAGCGGATTGCCCCCGAAAGTCCCTCCCAAGCCGCCCACGCCGGGAGCATCCATCACTTCCGCACGCCCTGTCACGGCTGCCAGCGGCATTCCGCCGCCGAGCGATTTTGCGCTGATCAACAAATCCGGCTCAATCCCGAAATATTCCGACGCAAACCATCTGCCGGTCCGCGCAATTCCGGACTGCACCTCATCGGCAATAAAAAGAATTCCGTGCTTCTTGCAAATTTTGTGAAGCGCTGCAAAGTAATCGCGCGGCGGTACAACGAACCCGCCCTCACCTAGCACCGGCTCCGCAATCACGGCAGCGACATTCTCGGCCGCGACGTGCCGCTTGAATGCATCCTCCAAATGATGCGCAAACTCTTCCGCAGTCGTCCCCGCCTCGCTCCGGTATTGGTAGGCGTAAGGAATGCGATAGACATCGCTCGCCATAGGCTCGAAATCCAGCTTTGTAGGGATGCGGCTTGCTCGTCAGCGACATCGCCATCAGCGTCCGGCCGTGAAACGCATCTTCAAAACAAATCACCGCAGGCCGTTTCGTGTAAGCGCGCGCAATCTTGATAGCGTTCTCCACGGCTTCTGCGCCGGAATTCACAAGCACGGTCTTCTTCGGAAATTTTCCCGGCGTCAGCGCATTCAGCTTTTCCGCAACGGCAACATAGCTCTCGTACGGCGTCACGCTGAAGCACACATGGAGATACTGCTCCATCTGCTTGCGAATCGCGTCCAGCACGCGTGCGTCTCGGTGCCCAATGTTCAGGCAGCCGATGCCGCCCGCAAAATCGATGAAGCGGTTGCCATCGACGTCTTCAATTACCGCTCCTTCCGCTTTCGCCGCGAACACCGGCGTTGCATGAAACGGTCCTCGTGCCACAGCTGCATTGCGCCGGTCCATCAGCACTTTCGATTTCGGTCCCGGGATTTCCGTTCGAATTTGAATTGTTCCCATCGTCGTTGTCCTTCCACTCCGAATCTCAGTACCAGCCAATCGGCGTTTCGTCCAGATTGACGAACACCTGCTTCGTTTCCAGATACTCTTCAAGTCCCCACGGCCCAAGCTCGCGCCCAAACCCCGACTGCTTGTAACCACCCCATGGCGCTTCCACATACGTCGGCTGCATGTGGTTCACCCAAACAATTCCAGCGCGCAGCGATTTCACCACGCGAAACGCCTTGTAAATATCCCGCGTCCAAACTGCGCCCGCGAGCCCGTACGGTGTGTCATTGGCAATTCGAATCGCGTCCGGCTCGCCGTCAAACGGAATCACCGAAGCCACCGGCCCAAAAATCTCCTCGCGCGAAATCCGCGCATTGTTGTCCACATCATAAAAAATTGTCGGCTCAACGTAATAGCCCTTCGCCGAACTGCTTCGGCCGCCCGCCGCCAATCGCGGTCTTCGCTTCTTTCTTCCCAACTTCCAGATACGAACTCACGCGGTCGTACTGCTCTTTGCTGACGAGCGGCCCCATCTTCGTTTCGCGTTCCATCGGTGGCCCAAGCTTGATCCGCTTCGCTTTCTCGGTCATCGCTTCGACAAACTTCGAATAGATCTTCTTCTCAACAAGAATTCTGCTGCCCGCGGAACAAACTTCCCCCTGATTGATGAACACGCCAAACAGTGCGCCGTCCACGGCCGCTTCCCAATCGGCATCCGCGAAGAAAACGTTCGGCGACTTCCCGCCCAGCTCCAGCGTCACGCGCTTCAGCGTGTCAGCCCCGCTCTTCACGATAATTTTTCCGACCGCTGCGCTTCCGGTAAACGCAATCTTGTCAACGCCCGGATGAGCAACCAGCGCCGCGCCGGCCGTCTCGCCAAATCCGTTCAAAATATTCACGACGCCCGGCGGCAATCCGCACTGTTCGAACCAATTCGCAAACTCCAGCACCGTCAGCGGCGTCTGCTCCGCCGGCTTCAAAACGCAAGCGCATCCCGCCGCAATCGCCGGAGCCAATTTCCACGCCGCCATCAACAGCGGATAATTCCACGGAATAATCTGTCCCGCCACGCCCACCGGCTCGCGCAATGTAAAGCTCAGCGCGTTTGCCGGAACGGGATTCACGTGCCCCGTCACCTTGTTTGCGAGCCCGCCGTAGTATTCAAAGCACGTCGCCGTATCTGCGATGTCGTACTCCGCTTCAACTATCGGTTTGCCCGTGTTGCGGCATTCAAGCTCCGCCAGCATCGCGGCATTCTGTCGAATCTTTTCAGCCAGCTTGAAAAGAATTCGTCCGCGATCCTGCGCCGTGGTCTGCCGGCCACGCCCCTGAATCAAACGCCGCTCGCGCTGCCTTTACCGCACGATCCGCATCCGCAGCTTCCGACGCCGCAACATGCGCAATCGCTTCTTCAGTCGAAGGGTCGTACACGGGAAAGGTCTTGCCGCCTGAAGCGCTTTCCCATTTTCCATTGATGTAGTTCTGATAGGTCTTCACGCTGGTCGTCGCGCCGCTCGACATAACTTCCTCCCGAATCCTCAGGCAAACTCGGCCAATCTACGCAGCCGCTCCCGCCGCCTGCTTCTTGCGCCCGTACACAAAAAAGAAAAATGCCGCAGCTCCCATAAACAGCAGCGTCCCGCCGACCATCCACGCCTCATACGACCAAAGCGAAGTAATCTGCTGCGCCGGAAAAAACGCCAGCGCAATTCCCGAAATCGTGGTCAGCAATCCGCTGCCCCCGGAAACCAGCAGCGTTCCCTTGCTGTATCTGTTCTTCTCAAAATCCGGGCTCAAGTGCAATACGGAGCAGCGCATAAAACATGTACAAGAAACGGAATCAACTGGAGCACCACTGCCAGCGAAAGCAGCCTCTGAAACGATTCCTGCACGCCCGAACTCCAAAAATTCATCAGCACCAGAGCGAGCGACACCGCCGCGTGCACAATCAATGCAGCGTATGGTGTCCGGTATTTCGGATGTACCCGTCCGAGCCAAGCCGGCATGTACGAATCCAGCCCCGCCACAAACGGAATTCGCGCCGAGCCTCCCAGCCACGCCGATCCAATTCCCGCAATCGATAAGCTCAACAAAAACGCAAACGGCGCAATGATCCAAACCGCTCCCACGCGCGACGCCATGTGCGAAACTGCTTGCACAATTCCTTGCAGCACGCTGATCTGCGATTTGCTCACGGCAATCAGCAAAGTCAGCGTCGCACCGATATACAACGCTCCAGAAAGCACGCCGCCCCACGCCACCGCTCCTGGCAGCGTCTTTGCCGGCTCTTGAATCTCGTCTCCCATCACCGAAGCCAGTTCCAGGCCAACCAGCCCGAAACAAATCACGCCAAACGAATTCAGAACGAATCGCGGATTCGCAGGAATCTGAAAATCCGCCCAGGTCACATCGCTCCCGAATTTCGTCCAGACAATCAAGCCCAATCCCATCAACAATCCTGCCGCAACGAACGTTCCGATCGCGCCGATGTTGTTGATCCACTTTCCCACGCCCAGCCCGACCACATTCAAAACAACCAGCACCAGCAGCAAAAACAAGCAAGCGCTCAGCGCAAAATATTTGTTATCCGCCAACGCGTGATGACTCTCTCCCAGCACGAACACCGACACGCCCACGAAATACAGCAGCACCGTCGGCACGTACATCATGTTGTTCGTCCAGTAGCACCATCCCGACAGAAACCCGTGAAAGTCTCCAAACACTTCCTTCGCCCACAAATAGACGCCGCCTTCTCCGGGATACCGTTGCGCGAGCTCAATCACGGCGATTCCCTGCGGCCAGAAAAACAAAACCAGCGAAATAATCCACAGCCAGATCGTCACGCCGCCGTTTGCCGCAATCGACGGCAGCACGTTCAAATTGAAAACGGCTACCACGAATAACAGGACGAGATCCCGCTGTCCCAGCACGCGTTTCAAATGCGGCTGTGTTTCCGTGATCCCGTCCGCCAACGATTCCTCTTTTCAAGCAGCGACGCAAAACCCTCGCATCGCTTTCTTTGCGGTACTTGCCTCGTTCTCTAATGCCCTGCAGCCGCCGTCACCATGCCACGTTCCGACTGCGCCTTCGCTAGTCCCGGCGCCACTTCTTCAAACGCCGCAAGGTGCTTGTCAATGTCCGCTTCCGTGTGCTGCACGGATATCGTCCACTGCTCGTCCCACCAGTACGGCTGCGCCAGCACGCCGCGATTCACCATCGCAAACCAGTAATGCCGCCACAAATCCACATCAATCTTCGTCCAGTCGCGATAGTTGCGAATCTCCTGCGGATAGAGCATCAAAGCGCCGTTCACGCCCGCGCTCGCCACGTAAGCCGTCAACCCGCTCTTTGCAACAATCGTCCGGTAACCTTCCGTGAGTTTCTTGCTGAGCTTTCCGACGTGTGCATAGCCTTCGCGCGTCAGCACTTCGCGGAAAGTCGCCAGCCCCGCCGCCATCGCCACGCGATTCGTGTTGTATGTCCCGCCGTGGAAAACCTTGTGATCCGAAATCAGATCCATCACCTTGCGGCTCGCGCCAAATGCGCCCAGCGGCAATCCGCCGCCGATGGACTTCGCAAGGCAAATCATGTCCGGCTTCACGCCGAAATAATCGCTAGCGCCGCCCCACGCCAACTTCGCGCCGGTTTTCACTTCGTCGAAAATCAGCAGCGCGCCGTTGGCATCGCAAATCTTCCGCAGCCCTTCGAGAAACCCGGCTGCGGAATACACAAGCCGACGTTCATCAGAATCGGCTCTAGAATAATCGCGGCAATCTGCCCGGGATATTGCTTGAAGCGATTCTCCACGCTCCCAAGGTTGTTGAAGCTCGCAATCAGGACGTTATCAATCGCGGCCTTCGGAATACCACCGCCGCCTGGCACGGAATTCGGCGCGTTTTCATCGCCATATTCCGTGTCTTTCGGCTTCACGCTCACGAGCGCCGTGTCATGCAGTCCGTGATAGGAGCCTTCAAACTTCACAATCTTGTCGCGACCGGTCGCTGCACGCGCAATGCGGCAAGCATGCATTGTCACTTCCGTTCCGCTCGACCCGAACCGCACCATTTCGACGGGATAACGCTTGCAAATTTCTTCCGCCAGCTCCCATTCCTGGTCGTGCGGCATGCCAAACGTCGTTCCCTAATCCAGCTGCTCTTTCGACGGCCTTCACCACCGCCGGATGGCAATGCCCCGCCATCAGCGCGCCAAAGCAAAGGTTGTGATCCACATATTCATTGCCATCAACGTCGTGAATCCGCCCCGCTTTTCCATCCTTCACAAAAATCGGATACGGCTCGTAGTGTCGGTAATTGCTCGCCACGCCGAGCGGAATCCTCTCGAGCGCCCGCTTGTGCGCCGCCGCCGACTTCGGCGTCCTGTTCTCATATGTCGCAATTTCCTTTTGCAGTGCTTCGTACATGACTTCTCTCCAAATCAAGCCCGCCGCATTGCGGCGAACCTTTTCGCAGGTCTGTTCCCTGCCGTCAGTATCTTTCCAGAATTCTTCCCTCAGACGCGCACAAGCGCGGCCCTCGCGAGCCGCGCCTGCGGAGACTAGTCTTTGTGTTTCTCGCGCTAGAAGTAAAACTTCAAGGCAAATTGCACCAGTCGCGGCTCGCGGGCGCGTTTTACACGACCAAAGTCAGAACCATCGGTGACGTTCCCATCCGGCTGGTAAAACTGCGCGTAGTTGAACAGATTGTAAATTTCGGCGCGGAACTGCAACCGGTTGTGCTCGCCGATGTTTGTGTTCTTCAAAATTCCGATGTCAGTCTGAAATTCGCCCGGACCGCAGCAGATTGTCCGCGGTGCGTTGCCGATAGTGCCAAGCACAACACCTCCCGGCTGATTGGAGCAGAGAGGGTTGTCGATGAGGTTATTGGGGTCCGCCGGATCGATACACCCGGCACTAAATGAGTTCGGATCGAAACCCTGGTTGCCAGGGTCCCGCGGATTAAGCTTTTTGAACGGCGCAAGCAGATTTGGCTGGCCAGAAGTTTCGAAGTCGAAACTGGTATAGAGTTCGTTGTCATCTTGCCGCGTGATGCGAATCGGGAAACCGGTTTGCGCAATTGTCGTACCGGAATAGACCAGCCGTTCAGCATCTTCCCTGCGAAGCCTTCATACTTCGGGATCGGCAGGTCCCAGTAATAGCTGAATACAAATCGGTGACGAGCATCAAACAGCGAAGCTCGAACGCCCGATTCGCGGATTGAATGGGTTTACCAGGCTTTCAAACGTCGAGGCATAGTCCAGCGACTTGCCAAACGTGTACGCGGCGGTGAACTGTAGGCCGTGCGAAAACCGCTTTTCGAGACTGGCCTGCAAAGTCGTGATATGAAGAACTCGAAATCGTCCCCTGCTGAAAAATGTTGGAAAAAACCGGTAGGCCGTCCGCCGGGCAGCCCGCTCCCGTTGACGGTTCGCAGTTGGGAGAAGAAAACGGCCGAAGTCCAACCAGAGTAATGGCCGTTGGGCCCAATCGTGGTTCCTGCAGGAAGTACTTTGGTCCCTCCATAAGGCAAATGCAGTATCCGCCGTCAGAATCGTCTCCGCGGATCGATGTAGGCATTGTCCGCGCTGTAGGCGCCGCACCAAATCTGGGTGCACGTTCCGACGTCCGAAATTCGCACTGCAGATCCAGGCAAGTCTGCGGATTTCCGGGATTGATTTCCTGCGTCGCCAGTAGACGATGCCCCTGCCGATCCTACATACGCGATCTGCAATAACATGTCCTTGGCGAATTCTCGTTGATTGTCAAGTTGTACTGCTCCGCATATTGCGGACCGCATATCGCTGGCGCTTGCCTGGCCATAAGAAGGATGGAGCCGAAATATCGACCAATCCACTGGCTGACCTCTCGGCGGATTCAGGATGCCGTTAAACGGATTAGGCGCGCTCGTTCCGTCCTGATATTGGAACGGCGCTTGAACATCGTGTTGCAATGATACTGGAACTTCCGCCGAACGGGGCTCGGCGCTGAATTGTTCCATCACCAGCTGTTCGATCGGATTGTAGAACATGCCGAACCCTGCTCGAATACTCGTCTTCCCGGGCCCGCCAATCAACTTCGCCAGTGCTCCGTCCTGCCATGCCGGACTCCAGTGCAAGCCCAACCTCGGAGCAAACGATTTGTAATATGTGGATGTCAGACCGAGCGGCACGCCTTTGTCGCCCGGGAAACCGAGTCCTGTCGGAGTCACGCCCGGTTGTCGCAATTCGGATCGCAATGTTGTAGGGTGCCGCCTGAAATGTCGCAATCGTGGCTTCGGACAGATTGGCAGGGATAGATCGTGGTTTCTGTCCGGGACGGAAGGTCTGCACTTTTTACCCGATGTCGGCCAGCGGCGTGTTCAATTCCCACCGGAAGCCGTAGTTCAATGTCAGATTCGACTTCATCTTCCAGCTATCCTGCGCGAAGAAGTAAAAAGCCTTGCTCCGGACCAATTCATCCTGCGCGGAACCTTGAATATAGTTCTCGTCAGCCCCAGAAGAAGTCGGGGAACTGGTCGCCTGCCAACAAGGTCGTTCTCGCCGCCGGTGCCAAATGTATTGAGCCATTGACGTTGTAATAGAGCCGCTGGTCAAATTGCTGAATACGGAAATCGCCACCGAATTTGAAGCTGTGATTCCCGACAATCTTGCTGAAGTTGTCGGAAATCTGGTAAGTGTTGCCCGTCTGCGGCAGTTGCCCTTCAAAGTTGTTCCCAATAGAAAATCCGCCGTCAAGTATATGAATGGCAGCCCTTCGCGGTGGCCCCCAGATTCGGATGAATGCCGTATTCCGGGCTCGTCGGCAGATTTCCCGTGTCGGACGTGCCGGTTGAAGCAAATTGCCGCAGCCGAGCTTCCGCAGGAATCTTGCACCGGCGCTCGTCTGCAGGGGAGCATCAAATTTCGCCTGGCCTTCGCGGAAGAATGTGAAACCTAGCTTCGTTCACGATACCCGTTCCAATCGTCCACGTATGTGCCAGATTGAGCTGTTGCGTGCGCGTCGTGAAATCGCCGGGAAATTGCCCAGGTTTGCGCCCGCCGACTGAAAACGCGCGAAGGGTCCTGCGTGTTGTCGTCGTGAAATAGTAGTAGCCGTCAGCTGCTGGTTCTTGCGATGTCGTGATCGATCTTTATCGTAAACTGTCGCCACGGTCGAATGAGTTCGGCGCTTTCTGAAACGAGCCCGTCCGATGTACGGGATGTACGTACTTATTCAGCAAAGCTCAAGGACAACGGGTCAAAGCAAGCCGTCGGAATTTGTGCGTCCGGGAAACAGAGTCGCATAGAGCGCTCCAGCGGCAATCGCTGGCCCGCCGTTTGCAGACATGGCTGCCGTCGAACAGCCGGGCCGCGCATTTAGCGTATCCGCGAAATGCTGATCGTCGATTGTTCCCGCCAAATTGCTCGGTCGTATTGGAAAAATCTCCCGCAGGTTTGCATCCGTCGGCACGGAACGGGATTCGAAGATTTCCCGAGTTTGACCCTTCGCCCTTCATAGGTAACAAAGAAAAACGTCTTGTCTTTCTTGATCGGGCCGCCCAGTGTTGCGCCAAACTGGTTTTGCAGATGAATCGAGCTTGGTTGGGTCGTAAAAGCCTTTGGCATTCAACGACTTGTTACGGAAAAACTCATACCAGTTGCCGTGCAACTGATTCGTTCCGGACTTCGTCACCACGTTTACCACCGCGCCGGAGTTGCGCCCGTATTCCGCATCAAAGTTATTTGTAATGACGCGAAACTCCTCGATGCTGTCAGGCGACGGCTGCATGGCCGGCAAGTTGGCAAACTGATCGTTTCCGTCGCCGCCGTTCACCGAAAGTTGTTGTCGACCGGCCGCGGCCGCCATTCACGCGTGACAACACCGGCCTGTCCGTTCCATAAAATTGTCGTCTCCGAGTTGTGACTGCACGCCCGGCTGCAACTGCAACAGCTGATAAATGTCCCGCTGCGCCAGCGGCAACTACTGCGTCGCGCGAGTTCACCACCGCTCCCAGTTGCGTCGAAGTCGTATCCACCGATGGGGCGCTCCCGTCACTTCCACCGTTTCCGTTCGGATCCGCCAACTTGCAGCGGAATATCCAGGCTCACAACTTCATTCAGGTTGACGGTCACATCCCTTCGCGCAAATATTTCTTGAATCCGCCTGGCTCACCTGAACCTCATTTCATACTCCCGACGGGCACTTCCAAGAAACATATATTCGCCGGTCGCTCCTGTTCGCGCGCTCCCGCGGGCCCCGTTCGGCCTCGTTGACGAGCACCACTTTCGCCCCGACCACCGCTCCGCCGCTCGGATCCGTAACCGTTCCGCGAATTCTGCCGCCCGTGCTCTGCCCTTTCACCGCAGGTGTACACATCACCAGCAGCGCCATCATCGTGCTTGCCAACAAGAACACAATTGGTCGCGTTCTGTTTTCGAAGGACTTCATCACTTCACCCCTATCCTCGAAGTGTCGAATTTTCACCTAATCTTCGAGGTTGCTGTGCCCCGCAAACCTTACTATAATCCTGCAAACTTATGGGATGACGGCCAGAGTGTCAAGAAGAAAGAATTTATCCTCGCTATCAGCAACGCATGATTCTGAGCGGCTTCTTCGCATCAGCGAAGTGGCGCGCCGGGTCGGCATTTCTTCCTCTGCTCTCCGCGCATGGGAATCCCTCGGCCTCGTCGTTCCGCAACGCACGCAAAGCAAATATCGCCTCTACAGCGTTGCAGACGTGCGCGTTCTCCAGCGAGCCATCTTTCTTCGCCGCGCCCGCGGCCTTAACCCCGCGGCCATCGTTCACGTCCTCAAACGCCAGGGCGTTGTCTCCGTTCCCGCGGAAAGCGTTCTCTCGCCGGGCCAGCGCTTCCGCCGCCTCCGCCAAAAACGCAGTCTCTCTCTCGTTCAAGTCGCCCGCGCCACGGGAGTTTCCGTCGGTTTCTTGAGCGCACTCGAACGCGGCCAGATGCGCGCCTCTGTCGCCACTCTCGCCCGTATCGCGCGCTTTTATCGCACCAATCTTGTTTCCTTCTTTGACGACTCCAAGAAAAACTCTCGTCTTGTTCCCCCCGCCGACCGCCGCGTCCTTGAAACCACCAAAGGCGTTCGCATGGAGCTTCTCGCCTGGGGCAACAAAGCCATGGAGCCCCACCTTTTCCGCATCAAGCCCGGCAGCGGTAGCGGCGAACCCTACACGCACGAAGGCGAGGAATTTTTGCACGTCATTCGCGGTACATTTGAAATCTGGATTGGCAAGGAAGAGCACTATAAGCTCAAGGCCGGCGACAGCCTCTATTTCGAAAGCTCCACGCCGCATCGCTGGCGCAATCCCGGCGCTTCCGAATCCTGGCTGCTCTGGATCAATACGCCGCCAACATTCTGATCTTTCTGGTCACCTCGGGGGCTTCATGAAACGCAGTCTCTTCTTCTCCTCACTTCTCTCCCTGATTCTGTTTTGCTCCGCTTGCAAGAAAGGTCCGACCACACTCAACCTTCTCGTCTGGCAAGGCTACGCCGAACCATCCTTCGTCCAGGCATTTGAGCAAAGCCACAATTGCAAGATTTCCGCTTCGTATATGGGCACGAGCGACGAACTTGTAGCCAAACTTCGTGGTGGCAGCGCCGCCAATTACGATGTCATTTCCCCTTCCAGCGACGTTGCGGCAATGATCGTCCGCTCTGGTCTTGCCGAACCCCTCGACCTTTCCAAATTTTCTGAATACTCAAAACTCTCCGCAAAGCTCCGGGATTCCTCGCTCGTAAAATCCAATGGAAAAACATACGGCGTCCCCTTTATGTGGGGGCCGAACCCGCTTCTCTACGATACGACCG
Organism: uncultured Acidobacteriota bacterium; assembly: GCA_963794175.1. GTDB lineage: Bacteria > Acidobacteriota > Terriglobia > Acidiferrales > UBA7541 > Acidiferrum. The sequence goes on along the minus strand of CAWCCV010000011.1, from coordinate 317,578 downwards.
CTTTCCCAGCGCCTCCGGATTCCTGGACGGTCTTGTGGGATCCAAAACTGAAGGGAAAAGTCTCTCTCTGGGACGAACTCTCCAGCATTTATATGGCTGCACAGATTCTCGGCTACGACAAACCGGACCCCAGTCACATCTACAATCTCTCCGACGACGAACTGCAGGCTGCTAAAGAAAAAATTGCTCGAGATAAAGCCGAACATCCGCAAGTATTGGAGCGATGGGGGCGAACTCACCGGCCTATTCCAAAACCACGAAATCGTCATCGCCATGGGGTGGCCGCTGAACACCGCACAACTCCGCAAAGTTAATTTCCCCATCGGCGAAACAATCCCGAAAGAAAACACCACCGGCTGGATCGACCACCTCATGATCAGCGCGTCCAGCCCGCACAAGGAACTCGCCGCCGAATTTCTCGAATTCATGATCGAAGCGAAAACGCAGAAACTCGTCAGCGACATCACCCACTACACGCCCGCAAATCCCGGCGCTTCCCAATTTCTCACGCCCGACGAAATAAAAAGCCTTCATCTCGACAACCCCGACGCCTATATGCAGCGAATCTATTTCTGGCAGGACGTTCCCCGCCGCGCCAAGTACAACGAAATCTGGAACGAGGTCAAAGCCTCGCAGTGAGCGCTGCCGCTTCAACTTCGCCGAACTCCGCGCTGCTGGAAGTCCGCGCCGTCAGCAAGCGCTTCGGCGAAAAAGAAGTCCTCAAGACTCTTTCGCTCGACATCGCGCAGGGAGAATTCCTGACTCTCCTCGGGGAAAGCGGCTCCGGCAAAACTACCCTCCTCCGCCTCATCGCCGGATTTGAACATCCCACCGCCGGCGAAATCTGGATGAGCGGCCAGCGTCTCGACACGCTTCCTCCTTACAAACGCCGCGTCAACACCGTCTTTCAGCAATACGCGCTCTTCCCCCACCTCAATGTCAGCGAGAATGTCGCGTACGGCCTGCGCGCAAACAGCACGCCAAAATCGGAAATCGCGCCCCGCGTCGAACAAGCCCTCGCCATGGTCCGCATGGCCGACTACGCCAACGCAAAATCCACAAGACTCTCCGGCGGTCAGCAACAACGCATCGCCCTTGCCCGCGCGCTCGTCAATCGCCCACAACTTCTGCTTCTCGACGAACCCCTGTCCGCCCTCGACGCCAATCTCCGCAAAGAAATGCAGGGCGAACTCAAATCCCTTCAGCGTGAAGTCGGCATCACCTTTCTTTTTGTCACTCACGATCAGGAAGAAGCCATGGCCCTGTCCGATCGCATCGCACTTCTCAAGGACGGCGGCCTCGAGCAAGTCGCCTCGCCGCGCGAAATCTACGCTCACCCCGCCACCGCCTACACCGCCCAATTCATCGGCCAAACAAATCTTCTCCCCGCCTCCGTCCGCGCCAGCATCGCCGATTGCGGCACGTTTCGTTTCCCCACAAACGCCCCAGACGGCTCCGCCCTCTTCTCTGTCCGCCCCGAATCCATCTCCCTCGCCGCCAATGCTCCACAAATCCCCGACGCCGTAAAATTCCGCGCCGTCATCCGGCTTCAATTCTTCAGCGGCTCGACCGAACTCCTCGAACTCATCTGTAGCAACAAGCAAACTCTCCGCGCTCGCATCGAGTCCTGCGGCCCCCTGTCGGGCGAACACGAATTCCTCTTCCCCGCCTCGGCCGCGATTCCGGTGAAGGAATGAACGTGCTTGCTTCGCGCCAAATTGAGCGCTTGTCATCCGCGACCTCCGAACCATGGTCCTTTGCAGATTCGGAGCGGAAGGATCGCGGAAACATCTATCCGCGGCAATCAACGATCGTGTGAGCACACGCGATGTATAGCCGCCTCTACAAACTCGCCATCTCCCTCCCGCCCCTGTTCTGGGTCACTCTGTTCCTCCTCGTTCCCTACGCCCTCATGTTCGCCCACTCCTTCTGGCTCACGCAGGACGGCGTCATACACCACCACTGGAATCTCCATCAATACGAAGAACTCTTCTCCAAGCCCCTATACGCCAACGTCTTCTTCCGCACCATGCGCACCGCCGCTTCCGTCACAATTCTTTCTCTCCTCCTCGGCTACCCGCTCGCCTACTTCCTCTCTTTCCACGCCGGGCCCCGTAAAGAGCTCCTCTACCAACTCGTCATCGTCCCGCTTTGGGTCAGCTATCTCGTTCGCGGCTACGCATGGAAAACCATCCTCGGCACCGACGGCGTCCTCAATGGCGCGCTCCAATACCTTCACATCACGCACGAACCCGTCTCCGCTCTCCTCTACAGCCCCTTCGCCGTCATCCTGATGCTCACGCACATCTACACTCCCTTCGTCTTTCTCCCCATCTACGCCTCGCTCGAACACATCCCGCGCCCGCTCCTTGAAGCTTCCCACGACCTCGGCGCCAATCCGCGCTCCACATTTTTCAATGTCGTTCTTCCGCTCTCCATGCCCGGCCTTCTCGCAGGAGCCACCTTCGCCTTTGTCCTCACCCTCGGCGATTTCCTCGCGCCGCTCCTCGTCGGTGGCCCCAGCAGCACCATGATCGCCAACGTTGTCCAGTCCCTGTTCGGCGCCGCTTACGATTGGCCGCTCGGCGCCGCCATCTCCGTCTTCATTCTTCTCACCACCGTCGGCCTCCTGTTCCTCACCGAACGCCTGGAAAAGCGCTGGACTTTCCAATGAGCGCCACAAACATTTCCGCGCGTCGCCCAATTTTTCTCACAATCTACTCCGCCCTCGTCTTCGCTTTCATCTATCTCCCGATCCTCGTCCTCGTCATCTACTCCTTCAATCGCGACGGCGTCGGCGGCTTCCCTCCGCGTCATTTCACACTCGATTGGTATCGCCAGCTCACTTCCGACTCCGCCATCTGGAACTCCGTCCTCAACTCTCTGTTCGTAGCCGCAGGAGCAGTCGTCGTCTCGCTCACCCTCGGCCTTCTCGCCGCACTCGCGCTCGACCGCGCCGACTTCCCCGGCAAAGCCCTCTTCCGCCGCCTCGTTCTCCTTCCGCTCATCCTCCCGGGCATCATCACCGGACTGTCCTTATTAATGTTCGCCGTCGCCGCCGGACTCGGCCGCGGCCTCACCGCCGTTTTCTTTGGTCACGGCACCGCTCTCATCTCCGTCGCCACCACGGAAATTTTCGCGGGCCTCCAAAAACTCGACCGCCGCCAGGAAGAAGCCTCCTGCGACCTCGGCGCCACTCCCTGGCGCACCTTCTGGCTCGTCACGCTTCCCAATCTTCGCCTCTCGCTCATCGCCGCCGGTCTTCTCATCTTCACGCTCTCCATGGACGAAATCGCCGTCACCTTTTTCCTCATCGGCAGCGACAACACTCTTCCTCAAGAAATCTGGGGCCGCCTCCGCCGCGGCATCACTCCCGAAATCAACGCCATCTCCACCCTCATCCTCCTCACCTCCATCCTCCTCATCACCATCTGGTATCGCCTCCGCACCCGCTCTGAAAAATCTCCTGCCTAGGCCCGGCTCTTCGGATCGGCGCTTTTTCTCCTCTGTGCTCTCGAGCGACCTCTGTGTTAAAAGAACACAATCACATTTCCTCCGAGGAGCCCCAAAATGCGCCGCCGCTTCCCGCTCACAACACTCTTCGCATTTCTCTTCGCTCTCCCCCTCTACGCGCAACAATCCCTTGTCATCATCAACGCCCAACTCGCCGACGGCACCGGCGCTCCCCTCCGCAAAACCAATCTCCGCATCTCCGGAACCCGCATCACAAAAATCGGCAACTTCACGCCCGCCAAATCCGACAAAGTCCTCGATGCCAAAGGCCTGGTCCTCTCCCCCGGTTTCATCGACATTCACAATCACTCGACCGAAGGCCTCGACTCCGATCCCCTCGCCGAATCCCAAATCGCGCAAGGCATCACCTCGCTCATCGTCGGAGCCGATGGCGACTCTCCGTGGCCCATCCTCCCCTGGCTTGAAAGCCGCCAGAAAAACCCCGCCTCCGTGAACGTCGCCGTCATCGCAGGCCACGCCACCATTCGCGAACTCGTTATGGGAAAGGACTTCCGCCGCTTCGCGACTCCCGACGAAATTTCCAAAATGGCCAGCCTCACCGCGCACGCCATGCACGAAGGCGCTATCGGACTCTCCAGTGGCCTTGAATACGACGTCGCCAGCTACAGCAACACCGACGAAGTCGTCGCCATGGGCGCCGAAGCCGCAAAAAGTGGCGGTTTTTACATGACCCACATTCGCGATGAAGGAAACAAGAGTTTCGCAGCGCTAAAAGAAGAAATCGAGATCGGCAAGCGTGCTCACATTCCCATCGAGCACTCGCACATCAAACTCGGCACCGTCGACGTCTGGCACAAAGCTCCCGAATACATCGCCATCATCAACGAAGCCCGCAAACACGGCGTGGACTTTCTCGCCGACTGCTACCCCTACGAAGCCTGGCATTCCGGAATAAAAGTCCTGATGCCGGACAAGCAGTATCAAAATCCCGCCAGCGTCGAAAAAGCCATCGCGGATAACGGCGGCCCCGAATCCGTCACCATCACCGAATTCAAACCCAATCCTTCTTACGCCGGCCACACGCTCGGCCAACTCGCCAGAATCAACAACATCTCGTACATCGAAATGTACAGTCGTATCGTCAGAGAAGGCGACGCCGCCTCTACCGAAGCCGGCATCATCGGCCACTCCATGGTCGAAGACGACGTCAAAGCCTTCTATCAACAGCCGTGGGTCATGGTCGCTAGCGACGGCGGCATCGGCGCCGAACATCCGCGCGGCGCCGGCACTTTCCCCCGCGTCCTTGGTCTCTACGTCCGTGAAAAGAACTGGATCACGCTGCCCGAAGCCGTCCGCAAAATGACCTCTCTCCCCGCAAAGCGCCTCAATTGGAAAGATCGCGGCACGGTCAAAGTCGGGAACTTCGCCGACCTCGTCCTGTTCAACCCAGACACCGTGGTCGACCGCTCCACTTTCGAAAAACCCTTTGAACTTCCTGCCGGCATCGAAAAGGTTTTTGTCAACGGCCAACTCACCTGGGACTCGGGCCACGCCACCGGCGCCAAATCTGGCTCCGTCCTGACCATCAACGGCAAACCAGTGGTCGCCGCCCACTGATCTCCTGCCTGCTTCTGCGCCCGCGAGCGCTAACAAACCCCTGTGACACAGCAGAGACTCAGCGGGAAAACCTTTTCACGCTCAACGCGATCGGCAATCCGACGCACACGATATGCGTAATGATCGCCGTAATCGTCACTTCCCAGGAAAACGCCCCTCGCCTAACATGCGAAAGGGGCATCACCACCCAATACATGAATCCATACACCGCCACACCATAAAGCGGTCCCGCCACATACACGCGGCTTAAAAGAAATCCGATTTTGCGGCTTGCCAGATAAAAGACCGCAGCCGCCGTAAACGCAATCATAAAATGAAGCGCCAATCCCAGCGCCGCCGTCCTCGAGCCGCCCGCAAACGCGTCTTTCCCCATCCATCCACTCGCCACCGATTGCAGCAAGCGGACCGGCGGAACGTTGGCTTTGATCTTCCACGTCAAGATCGCCGCCGTAATATCCATCACTCCGGCAATCAACCCGCCCCAAAAGATTCCTCTTGCCGGATTCGCTTGTCTGAAACTCATCGTTCCTCCAAAGCCTTCATTGACTTAACGAACTTCCCAAAGTATTTTGACGCGGATCCAATTCGGAAAGCTTTTTCAGGAGTTGTCTTTCATGCTTGTTCGCCGCTTTTTTCTCCCGTTCGCCGCTAGCTTTCTGTTGTTCACCGTTCCCGCTTGCGCCCAACAGAAGCCCGTCGACCCCGACAAAGCCCTCGAAGGCTTCGACGATTTCGTCAAGCAAACCATCAAGGACTGGCACGGCGCCGGAGCAGCCGTCGCCATCGTCCAGGGCGATAAAGTCGTTCTCCTCAAAGGCTACGGCTATCGCGACGTCGACAAAAAACTTCCCATGACCCCGAAATCTCTCTGCGCCATCGCCAGCATCACAAAATCCTTCACCGTTTCCGATCTCGGCATGCTCATGGACGAAGGCAAAGGCGGTTGGGACGTTCCCGTTCGCACCGTCTTCCCCGCCTTCAAACTCTACGATCCTGTCCTCACCGAACAGATGACCGTCCGCGACCTCGTCACCCATCGCTCCGGCCTTCCCCGTCATGACATGGTCTGGTACAGCTCGGATTTCTCGCGCGACGATCTTATTCGCCGCCTGCAATATCTCGAGCCCAACAAACCGCTCCGCACTACGTTTCAGTACAACAACCTGATGTTCATGACCGCAGGCTACGTCGCCGGCATTCTCGACAACAAGAAATGGGAAGACTCTCTGCGCTTGCACGTTCTTTCTCCGCTCGGCATGAACACCACAACTTTTTCTTTGAAAGAACTTCAGGCAAGTCCAGACTTCGCGCTTCCTTACCAAAAAAGCCGCGACCTCAAGGCCGAACTAAAGCGCATCCCCTTCGAAGAGACCTGCCCGGACACCTGCGCCCTCGGTCCAGCCGGCGAACTCAACTCCAACGCCGAAGACATGAGCCACTATCTTCTTTTCCATCTGAACCGCGGCAGGTACAACGGCCAGCAGCTTCTCTCGGAAAACAACTCTTCGCAGATGCAAACGCCACAGATGGCCATATCCGGCGCGCCGGACTATCCAGAACTCGGTGAAAACAGCTACGGCATGGGGTTTTTCATCTCTACGTATCGCGGTCGCAAACGCATCGAACACGGCGGCAATCTCGACGGCTTCAGTTCCATCTTCACGTTTCTCCCCAACGAAAAAATCGGCGTCGTCGTACTCACCAATCTCGACGGCTCTCCTCTTCCCGACGTCATCGCCTTCAACGCTATCGATCGCCTTCTCGGCCTCGATCAAGTTCCCTGGAGCAAGCGCCTCCTTGATTCAGAAACCGAAGGCCGTCAATCCGAAGCCGACGCCAAATCCAAAGGCTACGATCTCCGCAAGAAAGACACTCGCCCTTCGCACGACATCAAGGACTATCTCGGCGAGTACGAAAATCCAGGCTACGGCTCCGTCAGCGTCGCCGAGGAGAAAGACGGCCTGCTCGTCAAACTCAACAAACTCACTTTCCACATGAAACACTATCACTACGACATTTTCGAAGTTCCCTTCGACCCGCAGGATCCTTTCGCAAAACAGAAGCTGTCCTTCTTCGGCGACCTCAACGGCGACATCTCATCCCTCTCCATGCCGCTCGAGCCGCGCGTCAAAGACATTGTCTTCACGCGCAAGCCCGACAAACAACTCACCGACCACGCATTTCTCCAGACTCTCGCTGGCCAATACGATTTCCCCGGCGATCCCACACCCACCACCATCGCTCTTCGCGGCGATCATACGCTCGTCATGAGCCAGCCCGGTGCGCCCGAACGTGAACTCTTGCCCCGCCGCGGCACCGCCTTTGACCTCAAAGGCCTCGAAGGTTTCTCCATCGAATTCAAACGCGACGCCTCCGGCAAAGTCAGCGAAGCCGTCTTCTACACGCCCGACACCGTTTTGATTATCAAGCGCAAGTAGCAGCCGCCGCGGGGCAGCGGGCACATACTTCGGTCTGTGCAAGTAGCGGTACGATATGTCGTGCCCTTTTCCGGCAAGATCAATTGAACTCGGGGCAGAAGCTCCGGGCCGACACAAATTCAACAGCAGTCAACCAAACGCCTTGCCCGTTACTTCTTCCCCGGCGTAAGCTCTCTCTAGCCGATTCTTGGAGGTCCTACATGCGTCGCTTCGTCGCCTCGTTCGCCCTGCTCGCCCTCGCTCCAGCCATTTCTTTCGCCCAGGCTGCGCCTGCCCCCACCCCCTCCACCACTCCCGTCGCCGACGCCCTCCGCGCCGGCCTTGCGCGCTATTCCAAGAATATGACGGCGGCCGCGGCCGCCATGCCCGCCGAAAAGTTCTCTTTCAAGCCCACGCCCGACCAGAGCAGCTTTGCTCACCTCACCATTCACATCGCCGAATCCAACAATCTTTTCTGCTCAAAAGTCTCCGGCCTCGCCGCACCAGAAGGCCTCAAGCTCACCGAAACCGATTCGAAAGACAAACTCGTCGCCGCCGTAAAAGATTCCTTCGATTTCTGCTCCACCGCTCTTGCCAAAGTGGATGACTCCCACCTCTCGGACCAAATCGCACTCTTTGGTGGCCGCAACGTCTCCCGCGCCGGCGTCATCCTGATCCTCGCCGGCTCCTGGGCCGACCATTACTCCGCCCAATCCATGTACCTCCGCCTAAACGGCGTTCTCCCGCCCTCGGCCCAGCCACCAGCCCACTAATTCATTCCCGTTATCGACAAAAAGGCGCAGGGCCTGTGCCCTGCGCCTCTGCGTCTCTGGCCTTCGTGTTTTTGGTCTCTCCGCTGCTCTCTGTGCGCTCCGTGTTGTCTCGGGTTGGTTCTTTTTTCTAGCCCTTCACAAGATTCCCCGGCACTCTCCCGCTCCCCTTCCCAAACTTCTCCGCCCACTGGATCTTTCCCGTCATCTGCATCACCACAAACAACGTCAAAATGGCCCCAATCGTCACCGTCAACCCGGTGAATCCTTCAAAGAAAAACGCATACGAAAACAGCACCAGATAGATCAGTTGCGACAGTCCTGCATCCACCAGGGCAAACCGCAAATTCACCGCCAGCCGCAAATAACTCACCACCAAAAGAGTCGACACCAGCGACGAAGCAATAAACGCCGCGTGAATGGAAACGTGGTCGCACAAATACGCCATCAGCAAGTGAAACGCGAAAAACGCGGCGGCCAAAAAGAAATAGTTCATCGGATGCAAATCAATCCCGCGCAGCGTGGACAAGATAAAAATCAAAAAGAAAAAGAAAAACAGCGACACCGGCGCAAAATACGAAATCCGCCCCGCCAGCGGTCCCGGTTGCAGCTTCTGTGGCATCTTCAGCGCTACATTGAACCCGCTCACGAGGTTCTGGTAATCCCACTTCAACTCCCACCCTTGCGCCGTTTCCCTCTTTTCCGTCGGCGAAAGTGTATTTTCCGGAAAGTCGAACCCGCCAAAATTGGTCTTCATCAGCAGATGGAAATCGTTGATCCGTGCGACTTCTTCGCCATTCGAGAATTGGTAGCTCCAGTTATCCAAACCCTGCGACCGGTATCCCGCTCGCAACGTTCCCGTCCCGTTTGCAGCCACTCGTCCGCTTGCGGACACTTCCGCTCCGCTGTAGTTCAGCTTCAGCGGCGCCCCATCAAGGGTAAGTTCCAGGTTGTCATAGACTGCTTGCTTGGCCGGCAACGGCAGTCGAATCGTAAACACTTCATCGATTCCCATCGGATTCTTGAAAGCATAGGTCCCGTCAAACGCCACCTTGTAAGTGCTGAACCACAGCAACCCTTTTTTCCGGTAGTCAATCTGGAAGTCGGCGCCGAGATGGCTAGAATCGAGCGATACAAAATGCGGCGCGCTGTAGCGTTCTTGCTTTTCAATCTTCTTTCCGTCCTGTTCCACGGTCACGGTCTTCACTTCGTCCGTGTAGTAGTTCACGGAGGGAGGCCGCTGCTCTTGTGCTGTCCCCCAAGACGAACCGACGCGCGACGACAACACCGAACCCAGATTGTCCGTCCGGTAGAAAATCGAAGTGCCTAAAATCATCCACGCGACACACGTGCACCCAAAAATGCCAATAGTGGCAGCGATCCGTTTGATCATGTTGGTCTTGTCCTTCTCTGCGCTTTCTCCGCCGCAACCCCAAGCTACCGCGTTTCAGTTGGCATTGTCAAGTACTTTATATCATAGAGTACAGGCCTTCGCTCTTTCTGCACACGCAGCTCTCCCTGCGTCAGATTTTTCTTCTCTCTCTATTTTTTTACTTGCTGACCACACCAAGATGGCTCGCCACGCACAGCCATCTCCCATCCTTCTTCATCCACGTATCCGTAAACCGTCCGCTGTGCGCAAACGGTTTTCCGCTCTGTGTCCCCTTCTCCCGCGTCGCTCCCGTAATCACAACCGTCGTCCCGTGCTGGTGTAATTTCATCCCTTCGGACATTTCCAGCGTCAGCTTCACGTTCACGTCCCTGATCGAATCCAGAAACTGGCCCTTGTTCAGCAAGCCCCCGTCGTAATCAGTCAGCACAAAATCGTCATCCAGCATCTTCTCCATCGCCGCCGCGTCGTGGTTCAGCTGCATCTGGTTCCATAGATTCTCCATCGCCACAATTTTGGAAGCATCATCGGATTGCGGCATTCCCGAATTCATCGCTGGAGTTGGAAGCAGGCAGAGGCAAAACAAAAGCGAGAGCACGCCAAAAGCCTTCATCGCATTTCTTCCTTCCTTGAAAACATACCGTTCTGTTTCGTGCATTCTTCCATAACTCCATATTTTTACCCCACAAGCAAACTCCTCCGTTTGTCCAATTTCCTGCTAACATACCGTGCGAGCATCCTGTGCACGCCCGGCATGAGTAAGACCGCAAGCAGTTCCCCGAATCCACAAACGCCGCCACAGTCGAAATTTGGCACGCTCATTTCCTCAGCCGCAGAACAACTTCCTCGCCAGCTTCAACCGCGCCGGAGTCGGCGATCCTGGTTTCTTTTCCGTTTTTCTCTCGGAATCTGCGGCGCCGCGCTCGTCCTTCTTCCGCTCGCCCTCCCGCAAAGCTGGATCGCCTCCCTGTTCGGCCTCGGAATGTTTCTCACTTCCATCCTTCTTCCGCCGGTCCTGTCGACCGAAACCGAAGCCGCTTCAACAATCGAACCTGCGCGCCCTCCCAGCGCTCAAATCATTTTAAAAGGCGCGGATTTTTTCTCCGGCGATCCGATTCCCGTGCCCGTCCAGATTTTTGTCGGTGAAGATCAGATTCTCGCGATGAAACCGGATCTTCATCCCGCGGTAGTCGTGCCAACGGCCGAAGTCGCTTCTGCATTTCTCCAGCAATTGGAGAATTCCTGGCTGCTGGTGCTTATCTGGCCGGGGAACGAAACCACTTTCTCTTTCCGAGGAATTCGTGGGGAGCGCAACGCCCGCCGCGCCGAAGCCGCCATCCGCGCGTTCCTGCCCCCTTCGCCTCCGCAGAAGGCAAAAAAGCGCGCCGCAGGCGCCTGAACAGCGCCCGGAAACTTAATCGTTTTTCTGACCCGTTTTTGGCAATCGCATGTGGCAGAATAGAGGTATGGCACGCGGTTGGGAAAGCAAGGACGTGGAATCCCAAGTGGAAGCAAATAAGATAGAGAAGTCCCCAAGCGAAAAGAAGCAGAAGACGCCGGAACAGTTGGAGAAAGACCGCGAACGGCAGGGGCTTGAGCTTTCAAAGAAACATATCCTTGCGGATCTCGAGACGGCCACTCACCCGAATCACCGCAAGTCTCTCGAAGCGGCGCTCACTCACCTGAACGAGAAAATCGAATCCCTCAAGTAGTTTTTTGCCGGATAAAGCTAATCCGTGAAAACGACGCCAACCGCGCTGTGGCCTTTTTCCGCGCCGTTATCCACACGGACCACGTAGCCGCGCAATTTCATTGCGTGCGTTCCATCCTCGCCCGGAGCTTCCATGGTCACCTGCAATTCTGATTGCAGCCGTGGCGTATGATGCAGCGAAATCAACGCACCTTGCAGTGAAAGATCGCGCACAATTGTTTCTTCTTCAAATTCCTGTCCGCTATCGGTCACTCCGCTGACTTTCGCGCGGAATTGCGCTTCGCGCCGCAGTGCCGTTCGCGTTCCCGGCATGTGCGCTTCCATTTTGTTTTCCGTTGAGCCGAGCGTAATCACCATTCCTTCGCTCGCCGCAAAAACGGAATCGAACTCTTCGCGCGCCTGCCGCAATAATCCGTCCACCATGCGATCCGTGGAATCCGGATCGTGATGAAACAAAACCAAAGTTTTTGCTCCGGCGTCGCGGGCGACTTTCACACCTTCAAGCCACGACGAATGGCCCCAACCCTTGCGAACGGTCGCGAGCTGCTCCGGTGTGTACTGCGCGTCGTTTATAAAGATGTCCGCACCCTGCGCCAGTTCGCGCAGCGAGAGATCGAATTTCGGATCGCCTGGCTCGTTGTCCGTCGCGTAGACTACGGTGCCGGCTGGCGTTTCGATTCTGTATCCGAGGCAGCCCTGCGGATGATTCAAATCGCGCGCGGTGATTTTGTTTTCGCCAATCGTAAAAGTTTCGCCCGCGGCTACTTCCATGAACGCCCTCTTGGCGCTCATCGCGGACATATCCACCGGAAAATAGGGCATGGCCATCTGTGTTTCAAAAACCTGCTTCAAACTGTCGCGCCCCAGATACTTCGAGCGAAAACTGTAAAAATGAAACGAATTGCTTTCCGCATAAAGCGGCGCGAAAAACGGAATTCCCTGAATGTGATCCCAGTGATAATGCGTGACGAGAATGTGCGTTTCTGGATTTCTGCCGCTCGCCGGCATGCTCCAGCGCGAACCGAGCGAACGCAAGCCCGTTCCGCAATCCAGAATGAATTGCGTTCCGTCCGGAGCGACGAGTTCGAGGCACGGCGTATTTCCGCCGTAGCGCCACGTGGCAGGATCCACGGTCGGCGTGGAACCGCGCACACCCCAAAAACTTAGTTTTGTGACCGGGACCGACATTGTATTCTGCAATGCCCCTGGAAATGCTCTCTTCCCCACCATGAAAACGGGAACCGGGGAAGCTCTTCCGATACTCGCAGTGGTTGCTACCAGCGTCAATCGGTTCGCAAGTCCGTAGTGTCAAACTGCCTAACAACGGACGAAACTGGCCGGGCGGCGGTAGCGCCCACCCGGGCAAATTGTCATAAACTAAGGATTCATGCACGAACCTTCGCAGGCCGGCCGCGATCATTCTCACGATCACGCCCATGAGGGGATGAGCATTCTCATGAGCATGGCCACTCGCATTCGCACGACCATTCTCATGGCCATTCCCACGGCGGGCACGGGCACGTTCATCCGCCGCTGAAGCCCAGCGTTCTGGCGTGGGCGATGCTGGCAACTCTCGGCCTTGTGGTTGCGGAGGTTTTTGGCGGCCTGCTCGGCCACAGCGTCGCGCTGCTGAACGACGCGGTACACAATCTTTCCGATGTACCCGCGCTCGGCATTTCCTGGCTGGCGATGCGCTGGGCGGCGCGTCCAGCGGATCGCGACAAGACTTATGGGTACCATCGAGCGGGGACGCTGGCGGCGTTCACGAACGCGGTGCTGCTGGTGCTGCTTGCGGCGTGGCTCGGATGGGAATCGATCGAGCGGCTGCGCGCGCCGGTGGCTGTCATCGAGAGCTGGATGATATGGACTTCGGTCGCGGCTCTGGCTGTGAACGGCGGAATCACACTGGCGCGTGATGCGCGGACACGAAGATCTGAATCTGCGCAGCATCCTGATTCACAATTTTGGCGACGCGCTCTCGAACGTTGGCATCATCGGCGGCGCGATCGCGATTCACTATACCGGCCTTACCTGGATTGACCCGATCCTTGGACTTGCGATCGGCTTGCTGGTGCTTATGGTCTAGCGTCGGGATTCTGCGCGACTCCGCCCACATTCTGCTCGAAGGGCGCCCGCAAAATGTCCAAGTCGAAGAAGTCGCCCGCGCCATTCTCACAGTTCCCGGAGTGCAGGAAGTTCACGACGTGCACATCTGGTCGCTCGGCGGCGATCACAACGCGATGAGTTGCCACGCTCGCGTTCCGGACATGCACATGGACGAGTGCGAAACGATTCTTTCCGCCATCCGAAAAAAAGTGCACGACACCTTCGGTATCGACCATGTCACAATTCAGCTCGAACGCGCCGGACTCCCCGCGCAATCCGGCTACGTGATGCCCAAACCCGCACAAAAGTAGTGTTGGTTCACTCAACGAGTGTCGAGTAACCCCCTTCCCCCTGGCAGAACGGTCACTTATTGTTCGAGGAACAAGACTGTGGCAAAAATGACCGGTACCGGGGCAAAGGAGCGCTCGAATAGGGCAAGGGCAAAGCCTATGCTGCAGCGGGGAGGTTGTGCTATAACCGTGGCCGCCGTGGAACATGCCGTGAAGCGCTTCCCTTTGCCTGGGCTGACGGTTCAAGCCGAGCCTGTGCAGTCTTCGCCGGGGCCGGTTGGGTCCCCAGCCGAAGCGGCGGAAACGACTGCTTCCGAGTTGCGAGGGGAGTATGCTCTGCGCTATTGTCCCGTGTGCTCGCAGAGGCTGGAGTCTCGCCGGTGCAAGCTGATCTGCAATCAGTGCGGCTATTACATGTCCTGCGCGGATTACCTCTAGCGTCCTAGCTCGGAGCGCGGCTTCAGCACGGCTTGCCAAGCTGGCAAACACCGGAAGTTTGATATGCTGTGTGGCTCCGGATACGGTTGCCGCCGGACTTTTTTCCGGAATTGAATGGCTTTCCAAAGAATGAGGAGGAAACGAACGTGGCATTAAAGATGACGAATCGCGAAGTGGACGGCGTATCCGTGGTGGCACTGGATGGGCGCATCGTGCTCGGCGAAGAATCGAACGCGCTGCGGGAAAAAGTGAAGAGCCTGCTGGCGGAAGGCCGGAAAAAAATCGTCCTGAACATGGACAACATCACGTTTATTGACAGCGCGGGCCTGGGCACGCTGGTGGCGGCGCATCACAGCGCGAAGTCGCAAGGCGCTTCGCTGCGCCTTTGCCACCTGGGATCGAAGTTCCAGGAAGTGCTGCAGATCACGAAGCTGCTGACCGTGTTTGAAGTTTTCAATACGGAAGCGGAAGCGGTGGCGAGCTTCAAGTAAATTTTTTGGCTTGCGGCCAAGAAATTTGATTTGCCGGTAAGGCTTCTGAAGTTTGTTTTGAGCTTCTTGAAAAACCAGAAGGCGCTCCGACCAGGTCGGAGCGCCTTCTGGTTTTTGGCGTAGAAACCCATCGAATAAGCAAATCAATTCTTCAAGCGCGCGGCCCGTGGCGGCGGAAAGTTCTTCGAACCGGGACCCCAGTTCGGGCTTGAGATGAACAACCTGGACTTGGGTTTAGAAGCATAAAAAGAGCATGTCAAAAGAACTGCTTCGCGCCAGATCAGAGGCTGCGGAGTCGGGTTAAACGCGGTACATGGTGATGCCGCTGAGCAGCTTCGGGAAAAAGTCGGTGGACTTTTGCGGCATGACTTCGTTGGCGGTGGCGATTTCGACGACTTTTTCGACGTCGCACGGGATTGAGGAAGAAGGAGAGCTGCGCTTTGCCGGAATCTACGGCGGCGATGGCGGTGGCGGCTTCGCGCTCGTAAGTGAGGTTGGTTTCCTTGGTGACCGCCTGCGGCGTGATGCCGAGCGCGGGCTCCAGATTCCTTCGTGCAGCAGGACGACGTCGAGTTCACGCTGGAGCGGCGAAACGCTGGGAAGAAGCTGCGCAAGGTCGGCGCCCGGGCGCAGGACTAGCAAATAAAAGGCGCGCTGGCCATCGCCGGCGAGCGGGATAGACGCCGATGGCGCGTTGCGCGGCGGCGGCTTTGAGGCGCGAGAGAAATTTGGCGCAGACGGTTTCTTTTTGTGCGTCGTCGGCGAATGCAAAAACTTCGGTGGAGAACCACGGCTCAAGATAGCGGCGCACAGAGGCCCAGGAAAAATCGTGGACGTTGGCGACAACGCGATGCGTGGGGAGGATGACGAGGCCCTCGCTGCGGGTGTTGATGAAGGTCATCATGGCGCGATTCGTAGGGAGCGTTGGGATCGGATGAAGCCGGCTTGCGCGCGGCGCTCGTTGCGATAGTTGAGCGCGGTTTCGTAGCGATGGTGGCCGTCGGCGATGACGAGCTTCTGATCTGCCATTGCAGATTGGATCGCGGAAACCTTTTGCGGATCGGAAACGACCCAGAGGCGGTGCGTGACGCCGTACTCGTCGTGAACTTCGGTGGCAGGCGGCGCGGACTTTTCGACTTCGGAGATGATTGCATCGACACGCTTCTGCGGATCGGAGTAGAGCAAAAAGAGCTGGCCGGTGTGGGTGCGCGTGTTGCGAAGAAGTTCGAGGCGATCGGCTTTGGGGCCGGAGAGCGTGTGTTCGTGGCGGAAGATGACGCCAGCGGAATATTCTTCGAGTTTGCCGGCGCCGATAAAGCCGCGGCGAGTACGGCGCTCTAGAAGTGCCGGGGACGATGAATTCCTGCGTGTAGGCGTAAAAAGACGGAGCAGCGTCCTGCACGATTGCGTGTTTCGCTTCCCAATCCTTGAATGCGGCGGCGGCGCGGGAATAAACGTTGTTGCCGGAAGCGTCGCCGGGAAATTCCTTTCCTTTTTCGACGGCGATGAGATTTTGCGGATGCGCGTCGTAGTATTTCTGCTGCATTTCGGGAGAGATTTTGTCGTAAGGCTGCGTGAGGACCTTTTGAAAAGGTGCGACCTCCGGGTTGTAACGAAAAGCGCGGAATGGGAAGACCTGAGCCATGGATTCTCCGGGGCGAATTTTGACGCGAAACTGAAACTAATAGTGTACGCGAAGGACGGCGGAATTTGCGAAGCGCGTATTACAATTTACAGATATGAATGCAAAAAAAGAGTTGAAGAGTGAAGGCGCTGGTCTTCGATCTGGACGGGACGCTGATTGATTCGAAGATGGATCTGGTGAACAGCGTGAACGCGACGCTGCGGGAGATGTGGAGCGCGAAGCACTGCCGACGGAGGTGGTGGCGAGTTATGTGGGTTCGGGTGCGCCGACGCTGATTCGGCGCTCGCTGGGAGGAAATCCGAACGAGGAAGAATTGAAGCGGGCGCTGGCGTTTTTCCTGGTGCATTACGAGGAACACAAACTGGATGAAACGCGGCTGTACCCGGGAGTGAAAGAGACGCTGGCGGAGCTGAAGAGCCTGCCGATGAGCGTGCTGACGAACAAGCCGGTGAAAATCAGCGTGCGCATTCTGGAAGGGCTTGGAGTGGCGCAGTATTTCCGCTGCATTTATGGCGGGCAACAGTTTTGCGACGAAAAAACCGGACCCCTTCGGAGCGAAGCGAATCTTGAACGAGTTGAATGTTGCTGCGCGAAAGAAGCGGCGATGGTGGGCGATTCCGAAGTGGATGTGCAGACGGCGCGGAATGCAGGAATGGCGGCGGTGTGCGTCAATTTCGGATTTGGAACGCACGATCGCGACGGCGCATCCGGCTGATGTTTATGTGGAGCGGTTTGAGGAATTGCTGAAGTTTGTAGACTCGCGATGACGGCGGAAAAAAGCGCGTGAAATGCTTGCGAAGAAGCGCCGCACAAGGCAGACTCTGCGCGTGCTGATTGGACTATTTCCGGAACTGGATGCGCCGGGCGGAGTGCAGCGCGCGGGGCGTCACATGGCCGCGGTGATGACGGAGTTTGCGGCGAGCCGCGGAATGGAATGCCGGCTACTGAGTCTGAACGATTCGCCGGAGCTGCACCGGATGACGGTGAGCGGGCGTGAATTTGTTTTCACGGGTTGCGATCGCGGCAAGGGAAGATTTGCGCTGGCGGCGCTGCAAGGCGGCACGGCGCAGAGCGAGGCTGGTGCTTGCGGCGCATCCGAATCTGGCGCCAGTGGCGCGGCTGATGAAATTTGCGGCGCCGAAGATGAAATCGATTATTTGCACGCATGGCGTGGAAGTGTGGGAACCGCTGCCGAGAATGCGGCGGCAGGCTTTGCAAAAGGCGGATTTGGTGCTGGCGCCGAGTCAAGTGCACGGCGGACCACGTGAGAACAGACCAGGGAGTTTTGGCCGGAGCGGGTGTGCGTGTTGCCGTGGGCCCTTGATCCGCAATTTGAAGCGTTGGTCGCGAGCGCGGAAAAAGAAAAACCGCCCGAGCGGTTTCCCGACGGGGCATGTGATTTTGACCGTGGGACGGTGGTTGGCTAGCGAACGGTATAAGGGAATGGACACGCTGATCACGGCGCTGCCGAAATTGCTGCCGCGTTGGCCCGAACTGCATTTGGTGGCGGTTGGAGAAGGCGACGACCGCGAGTGGCTGGAGCATTTGGCGCAAGAGAGCGGCGTGAGGCGGCACGTACATTTTCTTGAGCGGGCTGAGTTATGCGCAACTGGCAGCGTGCTATGCGGCGTGCGAAATGTTTGCGCTGCCAAGCCGAGGCGAAGGATTTGGGCTGGTGTATCTGGAAGCGATGGCTTGCGGGAAACCGGTGATTGGCGGGGCGCACGGCGGCGCACCGGAAGTGATTGACGACGGACGAACGGGATACCTGGTGCAGCACGGCGATGCGGTGCAACTGGCGACGTCTATCGAAACGCTGCTGGCGAATCCGGAAATGGCGCGCGAAATGGGGAGGCGCGGCAAACAGCGCGTCGAAAACGAATTTCGATTCAACGCCTTTGCGAAATCGCTGAAAAAAATCCTGCGCGAGTTATGAGAATCCTGAATGTGACGGCCAGTCTTACGCTCCGTTTTATGAATTTGGCGGGCCACCGGCAAAAGTAGAAGCGCTGTCGCGCGGGTTGGCGGAGCGCGGGAACGAAGTGACGGTGTTGACCGCGGATTGGGGAGTGGAGAAGCGAGGTTCGGGGGACGGCGCCGGAAAGGACGTTCAGCATGTCGCCGTTCGGATGGGCTGGCGAAGAGCGAGGAGTGAAGGCGATTTACCTGCCAACGTGGCTGCGGTATCGCGCTACGAGTTGGAATCCTGCGATTCGAAGATTTCTGCGGGCGAGGCTGCACGGGTTTGATGTGGCTCATATATTTGGGCTTTACGATTTGCTGGGGCCGGCGGTGGCAAAGGCTTGCCAGAAGCAGAAATTTGCCTTATGTTGTAGAGCCGATCGGGATGTTTGTGCCGATTGTGCGGAATGTGCAGCTGAAGCGGCTGTATCACGCAGCGTACGGAAAAGAGATGCTGGAGGGAGCCGCGCGCGTGATTGCGACTTCGGAACAGGAAGTGCGCGAGCTAACCGAGGGAGGAATACCCGAACGAAAAAATCGCATTGAGAAGAAACGGAGTGATGAAACCGGAGCGGGTTCCGGAGCGAGGAGCATTCCGGAAGGCCAAGAACATTCCGGCCGACGCGCTTTTGATTCTGTTTTTGGGGAGATTGAGCGAGAAAAAGAGTCCGGAGCTTTTGTTGAGGAGTTTTGCGGCGCTGCCGGAACAGATGAACGGGCAAACGGTGCTGCTGGTATACGCGGGGCCGGATGAGCAGGGGATGGAAGGACGGCTGAAGAGCGCAGCCAGAGAACTGCGAGTCGCCGAAAGAGTGCGTGTTCACGGGCCCAATTTTCGGCGAAGAAAAATGGGCCGCGTACGGCGATGCGGATGTTTTTGTGCTGCCGTCGCAGAATGAAAATTTTGGGAACACGGCGGCGGAGGCGGCGACCGTCGGGACGCCGGTGATCGTGACGGAAAATTGCGGGATTGCGCCGCTATTGCAGAGGTGCGGGACTGATTATTCGTCACGACGAGAGCGAATTGACTCAAGCGCTGACGACGCTGCTCGTGGACGGGGAGCTGCGCGCGCAATTGTCCACCGCGGCGAAGAACGCTGCGTCGAAAATCGGCTGGCAAGAACCCGTAGAAATGACGGAAACCCTGTATAGAAAGCTTGCAGAAATCAAGTAAGGGTTGGAGAATCTAGCAGTGTGGGGCAGGTGTTGGCAGACGGAAAACATATTGTGTTTAGGTTTGTCTGGAGAGCGACGAACACGCTTCTGGTTTTGTGCCTTGCGGGCATGGTGTACTCCGCGGGGTGGGAATATTCCGTTCGGCAGTATTTGAAGGGGTTTTCGGACGCGGTCGTGCCAGCGGCGGCAAACCCCGAGCAAAAAGTGGAAGCGATTCTGAGCTGGATGCGAAACGGGCCGCCTAGAGCGATCGCGCTGGACCCCGATGCGTTGCCCCAAAGAGATCCGGAAACAACTCTCAACTACAGGCAACTGCTGTCTGTCTGCGGAACGGCTACGAACGCATTCCTGAATCTGGCGAGAAGCTCGGACCTAAGCGTCAGGCGCCTGTTGCTGCTGACGCCGGAGCGCACGACAAAACACGTCGTGGCGGAAGTGCTTCTGAATGAACAATGGGTGATTGTTGACCCGACGTATCGAATTGTGATGCGGGACAAACAGGGCCACATGTTGACGAGGCGGGATTTGCAGAATCCCGAACTATTTGCACAAGCGACGAGCGTGGTCCCGGGTTATCCGGCGGACTACAACTACGCTACGTTTGCACACGTCCGGATTGCGAGATTGCCGCTGCAAGGACTCCACTTGAGAGCACTTTTGGACAAGATCTATTCGGGATGGGATGAAGCAGTGGACTGGAGCCTGTTGCTAGAGCGAGAATCGTTTTTTGTTCTCTGCGTATTACAGCGTGGGCTCGCTGTTTTTCCTGATGGTGCGGGAAGTGATGGCCTGGTATGCGGACCGCAGGCTGAACATTCCCCGTTTCCATTTGCGCGCCCATTTCGCGCGTGCCGGGGCCGCATTTTTAGGGGCTCCAGAGATCAAACAATAAAGTGTGCGGAATTTGCGGCGTCGCCTTCGTCACGCGAAGTTCAGATGCGGAGACGCGTGTGCGGGCGATGGCGCGCGCGATGGAACTTCGCGGGCCCGATGAGGACGGATTTCTTGTAAACGATCCACGGGCGCCTGGGCTGGCGCTTGGAATGCGGCGGCTGAGCATCATCGATCTTGCGGGCGGGACGCAGCCCATCTGGAACGAGACGCAAGACATCGCCGTGGTGATGAATGGCGAGCTTTACAACTACCGAGAAGTGCGCGATCGGCTGGCGCGTCTCGGTCACAAATTCAAGACACAATCGGACACGGAAATCCTGGTGCACGCGTGGGAAGAGTGGGGCGAAGAGTGCCTTGCTGAGATACGCGGAATGTTTGCGCTGGCGATTGCGGATTTCCGGAAGCACTACACTTCGGGGCCAGTGCTTTTTCTCGGGCGCGATCCGCTTGGGATCAAGCCGCTTTATTACACGCAAGGTCCGGAGGGATTTGCGTTCGCGTCGGAAGTGCGAGCGTTGCGCGCGAGCGGGATTGCCAATGGAGGATTATCGCAGGACGCGCTGACGTCTTATTTGTTGTTTGGGAGCGTAAGTGAACCTGTGACGATGTTTGAAGGCGTGTTTTCACTGCCACCCGGGCATCGCATGCTGGTGCACGTGCCAGACCGGAGAAAAATTCCTCGGACGCATCCATGGTGGGACCCGCGACGAAGTTCTGCGGCGCGAGATAGCAAACGGCCAGGCGATTTTAGTTCGGCGGTGAAGCAGGTGAGGCCGCTGTTGCAGGATGCGGTGCGGGCACACTTGATTGCGGACGTACCGGTGGGACTTTTCCTTTCGAGCGGGCTAGATTCGGGCGCAATCGCGGCGTTGGCCGCGCGGGAACATCCGGGGATTCGGAGTTTTACGCTGGCGTTTCCGGGGACGGAGTATGACGAATCGGAAATGACGCGGCGCGTGGCCGCGCATTGCGGAACCCAACACAAAGAGGTGCCCCTGGACGGCGGGGCCGTCCTGACGCGGATGGAAGAAGTGCTGGGCGCGCTGGACCAGCCGAGCATGGACGGCGTGAATACGTATTTTGTTTCGTGGGCAGCGCGAGAAGTTGGATTGAAAGTGGCTCTGTCGGGATTGGGCGGAGATGAACTGTTCGCGGGATATCCGACCTTTGAGAGCGTGCCGAAGCTGGAGAAGCTGGCCAAGATTGCGCAGCTTTTCCCAGACGGAATCAGGCGCGTGACGCGCGGATGGGTTCGAGGCGCGCTCGGGGCTTCCATGGCAAACGACGCGGCGGCAAAGGTGGCGGCCGTTTGGAGTGATTCAAGAAGATTGCCGCATGCGTATTTCTTCGCGCGAGCATTGTTTGCTCCGGAAGATTTGCGAGCGCTGATTGAGCCGCGATTCCGGCCGAGCAGCATTGCGGCGGATGGCACGACGCTGGAACCGACGTGGATGGGATGGCTGCAACGCGCGGCAGACGAAGCACGGCGAATGGAACCGGCGGGGGCGGTGAGTTGGCTGGAGATGCGCTGCTACATGGCGAGCACGCTGCTGCGCGACACGGATTCGGTAAGCATGTCGCGGTCGCTGGAAGTGCGCGTGCCGCTGCTGGATACGCCGCTGGTGGAGTTCATGTGCGCGTTGCCGGATGAAGCGCGCCGGCAAGAAGGGCGGCCGAAAGCGCTGCTCGTGGATGCGTTGCGCGATTTGCTGCCGGCAGAAATCGTCGGACAGAGAAAGCGAACGTTCACTTTGCCGTGGGAACAGTGGTTGCGCGGGCCGTTGCGTCCGAAGTTGGAATCGAGTTTTTCGGAGATGGCGGAACCTTTGCGCGAGGCTGTGAAGTCAAATGGAGTGCGGGCGGTGATGCAATCGTTTCTGGCAGGCAAGACGACCTGGTCGCGGCCCTGGGGGATATTTGTTTTGAATGAATGGTGCAAAAGAAATCTTGCGGCGTGAGCAGCTTGGCTGGGCGCGAGGCTGCGGTACACTGAATTCCTTGCAAAATGAACATTCTTGGGATTAACGCGTATCACGGAAACGCTTCGGCTGCGATCGTGTGCGATGGGCAATTGATCGCCGCGGTCGAAGAAGAAAGATTCAATCGCGTGAAGTATGCGGCGGGATTTCCTGCGGCTGCGATTCGCTATTGCTTGAAGGAAGCCGGATTGGCGCTGGCGGACGTGGATCACGTTGCGGTGCCGCGGAATCCTTACGCGAGATTGCTGACGAAATTGTTTTATGCGGCGCGGATGCCCTCGTTTGCGCGCGAGCGAATGAAAGTGCTTGCGAAATTTACGGGGATACGCGAAGCGCTGGCCGCGGCATTTGATTCTGATCCGGAAAAACTGAAGGCGACTTTTCATCGCGTGGAACACCACGTGGCGCACCTGGCAAGTTCATTCTATTGCTCACCGTTTGAGGAAGCAGCGCTGCTTTCGGCAGACGGGCTTGGGGATTTTGCGAGCTCGATGTGGGGCGCGGGATACGGGCGGCGGATGAACGTGCACGCATCGATCGCGTTTCCCCATTCGCTGGGGCTCTATTACAGCGCAATTACGCAGCATCTGGGATTTTTGAAATTCGGCGACGAATACAAAGTGATGGGGCTCGGCGCGTATGGCGAGCCAGAGTTTCTGGAAGAATTCCGCGAAATTGTGAAGGCCAACGGCGCGGGCTTTGCGCTAAACCTAAAATATTTTACGCATCACCACACTGGGCCGGAGATGAGCTGGGCCGAAGCGGATAAGACTCCGGTGCTTGGCAAATTGTTTTCCGAAGAGCTGGCGAATCTGCTGGGGCCTGCGCGAAATCCGGAACAGGAGATTGAGCAGCGGCACAAGAATCAGGCATCGTCGCTGCAGGCACGGCTGGAAGAAGTCTATCTGGGGATGCTGCGGCATTTGGCAGAGACCACGGGGATGAAGTCGGTGTGTCTGGCGGGCGGAGTGGCGTTTAATTGCGTGGCGAATGGGAAAATTCCCGGCGAGACGCCGTTTGAAAATGTTTACGTACATCCAGCGGCGGGGGATGCGGGGCTGGCGGTGGGCGCGGCGTTTCACGTCTGGCATCAGGTGCTGGGGAAGCCGCGGTCGTTTGTGATGGAGCACGCCTATTGGGGCCCTGGATTTTTAACGGAACAAGTCCGGCAAGCAATTGATGGAGCAAATCTGAACGGTGGCGGATACGCGATTGCGCAGACTGGAAGAAGAAAAACTCTTGCCGCAAACGGCGAAGATCATCGGCGAAGGAAAAATTCTTGGGTGGTTTCAGGGACGCGCGGAGTGGGGACCGCGAGCGCTGGGAAACCGGAGCATTGTGGCCGATCCGAGGCGGCCGGAGATGAAAGAGATTCTGAACCGGCGCATCAAGCATCGGGAGATTTTCCGGCCGTTCGCGCCTTCGATTCTGGCGGAGGCGAGCGGAGAGTGGTTTGAAAAATCGCATCCCTCGCCGTTCATGACGATGGCGTACGCGGTGCGACCGGACAAGCGCGACAAGATTCCTGCACCGACGCACGTGGACGGAACGGGGCGGCTGCAAACGGTGACGAAGACGGCGAATCCGCGCTACTGGGGGCTGATCAAGGAAGTGGAACGGCAGACGGGCGTACCCGTGGTGCTGAATACTTCGTTTAATGACAATGAGCCGATCGTTTGCAAACCGCAGGAAGCGATTGATTGTTTCTTACGGACGCAGATGGATGCGCTGGTGCTGGGCGATTTTCTGATCACAAGATCGTGAACGGTTTCCGTAAAACAAGGCGACAAGAAGCGGCCACATGAAGATTCTGCTGCTGAATCTTTACTACCCGCCCGATGCGTCCGCGACGGCGAAGATGGCTCAGACGGTCGCGGACGCGCTCTGCAAAGAGCATGAAGTGACCATTGTGTGCGGGCGGCCGTCGTATGACCCAACAGAACGGCGCGGATGGCGGCTCTGGCAGGCCGAGAAAATCGGAAGGTTGCGAATCATCCGCGTCGGTTCGAGCGCGTTTCCTCGATTCAACATGAACAAGCGCGTGATCAATTATTTGAGTTACGTGGCGCTCGCGGTGCCGCGGGCGCTGTTTGTCGAGTGCGAAGCGGTGGTGGCGATGACTGATCCACCGTTTGAAGGAATTGTCGGCGCGTTTGTGGCGATGCTGAAGGGCAAGCCGTATCTCTACAACATTCGCGACATGTATCCGGACATGGCCGTGGGCGGCTCGATTGTCGAGCCGGGATTTTTAGCGCGAATCTGGGAAAAGCTGCATCGCTGGGCGTTGCGGCGGGCGGATTGCGTGATTGTGCTGGGCGAAGACATGAAGAATCGGATTCTCGCCAAAGGAATTGCGGCAGCAAAGCTTGAGATTGTGCGCGATGGAACAGAAATTTCCGCAGACGGCTCGGCGCCGACACTGGACATTGACGTAGTGCGGAAAATCCGTGGCGAGTTCCGGTTTGTGCTGCTTCACGCGGGAAATCTGGGATTTTACGGAGCGTGGGAGACACTACTCAGCGCAGCAAAGAAACTGACTGCGGACAATGTGGGATTTGTTTTTGTGGGAGAAGGAGCCCAGCGGGATGCACTGGCTGCGGAGGCTGCGGAGATCCCCAATGTCAACTTCCTGCCATTTTTTCCGGGGAACAAGATTCCGTCGGTGCTGGCGGCCGCGGACGCGCATCTAATCACGGTAAAGCGCGGGCTTGAGGGGGTGGTCGTGCCGAGCAAGATGTACGGAATTTTGGCTGCGGGAAAACCGATTGTGGCTGTGGCGCCTAGTGGAGACGGACGTTGCGAGCCTCGGAGCAAAACAGGGATTCGGAATTGCGACGGATCCGGACAACCCGGAAGAGCTTGTGGATGCGATTCGGGCGCTTGCCGCGGACAGTAACCGTGTGAAACAGATGGGCAAGGCGGCGAAAGAAGCGTCGCGCGGCTATGATAGAGTTTTTGAATTGCAAAAATTTGTTCGAATCGTTGGCCGGGTAGCCGCCGGAGAAAAAAACTGAGGAGGCTGGAAACGCGTGAAGCCTGCAGAAACATTTTGGACCGGAAAACTTGTGCTGGTTACGGGAGGAGCGTCCTTTATCGGCTCGACGCTGACCGACCAGCTCTTAGCGCGCGGAGCGAAAGTGCGCGTGGTGGACGATTTGACGAGCGGCCATCTGGACAATTTGAAAGAGGCTATGGCCACGGGCCGAGTTGATTTCGTCAAAGCGGATTTGCGCGAGCCGGGCGTGACGCGCTCGGCGGTGCAAGGCGTGGATACGGTTTTTCATCTTGCGGCGGATCATGGCGGGCGCGGCTACGTGGATTTGCACCAAGCCGGGCCTGCGTCGAATTTTTTCCTGGATGGACTGGTCTTTTCGGAAGCGATGCGCGCAAAGGCGAAGAAGATCGTGTTCGCGTCGTCAGGCTGCGTTTATCCGAACTTCCTGCAGTCCGATGTGAACAAGGAACTGTTTCTGACCGAAGACCTGACGAAAGGCCCGAACGACGCCGACAACACGTACGGCTGGGCGAAGCTGATGGCGGAATTTACGCTGAACGCGTACCACAAGGAGCATGGCATCGGCGCGGCGTCTTGCCGATACTTCACGGTGTATGGGCCGCGCGGAGTGGAAAATCACGCGGTGATCGCGATGATTGCGCGGGCGTTCATCAAGCAGTCGCCATTCGAAGTTTGGGGCGACGGAACGCAGATCCGAAATTGGACGTACATTGACGACATCGTGGAAGGAACGATTCTTGCCGGGGAAAAGATTAACGACGGAACAGCGATCAATCTGGGCACGATGGAACGCATCAAGGTGATTGACGCGGTGAAAATGGTTTGCGAAATGACCGGACACAAGGCGGAGATCAAGTTGCGCCCCGACATGCCGACAGGCCCGCTGAACCGAGTGGCAGACAACTCGCTGGCAAAAAAGCTTCTGAGCTGGGAACCGAAAGTGAAGTTCAAGGATGGCCTGAAGCGGACGATCGACTGGTATTTCGCGACAAAAAACCGGGACGAAGTAAACCGGATTTTTGCGCGCATGTTGACGGAACGTTAGACGAACTCTCGTGCCCGATTTGTGTTTACTTGCTTGTGGAAGCCAGGGGCTGGCAGCAGAATACCGATGGATTAGAGCAAGCTTCCGCGCTAGCTTAGTAGCTCGCCGCGGGGTTGTGAACTTGGCTTAGGACCCGGACGCCAACCCGGCATTGAGTTCTACCGGAGGCTGGCGTTTCCCGTCCGAGCCAGTTTTGTAGCTCAATCAATAGAGGAAGCATGACGGCAAGTCTGATTGCATTCGTAGTGGCCCTGTTTGCGTCGCTGCTGCTGGCGGTGCCCGTGCGGGCGCTGGCGTTGCGAGTGGGAATGGTGGACCTGCCCGGTCCGCGCAAGGTTCATTTGCAGCCGATTCCGCTATTGGGCGGTCTGGCGATCTACGGTGGCGTATTGTTGGGCGTGTTTTCGCTGTTTACGGGCGAGGCGCGCGCGCAAATCGCAGGAATCCTCGCGGGAGCGACGTTGATTGCGGCGGTGGGAATTCTGGATGACCGCGGATTGCTCCATCATCAAGTGAAATTGTTCATCGGCATGCCGCTGGCGGCGTGCATTTTGTTGCTCAGCGGAATCCACGCGCAGGTGTTCAGCGTTTTGATCGGCGGACGGGTCGGGGACGTGCTGGACGCCGTGCTATCGGTGATTTGGGTAGTGGGAATTACGGCATCGTTCAGCATTCTGGATCACATGGATGGATTGTGCGCGGGAATCGCAGCGATGGCGTCCATCTTCTTTGTGGCGCTGGCCTATTTGAACGGACAGACGCTGGTTTCCGTGCTTGCGGCGGCTGTACTCGGTGCGGCGGCGGGATTTCTTCGCTGGAACTTCAAGCCCGCAAAGATTTTTATGGGGGACGGCGGCGCGATGTTCCTGGGCTTTTTGATGGCGACGCTTGGATTGAAGCTGAGGCTTGAGCAGGCAAATCACTTTTCTCAGTGGCTTGTGCCGGTACTCGTGCTGGGCGCAACGATTTTTGACACGACGCTCGTGACGATTTCTAGAAGCCGGCGAGGGTTGCTGCCGTTCGCAACGCCGGGAAAAGATCATGCGGCTCACAGATTGACCAATCTGAAGCTGGGACAGCGCGGCGCAGTGCTTGTGATGTATCTGGTCGGGGCCATTTCGGGCTCGCTCGCAATCTTCGTAAGCTATCTTTCGACCGGCAAAGCCGTTTTGGTAGCCCTGGCGGCGGTTGCTGCGGCGTTGACCGGCGTCGCGCTTCTCGAGCGAGCTCCCTATGAAAGGCAAGTCAAGAAAGCCCTGCAGCTTCCTAGCGCAACGATTTTGGAATCCAAGCGACGCGGATGCGCCCCGCCAATCCGTTTGCCCCTGCCTCTGGATTCGCTATACTTGGGGGCCGCCCGAATTGCGGACGCGAGCGTGCGTGCGTGTTCTGGGCGGGTCTTTTCTAGGGCCGGACTCATATGGCGCCGCCGAATCGTGCTTCGGCCGGCAAAATATTAGAAAGATCGACGGGCGTGGGCGAAACCAAGAAAGCCTCTCTTGCGGGACAAGAAGGCCGTGAAGTGATTGTCGTCGGAGGTTCGGCTGCGGGACTTTTTACCGCCGCGAAGCTGGCGCGTGGCGGCCGTGCGGTACGGGTGCTCGATTCAAAGCCGGAGCTTGATCCTGCGCCGCGGTCGTTGATTGTTACCCACCATTTCCGGAATTTGCTCGGGCCCGCCGCGGCGGCAAGCGTAAAGAACGAAATCCGGAGATTTGAGCTTTTCACGGACGGGCGATCAGCGCAAATTGCTTTGCGCGACCCGGACTTGATTATCGAGCGCGCCAAGCTGATTCCCGCGCTGGCTGCTGAAGCCGAGCGCTACGGAGCGCAGTTTTCCTATGACACCAGATTCCTGAGTCTTGGCCCAAATGCGCGGGCTCTGCGGCTGGAAGTGGAAAGCGGCGGACAAAAAGAAGAATTGCACGCCGATCAGGTAATTGGGGCGGACGGCGCGACAAGCCGCGTGGCTCGAACGTCGGGCTGGCCGCCGGTTGAGACGGTGCCTCTGGTTCAAGCAATCGTGAATCTGCCAAAGGATTGTCCGCCTGATACAACGCGGGTTTGGTTTGTGCCGGACGATACGCCCTATTTCTACTGGTTAATTCCCGAGAACGAGCATCGCGGCGCGCTGGGAATTATCGGCGAGGGGAGCGGACAGGAAACGAAGAGGCGCATCGAACAATTCCTTGAGAAAAAAGGAATGACCGCGCTCGAATGGCAGGGAGCGCGGATTCCCGTTTACAGGAAGTGGGTGCCGGTGAGACGGCGGATTGGGAACGGAGAAGTATTCTTGGTCGGGGATGCTGCGGCCCAGGTGAAAGTGTCCACAGTGGGCGGGATTGTCACCGGCTTTCGCGGGGCACAGGGCGTAGCCGATGCGCTGCTTGCCGAAACGCGCAGCACGGAATTACGCGAGCTGCGGCGGGAGCTGGGAACCCATTGGTTGATTCGGCGCGCACTGCACTATTTTCAGCAGAGAGACTATTCCCAGCTCGTGGATATGCTGAATGACTCGGCGCGCGAATCGCTGGGAGAAATCAACCGCGATGAATCCACCAAGTTATTGTGGAACGTCATTCGCCGGCAGCCGCGGCTGGTCCTCCTTGGGCTGCGCGGTCTGTTGATGGGCAAGCGTGCGCAGTGAGAACACTGCAGCCTCCTAATCCGGCTGGCAGCGAAAGGGTCGGATAAACTGGAAATCGACCTAAATTAACGGCATATGGAGAACTGAACTTGCGCTTATCGGTGATCGGCTGCGGGTATGTAGGACTCGTCACGGGGGCTTGCCTTGCCGAGGCTGGCCACGAAGTGATGTGCACGGACATTGACGCGGCGCGCATCGCGAAGCTGAATGCGGGCGGCGTTCCCATCTACGAAGAGCATCTGGATGAAGTTCTGGCAACGGCGCGGAAGAACGGGCGCATTTCCTACACAACGGATACAGCGGAAGCCATTCGATTTGGCGATGCGATTTTTATTTGTGTCGGAACCCCTCCCCGGGAGGATGGCAGCGCAGACCTCTCCGCAATCGACCACGTGGCACAACAGATCGCTGCCGAAGCAAAGACTCCGAAGCTGGTGGTGGAAAAGAGCACGGTACCGGCACGAACCGGACTGGAGTTGCAGCGGACGCTGGCTGCCTACTCGAAGGGAGGCAGCATCACCTTCAGCGTTGCGTCGAACCCTGAATTCCTTCGCGAAGGGACTGCGGTTTACGATTTCTTTCATCCGGACCGGATTGTCGTTGGCGTGGATAGCGTCGCGGCCGCCGAAAAGATGCGGGAAATCTACAAGCCGATTCTGGAGCGCAAGTTCAAGTGTCAGGTACACAAGAACGGATGCCCGGACGAGCCCAAGGCGGAATTCCTCGTCACGACTATCAACAGCGCCGAGCTGATCAAGCACGCGTCCAATTCGTTTCTTGCCTTGAAAATCAGTTATGCAAATGTCGTTGCGGACCTGTGCGAGAAATTGGACGGAGACGTAGAACAAGTGACACACGCAATGGGTCTGGATCCGCGGATTGGAACACAATTCTTGAAAGCGGGGCTGGGATTCGGCGGGTTTTGCTTTCCGAAGGATATCCAGGCATTTATCCAGCTTTCTTCTACCGTTGGCGTCGACTTTGAAATCCTGAAGGCGGCGGAGCGGGTAAACAAGGAGCGGATTGACCGCTTCATGGAAAAAGTGAGCAAGGCTCTATGGGTGGTGAAAGGCAAGCGCGTAGGAGTGCTTGGGCTTGCGTTCAAGGCGAATACGGATGACATTCGATTTTCCCCGGCGATTTATGTGATTCGCCGTCTATTGGATGAAGGGGCGGAGGTTCACGCGACCGATCCAGAGGCATTGGGAAACGCGCAAAAGGTTTTGTCGAATGTGCATTTTCATGAAGACCCGTATGAGACTTTGCGCGACGCTCACGCCGCGCTGGTTTGCACGGAGTGGAGTGCATTCAAGAGCCTGGACTGGGAGCGGGCGGGAAAAACCATGTCACGCAAGCTGGTCGTGGATGGCCGGAATCTGTATTCCCCGAAAAAAATGGCGGAGCTCGGCTTCGAATATCATTCGTTTGGCCGCAGTTAGAGTTATTTAGCGGCGCTCTTGGCGTACACTTCCCTGAAATAGACGAGCGTGAGACGCAAACCCTCGTCCAAATCTATTTTGGGCTCCCAATTCAAGAGACGTTTGGCTTTGGAGATATCCGGGCAGCGACGCTTGGGATCGTCTTCCGGAAGAGGCTCGAAAACCAGTGCGGGCGCATTCGGAAAATGAGAGCGAATTCGCTCTGCAAATTCCAGAATGGTGATTTCCGACGGATTTCCGATGTTCACCGGAAAATGTTCTTCGGAAAGCGCCAACCGGTAGATTCCTTCAATCAAATCCGAAACATAGCAAAAGCTGCGCGTCTGTTTTCCGTCTCCGTAAATCGTGATGGGACTGCCGCTGAGCATTTGATAGACAAAATTGGGAAGAGCGCGGCCGTCATTGAGGCGCATGCGCGGACCATAGGTGTTAAAAATGCGAACAATATGGGTGTCGACGCCGCAGTAGCGGTGATAGCCCATGGTGAGCGCTTCCGAAAAGCGCTTTGCTTCGTCGTAGACGCTGCGAGGCCCGACGGGATTCACATTGCCCCAATAATCCTCGTGCTGAGGAGAAATCTCCGGATCGCCATAGCACTCGCTGGTGGAGGAAAGAAAAAACTTGGCGCCTTTTTCGCGCGCCAGTTCGAGAGCATTGACAGTGCCTGCCGAACCGACCCGCATCGTTTCAATGGGGTGCTTTAAATAGTCCGGCGGGCTGGCGGGCGATGCAAAATGGAAAACATAACCGACGTCCCCCTCGATGTGAAGCGCGTCGCTAACATTGGCTCGCTGAAATTCGAACTCTGCATTTCCCTCAAGGTGGCGGAGATTTTCTGCGACGCCGGTAACAAAATTATCGAGTGCAAGGACTTCCCAGCCTTCCGCGAGCAACCGATCACAAAGATGTGAACCGAGAAATCCTGCTGCTCCGGTAACGACAGCGCGCATGCAACCTCCGTGAGTTTCTCTACCAGTCTATCGTTCGCGCCAAAGATTGACCACCCGGCAATCGCGGGCTACGATGCGCAGGCCTGAAAATGACGCAAAGTAGACGATCGAGCGGGCAAAACGGAATTGCGCGCGCATGGCTGATTGCCGGCGTGCTGTTCCTTTGTCTGTGTACCGTGATTTTCCTGCGTGTGGGCAACTGGTTGGTGCAGGAAGATGAGCTCCAAAAATGCAAGGCGGTGGTCGTACTGACAGGACGTATGCCCTATCGGGCGCTGCAAGCGGCTGAGATCTATCGCGCAGGATGGGCACAGGAAGTGTGGCTTACGAAACCGGTAGAACCCACACAGACAATGGAGAAACTCGGGGTTCCGTTCGATGGAGAAGAGGAGTTATCGAGGCGCGTACTGCTGAAGCAGGGAGTTCCGGAGAAAGCGATCCGGATACTTTCGCCGGCAATCGTAAATACCGCGGACGAAATGAAGGTGATTGCAGTCGCCTTGCAAAGTGAAAAAAGCAGCTCCGTGATTATTGTTACTTCGAAAGCGCATACGCGCCGCGTGCACGCCCTGTGGAATAAATTGGAGAGCGACCGAGGTGCGTTGATAGTTCGCGCGGCAACTACGGATTCGTTTGATGCGTCCCACTGGTGGCGCTCCACGAGCGATGCTCTGGACGTTGTGAGAGAAGTTTTGGGGTTATTCAATGTTTGGGCGGGCTTGCCTCTTAAGCCCGCAAGGTAAAAGAGGGTATGCGACCCTGGATTCAACACAAGCAGGAAATGGAACCCGAAGACACCGGCCCGCGAATGGTTTGCGCGGCGAAAGCAACGTTCCTGGCCGTCCTGCTCAGCCTTGCGTTCGTTCTTGCGGCTTCGGCAGAAGACAAGCAATCCTATTTCCGCACCGTAAACGTTACAGAAGAGACTTACAACGGATCGGTGATATGCATCGGCTGCGATGTTGTTGTTCGCGGGGATCTGCATGGAGATATTGTCGCGCTATGGGGCGACGTGACGGTTTACGGAAAAGTCCGGGAAGACGTTGTGGTAGTTGGCGGAGCGGTCCATTTGAAGAACGGCGCGGAAGTGGACGAAGACATCGTCGCTCTGGGCGGGCAAATCACGAGGGAAGGTACGATCGTTGCCCCTGCAAGAGACTTTACTGCAATTCCCTGGATACATATGCCCGGGCAGCGGAGCATCGGCTGGCGTGGAGCGGTTGCCCTGTTGGGATTTCATTTGTGCTGCGCGCTTTTGCCTGCCCTGCTTCTGAGGCCTCGCGCGGTTCGAAGTGTTGCAAGAGCCGCGCAACGCTGGCTGGTGACGGGATTGCTCGGAGCGGCGGTAGCCGTGGTTTACTCCTACGGAATGCTTGAGCTCGATGAATATTTTCACGTTTCCAATTTGGTGGAGAGCGTTTTCGCCTTCGTTTTCCTAGTCGTTCTGGGAATCGGGATTGCGGGAATCGCGTACGAAATTGGTGACAAGCTATTTCCGGGGATGTTTGTGGTAGCGCTTCTGGCCGGCGCAGTGGTTCTTACGGTCCTCGAATTGATTCCCTACGCCGGCTTGCTGGCGATGCTGCTTGCAGCAAGTTGGGCGACAGGGGCCGCACTCTGGAGCGGGCTGGGCTTTCGAGGTCCGAGACCGCCAAGAGTTGCGAAAGGCGGCTTGGAACTGAAGCTGACTTCCTAAAAAAAGAAGAAGCGCTTTCTAGCTTTTCCCTGGCGCGGCTCAGCAACCTCCGGGACGTATGGAAGATTGCGGCCTTCAAAGGCGGCCCAGGGGTTATCCACCAAGAGTCCTTGCGCCGTTTCCTTCCCGAATTGAGCAGTTACAAAATCGAACGCAGGGCGGAGCGAAAGCGGCCGAGATTTGGTGTTGTGCGCGTCGCTTGAAACAAAATGAATCAATCCTTGCGATATCCAGGAGACGGAATCGCTTTTTGCTCCCGCGCCGAATGTTCCGAGTAGCGACCCCGCCGTGATTTGCACATAGCAACCGACGCGTACCCATTGCGCGAGACGTTCCGGTTTGGCGCGGAGGATCCCGTTGCGTTCGGGATGAGTGACGATAGGGCGCAGGCCCGCCAGCTGCAACTGGTGAATCATCTGGTCCATCGCGGGAGGAATTGAAAACTCGCTAAACTCAACGAGGAGATAATCTTTTTGGTTCAGGCAAAATTGCTCGGGAGATTTTTTCAACTCCGCCAAATTTTCAGGATTCAGATGGAAGTCACAGCCGGTCGCCAGGTGCAAGCGATCTCCCAGCTTTGCCTGAA
The DNA here is from genome assembly GCA_963794175.1 of uncultured Acidobacteriota bacterium. Taxonomy (GTDB): domain Bacteria; phylum Acidobacteriota; class Terriglobia; order Acidiferrales; family UBA7541; genus Acidiferrum. The sequence goes on along the minus strand of CAWCCV010000011.1, from coordinate 283,839 downwards.
GCTCGTCTCGCTTGGCCCGGACGCGTTCATAGTCGAATTTGTATTCAGTACTCGCGTGAGGAGTTGCCACGACGTGCGTGATTCCGTCGGCGACTGCGTTTTCTGCCATGGCGAGGGACTCTTCGATGGTTTTTGCGCCGTCGTCGATTCCCGGCAAGATATGGCAATGCAAGTCAATCATGGTTTGTTCGTTTACCTTTGCAGCGCGCCTGCAACTTCCCAAACCCCGAGTAGAAACATTAAAATGGCAAAAACCTGGCGCATGCGCTTCGGCTCAAGGCGCTTTGCAATCCTCGCCCCGAGAATTCCTCCGACAAAAAGGCCCGGGACAAGAAGAATTCCGATGAACCAGGAAACGTAACCGCCCTTCGCGTAGGCAATAACCGCGAGCAAACCTGTTGGCGGAATCAGCGCGACGAGGCTTGTGCCTTGCGCCTTGTGCTGATCGAACGCAAGCAGCAGGCTAAAAATGGGGATGAGAACGGTCCCGCCGCCGATTCCAAAGAGTCCGGACAGAATTCCACCCGCGATGCCAGCCAGCAGAAATCCAATTGTTTTACCCATCTTGGGGTTCTCTTCCCTGGCCAACTGGCGCCAGAGTTGCTTTCGCTTTCCGGGAAGCTTTGCTCCAGAGCAGTATGGCGGAAAGCATAAGGAACGTACCAAATAGTTCCTTTAGATGATCGGAAGACATGGGCACGGCAATCCGGCCCCCGGCGTAACCGCCAATCAACATGCCGACGGCGCACAGAATTCCCGCGCGAAAATCGACTTCCCCTTTCTTACGGTACTCAAGTAACGCGCCGACCCCAATCGGTGGCAGCAGAACAAGGAGCGAAGTTCCCTGCGCGGTGTGCTGATCCATGTGCAGCAAATGCACGAGCGCGGGAACGATAACAATGCCGCCTCCGATGCCGAGCAATCCGACCATGATTCCCGCGCAGAGGCCGATTAAAATAACAAGCAGAGTCATCAAGACCATAGGTGCAATCTTTTCCGTGTGTGATTTTGGCGCATCAAGACGACTCTGCCAAGCATTTCAACCTGCGCGCGTGCAACCGATTCGGTTTCGCGGTAATTTCGATGTGTCAATTTGTGATGGTTATCTAAAGGAGCGGGGCGGTACCTATGCCAGTTGATCGAAAGCCGGAGTTTTTCAGGGGTGCGCAGCTAAAGGTTGGCATTATCGGGTGTGGGTATGTGGGATTGCCGTTGGCCTTGCGATTTGCGGAAGCCGGGCACAGGGTCACGGGTTTTGATACCGATCCGGCAAAAATCACCATGCTCAACGCCGGGCGCACTTACATCGAGCATATTCCACAAACGAAAATTCAGCAGTATGCCAATTCCCGGCATTTTTCCGCCACGACGGATTTTTCGAAACTGAAAGAAATGGATGCGATTCTGATCTGCGTGCCGACGCCGTTGGACGAACGTCGCGAGCCGGACCTTTCTTATGTGAAGCAGACGGCGGAATCCATCACTCCCCATTTGCAGAAGGGCCATCTCGTGGTTCTTGAATCTACGACTTACCCAGGAACGACCGAGGAGCTGGTGCTGCCGATTCTGGAAGCGAACGGGATGCGCTGCCCGATTGCCACGGGTCCGGCCAGCGAGGACATTCCTTGCGACTTTTTCCTGGCGTTTTCTCCGGAGCGGGAAGATCCCGGCAACAAGCAGTTCGGACTTGCGCAGATTCCAAAGGTTGTCGGCGGGCTGAATCCCCCGAGCGGGCGCGCGGCGCAAGCACTTTATGCGCAGGTCGTTTCGCGGGTTGTCCCCGTGAGCTCCACGCGCGCGGCCGAAATGGCAAAACTCCTTGAAAACATCTTCCGCTGCGTCAACATTGCGATGGTCAATGAGCTGAAGCTCTTGAGCCTGCGCATGGGAATAGACATCTGGGAAGTGATTGACGCCGCTTCGACCAAGCCTTTTGGTTTTATGCCGTTCTATCCCGGGCCGGGGCTAGGTGGCCACTGCATTCCCGTCGATCCGTTCTACCTTTCCTGGAAAGCGCGGGAATATGACTTCGCGACCCGTTTCATCGAACTGGCAGGGGAAATCAACACGTCGATGCCCTACCACGTCGTCGACGCGATCGCCATCGCGCTCAATAAACAGCGAAAAAGTCTGAACGGCTCGAGAATCCTGATTTTGGGCGTCGCCTACAAAAAAGATGTGGACGACCTGCGGGAGTCGCCCACTCTGAAAATCATGCAGGTGCTGCAGGAACGTGGCGCGCAGATTGATTACAACGACCCTTACTTTGCCCAGCTTCACCGCATGCGTCATTACAATTATGAGGGAATGAAGTCTGTACCGCTTTCGGCGCAGACTCTGGGCTCCTACGACTGCATCGTGATCGCGACAGATCATTCCACCTACGACTACAACGCGATCGTGGATGGTTCCAAACTGGTCGTGGATACGCGCAACGCTACGCGCCGCGTCATGCGGAATCGCGACCGCATTGTTCTCTGTTAGGTCTTAGTCGCTTTTTTCCTGGAGTTCTACGCGGGCTTCCGCAAATGGCAGCGTAGCCAGAAGCAACACGGGAGTGCGTGCGGGATCGCGCGCAAGATACAGAGTGAAGTGTGCGTCTTTCATCTCCGCCCCGCTGTCAAAGACACGAATCTCAATTGTCGCTGCGGTGAATTTTCCGGCAGGCACCACGACTTCGGAAGTGCCAATCAATTTGGCGCGAACGTCGTAAATTTTTCGCCCATCGAAAACAGGGCTCTTCACTTCGCGTACCTGATCCCAATTCAAGGAGCGCAGGTACTGCATCATCCCGAGCGGATCGCGCGTGCCGGGCAAAACCACCGCCGAAGAAACGCCCGGGCTTGCCGCTTCTTTACCCGTCGTCGTGAGCCGCTGGACAGATTGAACTTTTTGGCCACGCTCGTTTAAATGCATTTCGTACTGAACGCCGGCGAAGGAAGTCACTTCGCTGAACGAATCGAAGCGGTCATCCAGATCGAAGATGAGCCGCATTGCGTTCTGTGTTTTCGCCGTGGCTTGAAAGTGCCAGGTGGCTTTTCCGTCCGTCTCTTTCTTGTCCACAACCTCCAGACGGAGGCTCGCTACATTGCTGACTTTAGCGAGGCTGGCCGAAAACTGAAGCACCTCTCCGGCCTTGGGACTGAACAGAGGTTCGGCAGGAGCCTTTCTTGCTATCGGCCCGGCAGGCTGGCCAGAAGCAGAGGAGGGTTTGCTGCTTTCAGCGGGTGCTTCTTTGGGAGATTCCGTAGCGTGGGTAATCGGGGTAAACGCAACAACGGGCTGGGAGCTCCCGGCGCGAAAATGAAGCCACAGGAATGCCGCTCCCCCAAAGAGAATCGCGGCAACAATCGCGAGTATCAGTGAGATTCGGCCGCTCATGTTTCCTTTGAAACGCCAACGTCTGCCAAGAGGTTGACAGCGCATGTTTCGTCGTACAATTTAATTCTACGCGCCGCATGATTCGCAGCTCGTATTGTTCCGAAACAACAGGGTATCAAACTCGCGGCTGGGCAGGCCAAAGGAAAGCGGCTAGGAACGAAACAGGTACGAGGCAGCTGCCGTGCAAACCAATAAAATACGGGAGTTTTCCCAATGCGCTACGTAGTGACAGGCGGCGCCGGCTTTATCGGATCAAATACCGTGGATGACCTCGTCCGCCGCGGGGACAGCGTCGTTGTGCTGGATGACCTTTCTTCCGGCAAGGAAGAAAACCTTGCCGAGATTAGAAGCAAGATTTCCTTTATCAAGGGCAGTATCACCGATCTGGAAATCGTGCGGAAGGCGATGCACGAAGCCGACTATGTTTTGCACCTTGCCGCCCGGGCTTCCGTGCCGCGCTCGGTGAAGGATCCTCTGGAAACCAACAAAATCAACGTCGAGGGAACGCTGAACGTTCTGGTTGCCGCGCGCGATGCCAAGGTGAAGCGCGTTGTTTTCGCCGCCTCCTCTTCCGCTTATGGCGAGACACCGACATTGCCGAAGGTCGAAAGCATGAGCCGGAGCCCATCTCTCCGTATGGCGTGTCGAAATACGCGGGAGAACTCTATGCGCAAACGTTTGGACGCGTGTACGGCCTGGAAAACGTTTGTCTGCGCTACTTCAACATCTTTGGACCGCGGCAGGATCCCACTTCCCTGTACTCGGGCGTTCTCGCAAAGTTCTGCTCCGCGTTTTTGGAAGGCACTCCACCGGTGGTCTTCGGCGATGGGGAGCAATCTCGCGACTTCACTTACGTTGACAATGCGGTTGCGGCAAATTTGCTCGCCTGCGAAGCGCCCAATGTTTCCGGCAAAGTTATTAACATCGGGATGGGAGGGCGCGTAACTCTGAACGAGACCATCGCCCACCTAGCGAAACTCACTGGGGCAAAGCTGGAAACGAAATACGAACCCGCCCGGGACGGCGATATCCGGGATTCCCAAGCCGACATTACGCAGGCCTGCGAGTTTCTGAAGTACGAACCGGCAGTCGCTTTTAAAGAAGGATTGAGCCGCACGTTGGAGTGGTACCGCGAAGCCCAAGCCAAAGCGCTTGCAAAAGCAAAGAGCGAAGCCTGATCGGCTTCGCTCGTTTGCTTCAGATTGACAGTATTTTTACGGTTGAACGGTCTTTCCGTAGCTCAGCGGATCGCCGGACTTTGGGACGTCGTAGTTGTTCCAGAACCAGAGCGGTTCCAGCTTTTTCTGTTCCGGCCACACCTCGTTCAGCGTGTCGCCTTCGAACAATTCGCCGTTCTTCATCACCCAGTGAATGGTGTTGGTGTTGTGAATGTCGTCGAGCGGGTTCTTGTCGAAAATGACCAAATCCGCCAGCTTGCCGGCTTCGATCGATCCAAGGTCCTGCGGCCGGCCGACGATCTTTGATCCATTCGACGTTGCGCAACGCAGCACTTCGAGCGGAGTCATGCCGCCGCTCGCGAGCATCCACAGTTCCCAGTGATAACCGAGGCCTTGCAGCTGCCCGTGGCTGCCGACGCCGACAAGACCGCCTGCGCGCTGAAGCTTTGCCATCTGCGCCGCCAGCTTGGGAAACGCGTATTCATCCTTGCGGAACCACGCCGGCCGCCGTTTTGTTCTCTCATCAAGGACGCGATGTGGCGTGAAGTGATTGAGCTTCGCGTTGTCGTGAACTTCGCTGTACTCGTACCAATAGTCTTCGCCAAATGGACCGCCGTAATTCACGATGAGCGTCGGCGTTTCCGCGATTCCGGATTTGCGCAAACATCTCGAGCACATCCTTGTAGAGCGGCGTAATCGGCAAAGTGTGCTCGTTGCCGTGGAAACCGTCAATGACGTGCGTCAGATCGAGCTTCAGGTCCAGGCCGCCTTCCGTGGTCGGCATCATTTCCAGTTCCTTCGACGCTTGAACCATGAACTGCCGCTGTTTGCGGTTGCCAACGATATAGCTCTTGATGTTGTGCGTGCCGTAATACTTCTGGTATTTCGTCAGCACGCCTTTCACTTCTTCCATGGACTGGAAATTGTTGTCGGAGAAAACGCCAGGGCCGGTGGAGAACGCGCGCAGACCGATGATGTCGCCGGTATCCACAAGGTCCTGATACGCGAACATGTCGTTCGTTCCAGTCTGTACGTCAAGACCGGCCGTCACGCCGTACGCAAGATTGGCCAGGAAGCCCCAGTTCTGCGTATCGAGAATGCCGCGCCGGATTTCCGACCAGTGCGCGTGCGTGTCAATGAATCCCGGCGTAATGGTTTTCCCGTTGACGTCGAACACTTTTGCGCCCGCAGGAACGCTGCCTTTTGCGCCGACGCTCTTGATGCGATTGTCTTCGATGACGATGTCGGCGTTCTTCAGGACTTCATCGCCCTTCATGGTCACGACCGTGGCGCCGCGTAGAACGATCGTTCCCTTCGGCGTCTTGCGCGGAACTTCCAAGTCAACCGCAATTTCCGTGACGTCCTTTTCCTGTTCCTTGAATTTTTGCGGCTTCTTTTCTTCCTTCTTGTCGTCTTTCTTGTCTGCGTCCTTCTTGTCCGCTTCGTTCTTGTCGCCCTCTTTCTTGTCTCCGTCCTTTTTGGCTTCGTCCTTCTTCTCGTCCTTTGGAGGCTCGAATGAAATGGAGCTGACCGGCTGGCGGAAATAGCTCGCGCCGACCGCCCAAGTGATCGTTTTTCCGTCATCGGCCCAGGCGAAATAATCCGCGCCGATGTCTGTCAGGCGTTTTACGGGAACAGCAGGGCCGCTGACATTGATCGTCGGCGCTTCTCCGCCGACCGCAGGCATGGCAACGAGGTAGAGCTGGTTCTGGATATGCGCGAGCACCCACTGGCCATCGGGGCTTGGCGCAAGGTCATCGGCAGCCACCGGCTCTTCGGCAAAATAGATTCCCTGCCCTTTCACTTGCAGGTGCGTCCGGCGGTCAGTGCCGTCAAAACGCAGCGAAACTAGTCCACCCGGCGTGTAAACGTAAATACGATCTTTTTCGTGCGTGAAGCGTGGCCCGCCGGCTCCACGAGCGGGCAGAATCAAATTCGCGTCGCCGCCGTCGGAAGGAATCCAGATCAAATCCGCATTGCCGGTCTGACCGCCGTCGAATGCACTGTTGTCGCGATCATACGCATTGCCGCGCAGCAAAACGATGCGCGCGCCGTCTGGCGACCATGCCGGATTGCTGTACACGCAAGCGATTTCGAAAGTTGCTGCGGCGTTCCACCTGCCGAGGGGATCTTCCAGAGCTGTCCGCCTTCAGCCGTCCAGCTTACGTAGGCGATCCACTTCCCATCCGGCGACCATGCAGGCTGGTATGCGTGCTTGTTGCCGTTCGTGAGCTGCACGGGTTTGCCATCCGGCAAATCCAGCGTGTAGAGATGCGTCATCGCGGAAAACGCGAGCTTCTTGCCGTCTGGCGATTCGATCGCATCCTGAATCAGGCGAACTTTCACCGGCCCTTGTTCCACTTTCTGCGGAAAATCGAGTTTGGCTCCAATTTCCTGCGAAACTTGTGCAGTGAACGGAATCACGGTCTCCGCACCAGTGCTCAAATTCAAGCGCCGGATTTTTCCGTCCTGGTTATAGACAATTTCACTCGCGCCCGGCAAAAATGCATAGCCAGGAAATACGTCCCGCGTGAAGCGCGATTCCTGATCGTCGCGCGTGATGGGATAGCGCACCCAGCGGTCCTCACCGGTTTCCAGATTTCTGAAGCGCAAGCCGGTTTCCGTTTCGTAACGCGAGATGTACAGCAGGACTTTGGCGTCCGGCGAAAGCAGCGGACGAAAAGCGCTTGCGGACTGCTGAAGAATCGAGTCCTCGTCTCCCGTCTTGCGGTCCTTCCTCTTGATTTCCCACTGGGGCAACATCGCATTGTAGGAAAACGGTCCGCGGCGTTCCGCGTAGTAGAGATATTTTCCGTCCGCGGATGCCACAACACCGACGTCATTGGGCCGGTCTTTCCGCTGCACCGCGGGCGATGGCCGCGACTTCGTGATTTGTACGCCGCTTCCGCCATCCACGTGGTACATCCAGATTTCATACGCCGCGATTCCCGCCGAGGCTTTCGAGACAAAAATGTACTTCCCATCCGGCGCCCACGACGGCGAAACAAAATCACTGCCAGGATCTTTCGACACTTGCTTCGGTTCGCTTCCGTCGGGTTTCATGATCCAGATGTTGTCGCTGCCTTCGCGGTCGGACAGGAACGCAATCCATTTGCCGTCGGGCGAAAATTTCGGCTGGCTATCGAACGCCATCCCGCCCGAAATCAATTTTGCCTGCCCGCCCTCGATGGGCATCGTGTAAATGTCGCCGAGCAGCTCGAACGCAATCGTTTTGCCGTCCGGCGAAACGTCCAGGGAGAGCCATGTCCCTTCGTCCGTAGTGAACTCGATCTTGCGATCGCCCTTCAGCGGCAGAGTGGGCTTCTTTTCGTCCTTTTTCTCTTCTTTTTTCTCGTCCTTCTTTTCCTGCGCCGCGGACGGCATTGCCGTTTCCAGCAAGCCCAGCGTCAATGCCATGGCCCCCATCCACACAAACAGTCCCCGCTTAGCGAACTTGGTCGCGTTCATTCCCATCTCCTTCGATTTCTGAATCAAGAATTCTGAAGCGCCTCTGGCGATAGGCAATCCGCCGGCTTTGGGCCCACCTGTTCCTGCTTAGACGCGAAACGCTGGGAAGCGTCTCACATTCCGGCCTCGTTGGACAATCCTTCCGGCGATTTCCCGGCCGCTACACACAACGCTGAGCGCATGTTAGGCTATCCAACTGCTCCGGCTGCCGAATGTTCCGCCTAGGCTCCACGCTCCGTTTGATTTGCAGCGCCGCAACCTGGCTTTCGCTCGCCCAATTCCTGCTGCTCACGCTCTGTGTTGCGCCTTCTTCCCATGCCCAGCTCGTTCGTTTGCCTTCCGGCAAGGGCGACATCGTGGAAATTTCCGCCGATGGACCGCAGCGCAAGCAAGGCGACCTTTTTATTGCGGATAAAAATGTTCTGATTCAGTACGGCGAAATGTCTCTTCGCGCTGATCGCGTCGAATACAACAACCGCACGCACGACACCACCGCCGTAGGGCACATCTTGTTCGACTACGAAAACCAGCACATCGAAGCCGACCAGGCCCAGTACAACCTCAGCACCGCCACCGGCAAATTCCACCAAGTTCGCGGAAACATAAAAATCGCGCGACGCCCCAATCCCATGGTGCTCATCACGGAAAACCCGCTCTACTTCGAAGCGCGGGACGTAGACAAGCTACCCGGCGACGTCTACATCATTCGACAAGCCTGGATCACCGTCTGCGACCCCGGACATCCCAAATGGCAATTCTTCGCCAAGCGCGCCACCATCCGTCTTGACAAAAACGTCGCCCTCGTCAACGCCAACTTCCGCCTTTTACGCGTCCCGCTTATCTGGCTGCCCTATGCAACGACTCCTGCGGGCCCGCGTGTCCGCCAAAGCGGTTTTCTCATTCCCGATGTCGGCAACAGCAATCGCAAGGGTTTTATCCTTGGCGATTCATTCTACTGGGCCCCGAAGTCCTGGCTTGATGCCACGCTCGGCGCGCAATACCTGAGCAAGCGTGGCTCTTCCCAGAACGTGGCGTTTCGCGCCACGCCCAACGAAAACACCACTGTCAAATACACCTACTTCGGCGTCATCGATCGTGGCCTACCCGATGCAAACGGTGTCCTGCAACCGCAAGGCGGCCATCAACAGCAACTCGAAATGCAGTCATTGCTTCCCAACAATTGGCGCTTCGTCGCGGATTTCAATCAGCTTTCTTCGCTCACCTTCCGCCTCGCGTTCGCCGACACTTACGGAGACGCCATCAATTCCGAAGTGCGCAGCGCCGTGTTTCTCACCAATAATTTCAACGGTTTTAGCCTCAATTTTGCCGCGCTCAACGACAAGAGCTTCTTGACGCTCAATCCGGAAACCAGCGTTTCACTCCGCAATCTCCCCGAAGCCCGCTTCCGCTCCGTTGAGCAGGCTCCGTGGCGCAATCTTCCCTTCTACCTCAGTTTTGATTCCTACATCGGCGCTTCCAGCCGCGAAGACGTCAACCTCACCACCGCGGCCCTCGTTCAACGCACGGAATTCGCCCCGAGCGTCACAATTCCTTTGCACATCGGTCCCTGGCTCGGAATTACCGCCACCGGCACGTTTCGCACGGCTCGTTACGGCGCTTCGCTAGACGCCGCAGGCAATCTTGACGAACAACCGGTCACGCGCAACGACGGCGAATTCACGCTGGAAATCCGCCCTCCGACTCTCGAACGCTTTTTCGATCGCGCTTCTCTGAAAAAAGACAAGCCGCGCCATCGCTACAAACACACCATCGAGCCTCAAATCATTTTCCGCTACGTTGGCGGCATCAGCGATTTCGAACGGTTTATCCGTTTCGATTCGGACGCGACGCTGAGCAACACAAACGAAATCGAATATGGAATTACGCAGAGACTATTTCTGAAAAGCGGCGACGATCAGCCGGAAGAACTCGTCTCCTGGCAGGTTTCGCAAAAGCACTACTTCGATCCCACCTTTGGCGGGGCCATCGTGGACGGCCAGCGCAACGTGCTGCAAGCATTCAATTCCATCACGCCGTTTGCCTTTGCGCTCGGCCCGCGCAATTGGTCTCCGATTGTCAGCGACATAAAAATCACACCCGGAGGAAAATACGACGCCGAACAGATCTTGGAATACGACCCGCAACTCCAAAAAATCACTGTAATCGGCACGCTGCTCAAAGTGAGACCTTACTCCGAATTTTTTGCTACCGTCGCGCACTTCCGTTTTCAGGCTGATCCCATTCTCCAGCCTCTCTCCGACCAGGTGCGCGCGCTCGTCGGCTACGGCAGCCTGAATCGCAAAGGCTTCAATGCAACCGCCGGCCTCAGCTACGACATCACCAACGGTGTTCTGCAGAACCAAATCGCCCAAGTAAACTACAACGGCGGCTGTTGCGGCATCGCCTTTGAATACCGCCGAATCAACCTCGGCGCGGTCCGCACGGAAAATCAGTTCCGCGTCGCATTCATCGTCGCCAACCTTGGCACCTTCGGAAACCTCCGTCGCCAGGAAAAAATCTACTAGCCTTCTCTTCAACTTGTCCGCGCTTTCGCGTCCTGCGTGCCCTCTACGACCTCTGTGCTCTATGTGCTAAATTCTTCTCTGCATGGCCAAGCGTGATCTTGCATTCTTTGACATCCGAGAACTCGGCCGCCTCTTCCGCGCGCGCAAGCTCTCTCCCGTAGAACTCACGCAGCATTTCCTCGCACGAATCGCAACACTGAATCCCGAATTGAACGCATATCTCACCGTGACTTCCGAACTTGCTCTGACTCAAGCCAAGAAGGCGGAAGCAGAACTTTGCACGCCGCGGGGAGGCAAATCTCGCCGCGATCGCGGCCCGCTGCATGGGATTCCCATTTCTCTGAAAGACAACATTCACACGGCGGGCATCCGCACCACCGCTGGTGCAAAATTTCTCAAAGACTTCGTTCCAGAAAAAGACGCGCAGCTCGTCACGCAACTTAAAACCGCCGGCGCCGTCATTCTCGGCAAAACGAATCTCCACGAATTCGCATACGGCGTCACGACGAACAATCCGCACTATGGCCCCACGCGCAATCCCTGGGACACGGCGCGCATTCCCGGCGGCTCAAGTGGCGGCGCGGCCGCGGCCGTCGCGGCCGGCCTTTGCGTTGCGGCAATCGGCACGGACACGGGCGGTTCCATCCGCATCCCAGCTTCGCTTTGCGGAGTCGTCGGTTTCAAGCCCGCGCTTCATTCCGTTCCCGTGGACGGTGTAATTCCCCTCTCGACCACGCTCGACTGCGCCGGCCCGATCGCCCGTTCCGTTGGAGATGCCGCTCTGGTCCTCAGCGCGATTCACGCGCGTGACAAGAGTTCCGAATCGAAAGCATCCCGCAAAACAAAATTTACCCTCGGCATCCCCAAAGAGTTTTTCTTCGACGTACTTTCCTCCGAAGTCCAAACCGCATTCGAATCGGCTCTAAAACTTCTCCGTAAAGCCGGGTGCAAAACAAAAGAAATCTCCATTCCGCTTCTCAATAACACCGAAGACGCCGGCAACAACATCGCGTGGGCCGAAGCCACCCACTATCACCAAAAAATGGGCTGGTTCCCCAAACACTCCGCCGACTACGGCGAAGACGTTCGCGCCCGCCTTGAAATCGGCACCCGCGTCACGGCAACTGGCTATCTCCAAGCCATGGAGCGGCGTGAAGCTTTTATCCACCAATCCCATTCCGTGCTTGCCGAAACCAATATCGACGCGCTCGTCGTCCCAACCACTCCCATCGCCGCTACGTTAATCGGCGAAGAATCCACCACCCTCCATGGCAAAGACCACGCCACGCGCGCGCTTCTCCTCCGCCTTAACCGCCCCGCCAATCTCGCCGGTGTCCCTGCCGTCTCTATTCCTTGCGGCCTTGCGCCTTCCGGCCTTCCCCTCGGCCTCCAACTCATCGGCTTCGCCACCTCTGAATCCATACTCTTCTCTATTGCTCAGCTCTTTGAACGCGAAAGTCCCTTCCCCGCCCCGCCACCATGAGCGCACAGACTTTCTCCAAGCGATTGTCGAGACTCGCCATAATCGTTTTCGTGGCCTACGCGCTCGTTCTTATCCTGATTCGCCTTTTTGAGCCCCACTTCATCTTTTTCCCAAACTATCCGGACAGACTCGGCGGCGAGTGGAATCCGCGCGGTCTACAGAGGCAAGAAGTTTGGTTTAACGCCGCCGACGGAACAAAGCTCTACGGATGGTGGATCCCCGCCGAAAAGGCCAAATTCACGTTTCTGGTGTTTCACGGAAATGCGGGAAATATCGCCGACCGCACCTATCACTACGAATCTCTGCGCAGCATACCTGCAAACGTCTTCGCGGTGGAGTATCGCGGCTACGGGCGCAGCGAAGGAATTCCTTCTGAAGCCGGCCTCTATCAGGACGCCGAAGCTGCTCTGAAGTATCTGATCGAAATAAAACACACCGAAGGAAAACAAATCCTCGTCGTCGGACAATCACTTGGCACCGCTGTCGCAACGCAGCTAGCTTCGCGCCACAAAATCGGCGGGTTGATCCTGGAAGCCCCCTTTCCTTCCGCTTCCGCCATGGCGCGACGCTCTTTCTGGTTCTTGCCGGGAATCAGCCTGCTCGTTTACGGGCAGCTCGACACCGAAAAGAGAATCGCCGAAGTCGACGCGCACGTGTTAATCGTCCACTGCGAACAAGATCCCGTCATCCCTCTTCCCTTCGGCCAAAGAGTGTACCAGGCAGCCCACTTGCCAAAGACGTTCGTGCTCATCAAAGCCTCCTGCCACGAAGAATCGAGCTTGATTGCTCCCGCCCAATATCGAACGGCTCTGCAAACCTATTTGAAAACAGTGGAAGCTGACCAAACGGCGCGCGCCCTCCGTCCGCCCCACATGCCCGCCCTCTAGTTGCCGTCGCCGAATTTGGCATGGGCACGGGCTGCGGCCCTGCGCCGGCCCCATTTGCGCGCGATAAGTGCATCCGCCCAAGAGCGCAACCGGAGCGCAAAGAATAATCGCGCTCAGTCGCTGAAACTCTCCACCCCTTGCGCCGCCATGCCCCACCTGGCCCTCCGCTCGGCCGTGCTGAAGCGCGTGAGCCAGCCGCCCACAACGTATCCCAACGTTCCTGTGGCGATTCCGGCAAACACGTCCGCAACATAGTGATACCGGCCCCATATGGTTGAAACGCACATACAAATCGCCAGCGGCAACAAAGCCCAGAAAAGCCAGCGCCGGTGTTTCCACGCGCCCCACAGTGCAGCGACGGATCCCGCAACATGTTCAGAAGGAAACGCCGCGCCGCGCACGCGTCCGAAATTCTCAATAAAACCGATCGCCGCGGTGAACAGCCCGCCGTGAAGTTCGCCACGCCACATTCCCGCCATCGAAAACCACGGGCTTTGGATCGGGAACATCATCGCGATGAGATATCCCATCACGTATCCCGCGGCGGAATACGTCATCGTGGACCAGTACGCATTCCAGTCGCGGCGGAAATACAAAACGCCGCCGACAATCAGGAGATAGGTGAAGTAGGTAATATAAGTGAACTGAAAAAAATCGTTTCGCGCGGGAGTCGCAAATTGTTCGAGCCACAAAGCCGGATGAACACCGGTGAGCCAGTAGTCGAAGGTGATGAGCTTCGCATCTTCCCAGCCGGGATTCACGAGGTGAACGAGATGCGCGAGCTCTTCAAAGCAGAAAAGAAAAAACAGGTGCGGATACCAGTGCCGCCAGAAATGCCAGAACTTCGTCGAGAATCTCCCGCCGTAATGAAATCGCGCGCCGTTCGCTGCGAGCGTAAACGCAGCAAAGAGCGAGAATCAAAAGCGCTACGATTGCTTGCGCAGCAACCAGTCGCACGGGATACGCGAGATTCTTTGCGTAGACAGCAATGAGCGCGCTCGAAAGCGCCATGTAGACGAGCGCGATCCATTCAAAGATGCCGCACTCTTGCCACGCTCGCGCAAATTCATTTCGCAGGGCTGCGAAGGCTTTTTGTTCGCTTTTCATCGCGCGCTTTCCGGAGCCATTTTCGCCAACTTTCCTTTCCGACGCTCTTCCTTCGCCCACTTCGCAGCCGCCCAGTCTTGTCGCCGCACCGTCGTGCGCAGCCGAGAATCCGGATTTACCGCGACCGGCTTTCCCACGCTCGCCAGCATCCATTCATCCAGCCCGCTGTTGCCGTAGGCGCTGCATTCCGCCAGATTCAATTTCCACTTCTCAGCAAACCACCAAACGGCAGCGGCTTTCGCTTCGCCGAACATCGGCTGGCCGATGATTCGGCCTGTCCAGCGCCCGTCTTTTTCCTCGAGCCTTGTAGCGCAAACATGGATCTCCGCAGTCACATTCCGCTTCAGCAATTCCGCGCGAAGTCTTTGGGCAATCGCGTCGCCAAGAAATTCCAGCGTGCCTGTGACGAGCACAATTCGTTCTCCATTTGCCGCGTGCCGCGCAACGCATTCCAAGGCCTCCGGAAAAAAAAGGGCTTCGTCGCCCGCACGATTCGCCCGGAGACTGGAGGAGCGAATCCCGCGCAGATACATCTTATTTCCGTGCTGCACATAGGTTAGGCCGTTTGGCACGACACGCACCACTTCAGCAAGCCACGCAATTCCGTTTTGGAAAGGAAACTTTCCTTCGTGGCACAGCGCACGAAAATATCGCCGCTCAAGCGACGGCTTTTCGATGAGCGTTCCATCAATATCAAAAAATGCCGCGCGGTTCATGCCGTTTCCCTCGCCATTCCCGGTTTGCGCGGAGTCGCACTCGCCAAGTACTTCCAGCCTTCAATCAAGACGGGCAATCCGCGCACTAGGCAAAACCCGGCTGTCGCCCAGGTCAAGACGTGCGCGAGCGTGCGAATCGTCATGTGTGACTCGGCCGCAATCGTTCCAATCAACGCAACCGGCCCGCGTGTCAGCGCCAACTCCAATCCGAGGTAGCAAAAACACAGGCACTTCATCGCCGCGTACAAACCGCGGCTCCAGCGCGAGGCAACCAGCGCGCGTCCCCACCTCGTCTGCAACATGCTGTTCGCGCCCCATCCGGAGTAACCAGACTTCAGCGCGAGCCCACGCAGTAAATCCGTCGCAGCGCCGCGCGCAAAAAACAAAACCGGCAGCCACAGCGAAACCATTCCCACGACAGCAAAGTAAGTGAAATAAACGTTCTCGATCATGCGATCGCCCAAAACATCAAGCTGCGCCCCGAGCGGCGTCGCCATCTGTTTCTTTCGCGCAAGATGGCCATCCAATGCATCGAGGGCAATCGTCGCCACGGTCAGCGTCACGGCAAAGAGGTTTGCCCACGTGCCGCGTCCAAACAGGCTGACGGCCGCAAATCCCAAGGCCACACGCAAAACGGTGACCTTGTTTGGAGTCCAAGTCGTAGTAAAAACTCCCGCCATCGCGCTCCTCCGCTGCATGGAGAAAGCAGGCGGGAGGCCAACCGAAGCCTTCGCAACTGACTTATTTTGTTGCGGTTACGAAGGTGCGCCGGCAAGGAATTGACTCGCTGCGCCAGCGGTTTCCGTCAGTTGTCTGGTATTTGCCGCGTTTTGCCAAAGCGGCGAATTTGCGGCAAGTTGTGGGACAATTTGTCGGGCCATGCGGCAGGCGCGTTTTGCTTGCGACACTTTTGCGCGGAAGCTTCATCCCTAGGATTTCGAGGTTTTTCCGAATATGCATGCTGACGTTTCATTTGCGGCCGCGTTTCTCGCCGGGCTCGTGTCGTTTCTTTCGCCGTGCGTTTTGCCGCTCGTGCCCGGTTACATTTCCATGCTTTCCGGCGTCGGGATGGAGCAGTT
The DNA here is from genome assembly GCA_963794175.1 of uncultured Acidobacteriota bacterium. Taxonomy (GTDB): domain Bacteria; phylum Acidobacteriota; class Terriglobia; order Acidiferrales; family UBA7541; genus Acidiferrum. The sequence goes on along the minus strand of CAWCCV010000011.1, from coordinate 268,015 downwards.
GCGGCAGGGGCAACAGCCGCGCGGCGGACTTTTTGCGTCGGCTCTTTCCTTTGTCGTGGGATTTTCAGCGGTTTTTATTTCGTTTGGTGCTTCGGCAAGCGCGGTCGGATCGTTCTTACGGGAAAATCGGACGACGCTGGCGCCGATTGCGGGCGCGCTGATTATTCTCTTTGGGCTGCACCTTCTTGGCTGGCTGGCAAAACTCACCACGAAGATGGGAATCATTCTTGGCGCTGTGCTGGTTGCGCTCGGAATTGTTTCTCTTGTTTACCGCGACCCGCTATTTTTCAAACTGGGCTCGGTTCACTTTTTTTCACTTTCCGTGATTGGATTTTTGGGACCGGCACTCGCGCGATGGCTCAATCGCGATGTGCATTTGCGAAGCAGTTCCAAGCAACCTGGAATCTGGAGCGGATTTCTGCTCGGTTTTGCGTTCGCGTTCGGATGGACGCCTTGCATCGGGCCAATTCTCGCGACGGTGCTCGCGCTGGCCGCAGCAAGCGAGACAATCTTCCGTGGCGTGCTGCTGCTTGCCGCTTATTCGGCGGGACTCGCAATTCCGTTTTTGCTCACCGCCGTAGGGATTGGCCAGTTCCTTAAGTTTTATCAGCGCTTCCGGAAGCATCTGCACGCCGTCGAAGTATTTAGCGGAGCCCTGCTGCTGTTTGTGGGCGCATTGATTTTTGTAAACCGGCTCACGTGGCTCGCGGGGAAACTCAGCGTGCTGAATGCACTGGTTCTCTGGCTGGAGCACGCGATTACCGGTGGCAAGTAAAACGAAAAAGCCAGCCGGCGGGTATACTGGAAATGAGCAAAAGCGGCAGAAATAATCTGGAGTCCTTCATGCGGAGACAGTTTTTTCTTTTTACGTTTGCAGCCGTGCTGGCGCTGGCCATAACCGGTTGCAAGCACAAAACGAGCGCGAATTCGAGCGGCCCGACGCAAGTCGTGATCAAGAGTCTCGACGACAAGGATGTCACCGTCGCGCAATACAAAGGTAAAGTCGTACTGGTGAATTTCTGGGCGACATGGTGTGAACCCTGCAAGATCGAAATTCCGGAACTGATTCAGCTTCAGCAAAAGTACGAGCCGAAGGGTTTTACCATCCTTGGCGTTGCGATGGACGACGAAGGCAAGAGCGTGGTCGCGCCGTTTGTTCAGACTAAACGTTATGACATCGGTGGCGGGCAGCAAATGCCGATGAACTATCCAATTTTGCTTGGCAATGACGATGTCGCGAACAAATTTGGCGGGCTACTTGGCTATCCGACGACCGTTCTGTTTAACAAGGATGGGAAGGAAGTTAAGCGTACTACGGGCGCCATCGGGTACGAAGAGTACGCGAAATTGATCGAAGGGAATCTTTAGGACTGTGCTGGACGAGCGGGATTTTCAAAAAAAATGTGATGCAGCGCTGGAAGAGCTCAAGCGGCGCATGTTGACGGCCGGCGACGCGCACGGCTTTGATGTGGAAGGCGAGAGCGGAAAGCTGGAAGTGCAGTTTGAAGAGCCGGAAGAAGCAAAGTTTGTAATTTCTCCGAATACGCCGATGCGGGAGATTTGGATTTCCGCGCTTTCGACAAGCTTTAAATTGGGCTGGAACGAAACGAAGAATGCGTTTGTGCTGGAAAAGACCGGCGAGGATTTGTTTGGCGTGATGAGCCGCGTGATTTCGCAGCAGATCGGTGAAGAGGTGAAGCTGTGAAGAGATTTCTTTTTTCTTTGCTGATGGCAGCGATTGCGGTTTCACCGAAGGTGACTGCGGCGCAGATTCCCGCGGCGAAAGATGTCGTCACCTCGGCTGCCTACACTTCGTCTGAACCAGTGGCTCGCGGCAAGGAATTCCAGATTGCGGTTGTGTTAAAAATCCGAGACGGCTATCACATCAACGCGCGCAAGCCGACTTTGGATTATTTGATACCCACCGATCTGAAAGTGGAATTACCAGCGAGCTTCAAAGCCGGCGAGGTGAGTTATCCGGACGGAACGTTGAAATCATTTTCTTTCTCCAAGACCGAGAAACTGAACGTTTACACGGGCACGGTGATTTTGCGTCTCGAACGTCACCGCTCCAGCCGATGCCCCGCTGGGCACGCAGCACATTCCGCTGAAGCTGCGCTATCAAGCGTGCAGTGATTCAGTTTGCCTGCCGCCGGTGCGGCAGGATGTCGATACCGCGTTCACTGTAGCGGCGACTGGAAAAAGTGCTCACGAAGATCTTTTTAAGCACCAGTAGTAATTCCTCTCGCGGTTCTGCCAAACTCAATCCATGTTTGACGGAAAAATCCGCCAGTGGAAGATTGTCTCTGCGTGCGTTCTTGTCCTGATCATCGCCGGGATCTCGTATCTCTCCTGGCGCGCCCGTCGCATGGAAGAAGCCGCCCGGCAAACGGTGGAGCAGGAGCTGGGTGAACGCTTCCAGAGCAAAGTGGAACTGAAAACGCTGCGAGTTCATATTTTTCCGCAGATTGGCGTTGTGGGCGAAGGCCTTACGCTGCGGCATCATGGCCGGACGGACATCCCTCCGCTGATTCAGATCGGGCGCTTTTCGTCTGCGACCGGGCTCATCGGTTTGATTCGGCCGACAAAGCATATCGGTGTGCTTCATGTGGACAGTTTGCGGATTACACTTCCTCCGCGGGGCGAAAAGAAGGACAAGCAGCTCGACGGTGCAAGCAAACAAGTATCGTATTCGGAATTGCCAGAATCAATTCTGGAAAAAATCATCTGCCACGATGCGGACATCGTCACCACGCCATCGAAGCCTGGCCAGGAACCGCTCGACTGGAAGATTCACAACCTTGTTCTGGACAATGTGGATCTTTGAAAAAGCGTTTGCGTTTCGCGGCACGCTGACCAACGGCAAACCCATTGGAGAGATTGCCACGCAAGGGCAATTCGGTCCCTGGAACGCGGACGAACCAGGCGACTCTCCCGTCGCCGGCGAATATACATTTAAGAACGCGGACCTCGGCCCTTTCCCCGGAATCGGCGGGATTGTCTCCTCCACCGGGCAATTCAATGGGCCGCTGCACGAGCTGCAAGCCAAGGGCGTTACGGACACCCCGGATTTTTCTCTAGATAAAGTCGGCAAACCCGTTTCGCTACATACGGAATTTGCAGCAACGGTGGACGGCAGGAGCGGCGACACGTTTCTGCATCCGGTGCATGCGACGCTAGGGAAATCTCTGATTTTGGCGGAAGGAAAAGTGGTTCGCGTCCCGCAGGCAGGGGCATTTGATCGAGCTCGACGTGAGTGTGCCGCAAGGACGCATTGAAGACCTGCTGAGCCTTGCGATCAACTCGGAAAAACCGCTGATGACAGGGCCGGTAAAGCTGAAAGCGAAATTGACCGTGCCTCCCGGAAAAGTAAAAACCCTCGACAAAATGATCGTCGACGGCAATTTCGGCGTCGAAGATGCGAAATGGTCGAGCGCGGCATTGCGGGAAAAGCTGGAATCGCTGAGCCGGCACGCACAGGGTAAACCGCAAGACGAGGATGTGGGGAGTTCGCTTTCGAATTTGAATGGATCGTTTCACCTCGAAAAAGGCGTAATTGAGTTTCGCAGCTTGAAGTTCGGCGTGGAAGGAGCACTGATCGATCTAGCGGGAACGTACGATATCCGCGGCGGGAATCTGGATTTTCACGGACATCTGCGGCTGCAAGCGAAGCTTTCGCATACTGTCACGGGCACGAAATCATTTTTTCTGAAAGCATTCGATCCATTTTATGCAAAGAACGGCGCGGGAACGGATCTACCGATCACCATCACGGGCTCGCGCGACAAACCGGTGTTCGGCGTTAGCTTGTTTCACAAAACCCTCAAGAAAGAAGTTAAGACAAACGGCGAAAATGAGAAGAAAGACAAGAAGCCATAGGGGCGGCTAAGTGGTCAGTCGATCTTTCGAAATCGACTTTATTTGCCAGGCTTCTGTCCAGAAAAAATCGGAGATCTCCGGAGTATGCGCATTTAGGGTAAGCGAACCTTCAGGCTTGCGATAGATTCTCAGAGTCAGGGCTTCTTGCCGATTGCAGATTGTCTCCACGACGGAACCATCCACAACCATCCGGTACTCATTCCGGTCCGGGCTCACGCTGGGGATGTCGAAAGACCTTTCATTCATTGTCATGCGTGCGCCAGAATCCGCCGGAGAAAACACCGCCGAAAGCCACGGTCCAACCGAGTCGCTGAGTGTGAAGGACCAAGATTTATTGGCAGAAAACCAGGCGAGTTCGAAAGCCAGGTTTTCGAGTCTTATTCCTTCCATTTTCGCGGCGGGTGCATCTGGCGCGATCAGGTGCCCGCTCTTAAGGGAAGCAGGAGCGCGGCGAAGTGATTCCAACTGGCGGGCAAAGTGCATTTCAAGTGAACCATCTTCCCCAATGGAAAGAGCACGCGGCAAAGCCATGCAGCCCGCCCAGCCGGCGGCGACGAGTTCGGAGTCGGGACGCTTTTCGGTGATCCAGCCCCAAAGGATGCGATTGCCTTTGGCGTCGAGCTGCGTTTTTTGCGCATAGTAGGCGCCGTGATCGAGCCATCCGCGCTTTTGCGGATGGAAAACGAATTCCTTGGGATCGAGTTCGCCAACTTCCCAGATGACCTGGCCCGCAGTGGAATAAAGCAGGACATGTTTTTTGCCGAGGGGAAAGAAATCAGGGCATTCCCACATTTCGCCGGAGTCCACGGGATTGGTGTTTTCTTTTTCCCTCCAATGGCCGGCTGCGAGCGGGTGCAGATATTCCCAATTGCGCAAATCCTTTGAGCGATAGAGCAGGACGCGGCCGCCGACTTTGAATTGTCCAGAAGCGACGCCGAGATACCAGAGTCTTGTTTTTTCGTCCTGCCAGAGAAAAGGATCGCGGAAACCGGTGAGATTTGCATCGTCGGGTGGCTGAATGACCGGCTCTTTCCATTTGTTCCATTTGAGGAGACGCGGGTCGGTGGAAGTGGCCAGGCACTGCGTCTCGCGAAAATTGTGATTGCCGTCGCGCAGCGTCGCGCGTTCTTTTGAACTCGCTTTCACGCCGGTATAGAGAATCGTGGCCGTGCCGCTGTCGTTGACGGCGCTGCCGGTGAAGCAGCCGTCGGCGTCGTCCCAGCCGGGAGTCGGCGCCAAGGCGATGGGCAGATGCTCCCAGTGAATCATGTCGTCGCTGACGGCATGATTCCAATGCATGTCGCCCCAGACGGCGGCGTTGGGGTTGTACTGGAAAAACATGTGGTACCGGCCATTCCAGAAAATCGGACCGTTGGGATCGTTCATCCAGTTTCTTGTGGGGAGGAGATGGAATTGCGGGCGGAGGGGGTCTGCGGCGAGTCTCGCCTGAAGCAGGTCGTCCGCCAAAAACTTCCTTTCGGCGCGGCCGATGCGAGGAAACGCTGCAAGCGAAGCCGTTGCTGCGGCGGTTTTGAGGAAAGAACGGCGAGAGGAACCCATCCAGCACCTCGCAGCGAAACAACCCTGCATTTATCGCACAAATTGGACGGTCGGTGCTGGCTTTTGACGGAAGTCGCAGGCAAAAGTGCCTGCGCTAGCCTAAGCCGGCGAGAATGCCTTGCACTGAAGCGCGAAGGCGGCGCACGACGCGTTCCTGTCCGAGTACGACCATCGTATCGAATAGCGGCGGCGCGACGGCTTGGCCGACGATGGCGACGCGAATGGCGTTGATGAGCAAGCCTGCTTTGACGCCGCCCGCTTCGGCGACCGAGCGGCTTGCTTGATCGCAGGCATCGTGATTCCATTCGGGCAAAGCGGCGAGTGCGTCGGCGGTTTTCGCAAGCAGCTCAGGGACTTTCGCGTCTTTCCAGAATTTGTCTTTGGCCGCCTGCTCGTAACTGAATTCATCGGAGAAAAACGCGCGTGACCAGGTGGAGAAATCCGGCAGCAAGCGAACGCGCGGCCGAAGCAAGTCCACTGTTTTTGAAAACCATTCGTGACCTGCGCCGCTGGCCCACTCCTGTTTCCATAGCCCGCTGCGCTTCAGCTCGGCTCTGACTTCGGGAAGCAATTCCTCGATCGGCAGTTTTTGCAGGAACTGGGTGTTGAACCACTCGAGCTTGGGGCGATCGAATACGGCGTTCGTGTGGCTCACGCCATCGAGCGAGAATTTCTCGAGCAGCTCACTGGTACGCAGAAACTGCTCGTCACCACCGGGCGCCCAGCCGAGCAGGGCGAGGAAATTCCGGAACGCTTCGGGCAAGAATCCTTCTGTGCGGTACATGTTGACGTCGGTGGCGCCGTGGCGCTTTGAAAGACGCGATTTGTCTGCGCCCAGAATCAGAGGAACGTGGGCAAAGACGGGCGGCGAGGCTCCGAGCGCCTGATAGAGCAGAACTTGTTTGGGGGTATTTGAAATGTGGTCTGCGCCGCGGATGACGTGCGTGATGCGCATGTCCACGTCGTCCACAACGACGCTCATCTGATACATCGCCTGGCCGAATTCTGCGCCGTCTTTTCCGGAGCGCACCAGAACGAAGTCTTCAATTTCGTCGTTGGAGAATTCGCGCTCGCCAAATACCGCGTCGAAAAATTTTGTTTTGCCGCCGATAGGCACTTTGAACCGGATCGCCGGTTTTGCATCCGGAGTGGAAGGCTTGCCGTCGCGGCACGAGCACCGCACGATGCGCCGCACCTGCACCGGGCCCGCGCCTTCTTCGGCATGATCGCCGCCAACGTATTTTTCGGGCGGGCAATAGCACAAAAATGCTGTTCCATTCGCGAGAGCATTTTTCGCAGAGCCCTGATACAACTCCGTCCGCTGCGACTGGTAAAACGGGCCTTCATCCCAATCGACGCCGAGCCATTTCAAACCTTCCAAAATTCCAGTGACCAGCTCGGGCTTGTTGCGCTCTGCGTCCGTGTCCTCGATGCGCAGGATCATCGTGCCGCCGAATCTCCTCGCAAAAAGCCAGTTGAAGAGCGCTGTCCGCGCTCCACCCACGTGCAAATAACCGGTCGGCGAAGGCGCAAAGCGCACGCGCGGCTGATTCGGAGTCGAATTGGGCTGTCCAGTCATGTCAGGCAGGAATCTCCATCAAATCGCAAAAGTTCAGTGTAGCGAATCGCGCCTCCCCTCGCAAAGCTATGGGGCATCAAAACCGTGTCCGAAACTGTGCCCTTTTCGTTACGCGGGGCATACTGCCTCTTTGGCCACCAGTACCCCAGTACGGTTGCACAGGCAAAAATTCGTGGCACATAATCGCAAGTACTTTGTTTTGTGTGTACCGTGGTGTGCCTTTCGGCCGTTCGGGGCCTGTTTTTTGCGTATTCATGCCACGCACTCGGTTCGCACAAAAGGACGTTTTCTGCCCATTTGTTGGGACTTTTTGATAGTCCGCCCTGCGGACTCTGAGAGTTGATGCTGCTTTGACGGATCATGGACTCATCGCGCTTACGCTGCTGGTGGCCACAACGATTGTGGCCGGCCTTTTCGCATACATTCACAGCGTTAAGCGCCAAACCTACCTGCTTCTTTGGACAGCAGGCTGGAGCCTTCTTGCGCTGCACTATTTGGGCTCGGCTTTCACCACGAAACCGCTCGAATCCACACTGCAAAGTTCCGTGGACCAATGGCTTTTCGGCGTGGCTGGGCGTGTTCTTTTTTCTCGGCGCTCAGCTTTATGCGCAAAGAAAGCCTTGGCTGACGGTTGCCGCGATTACCGCCGCCGTACTTGCGGCTTGGGCGGTTGCGAACTATTTTTTGCGGTTTCCGCTTTCTCCGTTGTTCGCCTGCAGCATCGTCTATCTTGCCGCAGGTTCCATCTTCTGGATTGAAAGCCGGCGTCAGGAAACGCTCGCCGACCGTTTGCTCGCGCTTGTTTTTTACGCTTGGGGCATTTTGGGAATGTCGTTTGTGATCTTCCGCCAGCCGCTGCAGGATTGGCACATTGCGTTTCATCCTGCTTCGTCATTCCCCGCAGCGTTTGCCGCGATCCTGATGGTCATGGCTTTGTACGAAGAAGAAAAGCGGCGCGTCGAGCGCAACATGCTTGCGCTTTCCAACCTGAATTTGGCGACCTCGAGTTTTGTCGGCGGAGAGATTCACCGCATGCTTTCGCAGGCGCTGGACCGCGTGCTTGGCGTCGTGCGTTTGCCCGCGGGCGCCCTGTTTTTGCATCACGGCGATCCGCAAGGGCCGACTTCTGTCGTCGCGGCGGGCCTGGATGACGAGTTTTGCCGCATCGTGCAACAGGAGGGACTCGACGATTATCTTGTCAACCTTGTAGCGCGTTTGGGCGGCCTGCTCGGTTTTCGCGATTTGCGCGACGATTCCCTTTCCGCGCTGGAAAAAGAAGAACCGATCCGCCGCTTCCGTCAGATTGCACTCGATCAGAAGCTGCGCAGCATCATCGCCATCAGCTTGCAGGCTAAAGAGCAGGCGTTCGGCGTGCTTTTGCTCGGTTCGCCGGACAGCAGAAAGTTCACCCCCGCGGAATTGCGGCTGCTCTTCGCGCTGGGCCACCAGATCGGTATGGCCGTCGAAAACAGCATGCTGATTCAGCAAACTTCGCGCCGCTCCGAAGAGCTGCACGTTCTGAACGAAATCGGTCGCGCACTGAGTTCCACACTGCAGAAAGAAGAATTGTTCCGCAAAGTTTGGGAAGAGCTGCGCCGCCTCTTTGACGTGGAAAATTTCTATATCGGCTCCATCGACGGAGCGCGCGATGAAATGCGATTCGATCTTGAAATCATTGACGGCGTTCGCCTCCCGAAGCGTTCGCGCCCGGCGGGCAATCACATCACCGAGTACATCATTCGCACGCGCCAGCCCGTACTGATTCGCGAAAACTACATGGAAGAAGCGCGGAAGCTGGGTGTCGAGCCGATTCGCAATCGCGGCTGTTTCTGCGGCGTACCGCTGGTCGCATACGACCGCGCCATCGGAGCCATGGCCGTTTTTTCCGACCAGGAGCGCACGTTCGATGAAGGCCATCTGGAATTGCTGCGCGTTCTGGCCAGCGAAGCTTCGCATCGCCATGGAAAACGCGCGTCTCTTCCAGGAAGAACGCACCAAAGCGCGCCATCTTTCCCTGCTCAACACAATTTCGCGCAACGCCATTGCCACGCTGAATCCCGACGAGATGCTCGCAAAAATCACCGAGCAACTGGAAGCGGGCCTCACCTACGATCACATTGGCATCGCCATGCTCGATTACTCCACGCGCGAAATTGTCATTCAGGCGGAAGCCGGAACGCGCCGTGGCGCACTCGGCCAGCGCATTCCGCTCGGTTCCGGCTTGCTCGGCCAGGTCGCGCGGAACGGGGAACATGGCTTCCTACACGTGCCGCGTCTCCCGCAGAATCCACGCTGAAGCCGCTGCTGCCCGATTCTCTCGCGGCCATCGGGTTGCCCGTTTTCTACGCGGAACAGTTGCACGGCGTCCTTTACGTGGAATCTGCTGAAGCCATCGAATTTTCCGATGAAGAAGTGCTTCTGCTTGGCACGCTTGCCGACCTGATTTCCGGCGCGCTGCACAACGCGCTCACATTCCAGAAGGCGCAGGAGCAGGCCATCACCGACGGTCTTACCGGCGTCAAGACGCATCGCTTCTTCATGGAAGCCCTCTCCGCGGAATGGAAGCGCTCGACGCGCGCGGGCCGAGCCTTTGCGCTGGTGCTGATGGACCTGGACCGCTTCAAATTCGTAAACGATTTCTACGGCCACTTGGAAGGCGACCTGGTTTTGCAGCGCGTAGGCCAGATTCTGGAAACGAATTGCCGCCGTTCGGACGTTGTCGCACGCTACGGCGGAGACGAATTCGTCATCCTGATGCCGGAAACCTCCATGGAGCAGGCGCGCCAGCTCGCTTCAAAACTTCGCGGCTGGGTTTCCGCCGATCCGTTGCTGCGCGAGAAGAACATTTCCGCGAGCTTTGGTATCGCCTGCTATCCGCTGCACGGTTCTTCGCCGCAGGAACTGATTCAGGTTGCGGACGCTTCGATGTATCTTTCCAAGCACCAGGGCGGCAACGCCGTTTCCACCGCCGATCATTTCGACCCCAACGAAGCCAAAAAATGGAAGCGCGATGTCCTCGAAGCTTATCTCGGCGTCACGCTCAAGCGCCTTTTCGCGACCGGTCCCGAAGCCTTCGAGGAGATCTATCAGCGCCTGAAGCAGTTCACCGAATCGCTTGCTGCCACGGAAACTGGCGGCTGCCGACCCCAGCCACTCCGGAAAATGCATTCGGGCCCGCAAGCGCTGCCCCAGGCAGTTCTGGATACAGTCACCTCTCTGGCCTATGCGATCGACGCCAAAGATCACTACACACAGGGCCATTCGCAAAAAGTTTCCGCCTACGCCGCATTGATCGCCGAAGCAATGGACATGACCGACGCCGAAGTCGAAGAGATTCGTCTAGGCGCGGTTCTGCACGACATCGGAAAAGTCGGCATCCCGGAACAAATTCTCAACAAGTCCGGCCCGCTCAATCCCGAAGAGTGGGAAATGATGAAGTCACACGTGGTATTCGGCGCAAAAATTCTGGAGCCGCTGACGCCGCTGGCGCGGATTCGCGAAATGGTTTTGCATCATCATGAGTTTTTCGATGGTTCCGGCTATCCGGATGCGCTTTTGGGCGAACACATCCCGCTCGGCGCGCGCATCATGGCCATCGCGGACGCCTACGACACCATCACCAGCGACCGCACTTACAAGAAGGGCCGCGCCGCGTCCGAAGCGCTTGCCGAGCTCGAACGCTGCGCCAACGCGCAATTTGACGCGCGCATCGTCGAAATCTTCGTGCACGCCATGCGCCAGCTGCCCAATCCGATTATCGAAGTGGCGTCGCTTACCACCGGCCGCAATCCATAGGATTTCACAAAAAGCGCAGCTTGATTCGGCGATAAGCTGGCGGCGGGAGAAAGTTCGATGCAAACAGCGAAAGTGGTGTGGGCTGGCGGTCAAAAGTTTCGCGCCATCAGTCCATCCGGTCACACGATTCATCTCGATTCCGACCGCACCAGCAATGAAGGCCCGGGCCCGATGGAACTACTCCTCATGGCGCTCGGCGCGTGCACGGCCACGGATATTGTCATCATCCTGGAGAAAAAACGCCAAAAAGTGGAATGGCTCGAAGTGATCTGCACGGGCGAACGCGCCACGGAGCCGCCCACTGTCTGGACAAAACTCGACATCCTTTTCCGCATCGGCGGAAACCTGCAGGAAGATGCCGTGAAACACGCGATTGCCTTGAGCGCGGAAAAGTACTGTTCCGTTGCGGCCACCCTGCAGAAAACCGCAAAGCTCACCTGGAAACACGAACTGGTGCGCTCCTAGCGCCGTCTTCCGGCCCCAGATTACTACCCTTTGCAATAGTACGACTTTACTCTTGCGTGCATTCCTGGCTCACGTTATACCAACTAATACCAGTTAAACAGGCATGGGGGCCCTGACCCGCTTTCTCTCTCTTGGGATGCTTTTATTCTGCGTGGCCGCAACGGCGGCGCGCGCGCAGAGGCACGCCGATCCACAACTTCCGACGGCGACGATACCTCTTTCCAAAATTCCGCGCGTGGCGCGCGCTCCGAAAATCGAAGACTTCCTAGAATCCCGCCCGCGCGAAGCCGAACTCTCCGTCACCGATTTCCGGCAGAACATTCCCGGCGACGGCGACCCCGCCTCTGAATCCACGACTGCCTATCTTTCTTACGACCAAAAAAATCTCTACGTCATCTTCGAATGCAAAGACGCGAGCGGCGCAGTACGCGCCCATCTTTCCAAGCGCGAAGATCTCGACCAGGACGATGGCGTTGGCGTTTTCCTGGACACTTTCCACGACAAGCATCGCGCTTACTACTACTTTTCGAATCCGCTCGGAATTCAGGAAGACGCCATCTACACAGAAGGCCAAGGCTTCGATACCAGCTTCGACACGGTGTGGAACACAGAGGGCCGTCTGACCAAGGACGGCTACATTGTCTGGTTTTCCATTCCGTTCAAGAGCCTGCGTTTCTCTCATGAACCGCAGCAGACTTGGGGCGTGGCCCTGTATCGCGTGATCCTAAAGAAGAGCGAATACGACTATTGGCCTTACATAACGCAGCGCGTGCAAGGCCTTGCGCAGCAGTTTGCACCGGTTAATGGCCTTGAAAATGTCTCGCCCGGCCGCAACATTCAATTCATTCCCTACGGCATGCTCGCTTCCAATCATTTTTTGAACCAGCCGACCGACGGCACCGCCCCGGGCTACAGTGACGTCTTCGAACACCGCGCCGGCCTTGATGCAAAATTTGTCGCGAAAGACGCGTTGACGTTTGACGTCACGCTGAATCCCGATTTCAGCCAGGTCGAATCGGATGATCCGCAAGTCACCGTGAACCAGCGGTTCGCCGTCTTCTTTCCGGAGAAGCGGCCGTTCTTCATCGAAAACGCCGGCTTCTTCATGACCCCCGTTAATCTTTTCTTCTCGCGTCAGATTATGGACCCGCAATTCGGCGCGCGCATGACTGGAAAAATTGGTCAGTGGACGCTTGGCGCCCTCGCCATTGACGATCGCCAGCCTGGCCAAGACCAGCCCGCTCCGTTCGATACGCGCGCGGTGGATGGCGTAGTACGAGTCACGCGCGAGTTCGGCAAGCAGTCTTACATTGGCGCTTTTGCTTCTACGCGCGACTTTGCCGATACGAGCAATCGCATCGTCTCGCTCGATGCACGGCTCAAATTCGGCACGAACTGGGTCGCCGATTTTCAGGGCGCGCACAGTTGGACTCGTCAGGACGATCGCCTGCCGCAGCTTTGCCAGAACTTTGCTGTTCCCCCCGGCGCCAGCGGCTCCGGTCCAGATGCGGCTTCGCAGCAAGGCAACACGCTTTACGCCGATCTTTCCTATACCGGCCGGCATTACGTCATGAGCAGCCAGTATTCCGACTACAGCCCGGGCTTTTGCACGGAACTTGGCTTTGTCCCGCGCGTCGATATTCGCCAGCAGACAGCTACTGCCGGTTACTACTGGCGGCCCGTAAAAAGCAAAATCGTCGACTATGGCCCGTCCATCAGCGAACTTGTGGATTGGGATCACAACGGCGTGCTGCAGGACTGGGTGGCCGCAATCGGCTTCGAAATTGACTGGACGCGCCAGACTACTCTCATTGTCAGCCGCGGCGAAGCCTACGAACTGTTTGCAAACATTCCCTTCCGCAAGCACAGCACCGCAATCCAGTTCAGCTCCGCCCCCTACAAATGGCTCAGTTTCAACGGGCGCTATACTGCCGGGACCGGCGAAAATTTCTTCCCCGCAAATGGCCTCGCACCGTTTCTCGGCAATGTAAATCGCGTGAATGCAGGCTTCACGATTCGGCCGTCTGCCCGTTTCCGTATTGACGAAACCGCGATCTACTACCGCCTCGGCACGCGCGAAGGTTCGACTCCGCCCGGATTTCGACCCTGGACACGCTGTCTTCAATAACTATCTGCTGCGAACGAAAGTGAATTACCAGTTCACCAAAGAGCTCTCGCTCCGAATGATCATGGACTACGATGCAACGCTCGCCAACACGGCGCTTCTTGATTTGCAGCGCAATCTCGGGAGCTTTGACGGCGGGCCCGTTCAACCATCCAAAAACTTTGTGCCGGACTTTCTCCTAACCTATCTCGTGCATCCCGGAACGGCGCTTTATGTCGGCTACAACAACAGTTACAGCAATCTGCTCCTGGACGAAACGACGGTCCCGCCCCAGGTTTTGCTGCAACGCTCTCCTACAAATACGACCAGCCGCCTCTTCTTCGTGAAACTGAGCTATCTTTTCCGCTTCTAAAGTGTTCTGCTCGACCCCTCGGCTTGTACACCACCCGCGGCATCGCATAGAATTTCTTTTCTTTGTTTCCAGGCCTGACAAAGAAGGAGTGACATGTCTCACCGCATAGCGGCGAAAATCACCGGCGTGGCTGGATTCCTTCCGCCCCGCGTGATGACCAACAATGATTTGGCGAAAATCGTCGAAACCAACGACGAATGGATTCGCACCCGCACGGGTATTCGCGAACGCCACGTAGTGGACAAAGGCATGGCCACCTCTCACATGGCCACGGAAGCGGCGAGGCTTGTCCTGCAGCAAACCGGCACAAACGCGGCCGACATTGACCTAATCATCGTGGCCAGCGTTACGCCGGACATGTTCTTCCCCGCGACGGCCTGCCTGGTGCAGGACAGAATCGGCGCGTCGAAAGCTTGGGGTTTTGATCTCTCCGCTGCCTGCTCCGGTTTTGCGTATGCGATGACTGTTGGCGCGCAATTTGTTGGTGCCGGCACGCACAAGAAAGCGCTCGTCATCGGAAGCGATACGATGACTTCCATTTTGAATTATCAGGACCGCACTACTTGCGTGCTCTTTGGAGATGGCGCAGGCGCGGTATTGCTCGAGCCTGCCGACTCGAACGAAGGCATTCTCGATTTCGAGCACGATGTGGACGGCTCCGGCGGCCAGTTCCTTTTCATGCCAGGCGGCGGGTCATTGAATCCTTCCTCCGCAGAAACCATCGAAAAGAAAATGCACTATGTGCATCAGGAAGGGTCGCAAGTTTTCAAATACGCCGTTCGCCGCATGGCGGACCTTGCTGCTCAGCTTGTCGAGCGCAACGGCTTGAAGAGCGAAGACATCGCTATCGTGGTGCCGCATCAGGCGAATCTGCGGATTATCAAAGCGATGCAGGAACGTCTCGGCGTGGAAGACTCCAAGGTTATGGTCAACATAGACAGCTACGGCAACACAACGGCCGCCACGATTCCCCTCGGTCTGCGCGATGCGGTCGCCCAAGGCCGCATAAAGAAAGGCGATCTCGTCCTCGTCCTGACTGTCGGCGCAGGCTACACCACGGGCGGCATTCTTCTCCGTTGGGCGTATTGAGCTCTATCTGACCCCGCGCGGCATGGCTTCAATCTTCCGTGGCATCCAAAGAAGCAGCAAAAGCATTCCCGCCGCAAAGAAGATCGCGGCTGTGTTCCAATCGAAACCCAGAAACTTGAGCACTAGCCCAAACAGGGTGATCGTTTCCGCGATACAAAAAGACAGCATGTTCCCCGCCCGCCACTTTGCGAGCGCTGCCTGATTTTCAGGCTCAGATCGCAGAACCGCTTCAGCAGGCAGCGATAAATCGGAGCGCGAAAAAGCGAGCGCAACGCCAATCTCGGAAACGCAGACGAAACCAAAGGCCAGCGGAAATACTGAGTCTAGGTTTGTTCGCCCTGGACCTGCAGCCGGATGGACGCTTCAATGACCAGAATGAACAGAAACCATGCGACAACGAACGCGCTGTGAATGACGCGCAACTGTCGCAATGCCTGCTGCACGAGGGACTCCTCGAGTTAAAGCGTAAGGGCGTCCGCATTCTGCGGCAGCAAGCCAGAAAATCGCAAGCTATGGAAGCAACTTTTGTGTTGTTTGAACTCGCGTCGGCTAGCAGGAGCGAATCGAAGCCGCAAGCTCCAGGTTCGCTTGCAAACGGCGGTCAATCTGAACCGCGGCGTAACGCGCGCAAAGAACACGTTCCCGTTCGGTCCATGCCGCAACCGACTGCTGAGAACTTCCCGGCGACTTTGCCGAGCATCTTCACCGCGTGGTAGTAATACCTTACCAGGCCAAGTCCGCGTGGTCCTGACCGGAGATCCGGCGTAAGATCGTGCAACTCGGCGAAGACTGGAAAGTGCTGGGCCGTCAGTTCGCCGTCGCTGATCTGGGCCGCTTCGAGCACGCGCTCTGAAACCGGCTGAGAGGCGACGCCCATGACCAGCGCGCGCCAGTAATAAGCCCCAAATTGGCTTAATGCCACAACCGAGATTGTTAGCAGCATGGCGGAAAACATACCCTCAGCCTCACGAGCGAGTTTGGCGGAAGGGTTTGCACCTGGCAATGGTCCGGTGGTACTAACGAGCATAGACCCTTTCGAGCCGCCGCTTACCTTGGGGTGGAGTTGCCTCAGACTTTCTTGAATGGGGAACCAAAGTGAAGACCTCCAAGATCGCCTCCCTGGCTGTTGCGCTTTGTCTCGGAATACTGGGCTTCAGCGATGCCAGCCCGGGTCAACCCGACGATCAAGCCGCAATAAGGGACACGCTTGCGGCCCAGCAGAGTGCATGGAATGAAGGCAACGTGGAAGCCTTCCTTGCAAGGCTATTGGCGATCCGATGAGCTGACTTTCTCCGGCAGCAGCGGCGTGGCGCGTGGTTTTGATGCCGTTCGCAAGCGATACCTGAAGAGCTATCCCGACCGGCAGGCCATGGGGAAACTAGACTTCTCCGGCCTGGAAATCCGCTTGCTTGGCCCAGAAGCTGCGCTGGTGCTCGGAAAATGGCACCTTACGCGCGAAAAGGATGTCGGCGGCGTATTCTCCCTCGTATTCCAACGATTCCCCGAAGGCTGGCGCATCATTCACGACCATACAAGCGTTGTAGCTCAGCAGATGTCTAATTGAATCAATCACTTACGAGATAGCCTTAAAGCTCCCACTCCGCAGGCCCGAGCGAAAGGCAGAGGGAGTTGCAGTATCTACAAGCCCAGAACTTGGAAAATAATTTTCCAAATCCGTACAAAACACTTGTAACAAGGATTGCTAACGGCAATTGAGGACGTCCTTTTTGTTTTGGATCTTACCTTTTCCGCAATAGTCTTTGGCGAAACAGGGAAAGGAGGCGGCCGAGCCCGAGCGCTACAAAACTTCCAAAATCTCTTCGTACCGTTTGAACGGCGGAATCAGATACGCCCCGGCCAATTCCGTCCGCGCCCAGGCCAGCATCTCGCGCGCCACCTGGAATCCGCGTTCCCGGGCGGCAGTGCCTGCTGCCTCGAGCGATTTCAGCAGCGGCTCAGGGATGATAATTCCCGGCACTTCGTTGTTCAGCCGCAGCGCCTGCTTGTAGCTCGTCAGCGGCCAAATTCCCAAAAGAATCGGAATCGTCGGCCTCGCACCGAGTTTTTTCACGAACGCATGCCAGTGTTCCGGATCGAAAATCGGCTGCGTCATCGCAAAATGCGCGCCGGCTTCAATCTTCGCTTGAAAGCGCTCGATCTCGGCGTCCAGATCGTCGGCCACCGGATTCACGGCAACGCCAATCGTAAAATTCGTCGCGCCGCCCAAAGTTTTTCCGGACCAGTCCGTCCCCTGATTTAGCCGGTTCAGCACCTTCACCAGGCCCACCGAATCCACCTCATACACACCGCTCGTCTCCGGGTAATCGCCCACAGACGGAGGGTCGCCGGTAATCGCCAGCACGTTTCTAACGCCGCCAACGGTCCACGCGCCCAGCAACCCCGCCTGCAATCCGATAATATTTTCGTCGCGCGTCGTCAGATGCGGAATCGTCTCGACTCCGCGCGCTTCGAGCGCCCCGGCCACAACCAGCGCATCCATCCCCACGCGGGCCATCGCGCCCGAGTTGATGTCGATCGCATCCACTTTTCCGGACACCATGATCTTGTCCACTTGCTCGTAAATCCGGTCGAGCGCAATCCCCTTTGGCGGGTCAATCTCCACGCTCACCGAAAATTTCCCAGCTTGAATGCTCTTCCAGAGCTTGCTCTCCGGTTCGCGTTGTAAAACTGGTGCGATCTTCTCTCTCGCCACCGTTACAACTCCAGTCGCGTGATGCTTCACAGGCTTCAGCAATCTGCACCGCGTCCGCCATTGCGCGAACGTGCGCCGGAGTCGTCCCGCAGCATCCGCCCAGAATTCGCACGCCCGCTTCCGCCGCCTCACGCGCAAACAACGCAAAATATTCCGGTGACGATTTCGGATACACAATCCGGTCGCCTTCCCGCTTCGGGAATCCTGCGTTCGGCATTCCGCTCACGCGTACATCGTCTACCGCCGTAAGTTCCTGCAAAATCGGCAGCAGCGCCTGCGGCCCCAGCGTGCAGTTCGCACCGATCACCTGCACATTTTTGTTCTTCAACTGCGCCGCGGCCTGCGCCGGCGTCAAATCGCCATAGGCCCGCCCGTCTTCCGCGTACGTCAGCGAGGCAATAATCGGCATCCCCGAAAACGACCGGATGGCATCAATCGCAATCAAAATCTCTTCGATGTACGTGAAGGTCTCCAAAATAAACAAATCCACGCCGCGCTCTTCCAGTGCCTGCGCCTGTTCGCGAAAAATCTCCAGAATCTGTTCCGGTTCCGGATGCCGCGCCTGTACGCCCAAACCCAGCGGTCCGATCGATCCGGCAATGAGCACGTCGCGAGCCGCGGCTTCCCGCGCTTCGCGTGCAATTTTCACGCCCCGCGAATTCAGACGCTGCAGTTCATCGCCCAGCCCCAGTGGTGTCAGCTTGAAACGGTTCGCCCCGAACGTGTTCGTCTCAATAATCTGCGCGCCCGCTTCGATGTAGGCCTGATGGACGCGAAACACTGCTTCCGGTTCAAGCGTGTTTAACTCGTCGAAACACCGTTGCGGCCCCACTGCTTCATGCAGCAGCGATCCCATCGCCCCGTCCGCAATGAGAATTGAATTCTTCAGCCGCTCGTTAAAATCCAGAATCTTCACAGCACTCTCTTTTCCAGCCTATTTTTGCGGGGAATTTTCTATCGCTTCTGTTCCATCAACGAAGCAACCGTGCTCATCAAATCGTACTTGGTCAAAATCTCGAATTTCGCTTCGCCCATCTCCACGAACACGGCCGGATTTTCGTGGCTCAAAATGTGCGTTACGCGTTCCACCGGCGCCGTCTTCGGAATTTTCGGCAGGGGTTTGCTCATCACTTCGCGCACCACCAGTTTTCGCAAATCTTTTCCCTGCAGCGCCAGGGTCAGAATCTGATCCTCATACATCGTGCCGATCGGAACATTTTCTTCGAACACCGGGATTTGCGAAATGTCCTGCTCCTGCATGGTTTTCAGCGCGTGAAACACGGTCTGGTACGGGCGCACAATCACGAGTTCGCGCACTTTCCCCGAGCTGTGTTTCGCCTGGATGATTTCCGCCGCCGTAATCGGCACGGCCGATTCCACATACCCACGCTCGCGCATCCATTCGTCGTTGTACACCTTGCTTAGATAGCGCATGCCCGTGTCCGGCATGAAGGCCACAACAAAATCTTCCGGCCCCAACTCTTTCGCCAGCTTCAGCGCCGCCGACAAGCACCCGCCGCCGCTCCCACCAGTAAAAATCCCTTCCATTTTCACGAGCCGGCGCGCCACCACAAAACATTCCTCGTCATTCACCCGGACCACGTCATCCAGAATCTTCATGTTCATCGTAGCCGGAAAAAAATCCTCTCCGATTCCCTCAACGACATAGGTCTTCGCCTTTACGACCTGTCCCGTTTTGTGCGAGTCGTAATAGAGCGATCCTTCCGGGTCCACTCCTACAATCTTTACATTCGGGTTTTTTTCTTTCAGGTATTTTCCGACGCCGCTGAGCGTCCCGCCCGTCCCCATGCCGCACACAAAGTGCGTAATCTTCCCCTCCGAATCATCCCAAATCTCCGGCCCCGTCGTCCGATAATGGGCTTCCGGGTTCATCGGGTTGTCGTACTGATTCGGATAAAACGAATTTGGAATTTCCCGCGCCAGTTTTTTTGCCACCGAATAATAGCTGCGGGGATCTTCCGGCTCGACCGCCGTCGGGCACACAATCACTTCCGCGCCCAGGGCTTTCAGCAAATCCACTTTTTCTTTCGATTGCTTGTCCGTAATCGTAAAAACCATTTTGTAACCGCGTACCGCCGCCACTAGCGCCAGCCCCATGCCGGTATTTCCGCTCGTACCTTCGATAATCGTCCCGCCCGGCTTGAGCAATCCTTTGCGCTCGGCTTCGTCAATCATCGAGACGCCGATGCGGTCCTTCACGCTTCCGCCCGGATTCGTGTAGTCCGCCTTCACGTACATCTGCGGCTTCAATCCCTGATTGATGCGGTTTAGCCGCACCAGCGGCGTCTTTCCGATCGCGTCCAAAATGCTGTTGCAGCGCATGAAGTGCCTTTTCGTCTCTTCAGCGAGAACACCGGTCGCTTCCGCCTGCAAAGCGTTCCTGTGCGATAATTTCTTCCTATTTTAGCATGCAGCAGCATACGCGGTGAGCCAACCGCGAAGAAGGAGCCTCAAATGCCACGGGAAAATATCTCGAGCGGAGTGCAGTGGGAGCCGATCGTCGGTTATTCGCGCGCCGTCAAAATCGGCAATTTCATTAGCGTTTCCGGGACGACCGCGACGGGCCCCGACGGCCGCATCGTCGGTGTCGGCGATCCCTACGCCCAAACCGTCCAAACCATCCGCAACATCGAAGGCGCGCTTGCCCGCGCCGGCGCTTCGCTCAAAGACATCATCCGCACTCGCATTTACGTCCTCAACATCGCCGAGTGGGAAAAAATCGGTCGCGCTCACGGCGAGTTTTTCAGCAATATTCGCCCCGCCACCAGCATGGTCCAAATCTCGCGCCTCATCTCGCCCGAAATGCTCGTCGAAATCGAGGCCGACGCCATCCTCGAACAATAAAAAGGCGCCCGCGGGCGCCTTTTTATTAAATCCTGCTCGCGCGAAAAACTACCACTTCGCCCGAATCCGATACTTCAGCACGCTCGTCCCATTCGCAGCCACCGGCACCTGAAACTGTGCCGCAAATGCCGCCGTCTTCGTGAACTTGTAGCTCGAATTGAGCATTTCCCAATCGCCGCCAATTGGCTCGTTCACTTCCACCGTAACCGGCGTGTCTTTGTGATTCCGCAGCGTGATTTCAAACTCCATCTCCCACGTGTGCGTATCAATTCGCTTGTAGTCGGTCTGCTTGCGTTCGCTCACCACGTCAAATGCATTGCCGATATGAATGGTCACCATCTCGTCTTTCGGCGTGTGATCAATCCGGTCTTCACCGACAAACAGCACGTTGCCCTTCGAATCTTTCTGGTACACGCGCACGTTGCCCGCCGGCATCGGCATTCCCAGGCCAGCTTTCTGCTTCGTTCTTGAATTTGTAGAACACCATCACGTTGTCTTTAATCGGCGAACCAGGATTCTGTTGATTGCGATAGTAATAGTTCTGCCCATTCACCGTGAAAATTTTCACCACTGGCACGTCGCTGCCCTGCAGCAAACTGATCTGCTTCGTTTCCTTGTCTTCGACCGAAGTCTTCCGTCCCAGCGAATACAGGTGATATTCGCTGAAATTTTCCTGAGCAAACTGTTCCGCCCGCGCGGCTTTCGCCATCATTACACGATCCGCCGCCATGGGCGCTGGGGCATTCGTCTGGATGCGATTCAAATCCCCCGCCACCAGCTGCAACCGCGCATTGTGAAACGCCGTCCCGCTGTTGTTTGTCAGCGTCACCCAACCATCGAGGTCCGCTGCCTTGTCCTCGCGCCCTACCGTCAGCACGTAATCCGAATTCCAGGACAGATTCGATGCAAGGTAAGACGTCTCCACTTGCTGCTTCCGCCCGCCATCGTTTTGCAGCGTCATCAGCAGTGTCGGCCGGTCGTAGAGATTCGCCGGCACTTCCGGGAACCGCAAACTCTCTGCGTACATTCCCGTCACGATGTCATTTCCAATCTTCCACACTGGCCCGTTGTTGTCCGCCAGCAGCGTCGCCTTGATCTCTTCCCGCTTGGTCGAACCGTTTTCCTGATACGAGCGCACCAGCGTCACTTCCTTGCCCACGTACTTGTGCAGCAGCTTCGCCGGCTCCAGCAAATCGTATTCGTAGTTCTGCTCGACCACGCCCAGCTTTTCCGGCTCATTCAGCGAACGAAAATGCACTGTGGCCGGATTCACCGTCGCCGCAATATCCATGAACTTCAAGCGAAACAGCCCGCCGGGCAGCGACAAATTGCGCACGTCCCGCACCAGCGCAATATTTGAGTTGTAGACCGTCACCGCCAAATCCGTCTGGTCATTCAGATTCGTGGCCTGATCCTGCGCGGCCCGCGCATTCTCTTTTTCCTGTGCTGCCTGCACTCCGCCGGACTTGCAAAGCGGAAACACTACAGCAGCAGCCGTCAAGCACGATGACGCCCGACAACGCGCTCACTTTTTTGCGCTTGGAAATATCCTTCCATTCGGTCTTCATAAACTCTCCTCGACAAGATGAACTCTCTACCCTTAGAACGTTCGACCCTCAACTTCTTGCAAGCGCGTTCGGGGCTGGCTCGCTGAAGTCGCGCGAGCCTAAAACCTCGACTAATGCGTCATCCCATTCCACGTAGCTCCGCCGTCAGACGTGAAATAGCTGATCGTTCCGCTCGCATCGGACACAATCGCATGCGTCGCGTCGAGCGCGGTAATCGTCGTAAACGGCAAACCCGTCGGCACATTCGCCGTAGTCCAATGCTGTCCGCCATCCGTGGTCCGCGCTACGATCTCCTTCTCCGCCAAAATCCAACAAACTTTCATGTCCTTGGCCGACCCTGCAATCGCCTTAATTCCGGCTCCAATTTCCTGCTTCCGGCTCGATTTGCCGCCATCCTCTGACCGGAACACTTCGCCCTCGTCGGGAAATTACCCAGAAGACTTTTGCATCCGGCGTCCTGACCACGCTCAGTTGAAATTCGTCCGCATCCCGCAGCGAAGCCGAAGCCATTTCGCCAGCCACCGGCGCCGCTTCCGCCTTCTTCAACTGCATCCGCCCCGCTTCGGCGGCTTTCTTCTCTTTCTGCTTTGTGGTGGTTGCTTCCGGGCTCGGCGCTGCCTCCAGTTGCGCCATATCCCTGCCTTTAACTGTCAAATCCCCGGCTGCGCTTGGAGCGCTTGTCGGAATCCAGCTTCTTGTCCTGTTCAACCGCTGCTTCCGCCGCCTGTACTTCCACCGTCTGCGCCAGGACGTGACTGTCCTCAACTTTCCGCGCATCCTTTCGCTCCCCTTCCACGTCCCGTACCCGCGGCGGCGCCGGTTGCGACAGAGGGAGGCAGGCGGGAGCAGGTGCCGCAGCGGCTTGCTGCGATTTTGGCTCCGCGCGTTTCGCCGGATCCGAACCGGCTCCTGCGACCCCAGGCGTCAATTGAGTCAGGCGATTGAATGCACGTCTATTCGCGGCTTGATCGGTATTTGCATTGTTTTGAATCTGATTCTGCATCATCGCAGGCCCGTGTGAAGGCACGCTGGCTGAATTCGCTCTCTCTTCTTCCCGGTGATTTGGTCTCTTTGTCCGCATCGGCCAGCTGCACACCCAGTTCGGCGCAGCTCATTGTCCGCCGGCAAAGTTTTCTCCGCAGGCTTCGCCGCCGGAACGGTCGCTCTTTGATCCAGGTTCGGCGCTGCCGGCGCCGGCTGATTTAATTCACGATTCTCTGCGACCTGCACGGTCGTCTGGTTCGCTGCCCTCGGCGACTTCCAACCTTCATTCATCGCCACCCAAATCAAGACTCCCGCCGCAATTGCGCCTGCGGGCACAACCCATTTCATGTACGGTGTTCGGCATTCCCCGCACACGCGAAGCCTTCGCTGGTGCGGGCATTTCCGGCGCTTTCGAAAACACAGGCGCCGCACGCAAAACGGAAAACGCCGCAAGCGCTTTTCCTGCAAGAGCGTTCTCGGAATCTTCCTCGCCAGCCGGAATCGCTTCTGTCACTTCCAGTGTCGCCAAAACTTCCTGGCAACTCGGGCAAGCGGCAATGTGCGATTTCAACGAGGCCATCTCTTCCGTCAGAAGCATCCGCTCATGATAGGCAGCGAGGGTTTCCGCCTCCGGGCAGTCCAGCCCCACACCGGCATTCGCGCGCAGCTGCCGCCCCAATGCCTTTTCAAAGTTCCGTTCGCGGTCGTCAAGTGCCATAACTTGCTCTCCGGTTAGAACGGCCAATCGCCGAATTCTTGCATCGCGAAATCATGCGTCCTGCTTGTCTTTTTGCCCTGTTTGCACTGTTCCCGCCTCGTTCTGTTTCAACAACTTTCCCAGGTCGACGGGCACGTCTTCGGCCGCATACTCAAAACACAACGCAATTTGCGCTTCGCTTAGCGCCGGTCCGGGTACAGGCTTTCTTAAAATCTTCTCGATGTTTTCCCGCATCTCCCGCCGGATGCGGTCCAGATTTCGCGAGACGCTCGATTCGTGTTCCCCCAGTTTTTTCCCAATTTCCGCCAGCGTCTTTTCTTCCACGTAGTAGAGCTTCAATCTCTGTTTGTCGCGCGACTCGATCCGCGCAATCGCCACAGCCAGCGCCATCTGAAACAGTCTTGTATATCGCTCGCGGTGCGGATCGGCCAGCGGCGTCCGAACTCCCTGCGCGATTTCATGGACTTTTCCATCTCCGTCCGGCTCGTCCAGCGATTCAAATCTCTTCGCCGCGCGTACTGCATCAATCCGCCTCTGCGCCAGTACCGCGCGCAGCCACGTCTTCAGCGAACTCCTTCCGTGAAAATAGCGGAACAGAGAGCGCTCGCCCGTTTTTCCATCCGTCAATCCGTACAATTCCGCAAACAGCGAATCCGCCAGTTCGCACGCTTCCGCCGAAGTTGCGCTCGCTCTCAAGATTGCCGCCGCCGCGCTCCGCAAATACGACCGGTAAATCCTGACGAACGACTCCCAAGCCGCTTCCTGCCCCAGTGCACAGGCTTGCGCCAGGGCCAAATCCTCCAGATGCAGCGTGGACAAGAACTCTTCCCGCTGGGTCGCGGTCATTTCCGCGCCGGCCATCCGCTTGAGTAGCGAACGGCTCCAGCGCCGCGGAAAACCGCTGCACACTCAAATCCCAACGCGCCGCCTGCGCCTCCCCGTACAGGCGCGTCACCAGCTCTTGGCAGCCTTCTAACGGCCGCTCTCCGCTGATCCCTTCTTCCCGTGGTTTCGCTTTTTCATCCATCTGGGGGCTGACACCGTTTTCCAACATCCCTGCATCCTAGAGAATAAGGCCGCCTAGGAAATTTGGTGCGCGAATCTCAGGCCCCGTGTTTCTAGTTGCAGTATCCTTTTGTTGACCGTTCGCGTGGCGGGAGTGACAATAGATTGTTCCCAGTCCGCAACTCAGCGCACCTCAACGGGTTCATTGGGAAAGGGGTATTCCGCGCTGCACTCGCAATAGCATTGGCAACTTCGCGACGCTAGTACGAAAGTCCTATTCGAGCAGCCTCAAACGGATAAGTACGCTGGCATGGTGAACGCGGTTTGCGCTTTCACTCGAACTTGGGAAGGCCTTGTTTTCATCGGTTGCCGCCCAATTTCGCAGGACTACTGGCTGAGGCGGCAAGCGGATGACAACAATGATTGCAGATCCACCAGTGAAGACGACGCGACTGGGTGTCGGCTTTGATGAAAAGAAAGGGCCTCAAAACCGCGAGGCCTGGAAACAAGCGATCGGAACAAAACCGATCAGTGCCCGCTTGGCTACCCTCCCCGAACCCAAGCGCAACTGGGGCCGTTGGGGCGTTAGCGCAGGCATTCAGGTCGCCCTCGTCATTTTCATACTCCTGGTTCCGATCCTCTACCCGGAAAAGATGAAAACCGCGCTGCATTACAACTACGTTGAGCTCGCTCAACCCGTTATTGAGATTCCGGTCGCTCCACCGCCACCACCTCCGAAAATCGCCAAAGTGAAGGCTCCTGTCCCGGCGCCGGTCGTTGAGCCCCCTAAATTGAATCCGCAACAGGTTCACATTT
Source organism: uncultured Acidobacteriota bacterium (assembly GCA_963794175.1). Lineage (GTDB taxonomy): Bacteria > Acidobacteriota > Terriglobia > Acidiferrales > UBA7541 > Acidiferrum. Next base: position 242,502 of record CAWCCV010000011.1, on the reverse strand, counting down.
TCATGCAGCCAAAAGCGGTGCAGCCCAAGGCGCAGCCGATCGAGGTCAAGGCGCCTGTTGTGACCCAGGTTCTTGACGCACCAAAAGTCGAAGCCAAGACCAACGAGCCTAAGCGCCCGAAAGAAGACGTAAAGGTTGGAAATTTGAACACCGGCAACGCCACTCCCGCGACCATAAAAGCCCCCGTCGACCAGGTGCAAACCGGCGGCTTCGGCGATCCTTCCGGCTTAAAAGGCAAGGGCGATCCGAACAAGGGAAATATTGTTGTGCGGCAAGGGTTGCCCACGCTTCCCGGCGGTCCAGGGTACGGAAACGGTACTGGCGGCGACAAGGGCGCCAAGGGCACAGTTGCAAGCACAGGTTTTGGAAATGGCACTGCCACCCCGCCAGCTGGCGGGGGCAAGAAAGGCAGCATTCAATCCACAGGTTTCGGCGACGCCACTGTCGCAGCAGAGGCGCCAAAGAAAAAGGCTGCGAACGACGGGCCCGCGGATACTCCGGTTACGATTCTCGAAAAACCAAAACCGGAATACACCGCGGAAGGACGCAGTTTGAAGCTGGAAGGTGACGTTGTTCTCGACGTGGTCTTCCTCACTAGCGGAAAAGTTGTAGTCAATCGGGTCATCAGCGGTCTCGGTCACGGCTTGGACGAAAACGCCAGCCGCTCCGCTTCTCAGATTCGTTTCAAACCGGCTCTACGCGAAGGCCAGCCGGTCGATTTTCCGGCTCGCGTGCGGATTGAATTCCGCTTGGCATATTGAGGGAGAGCTAAGATGCGCAAGGCAGCTTTTACAGGATTGGCATTGCTTTTGAGCGGAGTCGCGGCATTTGGCGGTCCCGCAAACCCGAAACCCGCCGACCAGACTCCTCGTACCATGGACGAAGCGATCGATCGCGTCGTCACGAACGAGAATCGTCTCTACGCGCAGATCAAGAACTATTCTCCGCTCGTCGAGACCTACATTCAGAATTTGAAGCCCGACAAGGATCTCGGCTACGTCCCCGGCGGCGACAAGTATTTTCTCGGTCGCGCCGATTTCTCGAAGGGCCTCAGCCTTGTTTCGCTCTCCGAGACCGAGGGCAAAGGCAAAAAGATTTTCAGCTCGATCGGAAATTTTTTCACGTTCGCGATGCAGTATCTGCCGGATGGATTCCTTCAGATGATTTTCATCGATACGAACGGCTTCGACAAGCAGCACTATAAATTCGATTACGTTCACCGCGAATTTCTCGGTGAAGTGCGTTGCCTGGTTTTTGACGTCACTCCTCTTCCGAAATCCGGCAAGGGCCGTTTCGCCGGCCGCATCTGGGTCGAAGATCAGGATTTCAACGTCGTTCGCTTCAATGGTTCCTACAGCGGCGGCGGGCACTCCAGCTGGTATTTCAATTTCGACAGCTGGCGCACGAACGTGCAGCCGGGAATGTGGATGCCGACGTTCATCTACAGCGAAGAAAAAGACCTTCATTATGCGCTGAGCAAGAAGCTCGATTTCAAGGCGCAGACGCGCCTTTGGGGCTACAACCTCGGCCACGCGCAGCAGGAACAGGAACTCAGCAAAATTCTCGTCGAAGGCACCGCCAAAGACGAAACTGCCACGGCAAACGACTTGAGCCCGATTCAAGCGCAGCGTTCCTGGGATCGCCAGGCAGAAGACAACGTGATTGATCGCTTGCAGCGCATCGGGTTGATTGCACCGAAAGGCGAAGTCGACAAGGTTCTCGAAACCGTCATCAACAACCTCGAAGTCACCAACAACATTGACGTCGAGCCGGACGTTCGCGCCCGCGTGATGACGACGACGACGCTTGAATCCTACACCGTTGGCCATACCGTCGTGCTGAGCCGCGGTTTGATTGACGTTCTGCCGGATGAAGCGAGCCTTGCAGCCGTTCTCGCTCACGAATTGAGCCACGTCGTGCTTGGCCACAGGCTCGATTCGCAATACGCGTTTTTCAATGAGCTATTGGTCGAGGACAAGGATACGTTCCGCCACTTTGGATTCCAGCGGACGGCTGACGAAGAAAAACAAGCAAACGAAAAAGCGATGCAGCTGCTAAACAATTCTCCCTACAAGGCGCAGCTGGGCAACGCAGGCTTGTTCCTGCAAGCGCTGCAGAACCGCCAAAAAGAGGTTCCGAACCTGATCAGCGCGCACCTGGGAAACCGCGTGCCGAACATGCCGGACCTGCAGTCCACCACGCCAGTTGATCCGAAACAGAATCCGCAGAAGATTGCGGCGCTGCCGATTGGCGGGCGCGTGAAGATGGATCCGTGGAACGACAACCTCGAACTCATCAAAAGCAAGCCGGTTGGTTCGGTTGCTGAGCGCGAAAAAATGCCGTTTGAAGTGACCCCGTTCATGCCTTACTTGACTCGGTTTGGTGCGGAAGGCACGACGAAGCCGATCGCGGCCAGCGCGGCGGCGGATGCAAAACCGGGCGACGCGACAAAACCGAACTGAACAACTTCACAATTCTTTTTCAAACGGCCCGGAATTTTTCCGGGCCGTTTTCCTTTTGAAATCTCTTTATTGTGGCGTTCCTTGCGGCGCTTCACCGGGTATGGAAAGCGCGCGAGCCAGAAATCCTCCGACGTAACCGGTGGACACGAACAGCAGAGCGATTCCGATACCCGGATCGAGAAAAACCTGACAGAGCAACGCTCCAATGGCTCCGACGCCGAAAACCCAGCCGCGCATCAGCTGCAGTTTGAAGCGGGCATTCACAAAGTTCGCAATTTTCTTGGGCCAGATGAAAAACCAGATCGGCCAGAAGAACGGAATGAAATGAAAACCGACAGCTCTTGCCGGTGAAATCGGATGTTTGTATCGCGGGACGGCGGCAAGAACCCTGTGGTAGCGATAAATACAGACCAGCCAAAAAACATGCGCGACAAAAGATGGAAGAAAAATTTCCAGAGGCGGGATCTCGAGGATCGCATCTTTGGCGGAATCCGATGCTTTGAGAATCTCCGGATGGCGCGCGACGGCAACAATTTCACCGATGAAAGTGGCGAGGGCGAGTAGATAGCCAATCCAGAGCTTGGGCATGGGCAACAGCGGGGCTGTGGGAAGACGCACGGGGCCGGGTGCGGCCGGCTTTTCGCCCGAACAGCCAGCCGGGCCGGATGGATCGCCGCCGGACTTGAATTCGGGATCTTCAGTCACGAGTGACACCATATTTTTTGCGCAGGATGGAATCGAGCATCTTGTCGGAGAGGAAACGCCTGCCGAATTTGACAGTACGGGCGAGAGGCGTCACTCCGTAACGAGGTTTAGGCGAAAGCGTTTCGATGGCGTAGAGCATGACTCGGGCGCAATCTTCCGGAGTGGTTTTGGAAGCGTTGCGACCTTTGTTTGCTCCGGTCCACGCGCCGGAATAGATTTTTGCGTAGGGGCTGGATTTCGATCGGTCGACGTATGGTTTGGCGAGCGCGGTGGCGGTTTGCTGGAAATTGGTGACGATGTAGCCGGGTTCGATGAGGACGACTTCGATATGGAAAGGATAAAGTTCGAGCCGCAGCGCATTGCTGAGGCCTTCGAGGGCGTGCTTGCTGCTGCTGTAGGCGCCGTAGGTCGGCGGCGAAACAAGACCAGCGACGCTGCTGATCATGAGAATGCGGCCCGTGCGGCGTTCGCGCATGTGCGGGAGAACGGCCTGGGTGACGCGGAGCACGCCGAAGACGTTGGTTTCAAACTGGCTGCGAAAATCTTCCATTTTCAGTTCTTCGATGACGGCCATGTAGCCTAGTCCGGCGTTGTTGATGAGCACGTCGATAGCGCCTGCTTCGGACAGGACGAGCTGGACGGCGGCGCAAACCGAGTCGTCGGAAGTGACGTCGAGTTCGAGCGACTGCAGCGGGAGATTCTTTGCTTTGGCGAGCCGATCGAGTTGGACGCGCTTTTCCGGGGAGCGACCGGCAGCGTACACACGGTAGCCCCGTTCGGCGAGAAGGACGGCGGCGGCTTTGCCAAGACCGTCGGTGGCGCCAGTGATGAGGACGACTTTGCCGGAAGGGTTGGTCATGGGATGAAGCTCCGAAGCGCCGCGAAGCGGAAGGAGGGCGCAAAGAGATGGTAGCGCGAGGACGAAGAGAAGCAAAACCGGCACGGCCTTTCGAAAAAGGAGCAAAAAAATCCGCTCACACGATGTCGATGAATGTGCTTAGCATTGTGGTTGTTGGTCCTTTCACGGAAGGAAAAGGGGACAAAGATGGCTACACCACAAGCGGGGCTGCAGATTGCAGATCCTCAGGCTTATCGCGAGAAGCTGTTCCAGCTGGTTGGCGAGCAGGATCCGCTGGACTTGATGACTCAAACGGCGGACAAGTTGGACGAAATTGTGCGGAAATACCCGGCGGCGGTGCTGCGCGCGCGACCGTTCGAGGAGAAATGGACGCCGAACGAAATTATCGGGCACTTGACGGACAGCGAGTGGGTGTACGGATACCGGTTGCGTCTGATTCTTTGCGAGGAAAATCCGACGATTCTGGGTATGGACCAGAATTTGTGGGTGAAGGGCGAACGGCACAATGAGCGCGCGCCCGCGGCGCACGCGGCAATGTTTCGCACAATGCGCGAATACAATCTGGTGCTGTGGAGGCAAGTGGAGCCCGAGGATTTAAAGCGTACGGGAATGCACAACGAGCGCGGGCCAGAGTCGCTGGGAGTACTGTTGCGAATGCTGGCGGGGCACGATTTGTCGCATGTGGGACAGATCCATCGGTACATTGAGGCGGTTGAGAAAGCGGGATAAGAAAAGGCCACCACAAAGGCAAAGAGGAAGGGCGGGCGGGTTAAAGGCCTTGCGCACGACAAAGAAAGCCCCACAAACCGCCGCGGGACACGCGAAACGAGAGGGAGGGAATCCCCGCAGGCTCTATTCGCCCGCAGCGCAGGTGAAGTTGGCGGCGTCGTTGGGGTCGCCGGAGCCTTTGTATTTGGCGGATTGGGGATAGGGGCACAAGGGGCGAGTGAATTTGGCGGTTTTGGAAGAGGGATCGCCGGAATATTTTGTGGCGATGACGGTCGGAGGCGCGGTCCCGTTCTCAACCCAATATTCCAAGAGCCTCAAGACGTGGCTTTGGGCTTCCCTAGGAGAGCCGACGGAATCCACTCCGAACGAATCGGCGCCTGAACCGCCTCCGCAGTGCTGAACTCCGGGAAGCATGTAGAGGCGGAGGAAGGATTCGGTTTCGGCGGGGCCGAGTTTGGCGCGGACGGATTCGAAATAATCGATTGAGTTGATCGCGGAGATGGCTGGGTCGTTCCAGCCGTGATAGAGGATCAGCTTGCCGCCGTGGGATTTGAAAGGCGCTAGGTTTGCGTCGGTGGCGTTGAGAATCTTTGCAGTTTTTTCGTCGGCGAGTTTCACGGATTCATCGAAATCCGCTTTGCCAAGACTCCAATCGCGCTTTTCATAGACCATGTTGGCGAAATAGCCGTAGGTGAATGCGGCGATGAAGCCCTTCCCTTTTTCCGGGCCGATGATCCAGCCAGGCCAGCCGCCCTGGCCTTCTTCCGCGCCTGGGAGGAAGCCCGGGAAAATTTTCTTGCCGCTGGCATCGTGCGGGCCTTCGTAGATTTTCTTCAGCGCAACGATTTGCGGCGGGGTGAGGCAATCGTTTGCGTCGCCGTTCTTGCAGAGCATCGTTTCCGGCTTGAAATTGCATTTGCGCGGGTCGTTCAGGACGCCGTCGGTGACGCCGTCTTGTGCGTCGCATGCGGCGTTGACTGTGTGCGCGATTGCGGGGATTTTTGCGGCGGGAATGTAGCTGGCGTCGTCGTTGGTGGTGGCCTGCATGTCCCAGAGGCCGCTGGAGAGGAGGTGCGACCAGTAGTTCGCGGGCGCTCCGGCAAGGATGCCGTTGTAGTCTTCGGGAAAGCGCTGCGCTTCCATAAGTGCCTGGCGGCCGCCATTGGAGCAGCCGAGAAAATAGGAAGTCATGGGGCCGCTGCTGTAAAACGCGCGAATGACTTCTTTTGCGGTTACGGTCATCACGTGGACGGCGCGAAAGCCGAAGTCGGTGACTTTTTCGGGATGGCCGAGCGCCCACGAAGCGTCGATTCCTGATGCGGAATGGCCCGTGTTGGTGTTCGCGGTGGCGTAACCGGACAGGATCGAGGCGGCGAGATGGACGTAGTCAATATCGCCGGCGAAGCCGCCGTTGCCGTGCGCCTGAAATTTCAAATTCCAATTTGATACGGGAAGCCAGACTTCTATGCGGATGTCGCTGTCTGCAGAAGGAGCGGCTTGCACGACGACGCGGCAAAACGCGGGGAGTGTTTTGAAAATCTGGGCGGCGCCTGCCATCCAGGGAGGAAGCTCCGTGGGCGAAATGAAAGCGCCGGCGGGGACAGTTTCCGCGGCGAGGACTTTGGCCTGAGGAAGCGCGAGTTTCGATAAGGGCTCGCAGCCAGCCGCCGGATCTGTTTGTGCATTCACCTTGGCGGTGAAGAAAAGAATCGAGAAAAGCGGAACGAGCAATTTCTTCATTGGTTTGTTCCTGCGCGTGGTTGGCTATGGAAAATACGGAGAAAACATAACACAGAGGCCGCTCCAGTTTCACAGAAGAGGTGATCGCGGACAGGGGTGCAGGCACGAGCACAGACAGAAAAACAAGCAGGGGCCGCCTTGCAAAGCGGCCCCTACAAAGACTGGGGATGAACTACAGATTCCAGAAGGATGCGTCGGGTTTGTCAAAAGCCAGGCCGACGTCCCAAGCTTCGTGATCGCGCCAGACGACTTGGGCTTCTGCGGCGCGTCCCGTTTTGGGATGGATAAGTTTTACGCGCTGATGCAGCGGGAGAGGCGCGCCGACGATGGCCATGCATCCGGAGTGGCTGACGTCCACGGTGACACCATTGGCACGCTGGGGCTGCGCGTTTTCTTCCCATTCAACCTGAAAACGAACCTGCGAAATGATGCGCTTGTGGGTGCGCATCTTTGACCAACGCTCTTCGACATCCTTCTTGATTGGCCCGGCGACTACGTTTGTTGTTGCCATGAACTACCTCACAGTGAAAAGAGGTACCGGGTAGGGGCAAGAATTACGATAAGCCTGTGCGGGGGACGGGTCAATAGTACTTGGGCAAAAAGGCATCGGCAGGGCCGCGGGATCTGGAAAGGAAAGATGGCCTGTCCATTTGGACAGGATACTTCGAGGAGACAAAAGACGCTTCGTACGCTTGTCCCCAACGTTTGCCCGACCGAAAATCAGATCACCATGAAAAACATACGGATTCCAGGTCTGTTTGCAGTTCTAATTGCGTTTTTTCTGACTAGCCTTTGCGGTGGCGCGGTGTTTGGCCAGGACAGAGTGTTCAACTGGCTGCCCGCCAATGGCGAAAGCGTGCGGCTGGACCCGGCGAACTATCACACCGCGCGCACGTACCGTCCAAGCTCGAACGGCGCGAACAATCATGTGGATATCAAGGCGGAAAAGCCGGTGACGATTTTTATGACACCAGCCGCGGATTGGGATGCGGCGTTGCAGAATCCGGTGGCCATCGTGCAGTTGCGGAGGATTTGCGTTCGCGAACACGTAGTGGAAACGACCTATGTTTGCGAAATGCCGGCCGAGCCGATGACGCTGGTAATTCGCGACGAGCGAAACAGCCTCGACCCTGCGGTGTTCGCTGGACTTGGCGCTGTACTGGACCGGCACGACAAGGCGGAACGCGCGATCGGCGCAGGAATTGCCGCCGTGCTGACCGGGCAGGGTGCCGCGACGCGCAAATTCGTTTCGCCGAACGACGTGCACATTCAATATTACCGGTGGGACTGCGTGGACAATTGCGTCCAACCGGAAATTGCGTGGACTCTACAGGTGAGAGAAAAATACGAGTTGAGCGGATTCCTGAAAGTGTACGGAGGGTTTGCGGCCGATCACGACGGGGAACAGGTGAGTATCCGGATCAAGGCTCCCGTGCCGATGCTGGTGGCGATGCTGCCTTCTGCGACCGCGAACCAACTACACGCGAGGCCGGAACTGCTCGAAGAGGCGCTGGCGAAGAGCGCGTGTCAGCAGCGCGGCGTACAAACGCTGCAGTTCGAATGCAAGTTTGACCTGAGCGATGGACCGCAATCGCTGATCGTAGTACCGGAAGACGCCGGCCGCGTGCCGCACAAGAAAGCTGAAATTGAAATGTCCGCGGCGCGATGTGTGGCGAATTGCGAAATGTTGCAGAGTAAAAACTAAGGGGCGCGCTTCCGCGCTCCGGCGAAATTAACGCGGCCACAGCCAGCCGAATGTGCCGGCGGTGAGCAGCGCGTAAAGCAGGCCGTCAAAAGTCTCGAGCAGGACCATCTTCCAAGGGAAACTTTTCCAGATGGCGTTGGAGACAGTGCCGATCCCATAAGCGAGAAACGCAGCAGAACCAACTACGCGGAAGACGTGTCGGTAGGGCGCGCCGTGCGCTACCGTGTGGGCCGACAGATACGCGGCAAAGAATCCCACAACAAGACAATAGGCGAACCACAAGCCAAGAAATTTCGGCAGAACCACGGGGCCGTTCGGAAGAATAATCATGTAGCCGACCGGGCCTTCGACGTATTTTGCCTTGGCTTCGGGGGTGCTCATCTCTTTGTGTGTGCAGAACGGAAAATTGTACAGGCCGGGCGTGAGGTTCACAGAGCGGAGAGTGGCGCGGAGTTTGTCTTCGTCTGGGAGCCGGCGATAGTTGCTGCGGTGATATGGCAAGACCATGTGGACGATGGAACTGGCGATAAAGACGATGACGGCTGCAAGAACAATGGGCAACCACAAGGCGGAAAGGGCAACCATAAAGCCTCCTTGGAAAAATTGCGAGGGAAAAGGTAGCGAGAGGCTATCGCCGGTTGCGGCGAGGGTCAAGAAAAATGAAGCAGATTTTGGAGCGGTTAGCGATTGCGCGCGGACGACGGTAATGGATTTGAGCATACGAATCCAGCGCGCGGGGCGCTTTTCGTGCGGCGCGACCAGGCGGAAAGGACCCACTTTTTCAGGGAGCGGAGCGCCGTCCATGGTATCGGCGACGATGACTTCGCTATCGAGAATACCGGAGTCGAGTTCGGCGAGGGAAAAGACTACGCGATAGTTGTCGGCTGCTTCGAAAATGACATACGCAGCCATCGGCCGCGCATCTGGTCCCCGTTGGGGACGCCAACTTTTTTCAGAAGATCTTCGAGTGCCACGCCTTCGTAGGTTTCCTTTTTCTGTGTATGGGGATTGCTGACGGCGAGTGTTTTTCGCGGCATTTTCTTGAGATCAGCGGCGGTCAGCACAAGCGGCGTTTGCACGGCGCCACCGATGTGAAGTTCGGTTGCCGGCGCGCTGGAAAGTTTGCGCAACAAGGGCAGAGGGCATGCAAAGCGGGACGTGGTGGAATGGATGATTCCGCCGCTGTGGCCGTGGAAGGTGGTTACGCTGCCGGTGCGCGGGCCGCGGCCGACGCTGAAGGGTGAGGAGACGATCACCATGCGCTTGATGGAAGACATCGTGATTCCGCGGCAGGCCGCGACATATCAATTCGCGGGATTGGCGGCCTTTGCCTGCGGCTTCCTCTTACAAGCCTGCCATCTACTACAACGACGACAAGCGGGAAACGCGCGCGCTACCATCAGCGACAGCTGCCATGCGCAACGCTGTTTCTGTGGACTCCGGTTTCAAGCAGGCTTCTCTGAGCTGACGCCCCCACAAACCGAGAAAAATGCCCAGACAATCATGCTCAGTCCTCCGCCCGACCCCTTGAGAGCACTGGCTGCGCCAACGCAAACCCCGTCCTCTTCCTTGACGCTGATTGCATTGAGGAACGAGACGATTTATGCGGTGGCGAGCTACTGGCTGGACGGAGACAAGCTGGACTACGTATTGCCGAGCGGGGCGCAAGCTTTCTGTGCCGCTCAACGACAGTAGATTTGGCAAGGACCACGCAGCTGAATTCCGAGACGACGGAATTCGAGGTCAGCTCCCGGCTCCGTAGCCGCAAAACCAGTTCTTGTCCATCGGCTCGCGTCTTTGCTCCACGCGTCTTTCGACCGCCCGCGCTGAACTTAGCGTTGCGAAACTTCTCTTCATCAAGATGGGTAGAGGATTTCACCTCCAAGCTATCGAACATGCTCGGCAGAAAAACAAAAAGGCCGGTCTGAAAATTCAGACCGGCCTTTTTAATTTAATCCCGGCGACGACCTACGCTCCCACACAGTTACCCGTGCAGTATCATCGGCCCTGCGAGGCTTAACTTCCGTGTTCGAGATGGGAACGGGTGTGACCCTCGCGATATGATCACCGGAAACTTGGTGCCAAGTGTTCTGATGAACACGCTGGCTGAAAGTTTGACAGCGCCGCCGATAAAAAATGCGGCGCCACTAACAACAGAATTTGGCTGGCTTACAAGTTCGGCCCGCTGCCGAACGTACTGTGAACTTGTTCGATTAGAACAAGACGTACTGCGAACTTACTTCGCCATGACGGTTTGAGAAAGTTTTATGATTAAGCCGAACGAGCGATTAGTACTGGTCAGCTCCACACATTGCTGTGCTTCCACCTCCAGCCTATCAAAGTCGTAGTCTTCGACTGCTCTTCTTAGGGATTGATTCCCTTGGGAAACCTTATCTTGAGGCGAGCTTCTTGCTTAGATGCATTCAGCAATTATCTCTTCCAGACTTCGCTACCGAGCGGTGCCCCTGGCGGGACAGCTCGTACACAAGGGGTCTGTTCATCCCGGTCCTCTCGTACTAGGGACAACTCCTCTCAAGTTTCCTGCGCCCACACCAGATAGGGACCGAACTGTCTCGCGACGTTCTGAACCCAGCTCACGTACCGCTTTAATAGGCGAACAGCCTAACCCTTGGGACCTTCTACAGCCCCAGGATGCGATGAGCCGACATCGAGGTGCCAAACCTAAGCGTCGATGTGAACTCTTGGCTTAGATCAGCCTGTTATCCCCGGCGTACCTTTTATCCGTTGAGCGATGGCCCTTCCACGCGGGACCACCGGATCACTAGATCCAACTTTCGTTCCTGCTCGACTTGTAGGTCTCACAGTCAAACCGGCTTATGCTCTTGCACTCCACAGCGGGTTTCCAATCCGCTTGAGCCGATCTTTGAGCGCCTCCGTTACAGTTTAGGAGGCGACCGCCCCAGTCAAACTACCCGTCTGGCCGTGTCTCCCCACCCGTCACGGGTGGTAGGTTAGAGCGACAGTTCAATCAGGGTAGTATTTCACTGATGTCTCCCCCCAAGCCGAGACCCGGGGTTCACAGACTCCTACCTATGCTACGCAGATCGGACCGTTACTCATGACCAGAGTGCAGTTAAGGTGCACGGGGTCTTTCCGTCTAGATGCGGGCATCCGGCGTCTTCACCGGAACCACAAATTCGCCGAGCCGCTTGCCAAGACAGTCGCTCTATCATTCCACCATTCGTGCAGGTCGGAACTTACCCGACAAGGAATTTCGCTACCTTAGGACCGTTATAGTTACGGCCGCCGTTCACCGGGGCTTCAGTTCGAGCCTTCGCCCTTGCGGGCTGAGCCCTTGCTTTAACCTTCCGGCACCGGGCAGGTGTCACCCCCTATACGTCGTATTCGACTTAGCAGAGAGCTGTGTTTTTGTTAAACAGTTGCAGAGCGCGATTCACTGCGGCCATCTTGCGATGGCGCCCCTTCTCCCGAAGTTACGGGGCTAATGTGCCTAGTTCCTGAGCAAGCGTTCTCTCGAGCGCCTGTGGATATTCACCTCGTCTACCTGTGTCGGTTTGTGGTACGGGCACCTGGCTAACTCCTTAGAGGTTTTTCCTGGCAGCGTGAAATCAGAGACTTGTCGGCCATACGGCCACGTGCCGAGCCTCACCGTTGAATGCCCCCGCGGATTTGCCTACGGGAACCGGCTTTCGCTCGTCATCCACCATCCATCAGGTGGATCTCTTTATCCTTCTGCGTCACCCCATCGTCAAACGTTGCCAGGCGGGGCAGGAATATTGACCTGCTGTCCATCAGTTACGCCTTTCGGCCTCACCTTAGGACCCGCCTAACCCTGAGCGGATTAACCTTCCTCAGGAAACCTTAGACTTTCGGCGACACGAGTTCTCATCGTGTTTATCGCTACTTATGCCGGCAGGGTCTCTTGTGTGGCATTCAGTAGTCTTTTCAGTCTACCTTTGCTCACCACGCAATGCTCCCCTACCAAAGATTATTTCCGAAGAAATAACCATTTCGCAGCTTCGGTCGTATGCTTGAGCCCCGTTGGATTGTTGGTGCATATCCGCTTGACCAGTGAGCTGTTACGCTTTCTTTAAAGGATGGCTGCTTCTAAGCCAACCTCCTGGCTGTCCGAGCGAATACACTTCCTTTACCACTTAGCATACAGTTAGGGACCTTAGCTGGCGATCTGGGCTGTTTCCCTTTTGACCACGAAGCTTATCCCTCGTAGTCTCACTCCCGCATAGTTCTCCACGGCATTCGAAGTTTGATTGGATTCGGTAACCTGAGTTGGTCCCTAGTCCATTCAGAGCTCTACCACCGTGGGAATTCATGCAAGGCTGTCCCTAAAGACATTTCGGGGAGAACGAGCTATCACGGAATTTGATTAGCCTTTCACCCCTACCCTCAGCTCATCAGAGCGATTTTCAACTCACACCTGTTCGGTCCTCCAGCTGCGGTTAAGCAGCCTTCAACCTGGCCAAGGGTAGATCATCCCGCTTCGCGTCTAATACCACGTACTTGTCGCCCTATTCGGACTCGCTTTCGCTACGGCTCGCTTGCGCTTAACCTTGCACGTGACATTAACTAGCCGGCTCATTAAGCAAGAGGCACGCCGTCAGGCTTTTACGGACCGAAGTCCGTACATGGCCCTCCGACTGCTTGTAAGCATACGGTTTCAGGTTCTATTTCACTCCCCTCGCAGGGGTGCTTTTCGCCTTTCCCTCACGGTACTGGTTCACTATCGGTCGCTAGAGAGTATTTAGCCTTGGAGAGTGGTCTCCCCAGTTTCCCACGAGATTACACGTGTCTCGTGGTACTCAGGATGCCGCTTCGAGTCTGGTCTGCTTTCCGCTACGTGACTGTCACACTCTATGGTCCCGCTTTCCTTCGGGTTCGCGTAGCATCCAGATTGGTAACTCTACTTATGCGGTCCTACAACCCCCAAATGCAAGCACTTGGGTTTGGGCTGTTCCGATTTCGCTCGCCGCTACTTTCGGAATCTCTGTGATTTATTTTCCTTCAGGTACTGAGATGGTTCACTTCCCTGAGTTAGCTCATACAGGCCTATGTATTCAGCCTGCTGTAACGGGAGTTCATCCCGTTGGATTTCTCCATTCGGACATCCCCGGATCAAAGCCTGCTTGCGGCTCCCCGAGGCTTTTCGCAGCTTGCCACGTCCTTCATCGCCTTCTAGCGCCAAGGCATCCACCGTACGCTCTTAGTAGCTTAATCATAAAACTTACTCACACCGTCGAAGTTGTTTCCTCTGCCCTAAAATCAAATGACCTAAGTCACTCGACTTAAGTCAGAGGCTTGTAAACTCGACGTCTTGACTGCCTGCAGCTCCATACATCCGGCTCCTGATCTGGGTAAGACCAGAGTCCAGCTATCGACTCCGCATTCGATCAAACAAAAGGTAAGTTCGCCTTGTTCTATAAATCTATCCACAGTACTGCTCAACTCGAGCAGAACTTGTAATAATCCACACCATGGCGTCGCGCCTGACCGTAATCAGGTCACGATTGTCGGCGTGGATTTGCCAGCCTTTCTGTTGTCAAAGAACTGTTAATCCGATTCCATCGGAATGTCCTGCGTTCCGCAGGACTTGTCTGGTGGGACTTACCGAATCGCTTAGCAGCGATCTCGCCTTCCAGCTCAACTTTTCTGGTTTCTTAAAAAAGTCCCCAGAAAATGAAAAACCCGGCGTCGAGCGCCGGGCACAATCGCTTTTACTTTAGCGACTTTGCGCGAAGCTCGACAGACTCTAGCCCGTGTTGCTCGTAAGGTACCTCACTCTAGGATCGTATGATTGCCCTACAGATCCGACCGTGAATCCCCTGATTGGCCGACGCACTTTGGGAAGCGCCCGAACCGAGAGTCAGTATACCTGAAACTCGGTATTCGTCAAGCCCTTGTCAAAAATATTTTTCGAAGATTTTCCTCAGGGCTGTGGAAGTCGCGCAGCCTTCGGTCATCGGGGCGCGTTCGATCTGCAACCACCTTGTGACGCGCGTGGCTATTTCTAGCTTCAGAAAATCCTTCAGATCGGACTCCCAAAGGCCAACGCCTTGCGCGCTAAAAATCATGTGACCGGGCGCTATGCCGCCCGGATTTTCGCGCGGCTTGAATGCTGGATAAACGATAAGCCGCGCAGCAGCGCCATGCTTCTTTGCTTCGCCAACAACGGACTTCACGGATTCCGTTGTCCGGTCATTTTCCGCAACCATTCCGAGCAGTGGAATGCCAATTTTCCCTGCCGCTTCTTTCAGAGCGGTCTGCAACGGCGGACTCCCATCCCAGCTCAGCGCACCACCTGCTTGATCCACAACGACTCGGAATAGCGCACTGCGGCTTGCCGCAAAAACGCTGACGATCCCTCCAAACGACCATCCCATCACGGCGATCCGCGAAGGATCTGCGCCTTGCAGTGTTTTCGCAAATTCCGCCGCGGCAATCACGTCGTCCGCTTCCTGCTGCAAACGGGCGACGTAGCGTGGCCCGCGATCGTCTCCAATCTCTTGGCTGAAAAGAGCTCCTTCGGATTTTCCGTATCCGCGCCTCTCCGGCACCAACACAAGATAGCCGCTTAGAGCGAGCATTTTGCCAACATACGCAAATGGCATTTCCGTTCGTTCGCGCCCCGGCCGCGAACCGTGGTTGTAAATCACAACGGGGAATGGCCCAGCGCCTTCAGGTCTATAGAGGTAAGCTTCGATTCGCAATTTCCCGCTCGGATAAAAGACTGCTTCGTGTTCGGGCGGCGAGCCGCCAGCCTGTGCTTGCGCTCCAGAAGCGCAAACAAAAGCCACTGCGAGGAAGCTAAGATGCCGCATGCAAAACCTCCGCTGTGCGTCACTGACTGGGGGAATTTGCCAGAGAAGCGGCCTTTCGTGCGGCCCTTTTGCTGCGCAGTTTTCTGACAAATCGCACGAACAGCCAGAAGCCCGGGATGATCACGATCAGCCACGGAATGATCGCGGCGATTGCCGTGATGAAGGCAGCGAGGCTGTCGGCAAAGACGCCGCCGGAATCGCGCAACGCTTCGCCGATGGGCGCGAAGACGCTGTGGTTGACGGAGCGGACTTCGGACCGAAATTCGATTTCGACCGCGACTTTTTCGGTTTCGTTGGCGAGGACTTTGCGCTGCGCGGCTTCGCTGTCGAGCTCGGCTTGCGCTTCGGCGAGTTTTCCCTGGATTTCCAACAGGTCGGAAACGCTGACGCCGGGCCGCCCGAGCATTCTGCGCAGGCTGTCTCGAAACTCGGTCTGATTCTTGAGTTTGGCTTCGACGTCAATGACGGCCGACGTTTGGTCTTCGGTTAGGGTGGAGTGCTGCGCGATTCTTCCCTGTTTGGCAGCGAAGTCGAGGAGTTTGTTCAGGTCTTGCGGAAGAACGCGGAACGAGACGCCGCCGGCGGGAATGGAATCGACACCAGTGCCGGAGATACTGGACGAGAGAACTTCGCACTGAAGGGAGCCGCAGAAAGCGACGACGGCTTCTAGCGATTTGGCCAGGTTGGCCCCGGGCTCGATGATCTGGAGTCTATGGCTGACGGCGATGTAGCGAGACGCGGCGAAGACGCGGCCGCCGAGGATCTGGTTCCCGATTCGTACACTCGGTAAGGCTTTTTCGGCGGCGGCCATGTATCCCACGGTTCGCATCTGTTGATTCGCCTCGGCCTGGTCGACAGAATCAAGTCCCCTAGGCGCAACGGACTTATAGGCGCAGCCCGCGCAAGCCAGCACGGCAACGCAAAGAAGACTCCGGGACCTAAGCAGCATTTTCTTCTCCGAGAACGCGGATTCTGACCTACTCGCGATTAGAACGCACGCAAAACGTTTCCTTGCAAACTTAGACACCGGACAGACTGGCGGGATGTGGCTATGGCGGCGGGCTGCGGCACGTGACGAAGCAACTGATTGCAAGTTCTTTCCCTTCTGCACTTGCAACCCCTTTGAAATTAATACTTACAAAAAAGAGGGGGAGGGGGGTGATTATGGTTAACCAAATCTCCCTCTAGTTCGGAAAGGCGCTCGCTTCGATGCCGGGGACGAGACGAGCGGCGTTTTTGTAGTAGATCTTTTTCAGAACTTCGTCGTCGAGCTGGAAACCGTAAATGCGCCAGAACGCATGCCGCTTGCGGTAATACTCGACGTATTCGTCTCTGGTTTCGAGGCAGCGGAAGTACCACTTGTATTCGTTCACTTCGTAGATGTCCTTGCCCATCAGAACGCGGTCCTGATACTTCGTCAGAAAATCGTGGGCGGAGTAAGGCTGCCGGCCAAGCTCGGCAAGCACCGCGGCTATGTCCGCGTAGACGTTGGGATGCTCGTCGAAGAGCTTTCCGAGACGCGCAAGGTCATTGCCGTGAAAGCCCAGATGCGCGGCGATAAATTTTGTGCGCGGATGCATCGCAAACAGGTGATTGCGCTCGTTCATCAGCGTTTCAAACGGCGGATATTTCGAGGGCGGCCGCGCGCGTTGCGGGAACTGCTTTAGCTCGAGCCACCGCTCGTTGTATTTGTCCCAGGGATCGAAAAAGGCGGACGGCTCGGCGACGTGAATCAGGACGGGAATGCCGAGGTCGGCGCATTTTTCGAAAACAGGAGAGAAAGCGGGATCGTCCACGTGGACGCGTTGGCCGTTGGCATAGTGCAGCTCCATGCCGAAGTCTTTGAAGATTTTCAGGCCTTGCGCTCCGTTTTTGACGTCTTCTTCAAGGCGCTTCGCGACGCGTTCGCTGAAACCGGGCTCTTCGAGATCTCTGTAGTTCATATTTGCAAAAACGACAAATCGCTTTGGATAACGGCCTTTCATGACTTCGACGGTGCGCTTCAGTTCGTCCCCGGTACCGCCGCTGAGATTCACCATCACTTGCAGATTGATGGAATCCATTCCCTTGATGAGGGCGTCTACTTCGGCCGGAGTGGGATTCCAGTGATGGCTGTGAATGTCAATGAAGGGAAATTTGGAGCGGTCGAGTTTGTGTTCGGAGACGACGAGCGTGGATTTCGGCTCGTACTCTTCGATGGTGAGCGTTTTCGTCGAGCGGGGGACGTCCTGCTGCAACGCAAGCAGCGGTCGGCGCGATGCGAACAGGACGACCGTCGCAATCGCTGCGACTGCGAGAAAGAAAGCGGCGCTACGCCGGAAATTCATGGGGCCCCCGAATCCAGTTTGCTTTGCTTGCGGTCATGCGAGATTTTCCCACGCCCGCTGTTGCGACCAGGAAACCTGCTTCTTTTTCTTTCCTTTGCGAAGCTGATCTTTTGGACGCAGCGATTGGGAGACCGGTGTCTTGTCATTAAGCGCCTTGGCTTGCAGGATAAGCGCCTTCAATTGTGGGTTGCGAGCCTGGGCGAGGTCTTTAATTTTAACGTGGCGGAGATTGTGGCCTTCGCCTTCAAGGAGCTTGCCCGGATCTTTCATCGCGGAACCGCGAGGAAAGCCAAAGGTGACGTGCTTTTTTCCGACGCGGATGTAGCAGAGCGGGCCGTTGAACTCGAAAATGGGCACGCCCCAGGGATTGATGGCTTCGCCGGCGGACGGAACCGTTTTCTTGACAAGAGCGCGCAGCGCGTCCACAACCTTGACGAGCGATGGATTTATGCGGGCGATGTAGAGGTCAATCGCGGCGCTGGCGCTGGTTGTCTCGGACATCGAGGTTTCTCGGCGAAGGAGTATTACACAGTCGTGGCGCGTTGGAAGCCCCGGAATCGAATGCAACTTGGTGCAGATTCAGCGGCGTTCCAGGTCGTTAGAACAGATAGAAGAAAAAAGAAAGCGATGGCGAGATTGGCAGGGTCGCTCGTCAAATTGCTCTCCCTAGGGCCGTTCGAGAAGCGGCTTCTGAAGACCTGCCGTGCGGCGCGGTTACCGCGGCCGTATCAGAGGTCGTTGGGAAAAACCAGCGGCGCGTTCGCCTGTAGAACCGCACCGACGGCTATCTGGTCGCAAACCGCACGAAAGTTTTCATACCAAACTTTGGTAAAGCCTGTGATGAGCTCTTCAGCCGAGCGGCCAATGATGGGCCGTCCGGAGTGCACCAGGTCGCCCCAGGTTTGGATACGGGTGCCACCCCTTGTCATGCCCTCAAACGTGACCCACTGAGCCATCGCTGCGCCCATAGCATGATCAATCCAGCCCACGCGGTGGCCCGGGATGCAACTGGTGATGACGTGCTCGATCCTGGTCTCAAAAGGCTGGAGAATCTCAATTTCCAAGCGGCTGCCAGGCTGCCACGGCTGGCCTTCGATCCATTCGATTGCGCCATAGATTTTGGCGAAGGAGTTCCAGCGGCTGCAGTCTGAAAAGACGTCCCAACACAGGGCGGGTTCAGCCTTGGTCAAAACGGAATACTGAAAGCGGAACATAAGACCTCATAAAAGTTACTCCGCAAGAGCGAAATCTGAGCGCACGGAGAAGTTAAGAATTCGAGAAAATGACGATTATTTATACACTGTATCTTTAACGTTGTACAGAATATAATTAAAGAGAATTCCGGAGGGACAGATGCCGCGTAAACCAGATGCCGCACTGGAAAGCAGGATCGTCGATGCCGCTTATCGTCTGTGGAGCCAGGAGGGCGAGGATGCATTGACGATGCGCGCCCTGGCTCGTGCAGCAAAAACGACAACTCCAACCGTATACCAGCGGTTCCGCGACAAGAAAGACCTGAAGCATTTCCTGGAAGCCCGCGCGCGCCAAAAAATGTTCGAAGCGCTGGAGACGGCGGACCGGGCACTGGAAGTCTGCCGCAATGCGCTGCAATTCATTGCCGACCATGAAAACGAATACCGGCTGATTACAACGGATTGGGGTGAGCGCTACGCGCGCAGAGTGCCGATGAGGTCTTTTGAATATTTGATGGGAGTGCTCGCCAAGGAGCTTGGAGGAGAGCCAGCGGCGCACGAAGAACTTGCGCTGCAATTGCTCACGCTTGTGCACGGAACTGCGCTTTTGCGGCCGACGCGAAAAGAAGAGCGCGAAATTGCTGTGGCAATGTGCGAAGCATGTCTAAGGGCGTGCGCGGCACTTTTGCTCCAGGCAAAACGCCAGAAGAACGGTTCTTAGGTGCTATTGCCGCGGCGGAATTGCGGAGTTGTCTCGCATAGGTGAGGTCAAGCCGCGACTCTGTTGCGGAGGCTTCGTGTCCGCGGCCAGGAATCTTCAAGACGCTCCTCTCGGTTGTCTGGCCTCCAGTTCAATCTGCGATTTGCAATTCTTCAATACTGTTTTTGTATTTTGTACCGAGAGAAAAGCCGCGGACGGCGTACCGGAATCCGGCGGGAGTAAACCGACAACGTGAGCAAATTCGTGGAGCAGGGTTAGGGTTCGTGCCCGGGCCGTTCCTCCGGAGAAATCGCCGACTGCAAGGGGCCGCTGCAGCTGATGGTTGTAAGCGTTCGGCGGCGAGTTGGCATAATTCACGCGCGCGTAGTCTTTGAAAAATGCTCCGTTCGCATTGAGCATGATCTCCGACCCCGATCCTTCCTGCTGCCGGGTATGAGCCACATACGGATGAAGATATTCCAGATCGCCAAAAATGCCCTCGCGCCTTACTATTTCTGCGTTCCCACTGAGGTCCACCACGAAGTGAAGGGAACGGAATAGTTCTGCGGGGTCCGGGGCGGACTGGCGATACCAGTTTGAGCAGGCGTTATCCGTGGAAAGGATTGAGAGAACGCTCGAACGTGCGTCGGCTATGAGTTGCCCCTGGTAACCGAGGCGGCCCAATTCATTTTCGATGGGGCCCAACTTTGCATTCCGGGGTGAGCGCAAAACGGCGTAGCGAATGGATGTGAAATTGGCGGCGTGATCTGCAAAAGCCGCTTTGCCGGGAATCTGGCCGGCGGAACAACACGTAGCGCACAAAAGCAAGGCGGACAGAAACTTTTTGAGCACAGGAAACATGACACTCTCCTGGCCCGGACTGCCCAGAGCCACCACGACCTGTTTGCAGCTCATCAAACCTGCAAACAGCCAACGCGCCATCCGGTATGAGTGAAACGGGTTGGTCCGACAGAAAGTTCGGTTAATCCTGGAATTGCCTTGGATGTGAGCGAGAATTGAGAAATTGTTCCTTGCCCAAAGATAAAAAACCGCCTTTCTCATGACACTTGAGAAAGTGGCTCTTTATTGCCTGATCAGTCTTTTGGGACGAGAGCGTAGCTGACGAAGGCCAGCCTGGTGCCGTCGGGCGACCAAGAGGGAACATTGATGGTTCCCTGCCCGCCGAAAAGCTTTGCAAGGACGGTGATTTTTCCATCCTTGAGGGACATAAGGCGGAGCTGAACGTCTTTGTTTTCCGGATGGCCTTCGACCTCTTTCGGAAAAGAAAGAAAAACCATTTGCGTGCCGTCGGGTGACAGGTGCGGAAACCAGTCGTTCAACAAGCCGTTCGTGATTTGCGTTTGGTCGGTGCCGTCAGCGTTCATGCGCCAGATTTGCATGTGGCCACTGCGAACGGAATTGAAATAGATGTATTTGCCATCGGGAGAATATTCGGGGCCGTCGTCGAGACCTTTTGCTGTGGTTAGTTGCTTTTCCTCGCCGCCTTGCGTGGGGATTGTGTAGATATCGAAATCGCCGTTGCGTTCGCCGACAAAGGCGAGCGTTTTGCCATCGGGCGACCAACCGTGCCAGTACGAGGGTGAGTTTTTGGTGATGGGGCGTGGCGTTCCGCCGGCCAGCGGCACGATGTAGATTTGCGATTTGTGGTCGCCTTGCGTTTGATCGCTGATGACGAGGTCTTTTCCATCGGGCGAAATGCCGTGGTCGTTGTTGCAGCGCGTGGCAAAGCCGGTGGCGATGATTTTCGGTGTTCCGCCCGTGGCGGGGATGCTTTCGATTTTTCCATCGCGATTGAACAGGAGCGAAGCGCCGTCGCGGGTCCAGTTGGGGGCTTCGATGCGGCCCGGAATCTGGTAGACGACCGTGCGATCGGTGGAGTTGACGGTGACGACTTCGAGGGCGCTGTAAAGCGCAGCTTTGTCCATGTCGGCGGGATAGGCGGGCGTGAGCTTCACGTTGGAAAAGATCGCCGTCTCGGAAAGATCTTTTTCATGGCTGCACAAGCCGATGCCGACATAGACCGGTTCTGAAAGATGGAGGCGCGGCGAGCTGCCTGCGAAATGGAACTGGCCGTCTTCTCCGGCGAGCCACATCGTGAAATAGTCGCCATGTTTTTCAATGCGGAGACTTTTCGGAGACCACAGTGCGGCTTGCGACTCGTGCGTGAGGCCTCCCTTTTCATCGCGCACCTGGATGGCGGTCATGCCATTGCCGTGAAGAGCAATATCCGCATAGGGCGAATCGGCTTCGAGGCTTTGGCGAATCATGAGCAGCGCTTTGCGATGAGGATTGACGCCTTTGCCGAGGAACGAGATGTCAGCCTGGACGATGCCATCGCCGCCGACTCTGATCCAGGCGAAATGAAAATTGTCCTTGTCGAACCAGACGTTTTCGCCGCTGGCCGTGATGGCGTAGGTGCGTTTATCGGGGTCGTAGACGAAATTACTGGGATGGAGGAGCGTGCCGACGTCGCCGTGCGCTTCAAAAAGGCCGAGGTTGGGCGCAGCGTCCTGGGCTGACAGTTTTCTGCCGGCGGCAAACAGAAGAAAGAAAAAACCGAGCACGATTGTCCAACGGATGTTCGTTCGATGGGCCATGACGCGCCTCCGTGGGCAAGACTCTATCGCAAACCGGGCCTACATTTCATTGAATACGCCTGACCCCGGGCAAATAACAAAAATTGACAGTTGGAGCGGGCACCACGATAATCTGCGCGAAAAAGAGGTGCACCTTGCGCGCTGAATTCCGAACTATCGTTCACTCATTTCTGAAAGTCTCCGCATCGGTTTTGGTGGCAGCGAGCTCGCTGTCTGCGCAGGCGCAGAAAACGTATGAATTCACAGTCGAATACGACGTGCCCGTGAAAATGCGGGATGGCGTGACGCTGCGGGCGGATATCTACCGGCCGAAGACGGACGAAAAGTTGCCGGTATTGTTGACGCGGACGCCCTACGACAAATCGAAGACGTGGATCACCCCGTTTGCACACGTTGCAGCAGCACGCGGATATGTCGTAATCATGCAGGACGTGCGCGGGCGGTACGAGTCGGAAGGTGAATGGTATCCGTTCAAGCATGAAGGAGAAGACGGGTACGACACGATCGAGTGGGCGGGCACGCTGCCTTACACAAACGGAAAAGTGGGAATGTTCGGCGGGTCGTACGTAGGCGCGACGCAAATGCTGGCCGCGCTGACAAAGCCGCCACACCTGACGGCGATCTGTCCGACGGTAACGGCGTCGAATTATCACGAGAACTGGACATACCAGGGCGGCGCGTTCGAACAGTGGTTCAACCACTCGTGGAGTTCCGGTCTGGTGGAAAACACGGAAACGCGGCGGTGGAACGATTTAAAAACTGCAATGGATGGAATGAACGGGCTGCCGCTGACAAATTATTCCTTGCTTGAAGCCGGATGCGGAAGGGCTCGCGCCGTATTACCTGGATTGGCTGGCGCATCCGAGCTACGACGACTACTGGAAACAATGGTCGATCGAGGATCACTACGCGCAGATTCAAGTGCCGGTGTTCAGCGTAGCGGCGTGGTACGACATTTTTCTGGGCGGGTCGCTGCGGAATTTTGTGCGCC
The DNA here is from genome assembly GCA_963794175.1 of uncultured Acidobacteriota bacterium. Taxonomy (GTDB): domain Bacteria; phylum Acidobacteriota; class Terriglobia; order Acidiferrales; family UBA7541; genus Acidiferrum. Next base: position 219,658 of record CAWCCV010000011.1, on the reverse strand, counting down.
TGCAAACGGAAGCGGGAACGGAAGCGGCGCGCAAGGGACAGAGACTTTATGTCGGCACCGGCGGGCACGCCGGCGGATGGGGCGGAAAAATCGGCGCGGTAGATTTTGGCGACAAGGCTTTGCTCGATCCGGACACGCTGATGTTCCGTTGGTACGACCATTTGCTAAAGGGCGAAGCAAATGGGGCGGAGAATGACAAGCCGGTGAAGATTTTTGTGATGGGGAAAAATGTTTGGCGCGACGAGGACAACTGGCCGCTGGCCAGGGCGCAGACGACGAAATATTTTCTGCACTCTCATGGCGCGGCAAACGGGCTGAGCGGGGATGGAACTCTGAGCACGACGGCCGCGGCGAGCGAACAGCGTGATGCATACAACTACGATCCGGCGGACCCAACGCCGACGATCGGCGGACCGCTCTGCTGCGCGCCGTTGCCCCCGGGACCTGGGCCGCAGGATCAACGACCGGCCGAAGCGCGGAGCGACGTGCTGGTTTTTACAACCCCTGCATTCACACAGGAGTTCGAATTGACAGGGCCGATTTCCGCGGAACTGTTCGTGAGTTCTTCGGCAGTGGATACGGATTTTACGGCGAAGCTGGTGGACGTCTGGCCGAACGGGTTTGCGCAGAATTTGACGGATGGGATTTTGCGAATGCGCTACCGGAAATCTGCTGAAAAACCTGAACTGATGAATCCGGGCGAGATTTATCGAATCACGATAGACATGTGGGCGACGAGCAACGTGTTTTTGCCCGGACACAAGCTGCGGCTGGAGATTTCGAGCAGTGATTTCCCGCGGTTCGACAGAAATTTGAACACGGGTGAAGAGCAGGCGCGCGGAACGAAAATGGGGAAGGCCGCGAACACGATTTTCCACGACAAGGATCATCCGTCGGCTTTAGTCTTGCCGGTGATTCCTGCCGCCAAACCATGATTTGAACGCGACGAATTGCGACTCTTGTTTCTGGCGCCGCAAAAAAAAAGCGCGACAAAACCCCCTGGGTGCAGCCGCATCAAGCCGCTTCAAAATTCCGGGCGATCGCTCCGAAACTTGACACACTTTGCGATGCAGCCTACACTACGGAGTTTTTAGATGGCCTGTTTGGACGGACAAAGAGGCGGGACTCAGAAAGAACCATGGATAAGAAAAGGCTCGACTACTACAAGAAGAAATTGCTCACGCGGCGCGAAGAGTTGCTGAAGACAATCGCCCGAACCGAGGAAGAAGGCCGTCAGGCTGACGACGATCCGACGGTAGACCTCGCAGATAAAGCGGCGAACTCGTACACGAAAGAGTTTCTCTTCGGAATGACAAACACGGACCGCGCCATTTTGAATCTGATTGACGCGGCGCTGAAGAGGATCGACGAAGACGAGTACGGAACGTGCCTGAATTGCGAAGAAGAGATGCAGCAGAAACGGCTGGAAGCTGTGCCATGGGCGAAGCACTGCATCGGCTGCCAGGAAAAAGCGGAAAAAGGGCAGCTCTAGCGTTGCCCGCGCCAGTTATCCACTAGGTACAATTATCTTTTCATTAAGATTTGAGGGGAGCAGGCTTTCTGCCGCTGCGGCAGGGCGCGTGCATCGCGATCGGGAAAAAGAGCGCGGTTGCAACCAAACAGGACTGCCTTCTCCGACGGCTCGCGAGACTCTGCTGAAATTGCCGCGCCGGGGCTTTTTGCTAGTTCAGGCAAGCGCCGCCCTGCAAAACTTGTGGTGACGCTTGACGCCGCCGGGCAGCGGTGCGTGGCGCTTTTGAAATACGCCCAGGCAGCCAAGTTGACAATCGGCGCGTCTTACTGCTAGATGATGTAATGACGACTGGCGCGACGCTGGATGCCTGTTCGAAGGCGCTTCGCGACGCTGGAGCCAAGTCGGTGGTGGCGCTGACGGTAGCCCGAGCGGCGCACGACCCGCTTCCGGCTGCAGGTGAGAGTTAGCCCAAGGGAAGCGCTATGAGCGCATTACGGCAGGATTCGCCGAGTCCCCGGGGGCATGACCCCTCACAGCGGCTGATACCGCTGTGTCTTCCAGCGACCAGCCCGCTGGCAGTAGACCCCACAACTCAGCAGTGCCCCGGCGCGGTTCGCTGATGCAGGAGCCCGTGTTGGTGCTTAACGCGACGTACGAGCCGATCAATGTGACGGCTGTGCGGCGCGCAATGGTGCTGATGCTGAAGGGCGTGGCGCAGGCCGAAGAGTTGCACAACGCGGAAGTCCATTCGGCGGCACATGCGCACCGCGTGCCTTCCGTGATTCGGCTTGTGGCGTACCGGCATATTCCGCAGCAGAGCCGCGCGCTTTCGCGGAAGAACATTTTGCTGCGCGACCGGAATACCTGCCAGTTCTGCGGGCGGGTGTTTCCGAGTTCGGAGCTGACGCTGGATCACGTGGTGCCGCGTTCGCGCGGCGGGCGTTCCACTTGGGAAAACCTGGTAGCGTGCTGCTACCGCTGCAACAACAGCAAGGGCGACCGCACGCCGGAAGAAGCCGGGTTCAAGCTGGCGCGCAGGCCGCGGCCGTTTACGCTGCACACCTCGCGCCAGCTGATGCGCCTGATCGGACACCGCGACGAACGGTGGCGTAAGTACTTGTTTTATTAAGCGCTTTCGCGCTATCAGCGGCTTACTCTAAAAAAATCTGGCGCGACGGAAACCTTTTTAGCTCGCGTGCATCTAAATTATCAAAACCACTTCGAGGACACACCCCGGGAGGCAGCTAGGGTACACACCCTAGCTGCTTCTCTCCTTTTACAGCCGATAATTTTCTCCGAAATATTTTTCTAGAAAATACTTTCAGGAACTGGAACTATTCCCTGAGCTTGTGGGAAAACTCTTTAGCGCTGTTTCTTCGTCCGGAAATTCCGGAAAGACTTTGTAGAGCTGCGTGATCTTCAGAATCTCCTCGATCTTCGAGGAAAGTCCTACGACCTTCATCGTTCCGCCGCTTTTGATCACCGTCAAGTAGTTGCGAACCAGTTCACCGATTCCGGAACTGTCCAGATAATCGAGTCCCGCAAGATTTAGAACGATGTCCTTTTTCTTGATCGCTACCAGGCCGGTGATGGCCTGGCGCAAGGCCCCGGCTTCAAACGAAGTTAGGCTGCCCGTGACATCCACGAGAGAAATGGGGCCGGACTGACGAATGGCGATTGCAAAATTCTTGGCGTTCGGGGGTATGGGCATACCCACATAGTCTACTGCCCGGGAGGGAATTGGGAAATGCCCGGCGGCAGGGCTTGCAACTGCTGTTATTGGCTCTGGACTACCTGAAGGCCACGGCGCCAGTTTTCCCTGCAAGGCGGGCGCAAGCGGATGGCAACTCTACTCCGGGGAAATAACCGAAATGCTATTTTTTATTTGCGGTAAGTTTCAGTCCGCTGATGGTTACTCGGGGCATCTGATAGTTCCAGGAGTTTGGGACGTGGTCAAAGGAGAGCTCGAAATGGACGACCTGGCCAGGCTGAAGACCTTCCGGAGAGGGAGGTAGGATGGGGCGCGTTTCCCGAAGCGCGATCTGGCCGAGGCCATCGCGATATTCTATGGTGGCGTCGATGGCCAGGACGGTTGTGTTTCCGGCGTTAAGGATATCGCCCAGAAGAATCTTCACGTCTTGGTTCAGAAAGTTCGTCGCTTCCTGCATTTTGAAATTGCCTAGATGAATACTGGGAGCGTAAGCCTGCTCCTGCGGCCCGAAGGAGAGATGAAGCGAACTTTGCGAGGGAGAATTTCGGCTGCGGAAGAGAAGAAAATAGGAGCCGACGCCGGCTAGAATCACCAGGAAAGAAATCAAAAAGGGGTTGCGACGGCCGCCAACGGATTGGGGCGTTTTGGTCGGATCGTTCTGGAAAGGCGTTTCCATGGCAACTTGCCTACCTGCCAAATTCTAGCCGCTGGATGAGCGGTTCCGGAAGTCCCGCTTTGCGCATGCGCGATTGCACTTTGCCGATTTCGTACGGAACACGCCAAAATTCCACGACGTGATTTTCCAGATCCGCGATGGCAAACGCCGCGCGCGGATCAGCGTCGCGCGGCTGACCAATGGAGCCGGGATTGAGAAGATACCGCTTGTCCGGCTCAATGCGCAGTGGCGCGAACAATTCATTGGTGCGTGGACGGATCTGCAGGACTTCGAGGTTGCTGTCGAGATACGCGAATCCACCTTGATGATGAGTGTGCCCAAAGAAAGTCACCGGTGCGGAAGAGTCCAACAAGCCTTCCAGTGCTTGCGCGGGAGTGAAGACGTATTCGTCTTCATCTTGAAATGCGCCATGCACGAGAACGATGCCGTCGGATTCCTTGGGGCCCTGGGGAAGTTCGGCGAGCCACGTCAACTGTTCCGGCGACATTTGGGCGCGGGTCCAATCGACGGCCGCCTTTGCGACGGGATTGAAATCTTCCGTGCTCATGATTCCGGCCACGGCTTTGTCGTGATTTCCACGAATGGAAGACTTCGCTACTTTGCGGATTTGCTCGCTGACTTCGGCAGGATCCGGGCCATAGCCCACGATGTCTCCCAGGCACACGACTACGTCGTAGCGGCCAGCCGCCTTTGCCAGGGCCGCTTCAAGCGCAGTGAGGTTTGCATGAATGTCACTGAGAATCAGAATCCGCATGAGCCGTGTCCGAAAAGTGCACTTGAGTATAGATGAAGCGGTGTGCGGATGCACGAACGGGGAAGCAAGAAGCCAAGTTGGACGGGTGTGAGCGGAGAAATGTCGCGTGAAATTAGGCGCGATCCGGGAGGAAATTCGGAGAATTTAGAAAACGTCATGGAAAACACTTTCCCCTATTTGCGCCGCTCGAAAAAGATAAACAGGTTGTGAGCACAAATGACATCTTTTTTAATCCATCGAGCGAAACATTTGATGGGGTGAATTCGTCTATCAGGGTGCAGCTGGTATTCGAGCAGTATTCGGCAGAGAAGCAAACCCCGCGGTGGCAGCCGCGGGGCAAATGACACGCAAGTCTTTCCGGCGGTTAGTCCAGGAAGAAACGGTGTCGTCGGGGGAATCTACTCGCCTCGGCATACGTGTGTCAACTCCTCGCGCAGGATAAATCGTGCTCTGCCAGCTGACTCGATCCTGTGTGAAAGGAAGTTACCCGTATGAAATCCAATGCAATTGTTCGCACTGCAGCATTGCTGGCAGCGCTTTGTGTTTCGGTTCCCGTCTTCGCAAAGCCCTTCGTGAAGACCATCAGCATCACGCAAACGGCAAAGGTGGGTCAGGTCACATTGAAGGCTGGCGAGTATCAGCTCTCGATTGACGGCAACAAAGTCAGCGTACAACGCGGCAAGGATCAGGTCGCGCAGTCGGAAGGCCGCTGGGAAGAGCGCGATGCAAAGTCCGACTACGACGCAGTCCTGCTTGGCGAAAACGGCCAGGTGAAGGAAGTGCGTTTCGCCGGACAGAAGCGCGTATTTGTTTTCAGCGAATAGTTTGTTTCAAGAAAGGCAACGAAACTTGACCAACTTATTCCACGGGACGAGAGAGAGGCTGCAGCGTGCTGCGGCCTCTCTGCTCATCCCCTTATCCGCTTTCAGCGCGCTTCGCGCTCAAGTTTCAATTCCCTGCAACGGCAGCGATGTATGGCGAAACGAAGGGCATCGAATTTCTTGGCGGAGTGACGCTAAATTCAACGAATCAACATGCAGTCGCCGTAGCTGTAAAAGCGGTACCTGGCCTTGATCGCGTGCCGATAGGCGTGCAGCACGTTTTCCCTCCCTGCAAAAGCGCAGACAAGGGCAAGCAGCGTGGACCGCGGAAGATGGAAGTTTGTCAGCAGCGCATCTACTGCGCGAAATTCAAATCCCGGAGTGATAAAGAGGCGAGCTTCCGCTCTGCCGGGAGCGAGCAATTTCGCAATTCCCGATTGGGCCGCGCGCAAAGCGGAATCTTCCAGCGCGCGAACCACAGTTGTTCCTACCGCAAGAATTTTTCTTCCTTGCGATCGTGCCGCAGTGATTTTCTGGACCGTTTCTTCGGAATTTCGTATGACTCGGCATGCATCACGTGGTCTTTCAAATCGTCCGCATGAATCGGCTGAAATGTTCCGAGGCCGACATCCAGAGTGAGTTCGCAGGTTTCCAGTCCGCGCGCGCGAATCTTTTCGAGAACTTCCGGAGTAAAGTGCAGTCCCGCCGTGGGAGCAGCGATTGCGCCGGGCTGTTTTGCAAAGATTGTTTGGTAGCGCGCGCGATCTGAGGATTCATCCTCGCGTTCAATGTAGGGCGGAAGTGGCACATGCCCGAGTTGCTCGAGAAGAGCGTCCACTGATTCTGCACCTGTCGAATGAAACCGAATCGTTCGCAAGCCGAGTTCGCCGCGGGTAAGAATCTCGCCTTCGAGTTCTCCCGCACCGAAAACAATCCCTTCGCCCACCGGCAATTTGCGGCCGGGTCGAACCAGACATTCCCAGGTGTCAGCTCGCGAGGCGCTTGGTGAGAAAGACTTCCACTTGACCCTGCAGGTGCTCTTCGCTCGCGGCGCGCGATGGAGCCTGCGACTCGTACCCCTTTTCGCTTTCCAAAGAGCCGGGCGGGAATGACCCGAGCGTTGTTGTAGACGAGCAATTCATCGCCGCTAAGAGGTCTGGCAGCTCGGCAAAAAGGCGATCCTCGAACGAGCCGGCCTGACGGTCCAGCAGAAGCATCCGCGACGCGTCACGCGCCGCAAGGGCCGCTGGGCGATGTGCTCAGGGGGCAAGGTGTAGTCGAGATCTTCCAGTCGCACGGGAGCAGTGTAGCAGCGATTGCTAAGTTCATGAAACTGGGACGCTTAGTTCTTCAACTGCGAAAAATTTCGTAACTCCAGAGGTCTCCACTCGGACTGTTGAAGGGAGCGCGCAATCTCTCTATTTCTATGTATATAAACAACTTAAGTTGCTCCAAGAGAGCCAAATTTTATACTTGACAGTATTACACGCATATTATATTATTTGCACTGTAGTTACCTATCGGAGGTGAACCTAGCAATGAGCACTTTGAACCGTTGGGAACCCTTTAGCCGCAACTCGGGACTGGAGTCTCAAGTGAACCGTTTTTTCAGCGATCTCTTTGGTCCGTACTCAGGAATCGAACCTTACGACCTGGGCGCCTGCCGTGGACATTTTCGAAAATGAGCACGAATTGGTCGTAAAGGCCGACCTGCCAGATGTGAAGCCGGAAGAGCTGGACATTCGCGTCGAGAACAACATCCTGACGATTCGCGGCGAGCGCAAGTTTGAGAAGAAAGTGGACGAAAAGAACTACCTGCGCGTGGAGCGCTCGTATGGTTCTTTCGCCCGCAGCTTCTCGCTGGCCAACACCGTGAACACGGAAGCGATCAAGGCCGACTATCAGAGACGGTGTGCTGACGCTGACGATCCCGAAGCGCGAAGAAGCGAAGCCGAAGCAGATCAAGGTTAACGCCGGCGCGCAAGCGCGATGGCCGCGGCCGCCGCGGTAAGAGACGAACAAAGCCGGTCAAGAGTAGCAGGGGCTGGCCAGTGCGCCAGCCCCTTTTCTCAGCGGTAGCAGTGAGACAATGGGGAAGTGCCATGCTGAGATTCGAAAAAATGACCGTAAAGGCGCAGGAAGCCCTGCAGGAATGCGCAGGAAATTGCCGCGCGCCATGAAAATCAGGAGATCGCACCGCTGCATTTGCTAGGCGCGCTGGTCGCGCAGGCCGATGGCGTTGTGCCACCGCTGCTGGCGCGACTGGGCGTGCGCAACGAAGCGTTGACCAGCGAGATTGAGCGCGAGATCGGCCGGTTGCCGAAAGTGCAAGGCTTTTCCCAGCAACATATGGGACGCGCGCTAAACGAAGTGCTCGAGCGGGCGTTCAAAGAAGCCGACAAATTCAAGGACGAGTACGTTTCGACGGAGCACATTTTTCTGGCAATCGCAGGCAAGACCGCGACCCGGCCGGACAGCTATTGAAAAAACATGGCGCTACGCACGAAGCGATTTTGCAGGCGCTGACGGGAGTGCGCGGCACGCAACGCGTGACTTCGCAGAATCCCGAAGCGACCTACGCTTCGCTGGAAAAATACGCACGCGATCTGACCGAACTCGCTCGCAAATCAAAGCTCGATCCGGTGATTGGCCGCGACGAAGAAATTCGCCGCGTCATGCAAATTCTGGCGCGACGCACGAAGAATAATCCCGTACTGATTGGCGAGCCCGGCGTGGGGAAAACAGCCATCGTGGAAGGGCTTGCGCAGCGCATCATTTCCGGAGACGTTCCCGATGTTCTGAAAACAAAGCGGCTTGTGGCGCTGGATTTGGCTGCGCTGGTTGCCGGCGCGAAATTCCGTGGCGAATTTGAAGACCGCCTGAAGGCCGTCCTGAAAGAAATCGCCGAATCCGACGGGCAAATCATTCTTTTCATCGACGAGCTGCACACGCTGGTGGGCGCAGGCGCGGCAGAAGGCTCGATGGACGCTTCCAACATGCTGAAGCCCGCACTGGCTCGCGGTGAACTGCGGGCCATTGGCGCAACCACGCTCAACGAATACAAGAAATACATCGAGAAGGATCCTGCGCTCGAACGCCGATTCCAGCCGGTGCTGGTCACCGAACCGACCGTCGAAGACACGATCGCGATTCTGCGCGGACTGAAAGAGCGCTATGAAGTTCATCACGGCGTACGCATCAAGGACGCCGCAATTCTCGCCGCGGCCACGCTCTCGCACCGCTACATCTCCGACCGCTTTCTGCCGGATAAGGCGATTGACCTCGTCGACGAAGCCGCCGCGAGCCTGCGCATGCAGATCGATTCTCTGCCCACCGAAATCGATGAAATCGAACGCCGCATCATGCAGCTCGAAATCGAGCGCCAGGCGCTGCTGAAGGAAACCGACGCGCATTCAAAAGAGCGCCGCGGGCAAATCGAAAAGGAACTCGCAAAGCTGAAGGAAGAATCCAGCGCCAAGAAAGCGCGCTGGCAAACGGAGAAAGATGCCATCGGCAAAATCCGCAAGCTGAAAGAACAAATCGATCAACTAAAAGCGGAAGAACAACGCTACGAGCGCGCCGGCGAACTGGCCAAAGTTGCGGAAATTCGCTACGGCAAAATCTCCGCCGCCGAAGCGCGACTTCGCAAGGCGGAGCAGGAATCGGACGCGATGCAAAAAGGCTCGCGCATGTTGAAGGAAGAAGTAGACGAAGAAGACATCGCGAAGCTAGTCAGCAAGTGGACCGGCATTCCAACGGGCCGTCTGCTCGAAGGCGAAGCGCAGAAGCTTGTTCACATGGAAGAGCGGTTGCGCCAGCGCGTGGTCGGGCAAGAAGACGCGCTCGGCCGCGTTTCGAACGCCGTACGCCGCAGCCGCGCGGGACTTTCCGACGCGAAGCGCCCTATCGGTTCGTTCATTTTCCTGGGACCGACGGGCGTCGGCAAAACAGAACTGGCGCGCGCCCTCGCCGAATTTCTTTTCGACGACGAAAAACTCATGATTCGCATTGACATGAGCGAATACATGGAAAAGCACAGCGTGTCGCGCTTGATTGGCGCGCCGCCAGGCTATGTCGGCTACGAAGAGGGCGGGCAGCTCACCGAACAAGTGCGCCGCCATCCGTATTCGGTGGTGCTTTTTGACGAAATCGAAAAAGCGCATCCCGACGTTTTCAACGTGCTGCTGCAAATTCTGGAAGACGGCCGCCTCACCGACGGCAAAGGCCGCACCGTGGATTTTCGCAATACGGTTCTGGTGATGACCAGCAACGTCGGCTCAGCGGCGATTTTTGAACTCTCGAGCAAAGATCCGGAACACGCCCGCAAGGAAGCGATGGAAGCATTGCGTGCCGCGTTCCGGCCGGAGTTCATCAACCGCATTGACGAAATCGTGATCTTCAATCCGCTTGGCAAGGAGCAGCTCGGCCGCATCGTGGATTTGCTGCTCAAGAGCGTGGAAGCTTTGCTTGCGGAACGGCAAATCACTCTGGAGCTGACTCCAGCTGCAAGAGATTGCTGCTGAGCGAAGGCTACGATCCGGCATATGGCGCGCGGCCGCTTCGACGCACAATTCAGCGCATGATTCAGGATCCACTGGCACTGCAGATCCTGGAGGGCAGAGTTCTCCCGGGCGATCATGTGCTGGTAGACCGCGATGGCAGGCGCGAGGCAATGAAGTTCGAGCGCGTGCCTTTGAAACAACCCGCAGCAGCGGCGCGTATCTAACCAGGAAGGGGTTGTTCGGAAGGAAAGGACTCCAGGCAAATGAGAATCTTGCGAACGACATTCTTGCTGACTGCTTTGACGATGTTTCTGGTCATTGTGGGGCAGTACCTGGGCGGGCGCGGAGGCATGATTATCGGCCTCGGGTTCGCGCTTTTTTCGAACGCGTTCGCCTATTTTTTCTCGGACAAGATCGCGCTCTATTCAAGCGGTGCACAGCCCGTCTCGCGCGAACAATTGCCTCGTTTGTATGAAGTGATGGAGCGCCTGGCCGCGAAAGCGAATCTTCCTGTGCCCAAGCTGTACGTGATTCCGGAAGAAGCGCCGAACGCGTTCGCGACGGGGCGCAACCCGCTTCATGCATCCGTAGCAGTGACGCAGGGCTCTTGCGAATCATGAACGACGATGAACTAGAAGGCGTAATCGCTCACGAACTCTCGCACGTTCGAAACTACGACATTCTGATCAGCTCGATCGCCGCGACACTGGCCGGCGCAATCACATTTCTCGCGCATATGGGCTTTTGGTTCGGTGGTGGAAACCGCGATGAGCGAGACCGCGAGGGCGGCGGCATTCTGACGTTGTTGCTCATTTTTCTTGCCCCGCTTGGAGCCATGTTGCTGCAGCTTGGTCTGTCGCGTCAGCGCGAATATAGCGCCGACGAAACCGGCGCGCACATGGTGGGCAATCCTATGGCTTGATCAGCGCCCTGCAAAAGCTCGGCGCTTACAACAAGCAAATCCCGACGACGGCAATTTCCCCATCCACAAGCGCGCTCTGCATCGTGAAGCCCCTCTTTGGAGGGGGGACGCTTTCTTCGCTCTTCAGCACTCATCCTCCGTTGGCAGACCGGATCGCTGCCCTCAGGGAGATGAGCACCGCGTCCAGAGTCTAGGTCGGGCTGCGCGCCGGCGCGATTTTTCCCCTAAATGAATGAAGCATGTAAAGTCTGCAAGGTTCGGCAAGAGCGGGGCCGCGACGTCCAGTTCTGCAAGTTTTTTATTTTGTGCTACTTGTACGCGGATTTGCCGTTCAGATAGCTTTTGGTCACGGAACTGCAATAATCTCCATAGCGGTTGTGCGACGCGGGCTCGCTGAGGGAGTTCAGGTTATGAGCTGCAAAGACACTATCCATCTGATTTGTTGGTACTTAGAGGGCAAGCTCTCCCCTTCTGTATCGAAGGACATTGAGCGCCATTTGGAGTCTTGCCCCAATTGCCAGCTCGTTCTGAACGCCGCGACGACGACGCTGGACCAGTATTTTGCAGCGCAGGGGGAATCCGACTCGCCTGCCACAAGCCAAGCAGCATAGAGTCTAACCTATTTAAAAATAATGGCTTAGAGAATGGGATCGAGCTTAGGCTTGATCCCTTTTTGTTTGCAATCGGAGCCCTTCTTCCGGCGTCCGCGTTCGTTCTCTCACCTCTCCAGAAAAAATTACAACCGCAGACGGAGGCAAGTAAAGATTACGCGTACTAGTACTATATATGAATTGCAGTAGGTCGCTCCCCGACCGTTCGGAATCCAATCATTCAAAAGCTGTTAGGTCTTTTCCACAGCAAGTGAGCAGTTTGGTTCGGCAGATGCTCCTTTCCCCTGTGCAGGGCGGAATCGCCAAAGGAGACGAAGTTCATGAGCGAGTATCAAGAGACGAATATTCAAAGCACGACCGGCACCCCGCGGTGGGTTGGGCTTGCCGTGGCAGTGCTAGGCGGCGTTTCGCTGCTCGGTTTGGGAGTAGGAGTCAGCGCGTTGAGCCACGCCAACAGCGTTGAACAGACGACGCAGGCTTCTTTGAAACAGCAGAACGATGCGTTGACGCAGCGCCTGGCCAAGGATGACGAGATCAACCAGCAACTCCAGAGCGACGTAAGAGTCGTGACGGACAAGCTGAACGTTACGCAGGCGGATCTGATCGCGGCGCGAAAGGCTTCGAAATCAAACGTGGTAACCTACGACAAGAAACTGAACGCACTCGGCCAAGACGTCAACCAGAAGCTGGCCAGCCAAAGCGAATACGGAAGACGTCACAAAGCTTGGAACTGACGTCAATGGCGTGCGTACCGACCTGGACGCGACAAACAGCAACCTTCAGATGGCCAAAAGCGAAATGGGCACGCTCATTGCGCGCAACCACGATGAAATCGACCAGCTTCGCCGCATGGGACAGCGCGATTACTTTGAATTCACCGTTTCCCGCAAGGGCGGCGCGCAACACGTTGGCGGAATTCAGGTCGAACTGAAGGACACCAACACCAAGAAGAACCAGTACACGATCAACGTGCTGGCAGACGACAAGAGCTTTGAAAAGAAGAATCGCTCCGTCAACGAGCCGATCTTCTTCTACACCGGCGGAACACGCCAGGCACTGGAACTCGTGGTCAACAAAGTCACGAAGACCTCGGCTTCCGGCTACCTGAGCATTCCGAAGTCGGCGGGCAGCACGGCCGCGGCCAATGCGACCGGTTCCGGAAACTAAGCTCAACGCTTTTCAGAGCACACATCTTTATCGCCAGTGGAGAATCACCCGGGGGAGGATTCCAGAGAATCCTCCCTTTTTTTTTGAAAGTCTTGCCTTTGGCGGGTTCAGCTAATCCGGATTGCATTTTCCTTCGTATAACCAGAAGGAAGGGTCTGGACAGGGCAGAAACCTTGTGCCAAGCTCTTCCCGGCCCGGCGGACCCACTTTTACCGCAGAGCAGTTCCAGGAGGGACAAACATGAAAGTACGTTTTGCAACACTTACGGCTGCGACTCTCTTCGCGGCTGCGCTAACCATGGCGGCCGACGGCAGCTGGACGGGTTACATTTCCGACAGCGAGTGCGGCGTCAAAGGCGCGAATGACAAAGCCGGCGAATGCACCACCAAGTGCGTGAAGGAACACGGCGCCAAGTACGTGTTCGTGAATGACGCGGACAAGAAGGTCTACGCCATTGACGCGCAGGACAAAGTGGCGGCCCATGCCGGCCATCACGTCACCGTGAAAGGCAGCGTGGACGGCGATACGCTCAAGCTCAGCAGCATCGATATGGCCCCTGCCAAGAGCATGTAATCGAGCTTTTGCGCTTTTTGAAAGCGGGCGCTTCAGAGACGGAGCGCCCGTTTTCTTTTTGTGCGGGCCTCCGCTAGGATATTTTCTGGAAACATGGCAACCACACTCCTTCACGTCGGCAAAGCAATCACTCCCTCCTCGGAAATTCGCGACGCCGGAATTCTGATTCGCGACGGCGAAATCGAGCGCGTTGGCAAACGCGACGAACTCGAGTTGCCGGCTGGGCGCAACGGAAATCCGGGCCGAAGACTCGACAGCGATCCCGGGCTTTATTGACGTCCACATTCATGGGGCCGGCGGGCGCGACGTTATGGAAGGCACCGCGGAGGCGCTCTCCACGATTACGCAGCGCGTCGCGCAGTTCGGGACGACTTCGATTGTCGCTACAACCGTAACTGCTTCAACCGATGACACACTTCATGCGGTCGCAGGAATCGCGAAATATATCCCTAGGCAATACGACAGTTGCGATGCAGCCTGCGCTGAAATCCTTGGGATTCATTTTGAAGGCCCATTTCTCAGCAAGGAGAGGCGCGGCGTTCATCCTCCGGAATTGCTGCAACTCCCAAAGGCCGATGTTCTGCAAAAGTTTCTGCAGGCTGCTTCGGGTAACGCGCGAATCCTGACCATCGCCCCGGAACTTTTTGGTGCGATGCCCTGCATTGACGCGGCGCGCAGCCTCGGCATGGTTGTCTCCATCGGGCATACGGATGCGACATACGAGCAAGCCCGCGCGGCGATCGCGCATGGCGCGCATCACGCCACACACGTCTACAACGCGATGCGCCCTTTTTCGCACCGAGATCCAGGCGTCATTGGAGCCGTGCTGACTTGCCCGGAAGTAAGCGCTGAACTTATCGCCGACGGCATTCACGTCGATGAAATCGCGATGAAAGTACTGCTGCAGGCCAAAGGTCCGGAACGTGTCGTTCTGATCAGCGACGGAACCATGGCCACGGGCATGCCGGACGGCAAGTACAAGCTCGGCGGTATAGAAGTGATCGTTGTGGACGGCGTTTGCCGCGATGCCAATGGCAGGTTGGCTGGCAGCACGCTCACACTCGATAAGGCACTTCGCAACATCGTCGCGCTTGGGATTCCGCTCGCGGGCGCAGTCCGCATGCTCACGCTGAATCCCGCCACGGTTCTGGGAATCGAATTCAAGAAGGGTGCATTGCGCACCGGAGCCGACGCGGACATTGTTTTGCTAAACGGAAGTCTGCAGGTCACGCGCGTCTGGACGCGCGGCATTTCCAACTAGCTCTTTCGCAATTTAATCGGCGACTTCTGCCACCAGCTCGATTTCAAAACACGCCCCAAGCGGAAGCTGCGCAACCCCGATTGCGCTGCGGGCGTGTCTGCCTTTTTCTCCGAAAACTTCCTGAAGCAATTCAGACGCGCCGTTCGCAACGAGATGATGCTCGGTAAAGCGCGACGAGGAATTGACGAGATTCAGTACCTTTACAATTCGCCGCACTTTGTTCAAGTCACCGAGCGCGTGGTGCATCGTGGCGAGCACGTCAATCGCCGCGTTGCGAGCGGCCTGCTTGCCTTCTTGTGTGCCAAGCTCCGCACCGAGCTGTCCAGTCCACGGCTTCCCGTCGCGTTTCGCGATGTGACCTGAAACGAAAAGTAAATTGCCGGTTCGGACCGTCATCACAAAAGCGGCCGCGGGAACAATCGGCTCCGGCAAGGTGATCTCTAGAGCTTTCAATTTGTCGTAGACAGACATGGCCACCTTTCTCACTTCGAGAAATCTACCGCGTCGGTATTTCCGCCGCAGACAAGAACGGCAACGCGCTCGTCTTTCTTTGGCCTGTACTTTTTCGACGCCAGCGCCGCAAACGCGGCAGCTCCCCCTGGCTCCGCAGCAATCCGCGCTTCTTTCCAAAGCAGCTGCTGCGCCAACCGAATCTCATCGTCCGTTACGAGCAAGACACGCTCAACGTACTTCTGCGCGAGCGGGAACATCAATTCGCCGACACGGCGCGGCGCAAGCGAATCAGCAGCGATACCCCCGGCCTCGGCGTCAACCGGTTTTCCCGCCTCAAGCGCGCGTGTGAGCGTCGGCGCCTTTTCCGGTTCAATGCCAATGACGCGAATCTTTCCGCCGTACCACGAAGCAATTCCCCCGATCAGTCCGCCGCCGCCCACTGAAACCAAGAGCGTGTCTACTTCCGGCGCTTGTTCATCCAGCTCCAAGCCAAGAGTTCCTTGGCCCAGCAGCGTCTCGCGCTGATCGAAGGGATGAATCATCATCGCACCGGACAGCGCCGCCCACTTTTGGCTTTCCACATAGGCGTCCACAAAGAGGTCGCCCCCTACAACCAGTTCCGCTCCATAAGAGCGAATGCGTTCCACTTTGGTTTTCGAAGCGACCGTGGGAACAAAGATCTTGGCAGGCACGTCGAACCTGTGCGCGGCAAATGCCACCGCGACACCGTGATTTCCGCCGGACGCAGCGACAACTCCAGCTTCCGGAATTTCCCGCATCAGCAAGTTCGTGACGGCGCCGCGCGCCTTAAAGGAACCGGCGTACTGCAGCAGTTCGAGTTTGAGCAGCAGCGGAAACTCGTCCAGCCCGAAGTCAGAACTTGTCACGGAAACGACTGGCGTCCGCCGGAGGTGGGGCGCAATGTTCTGGTAAGCGTGGCGAATTCCCTCTCGTCCGATCTCCGGCTGGCTTTGAGCGGCATTCATGGTAGACTTCCATTGTACTTCGGCATTTAGCTAAATGCACAACTACCATTTTGGATGGAGCGACGGAGATAAAAAATGGACCGGGAGGCCCTATTCCGCGCCCTCGCAAATCGTAACCGGCTTCAAATCCTCGATTGGCTCAAGAAACCCCGCAAACACTTCCGGCCGCAGGCGGACGGCGACCTCGTAAAAGACGGCGTCTGCGGCTTGCTGATCGCGCGGAAGCTTGGCGTCAGCCACCCTACAGCGAGCGAACATTTGAAAGTATTGGCGCAAACTGGGCTGATTCGCGGCAAGCGCATCAAACAATGGACGTTCTACAAGAGGGATGAAGCGGAGATTCGCAGCTGGAAGCGTTCGCTTCTCGCAGAACTCTAGTCTTAACTCTTCTTTTCAGCGTTGAGGGGAATGTTCAGCTCGTTCGCAAGCTGTTGCGCGTTGAAGGGGCTGCACGCAAAATACCGCTCTCCGACTTTTATCGTGGGCACTCTGCGCCGGCCTTTGTTGACCTCGAGTACGAGGTCTTCGGCGTCGGGATCGTTTTCAATGTTGATTTCTTCGACTTCAATGCCGCGACGCTGCAGAAAGTCCTTGGCGCGCCGGCAGTCCGGGCACCACGTCGTGCTGTACATCGTGATTTTGTCCAAGGAAAGCAGCCTTACCGTCCGGGCACCGTGGCGCTGCGCTTCTGGCGGCGCATACTCCGCGACCTTGATGCGGACCAGCGCGCGCGCGAGCGCTGCCGTGCGCACGATCCCACTCGATGTCCTGTGTCGCCGGGCCCGCCGAGATCCGCTTTTCCGCGCGCTCGAGCGCCGCTTTTGCGCGTTCGATATCAATCTCTTCCGGGTGCTCGGCCGCTTCCGCCAGGATGGTTACACGGTCTCCCAAAACTTCCGCAAAGCCCCGAATGATGGCCACGTGTTCACGGAAAGGCTGCGGCCGGAATTCTTGTTCAACCGCTTCGCCTGCTCTTGGAGGCAACGTTGTGGCATCGAACTTTCGGCGGTACGTGAGTTGCCCAATCCCCAACTCCGTGATGAGCGGCGCGTGAGCGGGCAACACGCCCAGCTCTCCGTCCGCGCCCGGCAGCGTCACTTCCTCGACGCTCGCGTTCAGGAGCTGTCGCTCCGGCGTGACGATCACGAGCTGGATGGAGTCGCGGCATTGTTTCTTACGCACTCGCCTTCATCTTTTCGGCCTTCTCGAGCGCTTCTTCGATCGTGCCGACCATGTAGAACGCCTGCTCCGGAACATCGTCGTACTTGCCTTCGACGATTTCCTTGAAGCTGCGGACGGTGTCTTCGATCTTGACGTACTTGCCTTCGAGGCCGGTGAACTGCGCCGCGACGAACATCGGCTGCGAGAGGAATTTTTCGATCTTGCGGGCGCGAGCCACGGTGCGCTTGTCTTCGTCGGAAAGTTCTTCGATACCGAGAATCGCGATGATGTCCTGCAAATCCTTGTAGCGCTGCAGAATCGACTTCACGCCGCGCGCCACGGCGTAGTGCTCTGCACCGACGATGCGCGGATCGAGAATGCGCGAATAGCTGGCCAGCGGATCGACCGCCGGATAAATTCCGCGCTCGACGATCTGGCGGCTGAGGTTCGTCGTCGCGTCCAAGTGCGTAAACGTCGCGGCCGGCGCGGGGTCGGTGTAGTCGTCGGCAGGCACGTAAATCGCCTGCACCGAAGTGATCGATCCGGTCTTCGTGGAAGTAATGCGCTCCTGCAATTCGCCGATTTCCGTGTTCAGGTTCGGCTGGTAACCGACGGCGGAAGGCATGCGGCCGAGCAGCGCGGAAACTTCCGAACCCGCCTGCACGAAGCGGAAAATGTTGTCGATGAAGAGCAGCACGTCCAGGTGTTCCTCGTCGCGGAAATATTCCGCAACGGTCAGGCCGGTCAGGCCGACGCGCAGACGCGACGCCGGGCGGCTCCGTCATCTGGCCGTAAATCAAGGCGCAGCGCGATTTTTCCGAATTGCCCGGCACGATGACGCCGCCTTCGGACATTTCCAGCCAGAGGTCGTTGCCTTCGCGCGTGCGCTCGCCCACGCCCGCGAACACGGAAACGCCGCCGTGCTTCATCGCGACGTTGTGAATCAATTCCTGAATCAAAACCGTCTTGCCCACGCCCGCGCCGCCGAACAGGCCGATCTTTCCGCCCTTCAGGTACGGCTCCATCAAGTCGACGACCTTGATGCCCGTTTCAAACATTTCGAGCGTCGTGGACTGCTCTTCCAGCGACGGCGCGGGACGGTGAATCGGGTAGTACGTATTCGCTCACGATCGGGCCAAGCTGATCCACGGGCTTGCCAAGCACGTTCATCACGCGGCCCAGCGTCGCACGGCCCACGGGAACCTCGATGCCCTTGCCCGAGATCGAACGCCTTCATGCCGCGCACCATGCCTTCGATCGGCTCCATCGCGACCGCGCGCACGCGGCCTTCGCCAAGGTGCTGCTGCACTTCCGCGATGATGTCCAGCGGCTCGGGAACGTTGATAGCCTTCGCTGGTGATGCGCACCGCGTTGTAAATCGCCGGCAGATGTCCGCTTCAAATTGAATGTCGAGCACAGGCCCGATGACCTGCACGACGTGGCCGATGCCTTCGTATTTCTCTGCCATGCTGCTCTCTCCTACGCGGCCGATGAAGCGCCGCTGACAATTTCAATGATTTCTTTCGTGATTGCCGCCTGGCGAACTTTGTTCATGTGCAGCGTCAAAGCCTGAATCACTTCGCCGGCGTTTTTCGTGGCCGATTCCATGGCCGTCATGCGCGCAGCGTGTTCCGCGGCGGAAGATTCCAGCATCGCGCGAAGTAACTGCGTTTCGACATAGCGCGGCAGCAGTGCGATCGAGCAGCTTGTTCGTCCGGCTGCTCGTAGATATAATCCGACCTGCGAACTCTTCCTTCGGCGGCTCGTTCGTCCGCATCGCATTTCTTCGACCGGCAGCAGTTTTGCCACTGTCAGAGTTGGACGTCAATCACCGCTCTTGAATTCGCTGAAAACGATGTAGACCGCGTCGATTTCGTCCTTCGCGTAAAGCTCCGTCACCAGGTTCGCGATTTCCCGCGCGGTCGAAAATTCCACCTTCGCCAGCACGTTGACATATTCCGCGACAAATTCGAATCCGGCCCGCTTCAGCGAGTCGCGCCCTTTTTTGCCGACGGGAATCACCGAAAGCTTCTTGCCCTTGTTGCGCGCGAAAGAATTCGTTCGCCTTGCGCAGGATATTCGCATTGAACGCGCCGGCCAGCCCGCGTTCGCCGGTCAGCACAATCACGAGTATCCGCTCTTCCGGCCGCGTCGCCAGCAGCGGATGCTGGGGCTCATCAATGCGCGCCATGATCGAGCGCAGCATGCGCGCAAGCTCCTTGGCATACGGCCGCGCCGCAATCGCCGCTTCCTGCGCACGGCGCAACCGTGGCCGCCGCGACAAACTTCATCGCGCGGGTAATCTGCTGGGTGTTTTTCACCGAGCGGATGCGGCGCCGGAAATCGAGAAGTGTGGCCATCGTTGTTCGCTATGCGTCGATTCCTACTTCGCCGCCGCCGCAACCGCCGCCGTGAAGCGCTCCTTGAATCGCATCCACGCGCCGTCTTGATTTCCGCCTTGATCGCGTCGTCCAGAGCTTTCTTGTCGGCGATGTTCTTCAGAATCGCGCGGATAGCTCGTCTCGACGAACTGCAGAAATTCCTTTTCGAAACGGCGCACTTCCGGCACGGGAACAGCGTCCAGCGTGCCGCTCGTCGCAACGTAAAGACTCAACACCTGCTTTTCCACGCGGCAGCGGCACGAACTGATCCTGCTTCAGAATTTCCGTCAGCCGCTGCCCGCGCGCGAGCTGCGCCTGCGTCACCTTGTCGAGCTGATCGGCGCCGAACTGCGCGAACGCCGCCAGTTCGCGGTACTGCGCCATGTCCAGCCGCAGCGTACCCGCCACCTGGCGCATCGCCTTGATCTGCGCGTTGCCGCCGACGCGGCTCACCGAAATGCCGACGTTGATGGCCGGGCGGATGCCGCCGTTGAACAGGTCCGCTTCCAGATAAATCTGCCCGTCCGTAATCGAAATCACGTTCGTCGGAATGTACGCGGAAACGTCGCCCGCCTGCGTTTCAATCACCGGCAGCGCAGTCAGCGAGCCGCCGCCCAGCTTGTCGTTCAGCTTCGCCGCGCGTTCCAGCAAGCGCGAGTGAAGATAGAACACGTCGCCCGGAAACGCTTCGCGTCCCGGCGGCCGCCGCAGCAGCAGCGAAATTTCGCGGTAAGCCTGCGCGTGTTTCGAAAGGTCGTCGTAAAAAGTAACGGCGTGCCGCTTCGTATCGCGGAAATATTCGCCCATGGCGCAAGCCGCGTAAGGCGCGATGTATTGCAGCGAAGCCGGCTCCGCCGCGGAAGACGCCACGACGATGGTGTAGTCCATCGCGCCCGCGTCCGTCAGCGTCTTCACGACCTGCGCGATCGTCGAGCGCTTCTGCCCGATCGCGCAGTAAATGCAAATCACGTCGCCGCCCTTCTGGTTGATGATCGTGTCCAGAATGACGGCGGTCTTTCCCGTCTGGCGGTCGCCGATGATCAGCTCGCGCTGTCCGCGCCCGATCGGAATCATCGCGTCGATGGCCTTGATACCGGTCTGCAGCGGCTCGCGCACCGGTTGGCGGTCCAGAACGCCCGGCGCAATTCTCTCCAGCGGATTGCGCTGCTTCGTCGCGATCGGGCCTTTGCCGTCCAGCGGCTACGCCCAGCGGATTCACCACGCGCCCAACCATCGCCTCGCCCACCGGCACGGACATAATCGTGTTCGTGCGCTTGACCGTGTCGCCTTCTTTGATCGCGGTGTATTCGCCCAGCAGCACCGCGCCGACCTGATCTTCTTCCAGGTTCAGCGCGATGCCGAAAACGTTGTGCGGAAACGCGAGCATCTCGCCGGCCATGACCTTTTCCAGGCCGTGAACGCGCGCAATGCCGTCGCCGACGCTGATGACCGAGCCGACTTCCTCGACCGCAACCGTCTGCTCGTAATTCTCGATCTGCTCGCGCAGTATTTTGCTGATTTCGTCTGCCTTGATATTCGCCATGCCTGCTCCGTTACTTCGTAACTCGCAACTGTGCCGCCGAAACTCCGTGACGCCGCACAAGAATTGGCCCCGCCTACTCCGCGATCAGCTCGCCGCGCATCCCGTTCAACCGGCTGCGCAACGACCCGTCATAAATCGTGTCGCCGATCCGCACCACCGCGCCGCCCAGCAGTGTCTGGATCGAGCGCATACTTGGCTTCAATTTTCTTGCCGGTCTATCCGCTCAAGCGTCTGCGCCAACTCTTTCTTCTGCGCCGCGTTCATCTCCACTGCAGAGACATCTTGCGCTTCCGCAATCCCCTGCCGCTCGCGAATCACCTCTGAAACGTGACCGCACATTTCAGGCAATCATGTGCGTCCGGCGATGGTCGATCACGAGAAACAGAAAATTGCGCAGAATCTTGCTAGCGCCAAGCCGCGCGGCGATTTTTTCAGCAACGGTGTGCTTTTCCTTTGACGGTCACAGCCGGGCTCGCCAGAAAATTCCGCAATTCCGCCGATTCCGCATACGCCGCGCGCAAAATCGCTCAACTGCTTCAGCGCCGGCTCGGCCGCGCCCTGCTGCAGCGCGACGTCCGCCAGCGCATTCGCGTATTGAAGGCTCGCCGACTTCAATTTGGCCTCCCTTCGAGGCTTTCACAAATCCGCTGATCAGCGATTCCTGCGCTTGTGGGTCAATTGCTTCGCCAGCAACGATTCCGCGCCATCCACGGCAAGGTTTGCCGCCAAGCGCCTTCAGCTCCATTCGCGCCGCGCGTTCCGCCGCTTCAATTTCCGCCTTCGCCGCTGATCGAAATCTTCTCCGCATCAGACTTGGCCATTTCTCGGATGCGATCAGCCTCGGCCACGGCTTCTTTCTGCGCGTGCGCCCGAAATTCCGCCACTTCCTGCTCTAGCCGCGCCAGCCGCGCTTCCGCATCGGCCAACTGCCTGTCCGCTTCCGCCTTGATGGCAGTCGCTCTCGTGATCGCCGAACTGATTGTTTCCGCATTGGCGCGGAATTTCGAAGGCAACACTTTTCCGAACAACCACAAAATCAAGGCCGCCACGATCGCAAAGTTGATCCACTTGAAAATCTCGATCGCGTGTTCGGTCGCCTTGTTCGCTTCTTCCGCCGCAGACGCGCATCGAAGCGCAAAGCAGCAACACAGCGCACGCACTCATCGTCAGAAGGAATATCCGGCGCAATTTCATCGCGCCCCGCTTGGAGAGGAGGGTTCCAGCACCCGCTCTGGCAATTTCGGCGGCCAGTTGCGGTACGCCCGCTTCCAGTTCGCGCCTTGCCGCCGCAACTTCTTTGACGATCCGCTCTTTCGCCGCGCTCACTTCCGTCGCCAGCCAGGTTCCGCGAAGCCTTGAGCAGCGCCGCTCGTTCATCCAGCATTTTCTTGCGCGCGGCTTCCTGCTCGGCGTAAACCTTCGCGCGCGCCTGCTTCAGCGCTTCCTGATACTGCTTCATTTTTTCAGCAGCGGCCGATTGCGCGGCTTCCGCGGCCTTTTGCGCGCCGGCGGTACGCTTTTCGCGCTCCGCCATCACGGCGAGCAACGGCTTGAAAAACAACGATTTCAGGATGAAATAAAGGACGATCAGGATCAGGACTGTGGGCACAGCCCCGAGGAAGAGTTCGCCTAGTTGGTGACCCAAGTTACCCATCTAAATTATTGTTTTGCCTGAACCTCGTGTTAACTGAAAGCCGCGAAGCGGCTTTGTCTGCAGGCTTGCCATACCCCTACCCGGGAAGGAGTGAACAGCCGACCTGAAACCACCGACCCGAACACAAATTTATACCATCGGTGTGCAGTTCAGTCAACGCGAAGGGACATCGGAAGAATCGGCCAGCGAAGCTTTTGTGGGAAAACTTGCGGAAAACTCAAGAAACTACTGCTTCGCGGCTGTATTTGGTGCGGAAACCAGGTCGTACACGTACCGCAAATAGACTTCCCGCTGGTTCCGTCCCATGGTGAAATGTATCGTCTCGCGCAGTTGCTGATTGCCTTCCAGCACTTCAAATGTTCGTTCGACTTTGTTTCCGTCCGGATCCTTGAAACCCGAAACAAGCCGATAGTCAGTCCAGGTCGCGTCGAACTCTTGATTGTCCGTGTCTTTGCGACTTCTTCACTTTGCGCCCATCGGTGTAAAACGTCCGGTGCCGGTCGTAGTCGTCCGTCATCTTGATCGCCGGCCCGTCCTGCGCAAATTCCAGTGTTTCCGAAGGCCGCATCAACTCCTGCATCTCGCTGCGCTCTTGATCGCTCATTCCGCCGCTGCGGTGCATCCCGCCGCCATAACCGCCGTGCCCACCACCGCCGCCTGGCCAGCCTCCGCCCGAACCCCCGCCGCCGTGCCTCCCGCCCCCGTTATCGGAACCATCGTCGTTCCGCTTCTTAGGCTGCGTGCTCTCATCCTTATTCAGCTTCCACGAACCGGTCAGATCCTTCTTCCGAGGCACGTCCGGCACCGGGGCCGTCTTTGCAGGCAAAACCGTAGCCGTGCTCGCACTGGGGGGCGGTGCCGTAGTCTGCGTCATTGGCCCCGCCGGCGCCTGTGCACCGGCGGATATCACCGCCAACAAGATCGCCATGAGTGCACAAATTCCAAAAATCACGGATTTCACTGACTTCACCTTCCCGTCTTCCCGTCAAAGCCATGGAAAGTTCCCGCAAAACTTGGGGCAAGCAGGCTTGTTTGCACGCAATCAGAAAGGAGCTAGTTTGTTGCGGAAATTGTCTGTGCAGGGGCTCCCGAGGTATCGAGCACAAACACGTTCTGATCCTCGGTGAGGACGAATAACTGCTTTCCTTCCTTCACGAAGGAAGCCATCGCGACAGGACTCGCAAATACAAGCCCGTCGCGCTTTGCCATCGTCGCCAAATCAAAAATCGTCAGTTGCTCGCTTTCGTTCCCTGCGCAAAGCAACCTGCTCTCCGGAGAAAGCTTCGGAGCCTGACCAAACAGCTTTCCCGTTTGCGCGCCGCTGTCGAGCGAATAAACGAGAATGCGATTTACGCTGTCGCCCACGGCGGCGAAATTCGCGATCACGCGCGGGCAGAGCCGGAGCAGGGCAGCCTGGTTGCTGCGCGAACGCAGGCGTGTGGACTAGAAAAAGAATTGCACCAACGACCGTGGAGAACAGCCTTAACTTGGAGGCCATGTTTTGCCGCTACCGTACGGTGACGTTACCGCGAGATTAGCATTGAACATGGCCCCGCGCAATTGAAGCGTCTTCAATCCCGCGGGGCCAGCCAGCGATTTAGTTCCGTCGCCTTGGCAAGCAAAGCCAAAGCGCCTAATTGGCGAAAGCGTTTCGCCCGCGCCAGATAGTTGTGCTCTCCCGGCGCAATAATCGCCATGAACGGTACGCCCGCCTCCCGCGCCGCCAGCGCATCGTCAATATTGTCCCCAAGGTAGAGGGCCGTCTCCGGGTTGCGCGGCCCAAGAATCTTGTACAAGCCTTCCGGACTCGGCTTCATCTTCTCCACATCGTCCATGGTCACAACCATCCGGAAATGCTTCGTCCCGGGCCATTTCTTGAACGTGTAGGTAAACTCCTGCCGCGTCCGCCCCGTAAACAAATTCAATTCATGCCGCTTCGCCCATCGCTCAATCTGCAGCGGTGAAACAATGTGCTTCTCATTTTTCACATTCCCCGGCCGCGAAGGTGTCCCCCAATAAAACCTGCTGAACGCGACTTTCGCTTCTTCGTAATTCATCGGCTTGCCCAGACGCGTCACCCAGTTCGCTACCATCGCCCAATCGTCATTATTCCCGGGCTTGCGCCTTCCATTTGTGCAGCTCCGCGTACGTCACGCGCCTCCCCGTCAAATGCCGCACCGTATCTAGCGCCGATCGCCAATACGTCCCGCGTACGTCCACCAGTACGCCGTCCACGTCAAAAATCAAAATTTCGGGTAAAACCTGTTTCTTCTTACCGCGGCTGGATGTCGGCACGTTTCCTCGTCAAAATGGGGCTCGCAAAATTCTGCGGCCCAGCGCACCATGCGTCAAGCCAGCGGGAATGTCATAATGGGAGCAACGATTTAAGGAGCATTTCATGGCGAAGTACGCAGGCGTGGATTTCATCGATTTCGATTCGCAGCTCAACGACGAAGAAAAACTCGTGCGCCAGACCGCGCGCGAATTCGTCGAAAACGAAATCATTCCCATCATCGAAAAACAAAGCCGCGAAGGGCAATTCCCGAAGCACCTCGTGCCGCAACTTGGCGAACTTGGCTTTTTTGGCGCCAATCTCCACGGCTACGGCTGCGCCGGAATGTCCAACGTCGCTTACGGCCTTATGACGCAAGAACTCGAGCGCGGCGACTCCGGCCTCCGCAGCTTCGTCTCCGTACAAGGCGCGCTCGTCATGTATCCCATCTACACCTTCGGCAGCGACGCGCAAAAAGACAAATGGCTCCCGCTTCTGCAACAAGGCAAAGCCATCGGCTGCTTCGGACTCACCGAACCGCAATTCGGTTCAAACCCGGGCGGAATGCTCACCCGTGCCGTCAAAAAAGGAAACAGCTACGTCCTCAACGGCGAAAAAATGTGGATCACCAGCGGCTCCATCGCGGACGTAGCCGTCGTCTGGGCCAAATGCGAAGACGAAAAAATCCGCGGCTTCTTAGTCGAAAAAGGCACACCAGGCTTCAAAGCATGGGACGTTCACGGCAAGTGGTCGCTCCGCGCATCCGTAACCAGCGGCCTTGCTTTCACCGATTGCGAAATTCCCGAAGGAAATCTGCTTCCCGGAGTCACCGGCCTCCGCGGCCCTCTAAGTTGCCTCAACCAAGCCCGCTACGGTATCGGCTGGGGCGCCATTGGTGCAGCCATGGCTTGCTACGACACCGCCCTCCAATACGCAAAAACACGCAAGCAATTCGCCAACAAACCCATCGCCTCGCATCAACTCGTTCAGGAAAAACTTGCCTGGATGATCACCGAAATCGTAAAAGCCCAGCTCCTTGCCATGCACGTTGGCCGCCTCAAAGACGCCGGCAAGGTCGATCCGTCGCATATCTCCATGCTCAAAATGAACAACGTTGGCATCGCCCTCGACATCGCACGCAAATCCCGCGACGTCCTCGGCGCAAACGGCATCGTCGACGACTTCTGCATCATGCGACACATGAACAATCTCGAATCCGTCTACACCTACGAAGGCACCAACGACATCCACAAACTCGTCATCGGCGAAAAAATCACCGGCATCGCCGCCTACGTCTAGATTCATCCAACCTCGCGGCCCTGCAATGAATCTTGTCTTTCTGTGGGCGCGCGCTGTACCGTGTCCTCTGGGAGAATTTCTATGCTTGCTCGCACACGGCTTCTGCTTCCGCTGCTGCTTTGTTCTGGCGTTTTCCTCTGCCTGCCCCGCCCAAAGCAAAACCGCCGCGGCTGTCCCCGTAATGGTTAAACCCAAAATCCGCACCATCACCGCCTTCATCAATCTCGACCCCGCCCAATACAGGTCGCAAGTCGCCGACACGCTCCAGATGCTCCGCCGTGCAAAAACCATCTTCGAATCCCGCGGCTACGAGGTCGAAACCATCCGCATCGCCACGCAGCCCTTCCCCGAATACACAAAAGGGATGACCGCCAAGGAAGCCATCGCATTTTTCAAGGAATATGACGCGCTCTCTGAAAAGGAAAAATTCGCGCCCGGTATCGGCCCCGCCATGCTCAACGCCGACGACCCCGAATCGCAAGCCGATCTCCTCGCCGAAATCCTCGCCAACACAAAACACATTCGCGGTAGCATCGTCATCGCCGGAGAAGACGGCATCCGCTGGCGCGCCATCGGCGCCGCTGCCCGCGCCATCAAAAAACTCGAAGACACCACCGAACACAGTCAGGGAAATTTCAATCTCGGCGCGACCGCGGACGTCAAACCGCTTTCGCCCTTTTTCACCGCCGCCTATCACACAGGCTTCGGCCATCAATTCGCCATCGGCCTTGAATCCGCAAACGTCGTCACCGAAGCCTTCCGCGACTCCACCGACATTGACGCCGCGCGCAAAAAACTCACGGACATGCTCACGACTCACGCCATGGAAATCGAACGCCACGCAATGCGCATCGATCGCGAAACCGGATGGGCTTACGTCGGCATAGACCTTTCGCCCGCGCCTCTAAAGGACGTCTTCCATCGGCGCCGCCATCGAAAATCTTATCGATCAGCCATTCGGCTCGGCTGGCACTCTCACCGCAGCCGGCACCATCACAGCGGCAATCAGAGACATTCCCGTAAAACAAACCGGCTACGGCGGCCTCATGCTCCCCATTCTTGAAGACTCGCGTCTTGCAAAGCGCTGGAGCGAAGGCCGCGTCTCCCTCTCCGCCTTGCTCTCTTACTCCGCCGTGTGCGGCACGGGCCTCGACACAATTCCTCTCCCCGGCGACATCACCGTCGAACAACTCGACATGATCCTCGCCGACGTCGCCACCCTCTCCGTCAAATGGAAGAAGCCGCTCTCCGCCCGCCTCTTGCCTGTAAAGGGCAAAGGCCCTGGCGAACTGACAGAATTCGACGATCCTTTCCTCGTCAACGCCATCATCCAGCCAGTCGAACCCTTGAGTCCCCGTTAACTCACTCAACGCTTTCCGCGCTTGCGGGAGCACTGAATGTCGACCTTTCAGGCACACTTGAACTAGGATGTTGCACGTTCCCTGCCCAATCGCCTCTCGGAGCGAACCATGGAATCTCAGCTCAGCCTCGAATTCTTGCGCGTAGTTGAAAACGCCGCAATCGCCGCTGCCCGCACCATGGGCTTCGGTGACCGCCACAAAGCCGACGAAGTCGCCGTCGAAGCCATGCGCAAAACCATGGACTCGCTCCAGATGGACGGCACCATCGTCATCGGTGAAGGCGAACGCGACGAAGCGCCCATGCTCTACATCGGCGAAAAAGTCGGCCTCGCCACGCACGCCCCCAACGCAAATTTTCCCGCCGTGGACATCGCCGTCGACCCTCTCGAAGGCACAAATCTCTGCGCCACTGGCGCCGCAAACTCCATCGCCGTTCTTGCCGCCAGCGAACGCGGCGGCCTTCTCCACGCTCCTGATCTCTACATGGAAAAAATCGTCGTCGGCCCGAGCTGCAAAGGAGCCGTGGACCTTGACGCTCCTGTCTCCGACAATCTCAAATCCATCGCCAAGCGCCTCGATCGCGACGTCGAAGATCTCGTGATCATCGTCCTCGACCGCCCCCGCCACGAAAAAATCATCGAAGACATTCGCAAAGCTGGCGCGCGCATTCGGCTCATCGGCGATGGCGACCTCTCGGCCGGAATCTCCGCCGCAGTCGTCGGCACCGGCGTCCACGCCGTCATGGGCACGGGCGGCGCTCCCGAAGGCGTGCTCACCGCCGCCGCTTTGCGCTGTCTAAATGGCCAGATTCTCGGCCGGCTCGTCATCGCCAAGCCGCAGGACGCCGAGCGTCTTGAAAAAATGGGCGTCAAAGATCCAAAGCGTATCTACGACACGACCGACCTCGCCCCGGGCAAGAAAATGATCTTTGCTTGCACTGGCGTCACCGACGGCAATCTGCTCCGTGGCGTCCGCTTTTTCGGCGACGGCGTCCGCTTGCAATCCATGATTCTCACGCTCGATGACCGTCAAGTGCGTTTCATTGATACCGTTCATCTCGAAAAGCGCCCCGACGTAAAAGTGAGATTCAATTGAAGCCCGGCAGGGGTTTCTGGCCCTAAACGTTCACTCTCTGACAAGGAACGCCCAGAAGGAGCCCGCATGAGGATTCGCTTTCTATCCGTAGCGATACTCGCTGTTATCGCGCTGACTTGTTCCATCCCATCGTCGGCGCAGGAAAAGCCCGCCGCCCCGCCAGCGCAGGCTGCTGCCGCTCCCGCCGCCAATCCCAAAGACGTCGAAAGCATTGACGCCATCATGGCCGCCCTTTACAACGTCATCTCCGGCCCGGCCGGCGACCGCGATTGGAATCGCTTCCGCTCCCTGTTCCTCCCGGAAGCCCGCATGGGTGCCGTTCGCAAGAAACCGGACGGAACCTTCGCTGCCAGCTCCTTCACCCCCGACGGCTATGTCGAACGCGCTGGAAAATATTTCAAGGAAAAGCCCTTCTTTGAAAGCGAGCTCTCCCGCAAAACCGAACAATTCGGTCAGGAAGCCCACGTCTTCAGCACCTACGAATCCCGCACGGCCCCGGGCGAAAAGCCTTTCGCCCGCGGCATCAATAGCCTGCAGCTCTTCAACGATGGCAATCGCTGGTACGTAGTCAGCATCTTCTGGGATGAAGAACGCCCCGAAAACCAGCTCCCCGCAAAATACACTTCTAAGTAGCGGCGACCCGGGTCGGGGCGCTCGGCCCCCGTTTTCCCATCCTGTCCTAAAGGTCAGGAATCACTAGAACACAGCACCTTTCGCCGGCCAACCGCCCTCTTCAAACATCTGCGAAACTTGATCTTGGCTCTGCGACTCGGGCAGGCCCGGGAGAAGTGCGTCGTGGCCGATGGCGTAACAGGAAATCCGTATTCCTCCAAGTCCTTGCTCTGGATGACCCTGGGGTTGTTCGGCTCGATGGGCGTTCTGCTCGGCGGCAGTTTCTTCCTCGCTGGACGCGTCATGCGCAGCGCTGGCCTTGTTTCCAGCAACGACGGCAAGACCATGCACACGCCGCTCGGAAGCCTTCGCATCGAGCGCGAAAAACAGATTGGCCCGATTCTTCCGGTCTATCCAAACGGCACTCTCGTCATTCCCGACCAGCATGAAGCGATCAAGGAAGCCCAGGAAGCAAGAAGCGGCATCACCCGCACCAGCTATCAGGCCGACAACGATCCCGACCTTGTGGATCACTGGTATCAAGACCATTTGTCTTCGGAATTCAAGCGTCGCGGGCCGGGTGAATCCGTCATGCCCGATATTTTCAGGCAACTTAATATTGGGGAATCCACAGTCGCGTTTATCGCAGACCGCGACGGGCTCACCAGAGTCGTCACTTTGGTTCCCAACGCGCGCGGCGTTCAGATTTCCTTGATTCGTTTCGACCAGCCCAGCGCAATCAAACCCGACGAGTTTCTCCCGCTGCACCTTCCGCTACGCCCGTGCCGCCAGACCTGTCGAAGCCGGCGCAATCGCCTTCTGATCAATCCTCATCGCAGCAGCAACAGCCCTGACCGCTTCTCTTTCAAATTTTCCAAAACATTTTGATCCCTCGCACGCGATCCTTTCCTTCACTTTTCGGAGAGTAGCAATCTTTTTCTAGCCTGTTCAGACTAGTGAACCCATTCTGTACTTCCGGTCAGTAGCTTCCCCTCTTCGCCCTCTCTACTCTGCTCCCACCCGGAAGGTATCCATTCAAGAAGCTTACGGACTCAATAGGATCGCAACCGTCCCCAGTGGCGGAACGGATCACGCTTGGGGCGGACATCAACTGATTCTTGGCGGGGCGGTACAGGGCAATCAGATTTACGGCACGATGCCAGCGCTCGCGCTGGGTGGTCCGGACGACACGGGAAATAACGGCCGCTGGATTCCGACAACTTCTGTCGATCAATACGCGGCGACGATGGCGAAGTGGTTCGGCGTTGCGGATACGGATATGCCGGCGATCTTCCCGAACCTGGCGAATTTCACAACGGCAAATCTGGGATTTTGTCGGATAATTCCTCGTAAATTTCAACCAGAGCAGAGAGCGGGGCAAGAAAGAGAACACTTGCCCCGTTTTCATATTTGCATCAGAACAAATTTCTCGCGCAAAAAAACGCGTCGCGCGCAAAATAATTCTGCTCGGAAAAAAACCAGACCTAATTTTGATCTTTTGTGATGGCCAGAAAAACGCGGTCATCGATTGCGACGGAGCGCGTAAACAGAGTTGCGGAATGATTGTCGGCAACTCCGATGGCGGCGCCGGTCCCGCTAACGGCGGGGCCGGCGGGTTTTCCGCCGACCGTGTTTGCATCCCCGGGCTGCGTTGAAATGCGCATTGTTTTCGGCGTGCAACCGGATGCGGCACCGATACAAGTGTCGCGGACAAAAACCTGGCGAACGCCGTTGTTGATTTGTCCCGCGGCCGTTTTCATCGTCGATGACTTCACGGAAAGAAACGCGATGAATCGTCCGGACGAACTGATCGACGGCAGCGAAGTTATCCGTTGCGCTCAAAAGTCCGTTTGGATCCACGGAAATCAACTGCGTTTGCGGCTTGCAGCCGGACGCGGCGCCGTGGCATGTATCGCGCAAGAAAATCTGTTTGCCGCTTGGCGTTTCGGAAGCAAGATTCGTCGCGTTGGAACTGAATGCGATGTAGCGGCCATCGGAACTGATGGAAGGATTGTGGCTGTCCGCGTTTCCTTCGGCGCTGTCTTGCGCGGCGGAAAGCAGATTCGTTTGCGGTTTGCACTCGCTCGCCGCACCTTCACAGGTGTCGCGCAGAAAGATTTGCGCGCGCGTTCCGGATTGCGCGGTATAGGCGACAAAGCGGCCGTCCGAGCTGACCGCCGGTGTTTCTTCCGCGACCGCCAGCGCCGCCTGCGATTGCGCCGCAGCGGGGCAGAAAGTCGCGCTGGTGGAAACCGTAAAGGTTTGCGAAGCGCTTGTGCCGCCGCCGCCATTTCCCTGCGGGCTGTTGGGATCGACCGACGGGCCAGTGAAGACATTCACGCTCGCGCAACTTTCCATCGTCAACAGATTCGCCGGAATAGTCGCGGTAAGAGATCGAGCAGAGCCGAAAGTCGTGCTGAGTTGCGTGACTGATGTTGCCGTGAACCACTGAACGACGGAGCCGTTCAGGGGAGCGCCGTTCGTGGCCGTGTTCTGGACGAAAGCGGAGCCGGTGACGGTTAGCGAAACATCGGCGCTGCCGGGGGAGGCGATCGCGGGCGAGATGGATGTCAGCGTCGGAAGAGGATTCGCCGGAACGTTGACGATAAACGCGATCGCGTTGGAAAGGCCGTTGTCATGGCTGCCGGAGGAAGGATTGAGCGTATTGACAAACGCGCGGCCGGGCGTGGCGAGCAGCGCCTTGGGCACTACCGCAGTGACCCTAAGAACATTTCCCTGGCTGTTGGTAGTGACCGTCGTGGCGATGGTTTTCTCATTCCATTGGACCACGGTCTTGGCGACGAAGCCGGCTCCCAACACGGTGATGGGGAGGTCGGACGTCTGGCCAGCGGGAATCTTGTTCGGCGCGATGGAGACGATCAAAGCACCGGTATTTTGCTGAAACGTATTGCCGTTTTCGTTGCAGCCGGCTGTGAGGCAAAGCGCCACCAGCACGACAGCGAAAGCTGTCCCAAACCGCTTCATGAAACGTCCCTCTCTTGAACCGCGCGCACAGCGGGGAGCCGCGGCGCCATTCTACTGCCTGATGCCGAAATGAGATGCGGATAGGCCGCGTCGCGTTGACTGGCTCCTGAACCGCAAATCTGCTCTGGGCGAACCAAACAATCATTCCATTCCTGAGGGGGAAGGTCAATGAGGGAGGGGGCGGGTTGGCAAGTCATACGTTGTAAGTCTTGAGTGTATCGCCGGAACGAGGGCCAGGGACAAGCGTGCCAGCTTCGACTTGTGGGCAGGGCACGGGTGGACGGAAAGAATGGAGGGCAGCCCGCAGCCCAATTCTGAAGTTACGTGGAGCAGAAATAATCAGCGAGGGGGGTGGAGCATGCGGCGGGTAATTTCCTCGACGGGCGCGCGATCATCGGTGAAGACGGTGGTACCGGCTGGAGGAATGAGCTCGCGAACATTTTCCGACGCTTGTGCGGCAATCCCGCGGAGACCAGCTTCGCCATCGGCGAGCGACAGCCTCTGGCGGATATCGGCCACGGAAATTTGCCGGGGAAACGCGAGGACGACATGGTTTCCGTCGGCCCGCGAAATGACAAAGACCGAAGGAAAGACGACTCTGAGGGTTGCGGCGGTGGCCATGAGCAGTTCGCGAGGACCGCTGGTATCGTAAACGTTCATCATAAGAAGCCCGTCGTGATTTGTGTGAGAAGACACCTCTTCAAAAAATTCCCGTGAAATGAGATAGAACGGGATGTACGGGCCGCCTTGATAGATGTCCACCTGAATCAGATCGAAAGTCTGCGGAGAAGAAGCCAGCCAGGGGCGTGCGTCTGCAATGTGTACGGAGAGATTGCCCTGGCCAATCGGCAAACCGAAATACTTGGCAGCAACTTCCGCAACTTTGGGATCAATTTCCACGGCATCCACGCGAAGCTGCGGGGCTACGGCAAGCGTGGAGATGATGGCTCCGCCTGCGCCCAGACCCAGGGCCAACATGCGGCGGGCAGGGACAATGGTGGGGCCGAGGGCGAAGTCGTCTGAGTATGAACCGGACCAAACTGCGCCGACCTTGCGTGTGGTTTGCGAATACGCCGGATGATTTAGGACCAGCCAGCGAAGGTCGTCTTGATGCATTACCGCTATCCAGTTATAGGCGGATTCGGTGGTCGAGAGAACCGCGGGCGAATAAGTGAGCTTGGGAAGGAGGAGGGCGCCAATGGCGGCCACAACAATTGCGGCCGCGGCGGCGCTCCTGGCGAAAAGGCCGGACGCGCCAACGATCAGCGTCGAAGCGCATAGAATTTGGAGGGTCATTCGCGTGCCGAGACGCGGGATCAGGTAAAAAGCCGTGATGAGAATTCCAGCGATGCTGCCACTTGTGGAGAGCGCGTAAACTTTGCCTGCGGTGATGCCGATGTGTTCGGCGCGGGCAAGGAGGCGAATGACGAAAGGCGCGGTTACGGCGAGGGCGGTCATGGTCGGGACAAAGATAATCAGGCTGGCAATGGTGGTGCCGAAGAACTCGCCCGACTGCCAGAGCCAGCGGAGGATGGGGCGCTCGGCAAACAGCGCGGCCAATTGATAAATGCCGCTGCCGACGATAACGAGATAGAGAGTCGTGCCTGAGCGGCTGCGGTCGGCGAGCCAGCCGCCCATCGCGTAGCCGAACGCCAGGGCGGTCATGACTACGGAAACCATGGTGCCCCAGACATAGATGGAGTAGCCAAAATAGGGAGCGTACAGGCGAAAGGCTGCGAGCTCGAGCGACATGACAATGGCGCCGGTGAGAGCAGCGGTCACAAGCCAGAGGAACGGCCGCGAGCGGACTTCGTCCTCAGCAAGAGTTTTTGCAGAAACCCACGTGAGATTCACTAGATGGCTTTTGTAACACAGGAAAGGCGTGGGTGACAGCAAACTACTTTCCCATTGTGTGTACGTAAGCATGTAGACATACGGCAGCGTGAAAAAAGACGAAACGCGGCGGGTTTGCTATTCTCGCGGGGCGATGGGATCAACAGGGAACGGGCCGGCGGACACGAATTCGAACGGGCAACTGGAGCGCGGGCTGGGGCTGAAAGAAGCCGTCGCGCTAAACATGATTGAGATCGTTGGCATCGGCCCGTTCGTGGTGAGCTCGCTGGTAATCAAGGCGATGGGCGGGCCGCAGGCGATGCTGGCATGGGTGGCCGGCGCGGCGATTGCGACGCTGGACGCATTCGTCTGGAGCGAGCTGGGTGCGGCGATGCCGAAGGCGGGCGGGACGTATGTTTTCCTGCGCGAAGCCTACGGCGCGGGAAAATGGGGACGCCTGATGTCGTTCCTGTTCGTATGGCAAACGTTTTTGCACGTGCCACTTTCGGTGGCATCGGCGTCGATTGGCTTTGCGGAGTACGCAAAATATTTACATCCACTGACAACTTGGGAAGCGAAGGCGATTTCCGGCGGGCTGGTGCTGGTGCTGATTGTTTTGCTCTACCGGCGCATCACAACGATTGGGAAAATTTCCGTGCTGCTGTGGGTTGGCGTGATTGGCACGATGCTGTGGCTGATTTGGGGCGGCTTGACGCATTTTGATCGCAAGATTGCGTTTGATTTTCCGCCGGGGGCGTTCAACCTGAATGCGCTGTGGTTTGCGGCGCTTGGTGCGGCGATGGTGAATACCGTTTACAGCTACTGGGGCTACTACAACATCTGCCATCTGGGCGGGGAAATTAAGGCAGCCCGAAAAAAATATTCCGCGCGGGATTTTTCTTTCGGTGCTGGGAATTGCGGTGCTGTATCTGCTGATGCAGTCGAGCATTTTGGGCGTGGTGCCTTGGCGCGAGGCCGCAGAATCGAAATTTCTGGCGAGTCTTTTTGTGGAAAAATTGTACGGGGCAACGGCGGCGAAGTTTGCGACGGCGATGATTTTGTGGGTGGCGCTGGCGAGTGTGTTTTCAGTTTTACTGGGGGCTTCGCGCGTGCCTTATTCGGCCGCGATTGACGGGAATTTTTTCCCGGTGTTCGGGCGGGTGCATCCGGCGAAGAAATTTCCGCACGTTTCGCTGCTGGTGCTGGGTGGACTGGCGTTTGTGTTCAGCATCCTCTTGAATTTGAAAACGGCGATTGCGGGAATTCTGGCGGTGCGATTGCTTGTGCAGTTTATTGGACAGACGGCGGGACTGATGATTTTGCGGCGACGCTGGGGGCTGGGGAAATTTCCGTTCAAGATGTGGCTGTATCCGGTACCGGCGGTGCTGACGATTGCGGGATGGACCTGGCTGTTTTGGCATACGGGTCCAGCACGAAAGTGGGGATTGCTGCAGATTGCGATGGGCGTGGTGGCGTATCTGGTTTGGAGTTGGGATAGAAAGCAGTGGCCGTTTGAGGAAGAAAATATTAAATCGTAAGTTTCACCTCGCAAGTAAAGAAAGATGGAGTTGTCAGTCCTCAGTTGTCGTCGGAAAA
Source organism: uncultured Acidobacteriota bacterium (assembly GCA_963794175.1). GTDB lineage: Bacteria > Acidobacteriota > Terriglobia > Acidiferrales > UBA7541 > Acidiferrum. The sequence goes on along the minus strand of CAWCCV010000011.1, from coordinate 183,955 downwards.
AGCGGAGAAGAATTGACGCAAGGCACGAGGTAACGGAAAAGGGCAGGAGCGCGTCAGATGGAAGAGACTGGAAAGTTCGCGAACGGGTCAAACATGCGGAAGATGGCGGTTGTGGCGGCGTTGACGGCGGCGATGAGTGTCGCGGGGGCGCGGAGTTGGGCGCAGTTTCCGGCGGCGCCGGGGACTGGGCCCGGGCTTGCGGAAACGGTTGAGGCAATCGACAGCGCGCGCGTGACGACGCGGATCTTATATGTGACGGCGCATCCGGATGATGAGAGCGGGGCGGTGCTGACGTATTTGGCGCGGGGACTGCATGCGGATGTGGCGCTGCTTTCGTTGACGCGCGGAGAAGGCGGGCAGAATGCGCTGGGACCGGAACAGGCGCCGCAGCTCGGATTGATTCGCACGCAGGAATTGCTGGCGGCAACTCGCGGGTATGGCGTGAAACTTTATTTCACGCGCGCGAAAGATTTTGGATTCAGCAAGACACCGGAAGAGGCGGAGAAAGTTTGGGGCGACCAGGTTGTGGAAGATATGGTGCGCGTGATTCGCGAATTTCGCCCGAACATTGTGATCAACGGCTGGGGCGGCGTGCATCAGGGGCACGGACACCATCAGGCGGCGGGATTACTGACACCAAAGGCCGTTGTACTGGCCGCGGATGAATCCTATTTATCGCCGCTTTCGCGGAACGGCTTGGCTACCTGGGGCGGCAAGGACAATCCCGTCCAAATATTGGATGTCGACAGGGGTAGCGATCATCCTTCGGGTTACGTATTGCCGTTGGACGACGTTTCGCCTCTTTGGGCGAAATCCTGGCGTGAATTGGGACTCGACGCATTTGCAAATCATCGAACGCAAGGCGTGGCTGGCTTTCTCGGATCGCCGTTTCTCAAAAGGCCAATCGGGCTGAAACTGGAAGCTGGAGGCGATTTCGATTCAGCGGCGCTCGCTCGACCACTTTCTGAACTTCTTGGGACGATGCAAAGTGCAACCTGCAAGGCGCACCGCGATTGGTGTGAAACCATCGTCGAGGCGGATCGAGAGATCGTTGCGGCGCGAGCGCAAGCCCTTCAATTGAATTGGAGCGAGGCAGTGGACTTGCTGGCTAAGGCGGAGGCGGCGATCGGTCGGCTTCGAACACCAAATGCCAAGTCATCCTATGGGCCACTCGGACCAGAAAATGAAGGCAAAGTTCTCGCCGCTGCCTGGCGTATCTCGCGCGCCACGAGCAAGGCTTCTGGCTTTCAATTCGTAGCGGAAGCAAACCGCGGAACGATCGTCCGAGGGGAACCGGTACTGGTGACCGTGAAGTATGGGTGCCGGCCGGGTGTGAAATGCTGGATTCAAACGAACGCTCTTGAATCATTTTCCTTTAGTGGCCTCCAGAGCCAGGATAGTGGGAGCGGGGACCCGTCTGTCGGAATCAAGTATTCAACGATCGCCGCACCGGCAGGGTTTCCCGGGAAGTCTGGCCGCAACTTCGCGCCGAAGCAGAACCTGTCGCCAGCGCGTCGCTTTATTTTGGAAGTGATTCCCAGAGATTGGCGCAGTTTACTGTTCCGGTGACATACATTGCAGCCACTTCCACTCAGGTGAATAGAGTGCCGGTACGAATCGTGCCGGCGTATACGTTGGCGGTGGAGCCGAAGCAGGCTTTGGAACTGGTGGGCGGAGAGCGGAAAAATTTTGATGTGTTTTTGCGGGTTCATTCTTACTCGACCGGGGCTGCGAAAGTTGCGGTCGGACTGGATGTGCCGACGAACTGGGTCTACAACGGTCCGGTGGATGTGGGTTTTGCAGGGGAGGGCGACCGTTACGCAAAGTTCATCGTGACTCCTCCTGCGGGGCTGGCCGCAGGAAATTATCCGCTGAAGGCGTTTGTGATGCATGAAGGCGCGAGCTTTACGACTTCGATCGAGCCACTGCCTTCGATGCCGGCGCTGGTTTGGGAAGAGCCGGCACAGACCGTCGTGCATGCGTTCGACATCAAGGTGCCGGAGAATTTGCGTGTGGGGTACATCAGCGCGGAGAGCGAGCCTGTGCCGGATGCGCTGAAGATGCTGGGCATACAGGTGGAACTGCTCGATGCGAATGCGGTGAATTTCGGCGATCTTTCGAAATTCGATGCGATCGTAGTGGGCGTTCGCGCTTATGAACTGCGCAGCGAATTGCCGGGGGCAAATCAGCGGCTGCTCGACTACACAAAAAACGGCGGAACGCTCGTCGTGCAGTACCAGCGCGACTTCGCCTGGGACGGGAAAAATTACGCACCATACCCAGCGAAGATTGGAAATAAGCCGGGCGATCCGCTGCCGCGCATCACTGACGAAAGCTCTCCGGTGAAATTCCTGAAGCCGGACGATCCGCTGCTGAATACGCCAAACAGGGTTGCGCAGGACGATTTCAAAGGCTGGGTGCAGGAGCGCGGCCTTTATTTCTGGAGTGAATACGATTCGCACTACACGCCGCTGCTGGCGATGAACGATCCCGGCGAAAAAGATCTGGACGGCGCGCTGCTTTACACAAAGCTTGGGAAAGGCACGTACATCTATACCGGCATCGCGTTCTTCCGCCAATTGCCCGAAGGCGTGCCCGGCCCGTATCGCCTCTTTGTGAACCTGTTGAGCGCTTCGCGCCCGCACTGACGTACACTGCTTGCATTGGAAATTTTAGCGCCTCGCCATTCGCTGCGTGCCTGTCGTGCTGTTTTGCACGAGTTCACCTCGGGTGGTGCTTCGTTGCGCTGGGGCCGTTCGGCGAACTTCTTGGTTCGCCTCAGGATGACAGGTTGGCCTAGTTGCTTGTCGGAGGGGGAACACATGGCTCGATTCCGCAGGAATTTTTCATTCGGCAAGAACGAGAAGGTAGCGAGGGTACTGATCCCGCTGCTTTTGACGTTTGCTGTCGCGCTCTCGCTGGTGTTTGCGCCGGGCGCGTTTGCGCAAAACAACAAGAAGAAAAAAAATCAACCGCCCCCGACGGTAAACAACGACAACGCGCATCCCGTGGTGCCGCTGACGGACGAACAGCAGATCGACTACCTGCTGAGTGAATACCTCGGTGCATGGCAACTCGGCGACGTGGAAAAGATGCACAAGGATTATTCAGACGACGTTACCGTAGTGAGCGGCGGATGGAACGCGCCGATTGTCGGCTGGACCAACTACGTGGTGCTCTATCAGCAGCAGCGTTCGCATATGCAGCGCGTGCGCATGGACCGGATGAACACGATGCTCAGAGTAAACGGAACGACTGCGTGGGCGTGTTACCAGTGGGAGTTCGAAGCGCTTGTCGACGGCGTATCCAATCTAGTCCACGGCCAAACAACGCTCGTGCTGGTGAAAAAAGATGTGCGTTGGCTGATTACCCATGATCATACGTCGGTGGTCGATTCAAAGAAGCAAGGACCAGGGAGCGAAACACCGGCCAAGTCCCCGGGAACTTCCCCGGCGGGCACACCCCCGCCGGCAAGCAAACCACAAGCGAAGTGAGCGAGATACAAGCGGCTATCGCCGGGCAACTGAATAGGCGGCTAGTAATTCGCCATGAACCCTTTGTAAACCCAGATTCCCGCAGCAGACACAAGGAGCACGGCAGCCAAAATTCCGGTCGTCATGATTGGCCGGGATAAAGTGTTGATGCGTGCGACGAGTTGTTGCTGCTCCCGAGCCAAGTGCTGCTCGGCCGCGCCAAGAAAGATCTGATCATCCTCGTGGCTCTCAAGCAGGCTCTTCCAAATGAGCAAGCCCAGGAATGCAGCGGTAACGACTCCACAGGCGATCAGTAGATACAAGACGGGCCCCTGAATGGATTCCATAATGACCTCCTACTGGAACCGATCCGCGGTGCGCGCTGCCTAGAGGAGACCCAGGAAGCGGGCAAGGGGTGATACGGTGTCAATGGCCGGAGTATAGCACCGGCCATTAAAAAAGCTAGCAGTTCGTATCAGCGAAACGCATAGCTGGGGGCGAAGCGGGAGGGGCTGTGGGGGAGTCAAAAAAGGGCAAAATCGCCGTAATTACCGGGGCAGCGCAGGGGATCGGGCGGCGGACGGCGGAGGTGTTCGCTCAGTTGGGGTACGGGCTGGGGCTGGCGGATTTGCAGGAGCTTGCCGGGACGCTGCAGGCCACTATGGCGGCAGGGGCGGAGTCCCTGCCCTTGGTGGGAGACATTTCCGACGAAGCGACCGTGGAGAAGTTTGCGCAGGCGGTTCAGCAAAAATGGGGCCGCGTGGACGTGCTGGTGAACAACGCCGGGATCAGCTCTATTCAGAATGCGGAGCAGGTTTGCGCGGCAGATTTCCGGCGCGTACTCGAAGTAAATCTGGTGGCGCCTTTCTTGCTGGCGAAGGCGTTTGGTGCGGCGATGCTGGCGCGAGGGTCTGGCAGCATTGTAAATGTCGCTTCGATTGCAGGATTGGTGGGAGTGGCAGATCGCGCGGCCTACAACGCTTCTAAGCACGGTTTGATTGGATTGACGCGCACGCTGGCGGCGGAATGGGGTGGGCGCGGAGTGCGCGTGAATGCGGTGTGCCCGGGTTGGGTGAAAACGGAGATGGATCTCGCAGACCAGGCGGGCGGGAGTTATACGGACGCGGACATCACGGAGCGTGTTCCCATGGGGCGATTTGCTTTGCCGGATGACATTGCGCGAGCGATTGCGTTTCTTTCTGATGAGAAGCAGAGCGGATTTGTAAATGGCCATGCGCTCGTCGTAGATGGTGGTTGGACGGTGGATGGAAGCTGGGAATCGCTGCGGTTACGGCATCGCTTGTGATGCTGCTCTGGTTGTAGTTCCACAAATGGGGCTCCTCATTGTGCAATGGCTGGAATGAATCTGGCGCGCTAAGATGCGCATGGAAAATGTATGCGACAAATTCTAATTTATGGCGACTCTTTGACTTGGGGACTCATTCCCGAAAGCCGGAATAGGCTTCCCTTCGACGAACGCTGGCCGGGGGTTCTCGAAAACAGACTGAACGCTGCCGGATTGCGCGTGCGAATCATTGAAGACTGTCTGAACGGGCGGCGCACGGTTTGGGACGACCCGTTCAAGCCAGGCCGAAACGGGTTGCAGGGGCTCTCGCAGCGGATGGAGATCAATTCACCTCTGTCGCTCGTCATCCTGATGCTCGGAACGAACGATTTTCAGTTTTGCCATCCCTACAATGATGCGTGGGCGGCGGCGCAGGGCGTAGCGGTGCTGGTGAATGAGATTCGGAAAGCGCCGATCGAACCGGGGATGCCGGTGCCGCCGGTTTTGATTCTTTGTCCACCGCAGCTGCTTAGAGCAAGGGGGGCTATGGCTGAGAAATTTCGCGGTGGAGACGAGCGATGTGCCGGTCTTGCGGCGGCGTACAAACAGGTTGCGGCAACTCTGGGATGCCACTGCTTCGACGCGGGAAGTGTGATTGCATCTAGCAAGGTGGACGGGGTGCATCTCGACCGGGAGCAACACCTGGCGCTTGGAAACGCGCTCGGCGAAACGGTGAGCGGAATTCTGGAGTGACGCGTCTCGTTGACAAAGGCGACGAGCAGTGGGCACAATGAAAAAGCCTCGTTTGACGACCTCAAACGCTACCGTAAGCAAACAGCAGTGCCCGAATGGCGGAATTGGCAGACGCGCTAGCTTCAGGAGCAAAAACCCGCGTTCTTGCAAGTTCTTTGCCATCAATACATCTACTGAAAAATCAATAAGTTAATCTTGGCACTCATTTGTGCTCGTTGGCCGGAATTTGAGCAAATTAGCCACAGATTAGTCACAGGAAAGTTTTGCTTGCCACTCAATGGGCAAACCAAAAACTCCCGAAGAATGACAAAAACAACTTCAAGAAATAGATCAAAAACTTCAACGCTGGCAGAAAGAACACCCTGTCCTAGCTTGGGTCGTTCCGTTTGTTATCGCTCTTGTCTTCTCCGGCCTGATTTTCCTGCCCGTTCATTTCATCCCGAAAGGACAACCATGATGCGGCGTTGGGAGAAACTAGTTAGTTTCGCGGCTCTTTTCGTGATCGTCAGCGGAGTCGTGTAGTCGAGTGGCTCAGTCGGCAGGAAGGATCTACACGCGCCGATCAAAACGAAGCCTACCGATTTTCTAGTTGCCAGCTATAGACTCTTTCGAATTCAAGAACTGTGAAATTGTCACTCTCGGTGACGTTACGGCCTATTCGCCCCTCAATTGTGTGGCGATGATGTGGAAACTCGCTAAGATAGTCCCGTGCGGTTGTTTCGTATTTATATGTAACCTCAATAAAGGTTTCTGTCCCCTTAATCAGAGGTTCGACATCTGCAATTTTTATGCAGTCTCCTTGGTTCAGGAAAGCATATCTGTCATCAAAATCGAAAATACTGTTAAGGAAATATTCCGTTCCGAACTGGCGGAGCGTTTCGGCATCGAATTCTATCGCTCGATCTCTGTATATATTCCCTTTCGGCGGTGAAGGGAGGTCCGCAGGGAAGAATTTAATTCTTGTAAATTCCTCGCCTAGCGGAATAAGCTCCGGCTTGATTTTCAGAAAATAATAAAAACCTCTGAACGGACCTGATCTAACAGTGAAGTCCACGAATATATGAGGGCAGGTAAATAAAGAATCCCCCTTATCATCGATTGCCATCATGTCTTCGAACTGGATTAGGCCCCTCACAATCAAATGTGCCTGATTCGCCCGTGGTAGATATTTCCAAAAATTGCGAACTTCCTCTTCCTTCTTGGCCCGGCCTCTCCGCTCCTCATCTTCTTCGCTCTCGTGGTGGAGTAAGTTCACTGCGTCGAACGCATCCCATCGTTTTGTTTTGAAATCCAAATAAGCAAACCGCTCAAAAACCTCAACAATCAAACCCAGTGGATGGGAGCCAACAGCCGTATATTCCTTCCACCTTGGCGACCGATCAAAATCTCTATATTCGCCCTTCCAGGGGTAGTGGACATCTTTGAAGTCGCGAGCCAAAATCCGTTCGCGAAATTCCCGCTGTGGGCTGCCCTCGCTGAACAATCTCAAGAGCTTATTTTTGTTATTTATTGAAAACTTGATTTCCGTAGCCTTGGATCGCCTTCGAGTGATCAGTGAGATTCCAAAGAAAGCAAATAGAATATTGTCATTCTTTGGAAGAAAGAGCATATCTTCCAGTTCTGATTTGCCCCAGAGGTGGAATTCCATGACTCCCCGAGCGCGTAATTCGCTCCGAAATACATCGTATGACTTCTTTGAAAAGGTTGCTGGGGCCACTAGAACATAACCGTAAGGGGGGTCTTGCTCACTTACTCCTTCATTAAGAATTGCTTCTATTTTTGTCGGTCCGAGTTGCTTTTCTCTTTTGCATTGTATTTTCCAAAGATTGCCTTCCGCCGAATGAATTCCGGAATCGCCATCTTCCTGATCGACGTTTGTGATCTCGCTTGCTTTCTCCCAAGCTCGCACGTCAAATCCAGCATCATTCCCTGCTCTACCAGTGGCTTCTATGGAGTGCCATGGCTTGAAGTCATATATCAGATTTCTTACGAGGTCTTCGAATCGATGAGGATCTAGATCCAGAAATGGGAGGGGATTTGTTGTTCTCGTTGCGGAAGCCTTCTTGGCCATAGAGAGCGATATTACGGCACCACAAAACTATATGGGTAGTCAGAATTGATCGTTTAAGCCGGTAAGTATTTAAAGTATGCAGCTAAATATTTCCAAGGGCATTACTTACAGCTCCGTGATTCGCGTCCACTGGGGAGATATATTATTGTAATGAACAATTCGTTAAGGGGCCGAAGACGTGTTCGATGAAATCGAAGACTGGAAAGCAATCACTCCCGAGCCACTAGTTGCTTCCGTGGAGCACATTAGGAGCATGTTCAAAGAAGGTGTGTGGAAGTGTTCACAACTCACGCAGAAAATGTGTTTCGCCGAACTTCACCCCGACGACAGTCTAGTTGACCTTGATCCAAACAAGTTTGCATTTACCACTTACCGAAAGATTCTTGGCTCCGCGGCTGCTCAACGATTCGACATGGCACGTCGAATCGGAACTCCTCCAGCCATTTTTCATGCGTTTCTCCAAGCAATGTCTGATGGCATCTCTTCCGAGATATACGGGCTATTCAATGAACTACTCCAGATTGGAGCAGCTCAATCCGCGACATTGAAGAAACATTCCGCCGAGTGGGCGAAAATCCTCCTCTTGAAAGAGGAATCATCATCGTCAGCACGCGTGACCGAACAAGCCGCGACGCCTCAGATGCGATACGAGAGATGCTTGATGAATTTGGCTTCGATGTGAAGAGACAAGCAGCAGATGACCCACGGCCTAACTCAATGGTGTTCATAGAGGTCGAGCACAGACCTGAAGGTCCGCAAGGCGGAGCAAAAATTAGACACAAGGTTCGTAATCAACCCATCTAGGATTATTGGCAGTCATGAACGCATTCTACTTCCTTGCTCGATGCATTTCACGTTACTGCTATGGTGCAGGAAAAAGTTGATTAATGAACTCAGCTGCGAATCGAAGCGAAAATGTTGCTTCGTGGGGAAAATGGATGGCGTGCCCTACGGGATGGGAGTATGAATTTCTGAGTTTAGGCAGCGACCTAAGCAGAGTCGCCAAATAATCGTTTCTTGGCAGATTTGGACGACCAGATGTCTGGATTTTCCGGAACATTCTGAGATCCTCTGCTCTCTGCCTTCGGATTAATTTGATGTGAGTAAAGGCTCTTTCGTTGATCAACTTTTTCTTGATCGCCTCTTGCAGGAGAGGGTGAAGTGTTCGTTTGTCCAATCCTTTGCGCGGAAGTCGCTTTTTGAGCGCCATCTCAATCAGTGTGAAGGTTAAGAACACAACAAGGGCATAGAAATCATATGAAAACCAGGCGTACACGCACAGATTTTGAACCGTCACAAAGTAGCTACGCACGTCCTCCGGTGCTGTGAGATTAACTCTGATCGACACGATTTCGGCGTAGCGATCTTCGATAGTTAGCGTCTTGCCTGTGCTGAGAGAAGCCCAATACAAATTCCTCTCGTCCGGTTTCTGAATTTCTGCAATGGTTTTCAATGTTTCCATCTTGGATAGTCACCTCAAGTCTGGTGAAGTTTTGCTAAGTCGCCGTGTTGAGATTGTCCGCCCCGGCAGGAGTCCAGTAAGGCTCAAAACGCCTATTCATAATGGTCTCGTACAAAAAGCAGAAACTTGTTTCATGGGTTTCCTCTCCGTAAGTGTCTTGGTATCTAACACGACCGCAGACCCAGAGATATGCCGCTTTCTGCTGTAGAACTTCAAAGTGTTGCTGATCCGAAAGAAACATCGCAGGGAGTAGAGCCTGAAGTTTCATTTCCTTGCCTTGAGGGATCATCTGAGGATTGAAACGTTCTTCGCCGAAATCATAGGACCGCTCATCGGGTGGAGTTTCACGGGTCTGGCCCAACAACATATCTACTCGCCATGCGAGCATCTTTGCGGGAGTCTTGCCAAAATTCTTTAGCCAAACGTCTGCCAGATGAGGAACTGGATTTTCTGGGGCTTGATGTTTGGGCAGGGTCAGATGCGGTTGGTCAATTCGGTCAACCAGCATCCATGCACGTTCGCCGCGCATCATCATGCCGCTTTGTTCGATATCCTGTTTGTGCTGTTTTCTGTGCTCGATTCGGTCCCAAACAAATATGAAAACTAAGGCCAAACCTTCTAGCCAGACTGCAAGATATTCGTGGTCATGAAACCATGAATGCAAACATTCAAACATTAGGCTGCGGATTCTATCAGGGCTGCGTTGTTCCGTGAACTCGGCAAACCGCGATATCGACTGCGGAGACTTTTATTCCTTCTTTGCTTTAGTTAGAATATCGTCAATACCATTTGGCTTCATGACGATAACGGACGACATAATCGCTCTGCCTTCTGGAGCCCGCTTTCTGCGAGCCGACCTCCATATTCATTCGTTCGGTGGTTCCCACGATGTAAAAGACAGAGCGATGACAGCTGAGGCCATTGTCGACCGTGCAATTGCCGAGCAGGCTTTCGATCATTGCTCTTACGGATCACAACGAAATTACGAATGTTCCGGGTGCTATTGCCGCAGCTGCTGGTAAGAAGCTTACGGTCTTACCAGGTATAGAGCTCACTACGCCGGAAGGCCATTTGCTCGTGTACTTCGATGAATTTGAGAATCTGGAAGCCTTTTACGGCAAGCTGACATTCGCAGATCGTGGAAAAGAAAAATCTCGATGTCAAACGGGAATCTTGGATTGTCTTAACCAAATCGATCCGGCAAAGGGTTTTGCTATTCTTGCCCATATCGATGGCGCTGGCGGCTTCGAGACTGTTGTCAAGGGCTATTCTCCTCATAAATTCGATGTGATTGCCCACCCAGCGTTGCTGGCTATCGAACTTCAGAGCGTGCAAGCGGCAATATCTTATTCTCATTCCGATCCCGAAGCACAAAGAGCAGAGTGCGGGAGACAAAGGTATTTGAGGCTAGGGCTTGGAGAAAAGCAGTATCTTGCCCGAGTCCTTTTCTCGACTCCCACTCCTTGATGGCGCTCGGAAAAAACGCCCAGGGGAACCGAAAACTCACCCGTATTAAGACGGATTCGCCATCCTTCAATGGAGTGAGAATTGCGCTGCAAGATGCCGATGCCCGCATAAGGCTAGAGGACGAAATACCCCAGGCGGTGCCGTACCTTCTAGGCTTTAAGTTACAAGGCGGCTTTCTTGACGGCCAGACTATTCATTTCAGTAGGAACTTGAATTGCATTATCGGAGGGCGAGGAGCGGGAAAATCGAGTGCATTTGAAGCCGCACGCATCATTGCCTCCGACAGGGAGCGAGAACAAATTGATTGATTCAGAAGTGTGGCCAGAGAAGATAAATTTGGTTTGGGTGGACCAAGTCGGGGGACAACATCTAATAACTCGGCGCATTGGTGAAGCCCCCGAAAATCGGAGTGCATCCGCTAATGGGGCCAGTTTCGTTCGAAATTGAATCATACGGACAGAGTGAGACCGCGCAAACAAGCGCGAAAGCCCAGCAAGACCCCACAATTCTCCTTAAATACCTCGATCAGTTCACGAACATATCTGACTGGATCACCCGAGAAGAAGAATTCCGCGACGAGTTGCTCGCGAATCAAAGTGAAATTGAAAAGGCTACAATCCTGGTAGCGAGAATTCCTGAATTCAAGAAATTGCTCGCGCATGCCGAAACGCAACTGAAAGCCTTGGAAGCGGCCCACGCAAGCGAAGTTGTTTCACTTGAGAGGAAAATAGCCGAAGAACGCACGATACGCGAAACGATAGAAAAGCGGCTTGCTGATCTCAAGAATGAAGTCAGCTCATCATCGACTTCGACATATTGAGCGACATCCGAACAGCGACAAAACCTGAAGATCTTAAATCTTGGCCGGTGGAATTTAGAGAGATCAAGGACTTGGTAACTGCATTTGCGTCAGAAACTAATAAGACGCATCGGGAAATTGTTGACAAGACTAAAACGTTGTCCGCCGATGTCAAAAAACAAGTTGAGCATTGGAAGGCACGCGAGCGGCAGATTCTTGGTGAGATCGAGCAAAAAGAAAAAGGACCTGCTAGCCAAAAGGATCAAGCTCGACAGTATGTACATTAAGAAACTCGCAAGCGATGAGTCGACCTATCGTACATCACTGAAGAATCTCGCTGATTGGGAGAAGAAACTAAAAGAGCTTCAGAAGTCCCGCGAGGAACTTCTGAAAATTCGCCTAGAAATCAGGGCGGAAATTTCGAAGAATAGACTCGAGTTCGCTACGAGGGCGAATCTCACGCTCAATAATGCGCTCACTGACCTTTTCGTAAACGTAAAATTCATTGAGAACACGCTGTCGGCAGAAGCGGAACAAATCATTACGGAAGCTATGAATTGGCGAACTTCCCGAGTACCTCGCTCCTCTCTATTGGTGGAGCAAATCCCAATGCCTCGACTTCTTGTCGCGATTAAAAAGAATGATCCGACTGCGCTCGTTGGCGTAGCCGCCCTGGACGGCACAAAGCCATTCAGCAAATCAGACGCGCTGGAGATCTTGAAGGTGCTTGCAGAGCCACGGCACATGTTCCGACTAGAACGTTGCTTTTTTGATGATCGACCCAGAATAACTGTTACTAAGAAAGTTGTTCAAAAAGGTGCGGTGCAATATCCCTCAAAGGATTTCTCCAAATTGTCACTAGGGCAGCAACAATCAGTCCTATTGGCTTTGATGTTGTCGTCTGACAGCAACGTGCCGTTGATGATCGATCAACCGGAGGACAATCTCGACAGCGAGTTCATCTTCCATTCTTTGGTACCCGTTTTGAGGGCGGCGAAGGAACGACGCCAAATCATAGTGGTTACGCACAATCCGAACATTGTGGTCCTGGGGATGCAGAATTGATAGTTGCCTTGAAAAGCACAAGTGATAAGAGCGTTGTGGTTGCAAGTGGATCTATCGACGAACCAAACACAAAGAAGATGGCCTGCCAAATCCTCGAGGAGCCGAGGAAGGTTTCAAGCGGCGTGCAAAAATGTACGGAGTTATTTAGATAAAAAGAGCGAGAGCTTTAATGACGCAACAACCGCTATGCTGGCCATGCGCCGCATACGTTGAAGCTGTTTGAAAAACTCTGGCCACAGCTGTAATCTCTAATTCCCCTGTTCCTACTACCAACCTTCCCGTTCCTCACCCGGAGACCGAAATGCAGTTTGAATTTGATCCATCATTGACCCAAATGCAGAGCCGCGCTTTTACGAACGCAAAGATCCACATGACCAGCACATCCGTAGAGGCAGATCGCCATTTTGGTTCGCACACATTACCGATTGCGTCCAGTGCGGAACATTTTTTGTGCTGTCGGCCTCTCGGCGTTTCTCATGTCGAGTTGCACGATCTGATTCATCTTGAATGTCCCAAATGTCATTTCGATTTCACCAGACAGGCGCACAAACTTTTGTGCGCGTGGGCAGCGGCAGGATGAGCGTGGGACATGTCAGGCGGATTGAGAAAAGCGCAGTCGTAGCGACGTGAGGAAGCAAAGGAATTCAGTCCACTAGAGAAAAACTGTCAAATGCTTCGAGGCTGAGTCGGCGGTACAACCGCGATCTTTAATCGTGAAGTTCTAAAAAATACCTTAAGGACGTATGCAATTTGTTACTTGACACGAAATCAGAGTTACGTATAGTGCGAGCCACTAATTGCTGGACGGAGGTCCCCGATGCGCCTGCGAGTGGCCATTGCTTTGTTGCTTTGCGTTTTTCTTGTCGATCTTCCTCTTTCTTCGCAACAATCTGTTTCCCAATCAACATCTGCGCCAATTTTGCTCCGGCAATCGCTAACCGTCCTCGCTGGGAACAACTCCATTTCGGACGCCACCCTCACTGGCTCTGCGCGTCGAATTGCGGGTTCCGACGACGAATCTGGCACGGTGACATTGAAGGTTCTGTCCTCCGGTGCCACCGTCTCGATTTCAATTTTCCTTCCGGGCCACGCAGCGAATTCAAATCCTTTATATCGAACTCCCCTGCTGGCAGTTGGTCTGGCCCGGACGGCGTCTTGCATCAGATCGCCAGTCACAATCTCATCAGCGACTGGGGCTGGTTTCCGCTGTTTACCCTCGCCAGCTCAGCGACCACGCAAAATTACGTCATCTCGCTCATCGGCACCGAAACGCGAAATGGCGAAGCCGTCCTTCACATTATCGCTTCGCAGCAATTCCCCGCACTGTCGGCCGATGGCGCCGCGCTTATGCAACATCTCAGCCAGATTGACATCTTTCTCCATTCGACGACACTTTTCCCCTTATCAATCGCCTACAACATCCACCCGGACGACAACGCGCTCCTCGACATCCCTGTCGAACTCCGCTTTTCCGACTATCGCATTGTGAATGGCTCTCAAGTTCCGTTTCACATTCAGAAATTCATCAACAACTTTCTTGTTCTCGACCTCCAATTCCAATCCGCTGCCCTTAATAGTGGCCTGACAGCCGCTCAGGTAGGTGCCCAATGAGCCGCGGACACAACCATATACCCGTCATTCCGGGCGCAGCGAGATGTCTATTTTTTCTCCTGATTCTGCTTGGTCCCCAACCGCCTCCGCCCAATTTGCGATCTCACGGGTACCCCGCCGTTCGGCTCATTTGGTGGCGGTCCGGATGTCATCAACCTCGGCAACAACAATTCGCACCTCACAATTCCTGTTATGCACAAACCAGGCCGCGGTATGAATTTTGACCTCGACATCTCCTATGACTCCTCCGTCTGGTTTCCTGTCACCGTGTCTGGGAGCCAGTCTTGGTCCCACGTTGCCAATTGGGGCTGGTCAGGAATCTCCAACAATTCGATGGATACATTACGTTTCAGGAGATTTTCGTGACGGCCCCCTGTAACCCGCCAACTGATCTAACTCCCGAGACCATGTCCCTCTACACGAACTGGAATTATGTCGAGCAATCTGGCACTGGACACAGCTTCCTGGGCGCAGTGCCTGGCAGCGTATATCCGCGAGGCGGCTGCACGCAGCCATCCCCTCCTCCTTCGACTCTGACCTCGGTAGCTTCTGACGGTTCAGGCTATACGCTCTCCGTTGGTACATCTGCTGGAACCGTCGTGTATTCCAAAGATGGAACGGCTGTTAAAGTACCAGTAATCCGGCCGGGCCTTCGCAAAACTGGTCCAACTTGGATCGCAACGGTAACCAAATCAACGGCACCAGCGCCGGACTTTACTACGACACCCTTGGTGGCCAGGTGTTAACGCAAAACCTCGTCTACACGGCGCCGTCAGGCGCGACGGCTCAATTCGTCGGAGTGTATACGACGCTGACCGTCCAGACGGCATTCGGATGCAGCGGGATATCCGAATATGGCCCATTTAGCCTATCGCTCCTAACCGAAATCGACCTCCCTGACTACAATTCCACAACCAATCCGAATTCCCGCTACCTCTTCACCTACGAGTCCACTCCCGGCCACTCCGGCGCTGTTACGGGCCGACTCGCCTCAGTCACTCTCCCTGACGGGCGGCACCATCACGTACTCTTACTCTGGCGGCAGCAACGGCATTGTTTGCTCGGATGGCAGCACGGCGATACTAACCCGGGGCGTGAACGACGGCACCTCGACAAACACTTGGACCTACGCGCGTTCCCAGGTTTCTGGCACGCACTGGCAAACCACGATCACCGATCCGGCAAATAACCAGACCGTAATTGATTTCCAAAGAGATTCGACCAGTCCCAGCACCTTCAGCTTTTACGAAACCCAGCGGCGCGCTTACCAAGGCACGACGGGTGGCACTCTGCTCGAAACTCTCAATACGTGTTACGACGGTGCGTCTTCCCCGTGTACGACGACCTCTGTCCTCTCGCCTATCGCGCAAAGATCCGTCGTCAGCATCCTCCCCGGCGCAAAGAATCTGCAGTCGAAGACGATCACATCCTACGATAGTCATGGCAATGTGACTGAAGTCGACGAATACGATTTTGGCTCTGGCGCTCCGCCGTCTACGCCGCTCAGAAAAACCGTGACTGCCTATGCTTCCCTAAGCAACAACATCACCAATATGCCTTCTTCGGTGATCGTCGAAGATGCTTCCAACAACGTCAAAGCAAAAACGACCTACGCCTATGACGAAACGGGCGTCGTTTCCACCACAGGCACGCCACAGCACAACGCCGTAACCGGTTCGCGCGGCAATGCCACCACCGTCAAGCGCTATAAGGATTCCACCAACTTCCTGACTACTACCGCCACCTATTACGACACCGGAAATGTAAAAACGGCGACCGACGTGAACGGAGGGCAGACGACTTCCAACTACGCCGACTCCACCTCAACTTGTGAAAACTTTTTCCAACCAGCGTAACGGAAGCCATTTCGACCCTGTCCAAATCCATGACGTGGAACTGCACGGTGAGCCGTTCAACTCACCGCCGTGGATGAAAACGGCAAAACAACACAAAGCAGCTATTCCGACGCATACTTCTGGCGGCCCGCTTCGGTAAACTGACCCTTCGACCGCGGTTGCAAATACAACCTACAATGGCCCTACTTCGGTTGAAACTACTCTTTCCATCAACTCAAACTCCATTGTCGATTCCCTTGCAACGCTCGATGGGCTCGGGCGCAGCCGCTTGAGCCAGACGCGTCAGTCACCGGGATCGTCCACCTTTGACACCG
This sequence comes from uncultured Acidobacteriota bacterium, assembly GCA_963794175.1. Classification (GTDB taxonomy): domain Bacteria; phylum Acidobacteriota; class Terriglobia; order Acidiferrales; family UBA7541; genus Acidiferrum. The sequence continues at coordinate 167,799 of CAWCCV010000011.1, read as the reverse complement.
TCCAGCAGGACTACGACAACCTGGAAGGCCCAGCCGCAGCACGCTGCCTTTCGCTGGTTCGTCTGGGCAAACCAGTGGCACAGCTCCCGCGGCTTCCACGACATACGATGCGCTCAGTCGGCCTCTTTCCGTCACTGATGCGGGCGGCGGAACGGTCACCTACTCTTATTCCCAGAATGACGTTCTGGTGACAATCGGCCCGGCGCCAACGGGAGAGAACACCAAACGCCGCCAACTGGAATATGACGGCCTCGGTAGACTGAGTTCGGTCTGTGAACTCACGACTGCATCGGGCAGCGGAACATGCGGCCAAAGCACCTCGCAAACGGGTTTTTGGACAAAATATACTTACGACCTGAATAATAATTTAACCGGCGTAACTCAAAACGCGCAGGCCGCCGCTGGCAGTCAGCAGACCCGTGCCTACGTTTTCGATTTTCTCAGCCGTCTCACTTCGGAAACTAACCCCGAAAACGGAACTGCCACTTATACTTACGAATCTGCCTCTGGTTGCAGCGGAACCTACAACGGTGACCTCGTCAAGAAAGTGGACGCTGTTGGCAACGTCACCTGCTTCACGTACGACACACTCCACCGGAAACTTAGCGCGACTTATCCGTCGGGAACCTACGCATCCGTAACTCCCAGCAAGTTTTTCGTCCACGATTCGGCTACGGTGAATGGCGGCGCCATGACCAACTCGAAGGGCCGCCTCGCCGAAGCCTACACCTGCACCACGTGCCCCGGAACAAAGCTCACCGACCTCGGTTTCAGCTACACGAACCGAGGTGAGGTCTCCGATGTTTACGAATCGACGCAGCACTCCAGTGGCTACTACCATCTGACGCAGAGCTACTGGCCTCACGGTGCGCCGAATGTGCTCAGCGGCGTCCCAGGCCTTCCGATGATCACCTACGGCGGCACGATCGGCTCCACGGTCGGCCTCGACGGCGAAGGCCGCATCACTCAGATTACCGCAAGTACCGGTACTAATCTCGTGACGGGAACGATATTCAATCCTTTCGGAACGCCACCCACAATAAGCGTTACGTTTGGCTCAAACGATTCCGATATGTTCACATTCGATTCCAGCACGAATCGCCTGACGCAATACAAATTCAACGTTGGCACGACCCAATCGATGACCGGCGCTCTGACTTGGAACGCAAACAGCACGCTCAAACAACTCGCCATAACCGATCCATTCAACAGCGCAGACACGCAAACCTGTTCGTACAGTTATGACGACGTCACCCGCCTGACCAGCTCCAATTGCGGCTCAGCATGGTCCGGCGCTTACACTTTCGACGCCTTCGGCAACCTCACCAAGAGCGGCACTATGACCTTCGCTGCCAGCTATTCCAACTCGACGAACCGCATGACTTTGGTCGGCACATTTACGCCAACCTATGACGCCAATGGCAATATCCTGAACGACGGCGCACACACCTATACTTGGGATGCAGACGGAAATTCCAGCACAGTGGATGGAGTCGGTGTCGCGTATGACGCGCTCGACCGCGCCGTCGAGCAAAACCGCTCCGGTTCGTACACGCAGATTGTGTATGGCCCTGGCGGAGATAAGCTCGGTCTAATGAACGCGCAATCGCTGGTCAAAGCGTTCGTTCCGCTCAGCGGAGGCGCAACCGCCGTTTACACGAGCGCTGGTCTCGACCACTACCGCCACACTGATTGGCTCGGCAGCAACCGCCTCTCCTCAACTCCCTCACGCACTGTGCAGTGGAGCGGGGCCTACGGTCCCTGGGGCGAGGTCTACGCCTCGTCTCCCTCAGGCTCGTCGGATCCTTCCTTCACCGGCCAAAACTCCGACACTTCTTCGACGGGTGAATACGATTTCCTTTACCGCCAGTACGGCACCCAGGGTCGCTGGCCGACTCCAGATCCGGCGGGTCTCTCGGCAGCAAACCGTTTAAACCCACAATCGTGGAATCGCTATGCCTATGTGTTGAACAATCCGTTGAGCATGCGGGATCCTCTAGGATTGGATTGTATATACTTGAGTGATACTGGAGAATCGCGAGGGTGGATTACCGGGGACTGCGGACAAAACGACGATGGCTATTTCATTGACGGAACCATCAATGGGATTGTAACCACGCAGGATGGAACTGTTACAGGTGTGACCGTCGACAATAGCGACGTCGCCCAACCCGTCGGCTTCGACTACAGCAGCAATGGCGATGCTGCTGACGGCGGCCTCAGCCTGTTGAGGGGTCTAAGTTGGGGGCCTGACCCTGGCGGCAGCACCTTAGATGACAGGACAAACGCGCTGGGTAGAGCGATTAATGCTACTGGGTTGCAAGCGATGAACCCGGATGTGTGCGGCGGCGGCGTCTTTGTACTTCGAGGTGTGGAAAGAGAGATCGGTCCGTTGCATGGCGGTGCTTACGGAATCGCAACAACTGATAGTCGCGCGGGAAATTCTGTGGGAGTTTTAATCGAAGGGGGCGGAGACATAGGGCCGGTACACGTCGCCGTTGGGTACGAGAAAGCTGCAAATCTACCCACTGGTGAGTCTGATTCTACAAAACTACTATTTGTGGGAAGGGATTTTGGAAAGGGACCAGTTAAGGTAAGCGTAGGAGGTTTCGCCGGAGTCACGAACAAAAAATCGCCTTTCCAATTGGGCGGATACGTTTCCGCCGCAGGTAGAGGAGGAGGCGCATATGTGAATCTGGTTCCGGGAGGGCAATGCAGCCCCCATCAGTAGTGACGCAGTAGGATACATGTTAAGGAGAGATTGTTGGTCGAACTAATACTGGGGCTTTGGCTATTCATAATTTCTTGCCTTCCGAGCGGGAAGTTTCGTTCGGGGCGCGCTTGGAGGAAAGACAGGGCAGCCCATCGAACCGAGCTGGATTCCGCGTCTGATGATGCTCTGCATAGCCCTCGGCTTCATCATCGACGCCGTCATTCAGATAGTCACCGCTAGCGGCATCCAATGTAGCATACGCGATTTTGGTAACGGAGTATCGCCTCGTTGCGCATAAGATCATAAGATTGACCTCGACGACAGAAGGCTTTCCCATGATTTGCGTTGAGTTTAATCGCCTGATTGTGTCCCGAATGGCACAGTCGTAATCCCTCTTTCGCCCAAGCGAGGAATGAATCTGCTGCTGGCTACCGATGAGCCGAAAGGGCGTGCGAATATTTTGACTCGCGTTGGGATCGTCCATCACTTCATCACTTTACGCCAATCATGGCTTTTCGTGGAACGGGGTGGCGTGTCGGATGGGAAGGCGACGACACAATTGGCAGTGTGCTTGTGGAGGTTCAATACGAGCCCACATCTCACGAAGTCAGCGTGCCCAGTTTTCTTCGATGGCTGAAAAGATCTGAAAAGAACCCGTACGAAGAAAGGCAGAAACAGGCGTTGAGAGCTTTAATAAAGTCAGAATAAATCGATCTGCTAATCCATTCGACAAGTTAACTTCCATTGAAACCTACGCTGCCCGAGTTCATGATAAACGTTTAAATAGAGAGGTGCTACGTGGGGCATTTCCTGTGAGCAGTGGCGCTTGTTTTTATTCTCGCCTTTCCTTCCTCTGCGCAGACCGCACGCGATTACTTCAAGGAGTTGAAAGCAGCAAACACGTTTAACCACTATAAGGACGAATACGTTTGTTTTCGAGACGATGATGTTCCGTCGTTTGCGGTCGTAGCCAAGGTGAGTGATGTTATCGAACACATGAAAAAGAACAACGATACAGTGGGAATCAAAGAACTTCAGGCTACAAAAGAAAGCATCCTCCTTGAGACGTACTACAAGGGAGTCAGCAGTGGGAGCAATGTTTTTTACCCTGAAAAACGTGAAGATACTTTCGGGGACAACAAAGACTACGGTTTTGAGTTCGCGGGTAAACATCCCGGCAAGATGGTTTATTCAATTAACTGGGCGACGGGGCGCTACTTGCAGCGTGTGTATATGTTCGAAAAAAGCAGGAGCATCGCCACCAAAGAGGGCTCTGGAAAATGCGAGCTGATTCATCCGGGACAAACTTGACAATTTTAGGGCTCAGCAGGAGTCAAGATTCATGAGAAAAAGTCTTGCAGCGATCTTTTCCTTCGTGTTTGTCTTTGCCACCCCCGTCGTTCCACAGCAGCACGATGAAGATTTCTTGGTCTACGTAGTCGGCGAAGGTTCGGCTACACCAGTTGTGAAAGCTCTGAAAAAGAGATTCAGCACTTCGAAACCATTCGCTGTAGCCACGAAAGACGACGTTAGCAAGGTAATCGTGCTTGTGTCTTGCATGGACCACGACAAAGAGAATCTGCCTTACGCTTGCATGTATGTTCTAAGCCTAAACGGCGCGGCCTTCAAAACGTTCATGGGCGGCGGAATGTTTCTTGGAATGACTTCTGACATTGTGGCGGACAATTTTCTTAAGGCTATTGCGCAAGACATTATCGAAAGGTTCGACGGCACCAACAAAGAAAATTTGCGAGATTCCCTCAAGAGTTGCCTTTTTCTAACGGACACGAAATGCAACGTGCCGAAACCCCTGCAAGGTGAGTTTGGAGAGAAGCAGCTAACGCTGGGCCAATACATGTTGAAGGACCAGACGCACTAAAACTTCGGGGGCCCGATCTCTAGCTTATAAACGACGGTCTTGGGCTTGATGGTTCCGCTGGGTCCCATGCACACCTTCGTTGCAGCAGCAGGACCGGGCGCTGAAAGCATTGACACGCTCCCTTCGACACGATTCAGTATCAAAGTGTCGATTTCGCATTCTTTGCCGTGCGGAAAATCGTTTTCTACAACCGCACGGATTTCGTAACTGCTCCATACCTCAATTCGGTACAGATCAATGTTGGTCTGGGAGCCGTTCATGATCTTTTGATTGCGAGCCAGAATGCAGAGTTTTGAATCCTTCAAGCAGCGCACTTCGGTAATCCACTCGAACGGCTTCTCATCCTTGTCCTGCGTTGTCCAGCGGTTGCCGTAAGCCGTTACTTGCGGGTCAGAGACATCTTCGCCCCCATACCAGCAGAAGGTCAGGGTTTCGTTACAATTCGTGCCGCTATGCTGCCACGGATATTCCTGGGCCTGCCGCTCTGCGAAGAGAACAATGGCTGCAAACATAAACATGAGAATCGTCCGAAGCATACTTCCTCACAATAATGAATTGAGTCTAGCGTTCAGGCACCAAAGCTTCATCCGCCGTCACGAAATCCCGTTTATTTGTTCCCGCACTAGGCTTGTCGAGGGTCCCCACGTGAAGTTCAATGCCCCGACCATCCGGAAAAATGATAGATAGATGTCTGACTCTGCGTTGCTAATTTTCTCGTGCTGGACGGAAATCCTTGCTACCCGCTCGAACTCGCCAGCGTCGTTTCGGAGCACACGCTTCAAATCTCGGACGAAGGCCACCAGTTCCTCGTTTAAATCCACTTCGTCTGGCATCGGTTTGGTCAGGCGAGTAATCTTCTGGTTCCAAAAAGATTGACCCAGAAATCTTGTCTCCGCACCATCTTTCTTGACTATCAAATGCCCTCCGTGCGCCGTCAGCGGATTCTGTTCGATGTTTGCTTCAATTGGTGGTGATAGTTGACAGCAATCGGAAATCAATCTCACGGCCTCTGGCTGGCTCATGCCGATATAGAACTTTTTGCCGCCAAACACGAACGAAGGCTTTTGATCTGCGACCAGGGGTAACAGCAACACCAAGCAAAGCATAAATGTTGCGAGACTCTTCGCCCTATATTTCACTTCGACCTCCATTACAGCAGCTTTATGTACTCGTTGGGCTAGCAGGTTGTTCTTCGGTCGGTTCCGACTTCCAGATTTTCAGAAACTCGTCCCAGTGGTGATCGACTTCAGAATCTAGCCCCAGTTGAAAATAGTCGTTTTGGAGCTTCAGCAATCGAAGAATCAGTCCGAGACCGTACAAGACAGCCTTTCGTGCCTCGGGCTTCTAAATTTTGAATTCCAGCAAGCACAAGTCCTAACACCACTAGCAGCGCGATATGAAGCATGTTTTACCTATTTTGTGGTTGTGTTGCCGAGAGCACGAAGCGCATTCCAATCAGAATGCTCAAGGAGAACCATTGCAATATTGTGTCCCTCCTCTGCCTCATTGTGTGTGTTGTAGACACGTTCGAAGAGTGGTCTTTCAAATCGTTTGTTGGAAACTATTCCGATCTCTGTACATTGATAAATGCTGGTGAGATACCGATCTGGAGCGGACGCAACTTCTTTATAACTCTTACCTGTCTTGATGGCTTCTGTGAGTCTGGAGGTTGGCAAGGAACCTCCGATGACAATCGTCGAGACAAAAAAATAACGCCAAGGCCACCACGAGGCCACAACAGCCTGGCCGATTTTCGTCCCTTCGACTGGCCAATTGTCAATCCATCGGGCACGCATTTCACAGTCGTCGGGACCTTATATACATTCTGTTTCTTCAAAGGTCAGCTTCATGGCGCGGCCAGTATAAACCGATCACGATAGAAAACCATGTTTCCGACAACATGCAGAACAGAGTACAAGAATAGGCTCCCAGGTGATCGGGTCGCGAACGGTATAACCGCAAAGAACCCAACCGTAAAATTTGCGAATTTTCACGGTCCTAGAATTTATGATCTCTACCTCAGCCTAGTCTTGGAGACATCCTAGATAAGCTCGACTTGTCTGCGACATCTGCACGCTCCTCGCCCTTAGAAAAAAGACGTGCAGAAAAAGAAGGTGCCCGTTGCGGGACCGTTGTCAACTGGGTTGTGTCCACCCCTTGGCGGAAAAGTGTTGAAAACCGATGTCTTTTTCCTGGAAAACAACTGAGAAATCATAATTTCTTGTATTAGATGCGTGTACTGGTGGAATCATGAAGCCGAAGACCGTCGTAGACAAGCTGGAGATCGGGCTCACTAAGTCTTAGACCCCCTGTCGATTTACTCCCGTGCCTTGCTAGGTTGCGTCTTCTTTTCTTCCCGTTTCAGAAAATCCTCAATAGCCTTCCGAATCAGCCACGACACCGGGCGATCCTCGCGCTGACCGATTTTTTCGAGGCGCGCGTAGTGATCCTTATCCATTCGCAAAGCCGTAAGTTTCTTGCGCATGCAGAAAACGTACCGCGCCGGGTATACGCTGTCAATCTGGTGCTTGGTAGTGGTACCCTGTGGTACACTCGTATCGACCTCAGACTAGCCACCCAAGGTGCTCAGGCATGATGAATCGATGGTTCCAGACGCGGGTAATCCAAACGACCCGAGAATTATCTTGGTTGCAAGCTCGGGAAAATACTTTGAGGGATACGTTGCGGAAATCGACGAGATTCGACGGAGAGATCCCCGCATTTGGATTCCGCTCCAAGTGGTTCACGAACGCAAGATTGCGCTAGCTGAAGGAGACAACCCTTGAAAAAGCTCCGTCCTCACGATGTGATAAATAGCGCTAGCCGGAATGGTGTCGCCATTTCTCGATTCAAAATCACCAAAGAACAAGCACAGCAGCTTCGGGAGGCCGAAAAAGTAGGCCACAATGAAGCTGTTCGACGCTGCTCGGATTTCTGCGGACAAAGAAATCATAAAACAAAAAAAGACCCCGCCAAAGCTATGAAGGCTTCGACGGGGATTGGAAATATCGCATACTCAGGGTGAGAGGCAGCTGCATCTCCACGACTGTTTTGCGCAAAGGATCTAGTATTTGTTTTGTTAGCCCCGTCTCATGAAGGGAGCTGGCGGTTGCAGTTTGCCATCGTTGTTGAGCGGAATCGCAATTTCATTTGAACTGGCTGACCGCTTTCGTTCCGAGGCGGTAACCATTTGTCCGCTTCGATCTCTTCATGCGAACGATGACTTCAAATCGGAACTGAGAAGACTTGCTGGGAGAATTGTCGGTGCGTGCCATTAACGCGTCCCGGTAAGTGAATCCGCCAATCACCGTCGCAGGGCGGCCAGTAAACCGATCTTCTGGAAACCATTCCGCGGCGCATCTTTGGCACGTAACCATCCAGTCCCCCGAGGGCAACTGGTGCTTAAGCCCCCCGTACTCGTCGTCGTTTCCGCCTTCAACTGGCAGTCCTTCGCGGGATGCGAGTCCACCCTTCCGATGCGAACACCCACGCTGGCGCGCTGCAATGCGTGCCAAATCAATCGCGATCCGTTTCATCGAGGCTTCAAAACGCTCTTTGTTATCACGGATCTTGCGCTTTTTCTCCTCACTCTTTTCCAAGCGCTCGGCAAGTTCCAGTTTTTTCAAGTGAACATCGAGGCGCTTTTCTTCCGCTGTCAGCTCGCTGGCCGCAGCCCATCGACAACTCCGATGTCTGTCCAACGCCAAGTTCTTTCAACACTTCTGCATCTGTTTGATTTTTGTTAGTCATTTCCACTTTCCTACTTATCTTTTTGTTTTTGATTTACTACAGGCGAGGCTCTGAACAAGCAGGCTCGGGGTTTTGTGAAACTACTGGTGAGGCTATCTACTCAACTGTCTTATAGAGCTGGTCAAATTGGCTCTTTTTTGAACCGCGGGTTCACAAGTTTTTTTGCGTACTCCTCCGAGCCCATTGCGGTGATGTCTCCGATTTTCACTAAATGGCCGTTCTGCTCCACAACGATTGCAGCACCAATCGGACGGGGTTCATTCACTACCAAGCGCGTACCGCCAGATGTGTGACCGCTTTGGCTCTAGATAGACTTCGACTTCACGGCGAGATTGGAGAAGAAAATCTAAAGCAGAATCCAGATGTTGATTCAATACGGGAAGAGATTCGTTGCTCGAATTGAACTTCGAATTCGCTTTGAGCAAACCCAGAAGTTTAGCCTTGAGTTCTTCGGTGGGCACAACGTTCGGATGCATTCCAAAGTTTTCAGGATATCCTCTCCCAGCTGCAAGAAGCAAAGGGGGAACAGGTTGTTCGATTCCTTTTTCCTGATCGACTTGCTTTGTGAACTCATCGAACTGTTTCAAGCTTGTAATTTTGGCAACTTCGCGGAGGATTTGATCTTGAGACAACTTGTTGAAATCCACTGAAGGTGTCACAGGGAACGATTTCTGAAGTTGGGCAATCTGCGTAGAAGTTAGTTCTGAATTGCAGCTTCGCCGCGAATCCCTTCGCCGAAACCTTCGATTCCGGCTGCCTTGAGGATGCTGCTTTAACCTGAAGAACAAATCAGAAAATGCTCTATCGAGTCTTTGCTTGTGAAACTTGGATTGGTCATAACCGCTAGATATTTGTCGAAGAAGCGCGCGTTTGCCCGCGTTCGAGGAACTTGTGGATGCCACGAGAACCATTTGTTAGCTATTTCGCGCTGTTGCACAATCGAAGGGGCTTGATTGTCCGGGCGAACGCGTTTCAGAACTCTGTCGATTGCGTCTTGACTGATCCTTCTTTCAAGAGTTCATCGTAAGATTTGGGAGAGCGTGTTAAGAAATAACTCTGGGCGTCAACTCTGCCCGGCGCAGCTCCACTCGTAATGTTCTTTCTTTGACAAGTTTCGGTTTACCCTCTTCCGTCGCCCACCAAAGTGATTCCCCCTCCTTCGTGCCCCCGAACTCGTCAATCGTATAGCGACCGATTTGGTCACCCAATTCAAAAATTTTCTTTGTCATTTGATTCTATCCTTCATCTTTTTTTGTTTTTTACTTCTGGTGGTTACAAGTGAAACCGTCCGCCGCGGACCTTCGGGATGCATGAACTTTTTGAGCCGCTGTGATAAAAGAGTTCCGATTTGAAGATTGCGCGCCCGCCTCCAACCCTTTTGCGGGCTTGCTGCTGGGCTGAAAAGCCGACGCCTAAATCAGCGGCGGTTGCCAATCCGATGGGTGGTAGTTTTTCCTTGAGCTTCTCTTTTGTCTTGGGACTGGAAACCTTCGACTCTTCGCAGAGGCCTTCCTTTCATCGACAAATCGACGAATCGCTGAATGAAGCGACTCTTCAGTAACGTCGAGGTCATGCTCCCGCAGATAGATCTCAACCGCGTCTGGATTTTCATCGCATGGTTGGAATCGCTCGTGGCGCGCGTCCGCGATAAAAGCGGCAACCGCCTTTTGCATTTCTCCCACTCGCTCCTGAATTTGCTCAGGCGCAAGCTCAGACTGTTGCACCTGCGCATTCCTGGACATCCTCCTCTGCATAACTTTCCTTCTTCCTTTTTCTGTTTTTTTACTGCGAGGCGGCTCTGAATCGAGGCGCTAAGATTTACTTTTGGAGCGTTGCGATACCAGTTTGGGGCCGGGCCACCACATGTTCTGAACTGGAAGTTTGCTTCACGGTTTGCTCCAACTGCGCCAGCCTGCGCTTCAAGAGCTGAACTTCGGTTAACTCCGATCCGGTTTCTCGGCAGGCGTGCTCAAATCGTATCCAGCGGATTCGGCCAACCTGAGACAGTTCGCCCGCGTGAAGAACAACGCGAACAGTCTTTCCGTTAAAGCGCGATCCGACCGGGACATTGCTCGACCGAAGACACGTGCCAACATGAAAGACATGAACACGGCCATAACTATCGGCGTCCTCGGCTTGCAGATCTCCAACCCTCGAAACCACAATCCACGTCTCCGCTATCGGTGACGCAAATCGAGCCTTTCTTGATTTCTTCTGACATTTCTTGTCTTTTCCTCCTCTTTTGGATTTGTACTTCAACTGCTTTAAGTGCTGGTTTGATACAGATAGTGTTCGGCGGATAAGAGAACGGGTTGGCCTTCGAACTCTGTAAGCGGTGTTTCAGGCTTTAACTCCTCGACTCGATATCCCCAAGCAGGCTCGGGGGTTGAAAGATCTTTGGTCGAGCCGTAAACGAAATCGCGAAGCTGCTTTTCCGCCAAAATAATCTGAGATTGACTCGCGGGCGCTTCCTTGGGTTTCACAGCAATCGGCACCTGAAGTTTTGCGATCAAGTTGGCGAGGCTGTCGGACACGTCGTCGCGCTGGCGTGCGGTGCCGTATTTGAATCGGGTCAGTTCGTGAGTGATGAAATCAACCTGTGCCTTAGGCACATCGGAACTGATCCAAAACCGGTTCGCTTTCAGTGCGTTGAAAATGCTCTCGAAGCGTTTTTGTTTGGCGTCTGGCTGAACGTCAATGGGGAAGTACACAACCTCGGTCGTAACGGCTCCAGTTTTGGGAGAAGCTTCTTTCTGACGTTGTTATTGAGCCAGCGCGCTCCCTGAGAGTCTTCGATGTAGATCGTGCGAATTTCGCATTCTCGCGGCCTGCTCCGCCATAAGTTTGCAGATATCTTCTTTCTTCCAGCGACCGCGGACAGCATCAAGCAATACAGCGCCCTTGATCGAGTCCTGGTATCCAGTCTACCCGACCGAAAGTTGCGATTGTCCACCGCGTAGCCCAGGTCCCAACAGGAAATAGCCGGGGTCGGTTCGAACGAAGCGACATTCCTGGGCAGATGCGCGCCCGAATCATTGCATCGGTAACATGGACACGCTTTTGCGCGGTGAGCTGGCAAAGTTGCTGGCTTCGGAAGCTTTCCGGATTTGCTCGTTGATAGCCGCGAAGAACTTTGTATGTCAGCTTGGCCTTCCCGCGAGCATCGAAAGGGAAAAGCAGGTTGTGATCGTTTTCAGTTAGATCGGTCTCAGGTCTGGTAGCGGACGAGTCTCTGATTGCCGAGCTGGGTTTCTGCATCATCAGCAGAGATGCTCCTAGCTTCTCCTGAAGCATTGCATAGCCGTCATCAAACAAACTGCGGTGTCCCGATATAGAGGATCGTGTCGAACAGGTTCCGAGACTCAATTAGTTTCTTTCCAACATTGGCACGGGCTTCCGGCAGTCTGAGTCTGGACCAGAATTTCCCTCTGAGACCACATCGTCGTTGCGACCCACGTGAAAATGGATCGAGGCTTTTGATTCCTCAATCGAGAGCGCCAGAATCGTTGGCTCTTTCGAGAATTTCATTTGGACCGGAGTAGTGAATTCTCCATTTCCTCCGCGACTTCGGTACGGGGCTACGTGCTCTGGAAAGAGGACTTGAAGTTGGGTTAGAACAAAATCACCGTCTACATTTTCGGGCGCAAGAAAGAACGATTTTATTTCTTCTTCAAATCCCGCAGAACGGTCGATCTTTGAAGATTGAATGCCGATCTTCATATTTCGGGCCAGCAGATAGCCCACTGCACGTCGTCTGCGTTTGCAATCGAACTCTTGTAAGAATCGCGTGGCGCAAACAACAAGCGGTCCTGTTTCTCGCCCCGAAAGGTCATCTAGTGGAACATCGGGATTCTTTTTCAGGAAGAAGTTTTCACAAATATCTAAATGCGCCCGAACCGTAACCGCGTATCCAAGCAAACGGGCAGAGCCAGAACAAGTCGGTTTGAGCTTGTCGACGCTTTGGTTGCCACAAATCGAATAACTCTGGAGAGCGCTCATTGTCGGAGCCGTCCCAAAGTTGTTTGAGCTTGTAGTCGGAAGATACCCCGACTTCTAGATCGTTATCTCCTTTTTGGATCATCCTTCGTCTTTTCTGTTTTGTCCTACAAATTAAAAAGGGGCCCAGTGGTGGGCCCCGGAAAGGAACTTGAAATAGGGTCCTACAATCGAGTGAGCAAGAGATCGCCGCGTATATCCGATCCCGCGTTGTCGAGCAAGCGCTGGCAAGTGCTTGCTGCCGTTCTTGCAGCCAGAGTAGGGGTCAGGTATTTCGAGCGGTTTGGCGTTCACAACCCTTGCAATGAATGGATCGCGCGGGCGAAATGGGTCGTAGTGGGGTGCGGGTGGTTCGAATAGTATGTCCATGTTTTTCTTTTCTATTTATTTTCTCTAACTCTACTTTTTCGCTGCGATACTGTCGGACAGCGCGCACATTCTCTCAGTCTCACTTGTGACTACTTGTTGCATGCGGGCGATTTCTTCATATGTGGTGGCCAGCAATTCGTCGTGGATTTGGCTGAGAGATTGACGAAACTTGTTGAGTTCCTCCCGAAACTCGTTTCGCTCTTCCCGCAGGGTGTTGAGTTCCGTCGAATCTTTGCCGTCACGACCTGCCGGGCCCGGATCACCCTGGATCGCCCTTCGGACCTTTCGGACCTTGATACCTCGTGTGAACAACTTCCAACGCACACAACCGCTCGCGTATCGCGGACAACTGTTCGTCAATAGTTTTTGTTTTTGTTTCTTCGGCCATTTTTAAATCCTTCTTATTTTTCTTGCTGTTTTGAGCCAGTCCAAAAATTCAGAGTGGTGGGTTTGCTTCCTGTGCTTGCGCTTTTCAAAATTCACAACGTAATGATGCATTTCGAGGGTTAGGACTCGCTGAGATCATGCGATGCCGGGCACTGCAAATTTCTCTGTAAGGCTGTAGGTAACTATAATGGACTTTTGGAGAGCACCCACGACTGCACGAACCTCCTGGCTCATAGATGTCCGGTTTCGACTAACCAGGCAAGTGGCGTTCGGCAATTCCCAATTTCCCATCGCCCGGACGCGAATCTCTTATGAAATGAGCTAAGATTCGTTCTCGCTGAGTAAAACTACTGCAGCGAAGATCGAGGCGCTAACGTTCGATTGGTACGGAACCTTAGCAAATCATCGCTACAAGATGGGGCGTGGGAAGCCCTCTTCGGAATATCTTGCTTCACATGGTCTTCGGTCGGATTCCTGGGATCGCCGCGTTTTATACAAGGTTTTCGAGTATTACGGTGCTATGTACAAACCGGAATTGTCTGATAAGGGAAAACGGATCTTCTGATTCAGTTGACGATGCTACTTTTCTCGAACAGTTACAAGTGAACGGTACGACTGCCAATCAAAACGAAGTTCACGCAACCGCCATGCGCGATATCTTCGGTTCAGGCTGTTTCGAATTGTACGTCGATGTGCAGCCAGTTCTAGGTGCGCTAAAGCGGCGAGGATTGGCGATTGGCCGTGGCTCGAACTGGCATCGCGGCTTGCATTCCTTCTGCCATGAAACGAATCTTTCCCATCTTCCCGACGCTGTTATTTCGTCGTCGGACCTTGGAATTGAGAAGCCCGACCCACGCATTTTTGACGAAGTCGTTCGCCAGCTTCATGTGAAGCCCGACCAGATCGTTCATGTTGGAGATTCGCCAGACGATGACTTCGCTGGAAGCCGCTCGGGCTGGGTTGAAGGCAATCTTGATCGACCGTGGAAACCTGTACTGCTCACATCCAGAAACAGGATCAATAACCTCTACGAATTGGAAGGGCGGCTGCAATCGCTGGGAGAGGTCTGGATATCGTACAGTTTTTTCCACCTGCTCGATAAACGCGGCTTACCGGTAAGGTTGAATCGGCCAAAAATGGTTTTACCGGGTAAGGCAAACCAGGCAAGTGAAAAAAAGCCAGGCTTTACCACTGTCGCAGCGAAAAACCATAAGCATGAGATTCGAGGCGGCCTGTCCAGACTTTGTGTTCTGTAGCCTCGGCAGTTGGTCTTACCTCATAAATCGCTTTCAGCGTAATCGGCATTTCATCGCTTTTCGGAAGTGTACGCTGCGCACTTCCGACCACCCATCCAGCCGGACAGCAAAGACCTGATTCTCGCCGGGCTTAACAAGAAATGTGGACGGATAAATCGATCGTAAAGCCTTCTTGCTTACGAGAAATCAGCAAACTTCCTGCCATCTGTCGTGGTCGAGCCCTCGCAACCAGATTGTCTGATAGCCCCAACTGTTCCATGTCTCCCATACGGCTTGAGGCTCACCGGAGATATTAGTCAGGACAACAAAGAACTCATCGGGTTTGTTCTTAGCGATGGTGATGCCACTTCTTCCCGGAACAACTGAAACTGAGAATGGAGTCTGCAATTTGACCGCTTCAGATGCAGGTTCCAGCGTAACGACGACGCTTTCGAGATGTTCTTTTGCGTAAAACCGCTTTTCAAAGGGTTTCTTGGTAACCAGGTTTTGTAATTGCCATGCTTAGCTCCGGGTTCCAGGGGGAGTGCAACATGCCAATCTTGAAAACTCCACGGTCAGATGATTTAATCTCCCGCTTCAGTTCTCCCGTTGTGAGGGTGACCCCTGCATCCGCAATCGGTAGGTCGTTGGAATCAACAATCACCCCCTTGAGACGCGTTCCACCATCGCATCCCGAAGAAGGCCGCCGATGGCCATCGTGCACGCGAGCACGAACGCTATAGCCGTTCGAGGATGAGGACCTGTCCTTTGCATGAAGAATCAGTATAGTTGCGAAGCCGGGCTGTCCGATAGACTTCGCAGATTTCGCACAGTGAAAATGTAACTCCTGGGAAACGCGCTACTCGTACAAGTGAATTGGCTATGGGGCGCTTATCGAAGATAGCGTGTCAACAATGACGCCAGTCATCCATGAGTCGCTTATCGGAGATACTGTTCCTCATCAAAAAACCAAACAAGTAGGTGATTGCATGGTATGGGCGTCCCAGCCGGTCTCGTGTTTGGGCAGGATTTAAAATCACGACCGAGCTGCCGGGGAACTTGAACGCTGGCTTTTCCGTTGTTTGAAACGTTGACATGTACGTCTGACATGGAATTTCCTTTGAGAGAGTTGATTTTAGAGTTGCGGCCCGAACTGTACGGGGTAATGGCTTGTTGAATTGTTTTCAAAGAGCGGATTTAAATTTGATGGAATTGTGAGGTAACGTTCAATTAAAAGCAGGCTAAAGGAGGGTTTATGACCCTTGAAACGGCTTAGGCGCTTATCGGAGCTCTGGCAGCCAACCTCGATATCGTTACGATTCATAGTCCTCAAATGGGGTCCCCCAAGAGGGGAGCGAGAAAGACGAGTTTAAATTTTTGGGACTCCGGTACTTGGGGCCCCGCCCCGCCCGGCCAAAATCTCAAATAGGGTCCCCCATCAAGCCTAGGGAAAAAAATGCCAAGAAAATAATCGACGCTCAGATCAACCAGCTAAAAAGTTCTCAGCCCGGCCCGAGTCGCCGCGTGGCACGAAAGTCGATGGGGCTTAGAGACATTGCCGCTCGGGACAACAAATCGCTGCCGATTCTATTGGATTATTCTTGACAATAACCCAACGGATGGGTTACATTGCAAATGTGAATAAGAAGCTCATCGCGAAACTCATGAGCGAACTCGGCAAACGCACGTCGAAAGCAAAAGCCGAAGCCGCCCGGAAGAATGGCAAGCTGGGCGGGCGTCCTCGAAAGGCAAAACCGTGAGAACTGCTCTTTACGCCCGCGTGTCCACTTCGGACAAAGGCCAAGATCCTGAGATGCAACTGCGCGAGCTGCGGGATCATTGCCAGCGCCGAGGATGGGAAATCGTTGGCGAATACGTCGATGTCGGAGTCAGCGGCTCAAAGGATTCACGCCCAGAACTTAACAAGCTCGTGGCCGACTCTCACCGACGAAAACTTGATGCCGTCTTGGTCTGGAAACTGGATCGTTTCGGACGGTCACTGAAACACCTTGTAAATTCGTTGGCTGAATTCGAATCACTCGGCATTGCGTTCATTAGCTTGAAAGAATCGCTCGACCTGACCACACCTGCAGGCCGCTTGATGTTCGGAATAATCTCCGCGATGGCTGAATTCGAACGAGATTTAATCCGTGAGCGTGTGCGAGCAGGAATCGCCAATCGTCGCGCCAAGGGTTATCGCGTAGGCCGCAAGCCTATTTCTATCGATCCGGCAAGACTGTGTGTTCTTCGTTCCGAAGGTCGGACGATACGGGAGATTGCTCTAACGCTCGGTTGCAGCCGAAGCCTTGTCCATAAGACCCTCGCGGAACAAGCAGCGTAACCCGCCTGTTTTCACGCGTTGCTCTCGGCCAGTTCGTTGTCCATCTAAGAAGTCTTAAAAAGACAGCCCCGCTAGTCGATGCGCTGTCGCGATTTTCTCGGTGCCAAAGATTTCCAGCGCGTTGTGCTCCCCGACCTTCTTGAGAACCCGCAGGATGTTAGCGCACTCATACGCGGGCATCTCGACTGCGAACGGCTCTAGGCTTGCTCCTGGTTGACGCATAGCGCGCTCGAACCATCCTCGGGAAGTTGTGGGCCGAACAGACCGCTCCTGGGTCGTGAGTCGGTTCGTTGGATAACGCAAGGGATAGCCATCCGCGTCCAGTTCTACATCCGGCGCGTACCACTCACGAGGCTGCTTCAAATACCACTCGGTGTTCTGAGCTCTGAACTCGCGCCAATGTTCGGTGTCCTCTAACGGATCGCCGATGTGTCTTCCTGCGACCTGCAGAAGGCGCTGCGGACTCGCATCGGGATTTTCCTTGGCGAGCGTCTTAAATCGCGCAAAGCCGTCTGGAATCGCCTCTGCCTTCGCTGGCTGTGGTCCTGGGGCGGTAATCTGATTCGCCGCGGTCCAACCTGACTCGGTTAACAGCCATTTTTTTTTTGGCTACTACGAGACCAGCCAGAATCGTTCTAAGCAACTCATCGAGTTCAGAATTCGAGGCATTTTTCTTAAACAGATCGTTGTGAACTTCCGTACGGGTGAGAGAACCTCCTGCATCTTGAAGAAATTTAAGGATTTGATCGCGCTTATTCATTGATATTTCTCAAAAATCTCCGTGAAACTGGATTCCGTGCTGAAAATCTGAAAATATTTCTCGCTGTCAAAAGAACGCGCGGCATACTTGTTCACATGCGTACAGCTTTGTTGGTTTTCATGTCGTTCACTATGCGTACAGCTTTATGAGAGTCAGCTAAATCCGACCGATTCTCAGCAAGCCAAAAATGAATTACCTCGATAAATGGTACAGTTTGCCCTTCTCGAAATTGAATTACATACATATATAGAAGTCTGGAGTTCTCTCTCTTATTTTCTAGGACTTACGTGTACTTTTTTGCGAGGTAAATGGGTTTTTTGCATGCGTTTTTCGAGGCTCAAAAAACCCGCCTTCCCCCGGTTTATCCATCTATGTATGTAATTCGATTAGCGAAAAATCCACACGGTTTTTGGAGCACCTTTGCCGTCGCCGTGCTTCACACACTTGGAGATCATCCCCGCTTGACTTGCGAGTCGGGCACGTTCCTCGACCGTTGATTTGCGGTTGGCGAACACCTTCAGCAGGTCGCTGTTGGTGAAGTCGCCACCTTGTGAGATCACTGCATTGGCCGCGGCTCTGATTTTCCTGATGTCGTCCAGATCGGAGTCCTTGCTGATGGCTGGTGGTAGCTTCAGGAACCAGTCCACAGATTGTCCGGAGCGAGTTACGATCTCAATCGCTGCCTCGACATGCCGAGCTTCAATGGAGAATGGCTTACCATGACTGGCCGCGTCCAACCGGGCGGGATCGTAGCAGGCGTATATCAGCGCAATTCGTAGTGCGTTCGGGCGGATACGTTCCTGTGAGGCTGCGTACTTTCCATCGGTATCGAATGGCAGGCTGTCTACCCACTCATCCCACCGTTTTCCACCCTCGGGACTGAAGTCCACAAAGCCCTGCGGCGGAAGCCTCAGGAACGCCTGGATCTTTTCAGCGAGCGGGCCGTAGTTCGGTTCCTTGGGCATGCGCTTCAATCGCTTCGATGGTCTGACAATAGCCCAGAGGAATCGATTCGCCACGCCGTTGTACCAGTCGATCTGACCGAGTATTTGTGCCAACTCTCCTGGAGTGATTTGACCGAGTACGCTCAACAAATAATTGCGAGCCGAGAGCTGCTGTTTGGATTTGTTGTTCTCTAGCGGATCAAGGTCGTAAGCCGCGCGGATGTAGCCGGAAGTGTTCGACCCTTCGCGATTCATGGAGTTCAGCAGAATGCTCACCTCGGTCAACATTAGCAACATGCGTTCGTCGGAATTCTTGCTGCCCCATTCATCCTCCGACTTGCCCGTGCTGGAGAGCAAGCTAACCAAACCTTCGCCTGAAGCCGCGCTGTACTTCCAACGAACCTGCGCCCACGCCGAATCGACTAAAGTGCAGAAAGCCCGTAGGGTCTTGTACGCTTGACCCTTTCCCGCACTGGTCGTGCCAATAATGAACGCAAACAGTGCCGGATAATGCCGTTCGGCTCCAAACAAAGTGTAATTGTTCCGTCCGAGAAGATTTCCCAGCGCGACTAAAGCTTGATAAAGCAGGCAGTTCACATCCGATTCGCAGTATGGCAAAGCTGTCGCTACAAATTCCCCGAAAATGCCCTGCAACGCTGCGCCTTGTAAGTTGGCCGGGAACTCAGGCGCATTAATCGACGGGATAGCCGGGGGTGCGCTTCGTGAGATGGTCTCTGCTGATTCCTGCACAACCTTGATGGCGGGAGTTTCTGGAGATTGACTCGCCCTTTTTGCTGTTTCCCTCGCGACGACGTTTTTCGCCATCGTTTTGACTACGCTCTCATCCAGCGATGGAATGCACTGCCAGTCATTTCTTTCGAGCAACTCTGCTTCAAGCTGATCGAACGGAAGTCCGTCAAAAATCAAACGGCCAGCTACGGACATCAGCCCGTTGTTGCGCCCGCCCTCGTAGAAGACCTCGTCATATTTTTTCGCTTTCTTCGAGGCAGGAGTTGCCTGTTCGGAGTCTTTCACCGCGGCTGTGAGGGTCGCCAAAAATCCCTTCGGATTCTGGAGGTGCAATTCCGAAATATCTTTCACCGGCAGTTTCACGACCCGTAATTTTGGCTGCAGCGGGTATGATGCGAGCGTGCTGACAAAGTCACTTCCGCCTTGCCCGGGTTCTTGCACGACGTAAATTTTGTCTGCGTCCTTAAAGCATTGCAGTTCGGCGAACTCATTTTTCCAGCCGTTTTTTCCGCTAATGCCGATGCCAGCGAGGCCGTAATGATGCAAAGTCTGCGTGTCTGACTCGCCTTCGACGAGCATGATATTTCGCTTGCCTGGCGCAATGAGCCATACGCCGTACGGAACCTTGATAGGACCTTTGTCTCCGATCCAATACATCTGGTACGCATCTTTGTCGAGCGAAGGCCGGACTTTTGAGCGGAAGTAGGTGCCATCCGCATTGAGATAGGGCATCTCAATTTCGCCCTTCCGGTCTTTCAGTTTAAATTTGTCGCGCAAGAAACCCTCAGGCAGGTTTTTGGCGTCTGCGTATTGCGCAACCGTGAGACCGCGTGTGGAGTGTCACCGAATTCAACTGCTGCGACCACAGGATTCGCGTGTCTTCCCGCGGCTTGGTTTGAAGAATTCTGTTCGAGCATCACGCGCCCGCCCGAGGTGCTACAACTGTCACCTTTTCCGCAATCGGCTTGTTCTTCCGCGTCCCAATTTCGAAACTAACAGTATCGTTCTCTCGCAGTCTTACACTCGAATCTGCCAGCCCGGAGCAATGGACAAAAATGTCGCGCCCATCTTCCGCTTTGATGAAGCCGTAATTCGATTCGACAAGGTAGAACTTCACTTTTCCAGTCATAAAAATATCCATTAAATGTGAATGCATCGATAGAACCGGTCGATACTCCTGCTGAAACTAAAATTGACCGCCGACCGTCCTTGTCCTGCCAGCAAACGCCGGAGCCTATTACGACTGAGCAGCGAATCGACCGGGAGATGCTCATTGTTTCCTTTTCTCGGTATGAAACCGCAATCGCTTCGCTGGATGCAAAGGATCGGACTGCAGGTGGGTCACTGCGGGACCGCGGACGCCTATTTAGTATTTGGCCGAACCCTCCGCTACTTCAGTCTTGCGCGCCTTTTGAATCGCAGCGTCGAGCTTCGAAATCGCAGGTTCGATCCGACTCAAAAATTGTGCGTCTTTTATATCCGCGCGAACTTGGACAACCCCCAAAGGGTTCACTTCGATTATCACGACATCGTTATTGCTCATTGCTGCGCCTCAATTTCCATTTCTACCAAAATCTCTTTGAACAATTGTTTGTCTTTCCTGGAAAGGCGTAATTGGTTCATGCCTTCCGATTCTTTGTCAACCTCTGGCACATCGGGCATCACGTTCTCCAGCGGATTTTCGGGTCTCGCTTCGTCCGGTGCCGTTCTAATTTCTTCCACGGGGTCGGCAAGCTGTCCCTTGATGAACTCCGTTATCGATGCGGATTTTATGTGTTCCGCTTTCGCCACAAATGTGGAAGGCACTGGAGAAACCGGCTCATTCAATTCATTGGACCGAATTTGTTCGTCCATGTATGTGTCGGTGCTGCGCTGTTGCCAATTCGAACCTTGGGCCGGTAAGTCACTTCGGGCGGCATTGCTCCGAGCATCGCTGTGCTCCATGTCGCGGGAGCCGCCACCAGTGCAGTAGTTTTTTTGTTGGCCAAAAATAATGGTTTTCCCGTTCTTCAGCTTCACCGTGCACTTTGCGGGTGACATCGCGCGGTACTCACTCAGCCCCCAAAACTTCAAGAAAGTGCTCCAAGCTGCCTTGTCTGTGATTGCGGAGCCGTTGCAACCTGGGCATCGCGCGGACCACCTCCTACCAGAGGCAATTTCTTCCCGCGTCAGTTCCTTGTATTCGTGCATGCAATCCGGAAAACACCGCGGGCATTCCGTAACAAACCAAAATCCGACATCTCGACCGGACGCCTTTGCGTTGCTTTGGTACGCAAACTCCTCATCGGAAAGCGTCCGGAGATGAGGACACGAGGGGAGCGCGATTTTTCGCCTTCGCGGTTTCTTTGCTTTCGGCGGGCCCTGTGGGCTTTTCGGCACTCCTCGACTTAAACAGCTCCCAGCGAGAAATTTAGGCTCTGGCCGGAGAATTACCGGGATGCGCCTCCGTTGCTGTCTTTGATTTCCTGTCTCCATCTCTTCTTTTCCTTCGTTTTTTTCTTGAAGGCGACGGGAGCCAGAGGGTTGAGCCCTGCCGACTCCCATCTTTGGAAGATCACGTTTGGCGCGTGGGAGATCGTTAAATAAAATCTTTTCGCACCCTTCCAAGATTTTGTCGCCGTGTTACCAAGCACCCGCCAAAGGTGCTCTATTTCAAGGACTCATCCCGACTCTGATTTTTTCGTCAAGTCTCGCAAGCCCTGTGTTTTCTTCATGCGTTTTGACTCGCATCCCCCAAAAACCCCTTTCGAATTGCCTATCGGCTAATTTCTTGTGGCTGAAACAAACCGCCGGAGCCTTTCGTCTGCCCACAATCAGCGAAACTCGCTCCAGTAGCCCGCGGTCTTGCAGGCGGGAAATCGCCCGGCATACCCCAGCCCGAACGGTTGCACGCTTGGAGGTCCGGACGGTGGTGAAGTGGTCATACAGCGTACGATTGAGGACATATCCCCTTCCGGATATCAGGGCCAGAATCTCCTTTTGCAGTTCGCTCAGGCCGCGGCCCACTATTCAGTCTCCAGCGAGCGCTGGTTGCCCGCCGATTGAATTAACGTCTCGTCGAAAATCTTCGTTAATAGGTCCTTGGAATCGGCAGAGAAGCAGCTCCCGATGTAATCTTTCGAATCCTCCCTCAGTCGGCCAGCCTTTCCCAATTCAGACTCCGCCCATTCCCGTTGTTTGGCAGGTGTGAAGCCGAAATAGCGAAACCATTTTCCAGCGGAGTCATAAATCTGCCCTGCGTAGCGTCCCCAGGAGTGTTCCGTCCAGCCTCCAATGTCGTTCAATGCCCAACCTGTCCAGATTTCGATATGACCGTGTGCTATGAAATACAGGGCCGCTGTGTTCGCATGGCACAAGCCGGTATCGCCCGGAACCATGACGGCATTAGCTCCATCAAACTCCTTGCCACGTTCGAGCAAGGGTGCCGTCTGATTTGTGGACTCTTCGGTTTGTCGCCAAGCTTTGAGTGATTCAGTCAAATAGATCGTCTTCCCACCTATGTTTAGGAGGCGCGCCTCAAGCTCAGGCGGGAGAAAATATTTTGTTAGAGCCATTTCCGTTTGTCCTTCCGTGCGCGGGGTGCTCACACGCGGTGCTTCCCTTCTGCCTTTTCCGTCCATCTCGTCAGGGCGGCTCTTCGAAAATACAGCTTGCGGCCCACTTTGACGACCGACAGCTCCTGAGCCGAAATCAATCCTCGGACTTGCCACGGCGTCAATCCCAGAAAGGCACCCGCCCCCTTGACATCCAGGAGCAGGGTCTCCTTGACCGCCAGGGCTTCGGAGCCGGAATTTGCTAATTGTGAGCAGCGAGCCACGGTGAAAAGACTAGTTGACGCCGGCACTGCAGTCAAATATAATCTTCGATGTGGATAGCGATATGTCTAGCAAGCAAAATCCGAAGAAACAACTGGCGGACGATAGTTTCATCGACGCACAAATGCTGGCGACGTTCTCGAACTTGGCCCCTCAGCAAATTGAGGAGTTTCGCAACGCCATTTGTCCAGATTTTCTTCCGGCTGGATTCTGGGCTGCCCTGTCAATTACGCCCGGAGACGAGTTCGGGGAATTTGCGTGGCAATCGGTCCAGCAAAGTGTTCAGAAAGCTTGGTCGGAGCGGTTTTCGCTTGATACGGCCATCCAACTAATCACGAAAGTGGATAAATTCTCAAAAGGGGAGCAGATCCTGAGGCAAGTTACAGGGATGTCGAACCAGGAAATTATCAATTTGAGGTTGCCTACCCCAGAGGTCTGGCCTTTTCAACGGGCGATAATGTATCTGGCGGTTAATTCTTGGAGGGCGCGTTTTTGCACCAGGTGTGGAAAGAGGTTCGTCGCTGTAAGGCCGAAAAGTACCTACTGCAGCGACGCTTGTTTCAAAGAATCCCGCAAAGGAGCGAAACAAGCTTGGTGGGCGGCACATGGAGAGCAATGGCGTGCAAATGTAGCGAAGAAGACAACCGCAAAGACCAAGGCGAAACGAATTCTTAAAGGAGCGTAAACGCGATGCAAGGCACAATGGCCGCGGAAGTCCTAGAAATCCGAAAGAAACGCGGAGAGTATGGCAAAGGCTCATGCTACCAACGTGAGGACAATGGCCGTTGGGAAATCTCGTTCTACGATAATGAGGGCCGCAGGAGACGGCGCTCCTTTAGCACGGAGGCGAAGGCAAGGCGTGCACTCAATACCGCGATAACCCTCCGCGATTGTGGCAAGCTCAACCCGCACGAGGGTCGAGTGAAAGTCGAAGCGATGGCCGAGTCGTACAAACTCTATGCAAAGAACAGCGCACCAAAATCCTACGACTGGATAGAGCTCGTGTGGCGCGTGCATCTAGAACCGTTTTTTGGCGGCAAGGTGGCTTCTCGGATTTCCACTGACGACATCGAGCGCTATGTTGCCTCCCGGTTGGCTGCAGGTAAGGCCACATCAACCGTTAACCGCGAAGTGACCGTCTTGCGTGCCATATTTGGACATGCCCTGAATTGTGACCCACCTAAAATATCCCGTGTGCCGAAATTTCCTGCCAAGCTAGCCGAGCCGAATCCTCGCACCGGTTTTCTTACTCACGAGCAGTACGAAAAATTGCAAGCCGTCTGTAAGCATAGTTGGCTGCAGGCACTTCTGGCCGTGGCCTACAACTTCGGCTTTCGGAAGTCTGAATTGTTAGGTTTGCGGGTTTCTCAACTAGATTTGAACGCCCGCACGATTCAACTACGCACTGGCGAAACCAAAAGCGGCCAGGGCCGCACGGTGGTTATGACCGAGGAAGTTCACAAACTGATTTCGCTATGCATCGAGGGAAAGAAACCGGATGACGCGGTATTCACTTGGGAAAATGGCAAGGCCGTTGTGGATTTCCGGGGAAGCTGGGATACAATGTGCAAAGCGGCGGGTGTGCATGTCCTATTGCACGACTTCCGCCGCACGGCAGTACGGAACTTGATTCGGGCCGGGGTATCCCGCGATGTGGCTCGGAAAATTTCGGGCCATGAAACGGATTCGGTTTTCAGTCGGTACAATATTACGGATGAAAACGACCTAGCTGACGCGGCTAGAAAACTGGAAAATAGCCGCAAATTGGCCACAAGTAGCCCCGAATCGACTAAGTAGGCCGTAAGTAATTGCAAACAGCAGTGCCCGAATGGCGGAATTGGCAGACGCGCTAGCTTCAGGAGCTAGTTCTCGCAAGGGAGTGGAGGTTCGAGTCCTCTTTCGGGCACCAAGCATTTTTCCATTCCACGAGTAACCAGGAAGTCCCGCGCCGGAAATGGGTGCGAAGCTTTCTGCGCAAACACGGAAAACCATTTTTTGGTCGCTTCGGTGAGAACCGTCGTTGCGACCTAGGTCAACAGCGGCGTCATGACGTCTTCGCCGAGGTTGCCGAACCCGCCCTTCTGCGGCTTCTTCACGACGACGCTGGTGAATAGAACGTAATCACATTCCTTTTGCTGCGCTTCGGCCTGTATCTGAAGAGAACGAGGGTATTTCGGAGCCAGGAGCCGGAAATTCAGCTCTGGGCGGCGGCCTTTTGTTTGCGGGTGGAGGAACGCAGGACGAGCCGGGGATCAACGTAGACGGGCCTGGGGACAATCGGCTGATCGGATTCGATGATTTGCAGGGCGAGCTTGGCGGCGCGCTGGCCGATAACGCCGGTCTGCTGGTCGACGCTCGTCAGGGGAACGTGGAGGAACTTGTTGTAGAGCAGATTGCCGCAACCGATGACGGAAATGTCTTCCGGGATACGCAGGCCTGCCTCAAGAATCGCGGCAATGGCGCCATAAGCGGCGATGTCGTTGTAGCAGAAAATGCCGTCGAGGCGCGGATTCTGACCAAGAAGAATTTGCATCGCTTTGTAGGCGGCAGCGTCGCCCATCTCTTCGGCGCGATCCGTGCTCATGACGAGGTCGGGGTTGAAAGCGATGCCGTTCTTAAGGAGAGCGCGCTTGTAGCCTTCCAGGCGTCCGAGCAGAGGGCTCAAGGCAGGCCCGCCGATGTGGGCGATGCGCCTGCAACCTGTATCGAACAAATGCTGCGTGGCGAGCGCACCGACTTCCTCATCGTTCACACCCACAAAGTGCGCGGCGAGGCCGACGAAACTGCGGTCAATCAAAATGTATGGGATTCCAGCTTCTTCAATGCGGCGAAACATTTCAACCGTCCAGTGTGTGGACGCGATGAGCAGCATGTCCACGCGCCGCGTGATGAACTGCTCGACGGCCTGACGCTCGATTTTGGGATCCTGCTCGGAGGAGGTGACGACGAGCGTATAGCCGCTGTTTCGCAATGTAAGAGCGACGCCGCGTACTACTTCGGAGAAAAACGAGTGGATCAGGTCCGGGATAACGAAACCGATCATGTTGGTACGGCCGGTGACCAGTGCGCGGGCGGCCAGATTCGGACGGTAATTCAGCTCCTGAACGCGCTTGCGCACGCGCGCCTTGGTTTGCTCACTGATATCGGAGTGATTGCGGAGGGCTTTGGAGACGGTGATAACGCTTACGCCGAGGTCTCGAGCGATGTCTTTTAAGGTGACACCCATAGGTGATTGTAACACGCGCTCTGTTAGATGGAATGGGATGGGGAAACGTTCCACGAGAAACGAAAGGGGAGGTGAGCCAGGTCTTCTCACCTCCCCATTCTTCCCCTTGCGGGGAATCCGATAAGCCTGACGGAGGGTGGCTTATCGGTCGTGTGTTGGCCTGCCGAGTGTAACCCGAAACCCCGCAAAACAGTTGCGGTCAAAGTGAAGAAAAAGCCTACAATCTTTATGAAAACCTTATAACTTTCGACTAGCCTGAACCCCATGCCACAAGACACCTCCTTGAGTCCGGATAACATCTTGCGTTTTCTGCAAGTTAGGCAAGATTCCACTTCTGCCGAGGAGATCAGCCGGGGGCTACATTTGTCCAAGTCGGACAGAAAACCGCTATTCAGAATGCTTTCCAAACTGAAAAAGCGCGGATTAATTGTGGAAGTAGCGGCGGGGAAATATCGGCTGAAAGCAAAAAAGGGGACTCCTGAACCAGAAAGAGAAGGCGCGGTCGGGCTTGGTCAAGGCCAGGCGCGAAAGTCTGGCGGCATTCGCGGGCGGCTTGTGCTGCATCAAGACGGATACGGCTTTGTGATTCCCAGCGAGCCGATTCCCAACCTCGAAGGCGACATCTTTATTCCGCGGCACGCGACGGAAGACGCGATGCACGGCGACCAAGTGGTCGCCGAGATCAGCCGGCGAGGATTTTCAGAGGCTGGGCAGAGAATCGAAGGGCGCATCGTGAAAATCCTTAACCGCGCGCATCCAAGCGTGGTGGGACTTTTCCGCTACGGCCCGCATGGCAATTCCGTTCTCCCCTATGACTCGCGGATTCATCATCAGGTGGAAATACCGCCTGGGCAGGAACTGACGCCTGCGCTCCGGAAAAAATTGGACATCGCTTCTCCGGAGGAGGCTGTGCGTCGCGGTCGCCGACTCCCTCGTTTGCCGGAATTGGATGGAGCGGTGGTCAATGCTGAACTTGTCCGCTATCCGAAAGGCGGACTGGCTCCTGTCGGCAAAGTGACCGAAATCCTTGGGAAGCCCGGGCGATCTCGGCGTGGATACCGAGATCGTGATTCGCAAACATCACCTGCCGCATGAATTTTCCCCGGAAGCGCTGCGGGAAGCGGACGAGCGCGGGCACGCCGTGGAAGATGCCGATCGGGAGGCCAGGGAAGATTTTCGCTCGCTGCCGATTGTGACGATCGACGGAGAGACGGCGCGCGATTTCGACGACGCCGTTTACGTCGAGAAACGCGCTAACGGCACCTGGCACTTGCAAGTTCACATTGCCGACGTCGCGAACTACGTCCGCACGCTGACCACGCTCGACAACGAAGCGCGCCAGCGGGGAACGTCCGTTTACTTTCTGCATCGCGCGGTGCCGATGCTGCCGGAAGAGCTTTCAAACGGCATCTGTTCGCTGAACCCGCAAGAAGACCGCTTGGTAATGAGCGCGCTGATGGATTTCGACGCTTCGGGAAAAATGACGAACTCCCGGATGGCGAGCGGCGTGATCCGCTCTGCAGAGCGGATGACCTACACGAACGTGAACAAAGTGCTGGAAGGCGACGCAGAAATGAATGCGCGTTACACCAATCTGGCGCCGCATTTTGAAAACATGAAAGAGCTTGCGCTGCTTCTCAACGCGCGCCGCAACGAAAACGGTTCGATTGATTTCGATTTGCCGGAGCCGGTGATTGAATTCGACGAAGAACAAAAAATGACCAATATCACGCGGAGCGAGCGAAACATCGCACACCGCCTGATTGAAGAGTTCATGCTGGCGGCGAACCGCGCCGTGGCGGGCTATTTGCTCAAGCGCGGGATTGCCACGCTGCATCGCGTCCATGAAAAGCCGGATGCAAGAAAAGTTTTGGAATTTGAAGAGCTGGCACGCGCCTTTGGCTATTCATTGGGCGTTGAAAATCTGCACCAGCGAGAAATCGCAGTGAAACATGGACGTGTGCCTTCGCCGGCAAAACGACGAAAGCCGGATTCGGCTGGCCATGGGCGAGAACGCGACATGCGAATTTCCCTGCCAGGGGCAGGCGAGCTGAGCCTTACTCCGCAGCACTATCAAAAACTTCTGAAAAAGCTCGCCGGAAAAACAGAAGAGCGCATTGTCTCTTACCTGATGCTGCGTTCGCTCAAGCAGGCGCGGTACGCTCCAGAACCCCTTGGCCATTTCGCGCTTGGCTTCGAGGAGTACCCGCATTTCACGTCACCCATTCGCCGCTATCCGGATTTGGTCGTTCACCGCGCGCTGAAATGGGCTCTGGCAAATCCCGGCGCGACCCCGCCGCCCGATCCGCATCCTGCAAAGCGAGGGAATCGCGACGCTCTATTCTCATCGCGTATTGGAAGAGCTCGCGACGGAAACTTCCGATGCGGAACGCCGCGCAGCAACGGCCGAACGCGAACTACGCGACTGGAAAACGGCGCAGTTTATGGAGCAGCATCTCGGCGACGAGTACGAGGGGCTGATTATTTCCGTACAAAAGTACGGCTGCTTTGTGGAATTGCTGGAAGTTTTTGTGGAAGGCTTGCTGCCCATAGGCGCCATCGAGGAGGCGGCGGGAGCGCGTTGCCTGTTCCGCGAACATGAGCATGCGATTGTGGCCGGCAGCGGTTTTCCGCAGCGCAAAGGGCGCGGGGCGATCCCGCAAAAACCGAAACAGCTTTCCTGGAAATTGGGCGACCGCGTGCGCGTACGCGCGGAACGAATCGACCCCATGCGGCATCGCGTAGAATTCGCGTTGGTAAATTAAGATTTGCGTGAACAGACGAATCCGGTTATTGCGGAATTTCGTTCGCAGTGCGAAATGGAGCAAACGCCCACCGGATGGCGCGGCTGAGCAGGGAGGCAACGCGGGCAAAGCGGTACCAAAAGTGGCCATTCTGCGAAATTCGTGCGATCAGAAGTCCGAGCGCGAGTTGCACCGGCGAATCAAGATCGATGCGCGAACCGTTGCGGTACAGGCGAACCACTCTTCCCAGAAGTTCGCCTCTTTCGAGTTCGCCGTCGGCATGGCAATGAGCGTCGCCTTTGACGGTGAATTTTTCCGAGTGCCACGGGCCGCACTTGCTCACAATGCGGTGAACATAGATGCCAGTGCCGCGGCGGAACAGAGCGACGTCTCCGAAACGAACTCCGGAACCATCGCTGCGGCGAATCATCGCCACATCGCCGGGCCGCACCCAAGGAAGCATGCTGGTGCCGTGCACGCGCAGGGCAACGCGCCCGTGCTTTGCCAAAGCCTCGGCGATGTTGCGCGCATCTTCTTCGCGCCTTTCGCCGCCGACCCGCCGAATACTCTTCCGCGTTTGTAGTTCAGTCCTTCATCGAAATTTTTGTAACCGCTCGCTTTACTGTTCGAAAGTAACGCTCTGCGTCGCGACCACTTGTCCATCGAGTGACACGCGGAGTGTCCAGGTGCCGGTGATTCCGCGCTGCGTGATCATGGAACCGCTTATCGGAATCAAAGCATCCGTCTGCGCTTCGCCGTTCCCGCCATCCTCTTCGAGGAAGGAAGTGTTCATCACCTGATAGGAACCGCCGCCTGGATCGAGCACTTCCAGCTTTTGCGTGCGTGTGCCAGCGGAAACGTTCTTCCAATCCACGTGGATTGCGAGGTCGCGAATCTGCGCGAGCGAAAAAGTTTGCGCATCGGCGCAAGCGTTCGGCGTTTTGTTACAAGCGGAAATAGAAGCGGCGAGCTGGGGCTGCGGTGGCGGCACGACGGAAGAGACGCTCGCCCCGGCGCAACCCGCAATTCCAACAGTCAGGATCAAAGCAGTCGCCAGAATAAGGCGTTTCGCGCGGCTCGCTTTTCGGATTGGCTTAGCCCAGTCCATCAGAAGGGAACCGTGTAGGCGTACGACCTCTGGTCGTTCGTCGTAGTCGTCACGTAAATTCGATTGAGCACCACGTCGAGCGAAGGCTCGCCGATGAACATGGGATTGTTTCCGGTATCCACGGTGCGCTGCCCGGTCACGCTTCCAGAAGCGAGGTCTAGTTCATAGACGATGTCCGAGGCCGTTCCGAAATAGACTTTGCTGTAGTTGTAGACGACCGGCGCAGAAGGCGAAGTGTATGCGGCGGAATCCCAAAGCTTCGTGAATGTATTCGTATTTTTGTCGAAGCTGACGGCGTGAACTATCGTGCCGGTGGTGAAAACGACGGTGTACGGATTTGTCGTCGTCACGATATATGGATAACTTTTTATCGCACCGTCGGTACCGTTGTACGTGGCCAGAAGAGCCGTGCCGGAACTCGCGGCCGCAGGATTTACCGCGAACAAGTTTCCGTTGTTCGCCCCGACAAAAAGCACATCGCCATTCTGCGTAAGGCTCGGGCAGCTGTCGATATCGCCGGCGCTGCCCAGATTCACGCTCCAAGTCACAGTGTTATTCAGCGGATTGAATTTCCAGAGGTTCGGCTGCGTCGCGACTGCGTTGCTGTGGCTTGTGACCCAGACGGCTTTGTTGACGTAGTCTACCGTCGGCGTGGAGTTGATCAAGTCTAGCTTGTTGGCGTTTGAGCCCGTAAACGTCCAAACAGTAGCGCCGGTGCTGCCGTTGAGCGCGATAAGGCTGTTCGCGGTTGTCGTGGATGTATTGTGCGTCCCGATAAACACCGTGTCGTACGTCGGTGTATACGCGGCGCTGCTGTACTGCTTCACCTGAACGCCTGCTCCACCCATGAAAATGTTTCCGGCGGTGCCCGTCGCGCTCAAATTGGTGAACCACACAATTTGTCCGATGCCCGTGGTGCTCGTGTCAATCGCGTAAAGGTTGCCGTCCTGCGCCGCGACGTAGGCCACTTGTAACCCGTTCGCCGCGATGGTCGAATCGAGAACCGGTGGACGCGAAGAAACCGTGCCGCCCAAACCTACGGCGGGAAATGCCCGCTGCCCATTCGCCAGATTGATGCTAAAGAGTTGCGAAGTATCGGAGCCAAAATCCATCTGCGTGCCGGGAATCAATCCGCCGCCACCTAGATTGTAGGAGTGCGTGGCGAGCGTCCATGCCAGTTGCTGGGTTGTTCCAGGCGTTGCTGCCGTTTCGGAGGTGTAGGTGGAAGCAACCACGTTGTGGGAGTAGTAGTTCGCGCTGTCCCGGACGAAGATTTTGTAGAAATACTGTGTGCCGCTCGTGAGCCCGCCGCAAAGACCATTGTCGGTAAAAGTAGTGGCCGTTCCGACGTAGACGACCGTCCCGGAACCTACCGCAGCACACTGCAGCGCCGGCGCCTGCGTGTCGGTTGGGAATGAGTTCTTGTCTACAGGAGCGCCAGCGCGGCGAAGAACCAAAACGCCGTTGTAGGTTTCGCCGTTGTAAGGATTCAGAAGGGTCGGATAAGTCCAGCTTACAGTTACGGAAGAGGCGCCAGGGGCCGCCGCAGCGTTAGTGACATTCTGAAGATAAGTGATGGTCAGAGCGGGACGATTCGCAACCGTAGAGTCAGAAAATGAATTGAAAACAGTTGTGACGTTGTTGCCGGCGCCATTCCCTTCGTTCTCGTCCTTGATCAGCGTGCCGTAGTTCGCCGTGCCGTCGTACCAATTCTGCGCGTCGCTTGTGAGCGTGAACGTAACGCTCGTTGACGCGTTCGTGACGTTCTGGGCATTCGTGGCGGTTCCATTGAAGTCGCCCCCGGCTGCGCCCCAAGCCGTCACTTTGTTCTGGGAATCGATCGTGCGGTTGGTCCAATTTGCGCTCAACGTGGAAAACGCGGTGACGTTGTGCACACCGTAGCTGCGCGTACTCGCAGGGGCCGTTTTGACATGTAAGGTCAGCGTTGCGCCTTTGACCGCAAGCGTTGGCAACGAAGAGAGATCGAACAAGACATAAGACCTTTGGCGCAGGCCGTTTTGGGCTTTGACATTCAGTTGCGTATTCGTGGAAGTCGTCGCGGCGCCCTCGTCCATGAAGAGGCTGCCGCCGCGAAGCTGTGCGTTGCCGTTCGTCCCTTTTTGAATGACGACTTGCTCGCGGGCGAACACGTCCCCGCTCAAACCCAGGAGAAAGGCGAGTGACAGAGAAATCTTGGAGAACCTGCTGGCTCTCGATGCATGCAACGCGCGCATGAAATCCTTCTAGGACAATAAGTTCCGAAATGACCCACGTGCAGAGAAAAAATCAAGAACCGGCACGTGCTCTGCTTGCTATCTAGGATGGGTGTTCCAAATCGGGTTCGTCAATGAACCGGAAGATTAGAGTGCTCTAAACTACAGGTTCATTTGGGGACACTTGGGCGGGAAAGTAAAATCATTCCTGTTTCGCTTTATATTCGCTAAGCGTTTACGAGCGGCGGGGAGCCGCGTTGCAGACTCCGCCCTGCCCGGGTAGCTTGCCGCAAGCGAGCGCAAGGGTTTCGTAGATCGGTTCAGACTGCACGCTGGGCTTCGCGTACGGCCTTTTGCCCTCGCCTGAACCCGGCCCTTTCGGGTTGTCCTTTTTACCTTCAGACATGCGAAATCACTTTCTCCTCTGGTTCTACGCAACCAATCCCATTGGATGCAGAGTCCGGCGTTGGCGGGGAGCGCACCGGTTTCCGCTGAAATCTTCTTGTGCCAGGCGCTTTTCGCGTTCCCGACGCCGGCAACTTTGGCCTTGGCCTCTGCAAGCGCGCAGGCCCGTTCATAAGCGCCAAGCAAATCGCCGCCTTCCATCCACGCCAGGCCCGGGCAGCGCTCGCAATACGAGCGGATTTCGCAGGTCGAGCAAACCGGCAATTCGCTTTCGCGCACGTTACGAATTCGTTCGAGTGCGGGAGCGTTTGTCCAGATCTCTTCAAACGTTTCGATTGCGCAAATTTCCCGCCGCCATCGGCAGCTGCACGCAAGCAAAGATGTCGCCGTAGGGAGAAACGTAACAACTATTGTGGCCTGCGCTGCACGGCAAATCCTCATACGCGGGGCTTTCCACGCCGCTCGCAACGCCGCTGCCCAGAACCGGGGCGCTTCCAAAATCTACCGGCGTAACTTTTGTGCCGCAAGCATGGAGCGCTGCATCTTGCAGGACTGGTAACAACGCTTCGGTCGAAACGCGGTGATCGAGCGGCCCACCCGACCCATCCATCATCGGCGTGATCGTCATGTCTAGAACGTAGGGCACGTCGAGCTGTTCGGCGAGTGCCATGACAGCGCGATACGCCAGCAAATTCTGCTTCATCAGCGGGCACGCAATCTTCACGTGAATCCCAAGCTCCTGCAGTAGCGGAATCGCCGCCAAGCTGCGCCGCAGCGAACCTGGAACTTTCGTAATCGCGTCGTGAATCGCTGCCTCGTTGCTGTAAATGCTGATCTGCACGCGCCGGACGCCGTGCCGCTTCAGCATTTCCGCGCGCGCCGGCGTAATCAGCAGCGCGTTCGTCTTCAAACTCACGTCAAACTGCAAGCGCCGCGCCGCAATCAGCAACTCTTCCAGATCCGGACGCAGAAAAATTTCGCCCCCGCTGAACGTCAGAAAGAAAGCTCCGGCCTTGGCGAGCTGCTCGAGCGCATCCACGCACTCGCTCGTCGTCATCTCACCGTGATCCTCGTGATCCAGATAGCAATGCACGCAGCGCTCGTTGCAGCGATAGGTCAAATCGAAATGCACACTCAACGGACGGCGCTTGCGCACGGTGCGCGCGATCAGGCGGTCCATCAAGGGCGTTGCCGCGATTTGGGCTGCGCTGCTCAAAGTGCTGCGCCTCCTTGCGTTTCCGCCGGCAAAAGCAATTTCCGCGTGGACAATTCTTCAAGCAGATTCAGCGTGTCCGCCAGGGCCACTTCCTGCGTCACGTCGTATTGCTCCACAAGAAGGCCCGCCAAATCTTCTGCTTTGCGGCGGCCGTCAATGTTGCGCCAGACAAAACTTCCGGTGTCATTCAGCTCGTGCATCACGCTTTCGCCCGGTGAGATAATCACCGTCTCCTCGTCGATCTCTCTCCACGCCAGCGCGGGATTTTTCTGCCAGACTCCGCTCGCCGCAGCGTTCATGAGGGCAAAACCTCCCAGAAAGACCGGTTTTTCCGGAAATGCAAATAAAAGCCGGGGATTTCCCGGATCGCTCCGATCAATATCTGCAGCAACCGTTCGTGGTCACCAACGTTTGAAGAGAAAAACAGGACGCAAGGAAGCAGGGCCTTCAGGAGATCGGCCGGGCGAAGTGGCTCGATGCGGTTTTCCCGCGCCTGGATCAGGCGAAAGATTCCCGCTACCGGAGCGCTGGTATTCGCGCCATCCGCCTTGAATTCACCCCAAAACGGCGTTCCGAAAGCGCGCCACTCGCCATTCACGCGCTTCAACAGCGAAATCTCATCCGTCAGCACCGTTCCGCGCGGGCTCAGCGAGGCCACGGTGCTTTTTCCAGCCCCCGAGCGCCCTACGAAAATGTAAGCCTTACCATTCCGCGTAACACTTGCCGCGTGCAACAGGAATCCATCCTGCGTCAGCAGCACCCAGCTCAAATACATACGCAGCAGCGAATCGAGCGCGTATTCATGGCGCACGCCGGTGAATTGTGCGTCGCCATTGTCGGCTTCGACACGCGCGCCTTCAAATTCGCAAACAAATTCGTGGGGAGCGGCCGTGCCCGCCTGCTCGCGCTTCACTTCAATAGATAATCGTTTTTCCTGGGAAGAATTGAAGCCCTGATAGCGGAGCGAAGCCGCAGTCAACAACGAGGAATCGCGCGAAGACAAACGCATCGGCAGACTCCCGATCAGGAGATCTACGTGCGTGTTTACGCCGCTCCCAAGTATTGCGTGCGCTTTCATCAAGCCAATTTCCTCTTACAAAACCTGCTATTTGCCGGCGCCATTGCGGGGGGAGAAGCGCCAAAGGGCCCTACAGACTCTTTTGAAAAGAGTACGTTACCGGCAAGCTTTTATCCCTAGAACTTCGGTTTTTGTTCCCAACCAATCACCCTCAAGTTGCGTAGATTTTACTGATTCTATTAGGGTTACTTGACCAGGTATAAATAAAGGTTCTTGGCGGCCTCTGAGCGGGGTTGATCAGTGCCCGTAATTGACCGCGGCACCCACGCCGACGCGCTCGCCTACGTCTGCGAGCCCCCCGGCACGCCAGCACCCTTGCTTGAGATGCAAGCTACTGGTCCTAGGCGGCCGTCCAGACCTTTCCATCCACAATCACTTCCTGTTTTTCGTCGTCAAAGGTCGCGCGCTGTCCGGTCTGGATCGCGGCAATCGTCATACACAACGCGACCGAATGGTTGTAGCCTGCTTCGATATTTGCGTTCGGCGTCTTGTGCGCGCGAATGCTCTCCATCCAGTTGAGCATGTTCGCGCTCGTTGCCTCGTCGACGCCCGCACGCGCGCTCGTCTCGATTCCCGACGAGCCTTCAATCAAATTGTGCGTCTGCAATTTGTTTCCCTTCATGCCCATCGTCCTGGCAAAGCCGTCTTCCAGCCCGCCTTCGCCGCTGATCACATTTTTGTCGAGATCGAGCGTGCCTGCGTTCGAGCGGTAGAGTTCCTTCACGTCGCCGGCGGAATTTGTCTGCCGCGAAGAATAGGTCACCTGGAATCCCTTTGTCGGATCGTCCAGTGGGCCGTAATCGAACACCGCGGTCAGGGTGTCCCAGTTCTGCCGCCCGTCTTTCCAAACATAAATCCCGCCGTTGGCCACAACGCTGCGCGGCCGCGGCAAATCCGTAAACCAGTGCACCGTATCAATCTGATGTACCATCCACTGATCCGGAATCCCGCTCGAATACGGCCAGAACAATCGAAACTCGAGGTATTTTCTGGGATCGAAATCCACCATCGGACGGTTGATCAGGAATCTCTTCCAGTCTGTGTCTTCTTCCTTCAGCGCATTCACAAGCTGCGGCCGGCGCCAGCGCCCGGGCTGATTCACATTCCACGTCATCTCTACCGCGACAATGTCGCCGAACTGTCCCGATTGAATGAATTCCTTCGCGCGCTGATAATTTTTCGCGCTGCGCCGCTGGGTGCCCACTTGCACGATGCGCCCCGTCTGCCGCACGGCTTTGCGAAATTCGCGCGCATCTTCCATCGTATGCGCCGTCGGTTTTTCCACGTAGGCGTCGCAATTGTTGCGAACCGCTTCGATGCCGTGCTGCGCGTGCTGAAAATCCGCGGTCGCAATAATCACCGCATCCACATCCTTGCGGTCGTAGAGCTCGTCGTTGTTGTGGCAGAGCGCCACGCGGTGGCCCGTCGCTTCCACAATGTACGTGACGCCTTCATCGCGGCGCCGCTTCCAGATGTCCGACAGCGCAACGATTTCAAACTCCTGTTTCCCTGCATGTTTCAGGAACGCAGGGAAAAGCGCGTCGCGAAACCGCTCCGAATAGCCGATCACGCCCGTACGCACGCGATTGTTCGCACCGAGCACGCGTCCATAGCTGCAAGCAGAAAGGGCGCAGGCTCCCGCCACTCTCGCGGTCGTCTTCACAAACTCCCTGCGTGAAGTTTTGCTTGTCATGCGGTGCACCTCTCGTCAGGACTTCAGGGCGCCTGCTTTACGGAGCAAATCTTTTGTACCGGCCATGCTCACGCGGGAGCACTCTTCCGGCGTTCCGCCGCCGCTCCAGTGTGTCTCAAGACTCATCGTCCCGCGATAGCCGTCCTTCATCATCGCTTTGAATTGTTCGACATACGCAATTTTTCCCTGACCCATCGCGGCCCAGCCGAATTTTCCGTCTGCTTTTGTAATCTACATCCTTCAGATGCACGTGCCCGATGCGGTCCTTGGGAACCTTTGCATAACCATCCGGAAAGGGAACTTCGCCATGCGCGGCAGCATTGCCCGGATCCCAATTGAGCACGAAATTTTTCGCCGGAACCGCGGCAAGCAGCCGTGCCGACTCCGACCCCGTAGACGTGTTGCACTCGTATTCGTTTTCGAGCATCGAGCATGATATTCTTCTTCGCAGCTTTCGCGGAGAACTCGCGAATCTTCGCGTCCATCGCGTCGCGATACGGCTTGTCGTCTTCCAGCTTCCAGAAATCGAACATGCGCACTCTGTTCGTGCCGAAAGATTTCGCGATGGCGATGCTCTTCTCCAGCACTTCGTCTTGCTGGTCAAAAGTAAAGCTCGCGTTGTAGGCCGACCCCGTCGGACTGAATTTCGATTTCGGCGCGCCCGGCCAATCTACCTTAAACAATGGACTCGCAATGTCCGTTACCTTCAAATCGTATTTCGCAACGAGTCGCTTCGCTTCGGCGAGCTCTTTTTCGTCGAGACCGAGAATGTTTTTCTTCCACAACCCACGAATCTCGATATTGCTCAATCCAAATTCATTCGCCGCGACTTCGATCGCGTGGCCGAAGTCCTGTGAAATTTCATCCGTAATGACGGAAAGCTGAAACACGCAATCCAGTTTAGGCGCGCGCGCCGCGCGCGTCCATTTTGGTATCGCCATCGCACCCGCTGCCAGCCCTGCTTTCTTCAACAATTCCCGTCGTTTCATCGGCCCCTTGTCTCCGCGCACATTCTACCTCCACTTTTGCATCCTGCGCGGCGTGATATTCTAGAGTGTCGCAAGTCCGCCGTCGGCCCTGCAGTCCCCCGCCGCTCCGGCTTGCGCGCAAAAACTGGCCTTTGGCCTCTCTGGAGAAAAATCGTGTCTTCCCTGGTTACCGCTCCTGCCACAAAACGTGTCTTCAATTTTAATGCAGGTCCCGCTGCCCTGCCGCTCGCCGTACTCGAGCGCATCCGCGAAGAGCTGCTCGATTGGCGCGGCTCCGGAATGTCCGTCATGGAAATGAGCCATCGCTCGCCGGAATTTGAAAGAATCAACGCCGCCGCCGAAGCCGGCCTCCGCAAACACCTTGCCGTTCCCGACGACTACGCCATCGATCTTCGTCCAAGGCGGCGGCAGCATGCAGTTCACCATGGCGCCGATGAACCTCTGCCTGCCGAACAAGCCGGTCGAACTGATTCACACCGGCACCTGGACCGCAAAAGCCCTCGGCGAACTGAAGAAAGGAATCAATCACCGCATCGCTGCAACCACGGAACCCGTAAAGTTCACGCGCGTGCCCAACCAGAGCGAACTTTCGCTTTCCGGCCGACGCTTCCTACGTTCACGTGTGCACGAACAACACGATTGAGGGCACGCAGTT
This sequence comes from uncultured Acidobacteriota bacterium, assembly GCA_963794175.1. GTDB lineage: Bacteria > Acidobacteriota > Terriglobia > Acidiferrales > UBA7541 > Acidiferrum. Next base: position 129,533 of record CAWCCV010000011.1, on the reverse strand, counting down.
TCATTCGATGCCGGTAACAGGCGATGTTCCTCTTGTCGCGGACATGTCTTCCGACATCGCGTCGCGCCCGGTTGACGTAAAAAAATTCGGCTTGATCTTCGCCGGAGCGCAAAAAAATCTCGGCCCCAGCGGCGCAACCGTAGTCATTATCCGCAAAGACCTGGCCGAACGCGCCGACAAAAATCTGCCCACGCTCCTGCAATACCGCACGCACATCAAGGAAAAATCCCTCTATCACACGCCGCCGACCTTCGCGGTCTACATCATTGGTCTCGTGATGGAGTGGATCGATTCCCTCGGCGGAATCACCGCTGTGCAGAAGCGCAACGAAGCCAAAGCAAAATTGCTCTACGACACCATCGACACGCAGCAATGGCTTCTTCAAGTGCCCCGTCGAAAGCGATTCCCGTTCGCTGATGAACGTCGTCTTCCGCATTGCAGGCGGCGACGAAGCAGTCGAAAAGGAATTCGCCAAGCAAGCCGAAGCAGCCGGCCTCGTCGGCACGCCCGGCCATCGCTCCGTTGGCGGCATGCGCGTTTCGCTCTACAACGCGGTCGAACCCGCCGCCGTCGAAGCCCTCAGCGGCTTCATGAAAGAATTCCAACGCAAGCGCGGATAAGTTTCTTTCTTTAGCGCCCAAGCGTGAAATGTTACGCACGCCGGGAGCGTAGTTCGATTGGCGCCAGATTCTTTTGACCGGAACCAGGGGTTTTGATGACTCTCTATACTCTCATTGTCTTCCTTCACCTGACCGCGGCTCTCGCCCTGTTTCTCGCGTTTGGCATCGAGTGGGCCGCCGTGTCTTTTCTCGGCAAAGCCTCGACGTGCGACGAGGCCGCGCACTGGCTCCGCCTCGCAAAACTCGGCCCGCTAGTCAACGGCCCGGCGCTTCTGCTGGCCATTCTTTCCGGTGGTTATCTCGCTTCGCTCATCAGCGCGTTCAAGCAGGGATGGGTCCCCGCTTCTTTCGTCGGCATTGCGATCGTGGCTTTGTTAGGCGGCGCTATCAACGCGCCGAAAATGCGCGCCATACGACTCGCGATTCCCAAAGGCGGCAACGCGCTCACCGCAGCCCTGCAAACGAAAGCATTGCCTGTCTCTGTTCGCCTGCGCACCTTCACCACACTCGCCATCGCCTTCACGATGACGACAAAGCTTCCGTTCCTGCACTGCTTGCTCGCTCTGCTCGGCGGTTTGGTTGTCGGACTGCTGCTCAGCATTCCGGTACTCGCCCGGAAATCGGCCTAATTGTCTTCCGACGATTCCGAACCGTATCCCTTCATTTCGTTCAGCGCTTTCGCGTAGTCGTCAAAATGCAGTTGCAGGAAAAAAGCCGTGTTCGGTTCGAGGTCCTTGTCGAGCACTTCCTTTTCTTCTTTCACCAACTGGCCGTTGAACAGAACGCGCCATTTCAGCCAATCTCCCGCCTTGGGATGTTCCGCTTCAAACTCAAGATAGCCGCCAACTTCATTCGGGACTTCCACGGACCACGAATGCATTCCCGTTCCGACCTTTTCCGACGTATCCAGCATTGGCTGCTCACCCGCCGGTTTTGAATGATCCGCAAAAGTAATGTCCATGTGCGCCGCCGAGGAGCTTTCCGCTTCGACGGTAATCCTGGTCGGCCCTCCGCCCCAGACTGAAGCCGGAATTTTGTTTGCAGTTTGTGTGTGCGAAGGCCCGGGATGGATCGTCCACCAGGTCAGCACGGCTGCAATACCCAAAACGCTCAGGCCCAAACGAATTACGAGTTTCTTCATTTGATCTTCTCCGCCAGAAGGTGGGAGCCCAAAAATTATCTTCAGTTTACTGGCTTGCGCGCGCTGGGGAAGGCCCGCGCCCCGATGTGTGCCCAGACGGATATCGCAGTTGCATTGACACAGAAAAGAGCGCGGCCCGTTTCCGGGCCGCGCTTGGTTAGGCATTCCCGTGCGGCTTCAGATGTCGCGCGGTAACTGCATGCATCTGCGTCGAGCTCGGTATTGGGAACGTCGTTTGCGAGGTTGAACAGGTTCGAGATTTGGCCCCAACTGGAATTTCGCATCCCCCCGGCTCGAGATTTGGAAACGAATACTCGCCGATTTGGTCCGAAGTCGACGGATCGCTTCGCAACGGTCCCTCGATTGAAGAGATTCACCGTCGCCCCGACCACGTATTGGCCGGAGCTGTCCTTCACTGTTCCGAGAATCGATCCAAATGTGGATTGTCCATTCGCTCGCTCTGAAAAGACCATGCCAAAGACTATCCCCGCGATCAACAAAACCATGAATCTCTTTCCCGCCGAGAGCCCGCCCTGCCTGGAATCGCCCTCGCGTGACATATCCCCTCCATTTTTTGACGTGTGTCTTCTCCGGTGACCAGAGACACTTCGGCGCAAGCCCACTCATTCTGGTTTTCCAATGCGAACTACGTCGCCGGAACTTCAGGCAGTGATCGGCAGCGACACGATCACGTTGCCGGAGAAATTTGTCCGTATCCTGTTCAACCGCGCGGGGAATGCAAACGCAAAATTTCTATCGCACCAATCGTTCTCGCTCGCTCCCTGGCAGTTTTTAATTCTTTGCATCGAAATTTCGCGAAGCGAATGTTTCAATTTAGAAAGATTCACAATCGTGTGTATCTCTTTTTTGTGTTGTCTTTCATGCCCGCTTGGAGAAGGATGGGCCACTGTTTATTCGGCCCTGTGTTCTCACTTTTCTTTGGAGGATGAAATTGCGCTCTTCAAACTGTCGTTTTGTCTCTGCTCTTTTCTTTGTGCTCGCCGCTCCGGCGCTCTTCAAGGCACAAGTTCAACCGGTTCAACATCCCTTGGAATCGCTCAAAACGCAGGAGTATTGGACTGTTTACGACGTTCTCCGCGATTCAGGAAAAATTGACGCGGACACTTTTTACACAAGCGTCCTGCTGAAAGAACCGGCCAAGGACAAGATCCTCGCCTGGAAACCAGGCGATCCTGTTTTCCGCGAAGCCGAAGTGATTCTTCTTCGCAAAGGAAAAACGATGGAAGCAGTCGTGGATATCGCCGGCCACAAGCTCGAATCGTTCAAGGAAGTCCCCGGCGTTGTAGCCCCGGTGCTTGAATCCGAATTTCGTGAACTCAGTGAAGTCGCAAAGAAAGATCCGCGGGTGATCGAAGCTCTAAAAAAACGCGGCATCACGGACTTGACCACCGTCGAGTGCGCGCCTACCCCCTTTGGATATTTCGCTCTCCCCGAACTCGAAGGCCACCGCATCATGTTCGGCGGTTGCGCCGACATGCACGGCGTCTATCTCAGTTGGGGGCGCTCCATCGAAGGGCTGAACATTGAAATTGACGCTGTCGAAAAGAAAGTTCTGAAAGTGATCGACGATGGTCCTGTTCCCGTGCCCGCTGCGCCGATCAACTACATGGACCTTCCTCCCGCCGCGCGCGCAAATACCACTCCGATCGCGCTTTCCCAACCGCTCGGACCGAGCTACCAGGTCTCACCGGCGGGCGACGTTAGCTGGCAAAGCTGGCAATTCCGTTTTCGCCTTGATCCCCGCCTCGGAGCCATCGTCAATCTCGTGAAATTCAATGACGGCAAAGCGTTTCGTTCCGTTTTGTACGAAGGCTCGATGTCCGAGCTGTACGTTCCCTACATGGACCCGGCTACGGGATGGGCCACGCGCGTGTTCATCGACGCCGGCGAGTTTTTCCACGGCGGCGTTCTAAAACCGCTCCGCGACGGCGTCGACTGCCCGACCACTTCAACCTACTTTGACTCGCTCATTCCAGACAGCCACGGCATGCCCGTCATTCGCTCTCACGTAGCTTGCCTGTATGAAAGTTACAGCGGGGATCCCGCATGGCGCCATTTTGAAGATCATGAAATCTGGGGAAGCGGCTCGCGCGTCCTTGTCTTGCGCACCGCCGCTGTCATCGGCAACTACGATTACGTCATTGACTGGCGTTTCGACCGGGAGGGCGCCATTCGCGTTGCTGTCGGTGCCACAGGCATTATCGAAACAAAAGGTGTAAAGGAAAAAATCTCTGCCGGCCACCCGATGCCCGGCGCCGCCGACGAATACGGCACCTTCGTCGCCGAAAACACCATTGGCGTCAATCACGATCATTTCTTTTCATTCCGTTTGGACGTGGACGTCGACGGCCAAAACAACTCCTTCATGGCCGACCGCCTCGTGAAACGCGCTTTGAACAATCCGGCACGCAAATCCATCTGGGTCGTCGAGCCTTCAACTGCACACACCGAAAAAGACGCCATGATGAACATCAACATCGAAAAGCCTTCGATGTGGCACTTCATTAATCCAAACGTAAAAGGCGCCTACGGCTATCCGACGGGCTATGAACTCATGCCCGGCGCGAACGCCGCTTCGCTGCTTGACCCGGACGATGGCCCGCAAAAAGTCGGCGCGTTCTCCTCGCACCAGCTTTGGGTCACTCCGTACAAATCCGACGAGCGCTTCGCCGCCGGCGTCTACCCAACCGACAGCAAAGGCAGCGATGACGGTCTCGCCGTGTGGAGCAAAGCCAATCGCTCCATCGAAAATACCGACATCGTCGCGTGGTACACGATGGGTTTCCATCACGTGCCGCGCGCGGAAGACTGGCCGGTGATGCCCGTGATGTGGCATGACTTCATCCTTCGTCCCTATAACTTCTTCCCACAAAACCCGTCGCAAACTCTGCCGCCTGCGCCCTAAGTTGCTCCACGGCGCCGGCGCGGGGCGCAAATAAAAAGGGCAGAAGCATTTCGCTTCTGCCCTTTTCTCGTTCAAACTGCTGTCTTTCTTACGCCAAATCAAACAGCAGCACTTCCGCTTCATCCGCTCCAACCAGCTCCAGAGTTTTTTCTTGCGAGATCTCCGCGCCGTCGCCCGTCTCCAGCTTTTTCCCGTTCAGCGTCACGCTCCCGCGCGCCACCTGAACATAAGCATGCCGTTCCGGCTTTAGCTCGTGCTGCACTTTTTCTCCCGCGCCGAGCACCGTCGCATACAGGTCGTTGTCCTGCCGAATCTTCACCGAACCGTCGCGCCCGTCCGGCGAAACCAGCAAACGCAACTTCCCACGCTTCTCGTCCGGCGAAAAATATTTCTGGTCGTACGCCGGCTTGTACCCGTTCTTGTCCGGGAACATCCAAATCTGGTACAGATGCACCGGTTCGGTCTGCGAATCATTGAACTCGCTGTGCGCCACGCCCGTTCCTGCGCTCATGTACTGCACGTCTCCCGGCTTGATCGTCGAACCGTTGCCCATGCTGTCTTTGTGCGACAACGCGCCTTCCAGCACGTACGTCACAATTTCCATGTCGCGGTGCGGATGCGTCGGAAACCCGCCGCCCCCGGCCACCCGGTCGTCATTCATCACGCGCAGCGTTCGAAACTCCACGTGCTTCGCATCGAAGTACTCCGCGAAGGAAAACGTAAACCGCGTATCCAGCCAGCCGTGATCGGCATGCCCGCGGTCGTTGCTCTTCCTAATCGTAATCATCTTTCACCTCCCGGGGTCACATCCAACTGCCACCCGCATTATATATGTTATAACGACTATTGTCAAGAGGAGTGTTGTGCGCTTCTCGCCCCCGCTTTTCCCCTTCCCCCTTACCCCACCTTTCCCATTTTCCTCGCCTGTCGTTCGCTCCTCTTCGCGCCTCTCCTTCTTTGGTGTAAAGTTGAAGCTGGACTGAGGCTCATCATCTATGGATTCCGTCGCTTCCACCGCAGAATCGAAAAAAGCTGCAGACCCCGCGGCCCCCCGCGAAACCGTAACCATCACCGACAATCGCACGGGCAAGTCTTACGAAGTTCCCATCACCCACGGCACCATCCGCGCCATGGATCTCCGCCAGATCAAGGTCGACGCCAACGATTTCGGCATGATGAGTTACGACCCCGCCTTCAACAACACCGCCTCCTGCATTAGCCGCGTCTCTTATATTGATGGCGACAAAGGCATCCTCCGCTACCGCGGTTACGCCATCGAAGAACTCGCCGAAAAAAGCACCTATCTCGAAACCGCTTACCTTCTCCTCCACGGCGAACTCCCCACTGAAACACAGCTGAAAGACTGGTCCTGGCACATTTCGCATCACACGTTTATCCACGAAAGCATCAAGAAATTTCTCGACGGCTTTCACTACGATGCCCATCCCATGGGCATGATGATCTCCACCATCGCTGCGCTTTCCACCTTCTATCACGACGCAAAAGACATCCTGAATCCCGAATCGCGGCAGAAACAAACGTTTCGCCTCATCGGCAAAATGCCCACCATCGCCGCGTTTGCTTATCGCCACACGCTCGGCATGCCGTTCGTCTATCCCGACAACGAACTCAGCTATCCCGGCAACTTCCTGAACATGCTTTTTCGCACAACCGAAGCGCGCTATCGCCCAAATCCCACTCTTGAGCGCGCCCTCGACATTCTCTTCATTCTCCATGCCGATCACGAACAAAACTGCTCTGCCAACGTCATCCGCGGCGTAGGCAGTTCGCACGTCGATCCCTACTCCGCCACAGCCGCAGCCATCGCAGCTCTTTACGGCCCGCTTCATGGCGGCGCCAACGAAGAAGTCGTGCGCATGCTTCATGAAATCGGCTCGGTCGCCAAAGTCCCCGACTTCATCAAGCGCGTTAAAGCCGGCGAAACAAAACTTATGGGCTTCGGTCACCGCATCTACAAGAATTACGACCCGCGCGCCCGCATCATCAAGCGCGTCGCCTACGAAGTCTTCGAACTCATGGGCAAGAACCCTCTGCTTGAAATCGCCCTAGAGTGCGAACGCATCGCTCTCGAAGATGAATACTTCGTCAAGCGCAAACTCTATCCGAACGTGGACTTCTACACGGGCCTCATCTATCAATCCATGGGCTTCCCCATGACCATGTTCCCCGTGCTCTTCGCGATTCCGCGCACCTCCGGCTGGCTCGCGCAGTGGCAGGAAATGCTGCTCGATCCCGAGCAGAAAATCGCTCGTCCACGCCAAATCTATCTTGGCCACGACACACGCAGTTACGTGCCGATGGATAAGCGCACCTAACCGTTGGTACAATTCCGGAAAGAGTTCGCAAGTAGCGAATCCGCCTCCCGGGTTCGCCGGATCGCAGTTAAAATTTGAAACCTTCTGCTAAAGAGGAAGAATGTCCGAGCCTCCGATCACGCCTCCCCACCCCGGCCCGCGGCGCCGCAGCCAGCGCGTGCTTATGCAAGTGCCCGTCAAGCTGACCGGAACGGACGCGCAAGGCGCCAAATTCGAGGAAGAAACCGAAACCCTCGCCATCAACGCCCACGGCGCGCTCGTCCTGATTCAGGCCCGCCTCACCAGCGGCTCCAAAGTTCAGCTTCAGCACAAGCGCACAACCGAAGAACAGGAGTGCCATGTCGTTTTTCTCGGCCCCGTCCGCGGCAACAAAGCCGAAATCGGTCTCGAGTTTTCCGCGCCGCGTCCGCAATTCTGGCGTGTCGCCTTCCCGCCCGAAGACTGGTCCCCCAAAAGCCCCGAGTACCGCACCGTTTCCCGTTCCCGCCCCGGCGATAAATAGCGTTTCTTCTCCTCAGGCAAAGCCCTCGCCCGGCAGCTTTCCGGCCGGTCTTGCTAAGGATGATTAGGTTCCTGGCAGCGACCGGGCATACCTTGGAAATGCAAGACACTCTCGTCGATGCGCGACAAAAGTATCCCAACGGGTCGGCTTCCTCGGGGAATTTCGTTTGCCTGTATATCTGATCGTCCGCGGCCACGACTTGCAGGACAACGGCGTGCTTGCTCTAACGGGTCGCCCCGTCAGAAAGCCTGAAAGTACCCGTCGTGTTTCTCCAGCCGCACTTTCACTCCAAACAATTCCCCCAAATTCTTCTCCGTCAACACTTCATCTTTCTCCCCGTCCGCCATCACGCGCCCCGCGCGCAACAAAATCACCCGCTCGATCTCGGGAATAATTTCGTTCACGTGATGGGTCACCAGCAAAATCGCCAGCCCGGACTGCGCCAACTCCCGCATCGTGTCCCGCAACTGAAACTGCGCCCCAATATCCAGCGCGTTGCTTGGCTCATCAAACAGAAGCGTTTTCGGCTCATGCACCAGGGCCCGCGCAATCAGCGTCCGCTTCGCTTCCCCGCTCGACATGTGCATCACGCATCGGTCGGCTAAGTGCGAAATTCCCAACCGCGCCAGCGCCTCGTCGCTCCTCCGCAAATGCCCCGGGTCTGGCTGGTGATGCGGGAAAATCCTCGTGCTGCTGAAAAATCCGCTCAGCACCACGTCCTGTCCCGTCGCATCCGTCGTGCAAGCCGCCAGCAAATCCGGCGATACAATCCCCAGCAAATTCCGCAAGTTCGAACACATCCCACCGCTCGCGCCCAAGAATCGCCATCGACGATCCCTCGCGCGCGAGCGGATAGCACTCCCGCGTAATTGTTTTGATCAGCGTAGATTTTCCGCATCCATTCGGCCCCAGGATGCACACATGCTCGCCCGCTTCAATCCGCAGCGACACTTCTTCCAGCGCGGCGCGTTCTCCGCGCATCACCGTCACTCGATTCAACTCAATCAGCGGAGCAGTCATAAATTCGAACCAATCCTCCAGGCGAGCAATGCGGCGGGCCATCTTACGCAAGCCTCGCCGAAAACAAAAAAAGCGGCGTCTCCGGCGCTCTTGCTAGCCGCTCAAAAATCGCGTGGGGGGGCAGTTTGAGGTCTGTGACACAAGTTCCGCCCAAAAAAATAGGAGGCAAAACCTTTTGGATTTCGCCTCCCGGGGTGGGGTGTTACGGGACGTTGCCCTCAGCAGCTGCGCCTCCCTGCCCTGCCAGGCAGGGGCGCTGCATCACTCGCGTGTTGCTTTGCCACATTGCGGTAAGAGACTTACCACCAAAGGGCCCGTCTGTTAGCGTTATGTAACACCTCAACCTGCCGCTGTCAACGCTTATCTAGACGATAACTTTGCCAATGGACGGTCCAGAACCTGCGCACAGCTTGGCGAACTAACCGGCCGCATGCTTCGCGCGAAGGCCGCCGGGCTTCACTTGCTAACGAGCCGGACAGGACAGTGGTCTGGACCAGAAAAAGGGTTCTGCATTGCCGCAGGGGGATTCGGAGAGTCAAGAAATCGTTCCTAAAGCCGACTCATTTTTTCTGAAGATGAGAATTTTCCAAGTATCAGGGCGAACGCTCCGGACACTAGGCCCCCAGCGATTATGATTCCTTCCCAAACCAATCCAGCAGCGAAAACAAGTGCGCCCGGCGCGCCGAACGGCGCGAGGAGTGCGACGAGCGCTGCTTCGCGAACTCCGATGCCGCCTTGCGTGAGCGGAAGAACGGCCGCGAGCTTGGCGAGCGGCCAGGCGAAGAGCCAGACGCGGAGAGGAAGCGTGAGCCCACAAGAAATAGCAAGCAGGGCAGTGAGTACGAGGAATGTGAATTGGATGAGTGTTCCAGTAAGCCAGCCTGCGATTAGAATAACGGGACGGCGCTTTACAAATCGCAGCGCGTGGCGCAATCGCACAATGCGCCGCCGCAATTTCCACGAGCTGCGTTTGACCACTGCGCGATAGATCGCGCAAGCGAGCAGAAGACAGGCCAGGCCCGGCGACAATAAGGAACAGCAGATAGTGGATCGCTCTTTCTCTCCACGCTTGCGGAAGCGAACCCGGAAGAAGGAACAGTCCAACGACAACAAGTCCGGCTTGCGCGGAGACATCGAGGAAGCGATCGGCGAGATTTCCTGCAAGGACTGCAGCCGGACGCGCGCTCTTGCGAAGACCGACTGCGAGACGAATCACATCGCCGCCGACGATGGAAGGAAGGAAGAGAGTTCCGAACAGTCCGCCGAAATAACATTGCGCGCTGGTGGCTAAATCGAGCGCGGAGCCTGCGGCGTTGACGACCATGCGCCATTTCAGAACGCCGATGCAGTGCGCGCAAAGATAGAGAAAAAGAATGATGAGAAATCTTGCAGGAGGAATTTTTGTGACGGCCGTGCGAAGCGTGGCCAAAGGAAGAAAATGAACGAGTACGCCGAGAACAAGAAGTGCCGCGGCCCAGCGCAGTGCAATCAAAAACCATCCGCGAGTGCTGGCGGCCGGCTGATGCGCTCCTTTCATGAGCCGGATGTTTGTTGCTTTGCGAGCGCGCCGGAAAACACTTCTTCGACTTTTTCGGCGAGAACGAAATCGAGATCGCTAATGCCTTTGACGCTGTGCGTGACGAGGTCGATGACGACTTTATTCCATACGTTGAACCATTCGGGATGATGGTTCATGGATTCGGCGATGAGCGCGACACGGGTCATGTTGCCGAAGGCGGTGACGAAGTCCTTGCATTCGTATTCGCGATGAAGCTTTGCGTTTTTCACAGACCAGCCGGGAAGTTTCGTCATCAACTTGGAAATTTCGTCGTCGGTGAGTTTGCGAGCGTGCATCTTGTGCCTCCCCATTGGTGCGGGCGACCTTCATTATGGAACGTGCTTGAGGCGGCTGCAACGACTGCCGCAGCCAGGAATGGCTGTGCCACTAGAGCGTTGCGGGCATGGCGCGAATCCTTTATCTTAGAGGTTTCCTTACCACCAAAAATGCGCGGTGTGCGCCTGCACCGCCGAGCGGAGAAAACTCGTGAAAAAGAAAATACGCGCCATCCAGTACGGCGTCGGGCCTATCGGCGCATCTATTGCGAAGTTGCTGCGCGAAAAGCAGGCGATTGAAATTATCGGAGCGATTGATACAGACCCAGCGAAAGTCGGGCGAGATTTGGGCCAAGTGGTGGGCGCGAGCGATGCGCCTTGGGGCATAAAGATTTCCGCGGATGCCGCAGAAGTGCTGGGACAGGCAGCGGACGTGGTGATGCATACGACTTCTTCTTCGCTGCCGAACGTGATGGACCAGTTGCTGGGGTGTCTTGAGGCGGAGTCGTGCGTGGTTTCGACTTGCGAGGAACTTTCCTATCCGTATCGGACGTATCCAGAGCTTTCATCGAAGCTGGACACGGCGGCGAAAGAGTGGGGCGTGGCGCTGGTCGGCACGGGCGTGAATCCGGGATTCGTGATGGACAAGCTGGCGATTACGCTGGCGGCGGTTTCGCAGCGGATTGAACATGCGAAAGCACTACGAATTGTGGATGCAGCGAAGCGGAGGTTGCCGCTGCAGAAAAAGATCGGCGCGGGATTGAGCGTGGAGGAATTCCGCGCGCGCGTGAAAGAAGGAACGATCAAGCACGTGGGATTGCCGGAGTCGGTCGCGATGGTCGCGGACAGTTTGCAACTCGCGGTGGACGAAATCACCGAGACGATAGAGCCGAAAGTTGCGACGGAAAAAGTTGAGACGGAATTTTTGAGTGTTGAGCCGGGACAAGCGGCGGGCGTGCATCAGATTGCTCGCGGACTCGCCGGCGGCAAAGAGCTGATTTACATGGAACTGCAGATGTACGTCGGCGCGAAGGATCCGGCGGATTCGATTACCTTGACGGGGTATCCGAATATCTCGCTGACGATTCCGGGCGGTTCGCACGGAGACATTGCGACGGCGAGCGTGGCGGTCAATTCGATTCCGGTGATTTTGAGTTCCCCGGCGGGTTTGCGGACTTCGCGCGATTTGCCGATTGGATTTTTCGCGCCGACGGCAAAACCGTGAACAAGTAAGGATGTAATGTAGGCAAGGAATTAAGGATTGAGGCGACGCGGGCGCGGACAGGTCCTCACCAACGTTGGTCGGTCGGGACGCACGTTCTTCGATGCCGGAGTATAGGCGGCGCGCACGATATATCATGCTCTTGCCGGGGCAGAGCACGGATCGGAAAGCGCAGAGGGACTAGTTGTGTTTTACGAATTGGCCCGGGTGGTTGGTTAAGGAGTTGTAGAGCGTTTCGATAAAGCCGTCCTGATTGACGAAGTCGCCGGACCATTTGGCCCACGGGGCGAGGATTTTTTCCTGCTTCATTTGGTCGAGTGTCTTGTGGGCGTCGATGGCTTTTTGTACCACCGCCGAAGTTTCCTTGAGCATTTTGACGTAGGCGCGGACGTCATCGAGATTCGACAGGGCGCCGTGACCGGGGATTACCTTCACGTCTGCGGGTAGCTGCGCCGCGGCCTTTTCAACGCCGTCAATCATGCCCTGCACGCTGCCACCGCCGGCAACGTCAATGAACGGAAACCCGTAGCGGACGAAATCGTCGCCCATGTGGACGACATTGTTTTTGGGAAAGAAGATGATGGCGTCACCATCGGTGTGGCCCGAGGGAAAGTGCAGAGCGCGGATGTCTTCCCCGTTGAGATGGACAGTGACGTCATGCTCGAAAGTGATGATGGGAAGAGCGGCTTTTTCCGCGGGCTTATTTTCCATTTTCATGGAACCGCCATTGCCCGCAACGCCGCCGGAAGCGAGACGCTTGCGGACGTTGTCCTGCGCGATAAGGGTCGAGCCCGACGTGGCGAAGGGAACGTTTCCGCCGGTGTGGTCACCGTGATAGTGCGTGTTGATGACGAAACGAACCGGTTTGTCCGTGATACCGAGATTCTTGAGGGCAGCCTGGATTTTTTCCGCGAGCGGCGCGAACTCATCGTCCACGATGACAATGCCGTCTTCTCCGACGGAGGCGGCGATGTTGCCGCCCTGGCCTTCGAGCATGTAGATATTGCCGGAAACTTTGGTGACTTTGATTTCGACTTTGGAGAAGTCCGGCTGCTGGCGGCGGTGGCGCAAACAGATGCTGCGACGAGCGCGGCGAAGATGAATGCCTTGCGGAAGATGCGGCTCATAAGCGGCCTCCAAGTGGAAAGAAGAGTTTAGCAAGGATGGGGACGATATAGAATCGCGTTCGGGGTAGGGGAATGAGTGAGGCGGAGAAGTTGCGATTTGCCGTAGAGAGCGAGGGCAAGGAAGTATCGGCGCTGCTGGTGCGACCGGCGAAGGCGGAGTGGCTGCTGGTGCTGGGGCATGGGGCTGGGGCGGGAATGCAGCATTCGTTTATGAACGCGCTGGCTGCGGAGTTGGCCGATGTGGGTGTAGCGACACTGCGATATCAGTTTCCCTATATGGAAGAGCGGCGGAAAGTCCCAGACAGGCCGGCGGTGCTGACGGCGACGATTGCGGCGGCGGTGCGAGCGGCAGCGAAAGCTGCTCCGGATTTGCCGCTGCTGGCGGGAGGAAAATCGATGGGAGGGCGGATGAGTTCGCAGGCAGCCGCCGAAGGGCTGCTGGAGGCAGTGCGCGGGCTGGTGTTTTTTGGATTTCCGCTGCATCCGCCGAAACAGCCAGGAACAAAGCGGGCGGAGCATCTGGAGAAAGTGATGGTGCCGATGCTCTTTCTGCAAGGGACGCGGGACGAGCTGGCGGACTTGAAGTTGTTGCGGCCGATTTGCAAGAAGCTTGGGGAGCGGGCGAAGCTGCACGTGATTGAGACGGCGGATCATTCTTTTCACGTGTTGAAGAAGTCCGGGCGCAACGATGAGGAAGTGTGCTGCGCGAATTGGCGGAGACGACGGCGAAATGGGCGGAAGGAAAATAGGCGGGAGTGGCGATGAAGAAAATGCGGCGAAGGAAATTGACGGCGATTGGGGGCGGGATTGTTGTTGCTGTCTGCGGGCGGAGCGTTTGGTCAGGCGGAGAAAGAGAAGCGCTGGAGCGCGCAGTGGATTACGGCGGCGGGGGCGGCGGAAAAGGACATGGCTGTGCTGCATTTTCGGAAGGCGATTGAGCTGGTTGGCAAGCCAGAGCATTTTGTGGTGAATGTTAGCGCGGACAATCAATTTATTTTTTGTGTGAATGGTGCGGAGGCGGGGCGGGGACCGAGCCGGGCGGATCTGGCTCATTGGCGCTATGAGACTTACGACATTGCGCCGCTGCTGCACGAGGGGAAGAATTTTTTGACGGCGACGGTCTGGCATTTCGGGACGCATGCGGCGATTGCTCAGATGAGTGACCGGACAGGATTTTTGCTGCGCGGCGCGGGAGTAGCCGAGCGCGAGGCGGATACGAACGCGACTTGGGAAGTGGAGGAGGAAAAAGGAATTGAAACGGTGCGGCCGAAAGTGAATGGATACTACGCGGCGGAGCCCGGGCTGCGGATCGATGGCGGGAAGTTCGATTGGGATGCGAAAGATGGCGGCGCAAGTGGAGGCGCTTGGAGGAAGGCGGTGACGCTGGGACGCGGGGCTCTGCGGGAGGACAGAGATGCTCCGAACAACTGGCAACTCGTTGGCGATGGGCTGCCGGCGATGGAGATGCGCGAAGTGCCGGCGGGGCGCGTGGTGCGGGCCAGCGGGATTCCCATGAAAATCGGCGATCGCATGACGGGTTTTGCGGTTGGTGCGAATACGAAAGGGAGCCTGCTGATCGATAACGGCGAACTGACGACAGGGTATCCGGTGATTGCGAGTGAGCGGCGGGCGGGGCGCGAAGATTCGAATGACGTACGCGGAAGCGCTGGTTGATGCAAAAGGGCAAAAAGGTTATCGCGACGAGATTGCGAAAAAACATATTGAGGGCGTGGTGGATGAGTTTTTGCCGGGCGGCGAAGCAGCGGCGCGTGAATTTTCTCCGTTGAGCTGGCGGACTTGGCGTTATCTGCAGATTGAGGTTGAGTCCGCGGATGCGCCGATGAAGATTGCGGGACTGAAAACGTGGTTCACCGCGTATCCATTTGTCGAGAAGGGATATTTTCATTCAAGTGACCCTTCGCTGCAGCCGATTTGGAACATTGGATGGCGCACGGCGCGGCTGGACGCGCATGACACTTACATGGATACGCCGTACTGGGAGCGACTGCAGTACATCGGCGACACGCGGATTCAGGCCCTGATATCGTACGCGGTGGCGGGCGACGACCGGCTGGGCCGGCAGGCGATCGAGGCGTTTAACGATTCGCGCGTGGCGGACGGGCTGACGCAGAGCCGGTATCCGTCGTCGCTGGTGCAAATGATTCCGACGTTTTCGCTGCTGTGGGTAGGCATGGTGCACGACTTCTGGATGTATCGCGGCGATGCGGAATTTGTGCGCGGACAAATTCCAGGGACGAGGACGGCGCTGGATTGGTTTTTGAGGCGGCAACGCGCGGATGGGTTGCTGGGAAAAATTTCGTGGTGGCCGTTTGTGGATTGGGGCGCGGATTTTGAGGCGGGAGAATCCCCGCAAGACGCGGATGGCGGATCGAGTGTGATGACGCTGCAGTTTGTGGAGGCGCTGCGGTATGGCGCGGAGCTGGAACGGGCGTTTGGCGACGCAACCCTGGCAAAGACTTACGAAGACGCGGCGGCACATGCGACGTATTCGGTATGGAAGCTCTGCTGGAATGAACAATATGGTCTGCTGATGGATACGCCGACGCAAAGGCACTTCAGCCAGCACGCGAATATTTTGGGTGTATGGCTCGATGTGATTCCGGCGGAGAGGCAGAAAGAGGTACTGAGGAAGATTCTGTCGAAGAGCGATTCGGGGTTTGGTGCGGCGGGAGAAATTCCGCCGATGACTGGGGCGACCTATTATTTTCGATTTTACCTGGCGCGGGCGATCGAACATGCCGGAATGGGCGACGAATATCTGAAATTGCTGGGGCCCTGGCGGCAGATGGTGGGGCTGGGATTGACGACCTGGGCGGAGTCACCGGAGCCGACGCGGTCGGATTCGCATGCCTGGAGTGCACATCCCAATTTTGATCTGTTGCGCATCGTGGCGGGTGTGCGGCCGAAGAGCGCAGGTTTTAACGAAATCGCGATTGAGCCGCATTTGGGAGATTTGAAGGAGTTGAAAGCAGGGATGGCGATTCCGCAAGGGATGGTTGACGTGGAGTACAAGCGAACGGAGAAGGGACTGGAAGCGCGCGTAAAGTTGCCGGAGGGAGTAAAAGGAGAATTTGTGTGGAGCGGGAAGGTGCACGCTCTGCACGACAGAGAACAGACTTTGGCCTTGCCCTAGGAAACGCTACGGGCGCGTGGCGGAAGCGAGGACGATTTCAAGGGGCATGGCGACCTGGCCGTTGTGGACGTATTTTGCGTCGAGGCCCGCGAGGACTTCGGCGCGGGCTTGCGCGAATTTTTCCGGGGAGAGCTGATCTAACAAGGGGCGGAACGGGCGGCTTACTTCTGTGAATTGGGTCCAATATTCTTCGACAGGGCCGGGCCAGCGCGCGGGGACGCTTATGTGGTCTTCCTTGATTGTGTTATAGCCGGATTCTTTCAGCGCGGATTCGAAACGTCCGCGAACTCCGAACATAAACATGCTGGGTGCTTCTGGATCGGGTTCCGGCAGCGTGACGTATTTTACAAGCACACCCACCGTTGTGGATGTGAAGGGCTGTTCGCGAATTCCCCAGACAATGAAGACGATTTTGCCGCCGGGCTTAAGCACGCGGCGACATTCGCGCAGGGCTTTTTGCAGGTCTGGAAAAAACATGGCGCCGAAGCGGCACGTGACGACCTCGAAGGAAGAATCGGGAAACGGGAGCGATTCGGCGGAGGCTTCGCGAAATTCAATGTTCTGAAGATTTTGCTTTTCGGCGAGCTCGGCGGCCAGAGACATCATGCCCGGGCCGAGGTCGGTGGCGACGACGTGGCCGGTGGGGCCGATGATTTGCGCGATGCGGAGCGCAGGATCGCCGACACCGCTGGCGAGATCGAGGGCGCGTTGACCGGGCTGGAGATTCGCTTCAGCGAGGAGGGCTTCGGTAGCCCCGCGGGTGAATTCGGCAATTTGTTTGTGCCATTTGCGCCAGGCGGCGACGGTCTCGTCGCGGGTCCAATCTTGTTTGAGCTGGCGGCGGAATTCGTCGATTTTTTCTGAAGCGGCAGTGGACATAGATAAATTGTAGTCCAAAAGCGGCCCTGTTGAGACTGCCAGGGCTTGCCATAAAGAGGGCACGATATACCGTGACTACGGCTGCCGTACTTTTCGGCTGTTATTTCTTCCAGAAGCGCATGACGCCGGCGTAGTCGAGGTCTTCAGTGGTGGAGCCTTTGACGTAGTTGTAGGTTTCGCGGGCGGCGGCTGTCGCGGGGAGTGCTACGCCGATTTGATTGGCGAGATCGAGTGCGAGACCGAGGTCTTTGTGCATGAGGCGCAGTGGAAAACTGGCCTTGAAGTCTCCGCTGAGCATGGATGGGGCTTTGATGTCGAGTATGCCTGCGCGAGCCATGGAGGATTGCATGACTTCGACGAGTTTTTCGCCGGAAAGGCCGGCGCGCTGAACGAGAGCGAGCGCTTCGGCAAACGCTTGAACTTCGACGGCGAGTAGGGAGTTCATGGCGAGCTTGACGGTTTGGCCGGCGCCGTTCGGGCCGAGGTGGAAGAGCTTTTTGCCCATGGCGTTGAGGACGGGCTTGGCGGCTTCGAGCGTATCCTGTTCTCCGCCGATCATGAAAACGAGTTCGCCTTTTTCTGCACCCCAAGTGCCGCCTGTGACGGGTGCGTCGAGGAAACGGATGCCGGCGGTTGTGGAGGCCGAGGAGATTTTTCGCGCAAGGGCGGGAGAAACTGTGCTTGAGTCAATATAGATGCTTCCCTTTTTAAGCGCAGGAAAGGCGGAGTTCGCGCCGGAGGTCCAAAGGACTTCTTCGAGCGCGGGAGGGTCACTGACGATGGTGATGAGAAAGTCGGCAAGGGCGGCGACTTCGCGGGGAGACGGTGCGAGTTTTGCGCCGGCGGCGACGAGAGAATCGGCGCGCGAGGCGGTGCGGTTCCAAACGACGAGCGGGAAACCGGCTTTGAGAAGATTGTGGCACATGGGCTTGCCCATGAGGCCGAGGCCGATGAAACCGACGGTAGGTTGCGACACAAATTCCTCCCGAGAGATGAAGAGGAAGATTGTAACGGAATTGGCTGACTCGCAACTGGGGAAGAAGGTATGAAGCGGAGACGCAGGGGAAAGAAAGACAGGCTGGGCCGAGGCCGCGTGATCAGGCCAATTTAGCGCCGTGGGCGAAAGGGAGGACGGAGACCGCACCTCCCGCGGCGGAAGCTTTGTTTTGGAGTCGGACGAATCAGGATTCGCTGGCGGCTTCGGCGGAGAGCTTGGCAAGAAAGGGATCAAGCGCAGTGGCAGCTTCCGAAGGCAGCTCATCGATGCGAATGATGTACTGATAGGGGACTTCCCAGCGAAAGGTTTTTTGCGTGCCGCGCTGATCGAAACGCTGCTCAAGAAAAATGGAGCGGCCGGAATCGGCTACAAACATTCCTGAAGCGGGCAGGCAGATATCGCCGGCACGATAGTGGACTTCCACCTTGCGCCCGAGGAAGGCTGAGTAGCGGGCCATGCGGACAGTTTCGTCAGCAAGAGTACCCTGGTCAATAGTACGGATGATTGCAGGAAGGACGGGATGTGGAAAATTGCGAGCGGTCTCCCGCAGAGTGGATAGGAAATTTTCTCGAAATGCTTCGTCGCGATTTCGCTGGCCTTTTTGTTTGTTGCACAGAGTTTGGATGCCGCGCAATGGGTGGACGGAAAAGTTACGGCGGGGTATCAATCTGCGCGCGCGAAGGTCAACCAGCAACTGCCGGAAGGCAGTCCCGCGGCGCTACAACTGGGCGAAATGATTCTGACTGCACTCGAACGCGGGCGGTCACCGAAGCGGCAGAATGATTAGAGTCTCTGGGCTTGGTTCATCCGGCAGACTATCTATTCCAGGGTGGCCAGCGAAACGTAGTCCGGACGATCGGACACGAGCTTGTGGCGGTAGGACTTTGCAATCCGGGCGCGGTGAATCAGGAACACTCCGGGCATGCGTTCAATGTCGCCGGCGGGCGCACCTATGAGGTGGCCGCGCGAAAACGCCGCAAACAGGCGCGCAATGCTGCGCGGGTTCAAATATTGATGCCATTTGGCGCGATACAGGCCGAGGGCTTCGTAGACGCGCCCGTCGGGATCGGAAAACCGGGGAATGTCTTCAAAATGATGTGGCGCGAAATATTTCCCAGCGCGCTCTTCGCTGGCGAGATGGAAAAATGCCAGGCGCGTCCCGCAAGCTTCGATTTGCGGACGAAGTCTTTCGAGATCGCTGACGGCTTCGCGACAAAACGTGCAGCCGAAATGGCGAAGAAAGACCAGAAGCAGGGGCTGAGACTTCGAAAGAGTAGAGACGTTTTCGCCGGTTTGCGAAAAATAGGAATGCATCAGGTCCGGAAGAGAACGCGGGTCGCTCGGCATGGATGCGTTTATCTTTGCTGATTTCGCCGGGCTTAGCAATTGCCGGAATTTCGGGGCACACACGAAGAGTTCATAACGGCATGCGCAGCGGCCGGGGCAACGCTCAGTGATGCGGCACAGAGAAAGGCGCCGGGCCGGAGATGTGCACGATCGCATAAGCAACGGCCGCGCTGAGCAAAACCACGAGAACCACGTTGCTGATGCGCCGCGTGACTCTGCGCCGGCGAATGTAGTCGCGCGGAAGCACGGGAAAAATGCCCCGGGAGTGAGACGATCGCAGCATCGCCTTCCTGTGATGGCCGTGTGAACTCCTTGACGCAAGCTCAAACCCCATGGTTTCAAAAAGGTTTCGAGCAATTTGACGAACGGACGCGAAAAAACCGCGAAAAGGAGAGTCCGTAGAGAGACGCAGAATTTCCGGCATGAAACCCACCTCAGTTGATTTTGAGCATGGAACGCGGCCGGCTGGAGACTCGTCGTAAACAACGGAGTGGGAGGGAGAATCCGCTGAAGCAAGAGTCGCTGGTATCCAGTTCCAGGCAAGAGTCTAACAAAGCAGGGCGGCGCCGGGTAACGATTTTTTTGGATGGGCCGGAGTTGCGGTTTGCATAGGTTACTCGGCGGGCTATAATTACCCGTTGAGTAAACTTTGCGGTGGGCCAGCCGAATACTGGACGCTTTCGAAAATGGCCACGGCGTGAAGCGCTTGACATTTTCGCACGTCAGAATATTGTGGGCGACTCGGTGGTTGCAGGTAAAGTTGCAGCAGGGGTGATGAGAATGGGCAGGATGCGAATCGGAGCGGCAATTCTCTGCGCGGCGATCTTGGCGATGACGACACAGGCGCAGCAGAAGGCGGAGGGCAAAAGCTACGTGCTGAAAGCCGCGCGGATGTTCGACGGCAAGAGCAACAGCGTCGTGTCGCCGGGCGTGGTCGTTGTAAGCGATGGAAAAATTGTTGGTGTCGGACAGGGCGCGGCGGTTCCCGCGGAAGCGCAAGTGATTGATCTCGGCGACGCGACGCTGCTGCCGGGATTTATAGACGCGCACACACATCTGACCATGATGTATCGCGAAGATTACACGCGGGCGGCACTGGAAAATTTGCAAAAGCCGATTCCGGAAATGGCACTGGAAGCCAGCGTGAACGCGCGGGTCACTTTGATGGCGGGATTCACAACTGTGCGGGACGTAGGTTCTTCCAACTATCTCGATGCGGGCCTGAGAAACGCGATCAACCGCGGAGTGGTGCCGGGACCGCGAATGCTGGTCGCCGTCCACGCAATCGGGGCGACAGGCGGACATTGCGACGAAACGGGATACCGGGAAGGTGCGCTGGGGCCAGAAACTGGGCCGGAAGTCGGCGTCGTGAATGGTGCGGATGAAGCACGGCGCGCGGTGCGGCTGGCGCACAAGTACGGCGCTACGGTAATCAAGACGTGCGCGACGGGCGGCGTGCTCTCGCTGGCCGATGCGGTGGATACTCCGCAATTGACCCAGGCGGAATTGGATGCGCTAGTGGACGAAGCGCACGCGCTCAAGCTGAAAGCGGCGGCACACGCGCACGGTAATGAAGGTGCGAAGCGAGCCGTGCTAGCCGGAATTGATTCGATCGAGCACGGATCGTTCTTGCAGGACGATACCCTGCAGTTGATGAAACAGAAGGGCACATATTATGTGCCAACCCTGATGGCGGTCGAGGGTCTTTCCGAGCAGATTGCGAAAGGCGTGGCGATTCCTCCGCCGATTCGGGTGAAAGCGGACGCGGCGATTGCCTCCGTGCACAAGACGTTTGCGAAAGCAGTAACGATGGGCGTGAAGATTGGACTGGGTACGGACGCGGCGGTTTATCCGCACGGTCGAAATGCCGAAGAGTTTCATCAAATGGTGGATTTGGGGATGAAACCGATTGAAGCTTTGAAAGCGGGAACCTTTAACGACGCCGATCTGCTTGGGCTCGCGGACAAGATCGGGACGCTCGAGAGCGGGAAACTCGCTGACGTTGTGGCCGTACCGGGGGATCCTTCGCAGAACATTCGCGCAACCGAGCACGTCTTCTTTGTGATGAAAGAAGGAAAGATTTACAAGAACGAACCGAATAAGTAAGCCGGGAAAGGGACCAGATGGCCGACCTTGCCCAAACAATTGCCGAAGATTTGGCGGCGTATTACGAAATGGTGCGGGAACATCTGCACAAATGGGTAGACCCGCTGACCAACGAGCAGCTTTGGCGCAACCCGTACCCATACGGAAACAGTGCCGGCCATCTGATCCTGCATCTGACGGGCAACTTGAACTACTACATTGGGACGGGCGTGGCCGCGACGGGTTACGTGCGCAAGCGCGACCTGGAATTCACGGAGCCGAAGCCACGAAGCAAGGAAGAAGTCCTCGCTGCATTCGATCGAACAATTGCGATGGTTGTGGACACAATTCGCAAGCAGAAACCGGAAGATTGGATGAAAGCATATTCCGGGGAACGCGAGCCGGAAGCGAAAGAACGCTTCAGCATTTTTCTGCGCTCGGCGGGACACGCCTACCATCACGTCGGTCAGATCATTTATTTGGTGAACGAACTCAAGAAATGAGTGGCGACCGCGTCCAGGATCGCCAGCCGATATGACCAAAGCATGATCAATGCGCGTGTGTTTTGGCGCCGACCTCTGACCGGCGGGCGATTTCTGCCGAGCTATTGCCAATCTCGAGGAGACTACCTGGAAACGGCTGCCATCCGGCTCGGAATAGAATTTCTCCAGCTTGCGGGCCTCAATGATGGGCGCCAAAGTTGTTTCCGCAGTAGCCATAAGCTTGGGTATTATCGCTCACACGCTTATGCGGACAACGCCAGAAAATCGCGGAATCCGGGACAAATTTGCCTCAGCCGCCTGTAAGATAACTTTTCGATGACAGAAAAAGAGCAACGCTCCACCAAAGCAGGAGGGACCGGACTGCGTGCATGGTTTTCGGCCGGTTTGCTCTCGCTGGCCACTGCCATAGCGATTCTGGCTCCGTTTTTTTGGCTTGGCACAGCTTCCGGGCACGACATTCAATTTCACATTTCTTCCTGGCTCGAAGCGGCGGGGCAATGGAAGGAAGGAATTCTCTTTCCGCGCTGGACGGAGTGGGCGAACTACGGATTTGGAGAGCCACGATTCATCTTTTATCCGCCGCTTTCCTGGATGCTGGGCGCCGGGCTGGGCGGCGTGCTCCCTTGGACATGGATTCCACCTGTTTTTGTTTTCCTTGTGCAGACCTTCGCGGGAATCTCGGCGTTCACGCTGGTGCGGCGGTTCACCTCAAGCCATTCAGCCGCGCTTTTGGGCGCGGTCTCCTACGCTGCGAATCCCTATGCGCTGCTGGTCATTTATACCCGCAGCGACTACGCGGAATTGCTGGCGTCGTCGTTTTATCCGCTGCTCTTCCTTTTTGCGCTGCAGCTGTGTGGTTTCCTGGAAAGCGATTCGCAGCCGCGAAAGAATATTTTCTGGTGCGGGATCTTTTCGCAGCAGTTTGGCTTTCGAATGCTCCCGCCGGGGTCTTGGCCAGCTACAGCCTGGCGCTTCTTTTCTTCTGGGCAGCGATTCGACAGAAAAGCTTGCTTCCGGCGGTGCGCGGAGCATTTGGCCTCGCCCTCGGGCTGGGATTGGCCGCATTCTATCTGGTCCCAGCGGCTTACGAGCAGCGGTGGGTGAATATTTCGACTGCACTGTCACCCGGTCTTGCACCCAACGACAATTTCCTTTTCGCGAAGACACCGGATAGCGACCACGACGCATTCAACCGAATCGCTTCTTCTGTTGCGGTGCTGATGATTGTGTACGTGTTCGCAGCGGCGCTGGTTATCTGGCGCAAGAAGGATGGCGCACAAGGCAAACCTGGTACGCTGCGGCCGTTTTGGGCGATGGGTATCTTGTTCCTTGCAGCGAGTGTGATGATGACGCGCGCGACGATTCTGCTCTGGAACTATTTGCCGAAGCTGAGATTCGTTCAGTTTCCCTGGCGATGGATGGCCGTGCTGGCGATTGGATTTTCGCTTGCCACGGCGCTTGTCGCCAAGCGGCGCTTGTTCATCGTGTGGATCGCGCTCGCTTGCACTTTAGGCGGAACTGGTGCCTACCTTGTGCAACATACTTGGTGGGATTCAGAAGACGTAAATGCAGTGAAAGTGGCAATGGACAGCGGTGCGGGATTTGAAGGAACGGACGAATACGACCCGCTCGGCGACGACCATACCGAAATCCCGCAAGGGCAGACGCAGGCTTCTCTCATCACCGACGACGAAGCCGATCCACTACCCACGGGAGATCTGCGAGTGATTCGTTGGACCGCAGAGCAGCGCATAGTCGAAGTGCGCGTGCCACATTCTGCCGTGCTTCGTTTGCGATTGCTGCATCATCCCGCTTGGGCCGTCTCGGTCAACGGCCAGCCTACGCAGACCGGCCGCACCACTTCTTACAATGCGATCCTTGTTTATCTGCCGGCAGGGGCTTCGCGCATCGAAGCCCGCTTCATTCGGACGCCGGACCGCACGATCGGCGGCTGGCTGTCGGGGATCAGCGCGGCGTTTGCTGTCGGGATGCTGTGGCTTTCGAAACAGCGGACGGCGTAGCTTAGCGGCGGTCTACGGTTGGGTGGCGGACGTCTTCGCCCTGCACGAGATAAATCACGTCTTCGGCGATGTTCGTGGCGTGGTCGCCGATGCGCTCCAGATTCTTTGCGACGAGAATCAATTCGAACGCAGGAAAGACGACGCTGGAATCGCCCATCATGTAGGTGAGCAATTCGCGGAAAATCTGATCGCGGTAGTGATCCACCTTGTCATCGCTGGCGAGCACCTTGCGCGCCAGCTCCACGTCGCGGCGCACAACTGCGTTCAGCGCATCGCGCACCATTTCTTCCGCCACTTCGCTCATGCGCGGCAAATCCACGTAAGGCTTCACGCGCGGATGGCGCAGAATCCGCAGCGAACCCTGAGCGATGTTTACTGCCTGATCGCCGATGCGCTCCAGATCGTTGTTGATACGCGAAACCGCCAGCACAAAGCGCAAATCCATCGCCATGAGCTGATGCAGCGCAAGTAGCTGCACGACGCGGTCGTCAATTTCCATTTGCAGTTCGTTGATGGCGTCTTCTTCATCAAGCACGCGCTTGGCGAGCTGCTCATCGGAATCCAGCACGGCGTGCACGGCCTGGTGGACGGCGCGCTCGGCAAGGCTGCCCATCCAGAGCAGGCGCTCTTTCAGTTCGTTCAAATCCCGTTCAAAATGGCGTTCCATTTACGACCTCACCTCAGGCGTTCAAAGCGGCAAAATTCGTGCGCTGCTGACTCAATCATCCAAACCGGCCGGTGATATACGCTTCCGTGCGCGGATCAGCTCGGCGTCGTAAACATTTGCGGCGTCGGACTGAACTCAACGAGCTGGCCCATGAGCAAAAATGCGGTGTAATCGCTCACGCGCGCCGCCTGCTGCATGTTGTGGGTGACGATGGCGATGGTGCAGAGATCTTTCAACTGCACGAGCAGCTCTTCAATTTTGGCGGTGCTGATGGGGTCGAGCGCCGAGCACGGCTCATCGAGCAAAAGAACTTCGGGTTCGACGGCAAGCCCGCGGGCGATGCACAGGCGTTGTTGCTGGCCGCCGGAAAGTTCGTAGGCGGATTTGTGAAGATGATCCTTCACTTCGTCCCACAATGCCGCATGGCGAAGGCTTTTCTCGACGGCATCTGCCAGTGGCAGTTTCGAGCCATTGATTTTCAAACCATATGCGACGTTATCGAAAATCGATTTCGGAAACGGATTGGGCCGTTGAAAAACCATTCCGACGCGGCGGCGAAGCAAAGTCACGTCCTGCGAAAGGATGTTTTGTCCATCCAGCAGAATCTCGCCTTGCAGGCGCGCACCGCGAACCGTTTCGTGCATGCGGTTGAACGTGCGCAACAATGTGGACTTGCCGCAACCGGAAGGGCCAATGAGCGCCGTGACCTTGCTGGTCGCAATCCCCATATCGATGTCGAAGAGCGTCTGCTTCTGCCCGTAGAAAAAATTAACTTTGTTGATGTTCATCCGCATCGTCGGGGGCGCCGCAGCTTCGCGGCTTGACGATACGGTAGGCGGATTGACGTTTACTGACACAGCTGGCCTCACGGATGCGTGCATTGTTCCTACCTCAAAACTGTCCCGCCGCGGGACAAAATCGCCCGGGCAAATATGTTTACAATCAAGATCAGCGCCAACAATACCAGACCCGCCGCCCATGCCTGGCGATGCCAGTCGTCATACGGCGCAATCGCATAGGTGAAAATCATCACAGGGAGCGAAGCAATCGGCTCGTTCCAGCCATGGCTCCAAAAACGATTGGAAAAAGCCGTGAATAGAAGCGGCGCGGTTTCTCCAGCGACGCGGGCCAAAGCCAGCAAGATCGCGGTCATGATCCCCCGATACGCTGCGGGGACAATCACAGTGGCAATCGTTCTCGCCTTGCTTGCGCCGAGCGCCATAGCCCCTTCGCGCAAATTATTGGGAACCGCGCGCAAGAAATCCTCCGCGCTGCGAAGCGTGATCGGAATCATCATAAGGCCCAAGGCAAAACCGCCGGCAATGGTGGAGAAATGCTTAAAAGGCAGCACAAGCAGCGTATAGGCAAAAATCCCGATAACGATCGAAGGAACGCCGTTCAGCAGATCTGCAGAGTACCGCACGACGAATGCCATGACTCCGTTGCCGCTGAACTCGGCAAGATAAATTGCCCCGAAAAATCCGATGGGAACACCCACCAGAACCGCCAAGGAAAGTAGCTTGGCCGTGCCAACGATCGCGTTTGCCATGCCCCCACCCGACTCACCAACGGGGGTCGGCAGCTTGGTAAAGAAGGCCCAATTGATGGAGCTTCCTCCGTGGTAGACCAAGTAGCCGAGGATAAAAAAAAGAACGGAAACCGCGACCAAGGCGCAGACCCCGGTAAGCGTCAGCATGATGCCGCTGACCAATTTTCTCCAACGCAGCCGGGCGTTCATGCGTGCCCCATTCCCGCCCCGCGGCGATTCGTAAGAATGATTAGCAGGCGCGCAAGGCCATTCAGGATGAATGTAAGCACAAACAAGACGAGGCCGAGTTCGATTAATGCCTGCAGATAGACATCGCCCGTCGCTTCCGTAAATTCGTTCGCGATTACCGCCGCGATCGAATAACCAGGAGAAAAGAGCGAGGCGCTGATGGTCGGTGTGTTGCCGATGACCATGGTGACGGCCATCGTTTCACCCAGTGCACGAGCGAGTGCGAGAAAAATCGAGCCCATGATGCCCGTCCGCGCGAAGGGCACTACCACTCTCCAGGTGGATTCCCAACGCGTCGAACCGAGAGCAAGTGCTGCTTCACGCTGGTCTCGCGGGACGGAAAGCAGCACTTCTCGCGAAACTGAAATGATGTATGGGATCACCATAATGGCCATGACGATGCCCGCCGTCAGAAAACCTACGCCATAGGCCGGGCCCTGGAAAAATGGCAGGAAACCGAGTGTGTTCTTGAGAGCCGGCTGAATATATTCCCGCATGACAGGAATGACGATAAAAACGCCCAGCAAGCCGTAAATGACGCTAGGCACAGCCGCGAGAAGGTCGATAAAAAACTGAAGCGAGTCCGAAACCTTCTGCGGTGCCAACTCCGCCAAAAAGATAGCCGCACCGATTCCGAGCGGAACGGCTATCAGCAGAGAAACTGCTGAGGTCACCAGTGTTCCGTAAATAAATGGGAGCGCGCCAAAATCTTCTGCAATTGGGTCCCACACACGAGTAATGAAAAATTGAAGCCCGAACTTGTGACGCGGGAGAACGGAACCTTGCCACAATTCCCAAACGAGAAGTAAAGTCACCAGGACGACGAACGCGGCAAAAAGAAACGTAATAATGCGTGCAATTTCGTCGCCCTCGCGAAGCTTGCGCAAAAAAGCGCGCGAGCCCGAAGTCGGGCCCGCGCCTGGTACTGTTGTTATTGAGGTGGCCACAAGTCTTCTATTGAATCTGGTCGATTGCCTTGAGTTCCTTGGCGACAACTTCCTTTGGCAGTTTCGCGTAGGATAAGGCTTCCACACTGTTCTGGCCGTCGGCCAGCATCCACTTCACGAATCCCTTAATGGCATCTCGCTTTGCCGCGTCAGAGAATTTGCTAGGAACAAGCAGCCAAGTGAAGCTCGAAATAGGGTAAGCCGTCTTGCCCGGGGCATTCGTAATGGAAACGCGGAAGTCGTCAGGAATTTCCTTTGCAGCGCCGGCAGCGGCTGCGGTCACGCCAGCGAGGTCAGCCTTAATGAATGAGCCACTGGAATTCTTGACGCGGCCATATGGCATGTTGTTTTGAATCGCGTAAATCAGCTCTACGTAACCGACAGAGCCGGGTGTTTGTTTGACAAGCCCAGATACACCTTCGTTGCCCTTGCCGCCCAAGCCGACGGGCCAATTTACCGAAGTGCCCTTACCAACCTTTTCCTTCCATTCGGGGCTGACTTTGGCGAGATAGTCTGTCCAGATGTAGGTAGTGCCACTGCCATCCGAGCGGTGCACCACGACGATGTCGTTCGCGGGGAGATTTACGCCCTTGTTGGCCGCTGCAATCGACGCGTCATTCCACTTCGTAATCTTGCCTAGAAAAATGCCGGCAATGGCCTCCGGTGTGAAATTCAGTTCTGCACTAACACCAGGGATGTTGTAGGTGAGCACGTCCGCGCCGAGAACTGTCGGGAAATGCAAGATCGGGAATCCATGCTTATCCTGGTAGGACTTCAATTGCTCGTCGTTCATCGGTCCGTCCGACGCCCCGAAATCGACAGTACCCTCCGTCACCTGCTTGATACCGCCACCGGACCCGATGGACTGGTAGTTGATTTGAATGTTGCTGAATTTCTTGTGATATTCGTCAAACCACTTGGAATACATGGGGTAAGGAAAAGTTGCGCCAGCACCGTTAATCGAGAGTGCGTTCTGCGCCAAGACGATTCCGCCCAGCACAAGAACAACCAGGAGCAGCCCTGCGATTCGCTTCATTGCTTATTCTCCACGCGTATATTTGCTTGCGTTTATCGGGGAGTGTGAACGTCTTTTGTTACGGCATTGTTACAATCCGTTCAGCATCTGTTGACAATAATTGGGCGCTAACAACCCTCTATATCTTTTGTTTTGTTGCTGTTGGACAGTAATTTGGACGTTGGCGGAGGAAAACGGGGCGTCGCGGAATGGGCATACCGGAATTGCATGGCCGTGAACCTGGGTGTGCGATGATCGGCCGACAGGGAGCAGACACCACGGGCTGCGTGGTTCTCCAACACCCCGAATCGCAAGGGAGAGCACCAGAAAGCACACCTGAACAAATACAAGGGCACACTGCAGGCAGATCGTTATGCAGGGTTCGAGCCTCTCCTCTGGTCACCTGGAGTATCGACAACAATAAGAGCAAGCGACAGAAAAAGGCCGAAAATTTTGGCTTGACGCATATTCTGTATTTCCGGTATTATGGAAATATGGCAACCCACTACACTTCGCAAGTCACCCGATTCGCCGATATGTTCGCCGCGATGGGCACCGAAGCGCGGCTGCGCATTATGCAACTGCTCATGACCGCCGAGCCAAAGGGCTTGGTTGTCGGGGACATCCAGTCAGAACTGGAGATTCCTAATTCCACGCTCTCTCATCATCTGGACAAACTCCGTAATGAGGACCTGGTGAATGTTCGTCGCGAGGGAACTTTTCTTTGGTATCGCGCGAATACCGACGCTCTCAAGGATCTTCTCGGCTTTCTGTACGCCGAGTGCTGCACTCGGAATCGCGTGATCGCGCCGAAAGACATTGTTTCCATTTCCAAGTGAAAAGGAGAAGTTCATGAGCACCGAGAACATCAAAGAAGTTGTGCAGGAGAAATACGGAGCCGCCGCCAAACGGGCTGCTTCGGGAATAGGTTCGGCGTGTTGCGGCACGAGTGCCGCTTCAAGCATCGAAGGCTGTGATCCCATCACCTCGAATCTGTACGGTGAAGGCGAAACATCGGAACTGCCGGAAATGGCACTCCGGGCCTCGCTCGGTTGCGGCAATCCCACAGCTCTGGCCAAACTGCAAGCCGGTGAAGTTGTTCTCGATCTAGGTTCTGGTGGCGGGATTGACGTTCTTCTTTCCGCGCGCCGTGTCGGGCCCACAGGCAAAGCCTACGGCCTCGATATGACGGACGAAATGCTCGCCCTCGCCGAAGGGAACAAACAGAAATCCGGACTCACGAACGTGGAGTTCCTCAAGGGCGAGATCGAAAATATTCCGCTGCCCGACAACACTGTTGATGTCATCGTTTCGAATTGCGTGATCAACCTTTCTGGTGATAAGGACCGCGTCCTGCGGGAAGCGTTCCGGGTTCTCAAACCCGGAGGGCGCTTCGCCGTTTCCGATGTCGTTGTGCGTGGCGAAGTGCCGCCTGAAATCCGGAAGAGTATGGAACTGTGGGTTGGCTGTGTGGCGGGAGCGCTCTCCGATTCCGAATACCAGCAAAAGCTCACCACCGCCGGATTTGAGTCCATCGAGATCGAACCAACGCGCGTCTACAACGTCAACGACGCGCGCGAGTTCCTGAATGCGGCTGGGATTGACGCAGACAAAATCGCTCCGAAAGTACAGGACAGATTCATCAGTGCGTTCGTGCGCGCCTATAAACCAGTATCCGCAAAGGCGTGTTGCGGCCCTACTTGCTGCGCGAACTGATTTCTCTTCTCCGAATTTGACCCGCCGGGTTTAGGCCTGGCGGGTTTTTCCCGGATTGCGTATATTCGCTTTGGCGAATATACTCGCCATGCCTTTATTCCTCTGAAGCAGTTTAGCTGTGCGAGGTGCTTTCATGCAGGGCCGATACAACGTTCTCTTTTTGTGCACCGGAAATTCGCGCGCTCCATCATGGGCGAAGCCATCATGAACCATAAGGGCCGTCCCAACTTCACTGCCTACAGCGCTGGGAGCCACCCTACGGGACGTGTCAATCCGTGGGCCCTCAAAATGATCGAAACCGCGAAGCTGCCCACCGCCGGACTCCGCAGCAAGCCTTGGGATGAATTTGCAAAACCCGGCGCTCCCGAACTGCATTTCGTATTTACTGTCTGCGACAATGCGGCCAAGGAAGTTTGTCCCATCTGGCCGGGACAGCCGATAACCGCCCACTGGGGCGTGCCGGATCCCGCTGCCGTCGTCGGTTCTGAGGAGAAGATCGAACGGGCTTTCCGCGACGCCTACATCATCCTCGAACGAAGAATTAGCCTTTTCTTGTGCCTGCCCTTGGGAAGCCTCGACAAGCTCGCCATCCAGAAGGAAATCGACAGCATCGGCAAACAGACGGCTGCCCGCAGCCGCACCGCCGGTGGAATCGAATTTCCGACGGCAACTAATCCGGGGAAACGGTTGCCTCCACTTTAACGTGAAGATGGTCTCCCGAAGGAAGCAAATGCACGGTGATCGCTTCGGTATCGCCATCCAGGTTTCGAGAGAAGCTCAATTGCGAGTCGGCAGTATTTCCGGTGTGAAATTGGCTGCGGAGTTTTCCGTTCAACCACTCGCCATATTCGGCGCGAGTCATCCTTGTGTCGAACTCCCAGTATACTTTTTCGGCCCACGTCGTTCGCTCGACCCTGCCTCGCACAACGCTTGAGGAATCGATGGGAACCGTCAAGTTCACGAGTTCTTGCGAATGCCGCTCCAAAAAGCTGGCGGTTTGCGGCTCAGAGCGGCAAGACACGCAAGCCCACGATGTGATGAAAAGCGCGATGATCGGCCACACGCGCCGGTTCCTTCTTGGAAGATTTTCGCATGCTATCGGACTTTGGAGATCGCCAGGGTCCCTCTTTCGACCTCGTCGTGCCGCTGGCTCTTTGGGGAGGCCAATCCAGGATGGTCCCGTACGCTGGGCGGACGACTGCGGAACACGAGCAAGCTTGTTCCCGTTACGAGTCCGGTCGCCACGACGACACCAAGCGACCATAGTTCACTCCAGTCCACAAAATCAAGGTCAACGCAAATACAGCTCCGAACATTTGCAAGAAGCCGAATATGAGTCGAATCAGCGCCCAGCGTTGCCCATGGGAAAGTGGCATTGCCATATACATTCGCGTACACGAATATATGTGCTAGCGAATATATGTCAAGAAAAAAGAGGTCAACGAGGACAGCAACCGCCGGAGCGTTTGAGCTTGGTTATCTTCTTCGCGTCCTTGCCGATTTCCGGGACCGCATGAAAACACCCTTTAAGGCACTGGAGCAAATGCTTGTGGAATGACGAATCAGCTTTGGCCAGCTTGTAATAGTTCCACTGGCCGTTCTTGCGCGTGGCCACAAGCCCCGCGCGCCGCAGGTACGCCAGGTGACGTGATGCTGTGGGCTGCGGAACATGAAGGACGTGCACGAGATCGCCCACGCACAGTTCTCCATCGAGCAGCAGATGCAAAATGCGCAGCCGCGTGCGGTCGGAAAATGCACGAAACATCAAATTAACTTGCGTTTCAGGCATGGCCCAGTATATTCGCTAACGCGATTATGTTTTGCAAGATTTTCTGACGAAAGGCGCACCCTTTTGAGCCCGAGTGAACATGCAACAAAACGAAACCAGCCCGTGTCTCTTGCCCGGCGATTGGGAGCGGAGACTGTCGGCACGGCACTACTCCTGGCTACCGTGGTCGGTTCGGGCATCATGGCGGAGCGACTCTCGGGCGGCAACACCGCCATCGCGCTGCTCGCGAACACGATGGCGACGGGCGCAGCTCTCGTCGCCTTGATCCTTACCTTTGGACCCATCTCGGGTGCGCACTTTAATCCGGCTGTCACGCTGGCAGACGCAATCGAGGGTGGAATCTCCTGGCCGGAGACCTCCGCGTACATCCTCGCGCAAGTCGCAGGAGCCGTCTTTGGAACCATTTGCGCTCACCTGATGTTTCAACTGCCACTGGTCTCTCTTTCCCGGCACGTTCGGGCCGGGCCGTCTCAGGTGTTCAGTGAATTCGTCGCAACCTTTGGACTCCTGTCCGTCATTTGGGGATGTTCCCGCTTGCGCTCGAATGTTGTGCCCTTCGCGGTCGGAAGTTACATCACCGCCGCATACTGGTTCACCGCGTCCACGTCCTTTGCCAACCCGGCCGTGACTCTGGCCCGTTCCCTCACTGACACGTTTTCAGGCATACGTCCTGCGGACGCGCCATGGTTCATACTCGCTCAGATCGTCGGCGCTCTCGTCGCGACGTTCCTGTTTCGCTGGCTAGTGCCCGGCTTGAAAAAGTCGGCCGCGGAAATTGTCGTTCCGCATGGGGAAGCGAGAGGAGACTTCTGATGGATACCGTGCTGTTCGCCTGTGTTCACAACGCCGGAAGATCCCAGATGGCCGCAGCCTGGTTCAACAAGTTGTGCGACTCCACCAAGGCACGAGCCCTATCAGCGGGCACTCAACCGGGAGTACGCGTTCATCCTGAAGTAGTTCAAGTCATGTGTGAGGAAGGGATCGACTTGGCCGGCGTTGAACCGCAGTTTTTGTCTGCCGAACTTGCGCAGCAGGCAACATTGCTCGTGACGATGGGGTGCGGAGAAGCTTGCCCTTACGTTCCCGGACTGAGGAAGCTCGATTGGCCCTTGCAAGATCCGAAAGGCGAGCCTCTTGAGCGCGTTCGCGAAATCCGGGATGACATTCGCAAGCGCGTGTGGACATTGGCTACAGAACAAAAGTGGACTAGGGACGATGCGGGAACTTTGTAGCTCTCTGGCTCGAGATGTAAATTCGTCGCAGCAGAGGATTCAGATAGCCAAGAGTTTCGCTGCAGTTTGTCTAATTATCGAAAGAGTCTGAGGGCGGACGCGGCATGCCTTTTATAGCGTGGGTAATCGGCGTTTGGCTCAGTTGAGATTCTCTAATCAACCGTCTGACGCCAATGTCGGACCACTTCTTCTTCCACTCCATAGGATCGGCAATCGCCAATCTCATCCGCTTTTCATAGACAAAATATCGGAATCAATCATGCTCGGATCTTCTCCCTGTTAAGAGGGGAGGAGAGGGGATCGACGCCAGGGGTGCGTCGATCCCCGAGGTAGGTTACAACACGGAAGTTCAAACGAGCGTAGTATCTCCCGTCAAATTCAAGCCCGGATGAAGCCCGTATGAATTCTCCGTAATGATCGAGCTCGATTCATTCCCGGCTGGATGGGCTTCCGGGCTAAGAATGTGGCCCCGGCCATGGCGAACGTCCAAGCCCCGAACCCAGAAAATAATATCTTCCGCAATGTTCGTGGCGTGGTCCGCGATTCGTTCAAGGTGGCGCGTTGCAAGAACAAATTGCAGGCCAGAACAAACCAGCGAAGCCTGCTCGGTCATGTTCTCCATCAACTTTTCAAAAATCGTGTCGCGATAGTTGTCTACAACGTCGTCGCTTTCCAGGACGATCGCCGCCATATCCGCATTGCGGAAGATAAGCGCCCCGAGGCTCCGGCTGACCATGGCGCGAACGGCGGCAGTCATCGGGGCAAGCTCAGGGGGAAGTTGCGCGCCGGGCATTTCCCGCAAAGAGATCGCGCGCTGCGCAAGGTTCACCGCCAGATCGCCGATGCGTTCGAGGTCGTTGGTAATCTTCAGAGCGGAAACAATAAGGCGGAGCTCATCGTCGGTGTACGAGCCGCGGCGCAGCAGGCGCACGGCGTGTTCATCGATCACGATTTCCATCTCATTGATTCGTGGTTCAAGCAGGAACACTTCGCTCGGCAACGAAGCCGTTCTGGGATTCTCCAGACTTACGATGGCATCCAGCGCGCGATTCATGGCGCTTTCCACCGTGCGCGCCATCGAAACGAGGTAGTTCACCAGCGTGTCGTAGAGAACTGTTTCGGTCAGGGAAGTGGCAGCAGCCATTCGCTTTCCTCGCTTGGCTGGAAGTTTGCACACTCCTTCCGGCCAAGGGGAATTTATTCGACATTCGTTACAGGAAATTCAATCGGGGATGAATATGCGGAAAACAGTTCGGTTCAATTCACCCGGCCGTTCGCTCCGCGGGCACGGGGCGCGGAGCGCTCCGCATCAAAGATGGGAACCGAAAAGTGGAACTGCGACCCGCGGCCGACTTCACTTTCGACCCAAAGCTTGCCACCGTGCGCTTCCATCAGGTGTTTTGCGATGGAAAGACCCAGCCCCGTACCACCCACTTCGCGCGACCGCGCCACATCCACGCGATAGAACCGCTCAAAGATGCGCGGCTGATCCGCTTCAGGAATGCCGATGCCGGTGTCGGAGACCGTAATCTCAACTTCGGCGTCTTTCACTTCGGCCGTGACCATGATCTGGCCACCGGTAGGCGTGTACTGAATGGCGTTGTCGAGCAGGTTCTGCAGAACTTCCGTCAAGCGGCGCCGGTCGCCCGAGATATCAGGAATGCTCTTTGCCAGATTCACGGAAAGGCGCAGGTCCTTTTCTTTCGCGCGCGGCTGCGAGGTCTCAATACAGCTCGATACAAGCTGCTCCACCGGCAGCCGCCGCACTTCCAGCTCCAGCCGATCCGCGTCCATTTTCGAAAGCATCAGCAAATCTTCCGTAAGGCGTGCCAGCCGCCGCGAGTGCTCGACGATGATCCCGAGGAAACGATCGCGATTCTGCGGATCGTTCATCGCTCCAGCCAGCAAGGTCTCGGAAAAACCCTGAATCGCCGTCAGCGGCGTGCGAAACTCGTGGGAAACATTGGCGACGAAATCGCGGCGCACCCGCTCGAGCTTACGGAGAACGGTAATGTCATGCAGCACGACCACCGCGCCGTTTGCCTGCGTCGTACGAACGGCAGCGACCGTCGCGGCAAAAAAATGCTGTCGCAGCGTACCTGTGACAATTTCAGATTCGACTCTCGGCTCTCCCGCCAAAACTTTTCTAACGGCTTCAATGAGCTCGGTTTGGCGGATTACTTCCACCAGGCCGCTACCCGGCTGCGGCGGCACGTCCAGTCCGAGAATGGACGCCAAGCTCGGATTGGAAAACAGCACGCGCTCGTGCGCGTTCACAACTGCCACCCCTTCCACCATGCTTCCCAGAATTGCCGAAGAAAGATTCCGCTCTTCGGTGACGGTTCGAATCATCTGGTTCAGCCTGGCCGCCGTCTGATTTAGTGAAGCACCCAGCGCGTCCAGCGCGTCGCCAGAGCTGCCTGAAGGTTCGGCGTGAAAATCGCCTTCCGCTACGCGTTTTGAAAAAGCCGTCAGGCGATCCACGCGATTTGTAAAACCGCGAGAGACCAGAAGCGTCGACTCCGCCGAGAATGACGAGCAGCAGAACCGAAGCAAGCAAAAGTGTGTTTGCGAAATTCCGAGACCGCGGAAGTCACCGTCTCGAGCGGAAGCGCAAACCGCAGCAACACCGGCTGCCCGGCGGCTGTTTGCTGACGAACGGCATAATACAAAAGATCGCGATTGATCGTGACGCTGTGGCGAATCGAATGGCCCGTTCCCTGCGCCAGCGCGTCCATCACCTCGGGACGATTCGCGTGATTTTCCATCGTCTGCGGATCTGATTGCGAATCCGCAAGTACAAGTCCCTGCGCTGTGATCACCGTGACGCGTACGCCGCTCGCCTGCAGCCGATTCACCCACACGCGTAAGCCATCAACTTCGTCTGTTTTGACTGGTGGCAGGGAGGAGAGAACCGGGGCGTGCGCCTGGCCGATGCCGGCGATGGCCTTCAACTGCTCGATGACTGCACGCTCGGAATCCCGCCGTAGCGCACGTTCGGCAGAAATATCAACGCCGACGAGCGCTAGTAGCAGCAGCGTCAGAAACGTCAGCGCGAGTTTCCAGAATAAGTTAAGCCGCACGGGTTTCGAACAAGTACCCCGCGCCACGAACGGTCTTTAGATGAACGGGATTTTCCGGATCGGATTCGATTTTTTCCCGTAAACGTCGCACGTAGACATCCACGCTGCGCGGCGTTACGAACCGGTCCGTGCCCCAAACGGCATCCAGAAGCTGGTCCCGCGTAAAAACGCGATTCGGACGCGAAGCAAGATAGTAGAGCAGCCGGAATTCTAGCGTACTGAGCGGCACCGGCTTGCCCGAATGGCTCACGCGATACGACGCCGGATCGATTGCCAGTCTGCCCACCTCAATCGTTCGCGGCGCATCCACGGGCGGCTCGGCGCGACGCAGCAGCGCCTTGACGCGCGCAATCAATTCGCGCGGGCTGAACGGTTTGGTAACGTAATCGTCCGCGCCCATCTCGAGACCAACCACGCGGTCGGCTTCTTCGCCGCGCGCGGTCAGCATCAGAATAGGCAGACGATTGAGCGCCTCATCCTTGCGAACCTCCCGGCAAATATCCAGCCCGGAAAGTTTTGGCAGCATGAGGTCAAGCAGCAGCAAATCGGGAGGCGATTTCTTCAAAGTGCTCAAGCCAGTCGACCCATCATGCGAAGAGCTGACTTGAAATCCTTCGTTCGCGAGGTTATAGCGGACAAGCTCGACGATATCGCGGTCGTCTTCGATAATCAGGATCTTTTTCATTTGAACCGCTTTACGGTCACCCGGGAGTGAAGCAGGGCGGACCGCCTGCCGGCTTGGCGTCAGTGTATCGCAGGGATTCGCGTTCCGGTAGGCAGCCGGCTTTCCGGTCGTGCCATGAACATTTCTTAACACACGGAAAGTATCCCAAGCCTTCGGTAACAAGCCGTTTACGCGAATGTGAATGAATGATGAACAAAAGTACCGGGCCGAAGAAGCCGCAGGGCAGCTATAGGGTGACACTAATGGGCAGTGGTTGTAGTAAAAGCAAGCGAAAGCAGCGTCTTTTGCTCGAGTTCGTGAGCTTTGGCCGAGCCGGTCGCCGGGCTTGCGCTGGCTGACCGCTTCACCGAACGAATGCTCAGGCCGCGCGATTGGGCAATTTGTGCCAGACGCGGCATCACGTAGAAGAACGGCCCCATGTTGCGTGGCTCTTCCTGCACCCAAACAATTTCGCGGGCTTTTGGATGTGCATCGAGCGCGGCGTTGATTTCGTGGCGCGGCAACGGGTAGAGCTGGTCGAGGAAAAAGATAGCCGTGCTGGTGTCCTTGCGGCGCCGGCGTTCGGCCTTGCAGCTCGTGGCCCACTTTGCCGCTGGCAATCAGGATGCGCTTTGCATCACTAACTTCCCGGTCCGGAACAAGCTGCAAAAACTTCGGTAGAGTCAATTCCTCAATCGAAGAACTCGCGTCGGGATGCCGCAACATGCTCTTCGGCGTGAAAACGACCAGCGGCTTCCGCCACGGGCGCCGCGCTTGTCGCCGCAGCATATGAAAATACTGCGCCGCCGTAGAAGGCTGGCACACCTGAATATTTTCTTCCGCCGCCAATTGCAAATAGCGCTCGAGCCGAGCGCTTGAATGTTCCGGCCCCTGCCCTTCGTAACCATGCGGAAGCAGCAGCACGATCCCCGCAGGCAAATCCCATTTGTCCTCACCCGCGCTGATAAATTGGTCGATGATCACCTGCGCGCCGTTGGCGAAATCACCGAATTGCGCTTCCCACAGCACCAGCGCTTCCGGAAAATCGCGGCTGAAGCCGTATTCAAATCCCAGGCAACCCGCTTCGGAAAGCGAAGAGTTGTAGATTTCGCAAAACGGCTTTGCCGGCGACGCGTTCGCAATCGAAGCAAGCGGCACGTGCTCCCACTCGTTCACCGTATCGATCAAAACCGCATGCCGCTGATTGAACGTTCCGCGCTGCGAATCCTGCCCCGTCAGCCGCAGCGGCGTTCCTTCCTGCAGTAACGATCCAAACGCCAGCGCTTCCGCAAATCCATAATCCAGAGCGCGCTTGCCGTGGCCCATTTCCGCCCGCTGTTCGAGCAACTTCACAATTTTCGGATGCACGTGAAACCCTTCCGGCACGCGCACCAGCGCTTCGGTAATTTCACCCAGTTTTTCGAGCGAAAGCCCCGTTTCCACGTCGTATTCCGGCTTGAATGCCCCGCGATGATACGCAGACCAATATTTCGGCAATTGCCGCAAGTGGGGAATCTTCTTCAGCTGCCCCGCTTTGACTTGCTCCGTCTCGTACTCCGCGCGGACCGCATCAATCGTCGCCTTCGCGTCAATGCCCGTGCGCTCGGCGTAAATCTTCCAAAGCTGCGGGTGAGTCTTGATGCGTTCGTACAGCAGCGGCTGCGTAATCGTGGGGTCGTCCACTTCGCTGTGACCGTGACGCCGGTAACCGATCAGATCCACGACCACGTCGCTGCCAAAAGTCGCGCGATACTCCGCCGCCATGCGGCCCACGCGCACGACCGCATCCGGATCTTCCGCATTTACATGGAAAATCGGAATGTTCTGCCGCTTTGCCAAATCCGCGGCAAACCGCGAGGAATGTTCCTGAATCGGCCGCGTCGTAAACCCAATCAAATTGTTCACGATGATGTGAATACTTCCGCCCACCGTGTAAGCATCGAGGTCGGCAAGGTTCATCGTCTCCGCCCAGATGCCTTGCCCTGCAAACGCCGCATCGCCGTGCATGATGATCGGCACAACCCTATTCGTCACGTCGCGGTCGAATCCGCCTTCAAACCGCGTCAGCTTCGCGCGCACGCGCCCCATCGCTACCGGATCAACGGCTTCGAGATGGCTCGGATTCGAAACCAGGTGAATCTCAATCTCTTTGCCTTCCGTTGTGACGTACACGCCCGTCGCGCCGATGTGATACTTCACATCGCCAGCGCCAAGCACGCTCCGCGGATCCACATCTTCAAATCCCGCCACAACTTCATGCGGCGTCTTGCACGCCGTGTGCACCATCACATTCAAACGCCCGCGGTGGCTCATCGCCATCACGCATTCCATCGCGCCTTGCTCGCCTGCCGTGTCCAGCATCGCGTCCAGCATCGGAATCAGCGAAGTATTGCCTTCCAGCGAAAATCGCTTCGTGCCGAGATACCGCGCCTGCAGCACGTTTTCAAAAAGGTCAGCGCGCACCAGCCGCTCAAGAATTCTTTGTTGATCCACAGTCGGCGGCTCGCCCTCCATGCGTTCGACAATCCAGCGCCGCCGCTCCGGCTGCCCCAAATGCATGAAGTCCACGCCAATCGTGCCGCAATAAAATCCCCGCGCTTGTTCGGCAACTTCGCCTGAAAATTCCAAATCCGGCGATTCCAGCGGCTTTAGAAATCCCAGCGGGTCCAGATTCGCCTGCAAATATCCCCAGCGGCGGAACGCTTCGAACACGCGCTCGCGGTCCGCTCCGTTTGCGGTCTTCTTTTGAGGTTTTGCGGCGCGCTCTGCTTCGAGCGTAGTACGGTGTGCCATGGGATCAGCCTTCCAACTCTTGATTTTGCCACAGAACCGGCGGGTCTGCTGGGCGGGCGCATTTGGCGTTTCGGTCGCGCCAGGAAACAAGCAACTCGACGCAGCGCCACGGAATCGGACAAGATAAGACACCGTCCGCGGAGGGGTTATGCCAGGTCCGCGCTTTTTTTTGCGCAAAACAGCCGTTTTTCAGGTCGCCGTCTGTACATTCGCCGCTTATTTCTGCTTGAGTTGCAGCAACGGTGGCACCACAACGCCGCCTCCGCCGCCTCCGCCCGCAACCTTCGAACTCGTGCAAGTGGCAAACGGCTTTTCGTTTCCGCTCGACATTCAGCAGCCCGACGACGCCACCAGTCGCCTCTTCGTCGTCGAACAAGGTGGACACATCCAAATCATTCAAAGTAACGGCACCCGCTCCACCCCCGCTTTTCTCGACGTGTCGGGGCGCGCCGGATTCACTTCCGGCGGAGAAACGGGATTGCTCGGACTCGCCTTCCATCCGAATTACAAAAACAACCGCCGCTTCTATGTGAACTACACGCGCAACAGCGGCGCACAATTGCAAAGCGTCATCGCGGAGTTCACCGCCTCTTCCACGCAACGCAGGCTTCGCCGACCCAACAACCGAAAATATTCTCTTCACAGTCGACCAGCCGTTCCCCAATCACAACGGCGGCGGCCTCGCCTTCGGCAAAGACGGCTTCCTTTATATTGGCTTTGGAGACGGCGGAAGCGCCGGCGATCCGCAAGGCAACGGCCAGAACACGAATACGCTGCTCGGCAAAATTCTCCGGATTGACGTCGATTCCGCCCACTCGTCTGGATTGAACTACGCAATTCCACCAAGCAATCCTTTCGTCGGCCAAGGCGGCCGCGGGGAGATCTGGCTATACGGCCTGAGAAATCCGTTTCGGTTTTCGTTTGATACCGTCACCGGCGATTTGTGGATTGGCGACGTCGGCCAGGGCAGCTTCGAAGAAGTAGATCACATCACCGCGGCACAAGGCGGCGCGAATCTTGGCTGGAACATCATGGAAGGCACGCACTGTTTTCTTCCAGCCAGCGGATGCTCCATGGCTGGCCTGACCTTGCCCGTCTTTGACTACGACCACAGCCAGGGAGACGATACTGTAATCGGCGGCCACATCTATCGGGGAACAAGAATGCCTTCGCTCGCTGGGCTTTATGTTTTCGGCGATTTCATCAGCGGCCGGATGTGGACTCTCACGCAAACCGGCACAACCTTCACGCGCTCAAATCTCTTTACCGTCGCCGCCAATGACATTGCTGCAATCGGCCAGGACCAGCTCGGCGAACTCTACGTCGCGCGCTATTCCACCGGCGCCGTCTCGCGCATCCATCAAGTCGGGCAACCCTAGTTTTTGCAAAATCTGGCCAATTTGGAGCTTTTCGCACTTTCCTTTCGGTCGCATACTTGCCGCGAACGATCAGAAATCCATGGCGAACTGCTCCATCAGAAAAGCGACCGGCGAAGATTTCGAAGCGGCATACCGCATCGTCACCGAATATTACGAAGCGGCGGAAGTTGTAGCGCGCGACACGAAAGAACGGATTTCGCGCCGCCTATTTTGGTGAGCGCAGCGGCTTCTGGCTGGCTTTGCTTGATGAGAAAGTTGTCGGGTGTATTGCCCTACGCGAATGGAATCCGGCCGAGCACATCGGCGAAATCAAGCGCATGTACGTCCAGGCTGCGTACCGTAAACTCGGAATCGCCCAGGCCTTGCTCAACGCTCTTGAATCCTTCGCCGCGGAAGCCGGCCACAAGTGGCTCTACCTTGATTCAGCCCGCGGCATGGACGCCGCCATCCGTTTCTACCAAAAGAACGACTACGACCCCTGCCCGCGCTACAACGACAATCCCCAGGCGATCGTCTTTTTGTGCAAAGGCATCGCCTGAATCTGGTTTTACAAAGCGGAGACAATCTCCTCGCAGCTTTCGCGCAATTTCTTCAGGCGCCGTCTCGGGAGAAAAAGCGACCGGCTTTCCAATCTGCACCGTGATTTCTCCGCGATAAGCCAGTCTCCGCCGCTCTCGCTTCATTCCCCAGACTCCATCCAGCCGCATCGGAACAACCGGAAGCCGCAGATTCTGCGCGAGCAACCCAATCCCGGACTGAAACGGCGCCATCTTCTCATCGCCCGAATTATTTACTTCCCCTTCCGGAAAAATCAGCACGCTGTATCCGCGGTCCACCGATTCCCCTGCAAATCGAAAACTCTCCCTAAACCCGGAAAGCTGCGGCAGCGGAAATACATTGAACAGGGCCGTCACCAGGAAATATCCGATTTGATAGACCCGGCGTTTCGCAAAGAACCATTCGCGCGGCGGTTTGCGCATCCGCAGCAGTGTTTCGCCGCCCATCGAAGCCGCAAGCCGGTGCCGAAATCGCAGTGGCAGCGCCATCAGGATCAATCCAATATCCGCACGCCGTGTAATGTGGTTAGAAACGACAATCACGGGTCCACGAATATTCCGTAAATGTTCCCTGCCGACCACGCGCGGATGCCCCAGAATCTTCGTCGCCGGCCACACCAACGCGTAGTAAACAGCCAGCCGCAACCAGCGCACCGGTTCGCGCTGCGTCCACCGCGGATACTTGTATTCGCTGCGCCTCGCCGCCGGCTGCTGCAGCAGCCTCTGCACATCCTGCACCGTTCGCGCTTCCGCAAACGATGTCTCATTCAACTCCACGTTGTAGCGCTGCTCGATCGCCGAAAGCAGTTCGACTCTATCCAGGGAAGAAAGTGATTCGAGCGATTCTCCTTCCCGCAAGGATCACCGGCAATCCGGCAAGAAAATTGGCGGCAGGCAAGCCTTCTTTTCCCTGCGAAAGCAGTTCAGGAATCCTCGCCGCGATCGCCGCCAATCTCGGCTTCCCTGTGGGCGTCCTCGGAAAATCAGTATCCGGCCAGATCACCCAGCGACGCACGCGCTGATACTCGGCAAGCAAGCGGTTCGCCTGTCCGACCGCCGCCGCGCACTCATTCACGACCTGCGCAACGGCCCGCGCAGAACCATCGTCGCGAAGCTGCGGCAGCAGCACGGCGCATGGCTCCGTATCCCCGTCCAGCCTGACGGGAAGCAACCACGCAATCGCCAATCCCTTCCCTCCCGCGCAAACTCTTTTCAATATCTTCCGGATAAATGTTCAATCCCGCCGGCGTGACAATCACATTTTTCTTTCGCCCGCGAAATCGCAAGTTCCCTTCGCCGTCCAGTTCTCCGAGGTCGCCCGTTTTCAGCCACTCCGATTCGCCCGCCGCGTTGACATGACCAGCCTCCCAATAGCCCGCGGAAACATTTGCTCCTCGGACAAGAATTTCTCCGTCCTCAGCCAGTTTGAATTCCCGGCCCGGCAATACCCTGCCGACGCTTCCTTCCGCCGCGCGAAACGGATGATTCAAACTGATCAAGGAAGCCGTCTCCGTCATTCCATATCCTTGAATCACTGCAAACCCGAGCCTCCTGAAAAAAAGTTCTGTTTCGCCCGAAAGCGCCGCGCCCCCGCAAATAAACGCCCAGAATCTCCAGCCAAACATCCGGTGAATTCGCCGGAATATCCAGGCTCGTTTCAAAAATGATTGATCCAGCGAATCTTTTCTCGCTTCGGTGAGCCAATCTTCCCAATGGTGCTGTTCGATTTCGCGCTCGATCGCCCCGCGCAAGGCGTCCAGCATGCGCGGCACAGTGATCAGCGCCGTGGCTTTCTCTTTCTTGATCGTTCGCAAAATCTCCAATGGATTGCTCGACGGCTCAAACACCACCGTCGCCCCAAGCAACGGCGGCACAAACAACGTCATGAATTGCCCAAACACATGGCTCAGCGGCACCGAGCGAAACAAATCGAAGCGGATGCATCCACCGCTCGTACTTTCTGTATTCTGCAATCCCTTTTTCGATCGGCTCCAGATTCGCCAGAAAATTCCCGTGCGTCAGTACCACGCCTCTCGGCTCCGCCGTCGTCCCCGAAGTGTATAAAATCTCGGCAATCGTGTTTCGCTCCGAGCCTACCAGCCGCAACATTTCCTGCTCCAAGCTCGCGGCGTCTTCAGCGCGAGTTCGGTTTCCTCCAGCAAAAGCGCCGGTATTTCTAACTCCAGCTCCGCCGATCCGCGATCTTGTAAAATCAGCTTCACTCCCGCATCGCGAATCGTTTTCTGCACAAACTCTCTGCTAGCGCCCGCGTCCATCGGCACCGCAATCGCGCCGCGCAACTGCACCGCCCAGAAAGATGCAATCCACTCCACCGAATTCGCTCCCCACAAAAGCACGCGATCCCCTGTGCCAATTCCCCTTTCCGCCAGCAACGCACTCCAAGCCAGCGCGAGCGCGCGCAGCTCGGAATATGTCCGCTTTTCCCGTCGGTACCCGCGCTTCTGCACGACAGCGGCACCCGCGCCGAATCGCTGGAACTGCTCCATTAAGCTGACTAGATTCGCTCTTTTCATGGGTGAATCACGCTGATGGTACGCCAATCTGGCGGCGTCTGGCTCGGACGGAGACTCCAGTTTTCTAGTGCATCGCCCCGATACTGGTGCAAGCCCTTTGCCATCAAATCCCCGTGGCGGGGAGACTGTTCCGCGCATCCAATCAAAAGCCCGCAAAACGATTTGCGCCGTTCTCGGTTACAATAGAAGGGCTGGGGAGCTCCTGCGGATTCCCCTGATTCAACCCAAGCAGCAGAGGCAAGAATGCCGGTACCGGTTTCTCAGGCGTTTACAGTCGCTACCTACGTCCTCAAGCAAAAACTTGCGGGCCGCAAACGCTATCCGTTCGTCTTGATGCTCGAGCCGCTCTTCCGTTGCAATCTCGCTTGCGCCGGCTGCGGCAAGATCCAGTATCCCGCGCACATCCTCAAGCAGGAACTCAGCCCGGAAGACTGTTTCAAAGCCGTAGACGAGTGCGGCACGCCGATGGTTTCCATTCCGGGCGGCGAACCGCTCATGCACTCGCAAATCGACAAGATCGTTGAAGGCCTTGTCGCGCGCAAGAAATACATCTACCTCTGCACCAATGCACTGCTCCTGAAAGAAAAACTGGATCTCTTTAAGCCCAGCAAATATCTGACGTTTTCTGTTCACATGGACGGCGAACGCGACCATCACGATTTCTCTGTATGCCGCGAAGGCGGGTTTGACCTCGCTATTGAAGGCATCCGCGAAGCCGTCAAGCGCGGTTTCCGCGTCACCACCAACACCACGCTGTTCGACGGGGCCGATCCCAAGAGCGTCCGCGCCTTCTTCGATGAAATGATGGAGCTCGGCGTAGAAGGCATGATGCTTTCGCCCGGTTATTCCTACGAAAAAGCCCCGGATCAAAAGCATTTCCTCGGCAAAGCGCGCACGCGACGCCTGTTCCGCGCGATTCTTTCCAATCGCAAAAAGTCCTGGCAATTCAATCAATCGCCTCTGTTCCTTGAAATGCTCATGGGCAAGCGCAACTACGCCTGCACGCCCTGGGGCATGCCCACCTACAACATCTTCGGCTGGCAGAAGCCTTGCTACCTGCTGCAAGACGGCTACGCCGACACGTTCCAGGAACTCCTCGACGCAACCGAATGGGAAAACTACG
The DNA here is from genome assembly GCA_963794175.1 of uncultured Acidobacteriota bacterium. Classification (GTDB taxonomy): domain Bacteria; phylum Acidobacteriota; class Terriglobia; order Acidiferrales; family UBA7541; genus Acidiferrum. The sequence continues at coordinate 84,544 of CAWCCV010000011.1, read as the reverse complement.
GCACCGAATCCGGCAATCCGAAGTGCGCGAATTGCATGGTCCACAGCGGCTACGAAGCCTCGGCCGTCGACCACACCTTCGGCGGTCTCGGCGGCATCTGGCAAACCGTAAAAGCCATGCTCAACACGAATTACCCTGACCCCGACGCGGTGGCTCTGTTGAACGAGCCCGTAAACCCCGTTCACGCCTTCAACCCGCTCGTCCAGATCGAATCTTCCAAATCGCAACTGGAACAGACCCGCGCATGAGCATTCCGACCCACATGAATCCCCAGGTGGTACCGGGCGCGGGAACGTTCGATCCCGATCAGCTTGAAGTCGCTCCGGGCCGCCAACGCGAAACCGTCGAAGGCTGGATTCCTGAGCTCGCCACCGAAGCCGAGCTCCGCGAAGCCCTCGAAAAAGCGTTCGACTACCGCGGCGACGTCACCCTGACAAAAAAAGACGGCTCAAAGCTCGAAGGCTACATCTTCGATCGCATCACCGGCGCGAGCCTCGCAATCTTGTTTTGTTCGTGTTCTGCCAAGAGATGGCGGCAACCGCTTGAAAATCGCCTATTCTGACATCGCCGCACTGGCTTTTTCCGGCCGCGACCCCGCTGCAGGCAAGAGCTGGGAAGCTTGGGTCAGAGAAATACTGGGAAAAGAAGGCAGCAGGTGCCCCCGGGGCGAGCCTCCACCCGGACTCCCTGGAATGAGCCCTCTGTCCGCGCAAATCTAACAACTCTTTTATTTTCATTGTCTTAAACGATTAACGCCGTCAACGTAGGCTTGGACTTTTGGTACCTCCTGTGTTAGTATAAGTCCTAGCGTTTGTTGCTCTTGTACCACCTTTTGATTCGTTTCAGGGGGCTGCAAGGACAATCCTTGCGGCCTTTGTAGTTGGCAAGAGGATGTGTCCCGGCACCTTCCCCGTAAGCTGACCGCCAGTTGACGGAACCTGGAGCAAGGACCAAGACAGCAAAGCAATTCAGGTTGGCCCGGTTTCACCGGCGTCACGCACGAAGGGATTCGACAGTGAAGGAACAAGGCACAGTAAAGTGGTTTAACGCGTCAAAGGGTTTCGGTTTCATCCAACGGCAAACGGGAGAAGATGTATTCGTACACTTTTCCGCGATCACCATGGAAGGGTACAAATCCCTGAACGAAGGTCAGGCAGTAGAGTTCGAAGTAAAGAAAGGCCCGAAGGGCCTTCAGGCGGAGAACGTAACAGCTCTCTAGTCTGCGCTACGGCGCTTGCGCGATGCGCGTCGACTGACTTAAATCAGTTTCGAAACAACATTTCTTAACGAGCGGCCAAGGAGGATACGGTGCAAGTAATGCAGGAAGGCCAGACCATCAAGCACGACGTGTACGGGCTTGGAATTGTCACTTCATCCGATCAGGAGCGCACCGCGGTAGATTTTGACGACCACGGCGCCAAACTCTTCGTCACCAGCATCATGACCGCGGAACTCATCGGCGAAGCCCCGGCTGTTCCGCCGAAGACCAAGCGCCGCCGCAAAGCCTCTACCGCCGCCAAAGCAATAAAGAAGGCAGCCGCAGCCGCTGCAAAAGCTTCCTAAAATTTCCAGTTATCTCTGATCAAAAAGCCCCTGCGCGCCAAACGCCCAGGGGCTTTTCCCTTTTTCAATCGCAAAATCCAAAATCACGCGATTGACCCAGGCTCGGTTTCAACCCTGGGTCTTGGGGTTGAAATCTGATCTTGCAATTGTCTTTGGCTTCAGCCGGCTCTCGCTTTTCCCTGACTTGTGATAGGGTTTCAGCCCATGAAGCGATTCATCCTGGTGCTCGGCATCGTCTTGATGCTCGCCGGCGTTGTCGGTCTGGTCCATCCTCGCTTCACATACAACTCCACGGAAGAAGTCGCCAAACTCGGCCCGATGCAAGCCAACCTAACCCACCAGAAAACCGCGGAAATGCCGCTCGCCCTTTCCGTTCTTCTTTTCGTCACGGGCATCGGCCTCGCCATTTTCGGCACCAAAGGCAAAACGTAATTCTTCCTCCACTACCCTTGCGCGACAATAATCCCTCGCGCGCACTCTGTCCGCAGGAAGTTGGCTTGCCAGCTGCCTCACGCGATAAATAATAGCTAGGCCCTGTGGGAAGTTACCTCATAAACCTTTGTTCGGAGAAAGACATGAAATGCATGCTGCGCTTCTCCCTCGCGGCTCTTGTTGCTATTTTGCTCCTGGTTGTTCCGCCGTTTGCATCGTTCGCGCAGACAACTCCCGGGCTCACGGACAAGGAAATCACCATCGGCTCGTGCTCCGCGCTCGAAGGCCCGTCCAAATTCCTCGGTACACAAACCGTCTCTGGCGCGCGCGTCTACTTTGAATCCATCAACGAACAAGGCGGCGTCCACGGACGAAAGTTGCGGCTAATTTCCTACGACGACAGCTACGATCCGGCGAAGGCGGAAGACTGCTTCAATCGCCTGCAGAAACAGGGCGTTTTCGCGATGGGGTTTTTCGTCGGAACGCCTACCGGGGTGAAATACGTTCCGCTTGCCGAGTCGAACAAGATTCCCCTTGTCGGGTTGTTCACTGGCGCGCAAGCGCTCTACACGCCATTCCGCCATTGGGTCATCAATGTCCGCGCCGGCTACACGGACGAGACCAAAGAGCAGATTGACGGAATGTGGAAGACGCTCGGCTACAAGAAGATCGGCGTGATTTATCCCGACGACGCGTTTGGCTCCGCCGTTCTCGACGGCGTGAAGAACGCCATGAAGGAGCACGAGTCGCAACCGATTGCCGCCGCATCGTATCCTCGGCAGACTTCGCAAGCCGACGCGGCGATTGACACGGTCCGCGCTGCAAATCCCAATGCAGTCGTCATCGTCGGTCCGGCAAATACTGTCGCGCCGATCATCAAGCAGGCGCATGCAAAAGGCTGGTCGCCGCTGTTTGTCACGGTATCGTTCGTCGGAACAGACGACCTGATCAAGCTTGCGGGAAACGATGCGGAAGGAATGGTGATCACGCAGGTTGTTCCACCGTATTATCTGACCGACCTGAAAACCGTTGCGCTGTATCGCCGGACGATGAGCAAGTACGCGCCGGCCGAGCCGCCGAACTTTGTGAGCCTCGAAGGGTTTGTGGACGCAATGGTGCTCGTCGAAGGATTGAAGCGCGCGGGGAAAGACCTGACGCGCGATGGACTGATTCGCGGAATCGAATCGCTGCACGACTACGACATCGAACTTGGGCCGCAACTGAAGCTGGAATACTCGTCGAGGAATCACAGAGGATTTGAACACGTCATTCCGACAGTTGTGCGCGGCGGAAGGGCGGTTCCGTTTGCCGAGTGGTCCACTGCTGCGCCGAAATAAAGCTGAGAAAATGGGGGGGAGCGGCTGACTGGAAACAGGGGTCTTGACTCCCGGGGTGCGCTTTTCGGTGGCTCTTGCTAATTTTCCGTTCTGAATCACTACTTGATGGCGTTTTCGGCCTGGTCGAAAGCGTGATAGGAAGAACGCACCAGCGGGCCGGATTCGACGTGCTTAAAACCCATTCGCTCGCCGGCAACTTTGTATTCCGCAAATTCATCGGGATGTACGTAGCGCACGATCGGCAGATGTTCTCTAGTCGGCTGCAAATATTGCCCGAGCGTTAGAATGTCCGTTCCCTGTTCGGCAAGTTCGTGCATCGTGGCCAGCACTTCGGATTTCTCTTCGCCGAGGCCGAGCATCAATCCCGTTTTTGTCGGCACGTCGGGATGCGTTTGTTTGGCGCGTTTCAAAAGTTCGAGCGACCGCTCGTAGACCGCGCCTTTGCGCACCTGGCGATAAAGGCGCGGTACGGTTTCCGTGTTGTGATTGAGGACGTCCGGTTTAACGGCGAGGACGGTCTTGAGCGCGTCCCAATTCCCGCGAAAATCCGGGATCAAAACTTCCACTTTGCAGCCGGGAACGCGATTGCGAATTTCTTGAATGGTCTGCGCGAAAATGGCGGAGCCGCCGTCGGGCTGATCGTCGCGATTAACGCTGGTGACGACCGCGTAACGCAAACCCATGCGCGCAACGGCTTCGGCAACCCTAGAAGGCTCGTCTTCATCGGGCGGGCCAACCGGCTTGCCGGAAGGCACGGCGCAAAAACCGCAGGCGCGCGTGCAGATGTCTCCCAGAATCATGAAGGTGGCGGTGCCGTGTTCCCAGCATTCGCCCATATTGGGGCAGCGGGCGCTTTCGCAGACGGTGTGCAGGTCGAGCGTGCGCATGGTGCGCTTCAGCTCTTGATAGCGCTGGCCGCCAAAGAATTTGACGCGCAGCCAATCCGGCCGCGGATGGGCTTCCGGCGAAGGAACCATCTGAGGTTGCGGCTTGGAGATGATGTTGAAAGGAGAGGCCACGGGGTCGCCCTGAATCCTTCATTTTACGCTGCATGAGGCTCGGACACAAACGCCGGCGGCGCTCGAGCCTCGCCAATTTCAAGCCCAAATCCGCGCCAATCCGCGCGTCTACAAGTTGCTGGCGCGCGGGATAACGTTTAGGAGAAGCAAATGATCAAGAAAGGACAGGACGAAAAGCGGCTCGGGGCTGCCAATCGGAAATTGGCGTTCCCCGGAGAAACTAAACCGGACTGCGGGAGGAGCGGACAAAGTCGCGAAGGACGGTCACGTTGGGGCCGTAGACTCCGATGCGGCCGGCGTCCACGGGCAGGCCGAGCTGTTCGGCTTGTTCGAGATCTACCCCTGCGTCATCGAGTTCAGAAAGGCTAAATCCCTGCGCGGGCAGAACGCGGTTAAGGCCTGTCGGATAGACGGGGCGGGGCGGACGATGACGGCGCCAGGGGCGGCGCGCTATCTCGTAGAACTGCTGCCAATCGCGTTTGTGCCAAGTGGTCATGCTGTGTTTCCCGGGCTGCGCTTCCTTACTCGCTGCGAACTGCATACTTCTAGTAGACGTACTCCCTAGGGCGTTGGATGCAGCATGTACCAAAAAGGTTCATTTTGGTCCTGCAGCATCTTCTGCCGGCAACGGCTCTTTGCGAGTCTCGTGGTCTGCCGGACTACTGGCGGAGACGATACTTCACATCCTGTACGGCGGACCATTTTCCTCGGCTACTGTTGCAAACACGTTACTGGGGTATTTGTTGTGGCGGCTGGGCCGGGCACCGGGGTGCAGCAGGCGGGGCCGAAAAAGGGGCTATGCTAGGGTGAGTTGAGCGCGGCGAAAATGGAAACCTCGGCACACATCGTCGTTCACTATCACGAGCTTTGGCTGAAGCTCGGGAACCGGCAATTTTTTCTTCACCAGCTGCGACAGCGCGATGCAGCGGGCGCTGGAAGGAATCCGCGTGGTGCGGATCACTCAGCCCGGCGACCGGTATCTGATCGAGCTGGAAGAAGCTGCGCAAACCGAGCCGGCGCTGCGGCGGCTGCAGCAGGTGTTCGGGATTTCGCATCTGGCGATCGCGCGGCGAGTGGACTGGAGCCACAGGAAATCCGAACAGATCGTGCCGAAGCTTTTTGAAACGGCCTGGGAAGAGATTCGCGGCGAAAGCTTCTCGACGTTTGCGGTTCGCGCGAAGCGGAGCGACAAACGATTTCCGCACACGGGAATGTTTCTGGAGCGCGAAGTCGGCGGAATGTTGTTCGACAAGCTCGAAGCGGAAGGGCGCAGTCCAAAAGTGGATCTGGATCATCCAGATCTGACTTGCCGAATTGAAGTGACGCGCGGGCCGGTGCTGGTCTATGCGCGGCGAATTGCGGGGCCGGGCGGATTGCCAACGAACACGGCGGGACGGCTGACGTGTTTGCTGAGCGGCGGATTTGATTCGGCCGTGGCTGCTTACAAGTTGATGAAGCGCGGCGCGCATTTGAGTTTTGTGCATTTCTGGGGAGGGCGGAGCGGAACCGGGCGAGAATTCGATGCACGTGGCGCGGCGGCTCGTGGAAAAACTGGTGCCGTGGCAGGGCACGGCGAAAGTTGTACCTGGTTCCGTTTGAACAGCTGCAGCGGCAAATTGTGGCGCGCGCGGATGAATCGCTGCGCACACTGCTCTACCGGCGATTGATGCTGCGGATTGCGGAGCGGATTGGCGCTGCGGGAAAGATCGAAAGGTCTGGTGACGGGAGACAGTCTGGGGCAAGTGGCTTCGCAGACGCTGCAGAATTTGCACTCGGTAGGCTCGATTGCGCGGTTGCCGCTTTACCGGCCGCTGGTGGGGGACGACAAACTGGAGATTCAGGATCTGGCGACGAAGATCGGAACTTATGAAATTTCCGCGGAACGTTTTCACGACTGCTGCGTGATTTTTCAGCCGAAATCGCCGGCGCTTTTTGCGACGAGCGAACGGCTGGACGAGGCCGAAGCGCAATACGGCGCTGCCGAGTTGGTGGAGCAAGGGCTGCAAGCGACTGCACTCGAGAGGTTTAACTACAAGCAAGGCGCTGTGGAAAAACACGCGGCCAAGCACAGACCTGCGGCAGAGCACCTTTCGAAGGGGTAAGACTGGGCGAACCGGACGGTCCGCCCGCAAAAGTTAAAGAACGGATCGGCTACCAGCGATTGCCGCGGTCGCCTCTGTCTCCGCCGCGATCGCCGCCACGATCGCCACCCCGTCCGCCACCACCACCGCCTCGTCCGCCACCGCCGCCGCCACCACCGTGGCCGCCGCGCCCGCCGCCGTAACCGCCGCGGCCACCGCCACCACCGCCGCCGCGTTCGGTCTGCGGCCGCGCTTCGTTGACCACGAGATTACGTCCACCGAAATTTTGACCGTTCATGGTGTTGACGGCGCGATCGGCTTCTTCGTCATTGGAAATTTCGACGAAGGCGAAACCGCGCGATTGTCCCGTGAAACGATCGCGGATGAGATTGACTGCGGAGGGATTAACGCCCGCCTGCGTGAAAAATTCGTGCAGGCTATCTTCCGTCGCGGAAAACGGAAGATTCCCAACATAGAGCTTCTTCACTTACCGACTCCTTCTGCCCGGAACCCACTTGCCAGTCGCGGAGCGCGCTGAAGAAACAGCAACCATCACGGGCAGACAAAGAACGCATCCACCGCGGGGACGGACCTTGCTTCAGCGGTCAGTTGCATGGTCTCGGAAATTGACTGGTTTTGCAATGAAAATTCTCCTCGCGAAGAACGCTTGTCGAGCGGGGCGGTAGTCCGCGCGAAGAGAGGGAAAGCAAGGCTAGCCTTCGCCTGGCGTTCCAATTTGAATTTCGCCGCACGGTGTCACGAATCAAGAAATTCACCACGGCGTTAGTGCGGAGTGCGCGGCGGGGGAAATGGTGTTAGGATGCGCACAATTTTGCGCCTACCGAGGTATTGATGCGTGGAACAATGATGAATTTTCCGCTGACGCTGCCGCACTTGCTCGAGCGGAACGGGAAACTGTTTTCGAGAGTGGAGATCGTTTCAAGACGGCCGGACAAGACGATTGTGCGGACGTGTTACGGGACTTTTTGCGGGCGGGCGAAGCAGCTTGCGTCGGCGCTGACGAAACTTGGATTGCGGCGCGGGGATCGCGTGGCTTCGATGATGTGGAACCATTCCGGGCACCTGGAAGCGTTTTTTGGAGTGCCGTGCGCGGGTGGAATTTTGCACACACTGAATCTGCGATTGCATCCGCAGGAGATTGCAGCGATTGCGCGGCATGCGGAGGACAGATTTTTGCTGGTGGATGACGTGCTGCTGCCGGTGTTGGAGAAATTCCGGGCAGAAGTGCCGTTTGAAAAAATCATCGTGGTGCCGTACGGCTGCGCAGGGTTGCCAAGTGGATTTTTGAACTACGAGGAGCTGCTTGCAGAAGCGCCGGCAGAATTTCGCTATCCCGACATTGATGAGAATGACGGCGCGGCGATGTGCTTTACGTCCGGCACGACAGGATCTTCCAAGGGCGTGGTGTATTCGCACCGGGCCCTTGTCTTGCATTCGTTTGCGGAAGCAATGGCCGATTCCATGGGGCTCAGCCACCAGGATACGGTACTTCCGGTGGCGCCGATGTTTCACGCAAATGCGTGGGGATTGCCATACACGTGCGCGATGGTTGGCGCGCGCCTGATTCTGCCGGGGCCGAACGTGGACGCGGAGAGCGTGTTGGATTTGATGGTGCAAGAACAAGTGACGTTTGCCGGCGGCGTGCCGACAGTTTGGCTTGGCGTCCTGCAGGCGCTCGAAGCAAATCCGGGGCGGTGGAAATTTTCAAAGCCGATTCGCCTCGCTTGCGGAGGATCCGCACCTCCAGAGCAGCTGATTCGCGGGCTGGACAAATTTGGAATTCACCTGATTCATTTGTGGGGCATGACGGAGACCACTCCGCTTGCAACGCTCGGGCTCTTGAAACGGCACATGAGAGAATGGCCCGAAGACAAGCAATACGAGACGCGCTGCAAGCAAGGGTGGGCGGGACCGTTTGTGGAGTTGCGCGTGATGCGGCGCGCCGATTTCGCGCCGGGCGCGCCGATGCCGGAAGGCGTCGAGTGTCCCTGGGATGGTGCAACGCCCGGTGAGCTCGAAATTCGCGGGCCGTGGATTGCATCGGAGTATTACAACGCGCCGGATCGAGGGGCACCGCTGGACGAGCGATGGATGGTTTCGAACGGGAGATGTGGCGACGATGGATGACGAAGGCTATGTGCGATTGATTGACCGGGCGAAGGATCTGGTGAAGTCCGGCGGGGAATGGATCAGTTCGGTTGATTTGGAAAACTGTTTGATGGGGCATCCGGCGGTGAAGGAAGCTTGCGTCGTAGGGCTTCCGCATCCGAAGTGGCAGGAGCGGCCGCTGGCAGCGGTAGTGCTGAAACCCGGCCAGGCGGCTTCCGGGGAGGAATTGCGAAAGCATTTGGCGGTGACTTTTGCGAAATGGCAGTTGCCGGATGCGATTGTGTTTGTGGAGGCGATTCCGCGGACGAGCGTGGGGAAATTCAAAAAGATGGAATTGCGGAAAAAGTTTGCGGACTGGAAGTGGGAGTAGCTTTTTTTCGTCCTCGCCCGCCAAGCCTGGTGATTATTTTGGACCGGCGGGCGAAGCTTGCAATTCGTGCGCACGCGCGATGAGATTTTGTTTCTTCCAGGGCGCTGGCGTAGGTCTTTTTGGCTTTTTCGTCGGTGGGCCCATCTGACTTTTCTTGCGGCAGGGCGGATTGGAGCTTGCGTTCATGTTAGTACTAAAGGGGAAACAGTCAACTAGCCGGGATACAGGTCGTTTTGAATGGGCAGCATGGAGCCTCCGGCGTCCACGTTGAGGACGGCGGCGGTGACTTGGGCGGACTCATCGCTGAGGAGATAGATGGCGGCGTAGGCGGCGTCTTCGACCGTTTGCATGCGGCCGAAAGGCAGGCGCTTTCCTGCCTTCTCCAAATCTTGTGCACCGCGGCCTTCGCCTTTCTGAATGATGAGTTCGCCTTCGGTGGCTATCCAGCCGGGGATGATGTAATTCAAGCGAATGCGATCAGGGGCGAGTGCGCCGGCGAGCGTTCGGGTCATGGAGAGCAGGCCGCCTTTTGCGGCGGCGTAGGCGACAAGATTCGGGAGGCCTTGAATGCCGTTGATCGAACCCATGTTGACGATGCTGCCGCCTTTTGCGCTGCGCATGTGGGGAACGGTGAATTTCGTGACGTAAAAGGCGCTGCGCAGATTCACCTGCATCACTTTTTCCCAGAGCTCGGTGGTTGTTTCTTCGAGACGAGCCCGGGGAAACCAGCCGGCGTTGTTGACCAGGCCGTTGAGCATGCCGAAATTCCTGATGGCCGCCTCCACGAGCCCCGCGCTCTGCGCTTCGTCGGTCAGATCGGCGCAGTGGAATATTACCTTGCCGCCTTCGGCGCGGATTTTTGCGGCAGCTTCTTCGCCGCGTTCTTTCTGGATATCGCCGAGAACCACAAAGGCGCCTTCGGCGGCGGCCATGCGAGCGCAGCCGAAACCTATTCCCTGGGCTGCACCGGTGACGATGACGACTTTCCCGGTCAGACGTTGTGCCATGCCTCGTTACCTCGAATCAAGAGAGGGGTTATTTTTCAGAATTCGGGCGGCCATTGGGCGCTCTATGTGAAAAACGCGCAGGATTTCCAATACCCCGCCCCGCACGCGGTAGGGTATGACATAAGGCGTGCCGGAGACTACAAGTTCCCGTTTGCCGGCAGCCCGCCATCCGCGGGATCTACCGGCTGTGCGGCACGGCAAAGCCGCGCCCGCCCATCACGTGCGGTAGGAGGCGTTGATGCGGACGTATTCGGCGGTGAAGTCGCAGGTCCAGTAGCGGGCGACGGACTTGCCGGCGTGGAGATCCACGACGATGGGGACATGGTCGGCGAGGAGTTTGTTGCTGGCGGCGCGTTCGTTGAAATCGAGCGGCTGGCCGCGTTTGAGGACTTTGATTCCGGCCATGGTGATTTCGACGAGGGAAGGATCGAATCTGACTCCGGAACGGCCCGCGGCGGCGAAAATGCGGCCCCAGTTGGGATCGCCACCGGCGAAAGCGGTTTTGACGAGCGGAGAAGTGGCGATGGTTTCGGCGATTTTTTTTGCGGCGGATTCGGTTTTGGCGCCGCGCACTTCGATTTCGATGACGCGCTGCGCGCCTTCGCCGTCGGCGACGATTTGCCGGGCGAGAGAGCCGCAGACTTCTTCAAGGGCGGCGGTGAAATGGCGGTGGGCTTTGCTGCCATTTGCGATTGCGGGAGCGCCTGCGGCGCCGTTGGCGAGGACGAGAAGAGTGTCGTTGGTGGAAGTATCGCCGTCCACGCTGACGGCGTTGAAAGTGCGGCCGGTGACGTCGCGCAAGCGTGCGCTGCAGGAGAGAGGGCGAAATGTTGGCGTCGGTGGCGACGAAGGCGAGCGTGGTGGCCATATTGGGGTGAATCATTCCCGCGCCTTTGGCACAGCCGATGAGGTGGATGCGTTTGCCGGCCATCCTGAAAGAGGCGGAGGCGGTTTTTGGGCGCGTGTCCGTGGTGCAGATGGCGAGAGAGAGTTCGGCGAAAGAGCGCGCGGAAGCGCGGCGATTGCGCGCGAGCACGGGAAGCGCGCGGAGAATTTTTTCGACCGGAAGTTGCACGCCGATAACGCCGGTGGAGCAGACAAAGATTTCTTGCGGCGCGAAGACCGAGGCGGCGGGAGGTTTCTTCGACGGTGCGGATGCGAAGCGAGATCGCCCTGCGGTACCGGTGGCGCAGTTGGCGTTGCCGGCGTTGACGACTACGGCGCGCATGCGGCCTTTCGATGTCGGCGAGATGTTTTTTGGAAAGGGTAACGGGGGCGGCGACGACAAGATTTTGAGTGAAGACGGCGGCGGCCGAAGCGGGGACGTCGCTTGAAAGAATCGCGAGATCCAGTGCGCCGGTTTTTTTCAGACCGCAAGCAGTGGCGGCGAAGCGGAATCCTTTGGGGAGTGCGGCTTCGGACGGGACCTGGGTCATTCGCGCGCGGCTCCGATTCCGCTAATTGTTCTTTTCCAGATCGGCGATTGCGGCAGCGAACGGAATCGAGGCGAAGTTCCGCCGGGAACTTTTTTGCGGCGAGTGCGGCTTCGACAGTCAAACTCCTGGCAAAATCCGAGCCGAATGCCGGGGAAATTTTTTGCAGTTCTGCGAGCGGAAGTTCGATCCAATTTTTCCCCTGCTTTTCCGCTTCGCGCAGAATCTTGCCGACGAAGTCGTGGGCCTGGCGGAACGGAATGCCTTTGCGGACGAGATAGTCCGCGGCTTCTGTTGCCAGCAGCGACGGGATTATTCGCAAGGGCGCGGAGTTTTTCGGCGCGGAATTGGATGGTCGAGACGGCACCGGCTGGCAATAGCGACCATGTCCGCGACTTGATCGTGTGCGGAGAAGAGCGCTTCTTTGTCCTCCTGCAGGTCGCGTTGATAGCTCGTGGGGAGACCTTTGAGGGTTGTGAGCAAGGCGACGAGAGCGCCTGTGATTCGGCCAGTTTTTCCGCGGATCAGTTCCCAGCAGTCGGGATTCTTTTTTTGCGGCATCAGGCTGCTGCCGGTGGAATATTCGTCGGGAAGAATAACGTAAGAAAATTCCTGCGAGGCGAAGAGGACGAAATCCTCGGCGAGGCGGGAGAGATGGGTGGCGATGCCGGAGAGCGCGAACAGATAGTCGAGGGCGAAGTCGCGATCGCTGACGGCGTCGAGGCTGTTGGCGGTGATTTTGGAAAAGCCGAGGTCGCGGGCGATGGCTTCGCGATCGATGGCGAAGGAATTTCCGGCGAGCGCGCCGGAGCCCATGGGGCAGGCGTCGGCGCTTGCCGCGGCGTTTTGCAGACGGGTGATGTCGCGGGTGAATGCTTCTGCGTGCGCGAGCGAGAAAGTGGGAAAGCAAGATTGGCTGGGCGTGCTGCATGTGCGTCATGCCGGCCATAGGCACGCCGAGTTTCGTCTTTGGCTTGGGCGAGTAATGCGTTGATGAGAGCGAGCAGGCCGCGTTTGATTTCAGCAGCGGCGTCGATTACGAAGAGGCGGAAATCGGTGGCGACGAGTTCATTGCGGCTGCGGCCGGTGTGGAGTTTCCAGCCGAGCGGGCCAAGTTCTTCGACGAGGGCTTTTTCGACGAAGTGGTGGACGTCTTCTGCGTCGGCGCCGAAGTTTTCTCGAGCCAGGCGGAATCGCTTTTTGCGCGTGCTTGGCGATTTTGTCGAGCGCGGCGAGCGTTTGCTTTACTTCGGTGGCGGTGAAAATTCCGATGGGTTCGAGGGCTTTGGCCCAAGCGCGATCGACGGCGATTTCGTAGGGCAAGCAGACGGCGATCGAACGCAAAGGAGCGCTGGAACGCGTCGAAGCGCGCGTTTGGCTCGCGTTCGAAGCGGCCGCCCCAGAGCCTGTCGTCTTTGCGTTCGGTCATCGTTGCCGTGCTGCTTTCATCGAAGAGAGATTCCTCAGCTTCGCTCGAAATGACGGGATTAAGAATTGGACTCTCGGCTTTGGCTTTGGGGCGCACGGTGACCGGCAGCGCGAAGAGATTGATGAAGCCTTCGGCGTCCTTCGGGTTGTAGCGGCCCATGGTGAAGCTGGCCAAATCGGCGCGATAGAGGGAGAAGGGCGATTTGCGGCTGGTGACGTTGAGCGTGCCCTTCCAGAGTTTGAGGCCGACGGAGCCGGTGACGCGCTGCTTGCGAGACGTTGAAGAAACCGTCGAGCGCTTGGCGCTGCGTGCGAGAACCAGACGCCGTTGTAAACGAGTTCGGCGTAGCGGACGGCGAGCGATTGCTGGAAGTGCGCGGTTTCGCGATCGATGGTGAGGCGTTCGAGTTCGCGATGCGCGGTGACGAGCAATGTGCCGCCGGGAGTTTCGTACGCGCCGCGGGACTTCATGCCGACGAGACGATTTTCGACGAGGTCGGTGCGGCCGACGCCGTGGCGCGCGGCGATTTCGTTGAGCGTGTTGAGCAAGATCGACGGGACCGAGTTTCGTGCCGTTGACGGAAACCGGCGTGCCGGATTCGAAACCGATTTCGACTTCTTCGGCTTTTTCCGGAGCTTTTTCCGGAGACACGGTCCACTGCCACATGGCTTCGCTGGGGGCGTTTGCGGGATCTTCAAGTTCGCCACCTTCGTGGCTGAGGTGCCAGATGTTGCGGTCGCGGCTGTAGATATTCTTTTTGCTCTGCTCGATGGGCACGTTGTGTTTTTCGGCGTAAGCGATGGCGTCTTCGCGGGAATCGATGTCCCACTCGCGCCAGGGCGCGATGATTTGCAGGTTGGGCGCGATCGGCTTTGTAGGCGAGTTCGAAGCGGACCTGATCGTTGCCCTTGCCGGTGCAGCCGTGGGAAAGACCGTCGGCGCCGAGTTTGAGCGCGATTTCGGCCTGGCGCTTGGCGATGACGGGACGCGCCATGGAAGTGCCGAGGAGATAGGTGTGTTCGTAGACGGCGCCGGCGCGGAGCGTGGGCCAGATGTAGTCGCGGACAAATTCTTCGCGCAGATCTTCGATCGTAAGCGGAGGATGCGCCGGTGGCGAGCGCCTTTTTGTATGCGGCTTGAAGATCTTCCTGCTGGCCGACGTCGCCGATCATGGCGATGACTTCGCAGCCATAATTTTCCTTGAGCCAGGGAATGATGATGGAGGTGTCGAGGCCGCCGGAGTAGGCGAGCACCACTTTTTTCGGTTTTGGAGCAGTTGCGTTTTCACGATTCCTCTTTCGTATATTGTTGAGATCATGCGTAGTTTACGGCACAACAAATGATTCTTTTGTGTTTCACACCTTCACCATTTTCAGCGATAGAGCGTGTGCAGAATCGCCTTCTGCACGTACATGCGATTTTCGGATTGGTCGAGCACGACAGAGCTGCGAGCCATCGAGAATTTCCGTGTGTGACTTCGTAGCCGCGATGGGCGGGCAGGCAGTGCATGAAAACGGAGTCGCGTCCGGCAAGCGCCATGAGTTTGCGATTGACCTGATAAGGCTTGAAGACTTCCTTGCGGACTTTTTCCTCGGCTTCGAAGCCCATGCTGGTCCAGGAATCGGTGTAAACGGCCTGGACATCTTCCACAGCTTCGCGCGGGTCGGTGAAGAGTTCGATTTTGGCTTTGGTTTCCTTTGCGACGCGCTTGGAATCGGCGATGACGTCGGCGTCGGGAGCGTAATTTTGCCGGCGTTGCGATACGCAAATTCACGCCAAGACGCGCGGCGAGATACATCAGCGAGTGACAGACGTTGTTGCCGTCGCCGACGTAGGCGAGCTTGAAGCCTTTGAGATGTGCCGAATTTTTCTTCGAGCGTGAAGAAATCGGCGAGCGCCTGGCAGGGATGGAATTTGTCGGAGAGCGCGTTGATGACAGGAATGTCCGTCGTGGCGGCCATTTCCTCGAGTACGCGCTGTTCGTAGACGCGGGCGACGATGCCCTGCACCCAGCGCTCGAGATTGCGCGCGACGTCGGCGATCGATTCGCGTTCGCCGAGGCGGGCCTGCGTGTGATCGAGAAACACGACGTGGCCGCCCATGCTTTGAATGCCGACTTCGAACGTGACGCGCGTGCGGAGCGAGGGCTTTTCAAAAATCAGAGCGATGAATTTGCCGCGCAGCGTGTCGGCGTAACTTGCGGGATTGGCCTTGATGTCGGCGGTGATGGCGAGGAGTTCGCGCGTGTGCGCGGGGCTCCACTCCGCTCCCGTGAGCAGATCGTTCGAGACCATGACAGGCGCTGCCAGAGTAGTCGTTGCCATTTCCTTGTGTTACCTCGCTGCGGTGTGAGCACGCGCATGCCGCGCCGTTTGCCGATCGCGAGCCGCAGATTTGGAAACGTGACCCAGGACTTTCTCGAAGATTCCGAGAAATTCGCGAACTTGTTTTGCGGTGATGATGAAGGCGGGCAGCAAGCGCAGCGTGTATTCGTGCGTGCAATTGATGAGCAAGCCGCGATTGCATGGCTTCGGCGACGAAGGGCGTGCCGTCAACGGAAAGTTCGACACCGATCATCAGGCCTTCGCCGCGGACTTCCTTGATGAAGGCAAATTTTGCGGCCAGTTTTTCGATGCCAGCGCGAAGTTCGGCGCCGCGCGCGGCGGCGTTGGCGAGAACTTTTGTTTCTTCGAAAACTTTCAGGAATTCGAGAGCGACGGCGCAGATCATGGGACCGCCGCCGAATGTTGTGCCGTGAACTCCGGGGCTGACGCGGGCGGCGACCGCTTCGGAGGTGAGGATTGCTCCGAGCGGAAGGCCGGCGGCGAGAGGCTTTGCTACGGCTACGAGATCGGGCTTGGAAGAAAACTTTTGGTAGGCGAAGTAGCGGCCGGTGCGGCCGAGACCACATTGAATTTCGTCGGCGATGAGCAGCGCGCCGTGTTGCTTGGCGAGGGCCCGGGCGCGATTCCAGAAGGCTTCGCTGACGGGATAGATGCCGCCTTCGCCCTGGATTGTTTCGACGATGACTGGCGCACACGGTTTTGTCGAATTTGGATTCGAGATCGGCGACGTCATTGAATTTGACGAATTCGACGCCGGGAACCAGAGGCGCGAAGGGCAAGCGATATTTTTCGGTGGCCGTGATGCTGACGGCGCCGAAAGTGCGGCCGTGGAAAGAGTGTTCGAGCGCGAGGATGCGGTGCTTGGGATTCGCGAAAGTGACGGGCAGCGTCGGCGGGGCGCGAATAGAGGCGGGCGAGTTTCAAGGCGCCTTCGATGGCTTCGGTGCCGCTGTTGGAGAAAAAAACGCGATCGAGGCCGGACCATTTCGGCAAGTTTTCGAGCGAGCGGGCCTTGAAATTCGTTGTGGAAAAGATTGGAAAGATGGATGGCGCGCGCGGATTCGCGGCGAATGACTTTGACGATGTTGGGATGCGCGTGACCGAGACGCGTTGACGGCGATGCCGCCGAGAAAATCGAGATAGCGTCTTGCCGTTGGAGTCGAAAACGTAGGGGCCGCGTCCACGCGTGAAGACGAGCGGCTGGCGCTTGTAGGTGGGGAGAAGAAATTTCTCCGCGTCGGCGAGCGCAGCGGGCACGGCTTTGGCTTTCTGAATTGTGACGCGGACGTTTTCATTTGGTTATGCGGCGGAAAACGCGCGCGCGAGTGCGGTTCGCGCAGGATTCGGGTGCCAGGAATCGGATTGTACAGAAGCAGAGTTTGATTCCGCGGCGCGCATTGCGGCGAGCAACGGCGCCGGGCTCGGTGCCACCAACAATGTGAACGCCTTGGACGCCGCCTTCGAGGGCGCGCTTTGCGGCTTCGAGTTTGAGGATCATGCCCCCGGAGACGGTTCTATTCTGGACCAGGGTTTCGATTTCCTGCTCGGCGATGGCGGAGATGACTTTTTCGCCGTCGAGAACGCCGGCGACGTCGGTGAGATAGATCAGCTGATCGGCGCCGAGATATTCGGCGCAAGCGGCGGCCATGTGGTCGGCGTTGATGTTGTAGAGCTCATTGTCGGAGCCGATGCCGAGGCACGCGGCGACGGGAACGAGATTGCTGCGCCAGAACGATTCGATGAAGTCGGTGTTTACGCCGGTGAGATAGCCGACGAAGCCGAGGCTGCCGACGACTTCGTTGTGAACGAGCGGCTCGGCGCGGAAGGCATTGCGCGTCGGCTGCGGAAATCCCGATGGCGGGCTGGCCAGCGGCAGAAATTGCGGCGGAGAGTTGTTTGTTGAGCAAGCCGGCAAAGACCATGACCGCAACGTCGCGCGTTTCGCGGTCGGTGACGCGAAGGCCGTTGACGAATTTGCTTTCGATGCCAAGGCGCTTGAGGGTCGCGGTGAAAATGCGTCCGCCGCCGTGGACGACGAGGATTTCGTGACCCTGTTTCGCAAGGGAAGCGACCTGCGCGGCGAGTTCGCGCACGACGGAATCGCTTTCCAGCAAAGCACCAGCGAATTTGATGACAAGTCTCATTGCAGTCCTGTGTTGCTCCTCAATTCCCAGAAGATGGTTGAAATTCTGTACGGCCTGGCCAGCGGCACCTTTGCCGAGATTGTCGAGACAAGAGACGACGATGAGCCTGCGGCCGGAACGATCGAGTGCGAAGCCGATGTCCGCAAAATTGGTGTGCGCGACGTGCTGCAATTTCCGGGAGCGCTCCGGCTTTCCAGATGCGGACCATGGGGCGGCCTGCGTAGGTCTTGCGGTAGAGCGCTTCGATGGCTTCGGGAGTTTGCGGTTCGCGGAGAGCGTGACGTAGATCGTGGAAAGAATGCCGCGGGCAATGGGCAGCAGGTGCGTCGAAAAAATGAGCTGCGATTCGGCTAGGCCGGTGTGTTCGACGATTTCCGGCGTGTGGCGGTGCGAAAAAAGATTGTAGGCTTTGAAGTTTTCGTCGAGCTCGGAAAATTGGAGGTCGCGGCGAAGTTCTTTGCCGGCGCCGGTGGCTCCGGACTTGCAGTCGGCAGACGACACCGGAATTTGCTTCAAGCAGGCCTGCTTGCGTCAGCGGGCGAACGGCGAGGATTACGCTGGTCGCGTAGCAGCCGGGATTGGCGATCAAGCTGCGCGGTTGCGATTTCGGAGGAATAAAACTCCGGCAAACCGTAAACGGCTGAATCGAGCCACGCAGCGTGCGGCGCGGGCAGTTTGTACCAGGATTGAAAGACGGCGGCGTCGCGAAAGCGGAAGGCGCCGCTGAGGTCGATGACTCTTAGGCCAGCCTCGAGAAGTTGCGGCGCTAGTTCGGCAGAAGCTTCGTGGGGCGTGGCGAGAAAGGCCGTCTTCGCGGCGGAGGCGAGAATATCTTCTACGGAAAGCTGGCGCACGGGAGCGCGACCCATACCACGCAACTGAGGGAAAAGTTCGGCAAGGCAGCGGGCGCCCTGGGTGTCACGCATGAAGAAGGTTGCGGCGGAGCCGGCGGGATGGCGGAGCAAGAGCTTTGCCAGCTCTAGGCCGGTGTAACCGGAGACACCTACGACGGCGATGGGTTGAGGTGAGCTCATTTCAACAGGGCTTCGATCTTTTGTTGGAGGGCGAGGCGGGTTTTCTTATTCGAAGTGATGATGAGAACGGTGTCGTCTCCAGCGATGGTGCCAGCAATTTCCGGGAATTTTGACGCGTCCACGGCGGCGGCCAGAGGCTGCGCGCCGCTGGGAGGAGTTTTCAAGACAAGCATGTTTTCCGCGGGGCGAATGTCCAGCAAAAATTCGCGCAAGGCGCGGGCGAGCGGGGGGAGCGGGGCGGCTTCCTCCGAAATCGCGGCGGCCTGCTTGTAGCCTTCGTTTGTCTTGACGAGCTTGAGCTCCTGCAAATCGCGAGAGAGCGTGGCCTGGGTAACGCGCAAGCGTTGTTGCGCAAGTCGGCGGCGCAAATCGTCCTGGCTGGCGATACGCTCGCCGGAGACGAGGCGGAGGATCTGGCCGTGACGGAATGTTTTGCCTGCGCCCATGGAAGCAATATTATACATTAGGCTGTATAAAAATACAGTACAAAAAAGACGGCGTCAAAACATTTTTGAGAATAATTGCGCGGCGGGGAGCGTGCAGGATTCGCAACACGGCGCACGGGGACGCTGGATTTTCGGGGGCGAGTGAGGTTAGCTAGAGTGTTGCGCCGCGTTAGGAAACGCACTGGTTATGCCCACCTCCTGCCAAATCACCGGATGCAAGAGCACGACGCCAGCGGCACTGGCCGAGCAGCAACTCTGCGTGTTGCACTACACGCTTTCGATTGAAGGAAGCTGCGCAGAGATGCGGCGCGAAACGGCGATGGGCAATGCGCCGCACGAGCGGTTGAAAGAAATCATGATTTTTCTAACCGAAAGCGGCGAACGACTGGCGCGCGTGGCGACGAGCGGAATGCCGCTGACGGACGACTTGAAGGCGCGCATTCTGAGCACGTTTCTGACGCTGATGAATTTGCGGGAAAATCTGGACCGCGCTTCGATGCGGGGTTCGGTGGGACGCGGCGGCGGGGCGTATCGCGGCGGGCTGTAGACTTTCTTCGCTTCGTCCTGGCGTTTCTTCCCGGACCCAATTCCTTCCTGTCACAAGCGAATTGATTCAGGCTCCGATAAAGCGGGCGTAGAGGGATCTTGCGACGGCGGGGTCCTGCGAGCCTTTGAGGATGGCACGGCCGTCGGCGAAGACGGTCATTTCATAGGGCGGGACGCGGAAGCGAAGAAGAAACTCGTTGTGGCGGACCGATTCGACAGAAGGGCCGAGAAGCGCGCCAAGAGCGGCGAGGTCCAGGGCGCGAGAACGCTCATGAATCTGCACAGAATCACGGCCGCACATGGTGACGTGAGGCTGGGCTTCGCCTTCGAGGTAGGAGAATTCGCGGCGGGCGCAGGCGCGGCAGTTTGCAAAGCGCGCTATTTCGACGGATTGGAAGCGGCCAGACCAGACGTCGCTGGAGATCAGGCGGCCGTGGAGCGCTTCTTGTTTGCCGGCAAGAATCTTTAGTGCTTCGGCGGATTCAAGCGAAGAGATGAGCTGGACGATGGGACCGAGGACGCCAATTGTGTCGCAGGTCTCTTCGAGGCCAGCGGTTGAACGATCGCCTTCGAGCAAGCAAGCAAGGCAGGCGGTGAGGCCCGGGCGAATGGTCATGGTGACGCCGTAACTGCCGACAGCAGCGGCGTAAATCCAGGGACGATTGTGCTTTACGGCGAAGTCGTTGACGAGAAAACGGGTTTCGAAATTGTCGGTTCCATCGAGAATGAGATCAAAGCCAGTGAGAAGTTCGTCGGCGTTTCTGGGAGTCAGGTCGGCGACGATGCCTTCGACGGAGATTGCGGAGTTTATGGCGCGAAGTTTCTGCTGGGCGGCGAAGGCTTTGGGCAGAGATTGGCGGGCATCGGATTCGTCGAAGAGCGATTGGCGCTGAAGGTTGGAAGGCTCGACGAAATCGCGGTCGAGGATGCGAAGGCGGCCAAGTCCGGCGCGGGCAACAAGCGCAGCGGTCGAAGCGCCGATTGCTCCGCACCCGACAAGGACAGCGCTTGCCGCGGCAAGGCGCGCCTGGCCGGTTTCGCCGATGCCCGCAAAGAGGATCTGGCGCGAATACCGGTCGAAGGAAACAGGGTCTTTTGAAGGCTGGTTCAAGGTGCGGGCCGTCCTGTCCGGTGCGATGCGAATTCGTATTTATGATAGCGCCAAAGGGCGACGGACAGGCAACGCCGCTGTGCTACGCTTCGTCTGAGCGAATTGAGCGGATGAAAGTGACTTGGGCGAAACTATTCAGAGGACTGGCGCTTGCGGCGCTCCTCGCGGGAACCGCCGTGCAGATTTGCACGGCACAGGAGCCCGCCCCGGTCGTTGTCAGCGTGAGAATTGTTCGTCGAAGACGGGACCCTATTAAAGGATGCTCCGGCCGGGCTGCCAATGGAGACGGGCAAGCCGCTGGACCGGGGACAAGTGGCGGCAAGTCTGCGGGCGCTTTATAAGACCGGCAACTACGCAAATCTTAAGGCGGTGACAACGCCCGTTGACGGCGGCGCACGGCTGGATTTTGTCGCGGAAGAAAATCTCTACTTCAATCAGGTGATTTTGCGCGGACTGACCGAGCCGCCGAGCGAAGCTTCGGCCGCGGCGGCGATGCAGATTCAGCTGGGCGATGTGTATCGCAAGGAAAAGCTGGATGAGGCGGTCGAACGGCTGAAAGCGATTCTGCAGGAAGAGGGCCTGTATCGGGCGAAAGTGTCGGCGGAGATTCAAGCAAACGAAAACACGCATCAGATGGATGTGATTGTGAAGGTCGAGCCCGGGGCCCGGGCGCGCGTGTCGGCAGTGCAACTGACGAACAATACGGAATACCCGGATGAGCAGATTGCTTCGCGGCTGAAGATGAAGCCGGGAACGGCGATTACGAATGCGCGGATACAAAAAGGAACGGCGAACATCCGGAAATTCCTGACGAAGAAGGGACATCTGAGCGGAAGGGCGGCGGTACGCCGGGGGGAGTATGACGCGGCAAAAAATATTGTGCCGCTGACGCTGGATGTGACGGAAGGGCCGCGCGTAAAGGTGGAAGTGGCGGGGGCAAAGATTTCCGGCGGCGAACTAAAGCGATTGCTGCCGATTTACCAGGAAGGCGCGGTTGACACGGACTTGCTCGAAGAGGGCAAGAAGAACATCCGGGAACGGCTAGAACGGCAAGGATATTTTGATGCAGCGGTGGAATACGCGACGACGACGCAAGACGTGAAGGAAAAAGGAAACGGATGGCAGGGTACGGAAGAGTTGATTACCTACACGGTGGTGCGCGGCGACCGGCACAAACTGATCGGGATTGAAATTACCGGCAACAAATACTTCAACGAAGAGTTGCTGCGAAGCCGGTTGCACGGTATACCAGGGGGCGCTCGGTTCGCACGGGAAATTCAGCCGGAGATTGCTGGAAGCGGACCGGATTTCGATGGAGAGCCTGTACAAGACAAACGGTTTTCTGGACGCGAAGGTTGAAGCGGATATCCAGGACAACTATCGAGGGAAAGACGGCGATTTGTACGTGAAGTTCGAGATTAGCGAAGGCGTCCAGACGCGTGTGGCCTCGCTAAAGATCGAGGGGAATCACGCATTTTCCGAGGACGAATTGCAGGGAGTGGTGGGATCGCTGCCGGGGCAACCGTATTCAGAGGCGAACGTGGGAAGCGACCGAGCAAACATTCTGGCGCTGTACTTCAACCAGGGATATCCGGAAGCGACGCTGAAGGCAAGCTTTGAAGACGTGGACGCTTTGAAAGATAACGCTGCGGCTCAGGCAGCGGCAGAGAAGAGCAGCAAAGCCCGCGGAATTCAAGGAAGTGAAAGTGACGTATCGCATCGAAGAAGGGCCGCAGACGCGGGTGCGGAGAGTTTTTGTGAGCGGTTACAACCACACGCGTCCGGGAGTGATCCGGCGGCAAATTCAGGTGAAAGAGAATGCGCCGCTGCGGCAAGGCGAAGTGGTGGACACGCAGCGGCGGCTGTACAACCTCGGCATATTCAATCGAGCGACGGTCGCGCCACAAAACCCGAACGGGTCGGATCCGGATAAAGATGTGGTGGCACTGGTCGAAGAGGCAAAGCGGTACACGCTGTCTTACGGCGGAGGATTCGAAGTGCTGCGGATGGGGAGTTCGACGGATCCGACGAGCAGCACGGTGGAGGCCGCGCCTCGAGGAATTCTTGAAATTTCAAAGCTGAATTTGACGGGACGTGCCGATTCCCTTTCGCTGAAGGTGCGAGGCAGTACGTTGCAGGGGCGGGCGCTGCTGGGATATTCCTCGCCCAATACGTTTGCGAACCCGAATTTCAGCTTTCAAGCGACGGCGTACGCCGAGAAAACGCAAGACATCAATACATTTAACGAGACGCGGTATGAAGGTGCGCTGCAGTTGTCGCAGCAAGTTTCGCTGCGGACGACGATTTTGTACCGGTACAGCTTCCGGAAGATTCTTGTGTCGGATCTGAAGATATTGCCGGAAGAGATTCCGTTGTTTCAGCAGCCGACGCTGGTTTCGCAATTTGGAATTTCTTGGGTACGGGACACGCGGGACAATCCGGCGGGCGCCTCAAAAGGAACTTTGAACAGCGCGGACTTTGGAATTGCGGATACGGGGATTGGGTCGAGCGCGAGCTTCCTGCATTTTCTGTATCAAAATTCTTCGTACTATCCGATCAAGCGGCGGTTCAGTTTTGCGCGGTCCATTCGAATCGGAGTGCTGACCCCTTATCGGGACACGGTTTCGCTGACATTTCCAGCGCCGACGGGAAGCGACCTGCCGCAAGTGATCCCGCTGCCGGAAAGGTTCTTTGCTGGAGGCGGGACTTCGCTGCGCGGATTCGCGCTGAATCAGGCGGGGCCGCGAGACTCGAACACCGGATTCCCGGTGGGCGGGCAGGCGATGCTGATCCTCAATCAGGAATTCCGATTCCCGATGCGGCTGCCGTATTTCGGAACGAGTTTGGGCGGGGCTCTGTTTTACGACGGCGGCAACGTGTACAGCCGCGCGACGCGGATTTCGTTTCGCTACTCGCTACCAAAGCCGACGTTCGACAATTCGGCAATTCCACAGTGCCTGACGAATTGCTCGAACGAGCTGAATTATTTTTCACACACCGTGGGGTTCGGGTTGCGCTACGCAACGCCGGTAGGGCCGATTCGGATTGATCTGGGTTATCAGCTGAACCGTCAATTTTTTGTGGTGCCGATTCCGTGTCCGAGCGGAGAGACGAATTGCGCGACGGGTTCGCTGGGATACCAGAGCGGACAACTGCCGCGATTCCAGATTTCTTTTAGTTTGGGAGCGGCTTTCTGATGCGGAGCGATTCGGCAAATCGCGTGGCTGGCCGCGGTTGCCGGCGCGAGCTGTGTTCCGGCGCTTGCTCGTGGCGCGCAGCAGGTAGTGGATCGCATTGTTGCGCGCGTGGACGAAGAGATTATTTTGCAGAGCGACTTGGAGCAGCTGGAACGGTATCAGACTCTGGTTGAGGGAAAGCCGGAAAGCCGGGAGAAAATCCTGGACCGCTTGATAGATCAATGGATTGTGCGCAAGGAAGCGGAAGCTTCGCGATTTCCGGCCGCAAGCGACGCGGATGTCGAGCGGGGATTGCAGCGTTTGCGAAGGTCGTTTGCGAAAACGGAAGATTTTGATGCGCAGAGGGAGAAAGCGGGATTAACGGAGACCGACGTAAAACAGATCGTCACGGCGCAGGCGTTTTTGACGAATTATCTGGATTCGCGATTTCGGCCGATTGTGCAGGTGGATGAGAAAGCGATTCGGGATTTTTACGACAATGCCCTGATTCCGCGGGCGAAGGCTCGGGGGCAGGAGCCGCCGTCGTTCGACAATGCACGAGACGTGATCCAGGAAGTGCTGATTCAGCGGGGCATCAACGAGCAGGCGGACAAGTGGCTGGAGGAGAGTCGCGCGCGGCTGCACATTTCGAAATTTCTGAACGAAGGCGGCCGATGACGCAAGAAACGCGAAGCCGAAAATGGAGGTGGCTGCGGCACACCGCTTGGGTGCTGGGGATCAAGCTCACGCTAATTGCGGCGGGGCTGATTATTTTTTTCGGGAGCGGCGCGGGAAATCCGTTTCTCAAAAGAGAGTTCATCCGGAAATTGAACGCGGCGACGGGAGGGTCGGCAGAGGTGCAGTCGCTGTCGGTGGAATGGCTGGCGCTGCGGGCAAAGCTCAAGGGAGTTGTGGTTCACGGCAAAGAGCCGCAAGGAACCGAGCCACTGTTCAGCGCGGAAGAGATTGACGCTGGATTGCGGATCGATTCGTTCTGGGGGCGCAAGGTTTCGCTGAACGATTTGAAATTGCTGCAGCCGCACATTCATATTCGGGCAGAGAAGAATGGGACAACGAACGTTCCCGCGCCGCCCGGGCCAAAACAACAATCCTCAACGCCGGTGAGCAAGACTCTTTTTGATTTGAATGTGAAGCAGGTGCAACTGCTGGATGGGTGGATTCTCTATAACGATGTGAAAACGCCGTTTGCCGTCGAAGGAAATGGATTGCGGCTGGCGGTTAAAGCCGGAGGGGGTGCGGAAAAGCCGATTTACGTGGGGACGATGGATTGGAAGGAAATACAAGTCGCGGCGAAGCGATTTCTGCCCGTGCCGGTGAATTTGTCGGCGAAGTTTTCCGTGGCGCAGGACGGATTTGAGCTGGAGCAGGCACAGATTGGGGCTGGACGTTCGCGAATGGATTTGCAGGGAACGCTGACAAACTACAGCGAGCCGAACGTCTCGTTCAAATATCGCGCGTGGATGGAAATTGGAGACTTCCGGAAAACGTTCCGTGCGCCGTTGACGCCGACGGGAAAAGTGGATGTGCGCGGAGAAGGAACGCTCTATGCGGGCGTCAGCGCAAAGTAGCGGAAGTTTTGCCGGATCTGAAATCAACCTGAATTACGAAGGTTTCCGGGATTCGGGTTTGGCGGCGACAGGGAGCTACAAATTCGACAAGAACGGATTGCAAGTGCCGGATTTTGTGGTGAGCGCGTTTGGCGGGACGGTAAGCGGGCCGGTGACAATGAAGTTTCCCAGCCTGGAATTCATTGCCAAGACGCATGTGCAGAACGTTCGGATGGCGCAAGTATTGCCCTCCTTGCAGCGAGCCAGCTTCCCTGTCAACGACTTGCACTGGGACTCCGTGATCACCGCGGACACGATCGAGTCATGGACCGGGCCATTCGAACATTTTGAGATTTCCGGGACGATGGACCTCAATGCGCCGGGCGAACTTGCGGCAAAGCACGTACCGGTGACAGGCGGAGCGAGCTTTCGCTACCGCTACGATTCCCAGGTTCTGACGCTGGAAACCGCTCAATTTGATACGCCGACCAGCCGGATTCATGCAGCGGGCTTGCTGGGAAAACGCAATTCAGAGCTGGAGATTCAACTGGAAACGGGGGCCCTTGAGGCGTACGCAGATTTTATCGACGCGATTCGCGGGCCAAACGCGGACGGATCAAGGACGCGGCTAACGGGAAGCGCGAAGTGGGAGGGGAAAATGTCCGGGCCGCTCGGCGGGCCAACGCTGGCGGGGCATGCCAGTGGAGAAGAAATTGTCTATGGCGATTTGCGCCTGGATTCGCTCGAAGCGGATCTGGCGTATTCCCCGTCGGAGCTTTCGATCTCGCAAGGCAAAGCAAGGCTGGGGGCAATGCAGGCTGATGTAGATGGCTCGATGGATCTGGATCAATGGGTATTTCGGCCGGAGAACGAATGGACAGCGGACGTGAATTTCGAAAAGGTTCCGCTCGAGAGCTTTCGAGGAGTTCGTGAAAGAGAGATATCCGGTGGAAGGAACCCTGACGGGGCAATTCCACGGCCACGGGACACGCAAGAATCCAAATTTGAGCGGATTGTTCGACGTGGCAGACGGAGATGCGTATGGAGTTTCGTTCAGTCGGTTGCGCGGGCAACTGAATGTGACCCCGGAGGAAGTACACGTCTCCAATGCGGAATTGAGGGTATTTGCGCCGGGAAAAGAGAAAGTTGGAGCGGGGATAGTGACGGGCAGTGCCGGCTATCGCTTTGCCAATGATGATCATTTCCGTCGATTTGGTGGGCGCGGGATTGCCGCTGGAGAATTTTGAAAAGCTGCAAAGCCCGCGGATGCCGGTCGGCGGGCAAATGACGTTCCACGTGAAAGCAACGGGCCCGGCAAAAAAGCCCCAGGGCGAGGGATCGATTCGCATCGTGGATTTGCGGGTTGGACAGGAAATTATCGGCAGCTTTGATGGGACGCTGACCTCGGACGGGCGCGAAGCAAAGCTGGAGTTGAGCTCGGCGATGACGGACGGAAGCATCTCCGGCGGCTACACGATTGGATTGACGCCGCCTTATCCCGTACATGGAAAAGCGAACATTCGCAACATCAACCTCGATCCGTTTCCTGGTGACTTATCTTCATCTTGGGCGTTTCAGCGGGCATGGAAGCGCGGACGGTGAGATTGCGCTAGAAGGAGAACTGAGCCAGCGGGGCGCGATCGCCATGGATGCGAAATTCTCGCGGCTGGTTTTCAACTATTCGAACGTGCTGTTGGAAAACGCGGGGCCCGTGCATTTTCGGGCGTCGAAGGAGGAGCTGAATATTGATCCGGCGACGTTCCATGGGAAAGATACGAATTTCAAGATAGAAGGGAGCGCGCGATTTACGGGGCGACGCGCGCTGGCGCTGAAATTGAACGGCGCGCTGGATTTGCGGCTGATCAGCGGATTCGTTCCAAACCTGGATGCGCGCGGGCCTGCGCAGGTGAACGCATCCTTTGAAGGAACGCTGGACCGGCCGAGGATTACGGGCCGCGTGCACATCGAAAATGCTTCGGCGCGCATGGCAGATTTCCCAACTGGGTTGAGCGCGATTAAGGGCGATCTGGTATTTGACGCGACGCGTCTGTCGTTCGATAACGTGACGGCGGAAGCAGGAGGCGGGACGCTGACGCTGACGGGAAGCGTGAATTACGCGGACTCGCCGATTCATTACGACATTACGGCGCGGACCGAACGAACGAGAATTCGCTATCCGGAGGGGATGAGCTGGCAAGTTGCAGGAAATTTGCGGTTGTCCGGAACGCCGGATGCGGGATTGCTATCCGGCCGCGTGACGATTGAGAGAGTGAATTTGTCTGGCGGGCTCGAAGCGGCGGGAGCGCTGATTGCTTCGCGGGAAAGTGGCGGAACGAGTTCGACTTTTCTGGAGAATCTGCAGTTCGACATTGAAGCGCGTTCGACGCCGGATGCGCGCATGGAATGGCCAAACGCGGAGCTGGAAGCCGATGCAAACCTGCGGGTTCGCGGGTCATGGGAGCACCCGATTCTGCTCGGGCACATACACGTGCTTTCGGGCGATTTGTATTTCCACGGGAACCGGTATCGCGTGGCACGCGGCGATTTGAATTTCGCGCGACCGCTGAACATAGACCCGGACATCAACATCGAGGCGACGACAACGATTCAGCAGTACGAAATCACGCTGAATTTCAGCGGGCCCGCGAGCAAGTTGAATCTTTCGTACCGGTCCGATCCGCCATTACCGGGAAATGACATCATTACGCTGCTTACGCTCGGGCAAACAAGTTCGGAAGCAGAATTGAGAGCGGGCGGAACGGGAGCGGCGCAAAGCCCCGGGTCTGGTGCGTCCGCGCTGCTTTCCGAAGCGATTTCCAGTCAACTTGGTGGGCGGCTCGAGCGTTTGTTCGGGATCACCAAACTTCGCGTAGATCCAGGACTTGCCGGGGTGGGTTCGACCGGATCGGAACAGAGCGCCGCCGCGCGGGTAACCGTGGAACAGCAAGTGACGCGGAATTTGACGATTACCTACGTATCGAATGTGAGTTCAACGCAGCAACAAGTAATACAAGTTGAATACAACGTGAACCGGAATATTTCGATTGTGGCGCTGCGGGATCAGAACGGAACGTTCGGCATCGATTTCAAAATCAAGAAGCGATTTCCTTAAAGCCAAATTGCTGCTGGCAGAGGAAGCTAGCCGATTATGGCTGCTGCGAATCGGCCTGCGCCGCCTGCTGATTCGAATTGTTCTGCTGGCCTTGCTGCCAGCGGCGACGAGCGGCAAAAGACCGCTGCTTGCCGTTTGCATCCGCGTTCTGCGCATGAAATTCCTGCCACGCTTCCTTGGCGGCCTGATTCGTAAGCGTGCGATCGGTGAGCTGAATTTCCTTGGCGATCTTGGGCATTTCTCCGGCAACCTTCTGCCCCAATGGCGAGCCATAAAATTGAAGCAAACCCTTGATTTCATCTTCGGTGTAATGCTTGTCGTAGATGGAGACGAGCTGGTCGGCGAGCGCGTCGGCGTCAAATTTCTTCTGGAAAACGGCGAGGTATGAATTGATCGTTTCCTGCGCCTTTTCATCGTTTGGAGCGAGAGAAATGAGGCGCTGGCGATATTGCTCGGTGGAATTCGTTGCGGCTTCTTGAATCATGTCGCGCGCACCCATCAGTTCGAGCAAAGAGCGAATATCGGCATCCTTCTGGGGATCAATCGACTTTGCAGGGGCGGGCTTGGCCTCCACAGCTGCTTCCTGCTGCGCAGCCTGCACCGGGACATTGGAAGCTCCCTGGATGGCCACAAGAAATGTTCCGACATAGATGATGATGAGCGCGAATACGGCTTTCATGACTTGCTTCCTTTTCTACCGGCGGCACTTGCCCGGCCGCCACAAGAATCATTTTAGGAAGCGGCAGCGCGGGAATCTGCAAGGTCAAGGGGCAGGAGTGTCCGCTCGGTGACTGTACGGGCGGACAGGTTGGGGGGAAAGTTGGGGGAAATCGAGACGACTCTGCTAGGATGCGACGCCATGGCGGAAGCGGCGCGAGAAGAGCCCTTGGACGAGAAGAAGCAGGAAGAGCTCGTCCGGCGAGAAGCCGGGCTGCAGCACCGGCTGAGTCCGGCGCAGGTGGCGATGATTGCGCTGGGAAGCACCATCGGCACGGGACTTTTTCTGACCAGCGCGATTTCAGTGAAATTGGCTGGGCCGGCCGTCATTCTGAGTTTTGGCGTGGGCGCGCTGATTGCGCTGACCGTAATGTGGGCGCTGGCGGAAATGGCGGTGGAGCATCCGGCGGCTGGTTCGTTTGGACTGTACGCGGAGATGTATCTGCATCCGTGGGCTGGATTTGCGACGCGGTACACGTATTGGTTGTGCTTGGTGATCGTCGTCGGAAGCGAAGTCGCCGCTTCAGGGATTTATTGTCAATTCTGGTTTCCCAACATTCCTTCGTGGTTTTGGATCAGCGGATTCTCGATTGCGCTGGTTTATGTAAATACGCTGAGCATCAAGAACTTCGGAACGATAGAGTTCTGGTTTGCGATGATCAAAGTGGTGACGATCGCAGTCTTTCTGATTCTGGGAACGGCGCTTGTTCTGGGATTTGGATTTCCGAGAATCGGCACGGGCAATTTCACGGCGCATGGCGGATTTTTTCCCAACGGGTGGAAAGGAGTAGGGTTGGGAGTGATTACGGCAATTTTCAGCTTTCTGGGGCTGGAGATTGTCGGAGTAACGGCTGGCGAGGCTGCGGATCCGAAGACAGCAGTGCCGCGCGCGTTCCGGAGAACGCTGGCGTTTCTTGCGCTGTTCTATCTGGGCGGGCTGGCGCTGGTGGTTGCGATTGTGCCGTGGGAACAGATTGGACTAGACAAAAGTCCTTTTGTGACGGTATTTGAAAAAGTAGGAATTCCAGCGGCGAGCCACGTGATGAATTTTGTGGTGCTGACGGCGGCGCTTTCAAGCGCGCTGTGCAATTTGTATTTCGCGGCGCGGCTGCTGTTTTCGCTTTCGCGGGGAAACTACGCGCCGCCTTTGCTGGGAAAACTGAGCAAGCGGGGAATGCCCGTGGCGGCTGTGCTTGCCTCGAGCTTCGGCATGGCCGCGGCGATGCTCTTGAATCTGCGTTTCAAGAACTCCGCGTTTCTCTATTTGATTGGTTTGGCGTTTTTCGGCGGACCATTCATCTGGTTGATGACGCTTGTAACGCACATCGCTTTTCGGCGAAAAATGAAGTTGGAAAAGAAGACTTACGCGCGATTTGCGCCGCCCGGCTATTGGAGTTCCGTGCTGGGATTGGCGGGTTTGCTCGGCGTGCTGGTTTCCACCTTGTGGGTGAAGGATTTTCAGGTGACGCTTCTTGCCGGCCCCCCGTGGCTTGCGTTCCTGACGCTGTGCTACTTTATCTGGCGCACATATCAGCGGGGCAAGACGGCGAACGGAACGACGAAGCATGAATGAACTGCTTGCATGGCGGAGCGAGTTCCCGATACTGGAACGCTCGACCTATATGATCAGCAATTCGCTGGGAGCGATGCCGCAAGGCGTGTATGCGGCTTTGCAGGCCTACGCGGATTTGTGGGCGCAGCGCGGGGTGCGGGCCTGGGAAGAGGGCTGGTGGGAGATGGCGGTCGGCGTGGGCGACAAGGTCGCTCCGCTGATTGGCGCGGGCGCGGGAGAAATTTCCCTCCATCAAAACGTGACGCAAACCCAGGCGGTAATTGCCTCCTGTTTTGACTTTCGCGGGCCTCGCAACAAAGTGGTGATGACGGAGCTGGAATTCCCTTCGATTCAGTATTTCTACCACGGGCAAACGCGGTTGGGCGCGCGCGTGGAACTTGTACCCAGCGCGGACCCGGTGCGCTTTGATTTGGACAAATTTCTTGCCGCAATCGATGAAACGACGCTGCTGGTGCCGATTTCGCTGGTGCTGTTTCGAAGCTCGTTCATTGTGAACGCAAAAGCGATCGTGGAGAAGGCACACCGCGTGGGCGCGCGGGTGATCCTGGACGTTTTTCAGGGGACGGGCACGATTCCGATTGATGTGCGCGGCCTCGGTGTAGATTTTGCAGTCGGCGGAGTTTTGAAGTGGCTTTGCGGCGGGCCGGGCGTTGCCTATCTATATGTGCGAGAAGATTTGCGCGCGCAATTGAAGCCGGCGCTGACGGGCTGGATCGCGCATCAACGGCCGTTTGCTTTCGAGACGGGCGCCATCAAGGCGCGGGAAGACTCGTTTCGCTATTTAAACGGGACGCCGCACATTCCGGCGCTGTACGCATGCCAGCCGGGACTGGATATTTTGAATCAAGTGGGAATTAGCGCGATTCGCGAAAAGTCGATTGCGATGACGGCGCGACTGTTCGAAGGGGCGAAGGCGCGCGGATGGCGTGTGAATACGCCGGAAAATTCTGCGGAGCGCGCGGGAACCGTCTCCGTCGATTGTCCTCACGCAGCGGAAGTGTGCCGCGAACTTCTCGCGCGCGAGATTTTGGTGGATTACCGGCCCAAAGCGGGGATTCGGCTTTCGCCGCATTTCTACAACACCCAGGATGAATGCGACTTTGCGCTGGCGCAGATAGAAGAAATTCTGAAAACCGGCGCCTGGGAAAAGCACGCGCCGGCGATGGCGCCATCTTAGACTCGATGGAAGCCGCGCCCGCACTTTCGATCATCGTTCCCTCCTACAACGAAGAATTGCGGCTGCCGACTTCGCTGGGTCTGATTGCCGACTACATCGAGAAATCGGGGCGGACGACGGAAGTGATCGTGGTAGACGATGGATCCAGGGACCAGACAGCCGCGGTGGCTGAGACGTTTCGGGCGAGGATTCCAAATCTGCGAGTTGTTTTGAACGGTGAAAACCGCGGCAAGGGGTACAGTGTGCGACACGGCATGCAGGAGGCGCACGGGGAAATCGTGCTTTTTACCGATGCCGATCTTTCCGCCCCGATTGAAGAAGCCGACAAACTGCTCGCAGCGATGGCCGAATATGACGTGGCGATTGGTTCGCGCGCGCTAGACAGAAATCTGATCACCGTACATGAATCGCGGTTTCGGGAGTTTGCGGGAATCATATTCAACAAGATCGTGAGAATCGTCCTGTGGCTGCCGTTTGTGGATACGCAGTGCGGGTTCAAGGCGTTCCGGCGGGAACGGTGCAAGATTATTTTTGAGCAGCAGAGAATCGAGGGGTTTGGCTTTGACCCGGAGCTGCTCTACCTTGCGCGGCATCACGGGTTGAAAGCCGTGGAGATCCCCGTGCGCTGGGCGCATTCTCCGGCAACGAAAATAAACATGCTGAGGGACAGCATTCAGATGTTCGTGGACGTGTTCACGATCCGCGGAAACGCGCTGTTGGGGCGGTATCGGCAGAACAAATAGGCGCGCGGATGCGGCTGCACTTTACATAATAAAGTACTTGACAAAACACCGAAAGGCCGGTAGCTTGATGGTATGGCTTTGCACAGTCCATCGCGTGTCCCGCCCCCCGAGCCGATTCCCATCGACGCCCGGGCGGCCGACCATCTTCGCTACATTCGCGAAACGATGGAAAGCGCCGGGGAATTTACCGCCGTGCCGGGTTGGGGCGGCGTGGCCATGGGAATTACGGCCCTTGCCGCGGCGTACTTCGCCTCCCTGCAAACAACGCCGTCCCGGTGGCTTCTGGTTTGGTTGCTCGAAGCCGGAGTCGCTTTCGCTGATTGCAGCGCCGGCGGCTGCGACAAAAGCGCATCGCGTAAATGCGAAATTGTTTTCCGGCCCCGGGCGGAAATTCCTGCGAAGCTTTGCTCCGGCCATCGTTGCGGGCGGACTGCTCACCTACGCACTGGCCCATGCAGGGCTGTTTTCCGCGCTGCCGGGAATGTGGATGTTGCTTTACGGGACGGCGATTGTCACGGGAGGCGCGTTTTCGGTGCGCGTGGTGCCTGTGATGGGACTTTGCCTTATGCTACTCGGCGGGGGAGCGCTTTTTGCGCCGGCGCAATGGGGTGACGCGCTGATGGCGTCGGGCTTTGGCGGCGTGCAAATCGGATTTGGTCTTTGGATAGCAAAGCGGTACGGCGGCTAACGAAATTATGGCAAGAACCTCAGCAGCGAAACAAGAACAGGCGCAACGGGAGAAAACCGCTTCGCTCGGCACTTTGCGCGGAAACGCGCGCGAGGCTGTGTCGCCAGACCTTGACCGGCTGATCCATGAGCGGATCCGCCTGGGAATTGTGAGCGCCCTTGCGGTGAACCGTTCCCTGACCTTTAACGAGCTGAAAAGTCTGCTGAAGACTACGGACGGCAATCTGAGTGTGCATGCAAGGAAACTCGAGGAAGCGGACTACATTGTCTGCACGAAGTCGTTCCATGGGCGCCTGCCGAAGACGGAATATCACCTTACTGGTACGGGACGAAAAGCGCTGGAGCGCTATTTAAATCACATGGAAGCATTGATTCGCGCAACGCGCGAAGGGTGAAAAAAATTTGTCCCTTCACTTTGTATTATAAAGTTGTTTGAAGAAACGATCTTTGCGGCGGAGAAAGAAGTTGTTATGAGCGTTCAACCAATTGTTTTGCGACTCTTTCCTGCTCCGATGGTGGCGGCGCCTGCGCCATCCTTGCACGTGGCCATCATCACGGATGGGAATGGACGGTGGGCCAGCTCTCAGGGATTGCCGCGGTCGGCCGGCCACCGCGCGGGAGCAGAGGCGGCGCGCGCGGTGATTCAAGCAGCACCAAGACTTGGTATTCACACGTTGACGCTCTTTGCCCTGTCATCAGCGAATTGGCAACGGCCGGCGCACGAAGTGAATGCCATTCTGCGCTTGCTGCACGAATATTTGCTCATGGAGACTTCGCATTGTGTGGACGAAGGCGTTCGCCTGAGCGTGATTGGCAGACGCGATCGTATTCCGGCTACTCTGCGTGAAGCGATTGCCGATGCCGAGGCGTTGACTGCAAACGGAACGCAGTTGCATTTGCGACTGGCGATCGATTATTCGGCACGCGAAGCGATTTATCAGGCGGCTTGCCGGTTTTACAAAGCAACGAAGCTTTCTCCCGAGGCATTTTCCGACGTACTGGCGGAAGTGCTGCACGGGGGATCGACCGAAGTCGATCTCTTGATCCGCACGGGCGGCGAACAGCGCTTGTCGGATTTTCTGCTGTGGGAATGCGCTTTTGCCGAGTTTGTGTTTCTGCAAAAGCGCTGGCCGGAATTCACGGTAGCCGACCTGGTAGCGAGCGTGCGGGAATTTCACAAGCGCGAGCGGACGCTGGGCGCGTTGCCAAAGGAAGCACTGGAGATAAGGCGTCCTCCTGTAAGCTCCTAGAAATAAGCCACTTGCACTTCATCGGGCTTTGCGCAACGGGCCCTGACCTTTGGGCACTGCGCGTCGTCTATACCCTAGGAGCGAGGTATGGCGACGACAGGACTTGCGCTGCCCTGGGGGGCTAGAATCTCCAGCGAGGAGCGGTGGCAGGGGAGTCGAGTGGCAGGAAGAGAAAACCCGGTGGGCGTTGCGCCCGCAACGAATGAAATTCACCTAGAAGAGTCGACAATCGCGGCGGCGTGCCTGGCTGGCCAGCTGCACGGGTACGAGCGGCTCTATTCGCTATACGGTCGGCGGATGAAAAGCCTTGCGCGGAATTTGCTGGGGACCGCGGCGGATGCAGAAGACGCCGTGCAAGAGGCGTTTCTAAAGATTCAGCGAGGCATCGGGACGTTCCGCGGCCAATCAAGTTTCATAACGTGGACGTTTAGAATCCTGATCAATACCTGCCATGACGCGCGCCGCAGGCGAATGCGCAGGAAAGAAGTGACTAGCGAGGGCACGGAACAAGCCCCGGTACCGGAGCGGCGTGCGCCAGGATCGCATCCTTCCCTGAAGCTCGCGCTGGAGCGGGCGCTGGCAAAACTCACAGACCACCAGCGTGAAGTTTTCTTGCTTTATGAAGTGGAAGGTTTCCGGCACGCGGAGATCGCGGGGTTGCTGGAGATTACAGAGACTGCTTCGAAAAACACTTTGTTTCAGGCAAAGAAAAATCTGCGGACGATGCTCGCGCCGCCGACAAGCCAGTCGGCGGAGGCAGGGTGAATGATATGAGTGTGACTTGCGTGGATCGCGAACGAATTTTCATGGATGGGAGCGCAGAGGAATGGGCGGCGCTTGAAGTGCATGCGGCTGTCTGCGCTGAGTGCGGCGAGCAAGTCCGCATTTGGAAGGGTTTGTCGGTAGCGGCTGGCGAATTGAGGCAGGAGTGGGAAACGCCGTATCTCTGGACGAAGATTGAGCGGGGCCTTGCCGAGCAGAGTGCGGAAAGACCGTCGCGGGTACGCGCGTGGCTGAACTGGCCAGGGAAAACTGTCTTCGAGTGGCGAACGGTGGCAGCGCTGATCTTGTTGATCCTGGTTTCGGGAACGACGACATGGTTGATATTCCATGGCCGTGACGGAAGCAATTCCCCTCTCCTCCTGGGGAACAGTGCAGTCAGCAAGGTCGAGCGCGCGGAAGCCGCATATCAGAAGGCGATTGATAAGTTGGATGAACAAGCGCGTCCGCAGCTTGATCCGCCCTCCTCCCCGTTGATGGCGAACTACCGGGAAAAACTTTTGGTGTTGAATAACGCGATTGCTGAACTGCGCGAACAGGCAGGTCAAAATCCTGCGAACGCGCATCTGCGGCGACAGTTGCTGGCGATGTACCGGGAAAAGCAGGACACGCTGCAAGAGATTCTGGAAGCGAAGCGATGAAGGGGGAGACAGTGATCGGGAATTTGAGGACATACAGGTATCGCGCAACGGGTTTGCTGGTGGCGTTGATGCTGGCCTCGACGGCGGCGAATGCAAGCAACAATCCTGAAGATCAGGTGCAGAAGTCGTTCGAAAAGACGGTCGCTCTGACCGGAACGCAGGGTTTGAGCCTCGACAATCGTTTTGGCAGCGTGCGCGTGTCCGGCGGCAGCGGACACGATGTCAAAATTACTGCGACGATTAACGTTCAGGCGAAGTCAAAAGAAGAAGCGCAGGAATTTGCGGACAAGATTCAGATTGATGTGCAACAGGGCGGCGACGGCGTGCACGTCAGAACTGTCTATCCGGACGATCACGCGAAGTACGTGCTTCGTCTCCAATGGAAAAAAGCCTCTTATTCGGTGGACTACGAAGTCACCGTGCCTGTAGATGCGCCCTTGTGGCTGCGCAATGATTTTGGAAACGTGGAGACGTCCGGAGTTCACGGCTGGGCGCGCATTGAAAACGGCCACGGCTCAATCGAAGTAAAAGACGCCGGGCAGACGAAAATCGCCAATGCGTTCGGGAGAATCGAACTGAACAACGCAAACGGCAATTCCACGATTGTGAACAACAACGGCTCGGTGGAAGTCACAAACGTAAAAGGCACGCTGGACATCAAGAACAGGTTTGGAAGCATTACCGCGACCCAAATCGGAGGAACGACGACAATTTCCGGCGGCAATGGAAGCGTTGAACTGACAAACGTCAGCGGTAGCGTTACGTTAACCAACTCGTTTGGCAGCGTCAACGC
This sequence comes from uncultured Acidobacteriota bacterium, assembly GCA_963794175.1. Lineage (GTDB taxonomy): Bacteria > Acidobacteriota > Terriglobia > Acidiferrales > UBA7541 > Acidiferrum. The sequence continues at coordinate 47,900 of CAWCCV010000011.1, read as the reverse complement.
GCGGACGATCAACGGGAATCTGAACCTGCACAACGGCAACGCGAAAGTGGAAGTTTCCGACGTTACCGGGAATGCGGAACTTGTGACGACTTTCGGGGAGCTTGATGTCGAACGCGTAGGAGGGACTCTCGGCGTAGAAGACAACAATGGGCAGGTGAACGCGCGGGAAATTCACGGTGCCACAAACATCAAAACCTCATTTGGCAGGATCGTGGCCGCGAATCTTTACAAGGGCGCGAACCTGGTTACGGGCAACGGAAACATTGAGGCAACCGACGTCGGCGGGGATCTCTATGCAAAAACCAGCTTTGGTTCGCTGGACCTGAGAAACGTCAAGGGCAACCTGACAGTACAGAATTCAAACGGCGCTGTCACGGCCGCAAATGTATCCGGCGACGCAGGGGTGGAGACTTCTTTCGGAGGGGTAACATTGCATGGCGTCGGCGGAAGATTGCGCGTGAACAATCAAAACGGCGCGATTGACGTGACAGCTTCCTCAGACAGCTGCAAGGACATCTCGCTGAAGACTTCTTTCTCCCACCTCGTAGTTCGTGTTCCTTCAAATGGAGGCTACCGGGTTTCTGCGCGCACTTCGTTCGGGAAAATCTCTTCGGACTTGCCGGTTACGTCCACGGGGACAATTGGCTCTGACGTCTTGAATGGCACGATTGGGAACGGGGCGTGCTTGCTGGAGCTAGCAAACAGCAACGGAAGCATCGAAATTGCGAATTCGCGCTAGGCGCTACGGCGGGCGCGGTCCATGGCAAACCCCTTGCGCAAAATACGCAAGGCAGTTTCCGTCAACTCGTACTTCGGCAATTCTTCCTCGGCGGCGTAGGCAACGTCGGTCGCATCGCCGCCGGCTTTTGCCTCCCCGCTGATTTTTTCGCAAAGATAGTCCACGATCACGAAGTGAAACCGGGGGCGCGGATCGGGTTCGCGCGATTCGGGTGGCAAATAGGGATTAATACGTTCAAAGACCTCAATAAGATCGAGGACGCGCACGACAATTCCGGTTTCTTCGACCAGCTCACGTGCCACGCCTTCCACGATCGTCTCACCAAGCTCCAGTGTTCCTCCGGGAATGGACCATTGCCCGAGCAACGGCTCCGAGCCGCGGCGAATGAGCAGCGCTCTGCCGCTTTCAATCAGCACTCCGCCAACACCGACAATCGGTCGCAGAGGGTATTCGCGAGGGGAAGCCATCGTTTAGAAAGCGGTCTCCGTGTCACCGCAAGTGATGTTCATTCGGATGAAGGGCGAATGGTCTGGATTTGACTTGCCCCTGCGCGGTATATAATACGCTGAATGGTGGGAGGCACGCGGAGCGTGACGCCCAACCGGGGAATCTCACTACGGAGGAAGTGGCCGTGATCCGCTGCCCTGACTGTGCTGCTGAACTCGATGTGGATGAAGACGAAGTGGAAGAAGGAGAAATCCTGAGTTGCCCGGAGTGTGAGGCGGAGATGGAAGTGACGCAGACGCATCCGGTCCACGTGAACGTGATCTCCGACGACGACGAAGTTGAAGAAGAAGAAGAGGAAGAGACAGAAGAAGAAGTGGCCGACGAAGACGATGATGACGATGACGATGAAGTTGATGACGAGGAAGACGAAGAAGAGTGAAGTCAAACCTATCGGTTCGTAAGCAGCTTCTTTTTTCCCGCAGACATCTAAGCAGAGGGAGCCAGTTTTTGCGCTGCCAGCGGTTGATTGCTATCTTCGGCCTGGCGGTGCTTTTGCCGCCGGCGCGGACCTTTGGGCAGACACAGCAACCTGAGCCTCCACCGCCCCCGGCCCCTGCGCAGCAACCAGCACAGGCCGATTCTTCCAGCAACAAAAAGCCCCGGCACCAGCATGATTTCCTGATCAAAGGAACCATATTTACGCCGGAAGGACTCGGCTTTGGCGGAGCGGAAATCAGAATTCGCAAGGCGGGAGAAAAATCGTTTCATTGGCACAGCGAGGCAAACTCCAGGGGCGAATTTGCGATCCGCGTAGTGCAAGGCGCGAAATACGAGGTTTTTGTCAGAGCCAAGGGTTGCAAAGAGCAAATGAAGCCCGCGGATGGTACCGGAAGCGAAAGAATCGAAGAGATGGTGTTTCGCATGGAACGCGAAGGGAGCAAACCGTCATGAAACGCCGGGCTTGCATGCTAGCACTCGTTGCGCTTCTGATTTTCGGATTTAAAGTGGCCGCACAGGACTCCAAAAAAGAGTCGCAACTGCGCACGGTGCGGGGGGTCGTCGTGGACAAGAGCGAAATTACGGTGCAGGGCGGAGTCGTGTTTTTGAAGAATCTGCGGACAAATCAGGTGCGCAGCTATATCGCCGACAATGAAGGGCTTTTCCGGTTCAGCGGCCTTGACCCGAACGCGGACTATGAAGTGCACGCGGAGAAAGATGGCGCAAAATCGCAGACGCGCCAGGTTTCAAGCTTCGACAACCGAAAAGAAATCGTCCTGACTCTAAAGCTGGACAAGAAAAAGGACTAGCTGCCCAAAACCTTCGGGGCAAGAAATCTAGCAGCGCCGGGAACGATTTCGAATCTCCACGGGCGTAAGTCCTATCAGCTCTCCGTCACCCTGAAAATGAACGGGCGTGTCCGTCTCGATTCGGATTTTGCGCGCTTGTTTTCTCTGTAAGTTGGGCAGGTTCAGCAAGCCGCTACAAAGGAGTTGCGGCAAAGCCCGCAACAGTTGCCCAAGGCTTAGATCCGGCAAAAACGCGTAATCCAAAAGACCATCGTCGATTCGGGCTGCTGGGGAAAGGCGGATGCCGGCGCCAAACGTGGGAGTATTGAGCGAGCTCGACAAAACGAAATTTTGCCAGGGCGCATCGGAACAAGAGTCATCGAAAGTCACGCGGACGCGTTGCGGCTTGTAATTGCAATAAGCGTGTATGGCCGCCGAAACGTATCTGAGGCGGCCGTTCCTGTTCTTGTAGTGACCATTTGCAAGTTTGGCAGATTCCGAATCAAGGCCAACGCCGCCCCCGCCAAGATAGAAACGCGTCGCCCCATCGGCAGTGCTGACTCTGACCAGATCGACCGAAGCGCGGAGCACCCAATAGCGCCGCTGAAATTGCACCGAGCGGATCGAGAGGCAGATCTAGTGCCCTGGCGAAATCGTTCCCGCCGCCTGCGGGAATTACTCCAAACAGCACATCACGTCCGTAAGCGGCGTTGACCAGACCCTGCAGGGTGCCGTCTCCCCCAAAAGCAAAAAGATGTCGCTACGCCGTCTCTAACGAGCCTTCTCCATACACTGTTCAAGTTCCTCCACACTGTTTGTTTCTTGAACGGTGGCGTGAAAGCCGTGTCGCTGGAATCTGGCTTCGATCTTGGGAAGCGACTCTCCGGGAACGGCCCTGTTCTGCCTGGGGGTTTACAAATACGGCAACCGTCTGAGTGCGAGATATGATTTTGTTCGCGCCATCACTACTAGCGGGAGAGAGCATTTGCGGCGCGTAGTCTTGCACAGTGGCTCTGGTGGGGCAAGGCGGGTGGAAGACTGGCCCGAAAACGCGGTTCCAAGCTGGTTAATTCATGGTGCCGGCGGGGGGAATCGAACCCACGGCCTAGGGATTATGAGACCCTCGCTCTACCACTGAGCTACGCCGGCACGAAGTGAGCCTTCCATGCTAAGGAGTATCGCTTACTCTCGTCAAGCCGTGGCTCGTTGAAGCTTGCGTGCGGAAGGGTCAAAAGCAGAATAAAGGACTACTAGGTACTAGAGTTTTTTAGTACCACCGTACCGTTGCTCCTATAACGTGCCGAACCGTAATCTCTCGCTGGTCGCGGAAACGGGGTGATTCGCCAAGAGGCGAATCTTGGGCGAAACCAGCCTCCCAGTTCCGTGTACCAAAATGGCACAGGCTCGCTTCGCGAGCTGCTTGACATTGGTGCGTATATAAGTAGGATACCTCCGGGCTATGTGTATCCCTCGGAGGCACCTAATGTCACGCAAACTCACGGTAATTCTCCTCGCCATGATGATTTTGGTGGGGGCGATGAGCCTGAAGACGGCAGTCACCTCGCACGACAACGGTGGGGTGATGATGGCCAACGGAAGCGCACCTGTTCCTCCAACACCTTGGAAGAACGGAAGTGCTCCTGTACCGCCAACGCCGTGGAAGAACGGTAGTGCGCCAGTTCCACCGACGCCCTGGAAGTAACAACTAGTCCCCGCAGTTAGGAAGACTGAGTTTTCTGCGGACAGACCAGGGCGGCACAGAACGGAAAAAACGTGCCTGGTCTATTTGGATACATGATTTGGTTGCTTGGCTCTCTTCTAGAGGCCGACCGTTGTAGTGTGTGCAATTCGTAAGAAAGCCCTCCGCCCCTATCTCTTCTTAAATATGTACATGGCTGCGTCGCTCTTTGTGAGTATTTCGCGCTACAACATCCTCCAGAACTATGGGCTGACCTCTCCCCAGTACACATATTTCTACTACTACTCGGACGCCCTGCTGACGATCTGCCTGTATTTTGCACTTACGAGTCTTTTCTCGCGCGTGTTCGGCGAAATGCAAGCCGAGCAATACGTAAAGCTTGGAGCAGTGGTTTTGCTTGAGCGGCACAGCGTTGTTTTCCTATGCTGTGCTCAACCAGTCGCAACCAAAGCTTTTAACTCACTTTGTCGTTGAGCTTTCCGAAAACCTCTATTTCGTCGGTTTGGTTCTGACCTACGTCCTTTGGGCTGCGGTCCTTAAGTTGCGCGAAACACGTACGCGCTTGATCCAGCTCATCTTGTCTCTTGGCGTTTACTTCAGCTTGCTGGCTGCCAACTACGCTCTGCGGAGCCTTTACCCGAACATGAATTCGCTCTTGCAGCTCCTGCCGCCTCTGGTTGGCTGTTTCCTGCCCGCGGCTTGGGCTTATGCATTCTGGCGCATCCCGGAAGAAGCGCGCCTCGCGCCGGCCCGCTTGGCGGTGATTCGATGATGGCCGCTTTCATTCTCGTGTGCTCCGTGATTTTCCTGCTGCAGTTTTTCATTTCCTACTGCCGCTCGCTGATCGCGGCTTCTGTGCGCGAACCTCTTTCCCAGGAAGTCCAGGAAGTAACGGGGATGACCCGCGCTGCGACGGAAGAAGAATTTGCGCGCGTCGTGCAGCTCTTGCAGCTTTGCCCCGAACGCCCAGAGGAGCGCGGCGAGATCAGCCTGATTCGAACCTACTTCCGCATGTTGGGGTTTATTCGGTCCACGATCGCCAAAATTGTGCCCTCTCTTGAACGCTGGGCCTCCGCGGAACGCAGTCAATGCACTCACTTCGTTGCCGTTGTGCTTGGGAGGAGAATTGCGTTCAGTCGCAACCTCTTTGCCCAGCAGATGAGTGGCTGACGAAGCCAGACGTCCAGCGTAATTTCTTCCCATATTCAATTCGCAACATTCCCAGCCGAAATCCCGTCCGCCAGTTTCTCTTAGTGCTATCCTGCTTGTGGATCACTCCTCGCCGGAGTGCATGCGTCCGCAGCGCAAAACGCACCGGTGACAAAAACTTGCTTGCATTGTGGCGCCGTACTGCCCGCAAACGTACGAATTTGCAGCTTTTGTGAATCGTCTCTAACCCCTGCCGCCTCGGCGGCAAGCGGCGAAGCTTGGCGCAGCGAACTATCCGAGCGCCTGGCGTCCTATCGGGCGCGGCGCAAGAAAACCTCCGCCCAACGAGGACCAGTCGCAATTTACGTTTGAGCACGCTGAAGCAGCGTCAGCTTGCTGAAACGCGCATAGCCCTTGCCGAAGCGCACGCCGAACCGCCGGCCGGGGAAGATTTTTCATTCACTATCGCGATTGGGCGTTGCGCACCAGTCAAAACGAGAAATGAAATGTTCATCGATGTATCGTTGCCGCCTTCTCCCGACAAAGAGGGAAGCGAAACGGGCGAAGCGATGAACGTGGCGGAAGAACGCACGGGGACTCTACCCGGTCGCCTCCATGGACGAGCGCAGAATCGTCGCGATGATTGATGCCGCGTGCCTTTTGTTCGCATACGGCGGATTCCTGACGCTGTTCGGCTCGCTCGGCGGGCAATTCACCTTTAGCAAGATGAGCGCTGCGGTCTATTGCATCGCCTTCGCGATCGTCTATTTGCAGTATTTTTCGCTCTTCACTGTTTTCGGCGGAACAACGCCAGGCATGATGTTGCGCGGCGTTCAGATCGTCGATTTCTCCGGTGAACCGCCTTCTCCACGGAAGCTCTTACTCAGGGCAGCGGGGTACATGCTCTCGGCGGGAACGTTTTTCCTCGGATTCCTTTGGGCAATGTGGGACGAGGACGAATTGACCTGGCACGACCGGATTTCACATACGTATTTGAGCTCTGCAGAAAAGCTGGCCGATTCAGAACTGGCGGGCGCCGCTCACAGACATTCCTAACAGGGGCTTTTCGGCCGCAACGGCGGACTCGCTGGATTCATCTAAACCCCGGAGGGGATGAGACCGCGTCCTCGTTAGCGTCTCTGTAATTGCGCCACAGGCGCCGGAGCACGATGACCATTGCAAATAACGCGATAATAAACCCATGCAGGGCGAATGATGCCCAATCGCCAGCTTGCAGATCAGGCGATATTGAGGTCGAGAAAAAATGAAGAAGCTAAGCCGATACTTCTTAACGGCTTCGTCCGAAGCGATCTTTCCGTCGCGGATGTAGATGATGCGGTGCGCGTTCTGCGCAATGTCGTTTTCGTGCGTGACGAGAATGATGGTGTTGCCCTGGCTGTGCAGGTTCTTGAACAGCGTCATGATCTCCTCGCCCGTTTTCGAATCCAGGTTTCCGGTTGGCTCGTCGGCAAGAACGATGGATGGTGAATTTACGAGTGCGCGCGCAATCGCCACGCGCTGCCGCTGACCACCGGAAAGCTCATTCGGCTTGTGGCTCATGCGGCTGGTCAGGTCCACGCGGTCAAGCGCGTGTCTTGGCCTTCTCGATGCGCTCTTCGGCCGGCGTTCCGTTGTAAATCAAAGGCAGCTCGACGTTGTGCAGCGCCGTGGCGCGCGGCAAAAGGTTGAAGGTCTGAAAGACGAAGCCGATCTCTTTGTTGCGGATGTAGGCGAGTTCGTCGTCGTCCAGTTCGCTGACGAGCCGCCCCGCAAGCCAATATTTGCCGCTGCTCGGAGAATCGAGGCACCCGATCAGGTTCATCAGCGTGGATTTGCCGGAACCCGAGGGGCCCATAATCGCGACGTATTCGCCTTTGCGAATCTCCAGATCCACGCCGCGCAGCGCGTGCACCTGTTCCGAACCCATTTCGTAAACTTTGGTCAAGCCTTCGGTCTTGATGACTACACCCGAATCAACAAGCTCCTGGCTGTAGGACTCCGGTGACATGGTCTCCACGGGCATGCTCTCTCCTAGCTCTGCTGATCGTCCGACTTCTTTGGCGCCGAGTTGTCCACTTTGATTTGTGCGGATGGTTTCAGTGTTCGCAGCGCTTTGTAACTTCCGACGACAATTTCATCGCCAGGTTGCAGCCCCTTCGTGATTTCAATGTCTGTGACGCCGGAGATGCCGGTGTCTACCGGCCGGAATTCCGCCTTGTTTCCGTTCACTATGAAAACGCCCTGCACTTCATCCTTCTTTGGATCGCCGGGCGCGGGAGGAGGAGGTGCCGCAAGCGAAACGCTGGAGCCGCCGCCCTTTTGATTCTTTGCATTTTCGCTGCTTCATCCAGATCCTTGCGCGAACGAACGGCAAGCGCCTGAATCGGAATTGCGACCACGCTCTTTTTTTCCGCCGTTCTGATCTTTGCGGTGGTAGAAAGCCCCGGCCGCAAGTTTTCCGGAGGGCTGTCAAGCGTCACGACGACTTTGAAGTCCTTCGCTTCCTGCGTGCTGGTCGTGGACTGGGTGGTCGCAAGCCCGGAACTGCGCAGTACGGCTTGCGATCCAATTTCTGTCACCTTGCCGTGGAAGATTTTTCCGGGAACCGCGTCAATCGTAACGTCCGCGTCTTGTCCCATACGCACGTTTACGATGTCCGTCTCATCCACTTTCACTTCCGCCGTCACCACGGACATATCGGAAAGCGTCATGATAAAACTGCCCGTTGCGTTCTGCATTCCCATCACGACGTAGTCGCCAACGCGTTCCGGCAAATAGCTCACGATTCCATTGATCGGCGATGTGTATGTCGTCTTGTGCAGAATGTCCTGGGTATGCACCAGCACCGCGCGGCCCTGATTGACCTGTGATCGCGTCTGCTCCATTTGCGCTTTTAGCGATTGCACGCGCGCTTTGGCTGATTCCACCGCAGCGACGGCGGCATCATAAGTCGTTTTGCGCTGATCGAAATCCTGTTTGGGAATCGAGGCCATCTTTGTACAAGCCCTGCCCTCGGTCGTAATCCAGTTTGGCTTTCTCCAAATTGGCTTGTTGCGAGATCAGATCCGACTGCGCCGCTTTGTAGCTGGCTTCGGCTGCTTGCACGCCGGATTCTGCTGAATTGACCGCAGCTGCCTGCGCTTGCACGTCCGCATTTGCTTGGACATTTTCCTGCATGAGCAACTTGTCGCCCTTCTTTACGTTGTCGCCTTCTTTGACAAATATCTCGGTGATTCTGCCGTATCCCTGTGCGCTTATGTTTGTATACGTCGTCGGCTTCACTTCTCCCGACGCCGTCACAATCGAAATCAAGCTATCCTGCTTGGCGACCTTTGCGGTCTGCACCGTCACGACGCCCTTATTGGCGGCGTTCACGCTGAACAACACGATTCCGCCGATCACGCCTGCGACGACTACGCCGATGCCTATCTTCTGCCACGTCTTCATTCTGACCTTCCTCGCTTGCCGGCTAGTGAAATTCGGGCTGGCCCCGTTGCTATTCGCACCTGTCGACCGATAGCCGAGCCACGGACACTTGTCTTGTTGCCTGGTCGCTCTACTTTTAGATACGGCTTAGAAGGGCTAAATGTTTCGCCCGAAGCGGGCCGGGTCGGCGGCAGCCTTCCGTAGTTCCAGTACGCTCGATTCCGTCGCTCGGAAACCCCCCAGCCAACCCACAGAGCTCCGGCACCTCAATTTTAGGGAGAAAACAAGCGAAAGGGAACCACTAGATTGAACCCCAACGCTCCGGCTGCTGCCACAACCGCTAGTCCTATTTGACGCAAGGAGGGCGCTTTAGGTCAGCCGAAGACAATGCGAAAACGATGCAAAATTGGCTGGGGTTAGACCTAGTTCTTGGGAAGAGAGAGATAGGTCGTCCCGAGGGGCGTCAATTCGCCAGACTGACCAAGCAAACTGCTGAAATGAGGGTCTGGATTGATTCGTCCGGTAAACCAGGCATAGCGGAAAACATCTACGCGCGATTCGCAGGTGGCAACCATCGCGGTCATCTGCTTTTCCTGTTCGTCCCGCGTTGTGATCTGCGCGCCATCGTTTTGGCTGTGCCAGTTGGCAAATTCCGTCACCCAGAATGACTTGCCATATTTGCCCAGCCGGTCGAGCTGATCGTCCAATCCGTAGTCATACCAATGGAAAGCCAGATAATCAATCTGCGGATCGTGATTATTGTTGGCTGCACGATAAGCCGCATAAAAAGCGTCGAGCCACTGCACTGGATCCTGATAGTTCGGCATGTTGCCCCAGGTGACGGCGGGGCCCACAATCTTCACACCTGCCTGCGCAGAAACGTTCTCGTATTGCGGCCACAACTGGGCGGCCTGCTGCGGAGTCATGTTCGCCTGGCTTGTAAGATTCGGTTCATTCAGGACCAGGATGTACTTGATGCTCGGGTTTGCCTTCAGATAGGCGATCACACTTGCCGAGTTAAAATTCCCATTCCAAAGCATGGGATAGAAATCCATGTCGTACTTCGTGGCGTAGTCCGCCGGAACACCGGAATTGGGGTTGGGGCTCCAGTTGTACCACCAGCTCACTCCGGGGGCTAACGCGGCGAGGTCGGCTGGCGTTGCCAGGTCGTAGGCCACGCCGCGCTTGGCGCTCTTTACGGCTGGCACGGGCTGTGTCGTCGGAGGGGCTGGAGCTAGGGTCAACGGCAGCGCCGCAGCCAGCCAGGAAAGCCACCGCCAGCCAGCCCCAACATAACAGCCGCTTTGTAAACAAATGATTTCATTGCAGTTAGCTTTGAGGAGAGAACCTCCGCCTGTCAAGAAAGGCGCAGCTCACGCCTTTCTTATTGTCGGGCGTGGCTCGTATCCCCGTCAACCTGTACCGGAGAACAGATTTGGGTAGGGTGTCCCTACTGCTTTGCAAGTGCTTCTGCTGCGTTTGCGGTCAGAATGAAGTCGGTCGCGCGTCATGACATATTCGTGTTCGTACCAGAGGAAAGGCCATGCGTCGTCTAGCTCTGGGAAGCCCGGCTGAAGAATCGTCACTCCGGGAATCATGCCACCGGGAATGAAGGTGTAGTCGGAGCGATTGTTGCCGTAACCAATCAGTTTGGACTCGGTGCCGACCGCTGAAACCAGGGACAGGTTCGAGACCGGATGATCTCCTAGCAGGTAGTCAAGTCCGCGGAGCGTGTATTCAGAACCAACAATTTCAGGAAATGCGGAGTGGAAGAAATATCCCTGAATCGCAAAGCCTGCGACTTGCCCCGAACCGCCCCAAGTGCCAGTCGAAATCGGAACTCCGTAGGGATTGTTGGCAATTGCAGCTTCCCCCCTACCTATACGATTACGAGCCGGAATTCTATGCCTACCTTCAAGACTACCCCGCAAAACGTATGGGCGATTCAGAAGACTTCATCTATTGGGTTTGAAGCCGGTGATTTCTGAGACCCACGTAAGCATCTACCACAAACCGGAATCAGGACGCACGCTGATCGCGTCGAAACAAATTTACGCAAGCCACTATTTCGAAGCTTCTCTCGGGCTGACCGCAGTAGTTGTGTCATCGCAACAAGCGGGTTGCTACCTTCTCTATTTGAATCGTTCCCGTTCGGATGCTCTCCATGGTGGCTTCAGCGGCCTCGCGCGCGGACAGGTAAAAAGGAGTGCCCGCAGTGGAATGCAAAAGAACATGCAGAGGGTCAAACTTTAAATGGAAAATCTCTGGGGACGTTCCCAAAAGGACGATTGAAGTCCAATCATGAGTTTCAAACAAGGCCTCTAAAATTTGCGCGAGTTTTTTGAACGCCGAACCATAGGTCGGCGCCAACGCCCCATCCCATGATTCCGGTCACATCTTGCGGTGAGCAACATCACAGCAGCGAAGGAACGCACCGGCTAGAAGTAATTGAAGGTGGGAGATGCCACCGGATCCCCTGGGTGAATTGGAATGACCATCTGGAGTAAGGCGAACGTACGAAAGGTGGCAAGTCTCGTTTGTTTGCTCGGGTTGGCGATTGTTGCCTTCTATCTTTGCTACCTCATCGCGAAGCCGTTTCTCGGCCCCGTCATGATCGCTGTGATGCTGGGCGTCGTTTTTCGCCCCCTTCATCGTAGGATTCAGTCTCTCGTTTACCGCCCGAATCTGGCATCTGTCGTATCCACCGTTCTTGTATTCTTGCTGGCAACGATTCCGCTTCTGATTCTGGGTGCCGCGCTTCGCGGCGAACTTCGCGCGCTTGTCCAGTCCCTCCACGACGCTGGCCCCGAAAGTGGCCTCAGTCCCTACCTCACGCATTGGCGCGACGTGCTGTTGCAGAGGCTCGGAAGCTATTCGAATCTGAGCCAGTTCGATCCCCAGGCAACCCTTCTACGTTGGGCTGAGCAGGCGAGCCGCTACTTGCTTTCGATCAGCACGACTGTGATCGGCAATCTCTTTTCGTTCGCTCTGAATACCGTGGTGGTCTTCTTTACGCTGTTTTTTTTCTTCCGGGAAAGTGCCAGAATTCGCCGCACCATCTCCGAGTTACTACCGTTCGACGAGGAACAAACGGATCGCCTGCTTGCCGGAATCGACGAGACGATAATCGGAAATCTCTATGGCAGCCTTGCTGTCGGCATAACGCAGGGCACATTTACCGGACTGGCCTTCTGGGCGTTGGGGCTCCCCGCTCCCATTCTATGGGCTCTCGTCACTGTTCCGGCATCCCTGGTTCCACTTCTGGGTTCGGCGTTTGTTTGGGCACCGGCGGCGCTCGTCCTGATCATCACCGGCCACTGGGTGAAAGCTCTCGTGCTTCTCGTCTGGGGCGCGGCCGTCGTTGGGCAGGTCGATGTCTTGGTCAGACCTTGGGTCGTCGGCGCACACGTAAAGGTCCATACGCTCCTGGTCTTCTTTGCATTGCTCGGTGGCGCAAAAGCCTTTGGCATCCTCGGCATCTTCGTCGGCCCCATTGTCCTCTCGTTTGCGCTGGCGGTCTTCGATCTACTCAAGAGAACGGATTTCTCGTTCCATTCCATCTCCGAAGAACCTACATGGGTTTCAGTCCATGACACCCACTAGACAGCCATGCCGCTTGAGTCCGCGCGGTGCTATAGTCGCGACGAATTTATTTTGAGATGCGGTCTCAGACTTCAGCTACGGCCAAGGCAAACACTATGCTCCGGCGCTCGGCGATCTTTCTCGCCATTGCGTTGACGGTAGCTCTTGGCATAAGCGCAGCGCGCCAGAAGAGCAAATCAGAAACGACACAGCGTACACCGGACCTCACCACGGGCAAAGCCACGTTCCTTCAGTACTGCGCTTCCTGCCACGGAAAGACTGCCAAAGGGGACGGCCCGGCTGCGTTCACCATGAAAATCCCTCCAACCGACTTGACGACACTCACCAAGCGGCACGCGGGCAAATTCCCCGCGGGTTATGTCAGTGCATTGGTCACATTCGGACGGAATCTTGCTTCCCACGGCTCTTTGGAGATGCCAGTTTGGGGAACTCGTTTTCGATCCATTGATCCGGCCAACGATCCCACCGGACAGCACCACATCGACGATGTCGTGGCCTATCTTCGGTCGATCCAAATCAACTAGCGTCATCCATGGCCCGTACGCACCCGCGCACGTCGAATTGATTGGTTCAGCGTATCCAGACAAGAACCATCGCACATGCCAGCGCAGTAGCGAGCAGCCCCACGAATACCACGGTGCGAAACGGCTTGGACCCGACGAGTCCTCCGATCGCCATTTTTAGAAGGGTATTCGCAACGACTCCAACCGCGATGGCTCGTGCGGCGACGCTTGCGGTCAATTGGACACCAGCATCCTTTGTCATGGAGACAACCAAAGCGTCCACGTCCGTCAAACCCAGCACGCCCGCCGAGAAAATCACGCCGCTCTGCCCCCATGTGCCTTGTGCCAACGTACCCCGAACATTACGATCTGAAATAAGGCCGCCATTTGCAGGGCCGATGCAAATTGCAGCGGATTCGCAGACGCCATCTCCGCTGAACCCACACTCTGCGGCTTGCGCATTCCGAACCAGGTGATCACCGCAGCGACAACGAAGGGGCCGACGAGATACGGCATGAGAGCTATTGAAACCGGCAGGTTCAACACAGCGGTCCCCACCAGCACGCGTACGCACATCACCGCCGAAGCGCCAATCACACCGAAGGCCAGCGGCAGACCCGCGTTCATTTCTTTTCTACTTGTCCGCGCAAAAGAGAGCGTCACGTTCGTCGAGGAGATGATGCCACCCAGCATTCCCGCGATCGGATAGCCGCGCCCAGAGCCAACGGCTCTTCGCGTGAGGTATCCGGCAAAACTCAACCCGGAGAAAAACAGCACCGTAACCCAAAGCTGTCGTGGCCGAACGCCCCCGAGCGGCCCGTAGGGCCCCGAAGGGAGGATGGGCAAGATCACGACGGCCATGACCGCAAATCGGAACGCGGCGCGAAGACTTGTGTCGTCGATGCGTTTCACAAAATTATGAAGCTTTGATTTTTCGGCGAGAAGCAATGTCGTAATTGCCATCGTCGCGCTGGCGAGCCTCAGTTCATGCATTCCGGCGACAACTCCCGCCCCCAGAACGACCAACGCCGCAACCTCCGTCGTGCCATCGATCTCCACTCGGCTCGCAGCGACGTACGCCGCCACAATTAACGCTGCGCACGCGCTCAGCAACAGGATCGTCAGGAATTGCAACCCGTTGGACCAGAGCCACCCTCCCAAACCTGCAAGCAGACCCACCAAGGTAAATGTACGTAGTCCCGCAAAGCGCGCATTAGGGCCGGTGGCGTGCCCCGACCACTCGCGTTCCAGGCCAACCGCCGCACCACCAAGTGCGGCAATCACGACTCCCAGGGCATCTGTGAGATTTGGCGACATTCAACCTGTGCCGGTTCCCCGCTCACGAACGATCTCGACGGAGCATTTCGCGTGAAGCGCTACTGCTTCCGAAACGCTTCCCATCACCACCCGGTCGAAGCCGCTGCGTCCGTGTGAACCGAGAACGATCAAATCCGCATGCCATTCCCGAGCCTCATGCAGGATCACCTGGTAGGGACGATCTTCGTACTCCGGAACCTCGGCGTCTACGGTTAACGGGGATCCCCTTAGCATCTCCTTAGCCGCAGCGATACATTTCTTCGCTTCCTCGATCGAAGCCGTACCCAGATCCCCGAGATTCTTGATTTCATGTGTCTCCAAATAGGACGGATCCTTTGCGAGAATGAATTCCGGAACACTGATCACCTTCAACTTGCTATCCGTCGGCCAAGGGCGCGCCGCCACGGACCGCAGTGCGGCACCTGAAAATTCCGAGCCGTCCGTCGCTACCAGTATCTTCAATGCACTGCTTCCGGCCAACCCACCGTCCTCGCTGCTTGGCCGAACAATCTCGACCGAGCAGGGAGCATGCCGCATCACGGATTGAGCTGTGCTTCCAAGGCAGAGCCGCGCCAAAGGGCTACGCTCGTGCGAGCCAACCATCACCAAGTCCGCGTCCCATTCCTTTGCAAAGGTATTGATGGTTCTTCGAGGACTCCCTTCAAGAACTTCGGTCGAAACGTTCCAACCGCGTTCCTTCAGCGCCTGCGCGGCGTGATCGAGTTGTTTCAGGATTTTTGTCTTCGTATTTTCAAACACACGCGGAACAACCAGCGGCGGATACAGGGGAAAGCTGATGTTCAGGAGACAGAATGATGTTCCGGAAGGCCACGGTCTGCCGGCCGCTACTTTCACCGCTGGCCCTTCGCCCGACGTCATCTCAAGGGGAATCACCACTCTCATTTCAAGCTCCTCGAAACTGCTACTCGGCACCGCACCGTGCGTGGAACTAGCCTCATCCTTGCAGTAGGGCTAGCCCCAGGCTGTGACAGGAATCACAAAGGGACGTGACACCCATCAGAGGAATCGCAGGTCGCTTTCGGCGTTAATCTTCCTGATCGGAACTCTGAGTCACAATGATGTCCCACACGCAATCCTCCAAACCAGCTAGTCTGTCCCCGTCAGCAGGCGTGAAGCGGGCTGCAGCCGATTTGCCAGACCGTCCTCGCTGGCACCACATGGATCTGCCAGAGGTGCTGCGGCGCCTCGCAAGCGCGCCTTCTGCAGGTCTATCCCAAAGTGAAGCCGCGCGACGACTTCTCGAAAACGGCAGCAATGAGTTGCTTGTGACGGGAGCGAAGAGCGCATGGCGCATTGTTCGGGAACAGTTCGCGGCGCTCATGATCGTCATCTTGATCTTCGCCGCAGTGATTTCCGCCGTACTCCGCGACTATCTGGATGCGGCCGCAATTGGCGCGATCGTCGTTCTCAATGCTCTTCTCGGTTTCGTGCAGGAGTATCGGGCGGAACGCGCCATTCAATCGCTCAAGAAACTTACGGTGCCAAGCGTGCGAGTTCGCCGAAATACCTCAGTAAACGAAATACCCTCGACGCAACTGGTCCCGGGCGATCTTCTCTTGCTCGAGAGCGGCAATTTCATAGCTGCCGACTGCCGCATCGTGCAGAGCGTTAACCTTCAGACTCAGGAATCTGCGCTTACCGGTGAATCCCAGGCCGTTGCCAAAATTTCTGAAACGCTTCCGATACGCGCCACGCCATTGGCCGAGCGCCGCAATATGGTTTATCGCGGAACCTTCGTCGTCGCGGGACGCGGCGAAGGCGTGGTTACCGAAACCGGTATGCATACCGAGATCGGGCGAATCGCCGGCCTGATTCACCAAGTCGAAGACGAACCTGCACCCCTCCAACGCCGGCTCGGCAAATTTGCCCAAGGTCTTGCTGCCGCTGCTCTACTGCTGGTGGGATTGATCTTCCTTCTCGGCTTGATTCGCGGTGAAAACGTTAAGCTCATGTTCCTCACCGCTGTCAGCATCGGAGTCGCTGCAGTCCCTGAAGGGCTCCCCGCTGTGGTCACAATCGCGCTCACGCTCGGCGCCCAGCGCATGCTCAAGAGAAGAGCTCTCATCCGGAAGCTCTCGGCCGTCGAGACGCTTGGTTCCGTCACCGTGATTTGCTCGGATAAGACAGGAACCCTCACGCAAAATCGAATGACGGTTACCGTCTTGCTCCCGGCCGGCCGGAAACATGAAATTTCCCAACCGGACCTTGAATCTGACCTTCGGGACCTCCAAAATTCCGGGGAAGCCTTCCTGCTAACCGCCGCGGCTCTATGTAACGACGCCATCCTGCAGCCTGCGGCGTCGTCCGGACCAGCTACGTTACTTGGAGATCCAACCGAAACGGCCTTACTTCTGGCCGCCTCCCGGCTTGGTCTCGAAAAAGCCCAATTAGAAAAGCTCTTGCCGCGAGTGGCCGAACTTCCTTTTTCCTCGGAACGAAAGCGCATGACGACTCTTCATTCGATACCTTCCAATCACAGTTTATTGCCGATGTATGTCCGCCAGCTCGTGGACGGATCGTTGGCTTCCCGCATTGCGTTCATGAAAGGCACCGTCGAAGCGCTCCTCGCCTCTTGCGACACGGTCTGGATGGACGGAAGGATCGAGCAGGCTGACGAAGCCCGCAGCGATTACTTGCTGCAGGCCAACAGTCAACTCGCCGCACAGGGTGCGCGGGTGCTCGGCGTAGCGTTTCGCCTTTTTTCTGGCGCCACGCTCGAATTGCGGCCAGAGGAAAGCGAACAACACTTCACCTTCGTCGGGATGATTGGAATGATGGACCCGCCGCGCTCTGAGGTCGCATCCGCTGTCGCCATCTGCTCCGGTGCCGGCGTTCGGCCGGTCATGATTACGGGAGATCATCCTCTCACCGCACGGTACATTGCGGACCGCATCGGAATCGCCACCAATGCTGCGACTCTCAGCGGACCTGAACTCGATCACATGTCCGACAAAGAGTTGCAGTCTCGCAGCGAAAACGCGTCGGTCTACGCGCGCGTAACACCGGAAAACAAACTGAAGATCGTCGAAACCCTGCAACAGCAAGGGCACATTGTCGCCATGACCGGAGACGGCGTTAACGATGCTCCCGCCCTCAAGAGAGCTGACATTGGCGTGGCGATGGGTATCAGTGGAACAGATGTCGCAAAAGAAGCCGCCGACGTGGTTCTCCTCGACGACAACTTCGCCACTATCGTCGCCGCCGTGGAGGAAGGACGCGTCATCTACGACAATATTCGCAAGTTCATTAAATACTTGCTGGCGACAAATTCCGGTGAGATCTGGGTCATGCTCGTCACGCCGTTCCTCGGAATGCCGCTCGCATTGCTCCCTCTGCAAATTCTTTGGATGAATCTGGTCACAGATGGACTTCCCGCCCTGGCTCTCGGCGTCGAACCGCCGGAGTCCGACATCATGCGGCGTCCTCCGCGTCCACCGAACGAGAGCATCTTCGCCCGAGGTCTCGGTCGACACGTGTTGTGGGTCGGGCTCTTCATGGGCTGTCTTTCAATTTCGGTCGGATATTGGTATTGGCGCAGCCATGAGACTCAATGGCAGACGATGCTCTTTACCACGCTGACGCTCTCGCAAATGGCGCACGTATTGGCCATCCGCTCCGACCGAGTCTCCCTGTTTCGCCTCGGCCTTTTCTCGAACAAGCCGTTACTTGTCGCCGTCGCCCTCACCGCAGTGCTTCAAGTTGCCCTGCTCTACATTCCCTTCTTGCAAAAGGTCTTTGGTACCGAAGCGCTCAGTGGGACTGACTTTGTCGTTGCCGTTGTTCTGGCCCTTGTCGTCTTCTCCGCCGTCGAATTCGAAAAGCGGCTCTCTCTGCGAACCGCCCATTAGCATCCGCTTGCCAGATGCGCTTCCTTCCCTGGTGAAGACCATCACCCGGGTCAGTGACTTTGCTTAGGAGCTACTACGCTCGCTCGCCTATAACCTCGACGTAAGGAGTAAGAAGCCCAACATGCAAGAACAACTGACATGTCGCGTTGCCGCGAACTGGGAAAGCGGACGCAAGGGTGTAGTCTCACCACCCGGAATTGAACCGACCATTCGATTTTCCTCTCCTCCCGAATTCAAGGGAGAACCCGGCTTCTGGACACCCGAACATTTTCTTTTGGCGGCCGTCGCTTCTTGCTTTGTGGTGACGTTCTACGCGTTAGCCGAGCGGTCGAAAATGGAATTCGGGAAACTCGAACTCTCCGTAGAAGGCAAGCTGAGCAAGCTGGAAGGCAGGCTATCGTTCGTCGAGATCGTGCTTTCGCCGACTCTGACCGTTTTTCAGAACCATGACAACGATCGCGTTTACGGACTGCTTGAACGAACCGAACACGGCTGTTTGATCGCTCGGACTCTTGCTTGTCCAGTCTTGATGCAGCCCTTGGTGGTCCAGACTGCGGAAGAAATACTGGCCCAGTGAAACGGTTCGCGTATCGGAAGGAGCTCATCATGAACGCAAGACATTCGTCACCGACTACGAGCACAATCAAAGTCACTGAAGTCAATTCGACGGAGCAAGCGCGCAGAATCGACCAGGCCATCGCTCGCCGCGCTTATGAACTCTTTGAACAACGTGGAGGAATGGGCTGGCACGAGCTCGAAGATTGGCGGCAAGCCGAATCTGAGATACGGAGCAAGCTGTGCTTCGGTAGGACGAGTTCCGATGGCTCGCTCGTCATCGCATGCGACATTGCCCGCTTTAAGGATGGCAGCGTCGAAATCTGGGCAGCGCCCCGCCAGATCACAATCTGCGGCAAACCAACCTTGTACAAGCAGCCCCCGACGAAACCGAATCCGTACTGCGGTCCCGTCTTCCGTGCAGTGCCCCTGGCTGTTGCGATCGAACCAGCTCGAATCACCGCAAATAGAAGGCGCCACTTTCTCGAGATTCACCTGCCCATAGTTCAATCACACCAGGAGGGTCGCGTTCGGGCGCACGCCGCTTGACCTCCGCCGCCGCAGGTTTTCGAACTACAGCGCTTCATTCACTTTGTGCCAGCCCCACATGTGTCCCAACAAGATCAAACGAGGCACCAACCAGAATGTGCATCAGCGCGTGAATCCACATACCATAAAGAAGAACGCCGAATCCTACGAGCTGCACCGTCATGTTCATGGGGTGGCAGGTGCAGCAACATGATCTTTCCCAGGAGTGTTTGCGCCAGATCCTCCTCGCGTGTTCCGCCGGTGACGATTCTTCCGAGAATCGCACTCGCAAGCACCACCCCAACCGCCCAAGCCCAATCATGATGCCAAAGGAAATACACCGTCCAAACAAGCCCCACTATTCCGACAATGATCTGCTTCGGATGCCCCCGCCGAATCATGGCCCTTTCGAGGTACGTCATTTCGCTTCTCCTTTCTTCGACGCACTGTAGGCCAATTCGATGCTTCGCGCCGTGCCCCGCGTCACGGGGATTTGTGTTCCACCTCACATCTTCTGACTCGGCTCTGCGGGACGATCTGGCAAGAGGAGGCCACTATGATTCAGGAACAGGGAGTCACCCAACAGATCAAGCCGCGGTCACCTGCCGACGAGCCCGTCTCTCTAGCGAACATCCTTGTTGCTACCGACTTCTCGCAAACCTCAGACCGCGCACTCGAACATGCTCTTGTCTCTGGCGCGAACCTACAATTCTCGAATCTTTCTCACCCACGTCATTCCCGTGGACCTAATGATGGCTCCGGAGCTTGCGGAAGCCTCGCAAGAGAAGATGCGCAAAGCCGCCAGCAAAGGAATGCAACGGACGGCAACGTCGGAACGCTTTTTCGGAGTGCGCCACGAAGAAATCACCGAAGAAGGAGCTCTCTGGCCGACTATCGAAGTCCTGATCAAGCAACACCGGATCGATCTCCTTGTGGTCGGCACACATGGAATGGGGTCGTGCAGAAACTCCTGATCGGCTCGAGCGCCGAACAGATCTTCCGGCAGGCGCGCATCCCTGTGCTGACGGTCGGACCCGGTGTACGGCGCCAGCCACTCTACGGAATCGAACTGAAGAACATCTTGTTTGCGACCGCATTCGGCGTGGGAGCGGAACGGCAGGCCGCGTACGCCTTTTCTCTCGCCCAGGAACACCGCTCACGAATTTCTCTCTTGCACGTGAAACAACGCCCGGACGAAGAGCAGATGATCGTTCACCAGCTACGCGAGTTGGTTCCCTCCGGACCCGATTTGCATTGCCTTCCGCTGTTTCGCGTCGAGCGGGGCGATCCCGTCAAGGAGATCTTGCGCGTTGCGGAACAAACACGCGCCGATCTCATCGTTCTTGGCGCAAAGAGCCGGAAAGGCCTTGCCGGTCATGTGCCTCATACCAAAGCGTACCAAGTCATCTGCGGGGCTTCTTGCCCCGTGCTAACCATCAAGTCGTAGATGGAGGACGGAGGGAACAGAAATGCCTGCCGCATCGAAGATCGCAATCCAAACGGAAATGCACGATGAACCCGGGCAGAATCTCGCCGCTCCTCAACGGATAGCTCAAACGCAGTTGTCAACGACCACGCGGCGCGTCGCTCCGATCTCTTTCACACGCACGCGCCGCCTCTTCTCGGAAACGTTGCTTGACGCGAGTTCCTCGCGTCATCCTAGCCACGGATTGAAGTTGCTTTTCTCCGTCGGCCTGCACATTCTGGTTTTGCTCGCCCTTCTTCTGCCGCCGCTCTATTTCACCGATACGTTGAACTTGAAGCAGTTCACGCAAACTCTTCTCGTGGCGCCACCCCCTCCACCTCCACCGCCTCCCGCTGCGCAGGCGATCGTGAGACGCGCCGCGGCTCCCCGGCGTGTGCTCTTCTCGGGCGGCAAACTCATCGCACCAACAGTCGTTCCTTCGAAGGTCGTCATCCTCAAAGAAGAGCCGCTCCCGCCTGAGATGGGAATTGGCATCGCCGGTGGCGTGCCGGGTGGGCAGATGGGTGGCGTAATCGGGGGCGTAATCTCCGATGTGTCACGAACCAGTCTTCCCGCGCCGATCCCGAAAACGCAGCCCCGAGCGCCTATCCGCGTTGGGGGCCGAATTCGGGCCCCGCGGGTGCTATCTAAGCCTTCGCCCGCCTATCCCCCGTTGGCTCGGCAGACGAGGGTCGAAGGAATCGTAACCATCGACGCGGTCATCGATACGGAAGGGAACGTCGTCGAAATGAGTGTCGTCTCCGGCCATCCGCTTTTGATTTCCGCGGCACTCGATGCCGTTAAGAAATGGAAATACGAGCCGACGTACCTGAACGATCAAGCGATTGCCGTTCAACTGATCGTCACTGTTACGTTTCAGCTCGAACGCCGAGGCGGCTAGGAGAACAGCCATGACGGGCGACGGACGCGAACTTCTATCGCTGCTGAAAGCCGAGCTTGCCTTCGCGGAACAAGGCGGATATCGCAATGCACCCACGGCACAATGGAGGCCGCAATTTGTTTTCGAGGACTCTCCAACGTGTCTTAATTTTGGCAAGACGAAGGATCCTCGCCCGTGCCGTGAGTGCATGATAACGTCGCTCGTTCCCGCGGATTGCCTCGGGGAGAAATTTCCTTGCCGGCACATTCCGCTGAACGAGGCAGGCTTCACACTCGATACCTACTATCGCCTGGGAACCTTCGAAGAAGCGGAAGCTGCCACGCGAACTTGGCTGCGAAAAATGATAGCGAATCTCGAAGCTCTTGCTCCCGCCGAAAACAGGTCTAACATTTGATTGAAGAAGAACGCATTATGTCTGCCGCATCCCGTGACGTGCGTCATGTCGCGGGGCGAGAAGAATCGAGCGCGAGCGTCGCAGTCAACGACCGCAGATCGTCATCACGAACAAGATGAAAATGAAAATGCTTGGCAAGGGCCAGCATCGGAGCGTTCTCCGAGAGAATAGCCGCGTTGATGCGCCGAATCCTTTCACGGCGCGCGATTTCAATCAACCGGCGCACCAGCTCCGTCCCGAGTCCTGCTCCCTGCCAGCGGTCCGCAACCACCACGCCGAGTTCCGCTTCGCTCTCGTCCCGTTGGCGTACCAGCCGCCCGACGCCCAACAATTCGTGACTGCCTGTGTCTTTGTTCATGCGCTCTGCCGCGAGCGCCACTTCCCGGTCATAGTCGAGGAAGCACTTCCGGATCAGCCGTTCGTGTTCCACGCGGGATTCGAGCCTTTGCGCTTGGAAATAACGCAGGTACACCGTGGCGTCCGAAAGCCCTTTGTGAAATTCCACCATGCGTGATTCGTCTTCACCGCGGATCGGCCGGATAAGTACCTCGCTTCCGTCCTTCATCATCCACTGCGAAACATGCTCGATGGGATAAGGCCGTATTGCAGGCCGCGGAAGTTCTTCGTCGCGGACTTCACTGCCGAACAAAACAATCCGCGCGTCCAGCGCCAGCAGGCCGTCCGGGGAAGCGAGCAGCGGGTTCATATCGATCTCCCGGATCCGAGGCTGGTCCCCAACGAGCTCGCTAAATCTCACGAGCAATGCCTCCAGCGCTTTTTCGTCAACGGCTTTGCGGCCGCGCACGCCCTTTAGCGCAGCGAATACTTTCGTCCGTTCCATCATGCGTCTTGCAAGAGTGGTATTGAGCGGAGGCAGCCCGAGAGCCCGGTCGCTATACACTTCGACCAGTTGCCCGCCCGATCCAAACAGAAGCACCGGACCAAATTGCGGATCCACACTGCTGCCTAAAATCAGCTCGTAGCCCTCCGCGCGAATCATCGGTTGCACGGTGACACCGAGAAAAACATTCCTGGCCGCCTTGTCCGTTAGCGAAGCCGCGATCGCACGATACGCCCGACGTACCTGCTCTTCGTTCGCAAGGTTCAATCGCACGCCGCCCACATCGCTCTTGTGCGTCACGATTTCTGAATGCAGCTTCAACACCACTGGATAACCAATCTCTTCGGCTTTCAACGCGGCTTCGTCTTCGCTTCTCGCAAGTTTGGTCGGAACGGCCGGAATTTCGTAAAGCTGTAGAATTTGTTTCGACTCCATCTCCGTGAGAAGTGTTCTTCCCGAAGATGTCACCCGTTCGATGATCTCTCTTGCGGCATTCCGTCGATTGATCGCCGTCGCGGGATCGTCCGCCGGAAACGGGGTCTCGTATAGACCGCGCAGCCGCTCGGAATAGCTCCACATCGACTCGAACGTTCGCACTGCCGCATCCGGGTAGGAAAAAACCGGAACCCCCGCCGCCTTCAAAATCTCCACGCCTCCGGCCACGCTTCGTCCACCCATCCAACTCGCGAGCAAAGGTTTTCCGCTTCCCGCATGCGTTTTCACTCGTTCGGCGACTTGAGCAGGGTCGGTCATTCCCTGCGGGGCCAAAATTACGAGCAAGCCGTCGCTGTTTGGATCCGAGCCTGCCACGTCGAGAGCGCGTGCATACCGCTCAGGATCGGCATCGCCGAGGATATCGATAGGATTTCCGTGGCTCCAATGCGCCGGCAGAAATTGGCTGAGCGCCTTCTCGGATTCCAGTGACAACGGAGCGAGTTCGCTGGCTCCGCCGAGCAACGCATCGGTGGCCAATACGCCGGGCCCCCCGGCATTCGTCAGAATCGTCAAACGCGGACCGCGCGGGCGCGGCTGCTTGCCGAGAACATCGGCCATGTGAAACAGCTCGGCGATCGTTTCGACGCGCAGGACACCGCAGCGGCGAAACGCCGCTTCGTAGACTTCGTCGCTTCCGGTCATGGCGCCGGTATGCGACGCAGCGGCACGCGAAGCGGCTTCCGAGCGCCCCGCTTTGATCACGATAATCGGCTTGCTAAACGAAACTTCCCGCGCTGCGGAGAGGAACGCTCGCGCGTCTCCGATCGATTCCATGTAAACCAGAATGCTTTTCGTGTTTGGTTCATTTCCGAAATACGAGAGCAAGTCGCCCCAGCCCACGTCGAGCATCGAACCCGTCGAAACAATCGCGCTGAACCCCACCTGCTCCACGAAGCTCCAGTCGAGGATCGCCGTCAACAACGCTCCGCTCTGGCTGAGGAACGCGACCTTGCCGGGACGTGCGATATCCTCCCCGAACGTCGCGTTCAGTCCGATCAGGGGATTCATGAGGCCGAGGCAATTTGGCCCGATCAACCGCGTCGTACCGCCTTTCAGATGGCTCCGGATTTGTTGTTCAAGAGCGGCTCCCTCCGGCCCCTTTTCTTTGAAACCGGCGGAAATCACCACGATCGACTTGGCTTTCGCCGCGACGCATTCAGCGACGACTTCCGGCACCGCACTAGCCGGGATCACGATCACGACGAGGTCGACCTCTTCCGGTACTGCGCGGATCGAGGCGAAACAGGAAAGGCCCAGAATTTCCTTTCGGCTGGGATTTACCGCATACACTCGGCCCTGATAATCCCGGAGTAGATTTCGGAGAACCGTGTTCCCAACGCTTCCGGGACGGTCGGTCGCCCCGATGACCGCCACTGAAGCCGGCAAAAAAAACCAATGCAACGGGTCTTTGTCGCGGTCGTGCTCAGAACTCATGAACATCGTTCCTTTCGCGTTCACATCGCGCGTTGGCAGTTCAATAGTCACAGAAAGCTCCGCACGGAAGCGCGACGCGAACTGCATTGAGCACCGCTGCCAGGAGGATAAATTCCTGCGCCACCGCACCGCCGATCGGTGGCAGCCAGCCGAAGGCCGCAAGCGCCATACCCACCGCACTCAGCACCATACCCCGACCGCACTCTCGAGTGCTATCTTTCGCATCCGTCTGCCGATGTGCATTAGTTCATCCACGCCTTCCCAAGCGAACGATCGAGAACCACCGCGTCTGCGGCCTCGCTCGTGATGTCGCTTTCGTGGCCAAAGGCGATACCCACGGTGGCCGCCTGCATCGCTGGTGCATCGTTGATTCCATCCCCGACGAATACAGCCCTTGCCCTCCTCGCCGAATTCCGGAATAACCTAAAATTCTTCTTCACGTTACGACACGCCGCCTGCCCTTCCTGCGATTCTTGTCACGGCAACCCGTGACGGGCATCACAGCGGGCAACTGTTTGTCCAAGGAAGATGCGGGCAAGGAGGAAACAACCCATGAAACCCGCCACCGCCAAGACCCGCACGCGATTCGAAAACATCTTGTTTGCGACGGATTTTTCGCCCGCCGCTGCGCACGCCATTCCTTTCATCAAGAAAATAGCCAGGCACTTTGAATCGAGCCTGGTGGCTTTGCACGTCAAGCCGCCGGTCGTGAACCCCATGACACAACCGGCCACTTGGCCCGTTGACCTTGCAGCCGCAGAGGGCTTCAACAAGAACCATCGCCAAGAACTCCTCGATACCTTTGCCGGAATCCACACGGAAGTGCTGATCGAGGAAGGAGACATTCAATCCCGGCTGGAGAGCGCTATTGAAAAGCACAACACGGATTTGGTTATCATTGGCACGCGGGGACGCACAGGACTCGCAAAGATTCTCCTCGGTTCGGTCGCCGAAGAGATTTTCCGGACCGTACCTTGCCCGGTTCTTACCGTCGGGCCGCATTCCGGTCCGGCGAAGGCGAACATCCGCGAGATCCTTTTCGCTACCGATTTCTCCTCCGAGGCGCCGGCGGCAGCCGCTTACGCTATCTCGCTTGCCCAGGAGTTCGCAGCTCGCCTAACACTGCTTCATGTCGTTCCGGAGCCGAAACCCGGCGAACTTGTCTCCTGGTCCGATGTCCAAGAATCCTCGAAAAAGCTGCTTCGAAAACTCGTCCCGCCCGAAGCTGAAGCCTGGTGCAAACCGGAATATTTCGTGGAACACGGCGATGCGGGAGAGCGCATTGTCGACCTGGCGAACTTGCGCGAAGTGGATCTCATCGTACTAGGTGCGCAACCCGAAAAGGGCGTTCCCGGCGCGGCCACCCATCTGCCGATCGCCACCGCACACAAAGTCGTCGCGCACGCGAACTGCCCGGTTCTCACTGTCCGAAGCAAATAAGCAGACGGAAACTCGGAACTCCGTTCCCGCGATGAGTGCCGAAACCCAAGCTGGGGCGTCGGGATCGTGAGCGAGGAAGACTACTATGAAGCGCATAGAACTAACGGGCCTGGCTCCTGGCGATTCCCTGGGCGATCGCGGAATATGGGCCTTCGAGAAACCCGGCCGTGACGTCGCCATGCTGGCTGGTGTGCAGATTATCGTGTTCTTGGCGCTGGCCCGCCTCGAACCTCGTTTTCTCATCATCCATTTTTATCAACTGATTCCGTACGTCGCTATCGTGCTTCTTATCGGTTATGGCCGCGAAGGCTGGGCGTACATGATCGCTCCGCTTGTCTCCCTTGGATGGCTCGTCTTGGCGTCCACGGCCGGTTTGCTAACGTCGGCTATCGAACGCTTCCGGACCTTGGGGGCCTTTCGCATGGATGCAAATCTCGTCTCATTTCTCGCTATCGTCACCACCGCTGCGGCCGTGCTCATGACGACACTGTGTCGCATTCATTGGGTGAAAGACCATGCGAGACACGGGCGAACTCGGCGCACGTTCTTCGCCAGCCTCGCGATCGTAGTTGTGTACTACCTTGTCTTGCTTCGATGGTTTTGGGACGTGATCCCCAACGCGTGACGTCGATCGACCACGATGCGAGAAGACGAATGCTTGTGAGGATCGCGGCAAACTGATGACCGACACGGACCAAGTGCGCATCGCCTACTTCTCTATGGAGATCGCGGCTAGCGCTGAGTTCCCGACTTATGCCGGAGGACTCGGCATCCTCGCCGGAGACACGCTGCGATCGGCGGCAGACTTGGGCCTTCCCATGACTGCCGTGACGCTTCTCCATCGCAAAGGCTATTTTCGCCAACGTCTCGACGCACAAGGACGGCAATCGGAGGATCCACAGGCATGGGAACCGGAACGCGTGCTCGATCCTGTCAAACCAATAGTATCCGTTGAGCTTGCGGGCAGAGCCGTAAAGGTGCGCGCCTGGCGTCACGAGATCGCCGGCATGACCGGCGACCGCGTGCCTGTCTATTTTCTCGATACCGATCTTCCCGAAAATTCTCCCTGGGAACGTACCCTCACGGATTGCTTGTATGGAGGAGATCCGACCTACCGTCTCTGTCAGGAAGCAGTCCTCGGAATCGGAGGCGTTCGGCTGCTGCGAGCACTGGGTTATCGAGCAATCGAGCGCTTCCACATGAACGAAGGGCATTCCGCTCTGCTCACCATCGCCCTCCTTCAGGAGCGCTTGGGCTCGGAAAATCTCTCCGAAGTTCGTTCGGAGGATTTGGAAGCGGTTCGCAGCAAATGCGTGTTTACGACCCACACGCCCGTTCCTGCGGCTTTCGATCAGTTTCCGCTCGACATGGCGGCTCGGGTGCTCGGTTCCGAAGTCGTCGCCATCCTCGGACAAACCCAGTGCTGCCCTCCAGAAACGCTGAACATGACATACCTCGCCTTGCGCTGTTCGCGCTACATCAACGGAGTCGCCATGCGTCACGGCGAACTCTCGCAGAGCATGTTCCCCAACTATCCGATCCACTCCATCACCAACGGCGTGCATGCGGCGACGTGGACCTGCAAAGCATTTCAGGATCTATTCGACCGCCACATTCCGGAGTGGCGGCACGATAATTTGTACCTGCGTTATGCCATCGGCATCGACTTGCGTGAAATCGAGGAAGCACATCGAAAAGCCAAGAGCGAATTGCTGCGGGAGATTCAGAGGGCCACAGGCGTGAATCTCTCGGAGTCGGTCGCGACGCTCGGCTTTGCTCGTCGCGCCGCCGAATACAAACGGGCGGATTTCTTTTTCATGGATTTCGATCGGCTCCGCGCCATCCGCCAGAGTGTGGGTCCTTTTCAGATCGTCTTTGGCGGCAAAGCCCACCCACAGGATGAATCGGGGAAGGCCGTCATCAGACGGGTTTTTGAAGCCGCTGCGGCCCTCCGTGATTCGATTTCCGTCGTCTATATCCCCGACTACGACATCCGATGGGCGCGGCTTTTCACATCAGGCGTGGATCTCTGGCTCAATACGCCTCACCGCCCGCTCGAAGCCTCGGGCACGAGCGGCATGAAAGCCGCTCTCAACGGCGTCCCCAGCCTGAGCGTGCGCGACGGCTGGTGGGTCGAAGGCCACTTCGAGGGCGTTACGGGCTGGTCTATCGGATACGACGAGGACCCCGAAGCGCATGCGGTCGAACTCGCTTCACTCTATGAAAAGCTCGAGCGCGCCGTTCTCCCGGCGTTCTATTCGCAGTCTTTCGACTACGCCCAGATCATGCGCTCGGCGATCGCCGTGAACGGATCTTTTTTCAATACGCAGCGCATGGTTTCGCAATACCTATTGAATGCCTACAGTCCCGAAGGCACGGTCTCGCGACAGAAATTGACCAACGACGCCGAGCGAGCTGCCTTGCTCAAGCGCAACGCTTGAGCGTTGGCGAACACGCGAAGGAAATTGTACGCCGCTTTCCTAAGCGGCGGCGATGAATTGCGAGAACTCCGCTTCAGAGACGACATCAGGGCGATTTTTGATTAGCACACCGGCACCATCCTGGTATTCCAGAGTAAATTCCAGACAGCACTCACCGCACAGCCAGAAATGCTGCACTGAATGCAGATTCGGCGCATCCTCGTCCGCCGCATGGTCTTTGTGGAAGCGAAAGAACCGGCCCTGCTGGTAATCGAAAGCCACGCGGCAATCCGGATTCGCACACACCGAAAACATGCTTGCACTCCCCCGGCGAACGGGACTATTCCGCCGGAACGAACCTTGCTTTCACATGGATCTCCGGTCGTTTTTCGCTCGACCGCAATTGCGCATTTTCCTGTTCCAACCGTTGGATCGTCCCTTTCAACCATTTCACGACGGCTGTCTCCAATTCCTCTTGCGTTCCCGTGCGATAAAGCGAATTGACAGTTTCGGCGCGCTCATTCAGCGGAATGTAGCGGCAGGGACGATGCTTCTTGCCGAAGCCTTCGGGCACGAATTCCGCGAGCGCGCATTCGCGGCAAGGCCTTCGCGGCTTCGTTGGATCGCGATTGATGCATGTCGGAGAATCCTCGAAGATGAATTGCGGGCGCCACTGCGCCTGATTCCGATATCCTCCGCCCTCGATAAACGCGAGTTCCGCGCGCAACTTTCCAAGAACAACGTTGCGATCCTCTGACATCGTGTTCTCTCTCCTGCCAGTCACCCAGAGCTTGCCGTTTGTGTGCTCGCCTGGCAGTGACTTGCGTCACTGGCCTCTGTGAGGCGTCTCACCATTTTCCTGTCGGCCGCTCCGAGAAGGCGAGCTGGTTTCCGCTGTGCCCGAGGCTGCGCTATGATGCGCAATTCGAGCCTCGCACGAACATGACTGAAGCACTTCCAGAACGGGCGGCCATCGGTGCCGAAAGCCTTCTCGAACAGTTTTTCGAGCGGTCTCCAGACTCCATCGTCATCACGGACGGCGCCGGCTCTATTGTCCGCGTGAACGCGGAGCTCGAACGATCTTTTGGATACGGGCGGAGCGAGCTTGTTGGTCAGCCCATCGAGCTTCTGATCCCCGAGCGATTCCGGCCAGCGCATCCTGGTCACCGCCAGAAGTACGCCAACCAGTCGAGGCGACGCCCGATGGGGGCAGGCCTCGAACTCTCGGCACGACGAAAGGACGGCAGCGAATTTCCCGTCGATATCATGCTCAGCCCTGTCGATACTCCCGGCGGCTCTTTCGTCCTCTGCGCGATCCGGGATATCTCGGAAAGAAGGCTCGCCGAAGCCGCCCTCGAACAGAGCGAACAACGATTCCGGCTGTTTGTCGAAAGCGTTCGCGACTATGCGATCTTCCAGCTTGACCCCGAAGGGCGCATCAGAACCTGGAACTCCGCTGCGGAGCGCATGAAGGGCTACCGGGCCGACGAGATCGTCGGCCAGCACTTCTCGTGCTTTTACCTGCCGGAGGACGTCGCGGGCGGAAAGCCCGAGCGGGAACTGAAGGTTGCCTCTGAAACGGGACGCTGCGAGGACGAAGGTTGGAGGTTGCGCAAGGACGGCTCCCGATTCTGGGCGAACGTCACGATAAGCTCGATCCGTGACCGCGGCGGAAAGTTGCTGGGGTTCGGCAAGATCACGCGTGACGCGACCGAGCGGAGGGATGCCGAAGAAGCTTTGCGCCAGAGCGAAGAGCACGCGCGCATGCTTTTCGAGTCTTCGCCCGATGCCGTTCTGGTCTGCGGCTCCGGGGGGCTCATCCGGGAAGTCAACACGCGCGTCGAGAAGCTGTTCGGATACAAGCGCGAAGAACTCTTGGGCCAAGCCGTCGAACTTCTAGTTCCCGAGCGCTTTCTCGCCGCTCATCCAAAACACCGCGACGATTACGCCCGCGAACCTCGTCTGCGTCCAATGGGGGTCGGACTCGAGTTGTACGGGTGCCGCAAAGATGGGAGTGAATTCCCGGTGGACATTCAGCTCGGCCCCGTCGACAGCCGCGACGGACGGGTGGTCTTCGTCGTCGTTCGCGATCTTTCCGAACGAAAACGGTACGAGGAAGCCCTCCAACGAAGCGAAGAAGAAAAGCGCTACCTCGAAGAAGAGCTGATTACCAGTCATCACTTTGACGAGATCGTTGGAAATGCGCCCGGCTTAAAGCGCGTTCTGAAACACGTCGAGACCGTCGCGCCGATGGACGCGACCGTTCTGATTCTCGGAGAAACGGGAACGGGCAAGGAATTGATCGCGCGCGCAATCCATAATCTGAGCGCGCGACGTGACCGCCCCTTCGTCAAACTGAATTGTTCCGCCATTCCCGCGGGACTTCTTGAAAGCGAGTTGTTCGGACACGAAAAGGGGGCGTTCACCGGGGCCATCGCGCAAAGGGTCGGAAGGCTTGAGCTCGCTCACCAGGGAACGCTGTTTCTCGACGAAATTGGCGACCTGCCTGTTGAACTGCAGCCCAAAATTCTGCGCGCGCTGCAAGAAAAGGAATTTGAACGCCTCGGCGGCACGCGGACCATCCCCGTGAACGTGCGCCTGGTCGCAGCCACCAACCGTAATCTTGCAAAAATGGTCCAAGAGCGCGAGTTCCGGTCGGATCTCTACTACCGGCTGAAAGTGTTTCCGGTCGAAATTCCTCCCCTTCGGGAGAGGATCGAAGATATTCCGCTGCTGGTCAAATATTTCGTCAATCAACACGCGCGCCGGATGAATCGGCACATTGAAACCATTCCACTGGAAACCATGCGCGCCCTCACGCGCTGGCGCTGGCCGGGAAACGTTCGCGAGCTTGAAAACTTCATGGAACGGGCCGTGATCCTGAGTCCGGGATCCGTACTGCGAGCTCCGCTCGGGGAGCTGGAACTCGCCGACGAACCGCCGGATGAAGCGACCACAAATCTGCAGGACGCGGACCGCGAACACATTCTCCGCGTTCTCCGCGAAACGAAAGGCATGATCAGCGGACCCGGCGGAGCCGCGGACCGCCTCGGGTTGAAGCGAACCACACTTAATTCCAAGCTAAAAAAACTCGGCATTAAACGTTCGGACTACATTTAGTCGTCGCGACGAAATATCGTCTCGTCAGGCCGCCGTGACGCAAAACGCGATCTTCCAGAAAATCCCCAGTTCTCTGTTGTAACCCTATTCTTTTCTGACGTCTACGAGCACCAAAGTGACGTTCCTCACCTTTGGCCGTGAGCGTGCCCACTTGTATGTATCGCACCAAAGGAGAGTTCATACGTTTCGCGCGACCGTCCAAGAGGATTCTGAAAGATTCATCATGAAGCTGGAAGGAAAAATCGTCGGCCCCTGGGCAAGGGAATGCAGACGAGCTTGGCTCGCCCTCGCGTCTTCGCTCTCCACCAAGAAACTGGCTCTCGATTTGTGCGGTGTGACCTTCATGGACGAAGCCGGTCTGGAGTTGCTGCGCGAAATTTACCGAGCCACACGCGCCGAGGTGGTCGCCAGTTCGCCGCTGACAAAACACTTTGCCGAGGAGGTCACACGATCGGCGAAAGATGGAAAAAAAGGAGCTTGAAAATGCTAGGGCCCTACGGATTTGAAACCAGCGAGAGTTGCGAGAACTGCGGAATGCGGGCAGCGGGCTTTTTTTGCCAGCTCAATCCGGCAACGCTGAAAGATTTTAATGCCGTCCGGTCGACGGCCACGTATCCCGGTGGCGCTGTCCTCTACATCGAAAAACAGGACCCGCGTGGCGTGTTCGTTCTTTGCGCCGGTGAGGTGAAACTCACGATCAGCTCGAGCGCGGGAAAGATGCTGATCTTGCGCATCGCCAAACCGGGCGAAATCCTCGGCTTGATGGCCGTCCTCGCCAATACTCCGTACGAGGTGACCGCGGAAACGCTGCATCCTTGCCAGGTCGCCTTCATCCGGAGCGCAGATTTTTTGCAGCTGCTGGCCAAGCATCCCGAAATGCACCAGGGAGTTGTAAAACAGCTCGCCACTCTCTATAGCGGAGCCTGTGAACAACTGCGGACGGTCGGTCTTTCTGCTTCGGCGCCTGAACGGGTCGCCCGCCTTCTGCTCGATTGGGCCTCGGAGGGAAAACACACCAAGTCCGGCACCCAGATTAACGTTCCTCTCACCCACCAAGAGATCGCGGAGTTTGTCGGAACGACCCGCGAGACCGTGACGCGCACGCTTAGCGAATTCAAGAACAAACATCTCGTCGTGTTACAAGGCTCGATGCTCACCATCTCCGATCGTGCGGCGCTCGAATGCATCGGCGGAATGTAGAACACAAGCGATCGAAGGAGAAAGGAGTCCGCCATGAAGGTTCGCGACGTTATGTCACCATCGGCTGTTTGCTGTAAACCCGGCACCAACGTGGGTGCCGCCGTAGAACTTCTCTGGTCCCATAACTGCGGCATGTTACCGGTCGTTGGCAACGACAACAAGCTCATCGGAATCGTCACGGACCGTGACATCTCGATCGCTATGGGCACGCGCAACCGCCTGCCCGGCGACGTCACGGTCGGAGAGATCGCCACGACCCAGGTTTTTACCTGCAAACCCGACGACGAAATTCACGAGGCCTTGGGC
Organism: uncultured Acidobacteriota bacterium; assembly: GCA_963794175.1. Lineage (GTDB taxonomy): Bacteria > Acidobacteriota > Terriglobia > Acidiferrales > UBA7541 > Acidiferrum. Next base: position 14,763 of record CAWCCV010000011.1, on the reverse strand, counting down.
ACCATGGCGGAAAAACAAGTCCGCCGCCTGCCCGTCGTCGATAGCGAAGGAGTGCCGCGGGGAATTCTATCGATGGATGACATCATTGTCCGTGGAGATTTGAACAAATGGGAAGGATGCTGTGAATTGTCCTCCGAAGAAATTATTCGCGGCCTGAAGCGGCTCTACGCGAAGCCTGGCGCGAAAGCTCAAGTCAAAACAAAGGCCGCTTGAATCATGCTTAGCTGCGGCCTTTATTCTCGCGGGATGGCGCGCTACATTTCCGAAACCCAGTGCACATACGTGCTGATGGCACCCGTATTTCCGTGGCTCGCGCTATCCCGGGTCTCCCGATTCTTCGTGTGTTTATGTGGAGACAGATGGCGACGCCGTTTCGCGTTTTTCGATGCGTTCATCGCTTTCCTCCGACCCGCCGGAAAGTTTCTGCCCCTGGGCAACGCAGTCGGCCTTTGCCCGTACGGTCAGCACGGGACAGCGTGCCTCGGCTACGACCTTGTGCGCCGTGCCGGCGTCCAGATGAGTGGAGGCAAATACGCTTCCCGCACTCCGAATTCCCATTACGATCAAATCCACTTCTTTTCGTTTTGCGACTTCCAGAATCCGCGCTCCCGCTTCACCGTATTCCACAATCGTCTCCGGACGGTGCCGAAGTGTGTCGGCGCAGGGAACTATTTCGTAGAGACGGTGCAGCACTTCAGCGACGGAGAGTTCCGAACGCTTCCCGGATCGACTTTGACTGCTATTTTCGCGTGCATGTAGCAGGACGAGTTCTGCCTGGTCCCGCTGCGCGAACGCAGCCGCGTAACCCGCAGCCTCGGCCGATCCGGCAGCGAAGTCCGTGGCAAGCAGCACCCGATGAAACTTTCCGTCGCCTCCGGATCCATTCGCAACCGCCGGACCCACGGTCAGGACCGGCACGGCGGAACTCCGAAAGACTTTTTCCGCCACCGATCCCATCAACATCTTGGTTAAGCCAGTCCTCCCGTGCGTTCCCAACACGATCAAGTCGCTTCCGAGCTGCTTGAGTTTTGGTTCCACCGCCGACCATACGTCGGTGCCCCGCGTGACAATCGTGTCGCGTCGCAAACCCGCGAGCCGAGCGTCGATCCGCTGCATCTCTTGCTTCGCCCATTCTTCCTGGATGTCGAGGGCAAGCGTCGGAGAACCCGGCGCCAGGTAGACGAGCGCGTCCGGAACCACAACGTGAAGCACAGAGAGCTTTGCTTCATTTGTTTGCGCCATGCCTATCGCCCATCGGAGCGCGGCATCGGAACAAGAGGAGAAATCCGTCAAGTGCAGAATGTTTCTGATGTTTGATGAGCTTGTCGAATCGTCGTTCATAGTGGCTCTAGCATCACCCGCACGGCTTCCCTTCACAGTGACCCCCGCTACGAGCCAAAGTGACGCCACTCACAGTTCTGGAGCCCCTGCCTTGGCATGCCCCGCACTTGAGAGTTGTAGCGCGCTGAACTCGTGCCGCTGATCGAAAAGAATTCCGCGAACCTGGCCGAGAATTCCTATGACATCGTCGATTCGCGCGGCAGCCGCATCGAACAATCCACACCAACCGAAGAAACACTCACACGCCTGCGCTACGGCCAGCTTTTCCTGCGGCAAAGGCCGGGCGAGGTAAACAGCCTGGATCTGATCAAGTTTGAACTTCCCAATCCCTGCGACGTCTACTTGCACGGTAGCCCGGGGCACGATCTCAGCCATGCGTCCGCTTCTTCAAAGACTTCTAAGGCCGAAACGCCGCTCTCGAGCAAGAACTCGCGCGTGAACGGACTGTGGCTTCCGCAGGTGAGTAGGAAAGTCTAGGAATTCCGGCCGATGGCGCGCCTGCCGGTTGCATCGCGGCGCTTGAAAAATTCGACTTGGCGCAAACGCTTTTTCGCCTCTTCCAGCGTTCGATACGGCCCGCCTAAATTCTTTCCTTTGCTTGGAAACCACCCGGTATCCGTTTTTTTGTTTCCTGATCATCTCTCCCCTCCTATTCGCTTTTCCATTCCGCGCTGCCCATATCAACGCGCGTGGAACCTAGGCTGCCGTGACAGAAGGCACCGCTTGGCGTGACTCTCATCACAGCCGAACGCAACAAGCGATGCGACGCTGGGAGCGACCAAGAGATCTCGGCAAGAAACAGGAGACACAGCCATGAAAGTTCTCGTCGCCATCGACAACTCTCCCTCCTCGGATACCATCCTCGGCGCTGTCGTGAATCGCCCGTGGCTCGCCAATACCACGTTTTGCGTTTTGAATGTCGCAAACCTGCAACGCTTTGAAAGACTACCGGCTCTCATCGAAGATGCCACGCGGGAAGGCATGCGCATCGTCGAAGAGGGGACCAAGAGAATCACAGCCGCTGGCTATGAAGCCTTTCCCAAAACCAGCCTCGGACACCCGCGATCCGATATCTCTTGCTTCGCAAAGGAGTGGGGCGCGGACTTGATTTTGGTCGGGTCACACGGCCACGGCGCCGTCGGCCGCTTCCTTCTCGGGAGCGTGGCACAAGGTGTCCTGCGCACGGCCCCCTGTTCGGTGGAGATCGTGCGAACCGTGCCCTCCCCTTCATCGCCCAGAAGGATTCTGTTCGCCACTGACGGGAGCGATTGCTCGGTCGTCGCGGCGCACGCCATCGCCAGCCAGCCGTGGCCGGCGGGTTCCCTATTTAAGGTGTTGAGCGTCGAAGAGTTGGTAACCGCCGGCAACGAAATGGGAGCTGGCTCGCTCGCGGCGATTTATCCTGCTTCGCTTCTCGAAGAGCTGACGACCCAGGCCCAGAGCCGGGCGCGTTCTGCTGTTGACACCGCGAAGGACATTCTGACCCAAGCGGGTTTAACACTCGACGGCGGTGATTCGATTCCGTTCGGAGAAGCGCGCGGAGTGATTCTCGACACCGCCAAAGATTGGCGCGCGGATTTGATTGTCGTAGGCTCACACGGCAAACGCGGTCTCGATCGCTTTCTCCTCGGCAGCGTATCTGAAGCCGTCGCGATTCACGCGACATGTTCGGTCCAGGTCGTTCGAGGACGTCAGCACCTCAAGGGGAACATCCATGCGAATTGAGAGCGTAGTCCCAGACTGTGCGAAGCTGCCTTCGCCGCTGCTGACCGTCTTCCTCAATACGGCGGAGAACGACGCGTCGCGACATCCGCGGGAACGCGGAGACCTGGCCTGGCTTCTCGATGCTGCGGACGCCCTCCGCCACACCCTGTCTTACCGCGACGCAAAGGCATTCGATAGGCAAGTGAACCGGGTCCAACGATTCCTGGAAGACCGACATCCGGCCGAGAAAGCTTTGGTGGTTTTTGCGGGCGCGAAAACCTGGAAGACCATCCCGCTTGAAGCTCCCGTCATCCACGAACTTCGCTGGGGAAAACCGAACGTTGCTCCGTTTCTTCCTTTACTTAATGCACACCGCCGCTACGGTGCCGTCGTAATGGACCATTTCGCGGCGCGCTACTTCCAATACGAGCATGGCGAATTGCTCTTGCTCGGAAGGAAAGACTTTGAAATCGATGCCTCCCAATGGAAGCGCATGGAACAATGCCGCGTCGCCACTGAACGTGTCCAAAATTCGCGGGGGCCTGTGCGCGACCTCTATGAACACCGTGTCGAGGCACAATACAAGCGGCTTTGCCACCAGGTCGCCGGGGAAGCCTTCGCCTTCTGCAAAACAAGAGAGCTGAGCGGGCTGTTTCTGGTCGGACCGGACCGTCTCATCCAAATCGTGCGGGAAAAGATTCCAGCCTCTCTCGCCGCCTCGACCGTCCTTGTACAAGAGAACCTCGGGCGAAGTTCCCCAAAAGAATTACAGCGCCGGCTCGAACCGCTTGTCGACTATTACGAGCAGGAGCAGCAGTTGTCGGCGGTCAAACTCTTGCAAGCTTCCGGTCGGACGGCCCTCACAAATCCGGATGAAGTGCTTGCACAGCTCCAAGACGGCAGAATCCGCACGCTCCTCGTGGCGCGGAATCTCCAGCTCTCACTCCGCCGCTGTCCGCAGTGTGGCCTCGCGTCCACCGCCGCCGGTCGCGTCTGCGCCGACTGCGGCTCGGAGCGGCAAGAGACGACTCTCGGCGAACTGCTTTCCGAGGTTCTGGCCACAGGCCACGTAAAGATTGAATTCGTGGGCGGCGATGCGGCGGATCTTCTCCGAAAAACGGGCGGACTGGGTGGATGGCTTCGCGCCGGAAGAGTTGCTGCGGCAAGCTAAGTCTCGGCAAGGCGAAATCGACTCTTACTCAGTGCTTTCGAACTCTTGTATTTCGAATGCTTCGCCGCTGCCGGTTGAACGATTCGAGCGACCGCCTCGCGAGGTTTAGGACTTTTCGGCGAATTCGCCCAAGCATTGCGTTCGGAGTGATTTTCAGCGGATTGTCACTACGGCAAGAACGGCGCCGGAGTATTCCGCTGCGAATGATTCCACGCACGGGATTTAGGGGATCACAACAGCGGTTCCATCTATCTGGTCCTTCTTTACGGCCTGAAGTGCCTCGTTGATGTGATCAAAAGAAAAGGTTGTTACTTTGGGACGCAATTTGATCTCGCTGGCCAGCCGGAGAAAATCTCTGGCATCCTGGCGCGTCATGTTCGCTACACTCCGAATCTGGCGCTCTCCCCAGAGTAAACGATCGTAATCAAATTCGGGAATGCGATCCAGATGGATCGCGTTTATCGCGACGATTCCGCCCTTCCGCAAGCTCGCCAAGGCCGCAACCACTACCTCTCCGCTCGGCGCGAACGTTACGGCACGATCCAACTCTACCGGCGGCCGATCCGTTTCTCGGCCCACCCACGTGGCGCCCAACTCGTTCGCCAGGTTCCGGTGGGACTCACCACGCGTCGAAACATAAATGGGACAGCCCCACGCTTGCAAAACGCTCGTCATTAGGTGGGCCGACGAGCCGAAGCCGAACAACCCCACACGTTCTCCCGGTTCGACACCGGCGACCCGCAAACTTCGAAAACCAATGATGCCCGCGCACAGAAGCGGCGCGGCATGAAGGTCGTCCAAGTCGGATGGAAGTGGAAACACGAAATCGCGGCGGGCTGCCGCGTATTCGGCGAAACCACCATTCACTGTGTAACCCGTGAATGTCGGGCTGTCACAGAGGTTTTCTAACCCGCGGCGACAGTACGCACAACTGCCGTCGACTCCACCGATCCATGAAACTCCAACCCTCGTACCCGCCGGTAATTCCTTCGAACCACCTTCGACAATTTCACCGACGATCTGGTGACCAGGAATCACAGACGGCCGAAGTTGCGGCAATTCACCTTCCACAATATGCAAATCGGTGCGGCAGACTGCACAGGCGCGGACGCGCAAGAGTACCTGCTGCGGATCGCAAGACAGCATGGGCACATTTTCTACAGTCAGCGGATTCTGACTGATCGCCTGAGGCTGAGTGAGAAACGCGGCCCGCATCTCCGAATCCTGCCATACTTTCCCTCCGAAGGTGATCGTTGGCGCAATCCTCTACTGTTCGGGATGCGGCTTTATCGTGTAGGGAAAATCCGAGATCTCCTTGCTCGCTCTTTCCTTCTTCTTGGTTCCGGACGCCCTGATTTTCGCTGCAGCCGGCTGAGGCCGTTTGCTCTTGTTCACGCGGTGCCGGCGGGAACCGGACTTCCCAATCGCTCTCAACAATCGTCGAGAGGGAATCATGAGAATGTTTCCGGTTCTTCCTATCTTGCAAAGAGCTGTTTCGGCGTGTTCGATAGACCCGCTTATTCTCCTTATGCTGCGATCTGTTTCGTCAGCGGCACAGTGGTCTTGATTTCAATCTTGCGCGGCAAGGCCGCCGCGGCTACTGGCGCCGTGATTTCCAGGACGCCGTTGACATATTCGGCCATCAGCTTTTCGACATTCACGCCTTCGGGCAGAGTAAGAGTCCGCTCAAAGGCACCGTAAGTGATTTCGCCCTCGAAAAGCTCGGCTTCTTTCACATGATGGGTGACTTTCCTTTCGCCACGAATCATGAGTAGGTTGCCTTGCGCCTGGATCTGCACATCCTTCGGCTCGACGCCCGGCAACGCTAAGCGGCAAACATACTGCTTCGCTCCTTTGTCCACGTAAGCTTCTACTGCTGGATAAATGCCAAAGGTCCTGTTGAACTCAGGAAGCTCCAGCCCCCAAGGCCTGCCCACGAAAATGCGATTGAACATCTCGTCGAATCCGCGACGAACGCCAAACAAATCTTCGAAAAGTCTTTCAGTCGTATACAGGTTTTTCATTTCATCCTCCACAAATCGGTTTCCGCCCCGCCTCAGGCGGTCGTTCACCGAGATTGGAGGCAGCGGCTGGCGTTGAAGCATTTTCCGGCCTGATTGGCCGGCGCGTCGTGAACTGCTGGCGCTTCGCGGGTGGACTTCGCGCCCGACCGCTGCCTCGGAGCGTAAGGATAGTCGGCCTGCCAACTCCAGCCTCTTCGTCCGGCCTATCACTTGCCAGCGAGGCACTAGCCCCTAGCTTGCCGTTTCTCTTCGTTCGCGGCAGCTTCGGCAGCTTGTTTCCATGGCAACCTGTATCCTTTCGCGTCTCTTTTCTACGCCTGTGGGTGATACGAAATCAGTGACCAACGGCACGACTCGATGTGACTGCCACCACCCGGGGTCCGGCACGAGCAGCGAGTCAAGGAATCAAGCACCCATTCGATGCTGAAAAACGACAGTGTCAGAGGGCATCCGCACTGGTGACCGTGCTCACAGGCTAGAGCCTATGTAAGGTTCTAGACTCGGAGTTGGCAGACGCAGACAAGGTTGAATCGTGAGCACAAACTTCACTGACGGCAGAATCGTCTACTGGCACGGCGAATTACCTCCGCTCGACGCGGATGCCGTGGCCGAGCATATGGTCGAAGCGACGAGCAGCCGCGTTCCTGGAACACTCGCCCATCGAGATGAGTTGTGGAGCCAGTGTTACGACAATCTAATGGCGCTCGCCGCTACCCGGCTGGAACAGGAGGTCGCTCGCCTCGCTGGTCACTACGCGCACGTGCTCGACGAATCGATCGACAGTCGGCATGACGCCGTTACCGGCGAAGCCTGGTTGCACGGGCGCTTCACCTACATGTTGTACCGCCGGTCGATGGAGAAAATTCCCGAGCCGCAGGTGTGAGGAAAACGCACAAAATCCCCCACAGCGAGCCGCAGCGAACTCGGCCATCCTGACATTCTGACTGTTAGCTGTCATTCCGTTTAGGTCGGATCGGGCGCTGCGTCAACAGCCGGCCGTCGCGGATTTAAGGTGTAAGAGCTGAGAACCCGAATGTAGTTGGCGCGATCGAAGGCAGACGGGTTGGGGACGGAGCGCCGGCTCATGCTGCCGCGCATCTGCTGGATCGATTCGTATTCGTGTTCCTCCATCCAGCGAGTCATTTCGCGCAAAACCACATTGGCGTGCCGAATTCCGTTCTGGAAGAAAGCCGATGTCATCATGGCCACATGGGCGCCAGCCATCATCGCTTTCAAGACATCGTGACCCGAATGGACGCCCCCCGTAACAGCGAGGTTCGCGCCGAGGCTTCCGTAAAGGATGGCGACCCAGTGCAACCGCAGAGGCAATTCCTGCGATTGGCTTAAGGTGAGGCTCGGAACGATCTCTGAGAGCATCGATATCTATGTCGGGCTGGTAGAAACGGTTGAAGAGTACGAGTCCGTCGGCACCTGCCTCATCGAGCCGCTTGGCCATGTTAGCTAGCGCCGTAAAAAATGGAGAAATCTTCACGGCTACCGGAATGCGGACACTTGCCTTGACTTGCTTTACCAGATCGCAATAATCGTCCTCTACTTTTGATCCCCTGTGACACGCATCCGATACGATGTCGTAGATATTCAGCTCGAGAGCAGAAGCGCCAGCCTGTTCGATTAGTTTCGCGTAGTGAGTCCATCCACCGGCGGAGATCCCATTCAGACTGGCAATCACTGGAATTGAGACGCTCGTCCTTGCTTTGCGGATCAGTTCGAGGTAAGCATCGGGGCCTAGATTGTAGTTCTGTAGGTTCGGAAAATAGTTCAGCGATTCTGGAAAGCTTTCCACGCCGCGAGAAAGGTCAGCGTGAACGGCATTGCTCTCCAATTCGATTTGCTCTTCGAACAAGGAAGGCAATACGACGGCACTGACTCCGCTTTCTTCAAAGCGGCGGATGTTTTCGACCGAATCGCACAATGGAGAAGCGGACGCGACGATAGGGGAACGCAGCGGAAGACTGAGATAAGTCGTGGTGAGGTCAATCATTCCGATGTCTCCGTTTTGATGAGTGCGGTCTCCGGCTGCGAGATGACAGGCGTTTCACTCGCTGCGGCGTGATTGGAATAAACCTTCCATTGGCGATCGACGTCACGCTGCGCGAGTTCTAGTAGACGGTCGGCTTCCGATGGGTTGTTTCGCGCCAGCATCGAATAGCGCGCCTCCTGATAAACGTATTTCTTCAGCGGTATGCTTGGGGCTCTGGAATCAAGCTGAAATGGGTTTTTTCCTTCCGCGCGCAGCGCGGGGTTGTAGCGCATCAAGGGCCAATAGCCGGAGAGCACCGCGGCTTTCTGCTGTTCCATGCCGAACGCCAAATCGTAGCCGTGCGCGATACAATGGCTGTACGCGATGATCAGCGAAGGCCCGTCGTAGGCCTCGGCCTCCAGGAACGCTTTTAGCGTGTGAGTGTCGTTGCCTCCCATAGCGACACGCGCTACGTAAACAGATCCGTAGCTGATGGCTTCCAGGGCAAGATCTTTCTTGGCAGTCTGTTTTCCGCCGGTCGCGAATTTTGCCACCGCCGCGCGCGGTGTCGCCTTGGACATCTGGCCGCCGGTGTTGGAATAAACCTCGGTGTCGAGCACCAGCACGTTTACTTTGGCGCCCGAGCCGAGCACATGGTCGAGTCCACCCGCCCCGATGTCGTAAGCCCAGCCGTCGCCCCCGACTAGCCATACGCTCTTCCGAACGAGTGAATCGGCCACGGCGAGTAAGTCCCGCGCGTCGGACGAATCTTGCGACGAGAATCTTCGCTTCAGTTCCGCAACGCGTTGCCGTTGAGCGGCAATGCCCATTTCGGTAGATTGATCGCCCATAAGCAAGCCTTGAGCAAGAGTATCGCCCAGGATCGAAGCGTGGCGGGCCACAAGAATTCTCGCGTAGTCTCCCTGCTTGTCCACTGCCAAGCGCATGCCCAAGCCGAATTCGGCGTTATCTTCAAACAAAGAGTTCGACCACGCAGGACCTCGCCCCTGATTGTTGACCGTGTACGGGGTCGTGGGCAGGTTGCCTCCGTAGATGGAAGAACAACCCGTTGCATTAGCGATGAGCAAACGGTCTCCAAAGAGTTGCGTCAGCAATTTGATGTATGGCGTTTCGCCACAACCGGCGCAGGCTCCCGAGAATTCGAAAAGAGGATTGAGTAGCTGCACATCCTTGACGTGCGTGGGTGAAAGCCGGTCGCGATCGAAATCGGGCAGTGAACTGAAGAAGTTCCAATTGGTCCTTTCTACTTCGCGCAGTGGCCCCTGCGGTTCCATGTTGATGGCTTTATGCTTGGCTTCGCTCTTGCTCTTGGCCGGACACGCTTCGACGCAGAGCCGGCAGCCGGTGCAGTCTTCAGGTGAGACCTGCAGCGTATAACGTAGGTTTTCCAGTTCACGCCAGCGGGGCTTGGCGGACTTGAAAGACGAGGGGGCGCCATTCAACGCGGAAGAGTCATATACCTTGGCGCGAATGACCGCGTGGGGACACACAAGGACGCACTTGCCACATTGGATGCACAGTTCCTCGTCCCAAACCGGAATCTGCTGCGCGATATTGCGCTTTTCCCACATGGACGTACCCGTCGGAAATGTTCCATCCACGGGTAGCGCACTGACCGGGAGGAAATCGCCTTGCCCGGCGATGATCGGGCCCAATATGTCGCGGACGAACAAGGGAGCAGTCTGGGGCACCGGCGGCAGAAGCTTCAGACCGCTCGATGCTTGCTGCTCTACGTTCACCGGGTGCAGATGAGCCAGCGTGTGATCCACGGCGGCAAAGTTCTTTTCCACCACTGTTTCACCGCGCTTTCCATACGTCTCGCGGATCGCCTCTTTGATCGCCGTGATTGCCTTTTCACGCGGGAGAACACCGCTGATCGCGAAGAAACAAGTCTGCATGATGGTGTTGATGCGATTAACCATGCCCGTTTCCCGCGCGACCCTGTATGCATCGATGACATAGAACTTCAGCCGCTTCTTGATAATTTCCTGTTGCACGGGTTCTGGCAGATGGCTCCAGACCTCCGTCGGTGCGAAAGGAGCATTGAGCAGAAACATAGCCCCGGGCTCTGCACAGGCCAATACATCCATGCGCTCGAGGAACTGGAATTGATGGCAGGCCACAAAGCTAGCTCTACTGATCAGATATGACGAGCGGATCGGAAGCGGACCAAAACGCAGGTGCGATACCGTGACCGAACCTGCCTTCTTGGAATCGTAGACAAAATAGCCCTGCGCATAGTTTTCTGTGCTCTTGCCGATGATCTTGATGGAGTTCTTGTTCGCGCCGACCGTTCCATCCGAGCCCAGACCATAAAATACAGCGCGGACCGCTTGCGGGTCTTCTGTCGAGAACTCGCGATCGTATTCAAGGCTCGTGTGAGTCACATCGTCAACGATTCCGACCGTGAAATGATTCTTGGGGGCGGATTTCTTCAGTTCATCGAAAACACCCTTTGCCATTGCTGGAGTGAACTCCTTCGAAGAAAGACCAAACCGTCCACCGATGACCCGTGGCCGGGCCGAAGGGCACTCGCCCAGAGCCGCCACAACATCAAGATAGAGAGGCTCGGCGATGCTGCCGGGTTCCTTGGTGCGGTCGAGCACCGCAATCGAAGATACGGTCTTGGGAATTGCGCCGAGGAAGCTGTCTACGGCAAAGGGCCGGAACAGGCGAATTTTAAGGAGCCCTACCTTTTCTCCGCGCGATTGCAGGTGTTCGATTGTCTCTTCCACGGAGCCGCTGCCAGAGCCCATCATGATGATGATGCGGTCGGCGTCCGGTGCCCCAACGTAATCGAATAGCTTGTAAGCCCTGCCCGTGCGGGCTGCAAGAAGGTCCATGACATCCTGCACGATCGTGGGGCAAGCTCGATAAAAAGGGTTAACGGCTTCGCGAGATTGGAAAAATACATCCGGATTCTGCGCAGTACCGCGAAGAACGGGATGATCAGGTGAGAGCCTCCGCGCTCGATGTTTGCGAACCAAAGTCTCGTCGACGAGCGCGCGGAGATCGTCGTCGCTCAACGGAATGATTTGATTGAGTTCATGAGAAGTGCGGAAGCCGTCAAAGAAATGCAGGAATGGAATACGCGATTCCAGTGTTGCGGCTTGGGCGATCAGTGCGAAATCCGCCGCTTCCTGAACCGAGTTCGAGCACAGCATCGCAAAGCCCGTGGCCCGGGCCGCCATAACATCACTGTGATCGCCGAAGATGGACAGCGCGTGTACTGCTACGGTTCGCGCCGCAACGTGAATCACCGTAGGGGTTAGTTCGCCGGCGATCTTGTACATGTTGGGAATCATCAAAAGCAATCCTTGGGAAGCGGTGAAGGTAGTACCGAGAGCACCCGCCTGCAGCGCTCCGTGGAGGACGCCGGCTGCGCCGCCTTCGGACTGCATTTCAATAACTCTGGGAACCGCTCCCCAAATATTCTTGCGGCCTTCGTCTTGCCATTGGTCCGACCATTCCCCCATGGGAGAAGCCGGGGTAATCGGATAGATTGCGATGACTTCGTTGAGGCGGTAGGCCACGTCGGCAGCAGCCTCATTCCCATCCAGGATTGCTGTGCGACGTGTCATGGCTTCAGGCCGCGGCCTGTTTCGCGGCTACCATGGGCAACTGATGTGTGTTAATGGCCCGAAACGCGTCCACGATCTCTTGCGGCGAAACAGCTCCCCCTTTCGCCGCTCCAGACGCCTCGGCCCGCAGCAGGATATCGTCCATCGAAATCACGCCCACGACCGCACCTTCTTTTGATATGACCGGGAGACGGCGCACGCGCCCGTCACGCATCGCGCCGAGCGCCACCCGAACGTCATCGTCCGGTGCGCAGGTGTGCACCTTTTTCGACATCACCTCCACTACCCTCACCTCGCCCGAGGGGCGACCCCGCGTACCGAGCGCTATGCAAATGTCTCTGTCGGTGACGACACCGACAACCTTTCCTTCGCTTCCTACGACGGGCAAGAAACCGCAATTCCCCGCCCACATCAACTCCGTCGCCGAGCCGAGATTGGTCTCCAGCCGGCAGAGGTACGGCGTTCCCATCATGATGTCTACAACTTTCATGTCTCTACTCCTTTCTTCGAACCCGTTGCGACTTTTCCTTCGCAGTCGGGAACACTCTAATCACTTCCACAGAACATGGCGCGTGCAGCGCCACATGCTCCGAGACGCTTCCCATCGTCAAGCGATCGAATCCACGCCGGCCGTGGGAGCCTAGTACAACCATCCGCGCATGCCATCGCTCCGCTTCGTTCACGATTTCTCTCGCGTCGCTGTCCCGCGGAAGCGGAGTCTCGCTCGATGTCGGCAAACCAGCTTTCTCGAGAATTGCTGCAGCAGCGTCCACGTAACGTCTCGCGTCTTTGAGAGCGGCCGTATTCAGGTTTTCGATCTCCTTCAACTCAAATTGCGGAAATTCGCCGAGCGGCATGAACGGCTCCGGAATCGAGATCAGCTTGAATTTGCTGCCCTCCGGCCAGGGCCGGCTCGCTACCGATCGCACCGCCGCCAACGAACATTCCGATCCGTCCGTGGCCACGAGGACCTTCATCTCCTTGCCTGGAATCGCGGTTTCCCCGTTCGCGCATGGACGAACAATCTCGACCGCGCACGGCGCGTGACGCAGGACGCCCCGCGCGGTGCTCCCCAGCAGAAGCCGCGTCAGCGCTCCCGCTTCGTTGGAACCCACTACAACCAAATCCGCTTTCCACTTTGTGGCGATCTTGGCAATCTCCTGGCGCGCACGGCCGAAAACCACATCCTCTTCCATCGCCCAACCGCCACCGCAGAGTCTTCGTCCGGCCTCCTTTAATTGCCTCTCGGCGTCGTCCTTTGCCCTCTTCAGGGACATAGGCGCCTTTGTGAATGGGAACGGGTCGAGCACGTGAAGCAGAAGGAAAAAAGTATCGTCCGGCCACGGCCGTGACGCTATCTCGTTCACGATCTCCCCGCATCGGGGCGTTGCATCCAGAGCAATCAGTACTTTCATTGCTTTGCGCTCAATTCCCGGCGAGCTTTTAAACACGCCTTCATCTACGTCTCTTCTAATTGCAGTAGGCCCCGGCAGGCTGTGATTCCGCGCATGACGGACTGTGACACCGCGCACATCTGCTTTCTGATGGAAGTGCTACTTAGCTGGAAGGAATTTGAGGCAATCGAGGAAGCTGTATGACCGTTCGAAAAAGCGTTTTACTTTTTCTGTTTTTCACTTCGCTTGCAGCAGTCATCTGCGCGATGGGTAGCCCGGGGATTCAGGAATCGGCGCTTCCCTCCGCCTATGTCCCGCCCGGCAAGCAGATTTACAAGGAACACTGCGCGGCTTGTCATGGCTCGGAGGCTAGAGGGACCGGACCCGTTGCGCGGTCCCTTCGGAAACCTCCGTCCGACCTCACAACTCTCGCGACGCGCCATGGCGGAGCGTTCCCGGAGGAATATGTTACGAACGTGCTCCGCTTCGGCCTCGGCTTTTCCGCGCATGGCTCGTCCGAAATGCCAATATGGGGACCCATCTTCCAGGATCTGGAACACTACAACGAAGCGGCCATCCGCCAGCGAATCAAAAATCTGTGCGAATACCTAGAATCGATTCAGCGGGACTAATCTTCGAGCAGGGCTAGGCAGAACTACCGCTCCGTGATAGATGCCATAACATCTATCGCGGACGCGATCTGCCCGACCTGGATTGCATTCATCCTCAGATTCTGAGGCATTGCACATACCTGCCAACCGGCAAGTTAGGCTGAGGCTTTGTCGGAAGTTTGTGCGAAACGAGCACTGTTGCCGTGGAATGGGCAAACCTACTTTCTGCCGGAAAGCAAGGATGGTATACGATTTCCAGCGCCATGAAGAAATCATACATAACAATAGCTTTGCCAATTGCTCTTCTCTCGATCGCAGCGGCGAAGAGCGCCTTGGCGCCGCAAACTCCAGCTTTGGTAACGAGGGCCTGCGGACCTGGGGATAGCTGGTACAGAGGGACCGAACTGCTGGTCTTATCTTCCCAAGGAGAATTGGCTAGAGTGGAGTTTGAAGAAGATCAGCTCAAAAGGCTTGTCCCTGGCGGATACATCGAGTTTCACGCCAACGATGCTCCGTTGGCGAAAATCCTGTCGTTCCACTGAAACTCCAAAACGGGATGGCGCTGTTTACGTGCGCTGTTGGCCGAGCCTGCGCGGCGGTCCAAGGACATTTGGATATCTCAAATTATGAATTCGGTAAACGTTTTTCTGGAAAACTCACCTGGTCGTCCGAGGGTCATCAAAGCGAAGCATCTTTTTTGGCCAACACATGGTTGCGAGCGCAACCAGAGTGCTCCATCTATCATCATGCAGAGAAGACTCGAAGTTCTCTGGGATTGCCAATCTATATCCGGCTATCGTCAAGACCAATTGCGATCCACGGATTTTTCAGCGCTCGAGTTCCTAGCATCGTGCCGGCGGCCGCAAGTACCACGATGGCCTGGCAATGACGCTGAATTGTTGAGCCACGAATACGCCTTTCAGTGTTGACGAAGT
>CAWCCV010000010.1:0-251057 GCA_963794175.1 uncultured Acidobacteriota bacterium | reverse complement strand
GAGCAAAGTCCCACTCTGCCTACCGGCCACTACTACTTGGGAATCGTTCGAGAGCGTAAGGGAGACATCCCTCGTGCGATAACCTCTTACGAAAATCTCTCGATCTTCAACCGGACTATGCACAGGCGCATTCCCGCCTCGGCTTGATCTACTGGCGCCAGAACGATCCTCAGCGCGCAATCGCCGAATTCCGCACGCGCTCATGTCCGATCCAGCCTTGGCCGAAGCGTACTACGACTTGGGACTTGCCTTCGCGCAAACCGGCGCGTTCGATCAAAGCATCCCAGAGTTGCAACAGCGATCAGCCTCATTGCCAGATACACCGATGCGCGAATTCAGCTTGGCCTAGTTCTCGCGCAGAAAAATGATTTCAGCGGAGCCGCAACGTCTTCCGCGAGCTCTTGCGTCGCGAACCAAACTTCGCCGAAGCACACAACAATCTTGGCCTCGTGCTGCTGCAAGCGGGCGATTTGCGCAAAGCGCAGGCTGAATTTTCCGAAGCCGTTCGCCTGAAACCCGGTTACGCGGAAGCGCACTACAACCTTGCGATTGCTTTGAAACAAGACGGAAAGGAGGAGGCGGCCAGCGCGGAATTCGAAAAGGCCTTTCAGATTTCGCCGGAGTTGAGGAACGCGCCCCGTCCCTGATCGTATGAGACTTGCGAGAATGCTGGCTTTTGCTCTGCTCTTGATGCCGTTAGCGGCCATCGCATACGAAGCGTGCGAAGTGACGCCGCCGCTGGCTTCGCTTTCCATTCCGTACGTAGAGAAAGCACCGGAGCTCACTACCGACCCGCAATCGGCAACCTGGGCGCACGCCGCGTCGACATGGATCGAGAAAGACTGCTCGCAGAAACTCGATTACCCCAAGCTCAAAACCGAAGTCCGCGCCTTTTGGACCGACACCGACCTCTATCTCTTGTTCGTCTCGCCCTACACGGAACTGAATCTCTGGCTCCCCGCGGACAACAGCAAAGACCGCCTGAAGCTCTGGGACCGGGACGTCGTCGAATTTTTCCTCGGCGACGATTGGACGAATATCAAGCGGTACAAGGAATTTGAAATTGCTCCCACCGGCGATTGGGTTGACCTGGACATTGACTTGGGAACAGACAAGTCCACCGCAAACTGGAATTCCGGCTGGCAGCGCCAAGGCCGAATCGATGAAAAAAATCGCGTCTGGTACGCGGCAGCCCGCGTTCCGCTCAAATCCGTCAGTGAACAGCCCATCAAACCCGGCACAAAATGGCGCGTCAATCTGTATCGCATTGACGGTCTCGGTGAAGACCCGCAGCGTCATTTCATGTGTTGGCAGCAGACCTGCGTCGTCAATCGCGATCCCAACCATGTGCCCGAGCATTTCGGCACGCTGATCTTCACAAAGTAAGAGAAAAGAATGCTACAAACGGAGGAATACATGTCTCGCTTGCAAGGTTCAAACCGCCGCAGTTTCATGAAATATCTCGCGGCTTCGCCGCTGCTCGCGCAGATTGCCGTGCAGGACTTGTACGCCAAGTCCGCCGCGGCAATCGGCCTGCCTACGCAAGAAAACGTCTACACCAAGCTCGGTATAAAGACGGTCATCAATTGCCGCGGCACCTGGACCTATCTGAGCGGCTCGCTGCAATTTCCGGAAGTCCGCGCCGCCCAAAGCGAAGCTTCGCACCATTTCGTCAACATGGTCGAACTGCAAAAAGCGGCCGGCCGCAAATTGGCAGAATTGACCGGTGCCGAGTCCGGAATGATCACCTCCGGCGCAGCGGGATCCATGGCTGCATCGGCGGCGGCTTGTATGGCGGGCACCGACCCGGCAAAAATCTGGCAGTTGCCGGACACCACCGGCATGAAAAATGAAGTCATCATGGCCGGCGGCCGCAGCGCATTCGACAGCGCCATCCGCCTCACCGGCGCCAAGTTGATTCTCGTCGAATCTCCCGAAGAAATCGCCAAGGCAATCAACGGCAAAACCGCCATGATCTACACAACCGATCTCGGAGACAAACTCGAAAAGCAACTGGTGATCGCCAAAGCGAACAGCGTTCCAATGCTTCTTGATGATGCTGCCGGAATTCCCCCCGCCGACAACCTCAAACTCTACGCTCAAATGAAAATCGATTTGTACACCTTCTCCGGCGGCAAAGGCTTGCAAGGACCGCAATGCAGCGGTGTACTCCTCGGGAGAAAAGATTTGATCGAAGCCGCGATGCGCAACTCTGCTCCGTGGGAAGGCGCTGTGTGCCGTCCAATGAAAGTCGGCAAAGAAGAAGTCATCGGTTGTCTCACCGCAATCGAAACCTGGCTCAATATCGACCCCAAAAAACTCTATGACGAATGGAACGCCCGCGTGGATCGCATTGCGAAACTAGTGGAGACCGTTCCGGGCGTAACGACCAGCGTGTACATTCCCGACGACGGCAACCGTTATCCAACCCTGAAAGTCTCCTGGGATGAGCAAGCCTGGGGCTACACGATTACCGACTGCGTACAGCAGTTGCGCTCTGGCGATCCCGTCATCGAAGTTCTCGGTGCCGACAACCCCAGCCTCGTCCCCGCCGTCCGCGAAGGAATTCAGAAAGCGAAACCCACGCGAAAAGAACGGCAGCGGGTCAACCACATCGAACTTGTTTCCATGACGATTCAGCAGGGCGAAGAAATGATCGTCGGCCAAAGACTGCGTGAACTTTTGAGCGCAGCCCGCAAAGGAAAAGGCGCATGAAGCCGCTCGCAGCAGCATTGCTTTTGCTTTGCGCCACAAGTGCGACCGCTCAGATCAAAGCAGTGTCGCCAGAGGGCGCAGCCACCTCCCCAAACGGACTCAACTCCCACGGCGTACTAGCCGACGGTTATCTCTACGTCTCCGGCCAGGGCCCGCGCCGCCCGGACCGAACCCTGCCGCCCGACACCGCCGCACAGGTTCGCCAGGCCCTCGACAACATCAAATCCATCGTCGAAGCCGCCGGACTCACGCTCGACCACGTCGTCTATCTGCAGATCTATCTCGAAGACATTCTTGCTTCTGGTGAAGTGGACAAGGTATTCGCGGACTATTTTTCGAAATCCTCTCCCGCTCGCACCATTCTAGGCGTAGCGCGAGTGCCGGACTCGCCCCTCGAAATCACCGCCGTCGCCGTGCAGGACCTGACCGGACGCAAGCAGGTTTATGTCCCCGGTGAAAAAATCGAAAAGGGCTATGCCCCCGCGGTCCTCACGCACGATCGCCTCTTCGTCTCCGCCGCACAGGGAAAAGATCCCGCCACCGGAAAAATCCCCGACGATCCGGACGCCCAAGTTAACTTCGCGCTCGACCGAATGAAAACGGTAGTCGAAAGCGCTGGCCTCAAACTCGCAAACATGGTCTTCGTGAATCCCTATCTAACGCACGAAATTCCCACGCGCATCATGAACCTCGAATATGCCAAGCGCTTCGAATTCGGAAATACTCCCGGCCGCGCCACGATCCAGGTGTCAAGCCTTCCCGATGGTGTCCGCATCGCCTACACAGGTGTCGCGGTGCGCGATTTAAGCCAGCGTCACGCGATTCGCCCAAAAAACATGCCACCAAGCCCAACCGCCAGCCCCTGTGTTTTCGCCGGCGACACTCTCTACTGCTCCGCGAAAAGCGGATTCATCCCCGGCCCGAATTCCGGCGTTTTCGCGGCCACCACATCCCATCAGGCGCATCAGACTATGCGCAACCAGCTCGACAATCTCGAGGAAGCTGGTATGAAATTCGATCAGGTCGTCTTCACCACGGTTTATCTCGACAATCTGTCCGACGCGCCGCTCTTTGAAAAGGTCTACGGCAAGTTCTTTACCGCAATCCCGCCAGCCCGCGTAAACGTGCAACAGATTGCGCCGGGCGACCGCAAACCGAATGAAGACGAGCAGTATCCGGACCTCGAGCAGATGTCGCTCATCGCCGTCCGTAGCCATCCTGAGCAATAACACCGGCTATTTTTGTTTTTGCGGTTTCGCGAGATAAGGAACGAAGCCGCGAACTTTGGTCCGCAGCTTGTACACGGAAGTCGTCGCCGTGATGTAAAGCGTGCCGTAGTCCTTGTCGCCCCAAATCAGATTCGCGGGCTGTTCCGGCATTTCGATCGTCCCAAGGTGATGCCCTTCGGCATCCCATACCCAGATTCCTTTTGGTCCGGTAACAAAAATATTCCCCGCTTCGTCCACGCGCATTCCGTCCGGAACCCCTTCGTGCTTGCCGCCAGGTTCCGTGCCGAAAATGCGGCCGTTTGAAAGTGATCCACCAGGGTCCACGTCATAAAGGCGAATGTTCCGCTGTTCACTGTCGTCCACGTAAAATTTTTTCCCGTCCGGTGAAAACGCCAGGCCGTTCGGCTGCGTCAGTTCCTTCGTAAGAAGACGTACGTTTCCTTTTTCATCCAGCCGGTAAACGCCTTGAAACGGAATCTCTTGCGCTTCGCCTTTCACTAGATCGAGTGTCGGGTCCGTAAAATAAATAGCCCCATCCGGCCCGACAACCACATCATTCGGGCTGTTGAATTTCTTTCCTTCGAATTTGTCCGCAAGGATGGTGTATTTCCCGTCTGGAGTCACCGCAATAATCGCGCGCAACACGCTCGCGCAATCGATCAACCGCAGTTTGCGGTCATAGGCATTCCCGTCCGGATCTCCCAGCGAAATCAGCTCGTCCTTTCGCCCGTCTTCCGTCACCTTGTAAATCTTGTTCTGTTCTTCGTCGCTGACATACAAGAAGCCCCGTTCATCCCAGACTGGCCCTTCGGTAAATCCGAAACCGCCCGCAACCTTGAAAAGTTGCGCTTTTTCGTCAACCAACTCCCAGAATTTCGGCTTCTCGGCCTTCAGCGCGAATAGCCGCTGCGGAATTTGCGCGGCCGCCGAGCCAGCCGTAAGTGCGAGCACAAACCCAAACAGAGCAATCCTTCCCTGCCACCTCAAAACGATTTCAGTCATCTTCCACTTCGCTTTCAAATTTCGAATTGTTCGTTTCTTTCTTTGCAAATGAAAACAGATATTTCACAAGGTCATCCAGCTCCGCCGCCGAAAGCTTTGTTCCGTAGTCCGCAGGCATCGGAGATCGCTCAAGATAGGAAAGCTTGGCGAGCGAACCTTTCGGCAACAGGTGGATGACGCCGTCCGAAGTCAGCAGTTGCAGCGAAAAATTGTCTTCGTTCCGCGCAATCCCTTCCAGCGTCGTTCCATCTGCGAGGGTGGCCACAATCGTTCTCCGCCGCGGTTCAAGCTCGCGGTTCGGCGCGAAAATCGCCTCGCGCACCGCTTCCGGCGAGCGCCCTTGGGCAAAGCCACCCAGGTCGGAACCAAAATATCCGCCTTGGCCCTGAATCATGTGGCAGCCGGAACACCCGCCCTTGCCAAAAAAGATTTCCCGCCCGCGCTGCGCATCTCCCGGCAGTTTTACTTCCGGCGTTGCTCCTTGCAGTGTCCTCAAATAAGACAACAGCGACTTTTTTGTCTTCATGTCGAGAAAACCGAACGACGGCATGGTCGTATTTGGCACGCCTTTTTGCAGCACTTCCAGGATCGCTGCATCGGCGAGCTGCCGCACCTGTGGTCGCGTCGCAATGTCCGGCGCCCGCTCCCCGCCTTTGCCGTCCAGCCCATGGCAACCCGCGCAGCTCGCCGCGTAGGTTTTCTTCCCGGCAGCCTGCTCCTCGCCCTGCCCGAAGGATTTGCTGGCCCCAAGCAGGAGGATGCCTGCGGCGCAAAATAGCAATAAAAGGGGACGCCGTCCTCGCAAAGTTATGAACCACTTCTTCCTCAGCAGGAGTTTCATTTTCATCCAGTGAAAGGGGCTTCGGCTTTCTACCGAAGGCTTGGCAAAATCCACTTCGTCTATACACCAGATGCCCGCAGCCATGTCAAACCATTTCGCGTTTCTTGGAGTCTAAAAGGATCGATGCGCTATCTGTCCAAACCAAACTTCGTTCTCCTTGGTATTCGCCGGATTTGCAGTTTGATCCAAGTACCATTCCCGGCACTAAAATCTCCCCTTTTAAACGATTTAAGAGTAGTGATACAGTGCGCCATTCAATTCTTGTCTGGGGGAAGCCATGAAAGAGCCTCCGCGTTTTGCGCGCAAAGTTCCGGCAGGTATTTTTTCGTTCCTTCTGGTCGCAGCCATGGCGGGAACCGCGTTTATGGTCAAATCCCGGGTCAACGCCCAGAATCCAGCCCTCCCCGCACCGCCAACTTCGGACGCCCTCCTCGACGGTTTTCGCCATGTGGAAGTTGCCTCTGTTTCCGACGCCGCCGAAAAAATCCTCGGCTCGAAGATTTACATGTCTCACCGCATGCAGGCCATTTTCCCGACAAAGTTCGCTGGCTATGCCGTCACCGTCCTGCTCAAAAAAGACGAAGGCAACAAAGATTCCAACGCCCTTGGCGGAATGATGGCCGCAATCGACGCCGGAGCGAAAGATTCCGTCTACGTGATGACCGTCGAAGGCGGAGCTGACATTGCCGGCATGGGCGGTTTGATGGGCACAGCTATGAATTCGCGTGGCTACGCTGGAGCCGTCATTGACGGCGGCGTGCGCGATGTTGCCCAGCTCAAACGTATCGGTTTTCCCGTTTACGCGCTCGGGCCCGTTCCTTCAACTTCCATCGGCCATTACAAGTTTGGCGGCGCAAATATCCCTATGCTGTGCGACGGAGTCCAGGTACAACCGGGCGACATCATCGCCGCGGATTCCGACGGCATTGTAGTAGTCCCGCGCGCCAAAGCGGCAGAAATTCTCTCTCTCGCCCAGGAAATGGATTTCAAAGAGCACTCGATGTATCCAGTTATCGAAAAACTTAAGTCGTTGCAGGAAGCCGTAAAGCAGTTCGGAAGACTTTAGTCAGGATCGCGGAGGCGCCCATGTCACCCATGCAAAAGCGGACTTACAAAATCACTTCGGTCCAGCGTTGTCTGCGCCTGCTCAGTTTGTTTTCGCAAACACCGAACGGACTTTCGGCCAGCGAAGTCACAAAACTTTCCGGCCTCCCCGTCAGCACCGTCCATCGCTTCCTGGTGAACCTGGAAGAAGCCGGATTCCTCGATTGCGGCGGTAACGGAAAGTATCATTTGGGGATCGCCTGTTTCTCCATCGGACACGCCGCACTCGGACAATTGGATATTCGCCGTCTCAGCCTCCCTTACTTGCAAGCGCTCAATCAGCACACTCGCGAAACCATTCACCTCACCGTCCGCCAGGGCAACACCGCCGTCTATGTCGAAAAACTGGATTCGCCCGAACACCTGCGGATTTTTTCGCGCATCGGCGCTTCCGTTCCGCTCTATTGCACCGCCGTAGGAAAAATTCTTCTCGCCCACATGTCGCAGGAAGAGCTCGACAAAATCCTTCCCCATATCGAGCCAAAGCGCTTGACCCAGAACACCATCGCTACGATTCCGGAACTAGAGCAGCACCTTGTCCGCGTACGAAAGGCGGGGCACGCGTTCGACCTCGAAGAACATGAACCGCATATCCGTTGTGTCGCGGCGCCCATCTGGGATCACACCGGAGCCGTCAACGCCAGTTTGAGTTTGACCGCTCCCGCCGTTCGCATGGCGATTCCGCGCTTGCGTCAGCTCGCGCCGCTCATCCAGGAGGCGGGCCTTCGCATTTCGCGCGAATTGGGTTATCAGGGGCCGGAAATCAATCACATTCGAACCGTTCCCGAGCGCCCAGCGCCCCGAGCGCCCGAACCAATCACGCGCGCAGCGATGGCCGCAACGTTTCGGTGAGAAAATTTCAGTCATGTCTTGAAAGCACGTGTAGAAATTTTCCAGCTTGCGGAGCGCGAATGAATCGTTGGCGGAGAAATTTGGTGCTCGTAGGTTTCTTCTCAATTGCGCTGCTCCCGCAACAAGCGCGCGCGCAAGCTCAGAGAGATGTCCCCGTTTCCGCCGTAATTGACATAAAGCACGCCGACCTCACTGTTTCTCCCGTTGCCGCCAATTGGCCTTCCTACAATGGCGACTACACCGGCCGCCGCTTCACCAGCCTTACTCAAATCACCCCGTCCAACGTCGAATCGCTTCGTGCCCAGTGGGCTTTTCATGTCCCGCACTCCGATTCGCTCGAAGTAACTCCCGTCGTCGTGAATGGCGTCATGTTTGTCACGGCCGCGAACGATGCCTACGCAGTCGACGCACGAACCGGTCGCACCATCTGGCACTATTCCCGCCCCATCACTCAGGGTTTGATCGACGATGCTTCCCGCCATATCAATCGCGGCGTTGGTGTGTGGGGCTCGCGCGTCTACATGAACACGGACAACGCCCATCTGCTCTGCCTTGACGCGCGTTCCGGAAATCTTCTTTGGGACGTAGCCTACGCCGATTGGAACAAAAACTACGGCGCCACGAGTGCCCCGCTCGTCATCAACGGCAAAGTTTTGGTTGGAACCTCCGGCGGCGACGACGGCGTCCGCGGTTTTGTCGCTGCGTATGACGCCGCCACCGGAAAATTGGTGTGGCGTTTCTGGACCATTCCTGGCCCCGGCGAACCGGGTTCAGAAAGCTGGCCCGGCGACAGTTATTTGCACGCGGGCGGCACCACTTGGATGCCCGGCACCTACGATCCCGAACTCAACACGGTTTATTGGGGCGTCAGCAACGCTTCGCCGGACTTTAATGGCGAGGGGCGGCCAGGAGATGATCTCTACACCTGCAGCGTACTCGCTCTCGATCCCGACACCGGTAAATTGAAGTGGCATTTTCAATTTACCCCGCACGATCTCTACGACTACGACGCAACCGAAACCGCCAGTCCTGGTCGACGCGGAATACAAAGGCAAACCGCGAAAGCTTCTCATCGAAGCGAATCGCAACGGCTTTATCTATGTCCTCGATCGCATCACCGGAGAATTTCTTTCCGCAACCCGCTTCGCCGAAAAACTCAACTGGACCAAAGGCATCGACGAAAAAGGCCGCCCGATCATCGACAAGGACAGCGCTCGCCCCACGCCGGAAGGTTCACAAAGTTTGCCCGGGCTTTTCTGGCGCCACAAATTGGTTCTCGCCCTCTTTCTATCCAGAAACGCGCACTCTCTTTTTCATGTCGCAGGAAGAATGCACTGTTCTTCTCTCCGGCCCGCAAACATTCAAAGAAGGCGAAACCTACTACGCCACCGGTTCCCGCCGTCCGCCCGGCGAACACGGCTACAAGGTTCTTCTGGCTTTTGATCTGGACACAGCGACATTTCGCGTGGCGCTACCTGCAAGCAAATAGCGGCCGCTGGTCCGCCGCAGGCACAATGACCACCGCAACGGGTCTCGTTTTCTTCGGCGACAACTCCGAATCTTTCGAAGCCGTTGACGCGAAAACCGGCAAGCCGCTCTGGCATTTCAACACCGGCCAGCCGATTCACGCTTCGCCCATGAGCTTACGCGGTGAACGGCAAACAGTATGTTGCCATCGCCGCGGGAAGCAACGTTTTTAGTTTTGCTTTGCCCTAGGAACTCAAATCTCTCGGATCGAATCGCAAAGGAGGAATCGAAATGCTTTCCAATCTCACAACGCGTCGTGGTTTCGCCGCAAAGTTGGCCGCACTTTTCCCGGGCCTGGGATTTGCCGGCCTTGCCGCTGCCGCTCCTGCCTCGGCTGAGCAAGGACAAAGCGGTGTGCAAAAACTGAACGGTGACGGCAAGCCTTCCGACGGCAAAGGTTTCATCACTCCGCTCATCATTCACAACGGTTTGATCTACATCGCGGGGCAAGGCGCGCACTCGCGCGGCGACAAATCCGACGCCGGGAAAACTCCCACCATTGAAATGCACACCAAGATGGTGATGGACGGCGTAAAGGCAACCGTCGAAGCCGGCGGCGGCACCATGGATAGCATCCTTCAACTCACCGTCTTCCTAGCGAAGCTCGACTACTACGACGGCATGAACTCCGTTTTCAAAACTTATTTTCCGAATGGCGGCCCCGCGCGCACCACAGTTGCCGTCGCCGGTCTTCCCGGCGAATCGCTCGTCGAAATCAACTGCATCGCGGCCATCGTAAAGAAGGGAGCCTAGCCCGATGGCGCTTGCCGAAAAATCGAACCGCAGAACCTTCCTCGGCATGGTCAGCGCGGTTTCCGCCGCCGTGCTGAGCCCAATCAGGACCTTCGCATTGCCGGCCGGCTCAACTTCCGCGGCTAGCAAGAAGATCACCGGTTTCGGCTCTACTGGAAATGTCTACGAAGAACTCGGCGTCACGACCGTCATCAACGGCCAGGGAACGATGACCGTTCTTGGCGGCTCGCTGCCGCGGCCCGAAGTCGAAGAGGTGATGGCTCTTGGCGGAAAACACTTCTGCAGCATTCCGGACCTGGAAGTCGCGGCTGGAAAGCGCATCGCGGAAATGCTGAAGCTGCCGGAAGGCTACGCTGCGCTGGTCACGAGCGGCGCGGCCGCTGCCATGCAATCGGGCCTGGCCGGAATTCTTGACCGGAGACAATCCGAAATTCATCGAACAAATCCCTGATCTGACGGGAATGAAAACGGAAGTCATCATTCAAAAGTCGCATCGCAATCCGTTTGACCACCAGCTTCGCAACACGGGCATAAAACTCGTCGTCGTCGAAACCGTGGACGAGGTCCGAAAAAGCCATCAATCCGCAAACCGCGATGATGCATTTTTCCAACTTTGCGAACGACGAAGGCCAAATCAAAGTCGAAGAGTGGGTCAAGCTCGCGCACGAACACAATATCCCCGCCTTTATCGATGCGGCAGCGGATACGCCGCCGGTTTCGCATCTCTGGGACTATGCAGTCATGGGCTACGACCTGATCGCGTTCAGCGGCGGCAAAGCGATTCGCGGGCCGCAATGCGCGGGCCTGCTCATCGGCAAGAAGGATCTAGTTGCTTACGCGCTGCTCAACAACAGCCCGCACGAAGACACGATCGGACGCAGCCAGAAAGTCGGCAAAGAAGAGATCGTCGGAATGGTCAAAGCCGTCGAACTCTATTTGAAGGACGATCATGAAGCCCTGAACAAGGAATGGCAGCGGCGGCTGGAATATGTCTCCTCGCAAATCACAAAAATTCCCACGGTGACGACTTCCTATCCGCCGATGGAAATTGCCAACCACGTTCCGCACATGCGCATCAAATGGGACCAGACAAAAATTCCGGTGACGCCGCATGATGCTGGCAAAGCGTTGCGAGCGGGCACGCCGTCCATCGTTCTTTCAACTGGCGAGCACGGCGAAGCGCTTTCCATGAATTCGTTCATGCTTCAGCCGGGCGAAGAAAAAATCATCGCCACGGAACTGGTGAAATTCTTTAAAGCGCATTTGACCTAGTTCTGCTTTTTGCGCTCGAGGTATGCCGATGAGGGAGCCCGTTTGACCGCAGAAAAAACAAACCAGATTCGCTGGGCGCTGATCTTCTGGCTGTTTGTACTCAGCGCTGTTGCCTATCTGGACCGTGTGAATATTTCGATTGCCGGCACTCTTCTGGAAAGCGAATTTCACATTTCTGATAATCAGCTCGGCTTGGATTTTCAGCGCGTTCCTTGCGGGCTATGCGCTTTTTCAAACTCCCGGCGGAAGGCTGGCCGACAAACTCGGCGCGCGGCGAATTCTGGCACTCGGCGTAATCTGGTGGGGCATTTTTTCCGCGCTTACGGTCATCGTCCCCAGCGGTTATCACGCAGCTTTGCCCGCGCTGATGTCTTTGCGTTTCGCTTTGGGTGCGGGAGAAGCTGTGATGTATCCCGCGTCGAATCAATTCGTAGCGCGCTGGATTCCCGGCTCCGAACGCGGTCTGGCAAATGGATTGATCTTCTCTGGCGTTGGGGTTGGCGCCGGATTCGCGCCGCCGCTCATCACCTACATCATGTTGCGCTACGGCTGGCGCGTTTCCTTTCTTGTCTGCGCAGCTCTGGGATTGCTCGTCGGCCTAGTGTGGTACTTGATTGCACGCAACACCCCCGAAGAGCACTCGCGAGTTTCTCCAGGGGAGCTGGCGAAGATCAAAGCTGGTTTGCCAGCCGCCCCGCTCCAGCACGAATCGAAACTCATTTCTTGGGAGCGAATGCTCCAAAGCAAAGAAGTTCTTGCCGTTACGCTGAGTTATTTTTCGTTCGGCTATGTCGCATGGATATTTTTCAGCTGGTTTTACATTTATCTTGCGAAAGTGCGCGGATTGAATTTGAAAACGAGCGCGCTCTACTCGATGCTGCCGTTTATTGCGATGGCGATCTGTTCTCCGCTCGGCGGGGTCATCAGCGATGCCATAGCGAAGAGCAAAGGTCCGCGCGCGGGACGCGCCGGCATAGCAGTCTTCGGTATGACTCTGGCCGCTATCTTTCTCGTGATCGGTTCGCGTGCGCATAATACGCAGGTTGCGATTTTCGTGCTCGCCGGCGGAGCGGGCGCGCTCTATCTTTCGCAGAGTTCGTTCTGGTCCGTTACCGCGGATATCGGGGGAGCGTCTTCCGGGAGCGTTTCCGGATTCATGAATATGGGGAATCAGTTCGCCGCAATGATTACTGCGTCCCTTACGCCATGGATCGCGTCGCGGCTTGGCTGGACCGCCGCTTTTCTCGTTGCAGCGGTCTTGTGCCTGTGTGGCGCTTTGGCCTGGCTGCTGGTCGATCCACGGAAACGTCTCGATACGCAACAAAATTGAGCGTGCAGTTTGTCCGCCAAGCATGGCTTCATTCCGCTCCCAGGAATGCGTAGCGGCACAAAAAGAGCGCTGACAGAATCCAGATCAACGTGCTCACTTCGCGATACCTTCCGGAACCCACTTTTAAGAAAGTGAATGAAAGCAGGCCGAGGCTCAGGCCCGTGGCGATGCTGAAGGTTAGCGGTGTGGCGACGATGGTTAGAAAAGCGGGGAAGGCTTCGGTGAAGTCATTCCAGTTGATGCGTGCGATAGAGCCGCACATGAGCGCGCCGACGAGAATGAGCGCGGGCGATGTGGCATAAGAGGGAACTGCGGCGACTAGCGGCGCGCAGAATGCGGCAGCGAGAAAAAGCGCAGCGATCACGACATTGCCGAGGCCGGTGCGTCCGCCGGCAGCGACTCCGGCGGCGCTTTCTATGTAGCTTGTTACCGTGGAGGTTCCGGTGAGGGCTCCGGCCATGGTTCCGAACGCGTCGGCAAGAAGAGCGCGGCTGGCGCGGGGAAGTTTTCCATCCTTCAGAAAATTGCCTTGTTCGCAGACGCCGACGAGCGTGCCGACGTTGTCAAAAAGATCCACGAAGAAAAAGACGAAAATGAGTTCGCCGAGGCCGAGTTTTGCGGCGGCGTGAAGATCGAGCTTCAGGAAAATGCCGCCCGGGATGCGGCAGGGAAAAAAACTGTGCGGGCCAGTGCGCGAGACCCAGTGGAATCCCCGCAACGGCAATGACCAGGACGCCGATGAGAATTGCTCCGGTGATTTTGCGCGCCATAAGAATTGCGGTGAGTAACAAACCCGAGACAGCAAGCAGGACTTGCGGATCGGCAAGGTTTCCGAGTCCAACGAAGGTAGCGGGATTGGCGACGATGAGATGGGCATTGCGCATGCCGATGAATGCGATGAACAGGCCGATGCCTGCGGCCGTGCCGTGTTTGAGGCAATCGGGAATGTCGTTGACGATGTGCTCGCGGACTTTGGTGAGAGTAAGTAAAAGGAATGCAATTCCCGAAAGAAAAACGACGCCGAGCGCGGTTTGCCAGGGAACTCCGCGGCCAATAACGACGGAGTAGGTGAAATAGGTGTTGAGAGACATGCCAGGGGCGAGCGCGATCGGATAGTTGGCCCAAAGGCCCATGACGAGCGTGGCGAAGGCAGAGGAGATGCAGGTGGCGAACAGGACGCCGTCGGCGGGCATACCGGCTTCGGAGAGAATGCGCGGATTGACGACCACGATGTAGGCCATGGCCAAGAAGGTGGTGAGGCCAGCGAGAAGTTCTGTGCGGATTGTGGTGCTGTTCTCTTCGAGACGAAAAAAATTATTGAGGGCGGCAGCGAGCAAGCGGAGTCTCCCCGAAAAAGTGTGCGCACTATAGGTTGGGAGAAGGGCGGTGTCAAATCGAAGAAGCGAGGAGCGCGCAGAATCAATTTCAATGGAGCGGACAGCCAACGGAAGTGGCGAGAAACGGTTAGAGTCGGTGAAAGCGATAGCGCGGAGAGGCTGGTTACGCAGAGGGGCGCGAAGACGGGAAGAGACGGGTCGGGATCGCGCAGGATTTTTGGCAAGGGGCGGGATTATTCTTGGCCGATGTCTTCGTTCCAGACGGCCGGATTGGCGCGGATGTAGTTTGCCAGGAGGTCGAAACATTCGGTTGAGTCGAGGTCGATGACTTCGATTCCGAGCGAGCGGAGCCAATCTTTGCCGCCCTGGAAGTTGCGGCTTTCGCCGACGATGACTTTTTGAAAGCCGAATTGGCGGACCAGGCCGCTGCAATACCAGCAGGGAGCGAGCGTGGTGACCATGATGAGGTTGCGATAGCTGCGCTGACGGCCGGCGTTTCGAAAGGCGTCGGTTTCGCCGTGGAGCGAGGGATCGCCATTCTGGACGCGGCGATTGTGGCCGGAGCCGATGAGCTTTCCGCCGGCGTCGAAAATTGCCGCGCCGATGGGGATGCCGCCTTCGGCCAGACCTTTGTGCGCTTCTGCGAGAGCTACGGCGAGCATTGCTGAGTAATCCAGCAGAATTGTTCATCGTCCGCATTATACCCATCCGCGATTTGTCGTGATGCGCTGATGGAACGAAGACAAGTTTTTTGCTGCGACGGCGCTATAGTATCGGAAAGAATAAGTGGCATTGGAAGCCGGGAGTTTGCGAGAGTTGCATCGCCCAGGAGGGTGATGTGTCCACGGCGAACAGACACGAAACGAATCCGGAACTCGTTGCGCGATTCCCGGACATTCATCCGCCGTTCGACGCAACGGGCGCGGCCATTGAAGCGAACCGGTGTTTGTATTGTTTCGATGCGCCCTTGCACCGCCGCTTGCCCCACCCATATAGATGTTCCCCGCTTTATCAAAAAAATAGCGCAGGGAAATTTGCGTGGATCGGCGCTGACGATTCTGGATGCGAATATTTTGGGAGCCAGTTGCTCGCGCGTGTGTCCCGTGGATGTGCTTTGTGAAGGCGCGTGCGTCTATCACCGTTACAACAAACAGCCGATTGAAATCGGGCGTTTGCAGCGTTTTGCGATGGATGCGTTCTATCAGAATGGACCGGCTCTTGCGTCAAAGGCAGTCGGAACAGCGCGCGGGACGAGTTGCGTGCATTGGGGCTGGGCCGGCGTCGCTTGCATTTGCTGCAGAACTGCGTCAGCGCGGATTTTCGGCGACGTTTTCGAGCGGAAACCCCTGCCCGGCGGCTTGAATACGTACGGCGTCGCGGAATACAAACTTCGCGCCACCGATAGCCTTCGCGAAATAGAGCTGATCCGCGCTCTGGGAGTAGACTTCCGGTTTGGGCACGAAATCAGCGGCGAAGCGGATTTTGTGAAGCTGGAGAAGGAGTTCGATTTCATTTTTCTTGGAATCGGGCTTGGCGAATATTCGTTCGCTGGGCATTCCCGGAGAAATCCTGCCCGGCGTTGTGGATGCTCTGAAATTCATTGAAGGTTACAAGACCGGCGGAAAAATTAAGGTTGGCCGGCGCGTTGTTGTGCTGGGGGCTGGAAATACGGCGATCGACGCGGCCCGCGCCGCCGTGCGGCTTGGAGCAGAAGATGTGCAGATTGTTTACCGGCGGGACGAGCCGAGCATGTCCGCTTTTCTTTTTGAATATGAACACGCAAAAGACGAAGGAGTGAAATTTCATTGGTGGACGCAGCCGTGGCAATCCTTCCTCGCAAGAGACCAAAGGGAGATCGAAGCGATTGAATGTGCGCGCGTGCAAGCCGATTCCACGGGGGCTTTCAAAGAGGTGCCTGGTTCACGATTCAAGATCGCGTGCGACACCGTTATTCCGGCAATCGGCCAGATGCCGCTACTGGAATTTCTGCAAGCCTGTCGCGGGGTTAAGCTTGAAAACGGACGACCCAGCGTAGATCGCGCAACTGGCCAGACTTCTCATCCGAAGTATTTTGCCGGCGGCGACTGCGTGAATGGTGGCAGGGAAGTTGTGGACGCGGTGGCGGATGGAAAGCGAACGGCACTAACAGTGGCCAAATTACTGGAGAAGGTTCATGCCTGAGCGGAAAACGACTCCAGACCTTTCGGTCAACCTCGCCGGAATTTCCTCGCCGAATCCGTTCTGGCTTGCGTCTGCCCCTCCCACGAATTGCGGCGAACAAGTGATGCGCGCGTTCGACGCTGGCTGGGGAGGGGCCGTCTGGAAAACGATCGGCGATCCCATTACCAATGTTTCCTCGCGGTATTCCTCGGTGGATTGGAACGGCCAGCGGATGATGGGCCTGAACAATATCGAGCTGATTTCCGACCGGCCGCTGGAAGTGAATTTGCGGGAAATCGCGGAAGTGAAGAAGCGCTATCCGAAGCAAGCGGTGATTGCGTCATTGATGGTCGAATCAAAGCGCGAAGCCTGGCACAAGATCGTGCAGCAATCGGAAGATGCGGGCGCGGACGGGCTGGAGCTGAATTTCGGCTGTCCGCATGGAATGAGCGAACGCGGAATGGGCAGCGCAGTCGGGCAGGTACCCGAATACACGGAGATGATCACGTCGTGGGTGAAGGAAAAGGCGCGCACGCCCGTGCTGGTTAAACTGACGCCAAACATTTCAGACATTCGCCTCGTCGCTCGAGCTGCCAAACGTGGTGGCGCAGACGGTCTTTCCGCGATCAATACGATCAACTCGATTACGGGAATTGACCTCGATACCTTTGTTCCACGGCCAAACGTGGATGGACAATCTTCGCATGGCGGCTATTGCGGCCCTGCGGTGAAGCCCATCGCTTTAAACATGGTTCAGCAAGTGCAGAGCGATCCGGCTGCGAAGCTTCCGCTCAGCGGAATCGGAGGAGTTTCCGACTGGCGCGATGCGGTGGAATTTATTCTGCTTGGCTGCGGGAACGTGCAGGTTTGCACGGCAGTGATGCATTACGGCTACCGCATTGTGGAAGACATGGTTGACGGCCTTACAAACTGGATGCGCGAAAAAGGTTTTGCGAAGATTTCCGATTTCCATGGATTGAGTCTTGCGCGCGTGCAGGACTGGAAGCACCTAAACCTCAACTACAAGATTGTTGCGCGCATTCACGAAGAAAAATGTATTGGCTGCGAACTTTGCTATACGGCGTGTTGGGACGGCGCGCATCAATGTATTCATCTGGATCGCTTGGGGCGGAGCAGCGGCCATCATGCGACGCCAGCGATGCACGAAGCGGCGAGCAAGCAGCGGATTGCCATGACGCCGATTCCCAGGCTGGATCATGCGATGGCAGGCAATGGCAAAGGACCTTTTCCCACGCCGCTCGCGCGCATTCCGCGTGTGGATGAAGCGGAATGTGTCGGCTGCAATTTGTGCTCACTCGTTTGTCCCGTGGAGGGTTGCATCACCATGGAAGAGATAGACACGCATTTGGCGTCGCAATCCTGGGAACAGCGCACGGGGAATATCGCGAATCCAGCAAGGAAGTGCGACTGATGGGACATCCTCATTCAGAACGGCACGGTGGTCACGGCGGAGAAAACTTTTGCGGCGGACATTTTGATCGAAGGCGAAACTATCAAGGAAGTTCGCGCCGGAATTGCCCGCCGCACCCGCGCACAAAACGCTAGACGCCTCCGGCATGTTGCTGCTTCCCGGCGGAATTGACGCGCACACGCATCTCGACATGCCGTTCGGCGGGACGACTTCCAGCGACGATTTTGAAACCGGCACGCGCGCCGCGGCCATTGGCGGGACTACTTCCATTGTTGATTTTGCGATTCAGGGGCGCGGCACGAAAATGCGCGATGCTCTGGATATGTGGTGGAAAAAAGCGCAGGGAAAAGCGTGCATCGATTACGGCTTGCACATGATTGTGACGGATCTTGCCGGCGCGGGCCTGGAAGACATGGACGAGATGGTCAAGGAAGGCGTAGCGAGCTTCAAGTTGTTTATGGCCTATCCGAACGTCCTGATGGTGGACGACGCGACGATTTTCAAGGCGCTGAAGCAGACTTCGAAAAACGGCGCGCTCATTTGCATGCACGCGGAAAACGGCAGCGTGATTGACGTGATTGTGCAACAAGCTCTTGCGGACGGAAAAACCGCGCCGGTTTATCACGCGTTGACGCGGCCCACGATTGCCGAAGCGGAAGCGGTGAATCGCGCGATTGCGCTGGCGGAAATTGCGCATGCGCCGGTGTATATCGTGCATCTTTCCTCGGAGGATGCGCTGAACCAGGTGCGTGAAGCGCGTAGCCGCGGCGTTCCGGCGTTTGCGGAGACTTGTCCGCAGTATCTGCTGCTTTCGATTGATGAGATGAAGCGGCCTGGATTTGAAGGTGCGAAGTACGTTTTCACGCCGCCATTGCGGGAAAAAGAAAACCTTCCAAAGTTGTGGGACGGTCTGAAGGACGACAATCTCCAAGTTGTTTCCACGGACCATTGCCCATTTTGTTTTGAAGATCAGAAGGTTCTTGGCAAGGATGACTTCACGAAGATTCCCAACGGCGGCCCGGGAATCGAAAATCGCCTGCACCTGCTGCATCACCACGGAGTAAACGAAGGAAAGATTACGTTGAACCGTTTCGTGGAAATTGTTTCGACAGCGCCAGCTCGGATTTTTGGGATGTATCCGAAAAAAGGAACTCTGGCGGCGTGGCAGCGATGCGGACATTGTGGTGTGGGATCCGAAAGCCGAGCACACAATCAGTGCAAAGACACACAATATGCGCGTGGACTATTCGATGTTTGAAGGATTCCGCGTGCGCGGCAACGCGCGGCAAGTTTTTTCGCGTGGTGAACTGATCGTAGAGAACGGCAAGTATCTCGGTAAAGCAGGGCGCGGTTCCTATTTGCGCAGAACGGCACGCGGCGGTGCCTGGGCATGAGCGCTGGGCACGACTCATCTCTATACAACGAGGACCTCGCTCCGATTCCGCTGGAACGCCGCACCTGGGGCACCTACAACTACGCCTCGCTCTGGGTGGCGATGAGCGTTTGCATCCCTACGTACATGCTTGCGTCGGGACTGATCGCGAGCGGCATGAGCTGGAAGCAGGCGATTGGCACGATTTTATTGGGCAACCTGATTGTGTTGATCCCGATGATTTTGAATGCGCATGCCGGAACGAAGTACGGGATTCCGTTTCCGGTTTATGTTCGCGCTTCGTTTGGGGTGCGCGGTGCAAACGTCCCCGCGGTTCTGCGCGCGCTTGTCGCTTGCGGCTGGTTTGGGATTCAGGCATGGATTGGCGGCCAGGCGATTTATTCGATGTTGGGCGTTGCTTTGGCCCGGCGTTGCGGGCCACGAAGGCGTTTCCTGGATTTGTTTTTTTTCGTTTTGGTTTTTGAACATGGCAGTGATCTGGCGCGGCATCGAAACGATCAAATTCCTCGAAGGCATCGGCGCGCCGTTCATGCTCGGCGTCGGGCTTGTTCTATTGTGGTGGATTACGCGGAAGGCCGGTGGTCTCGGCCCGGTCCTGAGCACGCCCAGCAGATTCAAGACGACCGGCGAATTTCTCCACGTGTTTGTTCCGTCTTTGACAGCGATGGTCGGTTTCTGGGCCACGGTTGCTCTGAATATTCCGGACTTCACACGCTATGCCAAATCGCAAAAGGCACAAATGACGGGGCAGGCGCTGGGACTGCCGACTGCGATGACGCTGTATTCCTTTATTGGTGTTGCTGTCACTTCTGCGTCGGTCGTTTTATTCGGAACGGCGATATGGGATCCGGTCGCGTTGCTTGGACGCTTTCATGAACCTGTGATCGCCTCTATTGCTTTGGTCGCGCTGCTTGTCGCTACTTTGAATACAAACGTTGCGGCCAACGTCGTCTCCCCTTCGAACGATTTTTCGAATCTCAATCCGCGGTTGATTTCATTTCGCACCGGTGGACTGATCACCGGGGTCATTGGGATTTTGATGATGCCGTGGAAATTGCTGGCGAACGCAGACCGTTACATCAATGGCTGGCTTGTGGGCTACTCGGGGCTGTTGGGGCCGATCGCGGGCATCATGATTGCGGATTATTTCGTCGTCCGGAAGCGTAGCCTGAGTGTTGATGCGCTCTACCGGCGCGGCGGCATCTACGAATATTCGGGTGGCTTCAACTATAAAGCGCTGGTTGCGCTGGCGCTGGGTGTCTGCGTGGCCCTCATCGGACTTCGTGTGGAATCGCTCCGATGGCTGTATGATTACGCCTGGTTTGTCGGATTTCTGATTTCCGCCGGCGCGTATTGTTTGCTGATGGGCAAGGCGCCTGGAGAAGTCAGCCAGGCCACGCAGGCGAATGCCGTCGAACCCTGAACGCTTCAGCACATGCTGCATTGAAACGTCACTCTTCATATCGCAGAGGATATTTCGCATGAGCGAGTCACTTACGTCGGCGCAGGTTGTCGAATCCACGAAAAAACTGAACTACGGCACTTGGCGTTTTCAAAAGAGCTGGAATCCGTTGCATGTGGTGGACGCCGAGGGCTGCTACTTTATCGATGCCGCAGGGAAACGCTACCTGGATTTTTCTGCTCAGCTCATGTGTGTCAATCTTGGCCACAAGAATCCCGCCGTGATTCGTTCGATAGAAGAGCAGGCGCGCTCTCTGCCTTATATTGCGCCGTCGTATGCGTCCAATGCTCGCGCGGAGCTGAGTAATTTGTTGCTGAAGGTTCTGCCGAAGGGACTTGAGAAATTCTTTTTCACCACTTCGGGCACTGACGCCAATGAAGCCGCGTTCAAAATCGCGCGCATGTATACGGGTAAGACGAAGATCATTGCGCGGTATCGTTCGTATCACGGTTCCACGACGGCTTCCATCGCAGCGACCGGTGACCCGCGTCGCTGGGCGATGGAGCCTGCGGGCAAAGCGCAGGGGTTTATCTTTGCGCCGGAAGTAAATTGCTACAACTGCCCGATCAAGCACACGTATCCGTCCTGTAACGTCGCCTGCGTCGATTACATCGAGCATATGATCGTGAACGAAAGTAACGTCGCCGCCGTCGTGCTTGAGCCAGTTACCGGAACAAACGGCGTACTTATTCCTCCCGCTGAATACTTTCCGAGACTGCGCAAGATCTGCGATGCACATGGTGTGCTGATGATTGCCGACGAGGTGATGACCGGCTGGGGACGTACCGGCAAATGGTTCGCGGTCGATAATTGGGGCGTGCAGCCGGATATTCTTGTGACGGCGAAGGGAATTACTTCTGCGTATGTTCCGCTTGGGTCTTTGCGCCACAACTTCCAAAATCGCCGCGCATTTTGACGATCATTATTTTGCGCATGGGCACACCTACGAAGCGCATCCGATGACGCTCGCTCCGGCAGTCGCTACGATTCACGAAATGCAGCGGCTCGATCTAGTGAATCGCGCGAACAAGATTGGCGCGTATCTCGGAGAAAAATTAAAGGCGTTAGCGGCAAAGCATCCTTCGATCGGGGATGTACGCGGCATTGGACTTTTCTGGGCGGTCGAACTGGTGAAAGACAAACAAACCAAGCAGCCGTTCAACACGATGCGCGACAAAGTGGAAGGAAAATCGCTTGTTGTGGATCAAGTTGCCGCGGAGGCGATGAAGCGTGGCGTGGCACTGCAAGCTTGGGTTAGCCACTTTGTGATTGCGCCGCCGCTGATCATCACGGAAGCGGAAGTGGACGCAGGCGTTGCGGCGCTAGATGCCGGACTTGCGATTGCAGATGCTGCCCTTTCTGCGAACTGAGCTCTAACCCGCAAAAATATTTTTGAGCATGAACCACAAATTCGCCGGACGCTCCGCGAGCCGCCGCACGAACCACGGATACCAGTAGCTTCCATAGGCAACGAGCACGCCCGAACGATAACCAGCGTTTGCTAGCCGCTCCTGCTCCGCGCGTTGAATTCCGTAAAGCATCTGAATTTCCAGCGCGGCTTTCGGCATTCCCTCCTTGACCGTGAAATCAGCCAACCGCCGAATCAGTGCTGTATCGTGAGTGCCGAAAGCCACCCTGGCCATGCAGCCGTCGCGCTGCGCTCGCAGCATCTCCTGTCCGAGGGAAAGATAGTTCTCATCCACGTCGTGTTTTGCGGGATAAGCGACATCGGCCGGCTCCTTGTAAGCGCCCTTCACGAGCCGCACGGACGGTTTCAGGGGAAGCAGATTCTCAAGGTCCTTCTTTGTTCGAAACAGATACGCCTGCAGGCAAATGCCGGTTCGCGGAAAGTCCGCAAGAACTTTGCGATATACATCGAGCGTAGAGTCCACATAGCTGCTTGCTTCCATATCGATCCATACCGTTTTTTCAGGATCCTCCCCCTGCACAATCTTTTTCACGTTTGCGACGCACAACTCAGCCGACTGATCGAGTCCAAGCTGGGTCAATTTGACGGATATCTCCGTGCGCAATCCCGATTGCCGGATTTGTTGGAGCACGTCCAGATAGTGCACGGTGACTTCTTCCGCCTCACGAATGTCCGTGATGTTTTCGCCCAATCGGGTAAAAACTCCGGCGATCTTTTTTGCTTCAAGCGCTTTCGCTGCACCAATGGCATCTCCTCACTTCTTCGCCCGGCATGAATCGGGAGACGCTTCGCCGCACGAACTTGTATTTCGAGGCTCGCTCCCGCAGCCATCTGTTTTGTGAAGCCGCCAGAAGCAGCGACCGCATTACGCTCATGAAGTCCCCTCGAATTGGCGGCAGCACCGCCAAACACGGAAGCGCTATTCTAAGACAAATGGCAGGAAATGCTGAACCATGCTATTGCCTCAATCGAACTTGCCCGGCGCGCAAATCCAGTGTTTGGCGCAGTTCCTTTGCATGATCTATCCGCAGTCTTGCCGCTGCGCCTTTGCCAAGACTGGCCTCGACTTCGCGGATCGCTTGCGCGATTGCCGCGCCTTCTTCCGAGGAATCATTCCCTGCCAGCTGTTCGGCTTGCAGCAGGCATGCAAAAACGAGTTGATTGGGTTGCCTCTGCCTGCGCAGGAATTGTCCGTAGTTGAACCAGTCCACTGCCGCGGTTTTTGGTTCATTCAGCTTTTTATCAAGTTCCAACCCGCGCTGGTATGAATCCAGCGCTCCCGCCGCATCGCCCTGCTTTTCCTGGGCATCCGCCAGATGCACGAACGCGAGGCTCGCAAGATTCACCTGCCCGGATTTTTGCGCATCTGAAACCGCCGCTTTATATCCCGCGACCGCGTCTGCGTCCCGGTGTGCCGCCGCGTCGGCGTCGGCTACCTTTATCAAAGCGGAAACAGCGGTGGCGCGCTCATCTTTGTGTTCGTCTTTGTGTGCCGCCACAATTCGCAAATATTCGCGATAGTGCCGTGCCGCGGCTTGCAATTCGCCGCGCTGGTCCAGCGCTTCCGCCAGATAAAGTTGCGCGTTCGCGTTTTCCGGATTTGCCTCCACCGCCTTTTGCCAATCGTCCACGACCTCTGCTTCGTGGCCCAATTGATTCGCCAGCAATGCAAGATTGATCCAGCCCTGCGCGAGCTTTGGATTGTTTTCAAGAAGCTTTTGGTACTCTGCATAAGCCTCCGGAAGTTTTTGCGCCGCGATCAGTCCGCGCGCATACTGTTCCTGCAAATTGGCGTTCGCCGGATTTATTTCTGCGGCGCGTTTCAGTGGTTCGAGCGCATCGGCGGTTTTTCCTTTCGCCATTTCCAAGCGAGCCAGCTTTAGCTGCACCGCGCTGTCGTTTGGATTCCACGCGAGCCGCGCGCCGCAACGCAGCCGTGTCGTCCGCTTTGCTGCTGTAGAAAAAATGAAACTGGTCGAAGGCTCCCCACGCCAGCAGAAGTGCAATGGCTCCGATTCGAACAGCTTGCGCGCCCGCAGACTGTCCCGCCAGCCATCGAATCTTGTTCAGAAAGTCTTCACTCCCAGTTGCCGAAGTCTGCGGTTGATTGTCCCCGGGATTCGAGCAGCAGCGTGGCGATCCTGGAATCGCGCAATTTCCAAAGCGCTCCGTCCAGAATGAAGTGGTGGATATTGACCAACGCCATGAACGTCAGAAAACTCGCGGCGAAATCCACATGCAGTGCGCGGCTTACGATCCACGGGCCTGGAATGAAAAGCGCGATTCCGCCCGCAATCAGCGTCAGCAAATAGCGGGGAAACGACCACGAAGCGGCGCTTGGAGCTCCCGATTCTCGCTTCTGGTAATAGCTTGTGATCCATAGATATTGCGCGGAATGAAGCACCGCAAGTATTCCGCTGCTGTAGCGTGTCTGCGGAACGTCGCGCCCGCTCGTCAGCTCCACGATTGCCGGCATCAGAAACCAAAGAAACTGCGTGAGAGAGAGGATTGCAGACGGCAGCAACGCGCGCCATGAGCTCCGCTTCGCCATTGAGCTGAATGCCCACAAAATTGCGCCGCCAAAAAGGACAGCAAGAGCCGCGCGCGCCGGGGCCGATGAACTTTGCTGGCAGCCCGAGCGAGAGCACGAGCGGATCGTTTGAACTCCCCGTATGAAAACTCAGCATCAACAACAAATAGGACGCCGCAAACGCCAGCCACACCAGTTGCCGCTCGAGCCGCGTGGGCGAAACTCCGCAACGCCGCGCAAACATCATCAGCAATCCGAAATTTTGTCCCGTGTAGTGCCAGGGGCTCCAGCAAATGTAAATCGTGAACAGCCAGGGCAGGAGGGCATACCAGGCGTGCACCAAAATTCCGGCTGCCACGAGCAGCAGCGTCACCTGAACCGTGAACACGCGGTATTTCGCAAACTCGCTTCGCGTGTGATACGCGCGATAAATTGTGGCCATGAAATGCGGATAGTTGAAAAACAGGGCCAGAAAATAAAACGCCAGGGGCCACAGTCGCGATTCAGCTGGCTGGCCAAGGTACGTAATCAAGAGAAACGGGGCCGACCAGGCGCCACAACCAACGATCAAATCAAGCCACGGCCCATGAATCCACGGGCCACGCGCGGATTGCGCTGCGGTTTCTGCGGGAAGGGAGGTCGCGCTGCCCATGAATAGGCAGGGTAGCGCAAGGTTCGCGATCCGTGTTGTGCGTCCGTCATGCCCAACGGAGTAAGCGTCAACAAGCGAAGTCAGTTGATCGCCAAGAACTTCAGCAGCCACCCGGCAAGAGCGCCGCCCGCTAGCGGCCCCAGCACCGGAATAGGCGCATAACCCCAGTCCGAGCCACCCTTGCCTGCAATTGGCAAGATCGCATGCGCTAGCCGCGGCCCCAAGTCGCGCGCGGGATTAATCGCGTACCCGGTGGTCCCGCCGAGGGAAAGTCCGATACCCCAGATTAGGCTGGCGACAAGATAGATTCCGACTCCCGGCGCCGGCCCAGTTGCGGAGACAGCCTTTGAAAAAATCGCGCCGATCACAAACACAAGCACGAACGTCCCTATCATTTCGCTCACCAAATTCGCCACGGTGTTTCGAATCGCTGGTGCCGTGCAAAAAACGCCCAGTTTCGCTCCGGTGTCCGGGGTCTCCTTCCAGTGCGGCAAATAATGGAGCCAGACGAGCGCCGCGCCCACGATCGCGCCAAGCAGTTGCGCCGACAGGTACGGCAAGAACTTTGCAAATGATCCGCTGCGCACCGCCATCCCCAGCGTCAGTGCCGGATTCAGGTGTGCATCGCTGCTGCCGCATGCAACCGCCGTGAACGCGCCGCACATCACGGCAAACGCCCATCCCGCGGTGATCACGATCCATCCGCTGCCTTCCGCTTTTGATTTTTTCAGCAGCACGGCGGCCACGACGCCGTCGCCAAGCAGAATCAAAATCAGCGTTCCAAGAAATTCCCCAAGCCAGGGAGATGTCATTCGGGTGTTCTCCTTTTAGTTTTCTGCCCAGTCAAACGATCGTGTCACTGCTTTTTTCCAGTTCCGATAGAGCCTTTCTCGCTCCGATTGCCCGAGCGATGGCTTCCAGGTCTTGTCCGCACGCCAGTTCGTCAGCAGTTCGTCCATTCCTTTGTAAAATCCAACCGCCAGACCAGCCGCGTAAGCCGCGCCCAGCGCGGTAGTTTCCGCCACCACCGGCCGCACAACTTCTTTGTTCAAAATGTCGCTCTGAAATTGCATCAGGAGTTCATTGGCCACCATTCCTCCGTCCACACGCAGGGTCGCCAGCGGAATCTTTGCGTCATTTTGCATTGCGTCCACGACTTCGCGCGTCTGAAACGCCGTTGCCTCCAGCACTGCGCGCGCCAGATGTCCCTTGTTCGCAAATCGCGTAAGCCCGGCAATCACGCCTCGCGCGGAGTCCTTCCAGTAAGGCGCATACAGCCCCGAGAACGCAGGAACGAAATAGACCCCACCGTTGTCTGCCACGGTTCGCGCCAATGTTTCCACGTCCGCGCTCTTCGCAATCAATCCCAGATTGTCCCGCAGCCATTGCACCAGCGCGCCGGTGATCGCCACGCTCCCTTCCAGCGCATAGCAAGCCGGAGCGCCGCCAAATTTATACGCCACCGTCGTCAGCAGCCCGAATTGCGACGCCACGCTTTGCTCGCCCGTGTTCATCAAGAGGAAACAGCCTGTGCCGTATGTGTTTTTCATTTCGCCCGGCCGAAAACAGGCTTGTCCCACCAGCGCCGCCTGCTGGTCGCCCAAAATTCCTGCAATCGGTACCCCGCTCGCCGGGCCGCCCGCAACTGCTCCGTAAACTTCGCTGCTCGATCGCACTTTCGGCAGCATCACTCGAGGGAATGCCGAACGCGCTCAAGAGTTCGTCGTCCCAGTCGAGCGTTTTCAAATTCAAAAGTTGTGTGCGGCTCGCGTTAGTCACGTCCGTTGCGTGCACGCCGCCCTTCGGCCCGCCGCTCAAATTCCAAAGCAGAAACGCATCGATGTTTCCGAAAAGCAGTTCGCCATTTTTTGCGCGTTCTTCGGCGCCTTTCACGTTCTTCAAAATCCAGCGCAGTTTCAGCCCGCTGAAATACGTGCTCAGCGGCAGTCCGGTCTTCGTGCGAAACCGGTCCTGCCCGCCCTGCGCGCTGAACTGTGCCACTTCCGGCGCAACACGCGTGTCCTGCCAAACAATCGCATTCATCACCGGCTTTCCCGTGGCTTTCTCCCAAACCACCGTCGTTTCGCGCTGATTGGTAATTCCAATCGCCGCCAGGTCGCGCGCACCGAGCCCTCCCTTTGCCAGCGCCTCCGAAATCACTTCCTGTGTCCGCTGCCAGATCTCTTCCGGGTTGTGTTCGACCCACCCCGGCTGCGGAAAAATTTGTTCATGCTCTTTCTGCGCGACGCTTGCGACACGTCCGCCCTTGTCGAACACAATGAACCGCGTGCTCGTTGTGCCCTGATCAATCGCCCCGAGATAGTTGTTCACGGATTCAAGCCTCGCTCAGTCCAAGTTCATTCAAAAACTCACGCAGCTTCTTAACATAGCCGGAAATCTCCCTTGATTTGCGCTCGCTGCTCCAGTCCAGTTCTTTCGCCAGCAAATCAGCCACAATTTCAGCCGCTGCGATTGCGGCGCGCCAATCGTACATCTGCAGGCCCAGCCGCCGGGCCAGCACATCTTCAATCGTTTGCGCCATCTCTTCCCGCGCACAGTAAATCACTTCGGCTCGCAAGGCAGGGAATCCAGAGACGATGGGTGAACGCAGCCGAGAGTCAGTCTTGATCAACGCCAAAACGTGTCCGGCGTTCGTGCCAAACTTGCTCGCAAGGTGTTTGGCTTCAGCTTCGGTTAGCGCGCCTTCTTTCTGAAGGGTTTGCCAATAATCGTCAGAAAACCCGATTGCGCCGTCGAGCGGCTGCAGTTTCGTCACGCAAGCGGAAATCTCCAATCCCAGTCCACGCTGCACCGTGTCCACGGTGTCTTCCGCCATCAAGCGATGCGTCGTCCATTTTCCGCCCAAAATGCTGATCAAGCCGCTCTTCTCTTCCACTTCGACTTCGTGATCGCGAATCAATTCCCTGGTTGCGTGCTTTTCGCCAGCCGCAACAAGCGGCCGCAACCCGGAAATCCCGCTAACCGCCTGCTCCACGCGCAGAGAATTCTTCAAATAGGGATTCAGTTGGCGCATCAAATAGTCCGCTTCGGCCCGTTCCACAATCATGCGGGTTTCCGGAGTCGCCTCATCTTCCGTGGTTCCAACGAGCAGCCGCCCTTGCCACGGAACGGCAAAAATCACGCGCCCGTCTTCCGTTTGCGGAACGAGGAGCGCCTCTGTCCCCGGAAACAAGTCCAGCGGAAAAAGAAGATGCACCCCTTTGCTTGGCCGAAGGCGCGGAGCCGCTTCCGGTCTTGCGAGCTGCCGAATCTTGTCGGAAAACGGCCCGGTTGCATTTACGACAGCGCGTGCCTTCACGGAAATCGTCGCTCCCCCGAGAGAATCCTTTAAAACAATCCCCGAAATTCTCGCATTTCCGTCGCGCACGAATTCTGTCACGCGAAAATAGTTCAGAGCGGCGCCTCCCGCCTCTTGAAACGAACGCACCAGCGCCATCCCGTAGCGCGCGTCGTCAAACTGGCCATCCGCATAAGCCACTGCTCCGTACAATCGGTTCGCTTTCAGCCCCGGCAAACGCTTCAAAACTTCCTTTTGGTTGAGGAATGTACTCGGAAAGAGATTCTTCTTGCCCGCCAGCAAATCGTACATCTTCAGGCCGATTCTGAAGTAGAACGCTTGCACCCACGAATAGACGGGAACCAGAAACTCCGCCGCGTGCGCAAGATGCGGCGCGTTGCCGAGCATGTAAGTCCGCTCGTGCAAAGCGTGCTGCACCATGCGGTATTCCGTCAGGTCGAACGACTTTACCGCCTGCTCCAGATAACGCACACCGCCGTGGACCAGTTTTGTGGAAGCGCTTGAAGTCCCGGAAGCAAAATCGCCCGCGTCCACCAGCAGCGTTCGCAGGCCGCGCAATTGCGCATCCAGCGCCGTTCCCGCGCCCGTTGCCCCGCCCCCGATTACGCACAGGTCGAACTCTGTGCGCGCTATTGACCTCAAGAGTCTGTTTTCGAGAATTCATCTCAACGTGCCGCGGCAACGGCCAAAACCGGGCTTCTCGCCGCGAAGGATGGTATATCTCATTTTTGCTCTGCCCGCATCTAACCATTTGGGACCATCCAGGAATACGAGTGCAAGGAGCAACAAATAATGAACGTGAGAACACTGCTTTCCGCAGTTTCCCTCGCCGCCGGATTCTCGTTTCTTCAGGCAGGCGCGGGGGTCGCGCTGCCTGCGCCCGCCGAGTCCGGCACTTCGACGATCACGGTCACCGCAGTCGCCAAAAAGGAAGCGCCACCGGCGAGTTGGCAAAGACGATGTCCAGTTTTCACTGGGCAAAGAACGCAAACAGGTCGCCCAATGGACGAAGGCAGAAAAACTCTATCTCGCCATTTTGATCGACGATTCGCTCGACAGTGAGGTTGCCGGCCAATGGAGCGAATTAAAACAGTTCATCAACGCGCAGCCCGCGACAACCTACATCGCCGTCGGATACGCCGGCAATGCCACCGTGCGCGTGGCACAGGATTTCACCACAAACCATGAACTTGCCGGAAAAGCGCTTCGCATTCCATTCGGCACGCCCGGCGCGGAATCCAGCCCCTACCTTTCCGTGATTGACTGGATGAAGCGCTGGCCCTCCACCGGGGATCGCCGCTCGCTCCTCCTAATCTCTTCCGGGATAGATTATCTCCGCGGCGGCTTTGGCCCGATCTATCCGGATGTGGACACGGCAATCTCGATCGCCGAAAAAGGAAATATCAATCTTTGGAACATCTATTCTCCCAGTGCGGGTCACCGCAGCCGCGCATTTTTTCT
Organism: uncultured Acidobacteriota bacterium; assembly: GCA_963794175.1. GTDB lineage: Bacteria > Acidobacteriota > Terriglobia > Acidiferrales > UBA7541 > Acidiferrum. The sequence goes on along the minus strand of CAWCCV010000010.1, from coordinate 221,257 downwards.
GATGAATACCGCGCAGAATAATCTCAGCAAACTTTGCGAAGAAACGGGAGGCGAAGCTTATTTCCTTGGCACGTCCGCTCCCGTCTCCTTCAAGCCGTTTCTCGATGAGCTGCAAATGCATCTCGACAACCAATATCTCCTGACGTTTGCAGGCGATGGTGGACCGAAAGGAAAATTCGTGAACGTGCATCCTGAAAACGGAACTCCCGCACGTGGAATTCATGCACGCCAATCAAGCTTGGCTTCCTCCCGCAAAATAAGTCCACCAGCCAATACCGCGTCGCAAAAGCGCTCCGCCTCTGGTGAAGCGCTTTTTGTTTCTCCCGGCTATTGTGCGAACTTACCCATGCGGCTAAACTACGCGTCGCCGGATCGCCTTCTCGCTTCGTGCGATTTGGCCTCTATTCAATCGATTTAAATGGCATCAAGGAGCGGTGCATGTTTCGTCCATCCCGGTTTTGGCAGCTTTTTCGAAATCATTCCCTTGCTCGTTTTTCAGCGCGCGCTCGCGTTTTTCTCGTTCCTGGCAATTGTGGCGCATGCCGACAGCGGCACGATCCTTCGCGACGGCTGGAAAGTGCAATCCTCGGCAAAGGTTCCCGCTGCTGCCGAACAAGTTTCCCTCGTCGGCTTCTCCACGGAAGGCTGGTATGCGACTTCCACTCCAAAAACAGTCTTTGCCGTCCTCGTCGAAAATGGCGTCTACAAAGATCCTTACTTCGGCATGAATCTCCGCTCGTTCCCCGGAGTGGACTACAAAATTGGCGGCCAGTTTGCCAATGAAGAGATGCAACCGAATAGCCCCTACGCTGTTCCCTGGTGGTATCGCAAGGAATTCGAAGTTCCCGCCTCGGAAAAAGGAAAGCGCATCTGGCTTGCGTTTCGCGGAATCAACTATCGCGCCGACATCTGGATCAACGGGAAGAAAGCTGGCCGGAGCGAGATACCGTCGTCGGCGCGTTTCGTCGCTATGAATTCGATGTCACCGATTTCGTCAAAGTCGGCGCAAACAATGCGCTAGCCGTCGCTGTTTCCGCTCCGCACGCTGGGGAGCTCGGCATCACCTGGGTGGATTGGAATCCTACCCCTCCCGACAAAGATATGGGCCTTTGGCAGGAAGTGATTCTGTCTTCCAGTGGGCCGGTTACCGTGCGCCATGCAACGGTGGAAACAAAACTCAATCTTCCAAAAGCGGATTTTACCCACCTTACCGTCCGCGCTGAAGTTAGGAATGCAACCGCGGCTCCCGTGAAGGGAACTCTGCGCGGCTCTATCGAAGGGCAGGGTGGCCCCATCGAGTTCTCACAGCCTGTCGAACTCACTGCCAACGAAAAAAAGGAAATTGTCTTTTCTCCGGAATCCGACCGCGCCACTCAATCTCTATAAAGCCAGACTCTGGTGGCCGTATCAGATGGGCGAACCGCATCTGAATCACCTCAAGCTTCAATTTGTCACCTCGGACGCAGCCGTTTCCGACACGAGCGAAAGTCAGGTCGGCTTCGTTCAAATCGACTCCGAATTAACTCCCGAAGGCTATCGCCTGCTCAAAATCAACGGCAAACCCATCCTGATCCGCGGCGGCGGCTGGGCGCCGGACATGATGCTCCGCGCGGACGAATCCCGCCGAGAAGCCGAATTTCGTTACGTCAAGGAAATGGGGCTCAATACGATTCGCCTCGAAGGAAAACTCGAAGACGAATCTTTCATGGAGCGCGCTGACCGCGACGGAATTCTCGTCATGGCCGGATGGTGCTGCTGCGACGCCTGGGAAAAATGGGGCAAGTGGGGAGAAGAGAACAAGCAGGTTTCCGTCAACTCGCTGCGCGATCAATTGCTTCGCCTGCGAGCGCATCCGAGCCTGCTGATGTGGCTCAACGGCAGCGACAATCCTCCGCCGCACGATCGCGAAGTTGCCTATCTCGACGTCGAAAAAGAAATTCACTGGAACAAGCCCGTCGTCTCTTCCGCGACGGCAAAAGAAACCGACCTCACCGGAAAATCCGGCGTCAAAATGAGCGGCCCGTACGATTACGTCCCGGCCATCTACTGGATCGTGGACACCAAAGCGGGCGGAGCGTACGGCTTCAATACAGAAACCAGCCCCGGCCCCGCCGTACCTCCGCTCGAAGAACTAAGAACATTCATTCCCGAAGACAAACTCTGGCCGATCAACGACGTTTGGAATTTCCACGCAGGCGGCGGCAAATTCAAAAATATCGAGCTTTATGCCAACGCACTCGAAAAGCGCTATGGCGAAGCGAAAGACGTCTCCGATTTCGCTTGGAAATCGCAAGCGATGACCTATGAAGGCCAGCGCGCGATGTTTGAAGCCTACGGCCGCAACAAATACAAATCCACCGGCATTATTCAGTGGATGCTCAACAACGCCTGGCCGGGTCTGATCTGGCATCTCTATAGTTACGATTTGCGGCCCGCTGGCGGCTACTTCGGCTCCAAGAAAGCCCTGGAGCTCGTCCACGTGCAGTTCAATCACGACGATCGCACGGTCGCAATCGTCAACGGAACGCAGTCTCCTCAAAGCGGCCTCAAAGTCATAGCAAAGCTTTACGACCTGTCCATGAACGAGAAATTCTCACGCGAAGCAAGCTTGGATGTGGACGCCGACGGCGTCGCTCGCTCCTTCGCCATTCCGGAGCCCGCCGGCATCTCTTCCACCTATTTTCTGAACTTGCAGCTTCTTTCTTCGACAGGCCAGCTCGTCAGCCGCAATTTCTATTGGCTCTCGACAAGACCCGACGTGCTCAATTTCGAAAAAACCGAGTGGTATTACACGCCGCAATCCGCCTATGCGGATTTCTCGGCGCTGCAAACCCTTTCGCCTGCATCGGTGAAAGCTTCAATCAAATCCGGCTCGCCGGCCGATCGCGACGCCGAGTTTTACATTGCGTGCGAAAACACGGGTAAGAACCTGGCGTTCCTTGTTCATTTGCGTTTAACAACGGGGAAAGACGGCGCGGACATCCTTCCCGTCTTTTGGGAGGACAACTATATTTCGCTCCTGCCTGGCGAGCGCCGCGAAGTCCGCGTCCGAGTTCGTAAATCCGATCTGGGTTCAGCGCGACCGGACCTGATCGTGGATGGCTTCAACTTGGCGCCGCAAACAATTCACATCGCGCACTAAAGTGCGGCGTGCGGCTTAACGCCGGTAGCGAATCTTATCCGCTTGATCGTAGGCTTCGCGGAAACCGTCAAGCAACTTGCCTTTTACCCGGGGCCCATCTGTCTTCACAAGGCCGCTCCACAGCGTCTTGCCCGATTTAACTTCTTGCAGCGTTACGCGCGTGTATCCAGCTGGGGCGGCTTCCGGCAATTCCGTAGGACGCACGCTAACCTTCTTCGCGTCATACATTGGCGGTTCGCTTTCTGCTACGAACCGCACGTAGCTGCTGCCCGTCAACACAATCGTCAAATCCGCCTTCTTCGCTGACTCCACTGGTTCGAATCGGCCCCAGCGCGAAAGCTCCAGATAAGCCACGTTGGTTAGTTCTGCGAATCCGGACTGGTTATCAATGTAAACGGTGCGGGCGGAAAAAATGGAATAGGGAAGGGGACTGTTTGCCGCACTCGCTGCCGCTGCGAAAATCAGTAGAATCGTTGCACCGAAAACTAACAAGAGCCGTTTGAGATTCATGGGCTCCTCCTCAGTTGAATGAATGCGGGCAGTCTAGTTGCGAGGATGCGCACTGGATACTGGTCTTAAGGCCAAAAAGAGTACAGTTGCCCGCAAGTTTGGTTTGGAATTATCGGCCGTGAAAAACTTCAGCCGTCGGCTGCGGAAAGCAAAACAGCGCGCGTTGATTCGCGAATCACCAGCTCCGGGCTTGTCTTCTGGTGCGAAATCGCCCAATCGCGCTTTTCTTGCGAGGCGTTGATTCCTTCCAGTACCGCGTTCACCGCGAGATTTCCCATGGCCTCAAGCGGCTGCCGCACCGTTGTCAACGAGGGTGCAGACATCGCCGACAGCGCCACATCGTCGAATCCCGCCACAGAGCACTGCTCCGGCACCTTAATACCAGCCTTGGTCAGCGCACGGATCGCTCCCAGTGCTGTCAAATCGTCAAACGCCATCAGCGCCGTGAATTTCTTCCTCTTCTGCAGGAGCTCTTCCGTCAATCGAAATCCGCCGTCGAAGCTCGAATTCGGGTCCAGCGAATCCGGCAATTGCACTACCATGCTTTGATCGATCTCATAGCCCGCCGAATTGGCGAATTTCTGAATCCCTTTCCAGCGTGGAGCGGAATCAATCAGCATCTTCGGCCCACGAATGAACGCGATCTTCCGGTGTCCGAGTTTGTGCAAGTGCTCCACCGCCAGCCGTCCACCCGCCTCGTTGTCTACCATCACCGAGCTCGTCGTGTCGCCCGGCAGCTCCCAGCCGATCGTTGCGACAGGGATATTCCGTTTGTTGAAGTCCGCGAGCACATGGATATCCACAAACGTCCAGTTCGCCACCACAACCAATGCTTCCACGTGCCGCTCCAGCAGCATCTCCAGCGAGCGTTCGAAACGGTTCTTCTGGTTGTGCGCGTCGGCCAGAATCGGCGCATACGACGCCTGGTACAACGAATTTTCAATCCCGCGCAGAATCGGCGTGCAATATGGGTCGGTAATATCAATCAGCATCACGCCGACGCTGTGCGTCCGCTTGCTGCGCAAAAATCGCGCCATCGCGTTCGGCCGGTAACCCAGCTTTCGTGCCGCGTCTTCGATTTTCTTTTTTGTGGCAGGGGCGATGTATTGCGCGAGTGGCGCGTTATTCAGCACGATCGATACGGTCGCCGGCGAAAAGCCGCTCGCCTTCGCAACGTCACGCATCGTCACTGCCGCGCCTTTGTCGCCTTCTCGTTTCATTCCGCCATCTCTGTGGCCAGCATCATCCGGCAAGTTTGACTCCGATTGCAATGGCGGCTTCACTCCGGCAGGGCACCGATTCCTATTCTGGCGGGGCTTCGAATGACATCTGCTTGCGGAAGCCGCCAGTCTTCCAGGCTCCGTATGCGATCCCGATCGCAACCCAAATCGTGCCGGCAATTTTGGCCGGCGGGCTCAAACTCCACCAAATCGCGCCGCAAATCACGAAACCCGAGACGGGCATCAGGAAGTCCAGGAACTTTTTCTCTTTGGCGCGGACGTAATAGTGCATAAACGCCGCGGCATTCACTCCCATAAACGCGATGAACGCGCCAAAATTGAGGAGCTCTGCCCCGCGTTCATAGCTCATGGCAAACGCTCCGACCAGCGCGATCGCGCCAATCAGAAGCACGTTGTTCAGCGGGATTCCAGTCTTGGCCGTCACTTTTCCAAAAAAGCCCTTGGGGATGGCGTCGTTGCGCCCCATGCCATACAGCAAGCGCGCCGCAGCCAATTGCGCCGCCATGCCCGAACCGATATTCGCAATTAGCACAGTAAAGTTCAGCAGGTGAAAGAGAAAAAATCCGCCAATCTGCCGCGCCACGATCGGAAACGCAGATTCCACTTGGTCCGGCGGAAAGGGCTTCGAGCCCCAAACCACCTGCGCGGCGTACACTTCCACTGACGAAAGAACCCCTGCCAGCAAACAGACAAACACCGTCGCCAGCATGATGTTCCGCCGCGGATTTTCCACCTCTTCGGAAAAGGTCGAAATTCCGTCAAATCCGATGTACGTCAGTACCGCCAGTGAAGTCCCTCGCGCCACATTTCCAAAATGAAAAGTCTCCGGGTTGTAGAACGGATGGGTAAAAAATCCCGCGCCATATTCTTGCAGGTTCCAGACAAAGCGAATGACGAACGCAAAAAATACGATGACCACGATGGTCATTCCTGCGGCCAGCACTTCATTGATTCGCGCGGAAGTCTTCACGCCCCGCAAATTCAACGCGGTAAAAAATCCCGCGTACATCACGGCGAAGGCCCAGTAGGGAATACTCGGCAAAATGTTCTGCGTCAGCTTGCTGCAGATGATCGTGCAAATTAACGGATTCAGGATGTAGTCCATGACCATGGCCCAACCTGTCAGGTAGCCCAGCCCCGAGTGGATCTCCTGCCCAACGTAGGTATAGGCCGAGCCCGCGCTCGGATACACGCGCGCCATCTTTCCGTAGCTCACCGCCGTAAAAAACATCGCCACCATCGCGATAAGGATCGTCGTGATTACGTGCCCGCCCGCCGCGTTGTTGATCACGCCGTAGATTCCCATCGGCGCGATCGGCTGGATAATCACGATTCCGATAATAATCAGATTCCACAGCGTGAGTGTGCGCCGCAAGCCGGGTTGTGGAGCTGCATGCTCAGTGCTCAAGCCTGTCTCCCCTGAAACCTTTTTTCCCTGATTCCCGTCGACTTTTATTGAATCGTTTTAAGACGCACGATTGTGCGGGAACCCGCGGCCGCAGCGCAAGCGCAATTTTTCTTCCTGTTCCCGCATTCTTCCACACCCTTTTTCCACACCTGTACTTCCGTACAGCAGCCAAAACTCCATCAGGACGGTATCTTTTCTCTCACACTTGGTAGATTCTTACAGGTAACTCTGGGTCCGGTTTCAGGGTCTAATCAAGTAGAAGAGCCCGCCCCGGCCAGGAAAGCACTTAAACTTATGGGCGAAGTCTCTGTCAAACCCGGTCGCTACAACCCTACCTCTGCCTTCTGGCACGTGGTTGCGTTTCTTTCCATCCTCCTGTTCGCCCTCTGGATTCGTCCGATCCCTCTTGAAGCCGACGCCGCCCTTCAGGGCTACCTCCAGATCGTCACCGGCCTGCTCGCCTTCGTCTTTTCGGCCGTAACCCTCGTCCGCTTCCAGGGCACCCAGGACCGCATCTCCCTCATTCTCGGTTCCGGCTTTTTGCTTTCCGGCTCTGTGCTGGTCGCTTCGAGCCTCTTCTTCTTTCAATTGCCAGCAACGGAACCCATGCTCAAGCTCCATTGGGCCCCCGTAGCCCTCTGGCTCGGCCGCATGATTCTCGCACTCCTGCTCGTCGTAGCGCTGCTCGTCGAAAAATCTTTGCCGCGCTCCCGCCATCCCAAGGGCGAAATCGCCGGCGCTTTGTTTACCGTCGTTCTTTTTACCTATCTAATTACCGCTGCAGTGCGCAAGCTGCCCACGGAGATGTCTGCGCACCAATACGCTTTCATTCCCAGCCCGCAACAGCTCTTGCCAGCCGTGATTTTTCTTGTCGCGCTCATTTGGTATCGCCGCCGCCTCACGTACAACGCGTCGGCTTTCGACCGTTCCGTTTACGCCGCCAGTTGGCTCAATTTCGCCGCGCAACTGGCCGCTTGTCAGTCCGTCAGGCTGATGGATGCGCCTTTCGTCCTTGCGCAAGGTCTCAGCGTCATCGGCTATGCCGTCGCACTTGGCGGCGCTCTTCTCGACAACGCTCGCCTCTTCGAACAAGTCCGCCACCTTGCTGTCAGCGACCCCCTCACTGGCCTGGCCAACTATCGCCGTCTTCTCGACGTCCTCGAAAACGAAACCGAGCGCACCAATCGCAGCGGCCGCTCCTTCGCTTTGCTTTTGCTCGATCTCGATGGCCTCAAGAGAATTAACGATACGCACGGCCATCTTGTCGGCAGCCGCGCCATCTGCCGCGTCGCAGACACGCTCAGAGTCAATTGCCGCACCGTCGACACCGCCGCTCGCTATGGCGGCGACGAGTTTGCCCTCGTTCTCCCGGAAACCGAGCAGGAAGAAGCCGAGCACGTTGCCCAACGCATTCATACCGTCATGGCGCAAGACAGGGAACTGCCTACGCTTTCAGCCAGCATTGGAATTTCCGTTTATCGTGGCGAAGGTGAACGCATCGAACGCCTCATCTCCGAGGCTGACGAGCACTTGTACGCGGAAAAGGCGAAGCGCAACCGCCGCCTCGCCCCTGTTCAACCGCAGCGCCGACGCACCACTCGCCCCGGCCCGGCCTAATTTTATTCTCAAAACCCGACCAAACCAAAGCGCGCTCATTCCGGCCGAAAGGAGGAATCCCGGCAAGATTTCAGCGTAACCGCAATTTGCGCGGGGACCAGCCCGGTGTTGGCACTCTAGTGCGTCTGCGAATTCCCGGTCATATAAGGCGCCAGTTGTTCACTGACCTTCGCCTTGTCCCCCACCACGACGATCGTCATCTTCTCCGGCTTGATGTACTCGGTCACAATCCTCTGCACATCCTGCGGCGTAACGGCATTCACCTTCTGCACGTACGTGGAAAGCCATGCATCGCCCAGCCCTTGCAAGTTCACAAATCGCAGTTGACCGATCAGCGCGCCCCGTGAAGAATTCTGCAAAATGAAGTTCCCGGACAAATAGTTCTGAATGCCTTTCAATTCCGCTTCTGACGGCGCCTCTTTTTGCAGCCGTTCGATTTCGCCGAAGATCTCTTTCAGTGAATCGCCCGTATGCGCCGTCGTCACGTCCGCCACCTCCGCCCAATACGCATCGTGATACCGCCGCGAAAGCTGGCTCGATGGCGAATACGTGTAACCTTTTTGCTCGCGAATATTCGAAGTGATGCGCGAACCGAATGACCCACCAAGCAGCGCATTGGCGACCGTCAGCAGAACGCTGTCCGCGTTCGTCGCATCCGGCACCGGCAAGCCAACATAAAGCGTTGACTGCGCCGCCCCCGGACGGTCCGTCAAATCCAGCGTATGATTTGGTTTTACCTGCGGAACATCCGCCGCCGCCGCCGGCCCTTTCGCCCACGTTCCAAAACTCGCCGCAACCGCCTTTTTCACCGCCCGCGCTATCGAATCGCCCCGCAACGTACAAATGCGTCCGCTGCGCGCCAAAATTCGTTTCATAAAACTTCTTCACGTCCGCCAGCGTGCTCTTGTTGATGCTTTCTTCGGAAGCAAACACGGTCCCATACGGGTGCTGCCCGTAAAGCAGCTTCCGAAAGCGCTCCAGTGCGATACTTTGCGCAACTGACTTCTGAATCGACACTTGCCGGATCAAGTCGTTCTTGATTCGCGGCAATTCGCTCTCGGGGAACAGCGGATTCCGCGTCACGTCTGCAACCAGTGCAATTGCCTTCGGTGCAAATTCCGAAAGCACGTCCGTCGCAATGTCGCTCTCATCCGGGCCGACGTTCAAATCGAGCGACCCGCCCATGCTCGCAAACTCTTCCGCCACTTGTTTCGAGCTGCGCGTCTTCGTCCCTTCCTTCATCAGCGTGCCCATCAGGTCTGCAAGCCCGGTCAGTTCCGCCGGTTCATTTAGGTTCCCCGCATTCACCACCGCGCTCACCGTCACCTTCGGAATTTTTCCGTAGGGCACCAACGTCACTTTCATCCCGTTCGCTAGCGTGTATGTTTCGTGCGCTGGTACGGTGAACGGCTTTGGCGCCGTTCCTTGCGGCGGCGCCTGCTTTTGCGCGTTTGCGGAAAACGCCGTCATGAGGATCGTTCCCACTGCCAGTAAAGTTTTTGCGCTCATTGCCGTTTTCATCGTCGTCTCCTTTACTGTTTTGCCGGGGACGCGTCCGCCGGTTTCGGTTCACGAATCAGGACGGTCCGGTTTTCCGGCCGCAGATATTCCTGCGCCGTCTTTTGAATCAACTCCGGCGTCACTTTTTCAAATTGCCCCACGAGCGAATTCACTCTCGCGGGATCATCGTCGAACAGCGCAAAGCTCGCCAGCATGTCCGCCAGTCCAAACCCGGAAAAGGTTCCGATGCTGTCATACAAGCCTGAACGCAGTTTTACTAGCGAGCGGTCCAGCGTCGCCTTGTCTACGGGCTTTGTCCGCAGCAGCTCCATCACGCTGTCTACGGCCTGCACAATCGTGTCCGGATTCGTCGCACTGTCGTACCGCAAATCCATCATCCAGAGCATCGGTCCTTTGTAGTTGAACATGTTGCCTAAATAATTGATCCCGCCGTTCACACCGGCCGTCACGCCCCGCTTCTGCACCAGCTCCTGATAAAGAAGGCTGTCGTCACCTTCCACCAGAATCTGGCTGATCAGTCCCATCGCGTAATATTCCGGCGTGTTCCGCTCCGGCATGTGATACGCAATCGCAATCGCCGGCCGCTTTGCCAGCGCGTCCGCTTCTTTTACAAGTTTTTCTTTTTCCTGCTTCGGCTCGGACAAATCCGGCGGCGGCGGCAATTGGGAGGCTGCAATCTTTCCGAAATATTTCTCTACCCACTGTTTCGCTTGCGGCGTTTCGAAATCCCCCACAATCGCCAGCGCCGCATTGTTCGGCGCATAGAACGTCTTGAAGAAGCTCTGCACATCCGGAATCGTCGCCGCTTCGATGTCTTTCAGGTCGCCGTAAAAATTATGCGCATTGAACCAATTCGAATTGGCATACTGCGGCATCTGCAGCCACGGAAAACCGCCATAGGGCCGGTTGATCACGTTGACCTTTACTTCGTTGCTGACCACGCCTTGCTGATTGTTCAGATTGTCTTCGGTCACCGCCAGCCCGTTCATCCGGTCTGCTTCGGCCCAAAGCGCCGTCTCCAGTTTGTTCGACGGCAAAATTTCGAAATAATTCGTGAAGTCGAAACGCGTCGACCCATTCAGAGTTCCGCCGTTCTGCTGCACCAGCTTGATGAACTCCATTTTTCCCAGATTCTGCGAGCCCTGGAACATCATGTGTTCGAAAAGGTGCGCGAATCCCGTGCGATCCTTGGGCTCGATGCGAAATCCGATCCGGTAATAAACCGCCACACAAACCGTCGGCGCCGTGTGATCCTGCGATAGAACCACGCGCAATCCGTTCGGCAGCTTGTAGTACTCTACCGGCACCTGAAACGCCGCCGTACTTCCGCTGCCCGCTTTTGCCCCGGCCTTTGTGGGCGCTTTCGTTTTCCTGAGCCGCAGCGCTTGTCGGCAAGCACCGCCGTCATTGCCAGCGCAAACGCACTCCGCGCCGCCAAATTCCTCGCAAAACTCATATTTCCTCCATCATTTCTCGTGAGAAAGGCCCTCGGCACACCCCGCCCAGCCCAATACCCTAATACAGACGCACCGCGCCGCCATAAGTTTCGCAAAGCTGGATACTTCTGCAGTCAGGTGCCGCCTTCAAAAACGGCCCTTTTGGAAATCGAGAGGGCGGCCAAGCGCCGCTTTCCCGGTGCAAAGGAGTTTCACCAAAATCCAATCGCACACGGATACCTAGTGGCCGATCTTCAGAGGGTCGGCTCTTCCGGCTTTAGTTCACCTATCGCAGCCTGCGTCCCAATCTCCCGGAACGCAAGTCTCTTGTTCACCTGCGCAAGCGCTTTCCCGTCCGCTTCCGCATACGGATAAATGAAGTAATTCAGCGGTGCTCCCGCCTGCACCGGCGAAAGCATCACATCCCGCCCAATGCTGAATTGCACGCGATTTGCGTCATGCGACCCAAAGAAATACTCCCGCCGCGCCGGATCCTTCCACGCCTCCGAAATGTCCACGGGCACCCAGCCATACCCGTTTAGCCAGAACTCCGCCCAGCAGTGATAGCCCGCAATCTCGCCTTCGTGCTTGTCCGCGGGAAGCGGAAATCCAATCTCAAATTTCGCCGGAATCCCTGCCGTCCGCGCCAGCCCGATAAACAGAGCGTGGAAATCCGTGCAGTTCCCCCGCTTTGCATCGCAAGCCCAGTAAATGTCTCCGTTGCCCCAGCCCGTGCCGCTCTTGTCGTACTTCATGTTCGCCAGCACGTAGTCGTAAATCGCCCGCGCCTTTTCCACGTCCGTTTTCTTCCCTGCCGTGATCTCCGCTGACATTTCACGAATCCTTTGGTCCAGCGGCACGAGGCGATCCGATTGCAGCCAGCGTTGCAAATTCTCCGGCGGCTTTGCCTCGTTCGCCGTTTTCGCTTCCACGAAATTCTTCTGAACACGCTCTTTGCGCTCCACGGTGAATTCCATCGTCACTGGAATCGACTCTACCGTCGGATTCAGCACGACTACGTGCACCATCTTGTTTCCGTATTGTGGAGCCGTCTCAATCTTCGTTGGAAAGGGCGAGCTTACTTTCGCGCTCAGCACCTTCTGATATTCGTCGTTCTGCGGATAAGGAAGCCACAGATCCACTTTTTTCGCGCCCGCCGGCACGTCATGAATCTCCGCGCTGTAGGCCAACGCAAACGTCCGCGAAGGAGCCGAGTTCGCTCCAGGCGTCTGCGAGTGCAACATCGCCGCCGGAACCGCCACAACAGCCAAAATCAGAATCCTGCTGAGAATGGATGTTTTCATAGTGCCCCCAGTCTACTCTCGGATTGTTACAACCCTGCAATCCCCTGAAAATACTAGCCACCCTGCCGCCTCGGCCAACTTTCCCTTGAATCCAAGCCACGCTTTCCGTCATCCAACCATTGGTCTTGGTCTTGGTCTTAGCCGGCGCTTTCTAAGCGCGAATTGGATTCGAGGTATGCAAAAAATGGCACAAAAAATCGTTCCCCCCTTCACCGAGGAAACCGCTCAACTGAAAGTCCAGAACGCGGAGAATCTCTGGAACACACGCGATCCCGAAAGAGTCGTCCTCGGCTACACGCTCGACTCCCTTTGGCGCAATCGCGCCGAATTTCTGAACGGTCGCGACGAGATCAAGGCTTTCCTCCGCCGCAAATGGGACCGCGAACTCGATTACCGCCTCAAGAAAACACTCTGGACCTTCAACGGCAATCGCATCGCCGTCACCTTTGAATATGAGTGGCACGACGATTCCGGCCAGTGGTTCCGTTCTTACGGCAACGAACTCTGGGAATTCGACCCCGAGGGCTTGATGCGACGCCGCATCGCCAGCATCAACGACGCTCCCATCGCCCCCTCCGACCGCCGTATAGCCATTTAGTGTGGAGATGTCGCGCAGGCCAGAACCCGGAGGATTTTTCTCTGCCTAGTAAACCGCCCGGTGCTGCACAGTCTGTTTCGTCGCCAAGGAAAATCGTGGTTCGGGCGGATTCTCCCCGAGAATCTGGCGAGCCACATACTCCCCAAAGGCAGGTCCATGCTTGAATCCATGCCCCGACCCGCCGCCAGCGAGCCATACATTTTCCATCTCAGGGTGGCGATCGATCAGAAAATCCCCGTTGGAGGTATTTTCATACTGGCAAACCCGCGTCTCTGCAATCGGCGCATCCTTCAAACCAGGAAACCTTTGCGCAACGTACTCCCTCATCTTCCGCGCTGACTCCTCTGAAACCACGCGCGACTGCGTGTCCGGATCAACCGCCACTCCATGCGCATCCAGCGCAATCTTCAATCCCCGGCTTTCAATGTCCGGCATCCCGTAGCTCTCATCACTTTGAAAAAGAAACGTCGGCAATGCCGGCGCCGCGAATCGCGAATCCCCGGCCGGCAATCCAAAGTAAAAGACTTCCTGCCGCGTGACGAAAAGCCGCTTCCCCACAACTTCCGGAAAAATCTTCGCCAGCCACGCCCCGCAAGCAAACACAAATTGCCCCGCCGAAATCTCTTCGCCAACTTGAGTCCGCACAGATCGCAAAGCGCCTTTTCCGCGCGGACCCTCCACCAAAGCATGCCGGTACGTCACTCCCAGTCGCACCGCCTCTGCCACCGTAGCCGCCACGGCTCGCCGCGCCACAAGTACGCCACTAGTCGGCTCCAGGATCCCGCTGCGAACTCCCTCCAGCCCAATCTGTGGATAATTTTTCTCTAGCGCAGCCAAAGCCAAATCCTCAAACGCAACGCCACAACGCCTCAGTGTCGCCCGCGTTTTGTGCAATCGCGTTTCATCTCCCCCCGCCAGCCACAACACGCCCGTCTCGTGAAACAGCGGCAGCCCGCCCGCCGCAAAAAGTTCCTTCCACTGCAAGAGCGATCGCTGCGACCATCGCGTGTAAATCTCATCGTCCCCGTACCCCATGCGAATGATCCGCGATTCATCGCCGGAACTTGACCGCGAATGGCCAGCACCATAAGCCTCGAGCAAAACAACGCTCTTGCCGCACCGCGCCAATTGCAGTGCCGTCCACGAGCCAAAAACGCCCGCCCCAATCACCGCAACGTCGCAGGTTTTCATGGTTTTTGAAATGCACCGGCCAGAGTTTTTGCCCAGTGTAATAGCCCGTTCAATGATTCGTCGTGCGTAGGATCCAGATGCAGTGGCGTCACGCTCGCATCACCTGCAAACACGGCTTCGTAGTCCGTATTCGGTTCCACGTCTTTTTCAATTTTCTGTTCGTAAATCCAATAATACGTACGCCCCTTCGGATCTTTCCCCTCGGTCAACTGATTCCGGGTAATTTTCTGCGATTGCCGTGTAAACCGCACGCCGCCCTTCCACGGCTCCGGCACATTAATATTCAATAGCACCTGGTCCGGCAATCCCTCTTTCAAAATAATCTCAGCCGCCTTACGTGCAATGAGCGCAGCGTGAGCAAAATTCAAATTGTCTTTCCTCGCGCAAAGTGACATCGCCACCGCCGGAATATGATGCAGCGCCGCCTCTCGTGCCGCGCCCACGGTCCCGGAGTAATAAACGTTCTCGCCCATGTTTGCGCCGTGATTGATTCCGGAAATCACCATATCCGGTTTCTCCGGCAATAATCTGTGCAGCGCGACAATCACTGCATCGGCCGGCGTCCCTTCCACTGCCCAGTGCCGCTCTTGTTTCGGATGCACCACAATCGGCTGCCGCAGCGTCAACGATTGCGCCGCCCCGCTCTTCTCGCTGTTCGGTGCAACAATACTCACGGTAGCAAAATCCTCAAGGGCCGCCGCCAGCGCCTGCAATCCCGCCGCGTCGTACCCATCGTCATTCGTCAGCAGTATGTGTGGAGGTTTTTTCGTAGGAGGCATTGGAAAGGAAAAATGGTCGGGGCGCCCGGATTTGAACCGGGGACCTCACGCACCCCAAGCGTGCGCGCTACCAGGCTGCGCTACGCCCCGACTGTCGAACAAGCCGCGTGATAAAGGGGAAAAAAGAGTGCGTCGCGACTCATTCAAGGCTATCACTTGCGTTCGAGAAGGGTCAAGAAAGCGCGCAAAGAATCGCGCAAATCCAGAAGCATTTTGCGATTCAGAATTTGCGTCGCGCCATGTCCGGGTGGAATCACAGCGGCTGCCTCGCCGTCTGCTCCACCGCCATCCCGTAAATGCCTTCGCGCCCCCGCAATCGTAAATCCCTCGTCGTACAGCAACCGCTTGATCTTCAGCACCAGTTCCACATCTTCCTGCCGGTACATCCTGTGCCCGCTCGCGCTTTTCACCGGCTGCAGCATCGGAAATTCCGTCTCCCAATACCGCAGCACAAATGGCTTCAGCGCCGCGATCTTGCTCACGTCGCCAATCCTGTAAAACTCTTTTTCCGCTTGTGCCGCTGTGCCGTTGCTGGCCATAAAATTCCTGGCTGGGGACAACCGGATTCTAGCAGGTCAGGCGGGATTGCAGTAGAGGCGGTTGTCACTCATCGACGTCTTCCTCGAGGTTTTTGTCCGAGCGGGCAGTTTCACCGCGTGGCGCTCGACTGTCGCGGTCGGCCTTCCGCAGGCGCTGCACAAACCGGATCGGCGTTCCCACAAAATCAAATTTCTCCCGCAGCTGATTTTCCAAAAACCGCTGAAAGCTGAAATGCAGCGGCGTCTTCTGATTCGTAAAAATCACAAACGTCGGCGGCGAAGTCTTCGCCTGCGTCACATAGTAAATCCGCACTGGCCGAGCCTTCGGCGTTGTCCCGCGTTGCAAGTCCACCGTCTTCAGCCAGCGGTTCAATTCCGGCGTCGAAAGCTTGCGCCTCCGCGCAGCCGCCACCTTGTCAATCGTCGGGTACAGCTTCTGCGCCCGGTCGCCCGTTTTCGCGGAAAGAAAAACAATCGGCGCATAACTCAAAAACTTCAGCTTCTTGCGAATCAGCCCTTCGTAGTCCGCTAGCAATTTCCCGCGGTCCACATTTTCTAGCGGTGGATTCAGGTTCGCCGCCCGCTTCGCTTTGCCCTTTGCAGACACGGCTTCGCGGTCCGCTGCTTTCTGCGCCGCTTCAATCGCCAAATCCCATTTGTTCACCACAATAATCACGCTGCGCCCCGATTGTTCCGCATACATCGCAATCGTCGCATCGCCCTGCGTCACGCCCTGCTCGCCGTCCACCACCAGCAGCGCCACGTCCGCGCGTTCTAGGCCGCGCCGCGCCATCACTACGCTCAATTTCTCCGCAACCAGCTTCGTCTTTCCCTTGCGCCGAATTCCCGCCGTGTCCACGAAGCGATAAAAGCGCCCTTCGTGCTTCACGTCCGTGTCCACCGAATCCATCGTTGTCCCGGGAATCGGTGACACAATCGACCGCTCTTCACCGGCCATGCGATTGAGCAAGGTGGATTTCCCCACATTCGGCCGCCCGATGATAGCGATCTCCGTCGTTTCCGGCCCTGCGGGCAACTCTTCGTTCGCATCGCCCGATTTCATCTGCGCCAGCGCCGCATCCAGCAAATCGTCAATCCCGGAGCCGTGCTCTGCCGCAATCGGAAACACCGGCACGCCGAAGGAATGAAATTCCCCTGCGAGCGATTCCTGCGAAGGAACGTCAACCTTGTTCACCGCAATCACAAAAGGTTTGCCCGTAGTCCGAAGGACGCTGGCAAGCTCCTGATCGAGCGGCGTAATCCCTGCCTGTGAATCCACGACCAGCACCAGCAGCGCCGCCTTCTCAATCGCCACGCGCGCCTGCCGCAAAATTTCCTGAGGAATCAGCGCTTTGTCGTCTGGAATGATTCCGCCCGTATCCACAATCTCAATCGACCGCCCGCGCCACTCCGCCTTGCCGTAAATCCGGTCGCGCGTAATCCCCGGCTCGTTTGTAACAATCGAACGCCGTGTTCCCGTCAGCCGGTTAAACAGCGTGGACTTGCCTACATTCGGCCGCCCGACAATCACCAGTGATGGAAGTTTTTGCGCCATAGACTTGTCCGCGAGCGCACAGATTGGCTCCGCGGCCGCATTGGAACCTTCCAGTGTAGCGTGGGCCCCGTGCTTCTGTCGAAGCAGGAATGGTACTTTGCCCGGAAGTTCCCTCATTTCCTCCGCGCGAGTATGATGTCCGCCATGAAACGCCAAATTATTTTCCTGCTCTGCGCTTTTCTCTCCTTCCTGGTTTGCTCGCAAGCCCAAGATGTCGCCTCGCCCGACGGAACCCTCGTCCTGTCGATCGAAACTGTCACTAAAGATGCGAACGGCCCACCGGCCAGCTCGTCTACCGCGTCGCCTACCGCGGCAAGCCACTCATCGAGCAATCGGCCCTGAAGTTCGAACTCGAAGGCCGCCGCCCGCTTGGCACAGAAGTTCGCGTCACCGGCACGGCAAAATCGCAGGGCGAAGACTCCTACAAACTGCTCGCCGGCAAAACCAGCGAAGTCCACGACCGCTATAACGCGTTGCGTGTCGACATCGAGCAACCCGGAATCATCTCGGCCAGATTTTCCATCGAAGCCCGCGTCTTCAATGATGCTGTCGTCTTCCGCTACGTCGTTCCCGATCAGGAATCCATGCGAACCTTTCATTTAACAAAGGAGTCCACCGAATTTCGCATCGCAAAAGACGCCACCACTTACGCGCTCATCCTCCCCAATTTTCATTCCATGTACGAAAGCGAATTCGTCAAACTTCCGATCAGCGCTTTTTCCAATCAAGGCGGAGTTGCCAGCAAAGTTCTTCTCGGTCTCCCGCTCGTGATGGAAGTCCCTGGCGTCGCTTGGATGGCTATCACCGAAGCCGATCTCCGCGACAACAGTTCCATGTATTTGATGAACACTTCCGGCAGTTGGCTGGGACACTGGTTTGAGTCGGTCCTTGCGCCTTCTGAAGAAGACCCGAGCCTCATCGTAAAGAGCTCACTGCCACATCATTCTGCATGGCGCGTTCTGCTCGTCGCCGATCAACCCGGACGCCTCGTCGAATCCAATGTCATCACCTCGCTCAATCCTGAAAATCGCATCGCCGATACCTCCTGGATCAAACCCGGCAAAGCCTCCTGGGATTGGTGGAGCGGCAGCCTCAACGCCGAAGGCAAACCGTCTTTTTCGACCGAAACCATGAAGTATTACGTCGATTTCGCCGCCAAATCCGGCTTCGAATACATGATGGTGGACGCCGGCTGGTCCGACTTCGGTGATATCACCAAAATGAACGGAAAAGTGGATATCCCTGAACTTGTGAAGTACGCCGCCGCGAAAAACGTGAAGGATTTGGATTTGGCTCTACTACCAGGCCACCGACAAACAAATGGAAGAAGCCTTTCCGCTGTATGAAAAATGGGGTGTCGCCGGACTAAAAATCGATTTCATCGAGCGTGACGACCAGAAGGGAATCGAGTTCTACTATCGCACCGCGGAATTGGCTGCGAAACATCACCTCATGGTGGATTTTCACGGTGCTACAAAGCCTAGCGGCACTCGAGCGCACCTATCCCAACGTCCTCGGCTATGAAGGCGTCCTCGGCCTTGAACAATCCAAAGCCGGTGCCCGCGACAATCCCGAGCATCACACCACGCTGCCGTTCACGCGCATGCTCGCCGGCCCGATGGATTACACGCCAGGCGCGTTCCGAAATGTCACCCGCGAAGAATTCGTCCCTCGCATGGAAATGCCGGTGGTGATGGGGACCCGGGCGCACCAACTCGCGATGTTCGCCGTGTATCAAGCCGCATTCCAGATGGTCGCGGACTGGCCAAAAGCCTACGAAAACGATCCTTCGTTTCAATTCATCAAGGACGCACCAGCAACCTGGGACGAAACGCGCGTGCTCAACGGCAAGCCCGCAGAGTTTGTCACCATCGCACGCCGCCGCGGCAAAGAATGGTTTCTAGGCAGCATGACCAATTGGGACCCGCGCGAACTCGACCTGCCTCTCAGCTTTTTAGGCGGCGGCAACTACACTGCCGAAATCTATGCCGACGTTCCCGACGCAGACGCCCATCCCCAAAACATTCACATCGAAAAACAAATTGTGGACCGCAACTCGCATCTGCACGCAAAACTAGCCCCTGGCGGCGGCTACGCCGTCCATTTCCTCCCCAAACCGTAGTCGGGGCGCAACTCTGCCGGATAGTCTCGCGATGCTTCTCCTTACAGAGAACGCGATTCGTCGGAGAAATTCGGATTCGTTTTTGTCGAGGCTATTGTTTTCTCGGCGATTTCGGGGCCGTCTTGCGCTTTTCTGCAACTTCTTGCGCGACCGGTTGCGCAGGCAACGCCGGTGCGCGCTTTGCCGTGGCTTGCAGGGTCGCCGCCGGCCGGGTGTGCTGCTTTTGCTTGGGATCGACAGGCTTGGCGGGAGGGCCGTATACATCCTGCACTCCGGTATCTGTGAAATGCTCATTACTCACTTCCTGCGCCTTGCAAGCAGGCGAAAACACCAGGGCGGCCGGCGGCCACAAACATGGATATCTTCAAGATTCCAAAGGGTTTCATGAGGGACCTCCAACTCAATCTTGACCTGGGGCCTGGGACTGGTTTCTTGGCGTCGACTACCGAGGGATCAGTACTTTCTAACCTGCACCCATTGTCGCCAGCCCGCTCAGGAGCCGGCCATAGTGCGGAAGTACCAGCTTTTGTCTCGTCGGCCAATATAGACGTGCCCTTTCGCGCGCCCACCCCAATACCCTACCCTCAAGCAGTGTTTATAACTATAATATTATACTGTATAGTTATTTTATCCCTCCTGGTCAGCCCTCGCGCCATTTCCCGGACTCTCGGCGTAAAAAACTCTCGCCTCCTAACTCCTTTAAAATCAACACTTACAGATCCGTGCCAAAACAAAAAGACCCTGTCCCCCTTTAGATCGAACCCTTACGGAACCGGGGGGTAGTTTTGGCTTAGCCACCGCACCCAAGCCCTTCAGAGATCGCCCCCGCCGCTTTCTGGTGATACAGTGGGGCAACACCTGCAAACCCTCAACTGCGTAATTTTTGCGAGGATGGCTGCGTACTAGGATATGGAAGCACCGAGACCAGGGCGGATGGGCGCACCCGGAACAGCAGAATCGACCGAGGCCATAGCCCGGGCCAGGGCAGGGGATCCGGAGGCCTGGGGCGACCTCTATCGCGCTTACGCTCCGGCCATTTTTCGTTTCTGCCGGCGGGCGCTTCCGACCAGGGAAGACGCGGAAGACGCCACCATGGAAATTTTTGTGAAAGTTACGCGACAAATTGAATCAATACGATTCGTCGAGACCGTTCTCCTCGTGGCTCTACAAAGTCGCCGCGAACCATTGCTGGGATTTGCTCCGGCGGAGAAAAATCCGCCAGGACAAAGAGACCGAAGATGTGGAAAATGTGCCGCTGGAACATCCGGACGCGAATCAATTGGAACAGTTGATCGAGAAGCGGACCAGCGAAGAAGTCCGCAAGGCCCTCGACAAATTGCCGGCTCGCGCGCGCATGGCCTTGGTTCTGCGCTATTACTCTGATATGAGTTACGACGAAATTGCCGACGAGTTGGGAGTGCGCCGCGCCTTTGTTGGCGTCGTGCTCCTTCGCGCCCGGCATGAGCTGCGGCAGGCGCTGGAAGGTTCAGGCGCGCTGGCCGTAGGAGGTGCTGGATGACACCACCGCAGGGAACCGCGCAACAGCATTTGGATGAGATGACGCTGCTGCTTTATCTCGAGCGGCAACTCGACCGCGAACGTGCGGGCGAAGTGTCCTCGCACATGCTGGAATGCGCCGCGTGCAAAACTCTGCTTCGCGCGCTCGAACGCGAATCGCGTCTATTGACCCGCTCGATGCTCGAAGAAGAAGAACCTTTGCCCGCGCGCCTCGCCAGTTTTCAGCAAAAGGCGAAGCGGTCCATGCAGTGGATTTGGATGGTGACGTTCGGCCTGGCAGCAAGTGGTATCTATGCAATCTACACAAGTTACGTGGAGCCCGTGCAGAACCGTCTGCAGGATGCGGGCTTCGGTGGAACAAACCTACTCGGCCTTCTGATTTTTCAAGGCGCCTTCTGGAAAGGATGGCAATCGATGCTTTCCCTCATCGAGATACTCGCATTCCTGGTGGTTGGACTCAGCGCTGCACTTCTGTTCCGTCGATTTTTCAGGCGCGGCATGCTGTCGGCACTACTTGTTACAGGAATGTGCGGCGCGTTGATGCTGCCTGCCAACGCGGCGGCTTTTGAATCGCGCAAGGGAGAGACCGTCGAAGTCTCGAAGGATGAAGCGGTCAAAGGCGACATTTTACTGACCGGCAACCGCATTGTGATTGACGGCAACGTGGACGGCGACGTGTACGCCTTCGGCCAGGACATCGAAGTGAACGGCCACATCACCGGCGATTTGCTCACGGGCGCACAGACAATTCGGATAAACGGAACGATTGATGGCAACGTTCGCGGATTTGTGAATACAGTTACAGTGCCCGGCACGGTCGGCCGCAACTTGATGGCCTGGGCGCAAGTTGTAAACGTGGACTCCAAGGGAAAAATTGGCCGCGGCGTCACCAGCTTTTGCCAGACGCTTGGCGTGGATGGGCTAGTCAACGGAGACGTTCTTTCCTTCAATCAATCCACACGCATCGCGGGCACAATCGGCGGCTCGATGCAGACCAAAGGCGAACTGCTGACGATTAAGAGCACGGCGCACATCGGCGGCCCCGTTAAATTTGAAGGCGAAAAAGAGCCGCGCGTTGAAAGCGGCGCGACGCTTACGGCAGGGCCGGTGAGCTACAGGAAGCACCAACCTGAATCGCACATGGAAAGCAAGGGCGGCTATCTCTTTTTCCGTTTGTTGTGGACTTGTTCGTTCATTCTCTACGGAATGGTTCTGATTCTGCTCATGCCGAAATTTGCGGGCGATTGCGTCGGCTCGGCCGAAAACGCGGGCGCTTCTATCGGCATTGGTTTGCTCATTCTGTTCAGCACGCCGATCGCGGCGGCACTCGCTTGCATCACCTTCGTCGGCTTACCTCTCGGCATTCTTACCTTGGCCCTTTGGCTCGTCTTGCTCTTTAGCGCGCAAATCGTTTTCGGCAGCGCTCTTGGCCGCTGGATTCTGGGCCCGACCGAAGATACCTGGGGCCGCGTGGGACGCATGGCGCTCGGTATGGCCATCCTTGGCGTGATCGTGCCTATCGTCCACGAAACCCAGCACTGGGTGGAATTTTTCTTCAAGCTTGCGATTATGATCTGGGGCATGGGTGCGATCTCTCTGGCGATTTACAAGAGACTGCAACGCCCTTCCGGCGTAGCGGTAGCCCCGCCCATGGTCGCGTAAAAAATCCCTCAAAACACTTTGCGGGCAAAAAAATCGGGCTCCCCAAAATCGGGGAGCCCGAGCCTTTTGCGGAGGCGGGAAAAATCTAATGTTTCGCAGTGGCAACTGCGGCTGCTGCGGAACTTTGCTTTCTGACCTTGGCGGCCAGAAACGCGGGGTCAGCCAGGTTGGGATTCAGATACAGCGCGCGGAACGAAACCACGTCGCCGTTGCTGAGGCCAGTAATGTCGCCGGTGACGTCGTTGTCGAATACCGTGATGCCCGGGAACGTCTGAACCCGAGGCGTGCCGACGAATGTTCCAAAGAGCGTCGCCAGGTTCTGGACAGAGAAAGCGTTGCCGCCAACGACGCTGGCAGTCGCAGAGGTGCGCGTGTAGCGCAGGACGAGGCGGTCCGTCACTACGCTGAGAAACGTCCCCGCCGTAGCAGTCTTCACATGGATCATGACTTGCTGGCCAGGAAAGAGATCGGAAGAAGAGTTAAAGCCGACAGAGGCCGTCGTGCCAAGATTCCGCGTGTCCACGGCAAACGTGGCCAGGGGATCGAGCGTGAATTGAATCTGGCCACCGGAGACGACGGAATTCAGATTGGCGTTGCCGGTGGCGTTGATGACATCGGAGACGACCATTCCAAACAAGCCCGGAGTCGTGGTTGGGTAGATCGTGCCTTCGAGTTCGTCGACAAAGGGATCGTCAAGGAAGTCGACTTCGGTGATGGAAACAACGCCAGCACTAGAGATTGTGGCGTCCACACTGACGGTTTTGTTGGTGCCGAGGCAGGCTGCGGAAGGCGCCGAGCCGCCACAGACCATGCCCACGGAAAAAAGTCCGGTGTAGGTAGTGGTGGAAGAAATCGTACCTGCAAGAACACCGTGCGTCGCGGAAGTAATGGTGAGGTTGTTGCCGTTTTTCGCAGTGATAACGCCGGTGAAGTCTCCAATGGAGTCGAGCGAGCCCGCGGCTTGGCCCGTGCGCGGCAGAGAATCCAGTGTAATCGAATTCGTCGCGGCGAAATCGAAAGTGAACGAATTGTTAGCGAAGGTGATGATGCTGTTGAGATTGAAATCGATTCCGAGGCCGGCGTTGGCTCCGCTTCCCAAGTTTAGACTGGAAAGATCAATCGCGATGGAGCCGGGCGCGCCGCCATTTAAGCTGCAGATTGTTCCGTTGGCACAGGTGTTGACGGTCGATCCCGTACCGTTCGCCCAAACCGTGGTGGGCGTGCCAAGCGTAATCGTCATCGTTTTGTAAGTGTCAGCGGGAACTTGAAATGTGCCAAGTAAAGCAGAGTCGCTTTGCAAGCGGATGAGATCGAAAAAACCGGAGTCGTGGGGGAGAAAACGTTGACGATGGTTCCCGTCGAAGAAGTCATCGTGATGCCGACAATGGGAGTGTTGAAATTGAGAAATGTCGCGCCTGTCGGCGGAGTATCAAGGACGGTCAGCGTCAGATTGGCGTTGCCGCCCGTGCAACCGGTGGTACAGGTGTTTCCGCCGGGAGGGCCGCTGCAAGAGTTCAGCGAGAAGCAAGCAGCGATAAACGACAAGGAGAGAAGGATTTGCTTCATTGAGCACCCCAGGAACGTTAGTACGGGAGAGGTTGCGCACGCCCGCCCGCGCCCGCAGCAACTCCGCTGGTTCTTGCTACCAGAAAACTCTAACCCCTGGGGGGAGGAGCTCGAGACAGCAAAGAGCGGGAAGGTGTTCAAGTGCTAACGACGAGGAGCGATTGGAGGAAGCGGCAGGGGCTGTGATAAGTTGACGAGGTGGCGGATTTGGCGCGATGAAAAGGATTTTGCTGACCTTGGCCAAGGGAACGAACAAGAGCACTAAAGAACTGAAGAAAAAGGGGATGACCGCGGGCGCCCAACGTGCGGTCGCAGGAGAACGGGTGTATGTGCCTCTGGAAGACGAGAATTTGCGCAAAGACGCGGATGCCCGGGAACGGTTTCCCGAACAGGACCAGGGCGCGCATGGAGTGGGAAAGAAAGACACCCGGGCGGTGACGCAGACGCCGACGATGCAGGAGGTTTTTGGGCCGGGAGGATTGCTCGAACGGTGCATGACGGCGGGGTACGAGCACCGGCAGGCGCAGCTGGAGATGGCGGAGCTGGTGCATGACGCGTTTGAGTCGCGCCGGCACGCGATTGTGGAAGCGGGAACGGGAACGGGAAAAACGCTGGCGTATTTGTTGCCGGCGATTTGCAGCGGACGGCGCGTGGTGATTTCGACGGCGACGAAATCGCTGCAGGAGCAGCTTTATCAGAAAGACATTCCGTTTTTGCAAAAACATTTTGCGCCGAATCTGAAAGTGGCGGTGATGAAGGGCCGCTCGAATTTCTTGTGCAAGGCGAAATTGCATCAGATGGCGGACCAGCCGGTGCTGAGCGGAATGGAAGAGATGGACGCGTTCCGGCAGATTCGCGACTGGAGCAAATTGACGGAGACGGGCGACCGCGCGGAGCTGACGTTTTTGACGGACGATTCGGAATTGTGGCCGAGGCTGGATGCGCGGCGGGAGACCTGCACGGGGCAGAAGTGCGCGAATTTCCAGGAATGTTTTGTGACGCAAATGCACCAGCGCGCGGCGGAAGCGGACCTGATCATCGTGAATCATCATCTGTTTTTTGCGGACCTGGCGCTGAAGCAGGACGATTTTGGAAGCATCTTGCCGGAATATTCGGCGGTGGTTTTCGACGAAGCGCACGAAATAGAAGATGTGGCGAGCGATTATTTTGGAAGACAGATTTCCAATTTCCGCTTTGAGGAACTGGCGCGGGATGCGGATATTGCGCTGCGGTTGCTGCATTTGGGAACGCCGTCGCTTTTGCGAAGAACGCAACGGATTCGGGAGCGGAGCCGCACGTTTTTTGATGCCTTTCCGTCGCGAGATGGACGATTTCCGTTTGCGCGAGCGGAGCGGGCGGCGTTTTTGGAACAGAATCGCGAGGCGTACGACGAACTGTCGCAAGCACTGAAAGGATTGGAGACGGAATTTGCGGCTGCGGCGCAGAAGCCGGAAGAGCTGCTGCGGATTGCGCGGCGGAGTTTTGAATTGCGGCAGGAGATGACGTTTTTGTTCGAATCGAACGAAGGGAATTTTGTGTATTGGTTTGAGCGCCGGAACAAGGGCGTGTTTCTGGCGGCGACGCCGATTGATGTCAGCCAGCTTCTGCGCGAAAAACTGTTCGAACAGTTCGATACGGTGATTTTGACTTCGGCGACGCTGACGGTGGGCGCGCGATTCGACTACATCCGGCAACGGTTGGGGCTGGATCACGCGAAGGAGAAATCGTTGCCGCCGGAATTTGATTACGGCGAACAGGCGCTGCTTTATCTGCCGAAAAAGATGCCGGATGTGCGCGACGCGGGATTTGCGGGAAAAGCGGCGGATGAAATTGCGGGGCTGCTGGAACTGAGCCAGGGGCGGGCGTTTTGTCTGTTCACAAGCTATTCGCAGATGAATGATTTGTACGAGCGGATCCGGACGCGCGTGGATTTTCCGCTGATGTTGCAAGGGACGGCGCCGCGGTCTGTGCTGCTGGAACGATTCAAGAATACGGCGGGAGCGGTGCTCTTTGCGACGGCGAGCTTCTGGCAGGGAGTGGACGTGCCGGGCGAGCAGCTTTCTTGCGTGATTGTGGACCGGCTGCCGTTTGCGGTGCCGAGCGATCCGATCGTGGCGGCGCGGGTGAAAGCGCTGCAGGAAGAAGGGCGAAATGCGTTTTCGGAGTATCAGGTGCCGCAGGCGGTGCTGGCGTTGAAGCAGGGGTTTGGGCGGCTGATTCGGACGAAGACGGATCGCGGGATTCTGGCGCTGCTGGACACGCGGATTCAGCGCATGGCGTATGGTAAAATTTTCATGGAGTCGCTGCCGGCATACGGGAAGACGCAGGAATTGTCTGACGTTGCGCGATTCATGGGCGGTTGATTGCGGATGGGTTGGCAGTTTGGGTTCACATCAAAGAGAGATTCCATTGCGCAAAGAGCGTCGCAATGACGAGAAGTTCCCGCAAGCAGACCGATTCATCCGAAATGAATCGGAAAAACGAAAGCGTCGGCTTCGTCCGTTCGAGATAACGCTATCGATGGTTTTCATTTGGAAGGGGAAGAATGTTTCAAGTGAGTGTGGAAGAGACTTTTTCGTCGGGGCATGCGCTGCGCGGTTATAAGGGCAAGTGCGAGAACGTGCATGGGCACAACTATCGCGTGCAGGTGTCGATTGAAGGGTCGCAGCTGGATGGGATTGGGTTGCTGGTGGATTTTACGCACGTGAAGCAGGCGCTGCGGGGAATCATCGCGGAGATCGATCATCAGTTTTTGAACGATCTGGAGCCGTTCAAGACGGTGAATCCGTCGGCAGAAAATATGGCGAAGTATCTTTACGAAGAGATGAACGGCGCGATTGAAGGAAATGCCTGCGGGGGCGCGACTGGTTGAGGCGGTGGTTTGGGAAACGGATACGGCTTGGCGGTGTACCGGCCCGAAGTGAAGTATTTGAGATGAACCGCGCATTCCTAATCGTGTTGGTGCCGGCGGCGATGGTGGCGGTCGGGTATGTTTTGGTGCTGCGGGCGATGGGGATGGAGCCGGGGTATGGAAGGTTGGCTGGAATGCTTGGTGCGCTGGTCCTGGGATTTTGCTGGATTGGGCGCAAGGGCCGCAAGGCACAGCCCGGGTAGGTCGAGCGGGATTCAGACTCATGTTCATCACGGAAATATTCAAATCCATTCAAGGAGAGGGAACGCGGGCGGGATTGCCGTGCGTGTTTGTGCGGTTGACCGGGTGCAATTTGCGTTGCACTTGGTGCGATACGGCGTATGCGTTTCATGGCGGGAAGAAGATGAGTGTGGAGGAAGTGATGGCGCGAGTGGAATGCAGTTGTCGGGTCGGCGAACAAAACCGTGCCGCTGGTGGAGTTGACGGGCGGGGAGCCGCTGTTGCAGGAAGAGATTTATCCGCTTTCGGACAAGCTGGTTGCGGCGGGATATACCGTGATGATCGAAACGAGCGGGGAGAGGTTTGTAGGGCGGCTGCCGCGCGAAGTGATCAAGATTGTGGATGTGAAGTGTCCGGATTCGGGGGAAGCGGATACGTTTGAGATGAGGAATCTGGAGGCGGTGGGCGAGGACGATGAGATCAAGTTTGTGATTTCGTCGCGCACGCGATTATGAGTTTGCGCGGGACTTTACGCGGGAACATGGATTGAGCGAGAAGGTGAAGCAGGTGCTGTTTTCGCCGGTGTTTGACGATCCGCAGGGCAAGTGGAAGGGGTTGGAGCCGCGGCAGCTCGTGGAGTGGATGCTGGAGGATGGATTGAAGGTGAGATTGGGATTGCAGTTGCATAAATTCGTGTGGCACCCGGCGACCAGGGGCGTTTGAGCACAGGCGATGAGCAGAACGGAAAAAGCGGTGGTGTTGCTGAGTGGCGGGATGGATTCGTGTGTGTGCACGGCGATGGCGCGCGCACGGCATGGAGCGGAGAAGGTCGCGCTGCTGCACGCGGGATATGGGCAAAGGACGGAAGCGCGAGAACGGCGGGCGTTTGAGGGAATCGCGGAATTTTATGGAGTGCGCGAGCGGTTGATGGTGCGGCTGGAGCATTTTCGCGCGATTGGAGGATCGGCGCTGACGGACGCGAAGATTGCGGTGCCAGAAAATAAATTGGATGAAGCGGGGCCGCACGGAAACACGATTCCGGTGACCTACGTACCATTTCGCAATGCACATTTTCTTTCGGTGGCGGTGAGCTGGGCGGAAGCGATCGGCGCGAATTTTATTTACATCGGCGCAGTGGCGGAAGACAGCTCGGGCTATCCGGATTGCCGGCCGGAGTATTACAGAGTGTTTCAGGATTTGATTCGTGTGGGGACGCGGCCGGAAACGCAAATTGAAATTGTGACGCCGGTGATTGCGATGAAGAAAAACGAGATCATCCGCAAAGGCATCGAGCTTGGCGCGCCGCTGCATCTAACCTGGTCGTGCTACCAGAACGAACAGGAAGCGTGTGGCGCGTGCGACAGCTGTTTGTTGCGGGTGAAGGCGTTTGCGGAAGCCGGAACCCGGGATCCGATTCCGTACCGGCGAAAGGCGCTGGCCGCAGGCTTGAGGGTTGGAATCTGGGGCGGATGAGAAGATAATAAGACGCATTCGCGAGGTCCTCCCCAAACCGTCCGGCGGAGGCTCCCCCCATGCAAAAGATTGGCTGCGAAAGCGGCGTGCACGAAAAAGGAGAATTGGGCATGAAGCGATGGGTTAGGACGTGGGCAATCGTGGCCGTGGCTGCTGCGGCGATGTTGTTTGCGGCGGCGCCACGAGCAAAGGCGCAAGACGGCGGAATCGCCGGAACGATTTACGACCTGGAAGGAAAACCGTGGCCGAACTACACGGTGACCATTGAAAGCGAGCAGGGCACAAAGACGGACGCAAAGACGGACGCAAGCGGCAAGTACAGCTTCAAGCCTTTGAAAATGGGGACCTACAAAATCTTCCTGGCTTTGCCGTACCAGAAAGATCCCTACATGGCGGGGCAGGTGAAGGTGGGGAGCGGGGAAGTGGTGCCGGCGGATTTGAATTTACTGGAATTGATAGCGAAGAAAAATCCGGAATACGCCGCGGCGGTGAAGAAGCAGGCCGAAGCGGGACAGAAGATGACGGGCATGAAGCAGCACTTCGAAGCGGGAGACGCGGCGTTGACCGCCTCGCGACAAGCGAAGGCAGATTACGCGAAAGCTGCGGCGGACCAGAGAGACGCGCTGAAACAGACGGAAAAGGAAAACGCGGAGAAGGCCATCACGGAATTCGAAGCGGCGAAAGCGGCGGCTCCGGAAAAAGACGCGAACTTGCCGCTGATTTACAGCCGGCTGGCAGATGCGTATGAAGCAGGCGGGCGTTCTGACGACGCGATTGCAGCGTACAAGACCGCGATTGAGCTGAAGCCTGCGGCGAGTTTTTACATGAACCTGGGCGGCGTGCAAGGCCGCGCGGGGAAGACCGACGACGCGACGGCGTCGTTCCAGAAAGCAGCGGAGCTCGATCCGGCGAATGCGGCGCAGGCTTGGCGCAACTACGGCATCATCATGTACAAGGCCAACAAGAATATGGAGGCGATCGAGCCGCTGAAGAAGTCTACGGAGCTAGATCCGAAGAATGCCCAGGCGTGGTATTTGCTGGCGACGTGCATGATGGCCGACCCGACCATTTACAAGCAGACGGCAAATTCGATTGAAGTGAATCCCAAGCCGGGAACTGTAGAAGCATTCCAGCACGCGATTGATCTGGATCCGAACGGCCCGTGGGGGAAAGAAGCGAAGGCGGGGCTGGATCAGTTGAAGGGGATGATGGGCGGCGTAGCGACGAAGGTGAATGAGAAGAAAAAGAAGCCGTAATTGATTTCCGCACAAGTGAAGGGCCGGCGATCTGAAAGGTCGACGGCCCTTTTCTTGTTCTTAGCGGTGGGCGAGCGTGCCCGTGGATTTGGTGCGGCGAAGGGCGGCGGAGAAAGAGAGCATACTGAGCGGGAGAAGGATTGCGGCGAACAGGAGAAGTATGGCGATGGGATGCGCGAGTTCACGAATGCGGATGGAGCCGAGGAGGGCGGCGCGCATGGCGTCGAGCGCGTAGGTGACTGGATTGAGGCGCGCGAGGAACTGGAGCCAGCCGGGAAGAATGGAAACGGGAAATAGCATGCCGCCCGCGACGCTGGAGACCCCGAGCAAGAGCCATTTTGCGGGATTGCCGCGCTTGAACAGAAGCAGGTAGCTGGCGGAGAGAATGCCGAGGCCGGAAAAGGCGAGAAGCGAAACGACGAGAACGAGGAGAACGGCGAGCCAGTTGGCGGAATTGAGCGGAAAACCGAACAAGAGCGCGCCCCAGGCAAGGTAGACGGCGATGCGAAGCGTGGTGGCGGCGAAGGGATAGATGGACGAGCCGGCGAGGATCGCGGGCAGGGAAGTTTGCGTGACGAGAAGATGCTCGAGTGTCCCGGAGTCGCGTGCTTCTTCAAGGCTGCGGTCGAAGGTGTCGAGGGCCGCGTTGAGATAATCGAGGAAAACGAAACCGACTAGAGCGAAGGCGAAGTAGCCGCCGGATTGCGGCAGAGTTTGGCGTAGTTCGGGGCTGTCCACGAATCGCGCGACGTAATAGAACATGGCGGTGCCGAACAGCGCCTGGATGGCTTCAAGGACGATCGGACTGCGGTAGGACTTTGCGATTTGCAAGTCGCGCCAGAAGAACAGGAAGAGTTCGCGCAAGAAGGTGGTCATGGGTGAGTCTGTTCGGCGGGAAGATCGTGGGCGTGGCCGGCGAGGCGGAAGAAGGCTTCTTCCAGGGAGTGCGAAGAGGTTTGTTGTATGAGGGCAGCGGGGGAATCAAGAGCGATGAGATGACCTTGTTTGAGAATGGCGACGCGGTGGGCGAGATGTTCGATTTCGGGCAGGGAGTGAGAGGCAAACAGGAGGGAGGTTGTACCGCGTTGCAGGATTTGGGACTTGAGGAAATGACGGAAAGAAGCGGCGGCGATGGCGTCGAGGCTGCGCGTGGGTTCATCGAGGAGAAGGACGCGCGGCGAGTGCAAGAGGGCGCGGGCGAGGCTGAGGCGCTGGATTGTGCCGGACGACAGTGTACGGACCTGGCGGTCGAGGGCTTCGGCTAGTTCGAATTGCGCGGCGAACCTGGCGATGCGATCACGCGCGGCGGAGCTGGAAAGATGATTGAGTTGGCCGAAGAAGAGAAGATTTTGCCGGCCGGTGAGGCGAGGGTAAAAGCCGAGGTCGCTGCCGGCGTGGTAGCCGAGATTGCGGCGAACTTCGGCGGGGGATTGGGCGGCGTCGTGACCGGCGACGGAGGCGCGGCCGCTGGTGGGAACAAGAAGCGTGGATAGAATGCGGAGGAGGGTGGATTTGCCGGCGCCGTTAGCCCCGAGCAGGGCCAGGGACTCGCCGTGGCGGAGGTCAAAAGAGAGTTCGTGAAGTGCGGGGATGGTGGGCCGCTCAAAGGGTTGGAGGAAGGCGCGCCACCCAGTTCGAGCGGGCGGGAAGAATTTAGTGAGAGAGTCGATGGAGACGGCGAAATCGGGCACAGCGAATTATGGCGCGTCCGAACGAGAGAAACAACTTTGGAGATTTTGTGTTGAAAAGGGAAGGCGGCTTGGCAGGAAAGTTGCAGCGTGACCGGGTAAGGGTTGTGGCATTAGAATAGAGCCGGTTGTTCAATCGAGGCGGGACCCAGCCTGCTGCGTTTGCAAGCCCCTGGAAACGAGGCAGTTTCGAAATGGTTTCGTTAGCCGACCGTCTAGTTGTACCCCAACACGTATTGGTGCGATTCATGGATCGCGAGTCGGTCCTGCTGAATCTGGAGACCGAGCGGTATTTCGGGCTGGATGAAACGGGCACGCGCATGTGGCAGGTGGTCACGGCCGCGCCGAGCGTGGAAGTGGCGGTCCTGCAGCTGCAGGATGAGTACGATACGACTCCGGAAGTCTTGCAGAGCAACCTTACGGAATTGTTGAGCCGGCTCGTGGAAAACGGCCTGCTCGCGCTGTATCCTGCCGATGTTGGAACGGCTTCGAAAGTTTAGCAATTTGCCGGCGCCCGCTCGCGGGTTGTTTCTGCGCGCAGCGGTGCTGCTGCCCTGGGTAGCGCTGCGGTTGAAGCTGCAGGGATTTCGAGCAACAAACAATTCACTGCAAAATCCAGGCGAGACATTTCCGTCACCGGGTACTTTGCAAAGTGCCCAGTGCGTCGACTGGACTGCCCGAATGGTGCGCGCGGCGGCAAGGCACGGACTGGGGAATCCGTCGTGTCTCGAGGAGTCACTCGTGCTTGCGCATTTGCTGCGCCGGCAGGGGATTGCGTCGCAGCTGCGGATTGGCGTAAAGAAAAACATGCTGAAATTTGAAGCCCATGCGTGGGTGGAGTGCGGAGGCGTTGCGCTGAATGAAAGCGAAGCCCTGCACGATCATTACGCCCGATTCGAGGCGGAGTTTTCCGCCAGTCCGCCGGCGCAATCATGAGCGGATTCGCGGGGGTTGTGCGATTTGGCGGCAGTGAATTTGTGTTTGCAGAGGATGCGGCGCGCACCAGAAAAATGGCGGCGGCGATTGCGTTTCGCGGCCCCGATGCGCAGATTCAATGGGCGCGAGCTGGCGTTCAATTCTGTTTTTCTTTTCTAAAGACCGGTCCGGCACTACAAGCGGAACATCAACCCTGTTCTCTTGACGGACAGGTATGGCTGCTGGGTGATGTGCGGCTCGATGGGCGGGGCGAAGTCATCCGGAAGCTTGAGCAGTCGGGAGAAAGGATCGAGGGGGCTGCCCCGGATGAATTTCTGGTGCTGCATGTGTTTCATTCCTTTGGGGAAGCGGGAGTTGCCGCGCTGGATGGCGATTTTTCTTTTGTGTTGTGGGACGAGCG
Organism: uncultured Acidobacteriota bacterium; assembly: GCA_963794175.1. Classification (GTDB taxonomy): domain Bacteria; phylum Acidobacteriota; class Terriglobia; order Acidiferrales; family UBA7541; genus Acidiferrum. Next base: position 188,704 of record CAWCCV010000010.1, on the reverse strand, counting down.
TTCCAGGAAGCTTTGCGGATTTCGCGACCTGACAGGTGCAAAACCGTTTTTTTATTGTGCGAGTGAAGGCGCGCTTAGCTTCAGCAATACCTTGGATGCATTGCGGGCTGCGCCTGGATTTGACAGGGAGTTTGACGAAAACTTCCTCGCAGATTATTTGTTGACGTCTTGGTGCCCTGAATTTGAGCGAACCGTGTATCGCCAGATCCGGCGGTTGCCACCCGGGCACTTGCTGCAGCTTTCGCGCGACGGGTTACTCGTGCGTCGTGTAGCGCAGTTGCCGGCCGAAGAATTGATCCTCTACAAGCGCGCAGAGGAATACGTCGAGCACTACAAAGAGCTTTTGCATGGCGCCGTTGAGGATCGGTTGCCGAAAGGGCCCTGCGTCGTTTTCATGAGCGGGGGACTGGATTCGACGGCTGTGGCGGCGGTGGCGAACCAAATTTCAAAGACTAGTGGCGCGGGCGGTAGCGTCAGCGCGCAAACCGTTGACTACCGACCGCTGTTCGAAGACAAGGAAGGGGAAGAGGCGCGAAGAGTCGCGCAATTTCTGCAAATACCGTTTGAGCTTTTCCATGGTGGAGGTTGCAAACCATTCTCGGGTTGGGATGCACCTGGGTTCCCGATGCCGGAACCGCAGAATGAGCCGTTTCAGGCGCTGCACGTGGAGTGTTATCGAGCGGCAGCGGCGACCGCGCGAGTGGCGCTTACAGGGAACGGTGGCGACGACGTGCTCCTGGGGCAAGCCTGGCCATATCTGCGTGGGCTACTGCGTGGGGGTCAATGGCTAGACGCCCTCCAGGCACTGGTCGGTCACATCTGGAATACGCGCAGCGTGCCAATTCTCGGATTGGGAATCCGTTCAGGGATTCGGAACCGATTTGGGGGAGGGATTGAGCAGGAATCCTATCCGGAATGGATAGCAGAAGAGTTTAGCAGGCGGATGAATCTGCGCGAGCGGTTTACAGCGCTACAGCAAAATCCGACTTCCGAGCATCCGGTTCATCCCAAGGCGTATGCTATGTTGAGCGGGCCATTCTGGCCGAACGTTTTGGAGGGCGAGGACGCCGCGTTTACTGGCGTGCCGGTGGATACCCGCGCCCCGCTGCTGGACAGGCGGCTGGTGAGGTATCTGCTGCGACTGCCGACAATGCCCTGGTGCATGGACAAGCATTTGATGCGAAGATCGATGAAAGGCGAACTGCCGCTTGAAACGGTGGAACGACCGAAATCGCCGCTGGCGCAGGATCCACTAGAACTTCAGATGGCACAAGGCAAGTGGCATGTACCTCCACTAGCTGAGTATGCGGCGGCACTTTCTGGAATCGTGGATACCGCCCGGCTGGAAAATTGCCTGGAGCGAAACAAAGCAAAGGATCCCTCTACACAAACCTAAGGCCATTCTCGCTGGGACGGTGGGTAAAAAGCGTTGAAATGAAAACAGGGATTGAGTAGAGTCATTGTGGGGAGACCGCGCATGAAATCGCCGGCGTCTGTGCCGCCGAAAAAGGTGTATCAAACCCCGAAGTTGCAGATATATGGGGATTTGACCGAGATGACAAAATCCATGGGGCCGCGCGGTCATTTGGACGGCGGCAAGGGATTTAACATGCGGCGCACAGGAGCCTAGGCTTTTTGGGGAATTCCAGGCCCTCCCTCCTCTCTTGTGAACTACCATTACACCACCTATGGGTTGTTCTTTCAGTCTGATACTGAATTACCAGGTCTGCGCCAAGCCTTGAACGCTGTTGCGTTCGGGGCGATTTCACTTGCAACCAGAGAGAAACCGGGCTGGGTCTTGAAAGCCGCCGAGCTCCCTTCCGAAGTAATCCATTCCATTCCCGCGGAGCCCGAGTGCGCCGATCCCGAATTCCTGGCACTCGAGTACGCAAATGGGTACGCCTTTCAACTCTCCTATAGCGATGGGGCTCAGTTTTTTGTGGATGGGGGCGGCACCAGAATTTGGGGAATTTGCCCCCCGCCTTTGACTATTGAAGACTTAGCGACCTACCTTGTCGGGCCGGTGATGGGATTTGTGTTGCGGCGCAGAGGGGTGACCCCCTTGCATGCGAGTGCGGTGTGCATTGGCGGCCTCGCCGCAGTGATTTCCGGGCCTGCAGCAGCGGGAAAATCAACCACGGCAGCGGCGTTAGCCCTGCGGGGCGCTCCGGCATTATGCGAAGACATTGCCGCGCTTGAAGAGCGAAGAGGGCAATTCTACGTTCAGCCCGGATACCCGCGAGTATGTCTTTGGCCGGACGCTGTCGAAAAACTCTTTGGATCGCAGGACGCGTTGCCGAATCTGACGCCCACCTGGGAAAAGAAATTCCTCGCGCTCGATGGAGAGCGAGCGAAGTTTGAAGAGCAGAGCTAAACAGCTTGGAACGATTTATCTGCTCGGACCTCGCGTGGAGGAAGAAGACGCGCCACGCTTGCACGAGATTACTCCGCGGGAAGCGCTGCTGGACCTGGTGCAGAACACGTATATGAATGTGCTACTGACGCGAGAACAGCGTGCAGAGGAGTTTGAATTGTTGAGCCGGCTGGTAAATCGTGTCCCCTGCAAGCGAGTGATACCCCACACAGATGCGAGGCGGATCGGAAGGCTTTGCGAGTTAATTGAAGCCGACGCACGAGAAGCTGCCGGTCGTGAGCTCGGCGATCCGCCGCACTAAGACAAAACTGAAATGTACACACTTGACGAATTCGGAGAGATGGTCGGGGACACGCTGCGTTTTCCCGCATATTGTGAGGCGATTGCGCGGGCCGTACAACCGGGCGATTCCGTGATAGACCTTGGAAGCGGGCCGGGTGTGTTTGCATTGCTCGCGTGCAAAGCTGGTGCGCGCAAAGTGTATGCAATTGATACGGAGAGCGTAGTGGAATTCGGCCGCCAGTTTGCAGCGGAAAACGGGTTCAGCGACCGGATCGAATTCCTGCGCGGCGATTCGCGGCAAATCCTGTTGCCGGAGCGCGCAAACGTGATTGTGTCCGACATTCGTGGAGCGCTGCCGCTGTTTGGACCCGGAATACACGCGTTGAATGATGCGCGCAAGCGATTGCTGGCGGAAAACGGGAGGATGATTCCGGAGCGAGACATTCTGCTCGCGGCGCTGGTAGAGACGCCCAAAAATTTTGAGCGGATTATCGCGCCATGGAAAAGCGTTCCCGGCCTGGATCTTGATGCGGCCTTGCCTGTGGTTCTGAATACGATGTACAAGCGGCATTGCAAGCCGGAACAATTGATTTCGGAAGAGCAAGAGTGGCACGTGATGGACTATTTGGGAGAGGCAAATCCAAAGGCAGGAAGCACGGTTTGTATGAAAACGACGCGCAAGGGAACCGTGCACGGGTTCATGATTTGGTTTGCGACGCGACTATTTGGCGAGATCGGTTTCTCCACTCGGCCGGGGACACGGGACAACGTTTACGGCCAGATTTTCTTGCCGCTTTTGAAGCCCGTGGAAGTAAACGAAGGGGAAGAGATTTGCGCGGGGCTGCACGCGGATTTGATTGGCGCGGACTATGTTTGGCGGTGGGAGTTCAAGATCGGAGCACGCGAAGGGAGAGAAGCCGCGGACTACAAGCAGTCCACGTTTCACGGAGGCGGGATTTCTCCTTCTTCGTTGCGAAAGAGATCGGGCGAATTTGTTCCTGTGCTTTCCGAGGCAGGGCTTGCGGAACGCTGGCTGCTGCTAGCCATGGACGGAAAAACTCCGCTGGAGCAGATTGCGGTGAAAGCCGCGGAACAGTTTCCACACACTTTTTCGCGGCCTGAGGATGCCTTCCGGCGCGCGGGAAAACTTTCCGACCGTTATTCCCGCTGAACTCACCGATTTCTCGCATATCATTTGGCAACGCGAACACAACGAAACTTCAGGAGATAGCCTTGGGGGAAATTCCTCCATTTGGAAATGATTTCTCGGGCGTGGAATGGCCACTGCTGCTTGATTGTTGCGCGCCGCGCCCCGGTTTCGAACGAATTCGCGCGTCTGCTTGCGAAAAACCCGAAGTGGAGGGAATTGCTGTCGCTTGCAGAGGAGCACGGCGTGCTGGCACAGCTCGAAGCGGCGATTTGCGGGGCTGGCGGGGAGATTTCCGAGGAGATTGATGCGAGCCTGCGGCAGCGGCACCGGGCGCGACTGATGTTCACCCTGAGCATGACCGCGGAGCTGTTTCGAATTCTGGAAAATTTCCGGGCTTCGGGTGTGGAGTCAATCGTGGTGAAAGGGCCGGTGCTCTCGATGCGGGCGTACGGCGATCCCGGTTTGCGTCAATATGCGGACCTGGATTTCCTGCTTCGCGCGCGGGATTTGGTTCCCGCAACGCGTGTACTGAATGAGCTTGCCTACGAAGGCGATGTGCCGATGGAAGCGATCGAAGCGGGAAAGATTCCCGGGGAGTACCTGTTTTTGCGGCCGGGAACGAGATTACTGGTGGAGCTGCACACGGAGCACACATTCCGTTATTTTCCGCGGCCGCTGCCGATGGAGGACTATTTTGCGCGGCGGACGGACGTACCGCTGGATGGACACCAAGTACCGGCGCTCTCGGCGGAGGATGAGTTCGTCCTAATCTGCATCCACGGAGCCAAACATTTTTGGGAGAGGCTGATGTGGATTGCGGACGTGGCAGCGATGGCGAGCGGCGGAACGAAGCTGGATTGGAGCATGGTTAAAAAGTCCGCGGGAGCGGTCGGGGCGGGGCGCATGGTGAACGTGGCCCTGCGGCTTGTGGAGAATTTGCTGCACACGGAGATTCCCGGCGAGATGCGGGATTCGGTTGAGAAGGATAAAGCGGCGATGCGGATTTGCGAGCGGATTAATGAGTGGCTGCCGCAAGCGGGATTTGCGCCGCCGGGTTTGCTGCAACGCGCGGCATTTCGAATGAAGATGCGCGGGGGATTGATTGCGGGACCGGCGTATCTGCTGCGGCTTTCGCTTTCGCCGACGGAAGAAGATTGGGTAGAAGGCGCAGAAACGAAGCGGTCGTGGTTTGGGGACGCGTTGAGCAGGCCTTATCGATTGCTCAAGAAATACGGAAAAGGCGGCGGAGCATAGGCGCGGGAAAAACAAAAGCCCCTGCAGAATCGCAGGGGCCTTCGCTATGGGGTCTGCAAATTGTCTAGATGTTAGTGCGGAGAGAAATCTTCCGCTTTTCCTTGGGTGCCGGAGCCGCAGGCAATTCGACGCTCACCGTGAGATTGCTCTTGTTACGGAGCACGCCGATCTTGACGGTCTTGCCTGCTTCGATACCCGGAAAGTTTTTCGCGGAGTTCGCCCGCGGTGCGAATGCGCTCGCCGTTGAAGGTGGTGATGACGTCACCCGCCTTGAGGCCACCCTTTTCTGCGGGAGAATCTGCGTTGACGCCGCGAACGAGGATACCTTCGCCATCGGGAGCGCCGAAGAACGAGCCGAGCTGGCCGTTGAGATCTTCGGCATCAATGCCAAGACGCGGTTTTGCGTTCAGAAGGAAAGTGCCATTCCATTCGGGAGTCGGCACATCCGGAATTTCCGGCATGGCCGGAACGCGGAACGCGAAAGACTGCGGCGCGACTGTCTTGAACATCATGTTTTGACGCTCTTCGGATTTGCCGAGCGTGGCGGTGATGGTCTGCTGATGGCCATCGCGCCAAACGGAGAGCTGCACGGTGCGGCCCGCGGGAATTTCGTGAATCATGCGGCGAAATTGCGCGGTGCCTTCGACCCGCTGGCCGTTGATTTCCGTGACGATGTCATTTTCCTTGAGACCGGCCTTTGCGGCGGGGCTGTCTGAGAAGAACTTTGCCGATCAGCGCGCCGCGCTCGCCGGAGAGTTTCAGTTCTTTGGCTTTGTCGGCGGTGACTTCTTGCGTTTCCACACCGAGCCAACTCGATCCATCGCCGTCAAACGACATGACGAATTTGTTCATGCCGGGAGCGGGCGGGGCTTCAGGTTCCTGGATGTCTATCACTTGCCGGTCGATGTCTATTTCAGGAGCTTGTTCGGCGATGACGGGCTCTGAGTTGAAAGTCATGGCCTGGGCTTCGGCGAGCTTTGCCTTGAGCTCGGCGATTTCTTTTTTCAAAGCCGCGGTGGAGTCCTGCTTTGCCTGCGTTTGGCCGGAAATCGCCGGCAGGGCTGCAAGAGAAATACCAAGAGCAGCGGTTCCGAAAGCGATTAAGAGAGTTCGTTTGGTCATGGTTTTTCCTTTCTGCCGGATTTAGACGCGGGTATTTCTAAACCGTCGCTTGCAAAGTTACGATTCGAATGCCGCCGTTGATGGTGCGGAGCTTGATGGGAAAGCCGCCTTTGCCGAAGCGGCCGTGCATCTCGCGCGGCTTCAGCGTGCTTTCCAAAGTGATGGGCATTTCCGACAGGAAGTTGCCATTGAGGCAGCGCGTTTCGACGTCGGCCTGCGTGTCTGCAGGCAGGGCAACGAGCAGGGAACCGTTTGTGGTTTCTGCAGACGCGCCGGAGCCACCGGTGAAGTGAGCAAGCTCGAGATGGACGTTACCGTTGGTAGTGTGTGCGTGCACGCTGCCACCGCCGTCGAAGACTTCGATATTGCCGTTCACCGTATGGAGATCGTCCACGGCGGGAATGCCGGCGATTTTGAGCGAGCCGTTGACGGTGCCGATGTGCTCGACGCGGGCGGTGTATGGAACATGGATGATGTATTCGACGGCGACCTCGACGCCTTCGTCCTGCGGATAGCGAGTGGAGACGGAGACAAATTTCGGAGTGGCGGCGACTTCGATGGTGACGCGCTCAAGATCGGACGTGTTGCGCTTGGCGGTCTTGACGGCGTGAACTTCGACGGCGTCTTTTTCCCAGCCGCGGACTTCGACCGGGCCATTGACGTTTTGCAATTCGAACGAGCCGCCGGGCTGAAGCGGGTAGGTTTGATCGAAATCTTTGGAGTATGCGAAACCCGGAACGGCAGAGACCGCGACAACGAGCACAAGGAAAAGAGAAACGAACAGGCTCTTGCGAAGCATGGCTGGCACTCCCTTCGAGAACTATTCCGCGAACAATTTTCCGAGCAACTTTGCCCCGGACCCGGTACAAAATTTTGCGCGCGCTCCCTAGCGCAGCTTGAAATTCACCGTGACGGTCGAGATGACGTCAACTTTCTTGCCGTTCATCCACGCTGGTTTGCCGCGCCATTGCTTGACGCCGGCAATGGCTGCATCCACCAGCGACGGCTCGGAGCCATCGACAACTTTTTCGACCTGAACTTTCCCGTCTTGAGTAAGACGCACTTGCAGGATTACACGTCCTTCTACGCCGCCTTTTTTTGCAGAGAGCGGATAGGCGGGGCGGGGCGCGTAGGAGAGATAAGTTTGAAAGACGTCAGAGTCTTCGCGGATGCCGCCGAGGAACTGCAGCTCGAAGCGGCGCGTCCAAGTGTATTCGACCTCTGGGACACGGGATGCTGCCGGGGCAGGGTCTACGGCGGGATTCGGAGGGTCTGCCGGCATGGCCGGCATGGCTTCGTAGAGACGCTTCTTTTGCTCGCGAATGAGGGAATCGCGTAAATCAGTTTCGGAATCGCTGAATTGCAACTTGATGCGGCCAGCGGTGGTCCTGAGCCGGAGGGGAGCGCCGCCGCCGTTGAGCGTGAGCCAGCCTTTGACCATGCCTGAGCTGGTGTTGTTGAAATTCAAGGCAAGAGCGGGATCGGCTTCGACCTGCTTTTCGCCGCCCGTTTCGACGATCGCTTCGATGTTTACGGCAAGATTGCGCGGCAGGTAGACGATGACGTCGCCGGAGCCGGAAGAGAGTTGGGACGCACCGGCGAGATGAACGGCGCCGGAAGGCTGTGCTTCCGGAGTGAGCCAGGCGGTGATGGTGCCATCGCCAGTGGCGGCGCGAACGGAGCTGGCAACGCGCGTGAGGCAGATGCTGCCCTGATTGGATTCAACTTCCATCGGGCCAGCGACATACAGGATACGAATGCCGCCGCCTCCAGTTTGCGCGCGAACGGAGCCGTCTACTTCCCCGAAATCGATCTGGCCGCCGCCGGTTTTTACGGAAACAAATTTTGCGGCTTTGCCGACAGAGATGTTGCCGCCTTCGGTAGCGAGTTCCGAGCGTCCGCCGATTTCCGCGGCGCGAATGTGGCCGCCGCCCGTGTGAAGATTCGCTTCACCGGAAATATTTCCGGTGACGATGTGGCCGCCGGCAGTGAAGGCGGAGATGTCGCCGAACACGTCGCCAACCTGGATGTGGCCGCCTTCGGTGACGAGTTTCGCCAAGGGTCTGGCTGAGGCAATCCGATGAATTCCAGGCCGGCCGATGTTCATGGTGCGAATGTTGCCGCCTTGCGTGACGAGCATTGCGGTGCCGCCAATGTCCATCGTTTCGATGTCGCCGACTTCGGTGTTGATGTCGAGGTTGTAGTTGGCGGGGACGGCGATTTCAAAATGAACGGAAAACTGCGCGCCGTGCGGAGGCTGCTGCGGAAGGGCACTGACGAGTTCAACGCCGGAAAGAGTTGTCTTTGCAGTGATGGAATAGTGCTCGAGAATCTGCTGCGCTTGATTGCCGTGGAGATCCGTTTCTACGTGAACTGTGTAGCGGACGACGGGAGAAGCGCCGCGGTCGAGCGGAACGATGCGGATGGAGCCTTCGTCCGCAATAACTTTGAGAGTGAGCCCTTCGCGGGTATTGAGAACGCCGCTGCGGTCAATTGTGGCGCGCTGGCTTGCGGGCGAAGCAATGGCGGAGCAAGTCACAAGCGCAACGCAAAGAAGACCGAAGGCGATGGTCGGGGGGGTGCTACGGAGCGAAGCGATGCTCCGCGACCACAAATTTGTTGTCGGGCTCTGAATCATTTTTCTCGAAACTTTCCATGACGCTCACCGGAGCGTCTCGTTTAACTACTGCAAATCCTGCTGGGCGATCTGGCGAAGGGCTGCTGCGCTGCGCAACCGGACATAACGATTGGAGTCATGTTGTCGGAGTTCATCGAGCGCGCGAAGAATGCGCTGTTCGGCATCCCGACCCGTTGCGGGTAATGCCAGCGGCGCGATCCCCACCGCGGGGAATTCTGAGTCATTCGCTTCCGGAGCTTCGGGCGTATCGTTCACGGATTCAAGCGCGCGAACGAGAAGATTCACAGCTTCAACGCGTACGCCGGGATTCGGATCTTCCTTCAAAGCATCTAGCAGAACATCTCGCACGGCGGGTATGCCGACCACGTCACGAAGCGCATCGAGAGCTTTTAAGCGAACCGCGGGATTCTGATCCTTGCGCGCGGCTGCGAGCAAAGCCGTGCGCGTCTGTTCGTCGTTGTTCGCTGCATTGCGCAAGGCTTCCACACAATCGATACGAACGCCGGCGTTGAAGCGGTCGCCGTTCGTGATGACGAAGTTCATAATACGGCGGATGTCTGCATCGTCGTCATCGCTCGACAAGGTCATCGGCTGCTCGGCCTGCAATTGGAGCTGAACTTTTCCGGTCTGCCGCGAGAAATTCACGTTGGAAACAGCGACTTTATCGAGATCGAGAATTTTCGGAGCGGCAAGCACGCTGACGGCAGCGCCGGCGCCGCTGCCCGCAGGGAACGGCATCCACTGAAGAACTTGTGTGCCGACGATGGCGCCTACAAGAAGCAGAGCGGCTGCGCTCCAGCCCGGACGCAAAGCCATCCACTGACGAATCCAGGCAAACGGCTGCCAGCCTTCGTTCGCTTTTGGGGCGGCAAGTTCATCGAGGGATTCGGAAAGTTCGCTGCGGCACTGGGCGAGGAGGGTACCTGAGGCGTCAAACTGGTCGGCTGCTTGCGGCAAGCGGTCCACTGCCAAATGCAACGCGTCTTCCTCGGAAAGTTGGGCACGACACTCGTTGCACTTCGCAAGATGAACGTCGATTTGCTCGCGCTCGGCCGCGGTAAGCTCATCACAGGTGTAGAAAACGAGAAGAGGGGCGACGTCTTCACAGCGCGTAAGCTTCGCTTGATCGCTCATCGCAGGCCTCCGAGTTCGTTGCGGAGTTTGCGCGTTGCGCGGAACAGAGAATTCTTTACGGTTTCTTCGGTTGTACCGAGGGCGTCGCCAATGGCGCGGAGCTTCAAGCCTTGGTAGTGCTTCATTTCAAAAACGACGCGTTCGCGAGGCGAGAGGCGCTCCATGGCGCGGCCGATGCGCGATTGAATCTCTTTGCCCATCAAGGTGCGCTCGGGGTCGAGGGCAGGCCGATGTTCTTTTTGATGGTCGAAGAAATCGCGCGGGCCTTCTTCCATGCGGTTGGAATGAATTTCGGGGGCTTGATCTTCGGGCCGTGCCTGGCGCCGGCGAAGGTGATCTAGGCATACGTTGGTGACGATGCGATAGAGCCAAGTGTAAAAGCTGCATTCAAAACGGAAACGGTGCAGGTTTCGATAAACTTTGAGGAAAGCTTCCTGATAGACGTCGCGAGCGTCTTCCGGGCGCTTCATGAGGTTTAAGGCAAGGCGGAGGACATCGCGGTCGAAGCGGCGGACGAGTTCTTCAAAAGCCAGAACGATTGCCAGCCTGGGCTTCCGATACCAGGGCCCTCTCGTCGAGGTTGGGCAAAGAGGTCACTGTCGCAAGAGCGGTAGCGCCGCTCGCGGGGCCGTTATTCTCGGCCAAAGCCAATCCCCATCGGAACAGTGGCATATTCGCTTTCTCTTTGCGCCTGGCGGGCGTGCATCTTGTTGAACAGCAATACTTTAACGCAAATCAACGCGCACGGCCAGAAGCAAGGCACTGCGACCTCATCCCGTTTTGACGCACCTAGACTCATCGGGTGAGCAGCCACCTCCCTCTAATACAACGAAAGGAAGCATGATTTTGTTTCGGATTGTGGATAAGTGCTATGGGTTGTCTTCGCTTTAGGCGGAAGCCTTGGAGGGCACGTAGAGCCATTTAAAGAGCGGCCAGGAGAACAGGATGGCCAGCGCGGCCAGAATCGCGTAGCCGTTGTACCGGTAGAAGTCGTTCGCCTGCCCCAAGAACGTGGAGGCTTGTCCAAGGAGCGAGCTGCCAGCGAGAACGAGAAAGATTCCGAGGAGGTTCAGCTTGGCAAGCCAACCAATGCCGAAGAAGACAGCCCCCAGCAAGATGCAGTTGAACAGGTATTGTTTCGCGAAGTCGGCCGGGCTGCCCCAATCGCCAATACGAATGGCTGCGGCCAGGAGAAAAAGCGGGATGCGCAGCGCCCAGGGTTTTATGTTGACGGCGATGAACCCGGCGATGGCCGCCAGGAGGGCGGAGTACATCAGCCCGTGGGAGATTGCGCCGCCGATGGAAGAGACTGCGGGAAATCTTGCGGCGAGTTCACTGCCGAATGCGGCGGAGACGGCGCGGTGCGCGGTCGGATGATGTGCGGAGAACCAACCAAGCGCGCTTTCAAGCCCCGCGAGAGCGACGAGTCCGGAAATTCCGATGACGAGCGCGTCACGGTAGTAGTCACCAGGCATGCTTGACCAGTTTGGAAGGCGGTCTTCGCCGAACGCCCGGCGGCAGAAAAACCAGGCAAGGCCAAAAACAAAGATGAGCACGGCGGCGGAGAAAGCTCCCCCGAGGATCAACCCGATCGAAGTACTCAAGAGGTAGAGCTTGAGAGGGACAGCCGTTTGATAGCGCTGGAGGATCAAGGCAAAGCGATCCCCGAAGGCCAGAACGAGCACATACGCGGTGACCGACCATAGCGACCACAACGAAATTCTCTTCCAGGGAATCGTGCGCGCGTCGTCGGAGCGGTAGTTCTTGATCAGAGCGGTCAACATTGCTGCGGCCAGAGCAACGTAAACAAGGATCCCTGCAATGTTATAGAGCAAACGCGACATGTCCTTTTCGTCTTGTTGTCTGGACCAGTCGTCAGGAATCTTTACGAACTTGCGATACCCGGTGACTTCTTCGCCCTGAACCCTTAGCTCCAAGCGCGCGTAGGCGTGGCCCATTAGGTCGTTGCCCGGATCGAGCGATTCGCTTTGCTGCCATACCAGTGTGTGGTCGGTGCGATGGGGCCGTTTTTTCGACGAGGAGTCAACCATCGACCAGCCACTCAGATCGAAATGTTCTTGGTCCCTCAGGAATTTTTCGGCTAAGGCCAAGGCTTCTTCCTTGGTCAAAGAAGCCCCGGCTGCGCCTTCGGCGATCGTGTGGTGAACCGAATAGAGAGAACCGTCCGGTTGCAGCCTGACGATAAACTCTTCCGGGTCGTCGTCCCGGAGATAACGCGTGCCCCAGAGGCCTGCCGGGATCTGCTCGCCGTAGATTTTGTTAATTGCAGCGACTCCGATTTTCTCGCGGAGAAATTCGGTGGCGCCGCCCTCGCTCTCGTCCAGGAAAACGGTCGAGTGTTTGAAGGCCCCAGGGTCAACGCTCCGCGCGCGCAGTACTTCATCGCTTATCGCGGCCGCCTGGCGAGCGTTGATGGGAAGCTTTAGATAGTCCCCGACACGCTCGTGTTTGAGTTTGAGTGCGGCCAAACCGCCGAGAACAAGGCCCACAGCCAGCACGCCGATTGCTGCAGCGGGAAGCGGCTGATAACGCGAGCTGGTTTGTATTTGTTCCCTTTGTTCTTCGATGTTTTCGAAGGAGAGTTCGCCCGGAGAGTCCGCGGAATTCTGCAGATCTTCCGCGGGTTCGAACGAGCCGCGCTTTAGGAACGAAGCCAGCGAGAACAGCAGCGGCGCGGCAGCGGCAAGGCCGACGAGGATGCCCGAGATTTTGAAGTAAAGATTGTCCGAGCGAATGAGCAGCAGGCCGACGAGGGATGCGTCCACGGTGTAGTGCCAAATCAAGGTGGCTAGAATGCCCCAACGGAGCATGACAAGTCCGGCGACGATGCCAATCAGTCCGACTTCAAGGCCTCGAATGTAGGCCGGCTCCTGCGGATAGTTGCTGTGCAGAAAGCCCCAGAGAAATGCGGGAACGATGACGGCGATCCAGCGCGAGCGGGTCATTCTGGCGAGAAAGGGAATGGCGAAGAGCCGGAAGGTGAACTCTTCGTTCATGGAGGCGAGCAGACCGATCGCAATGCCGGAAATCCACGGAAAGCCGGTGTTCACGGAGTCGGAGTAGTTCACGTCGGCTGGTGCCCAGGCGCCGTAGTGCGTGGCGACGATGTAGAAGGCGACGATGAAGCCGATGTGCGCGGCGGCGAGGGAGATGCCGACGACTGCCGAGGAGAAGAATTCCTTTGTGCGAATGCCGCGCCACGTGAGGGCTCTGGAGAGCCGTAAGTTGTTTGGTTGCGATTGGCGGTAGAGAGGCTCGGCGGAAGGAAGCACGAGCGTAATCGTCAGTGCGGTGACTATGGCGATGCCCAGCGCGCGCAGGATTTGCAGCAGGACAAATTCGGCATAGCCGTTTTTTGTTTCGTAATTCGCTCCCCACAGCGGGTAGTCGTTAATGGCTTGCAGGAAGAGGAGACCGGCGGCGACTCCGCCAAGTTTTACAGCGAGCGCCCATTTGGTCTTGCCATTTTTCGTGAACAGAATAGCCAGCCAAAGAGCAAGACCGAGGATGGTGATATACGGAACGGAAAAAAAAGAATGCGAGCGTATCGTTGCCGGAGCGCAAACGTTGGAAAGAGCGCTGCCACGCCTGGGGGACCAGCAAGCCTTCTTCGGCGCCCGCGGGTTTATCGCCGGCGATGTGAATTTTCTCGCGGTACGGCGCTTCTTTTACTTTTGCGCCGCGTTTTTCCCAGGTGAAGTCCCAGTCAAGACGATTCGGCTTTTTCTCCGAGTTGGCTTCTTCTGCAAGAAAAGTCCATTCGTTCGGATTTTTGGAAAGTCTGGTCAGCAGAAAATTCTGGGCGATTTCATGGGCGGCGGAGCGTTCCATGGTCGCGCCAGCTTTCGCCGCCGGAAATACGTGCGTGTAGCCGACGATTTGACCGGTTGGGCTGATTTCAACTGCGTACTCTTCTTCCTGGAGGATTTTGTAAAAGCGAACGTTCCAATACCAGAGGTTGATTTGCGAGGAAGAGAGCTGGTTGGCTTGTTGAAGGCCGAGTTCGCGTTCGACGTAGACCTTTTCTTCTTCACGGACTTTGAATTCGATGGAGGAGCGATAGCCATCGACGTTTTCGCCGAGGCTATTTACGAATGACTTCGCCTGAGAAAGCGCCTGCGGGCGGGCGACTTTGAAATCCACCGAGGCTTCGGGAAAGGCGCGAAAGAAATAGCGCTGGGCAAAGACGAGGCCAACGATTCCGGCCAGGACCCAGAGGAGTAGGGCTCGCTTTTCCGAACCGGTTAACTGGGTGCTGGACACCAGACTCCTCCTCGGGAGCGCGACCTGCGGAGTCTGTACTGTAGTAATACGCATGGCCCGGGCGCAAGTTATCTGCAATCCGGCTCATCGTGTTCGGTAATGATATAAAAGATGCTTATGTCTCGAGGATTGCAATCACCCGTGCAAATGATCAAAGGCGTGGGCCCGCAGCGCGCGGAATTGCTCGCAAAGCGCGGGATTCACACGCTGGAGGATTTGCTTGCTTATTTGCCGTTTCGGTATGAGGACCGGACCCGGTTTTCGCAAGTCAAGGATGTGCGGCCGAACGCGGTGTTTACGCTGCGTGTGACCGTGGCGAGCGGGCAGGCGGTTCGGACCTTGCGCGGGCGGGATGCGATTTATCACTTGCTGGTGCAGGACGAAACGGGGTCTCTGCCGTGCAAGTTTTTTCATGGCGGGTATCTGGAAGGGCGGCTGAAGCCCGGGCAACAACTGATTCTGCACGGCAAAGCGGAAGTGGATAAGCAGCGGCCAGCTCGGATTGAGATGGTGAATCCGCAGATGGAATTGATCAGCAGCGAAGGACTGGATTCGACGGAAGTCGGGCGGATCGTGCCGATTTATGAGGCGATTGGGACGTTTGGCTCGCGGGCGATTCGGCGGGCGATTTATGGGGGGCTGCAGCAGCTTGATCCGCGTATGCCGGATGTAATGCCGGCTCCGCTGCGGTCTAAATTGAAATTTCCTTCGCACTACGAAGCGGTGATTCAGACGCATTTTCCGCCGCCGGACGAATCACTGGAAGCGCTGAACCAGTTTCGTTCTCCCGCGCAGCAGCGGCTGATTTTTGAGGAACTGTTCTTGTATCAGCTGAGTCTGGCGCTTGATCGGCGCGCGACGCGAAAGGAAAATGCCATTGCGTTTCGAGTGCGGGAAGATTGCGGTGCGCGAAGCGCTGAAGCGGATTTTGCCGTTCAAGCCGACGGCGGCGCAGAAGCGAGTGCTGGCAGAGATTGCCGCGGATTTGGAAAAGGCAACGCCGATGAACCGGCTCTTGCAGGGGGACGTGGGCAGCGGAAAGACGATTGTGGCGTTGCAAGCGGCCGTCATTGCGATGGAGAACGGCTGCCAGGCCGCGCTGATGGCGCCGACGGAAATTCTTGCAGTCCAGCATTTTCTTTCCGCGCGGCGGATTTTGGAAAAGGCCGGATACAAAGTTGAGTTGTTGATTAGCGGGATGAAGAGCGCGGACAAGACGGCCGCGCTCGGGAAGATTGCGAGCGGAGAGGCGCGGCTTGTGATTGGAACGCACGCGTTAATTGAAGACAGTGTCGCCTTTGCGAAGCTGGGTTTTGTGGCGATTGATGAGCAGCACCGGTTTGGTGTGCTGCAGCGGAAACGATTGATGGACAAGGCTGCTTCGCAAGGGCTTGCGCCGCATGTGCTGGTGCTGACGGCTACGCCGATTCCGCGAACGCTTTCGCTGACGTTGTACGGGGATCTTGACGTTTCGGTGATTGACGAGTTGCCGCCGGGGCGCACGCCGATTTTGACTCGCTTGACGAGCGAGCAGCACTTGCCGGGCGTGTGGGAATCACTGCGACGAGAAGTTGCAGCAGGCCATCAGGCGTACATCGTTTATCCGGTGATTGAGGAATCGAAGCTGGAATTGAAAGCGGCGATGGAGGAGTACGAGCGGCTTTCGAAACAGGTTTTTCCGAAGTTGCGACTGGGATTGCTGCATGGACGGCTTTCCAGCGAAGAAAAAGAAGCTGTGATGCAGAGCTTCCGGAAAAATGAAACACAGATTTTGGTGGCAACGACGGTCGTGGAAGTGGGAGTGGACGTGCCGAACGCGACGGTGATGGTGATTGAACACGCTGAACGGTTTGGACTTTCACAATTGCATCAATTGCGCGGGCGCATTGGACGCGGGGCGGAAAAGTCACACTGCATTTTGGTTGCGCCGGGGCGGATGACAGAAAATGCGCGGGCGCGGCTGGAAACGATGGTGCGGACTTCGAACGGATTTGAAATTGCGGAGACGGATTTGCTGCTGCGCGGTCCGGGGGAGTTTTTTGGCACGCGGCAGTCTGGAGATTTGGGATTTCATATTGCGAATCCGCTGCGGGATCGCGAGATTCTTGACGTGGCGCGGCGGGAAGCGTTTGCGCTGGCGGAGGATCCTTCTCCGGGCGGCGAATTGAATCAAGTTTTGTGCGCGCTGCCGCTGCATTGGCAGAGGCGATATCATTTGGCGCGCGTCGGATAAAACATGCGCATTATTGCCGGAACTTACCGCAGCCGCATTTTGAAAAGCTTGAAGGGGCAGGCGCTCCGGCCGACGAGCGATTGGCTGCGCGAGACTCTGTTCAACGTGCTTGGGCAAGCGGTGGACGGGGCGCGATTTCTTGATCTTTATGCGGGGACCGGCGCGGTCGGGATGGAAGCGCTGAGCCGCGGGGCGGCAGAAGCGGTGTTTGTTGAAAACTACGGCGCCGCGGCGAAATTGATTCGCGCGAATCTGGCTTCGCTCGAAAATTGAAAGTGGTGCGCAGGTGGTTCTGGCGGACGCGCTTGCGGCACTGGAAAAGCTTGCCTTGCGATCCGCGCGGCCGTTTGATCTTGTTTTTCTGGACCCGCCGTACGCGGCGGAGCGGGAATATACGAACGTATTGCGCTTCCTGGGTGACTCCAAATTGCTGGCGACGGGCGGCGTGCTGATTGCCGAGCACCGAAAGACGCTCGAGCTTGCTGATTCGTACGGAATGTTGGTGCGATACCGCATTTTGAAACAGGGCGACACGGCTCTGAGTTTTTTCCGCGCCGGTTCGAACGGGGAGTGAAGAAAAGTTCGCCCGCGGGCAAACCCCGCGCCCGGCGCTGCCATCTATCTTGTTTTGCTATTGCAGGGCCCCCTGCCCCCACGCGGTATAATCTAAGGTTCATGCCTACGAGCCAGGCCAATAATGCGTTCGACCTTCTCGGCCAAGCCAATCCGGCTCCGCAGGCGGTTCGTTTGCCCGGAGCGGTTGAGCCGCAACTGGAAATAGGCTGGGGCACGTTCCGGCAGGGTTTTTCCAGCAGCGCCGCTGCGGCGTTCAGCCGATCGGCAGAATCGCGCAAATTCCTGACGGCGAGTTTTTTCAAGGACGCGTGGGTTGAAAAGAAATTCCCGCGTCGTGCCGTTGCCGCGGCTGCACTCTGGCACCTGGTTTTTCTGGCGCTGCCTTCGCCACAATTCTCCGCGCCGCAGGTCAATCACGCGTTCGACAATACGGTTCTTACCTGGTCGGGGCCGATTGAAGACTTGCCGTTGCTCAACATGCCGGGCAACAAGCCGAAGCCCGCGCCACGAGGCGATCCGGCAAAACCGCTGGCCGCGGAAGGCGCCGATGCGTTTCATCCGCGGCAACGGATTTTTACCGACCCCGCGCATCCGAATCATCCGCGGCAGACGCTGATCAATCCGCGAGCGCCGGCGGAAGCGCCGAAGCTGCTGCCGGAGATGCCCAACATCGTGCTGGTCGCGCCGAATGCGATGCCGGCGAAGCCGAGGCTGGAAATCAGCGATCGCGTGCTGAAGGCTTTGCAGCCGAAGCAGCGCAAGGCTGTGGCGACCGATGTTACGGCGCCTGCCCCTGACGTGCACAACAACGAAGTGAGACCGAGCGATTTAACGCTAGCGGCAAATCAAAACATGCCCGAGCGGCCAAAACTCGAATTGAATGCGGGAGCCGCGCCGCGGCTTGCGACACGCAAACAGGATGGGGAGGCTGCTACTGCGCCGGAACTGAATGCGTCGCAACAGGGGTCAAATGGAGCGGCTTCGACGCTGATTGCACTTTCCGCAACCCCGGGGCCGGTGGCGCCGGCTGCTCCGCCGCAGGGAAATACCGCGGCGCGAATTGCGATCACGCCGGAAGGAAAGCAGCGAGGCGTGCCGGGTGGCGCGCCGAACCCGGCCAGTTTGAACGGCGGTGCGGACGGGGACCACGAGAGCGGCGGCGGTCCGGGTGCGGGAAGCGAAGCCAGGAAAAATGATGTGGGCGTGAGCATCAGCGGCGGAAATCCGAGCAACAACACGTCGGGATTAGGCGGGGCAAAACCGAAGCTTGATCTTTCGGGCACGCGGCCGAACTCTACTCGTGTCGTGCGCGATACTTCCGACGAAGCCCCGCCCGCTCGTACGGCTCCGCCGAATTTCGCTGACTTGGCGCCGGGGGCAAAACCTGAAGCGATCTTCGCTTCAAGGCATGTGTACGCGCTTCACGTGAACATGCCGAACCTGAACAGCGCGACGGGGAGCTGGATCTTGAATTTTTCGGAGTTAGGCGGCTCAACCAGGCATTTCGCCGCGACGGATGAACTGGTTTCGCCGCAGCCGATTCGGAAAGTGGACCCGAAATATCCGCCGACGCTGATTGCTGAACACGTCGAAGGGGAAGTGGTGCTTTACGGAGTGATCGAGCGGGACGGATCGGTGGGCAGCATTCAGCTGGTGAAGGGCGTCGATGAGCAGCTGGATGAAAATGCGAAGAAGGCGTTTGCGCAGTGGAAATTCCGCCCTGCGGAAAAACAGGGCGAAACGCTTGCCGTGGAAGTGATCGCGCACATTCCGTTTCGCGCGCCCTCGGCGCGTTAAAAAATCTGCGCGTTTCACTCGGCCCGCCCGCCGCAATAAGAGTGCAGTCAAAAGCGGCTAAGCTGCCGGAAAAATCTAGACATCGCACAGATCTACGGCTTCCCGCAGGGAAGTGAGCGGGTCGCGCGTCGGAACAAATTCGTGAGCCACATAGCCGGTATAAGTTGTGCTGGCAATTCCGCGCATTACGGCGTCCCAGTGGACTTCTTGTGTGTTGTCTAGTTCATGGCGGCCCGGAACTCCGCCGGTATGGAAATGTCCGAGCCACTGAATGTTTTGCTGGATGGTGCGGATCAGATCGCCTTCCATGATTTGCATATGGTAGATGTCGTAGAGAAGTTTTACATTCGGCGAGTTGACGCCTTCCATGACGCGCACGCCCCACACGGTGTGGTCGCACATGTAATCTTTGTGATCGACTTTGCTGTTCAAGAGCTCGAGGCAAATCGTGACGCCGTTGTCTTCAGCGATTTTCTTAACTTTGTTGAGGCCGATTATGGTGTTTTTCGCTCCTTCGTCGTCGGACATGCCCATGCGATTGCCGGAAAACGTGATGACGTTGGGTACGCCGAGTTTTGCGGCGACAGGAATATTTTTGCGGAACGCTTCTTCGATCTTGGCGTGATTGTCCGTGCGATTCATGGCGTGGGGAATGTCGCCACCGCCGGCGTATCCCATGCTGCAGATCAGGCCGTAGCGCCGCGGGACTTCCCATTCCTCGACACCGAGCAGATCCATGGCCTTCAGGCCCATTTCTGCGCCACGCTTGCAGAGTTCATCGAGCTCGATTTTCTGGTAGCACCAGCGCGAGACGGACTGCTTGATGCGGCCTTTGCGCGGTGTGACTTTGAGATCGTCGGGAGAAAAACGGGGGAAAGAATCGGGGGTAGAAGTGGTCATGGCTCCCACCAAGGACGGAACGGAAGCGACCGCCGCTCCGGAGATAGCCGACTTGAGAATGGTGCGACGAGAAAGTGTGGTCATGGCAGGAGGGAGTCTAGTGGTGCAGCCCTTGACAGTCAACAGTTGACAACAGGCTTAGTTCGACGGAGATCGAGACTTGGGAAGGCACGAAGCGTTCGCCGATCGGGCTTTCGCGGTCGGCGATAGTGCCAAAGGTATTGAAATTCAGGCGGGATCCGAGTTGCCGGGCTTCGGCAAATTGGCCCCGCGCGTAAGAGCAGCAGAGAATATCCGGGATTGCGGCGCTCCGGATAATGTATGCAAAGTATGGTTGCGCTTTGAAATAGGACACTCTGTTCGAGAAAACGTCAATCACCCGAACGGGTTCGTTTCAAGCTGGTCCACGATTTCGCCGTGCCCGTCCATTCCGACGGCGAGCATGCAAGACGATTTCCGGCACACGGCGGGCCATTACTTTTCTCGGTCCAACGAGAAACCAAAATCGCCGTCGATCCAGGTGTCTTTGTCGTGCACGATGGCGTGGGGCGGTAGGGCAGGCGTAGCGACGGCGACGCCAGCGAGTTTTTTGATGGCGGTGCCTATGGCCATAAATTCAACGAGGCCGCCGCCGAGTTCGGCGATGTAGGTTTTGACGCCGACCACGTCTTCGGCCTTCAGCGCATCCGCTTCGCTTTTGAGGCGAGCGATGGCGATTTCGCGCGCTTCGTGAATCAGGGTGGTGAGTTCGGTGACTTCACCTTTGCTGAAGGATTTGAACGCGGCAAGAAATCCACCGACCACGCCGAGGGAATAGATGGAGGTCGACATCAGGAGTTTGGCCGGAGCGTAACCCAAGGAGGTCATGGCCCAGAGTTCTTCGCCGGTAAGATCGCTGGTGACCGGAGTCCGGTCTGCTTCGGGCGGCAGCGCAGGGTTTCGGGCTGCGGTGCCGGTCATCAACATTTCATGGGTGCCGTGCCAGGGCAGAATTGTGGTGCGGATGCCGACGACGGCGTTGGCTCTACATTCCCGGGCTTGGCCGACGAGACGCTCGAGGGCTTTGTGGCGCGTTGCGTTGAAAATGTCGCTGTATTCTTTTATTTCTCCGCGGCCGAGCGATTTGAATGCTCCGGTGAGGCCGCCGCCCACGCCCATGGAATAGGCGATATTGCCAAACGCATGTTGAAACGGCTGATATCCCGCGTCGATGTGGCAGTAGAGTTCCTGTGCGTTGCCGGCGCTGGTGAAAAAGTGGCCGGTCGCGAGTGTTCGCGTGAACGCACGAGCCGACGAACAAAAATTCGGTGCTGCCGCTGAAGTTGCGGAGTTCGCCGGTGACTCCCGCGACGCCGGAAGCGCCATGCTGCTGCGCTTCTCTTGTCATGCGGGCGAATGAGCTTGCGCGTCCTTCGTGAATGGCCTGAGTGACCTGAGAGACTTCTCCTCCGAGCATGTTGTTAAAACCGGCGCCGAGCGAGCCGAGAAATCCCATGGACTGGACGCTGTTGCCGACGACCAGTTCGCCGGGGGAGTAGTTTTTTAAGGCGAGGCAGTAAATCTCGTTTCCGGAAAGTCCCGTTACTTTGGCCATGTTTGTTCCGTTTCGCTGTAGTTGGACATTGTGTTCAGCCGCGCATGTAGAGGAACAGGCCGTACAGGACCAGGCCGAGTCCAGCAGCAAAAAGAAGCGGCGAAAGGTATTGGTTTACTTCAGGCGGAATTGGAATCGGGAGATTCATTCCGCTGTAGCCGCCTGCGAAATAGTAGATAACCCCAGCCATGAGTGTGTAGAGCAAGCCGCGGCGCATGTATTTCTTGCCCTGCTCCATGTGTGACGTTCTAAGTCTTTGCGCTTCGGGAATGGCTTCCCGGCAGAAGGGACACCGGTTCAAAGTGGGACCCACGGGTTTCCCGCAAAAGGGGCAACTGCGCGTACTCATTTTTTGTGCCTCGCGAGGGTAGGCCAAGACCCCAGTGGATACAGGTTAAGTGGCGGGGGAAAAGAGCGTCAAGGGTTGCGGAGACAAGCGTATTCGAAGAGGCAATTCAGGACGAGCACAAGACTTCAATTCGTCATGAAGACACCTCGGCGAGTTTTACCAGCGTATAGAGCGCGTGATTGAGCGGGGTGGGAACGCCGAGCTCGCGGCCTTTGCGGGCGATGAAACCGTTCAGCGAATCGATTTCGGTGCGCTTGCCGCGCATCATGTCTTGCGCGGTGGAGCTGCGGGTTGCGCTCATCTGTTCGGCGATTTTGTAGGCCCCGGCGAGGGCGACTTGCGGATCTTCCAAACCGGGCGGCTGAATGCCCGCAGCGCGCGCGACGGCGAGGACTTCGTAGACTGTGCCTTCAAGAAGCTGCTTGGCGTCAGCGCTGGCGATGATTTCGCCGTAGGTGACTTTGCCGAGCGCTGAGATGGCGTTGAGGGCGCAATTCCAGACGAGCTTGGTCCAGAGTTCACCGGTCAGATTGTCTGAAATCCGGCAGGGAACCTTTGCACGAATGAAAATGTCCGCGACGCGGCGGGTGTGCTCGTTTTCAGGGCCGAGGACCAGGTCGCCGCGGCCGACATGCTTGACTGTGCCCGGAGCGGGAACGGATGCAGCGACATAGACGGCGGCGGCGAGCGCTTTGAGTCTGGATGCGGCTTGGATCTGCTCGGCGTTGTCCGCGCCGTTTTGCATGCTGACCAGAATCGCTCGAGGGGCTACGATTTTTGCGAGTTCTTTCGCCGTGGTTGCAGTGTCCGTTGTTTTTACACAGAACAAAACGATCTCGGCATCGCGCGCCGCGGAAAGCTCAGGCGACACGGCAACCGAGACCCGTTCCTTGAATTGAGTGGTGTCCAGCAGCAGGCCACTTTTTTGCACGGCTTCGACGAAGGCCGGGCGGCCGATGAACAAGACAGGTGCACCAGCGCGGGCCAGCATTCCGCCGAAGTAGCCGCCGACGGCTCCGGCACCGACCACGGCTATTTTGGGCCAGGGCTTTTCTGAGTTCATTGCCGCCTCATGTGGTGATTACGGAGACCAGGCGATCGATGTCCTGAATCGTATTGAAGAGATACGGCGAAACGCGGAGCTTCGATTCGCGCAGGCTCAGGTAGACATTTTGTCCGCGCAGTTTTTGATACATCTCCGCGGTTTTTTCCGGAGTGCGCGCGACGAAGCAGCCGTACGGGCCGCGCTGTGCGCGGTCGAGCGGACTTGCTGCGATGCAACGATCCACGGGCAAACGCGCGAAAAGGGAATCAATCAGCATGTGATTGTGCGCCGCGACGACTTCCGGCGTGGCTCGGAGGACAAATTCGATGCCGGCATCCAGTGCGGCGAGATTGAAATTGAAGTGGCTGGCCCATTCCGGAGTGTCCCAGCGCTTTGCGCTTTCCGCGGGCTTGGGATTGGCGAAATCGAGTTTTGCAAAATTATCCGAGCCCGCGACGGCCATCCAGTAGAACGGGGCGGCGCGGAGCTTGGAAATCAGCTCGCTTTTGACCCAGAAAAAGCCGGTGCCGAATGCCCCGAGCAGCCATTTGTATCCGGCGCAAACCATGAAATCGGCGCCGAGTTTTGCAACGTCCATGGGAACGGCGCCGCAGCTTTGGCTGACGTCGAGCAGAACCAGCGTGCCCTGTTTGTGGCAGGCTTCGGCAAGGCGCGGCAGGTCGAGCAGAGAACCATCGTCGAAGCGGACGTGACTTATGGAAACGACGCGAGTGCGCGGAGTGAGCGCGGCGATGAGATCTTCTGCCGTCAGAAATTTTCCCTGCGGGGCGATGATGTTTACCTTGATTCCTTCGCGCTCCTCCATCGGTTTCCAGATGGTGTATTGCAACGGAAATTCAGCTCTGGAGGTAAGGACTTCATCGCCGGGTTTCCAGTCAAGCCCATACGCAACGGCCATTACCCCGACGCTTGCGCCGGTGGTCAGCGCAATCTCGTCCGGTTTTGCTCCGATCAGCTTCGCAAGGTTTGCGCGAACGCGGTTCGGGACTTCGAAGAAGACGGAGTCGTTCCTGAGATGCGGGAATTTTTTTGCTTCGAGTGCGGCTTGCACGGCTTTGAGCGAAACTTTTGGCATCGGGGCCATGCCTGCGAGGTTCAGATAGGTTGCGTTTTCAAATTCAAACCATTCCTGGCGCCAGTCGATTGCAGCGGAAGTTTGTGGGGGAGTTGCGGTGGCCATAGGTCCTCCTGCTTGAACGATGTAGCCACTATGGTTTCGAATTTACGGCCTGGCCCACAAGAGCCAAATTGGGGACATTCTAGAAGTGGGAGCGAAGTTCGCGGAAACCGGGGAGGATGACGAGTTTGCCGGAGCCGGCCATGACGGGTTCGTGTTCCATGTGCCAGGTGTGCTGGTGCGGGATGTAGACGGCGTTGAGGCCGACTTTGAGGGCGGGATTGATGTCGCTGCGAGGGCTGTTGCCGATCATCCAGCCGTGAGCCTTCACGATTTTGTGTTTGCTGACGAGGCCGGTGTAGGTGACGGTGTCTTTTTCGTGGACGATTTCGATCGCTTCAAAAAAGCCCTGCAAGCCGGAACGTTGGACTTTTGCAGACTGCTCGGCGGGTTCGCCTTTGGTGAACAGAATCAGGCGGTGGCGTTCGGTGAGATAGGCGAGCGTTTCCGGAACTCCGTCGAGAATTTTTGGCGGCGTGCGTTCGAGGTCCACGACGCGATTGTGAATTTCGGCGAGGGTTTCGCGCTTGGCCTGATGCTCGGCGAGCTTCATGTAGGTTTCTTCGAGGGAACGGCCGAAGCTGCGGACGCCGTAACCGTACTGGCGGATATTTTTGCGCTCGGTTTCGTTGAGGATGTGACGGATGTAAGCGCGCGTGAAGCCGCAGGGTTCGACGAGGGTGATGAAATCCTCGATCAGCTTTTCGAAGAAGACGTTGTTTTCCCAGAGCGTATCGTCGGCGTCAATGAGAAGGGTATTGCGTCGCATGGTCTGGCTTTCGTCCGTCTGTATGCCTTTCGAAATTCTAGTCTAACAGTTTCAGGGCGTCCGCTGCGATTCCGCGGCGGCGTTTGGCCGGCCCAATTTGCGCGCCGCTTCTTTCATGTGTGCCAGGCGCTGCGTGATCTTTCAGCAAGCCAGCGATTTTCCAGGCGGCTGCGGGCAAATTGTTGCAGCGAATCGCGGCGCCCTCTTCGAGCAGGTGATCCGCGTTGCGTTCCTCCTGGCCCGGGATGGGCTCGATCAAGGCCATCGGCAAGGCGCGAGAAAGGGCTTCAGAAGTGGTGAGGCCTCCCGCTTTGCCGACGAGCAGATCGGCCGCCGCCATGTACTGATCCATTTCCTTCGTAAACCCCACCGGACAGAGACGTGGAGTGCCGCTCGGCAAGTTGCCTGCACGCGCGGCGATATCGTCGAGTTTTTTCTTTACTTGTTCGGACTTTCCGGCGATGGCTACGATTTGCCAGGGTTTTTGCAAGCGCGAGGAGATCGCGGACGAGTTGTTCGACGGGGCCGATGCCATAGCCGCCGGCTGCGATCAGAATTACGGGAGCCATCGCGTCGAGCCCCAAATGCTTTCGGGCCGCGCCCTGTTCTAGCGAAACTGAAAAAAGAGGATCGACGGGAATTCCGGTGACGCGAAGAATCCCGCGCGGCACACCGATTCCAGCCAGATATTCGGCGGCTTCGGGAATCGCCACGTAATAACGATCCACGGTGCGGCAGAGCCACATGGCGTGGACGTCGTAGTCGGTGACGACGATGGCGTTGTGCGCGCGCAATTTTTTTTTGGATTTGAGCCAAGCGATGATTTCGCCAGGAAGAAAGTGCGTGGCGATGCAGAGGTCCGGCTGGATGCGCTTCAGCATGCGAATCATGGGCTGGGTGTTGAGCCGGTCAACGGCGAGACGGCTGCGCATTTTTTCCCAGGGCTTGTCGGTGCGTTCGTAGAGCAGTCCCATGAGCTCCGGCGCGCGGCGAACCATGCTGATATAGGTTTTGTCGTAGAGGCGCTGAAAAACTTTGCTGACGTGATTGATGACGTCCACGTGCTCGACGAGGCAATCGCCGCGCGCGGCGAAAGCTTTTTCGAGGGCTTGCGCGGCGCGAACGTGGCCAGCGCCGGAAGAAGCGGAAAGCAGAAGGACGCGGGGTTTTTCTTTCATGAGAGCGACCAGCTCACGCCGATTTACTTTTTGCCGCGGCGACTTTTTCAAGGATGCCTCGAGCCAGCTTCTGGATTTCGCCGAAGCGAGTGAGATAGTCCTGGAATTCCTGATTGAGGCGCTGCGCTTGTTCGGGATCGTGCACAGTGCGCAAAATCATGTCACGGAGTTTGACGGGATGTGGCAGGAGGGCTTCTTCCTGCAGCTCTTCGAGCGCCGTCGCAGCATTGTAGTGGTACATAACTTCCCCCTGATGCAAAAAAACGATACCCCATGAGTGTACGCGCGAAAAGCAGCCGGGAAAACATGATGAACGTCGCGGAGCCCGTCCCCATCTTGGCGGAAGCTGCGGGCCGGTTCTGCGTAGAAGACTTGTGGGCCCGGTTAATCCGCAGATTTTGCACAACGAAAACCGACGAAGGGTTGTGCGCCGTCGGGCGGATGGCTGTCGCGATATTCGACCCAGAGATTGACCGGGGCGCCGCCCCAACTTCCGCCGCGAATGACCCTTCTTGTGGTCACGCTCAGGAACTCGAATTCTTCGGGGAAGATTTCCATCTTCTTGCCTTGCTTAGGTTTTGCAGGTGTCTTTGTGGAGTAAGGAGCCCACTCATCGGCCATAAATTGCCAGACATTTCCGGCCATGTCGTATAGGCCGTATCCGTTTGGCGGGTAGGTGCCGATGGCGGTCGTGGTTCCAAAGCCGCTGACTGAATAGTTGGCGCGAGAAGGATCCGCAGTGGCATCACCCCAGGGAAACATCGCATTGCCGCCGCCTCGCGCGGCGTACTCCCACTCCGCTTCGGTGGGCAAACGACTTCCCAGCCATTGGCAGTAGGCCGCAGCGTCGTACCAGGTAACGTTGGTGACGGGATGATTTATCAAGCTTTCGGGACTTCGCCATTGACCCACTGTTTGAGGTTCTTGCCATCACCGTACCGCGAACGCGGATCGATTTCCGTCCAGGGCCGGTAAGCTTGGCCAGGTTTCCGAGTCTTCTCGTGTGGAAAGCGCCGAGTGAAAGCGAAGAATTGAGCGTTCGTTACGAGATTTCGATCCAAAAAGAATGCTGCGAGTTTCACAGTGTGACGTGGCGTTTCCGGATCGAAGAACTTGGGCTTGTTGATTCCAAAATAGCGCTGGAATCTCGGCACTTCGATTTGGTCGATGCCCATTTGGAACTTGCCGCCTGGAATCAAGACCATCGCCCGAGGAACTTCGCTTTGTTTGTCTGACTTTTCTTCGGCCGATCGCTCAGGCTTGCGAGATGGCGTTTGAGCCGAGCACATATTGATGAGCAATGCAGCCAGGAGAAGATACACCGGTCGATGCAACCATTCTAGTTTGAAGCGCACGAAAGCCAACTCCTTAGCGCAGATACTGGGATTCGACGACTTTTGACTGCAGCGGTTAGGTTAAGCGGCCGCGTGGAGGAATTCGTAGCGATCGATTTTGGCGGCGATGCCGATGGTTCCGTTGGCGACGGGTTCGACGCGAACAATCTGGCCCTGGCAACGGATGTTGACGTCGCCGGATTGCGTGACTTGTTCGGGAAGAGTGATGACGAAATCGATGAGGTTGCCGACATCGAACTTCGTTTCGGTGAGGAAATAGAGCCCGCGATAGCTGACATCGCGCGTTTGCGCTTTTAGTTCCAGCCCGCTGGATTCCTGGGGAAACACCCGCAGGGGAAGGGTCATCGTGAATCGCCGTGCTTCGCGGCGTTCGGCGCCGTCGCCCATGAATCCTCGCTGTGGGGACTTGAGAAAATCTGCAAAACGCTAACATTCGCTATTCCAAACTGCAATGTGAAAAACCATGTTTATTGTCCTAGTACGGGTTATAGGAGTTTTGGTATCCGCTTTGGGCGCGCGGGTGTATAGTCCGGCTACCCCCGCCACTCATCCCCGCAGTGACAGAAATGCAACACCGTCAGCATGCCCGTGTGCGCCTGCGCCTCCCTGTGAGGCTGCGTTGGGTTGCGCCTTTGGGGCAACAATCCGAAGTTTGCGAGACGCGAAATGTTTCGCGGGGCGGTCTGCTGGTTGAATGCAAGGAACGGCACGGAGAAGGATATCCGCTATGGGTGACATTTCCTTTTGATCCGGGAGCGGCGGAGGGGCAGCCGGAAGTGCTGGCGCGTGTCGTGCGTGCGCGGCATGTTGAGATGAACGGCGCTCTGCGGGAGGAGATTGCGCTGCACTTTGAGGGGATCCCGAAACAGTCGAGCGCGGGCAACGGACAGAGGAAGATTGCGGCGCACATGGGCGAAGGAAGAAATGTAGCGCTGCCGATTCGTGTACGGCCGCGGCATATTCCTTGGTTTGAAGAAGCGATGACGGTGGAAGTGTCGGCCGATCGCATGCGTTTTGTGAGCAACCGGGAGTACGCGTTGGGAGAAGCGCTGCTGGTGACGTTTGTTTCTGTGGACGCAAAACCTTGGCCCGGGAGGCGGAGAGAGGTTGGCGCGGATCGTGAACGTTGAAAAACTGCCCCAGAGCAGTTCGCTGGTGATTACGTTGATGCGGCTGACGGACTGACCACTTTCCCGTTCGACTGGCGCCAGAAGAGTTCGGCTAAACTGCTTGCGCGCTTCATGACCACCAATCACGATTCGAAAAACCTATTTCTTGCAGGACCGGCTGGAAAGTTGGAAACGGTTTTGTGGACTCCGCCGGTCGGTGAGCGGCCGAGGTTTGCGGCGGTGGTGTGCCACCCGCACCCGCTTTTTGGCGGGACCATGCACAACAAGGTCGTTTATCAGGCGGCGAAGGCTTTGGATGCGCATCATGGCGTGGTGCTGCGATTCAATTTTCGCGGGACGGGATTGAGCGAAGGCGCGCATGACCGCGGACAAGGAGAGCGGGGAGATGTTCGCGCGGCGCTGGATTTTGTTGCGGAGAATTTTGCAGGTATCCCGCTGGCGCTGGCTGGGTTTAGTTTTGGTTCGTGGGTTGGGCTGCGCGTTGGATGTGAAGACGTGCGTGTGCGAGCGGTTGATCGGAATCGGCGCGCCAGTGAACATCTCGGATTTTTCTTATCTGGAGAAATGTTCGAAGCCGAAATTGTTTGTTCATGGTTCAGAGGACGAATTTGGGGACACAAGCAAATTGAAGAAAATGATCGACTGGGCTGCCTGGAGAAAATAAACTGGTAGTTGTGGGCGGCGTGGACCATTTCTTCAAGGGAAAAATCGAAGAGCTCGGAAAAGCCGTCAGCGAGTGGATGGACGGCTGGCCCGCGTAGATCTCTTGCCTGCAACTACGCCGATTCGCCTCGCGCAAAAAGCTGACTGAACTGATCGATCGTTGCAGGCGGTACGGTAACGAGTTTTGCGTTCGCGCGGACATGTTCGACACTAGACATCCCGACTAAGGCATTTGTGATTCCCGGTGCGGAGCGGGCGAACTGCAGCGCACGTTCGGCGTCGTTTTCCAGGCCCAAAGCTTGTGCGACGAAGGGCGGCAAGTTGCGCGTGACCTGACCTTGCAAAAGGGAAGCGCTCGCGATCAGCGTGATTCCGAGTTCACTGGCCGCTTCCATGACGGTCATCTGTTTTCCGCGCAACCGTTTGATTGCCGAGCGTTAGCGCTTCCGTCATCCCGAGATTGAACGGAAGTTGCACGAAGCGGAAGCGGTGCCGATCCCCTGCGATTTCCTTTGCTATGGATTCGAATTCGGCAAGTTGCATGGCGTCACGCGCTCGTGCGTCCTGACGAAAACCGTTCCACGTAGCCATTCCGTAGTATTGAATTTTGCCGTCGCGGACCGCGGATTCCAGGTAGCCAAAGGCATCCCGCACGCGTTTTGCAAAATCCTGCTTGGAGATCTCGCCGAGCTGCGATTCAGGATTGTGCAGATAAAAGATGTCCGCGCAATCGAGGCCGAGATTCTTCAGGCTGCGACCGAGTTGGTTTTCCAGAAAACGCGGCGTCATGCAGTGGCTGCCGCCGGCGATGTCCTTTGCCGAGAAAATGCCGGGCTGAATGTACTCGTGAAAGAAATATTGATTCGGGTCGGACGGCATGGCACCGTCTGGCGTCAGGTAGCCGGCTTTCGTGCAGATGACAAGTTCGTCGCGCGAAATTCCTTTGGCAGACGAGTTGTTTCAACGCGGCGCCGATGGAACGTTCGCTGCGCTGGAAACGGTAATTGATTGCGGAGTCGATGAAGTTGATGCCGCTTTCGACTGCAGCGACGATCGCTTCGGTGTAAGCATTGTCCGTGCGCTGGTCAGGCTGACCAAGATAGGTTCCGACGCCCAGCGAAGAGACGACGAGGCCGTTCGCTTCGCGGAAATGTTCGTCCGCCGCGCGGCCTCGCCATTTTTCGGCAAAGCGTTTTGTTCCTTCGAGTGTGGCAGCAGTAGTCATGACGGGCGATTTTCTCCCTCTGTGCTTGTTGGCTCGGCGTTCGATGAATCGGCGCTCTCAACCGGCGGAGCCAGAAGCCTCGCGCAGGCACGCATCATTCTCCTGTAGGGCCACGCCTTTTCGCGAAAGAAAATTTCACCCTCACGCGGGTTGCTGTAAAACCATCGTGCGAGAAGCCAGAGATTTTCGCTGAGATCGCCAGAGGCATTCTGCGCTTCGGGATCTTCCAGGCGCGAGCGGAGGAATTGCTCGGCGGAACGCGGCTCTCCGGCAAATTGCGAAAAGGATAAGGAAAACGGCTCCGCGATGCGTCCCGCAAAGACCGCAAATGCCGCCACCGTTTGCTCCGCGCCACTGCGTTGAAATATGACTGCGTTTAAATCTTGAACCCGTCGCGGAAGTTCGGGTTGGCCGCGCAGGGCCTCTTCAACCTTTTCAAGTTTTTTGTGCAGTACGCTGGCTCGTTCGAAATCGAGATCTTCGCTCGCTTTTTCCCGCTCCGCTTCAAGCGCGTTACGCAAAGAGTCCCCGCCCGTCTCCAGAAATTGCACGAGCCGCTGTACTTCTATGTCGTACTCCTCCTTGGTGCAACCGGCAAAGCAGGGCGCGAGGCACATTTTCATTTCCGAATAGATGCAGCCGGGGAAGGAGGGATCGCGGCGAATTTTGATTTGGCAGCGGCGGACCTTGAACAGATCGAGCACGCGTTCCGCAAAGGAGTCCGCGGCTTTTCGAGAAGCAAACGGCCCGTAGTACGAGCCGCCCGATGGCGCACCATTTTCGTCCACGGGAATTCGTCGCGTGGCGTAACATCGCGGATACGCATTGCGCAAATTCACTTTCAGAACTGCGGGTGGCCGGAGCCGCATCATGGCGCGGTATTTTTTGGGGAAGAGCTGCTTTGCCTGTTGGTAGTAGGCGAGCGATTGTTCGAAATCCGAAGCGGTTATGCGATAGCGAATCGCTTTTGCAAAATCCCGGAGGTTCAAGCGCTTGCTTGACGGATCGAACGGTCCAAGCAGCCGCTGCAGGCGTCGGCGCAAATCCTGCGTTCGAATCAGATATGGTTCTGCATTTTCCTCGCGTGGTTCGATCAGGCAAATAGCGGGAAACGGCGGCAGCGCAGAAAAAAACTCGGCGTCGCGCGCGGGATCAAATTCGAGCCCACTCTCAAATTCCAGCACGAGGCAAGAATACTATGTCTCGGATAAGGCGCAGAAAGCTCGGAGACGGAATTTTCTATGAGCGGAGCAGCCAGGAGGAGATGACCAGTCGCTGGATTTCGCTGGTGCCTTCGTAAATTTCCGTGATGCGGGCGTCGCGGTAGTTGCGCTCGACGGGATATTCGCGGCTGTAGCCGTTGCCGCCGTGAATCTGGATGGCTTTGTGCGTGACGCGCGTGGCCATTTCGCTGGCGAAAAGTTTTGCGATGGCGGCGTCCATGCTGAAGCGCGCGCCGGTGTCTTGCTTCCACGCCGCTTTGCGAATCAGCAGGCGCGCCGCGTCGAGTTCCGTGGCCATATCCGCCAGCATGAACTGAATCGCCTGAAATTGCGAAATGGGATGGCCGAAGGCCAGGCGTTCCTGTGAATACTTCAGCGCCGCTTCGAACGCGCCTTGGGCGATGCCCGTCGCTTGCGCGGCGATTCCAATTCGGCCGCCGTCGAGCGTCGAGAGCGCGACTTTGTAGCCTTCGCCTTCGTTGCCGATGCGATTCGCCGCGGGAACTTCGCAATCCGTGAAGACGAGTTCGCTGCAGGCGGTGGCGTTGATGCCGAGTTTTTTTTCTTCTTTGCCGACCTTGAATCCCGGCGTTCCTTTTTCCACGACCAGCGCGGTGATTCCTTTTTCGCCCTTGGCCGGATCGGTATTCACGTAAACGATCGCCGCATCTGCTGCGCCGCCATTCGTGATCCATGCTTTCGTGCCGTTCAAGACGTAGGTGTCGCCTTTTTTTACGGCTTTTGTCTGCAACGCAGCGGCGTTCGAGCCCGCTTGCGGTTCGGTGAGCGCGTAACAGCCGATTTTTTCGCCACGCGCAAAAGGCACAAGAAATTTTTTTTTCTGCTCGTCCGTGCCGATACCGGTGAATCGGATCGCAGTAGAGGGAGTTTTGCACGGAAAGAATCACGCCCGTGGAAGCGCAACAGCGCGAAATCTCTTCAATCACGATCGTATAGGAGATGTGATCGAATCCAGCGCCGCCTTCGGCTTCAGGCAGCGCAACGCCGGTCAGCCCCAGTTCGGCAGCCTTTGCAAACAGGTCTCGCGGGAAATGGCCGGTCTCGTCATTTTCTTTCGCGCGAGGCTTCACTTCCGATTCGGCAAATTCGCGAACGCTTTTTTGCAGCAGTAGTTGTTCTTCGGTGAGTTCTAGATTCACGTGCGCCTTACCCTGTGTCACTCGAATTGTAACGCACTACATTCGTAGCGAATAAATCCGCCTAGCCCAATGCGGCGCGCACGCGCTCATAGGTGGTACGCAAGTTCTTCTGGCAGAACGCGCGTCTCTCCAGTGACTGTCATGAAATTCGAATCGCCGGTCCATCGCGGCAATGCATGCAGGTGGAGATGTCCAACAACGCCAGCGCCCGCCGCGCGCCCGAGATTCATCCCGAGATTGATTCCCTCGGGCTTGTAGAGCGACTCGAACGCGGTTTCCGCGCGCTGCGCAAGCTGCATCATTTCCGTGAGCGTCCCGGGGTCGAGCCCGGCAAGCTGGGCGGTGTGCTTGTACGGAACGATCATTAAGTGGCCGCTGTGTAGGGAAAGCGATTCAGAATCACGAACGAGCTCACGCCGCGATAGACGACCAATGTCGTCGCGTCGTCGGTGCGTTTCGCGGCGTCGCAAAAAATACATTCCGGTTGTTCGCCGGCAATCGCACTCTTGATGTACTGGTAGCGCCACGGTGTCCAGAGATAGTCCATTTTTTTCAGGGGTTTGTAAGTACAAACCCCGAACCCCTTTGCGTTTGCGCTTTGAGCGAATTTCCGACAGCAAGCATAACGCAAAACAAAACGCCGGCAATCGCCGGCGTTCGCACGAAATCGGAATTGTCTGTGCAGTCTTCAGCCGCGGTGAGCTTCGCCCGCTGCAGCAGCGGCTTCGGCGGCCGCAGTCATGCTGGCCGCTTCTTCGCTGTTCACAAAATCTTTCAATTCCTTGCTCGGCTTAAAGAAGGGAATGCGCTTTGCCGGCACGTCCACTTTTTCCCCGGTCTTGGGGTTGCGGCCCGTGCGGCCGCGGCGCTGGCGCGTGCGGAAACTGCCAAAGCCGCGAATCTCGATTTTCTCGCCCTTCTGAATGGCTTGAATGATGCTGTCGAAAATGGTCTCGACGATTGTTTCCGATTCCTTGCGAGGCAGTTCGGTCACCCGCAAAACTTCTTCGATCAAGTCCGCCTTCGTCAGCGTCGGTTGCTTGCTCATCGTGAACAGGCCTCGCAAATTTGCCAGAACATAGTACGCCGCAGATGCATGATGCGGAAGGGCTTAGCTGGGGTCAAACCCCACCGATTGCCACCCTTCCTATCATTAAATTGCCCCGGAGGTAAAACAAAATTTACGGGGCTCCTGAATTTATGGAGCCCCGTCTGTTGAAACCGGCTGAATTTAGCCGCGAGAAGCGAGTTTCTGCTTCAGCGCGTCGCCGATGGTGGCCGTCGACGAGGTCTTGCTCGTGCGGTACTGCTCGATTTCGCGGCGTTCCACTTGCTTCACTGCGGCCTTGTAGCTCAAGCCAATTCGCCGTGTATCCCGGCTGATCTTGATGATTTTGAAGTCGTATTCCTTGCCCGGCTCGAGCGGACCAGCGCTCTTGAGCGGTCCCGTCGTGGTGCGAGCCACCGGCCCTTCATCGCGGCCGCGGCGTTCGGTGATTTCCGTATTGTGGCAGAGGCCTTCGATGTTGTCGCCGAAGTCCACGAATGCGCCGAACATGGCAATTCGGGAAACCTTGCCCTTCACCAGGTCGCCTACCCTGTGCTGTTTCACCCAGGCGTCAAACTTGTCGTCGACCTGCTTGATGCCCAGCGAAACGCGACGCGCTTCCGGGTCCACCTTCAGGACCCGCGCGGTGACCGGTTCGCCCTTCTTGAAGACTTCGTGCGGGTTGTTCACACGGCCCGTCCAGCTCACGTCGCCGACGTGCACTAATCCATCGAAGCCATCTTCGATTTCAATGAACGCGCCGAACTCAACGATGTTGCGGACTTTGCCGGTGACCACCGTGCCCACAGGATATTTTTCCGCCGTGAGCATCCATGGATCGGGCTGCGCCTGCTTCATGCCAAGCGAAACGCGGCGGTCGCTGGGTTTGATGTCCAGCACCACCACGTCAACTTCCTCGCCGGCTTTCACGACCTTCGAAGGCTGCACAGACTTCTTCGCCCAGCTCATTTCGGTAGCGTGAACGAGGCCTTCGATGCCTTGTTCCAATTCGACGAAGGCGCCGTAGTCCACTACGCCAACGACCTTGCCCTTGAACTTTCCGCCCGCCGGATATTTGTCGGCCGCTTCAATCCAGGGATCCTTCATCAATTGTTTCAGGCCTAGCGAAACGCGCTGCTTGTCCTTATCGAACTTCAGGACCATTACGTCGAGTTCCTGCTCCGGTTTCACGACGTCGGAAGGATGCTTGATGCGTCCCCAGCTCAGGTCGGTCAGGTGCAGCAGGCCGTCCAGCCCACCGATGTCCACGAACGCGCCGTATTCCGTCACATTCTTCACCGTGCCGTGTACCGTCTGGCCTTCGCTCAACTTTGCCAGCAGCTCGGCTCGCTTTGCGTGCATATCTTCTTCAAGCAATGCACGGCGGCTCACTACGATGTTTCCGCGGCGACGATTCAGTTTGGTGATGCGGACTTGCATTTCCTGGCCGATCAGCGCGTCCAGATTCTGCGTCGGGCGCAAATCGTATTGTGAGCCCGGCAGGAACGCGCGAACGCCAACGTCAACGACAACGCCGCCCTTGATGCGGTCGACGACTTTGCCGGTCAGCGTTTCTTTGGCCTTGAACGCGGCTTCGAGCTTTTCCCAAGTGCGACGGCGCAGCACCTTCTGGTAGCTGACGATCGTGTAGCCGTCTTTCCTGTCGCCCGTTCGCTGCACTTCAATCGTTGCGTTCGGGTCCGGGCCGCGGAATTTCCGTCTCCGAAAATTCTGCGGCGGGAATTAGGCCTTCGTTCTTCTGGCCCAGGTCCACGACGACGCCATGTTCGGTGTAGGCGATCACCTTTACTTCAATAATTTCATTGTTCTGAGTGTGCGCTTCCTGCTGCTCATCGTACTCCGCCATGATCTTGCTCATCTCTTCGGAGCCGGCGGCTTCTTCCGCTGCGCGATTCGGCTTCCGCGTCAGGTGCGTGCGCAGCGGCAGGGGTTGCGGCCGGTGCGGCGCTGGCGGCTGGCTCAGCCTGAGCGGCATCTACTTCGGGCTTTGTTTCTTCGGCAGGAGCTTCGGGTGCTGGTGCGGCTGCTGCTGCGGACGTGGCATTTTCGTTGTCAAAAGACATGGTTGTTGGCCTCCGGGATACGTATCCCTAGTTCGACGTTTTAATTCCTTGCGGAATCCCTACTGGGGTTGATGCAAGGTCGCTGCTTCGAAGTATCCGGCCACCCCTGACCTGGTCTCGAAACAGCTCATGGGACATACAGATGCTGCGGGCGTGGAAAACGCTGCAACCCTGCAAGAATACCCGCGAAAATGCGGGTGTGTCAATGAAAGGGGACGGGTGAAATCAAGCCCGGGCGCGGGTGGATTGGCCGACTTCGCGGCGGAAATCGGTTGAGCTGACTTCGATTGTCCGGCACATTTCAAAGAGGCGAGAGCGCATGCGTTCGCCAATGCGGTCGGCAAGGCCATCTTCGCGCACGGCTCGCAAAGCTTCGCCTTGCGGCGTTCGCGTCGCTTTGCCGTCCGGCTTCGATGAGTCCAGATAATTTGTGGTGATAAGCGTCGTCAGGCGAGAGTTGTAGCGCGCGTTGAGCACCAGGCCGATCGTATCGAGCACCCAAGCAGAGGGCTTGCTCGCCCCCAAATCATCCAGTACGAGAACTTCAACCGTGCGAATCGGTTCGAGGATACGCAGTTCCGTGGACTCGCTGCCCGGGTTGTAGCTCGCCTGAATGTCTTTCAGCAATTCGCGGTAGTCGCAGAACAGGCCCTGGTGGCCATGACGGATCAGCTCCTTGAGACAGGCGACGGAGAGATGGGTTTTTCCGACCCCGGAAGGGCCCATCCAGAGCAAGCCGCGTTCGCCGCTGCCAGGATATTCGGCGACGAAGCGCTCTGCCAGCATCTTCGCAGCCTTGAGCGACGAAGTGTATTGGGGATTTTCGCTGACGTCCGTACTGTAACTTTCAAAATCGCAATGTTCGTAGCGTTTGGGAATGCGCGCGCGATCCATCACCCGTGTGGCGCGCTCTTCCATGCCGCAATCGCAAGCTACGGCCATTGCGCCCGGGCCATCGGGACGCGGGACCATCTTGTAACCGGTACCGCGGCAGAAGTGGCAGTTCTCAAAAGCCATCGCAACAAAGCATACAGGCCGCGCGATGCGAACGGCAAGCCGCTCCGCTTGTGTATCATTGTGGAAGAATTGCATCGCTGCTTTTGTAGAGGCGATTTTGCATCGCCATCTTCGACTTCAGCGCTGACGATCAGCGAACAAAACGATGCCGCGCGGGCACAATCGCATGTCGCGGCGGTTTTTCACCGCCGTGCAGGGACGACACGCGCGAAAGCTCTTGCTGCACCACGGTCGCAAATTCCGTCATCTGCTTTTCCATTTCGACCATTTTTTCGCGCATGTTCAGAATAATTTCGATGCCGGCCAGGTTGACGCCCATGTCCCGCGCCAGCGTGATGATTACTTCCAGCCGTTCCAGGTCCGAATCCGTGTACAGCCGCGTGTTGCCGTCCGAACGCGAAGGCTTCAGCAAACCGACGCGTTCATAGAGGCGCAGCGTTTGCGGATGCAATTTATACAGTTCGGCTACGGCGCTGATCATGTAGCCGGCTTTGGCTCGAGTTTTTCTGCGTGGACACATTGACTTACACTCCAGCCTTGCCAAACAAATC
Source organism: uncultured Acidobacteriota bacterium (assembly GCA_963794175.1). Lineage (GTDB taxonomy): Bacteria > Acidobacteriota > Terriglobia > Acidiferrales > UBA7541 > Acidiferrum. Next base: position 151,371 of record CAWCCV010000010.1, on the reverse strand, counting down.
CTTCCGAGGGTCGGAGGGCGCAACGGTTTCGAGTTCCTTCATCAAATTGCGCACGCGCTCGTCGGTTGGAGGCGGCACCACGACCTGAATTTCCACGTACTGATCGCCGCGTTCCCCGCTTCGCGCGCTCGGCAACGCCTTTTTCCTTCAGGCGCAGCGTTTTGCCGCTGTCCGTTCCCGGAGGAATGCGAACGAGCGAACGGCCGTCAATCGTCGGGACTTCAATTTTCGCGCCGAGCGTCGCTTCGGAAACGGTCACGGGAATTCTTGTGTAGAGATCGTTTCCGCGCCGCTCGAAAAATTCGTGCGGTTTGACCACGACGGCGAGATAGAGATCGCCCGCCGGAGCACTCATCGTTCCTGCATTGCCTTTGCCCGGAACGCGCACGCGTCCGCCGTTTGCAACGCCAGCCGGAATGCGTACGTCAATCGTTTCGTTGTGGCGCACGCGGCCTTCGCCGCCGCACGTCTTGCAAGCCGTGCGCAGTTTGCCCGTGCCCCCGCATCGGTTGCAGGGAACGTTGAAGCGCATTTTGCCCGCTGCTTGCTGAATCGTTCCGCTGCCGTTGCAAGTGGGGCAGACTTGCGGAGTCCCCACCGCTCCCGTGCCGTGGCAGGTTTGGCAGGCATCGAGCCGGGTAATCTGAATTTTCTTTACGGCGCCGCGCACCGCATCCCAAAAATCGATTTCGAGGCGGTATTCCAGGTCGGCGCCGGCTTCGGCTTCTTCTTGTACTGCGCTGCCGCCCCGCCCACCGAAAAAGCTGCTGAAGAGATCGCGAAAGCTGCCGCCCCCGGTACCCCCGCCCGATCCCCCACCGAAATCAAAACCATCAAAATTGAAATTTACGCCGCCACCTGCTATCTGCTCCGCCCGGGTAACCGCCGGGAGGCACGTTGTCGCTGTAAAAGCCGTACTGATCGTACATCTGGCGTTTTTTTGAATCGGAGAGGACGTCGTAGGCTTCTTGCAACTGTTTGAATTTCTCTTCCGCCGCTTTGTCACCGGGATTCAGGTCGGGATGGTATTTGCGCGCGAGCTTTCGAAACGCCGTGCGAATGTCTTTTGTGCTCGCCTTCCGCGGCACTCCCAGCAGTTCGTAATAATCCGTTTTGCTTGTCGTCGGCATCGCAATCCAATGGAGACAAATGGCAGGGGCGCGCGTTCAACGTGCCCCTGCCATTTTCGCTTCAACTTAGTTCGGACGCTTCGATTCGTCCACGTCCACATACTCGGCGTCAATTACGTCGGCCGGCTTGCCGCCGCTTTGCGCGCCGCTTTCAGCTGCACTACCGGTTGCGCCTGCGCTTGCGGCTTGCGCTTGGCCGGCTTCGTTCGTCTTGTAGAGCGTTTCCGCCAACTTGTGCAGGGCGCGCTCCACGTTTTCCGTGGCCGTACGCAACCGCGCCGTGCCGCCTTCGTTGATCGCCTTCTTGGCATCCTCGAGCGCATCCTCAGCGGCTTTCACGTCCGCTTCAGGCAGCTTCTCGCGGCTTTCCTTAATCGTCTTTTCGGCTTGGTAGACCAAACCATCCAGACGGTTGCGCGATTCGACTTCTTCCATGCGCCGGCGATCCTCTTCGGCGTGCGATTCGGCTTCCGTCCGCATCTTTTCCGCTTCTTCCTTGGTCAAGCCGGTCGAAGATTGAATGGTGATCTTCTGTTCCTTGCCGCTTGCCTTGTCCTTCGCGGAGACGTTCAGGATGCCGTTTGCGTCGATGTCGAACGTGACTTCGATCTGCGGCGTCCCCCGCGGCGCGGGCGGAATCCCGTCCAGCTTGAACGTACCGAGCGAACGATTGTCCTTGGCGAATTTGCGCTCGCCCTGCAGAACGTGAATTTCCACGCCCGGCTGGTTGTCCGAAGCGGTCGAGTACGTTTCCACCTTGCGCGTCGGAATCGTGGTGTTGCGCGCGATCTGCGTGGTCATCACGCCGCCGAGCGTTTCCACGCCCAGCGAAAGCGGCGTCACGTCCAGCAACAGGATGTCCTTCACTTCGCCGGCAAGCACTGCGCCCTGAACGGCAGCGCCCACGGCCACAACTTCGTCCGGGTTCACGCCCTTGTGCGGCTCTTTCCCGCCGAAGAAGTTGCGCACCAGTGATAGCACTTTCGGAATACGCGTCGAACCGCCAACGAGCACGACTTCCTGAATGTCGCTCGGCGACAACTTTGCATCCTCGAGCGCCTGCTGAACGGGCTTCATTGAGCGTTCCAGCAGATCGCCAATCAATTGTTCGAGCCGCGTGCGAGTCAGTTTTTCCTGCAAGTGAATTGGCCCGCTCGCACCAGCCGTAATGAAAGGCAGGTTGATTTCAGTCTCCATCATCTGCGAAAGCTCGATCTTCGCCTTTTCCGCGGCTTCCTTCAGGCGCTGCAACGCCATGCGGTCCTTGCTCAGATCGATGTTGTTTGCTTTCTTGAAGCCGTCGATCAGCCAATCCACGATCCGCTGGTCAAAATCGTCGCCGCCCAGGTGCGTATCGCCGTTGGTGGACTTCACTTCGACCACGCCGCTCCCGACTTCGAGAACGGAAATGTCGAACGTGCCGCCGCCCAGGTCGTACACCGAAATCGTTTCATCGCTCTTTTTATCGAGTCCGTAGGCCAGCGCAGCTGCAGTCGGCTCATTGATGATACGGACGACTTCGAGGCCCGCGATTTCGCCGGCCTGCTTTGTCGCTTGCCGTTGCGCGTCATTGAAGTACGCAGGAACGGTGATGACCGCCTTTGCAACCTTCTCGCCCAGAAAATCTTCCGCGGCAGCTTTCAACTTGCCCAGAATCATCGCGGAAACTTCAGGCGGGCTGTACACCTTGCCGGAAATCTCCACGCGAGCGTCGTCGTGTTGTCCCTTCACAACCTTGTAGGGAACGCGCCGGCTTTCTTCCCCAACTTCGTCAAAGCGGCGGCCCATGAAGCGCTTGATCGAATACACGGTATTTTCCGGATTCGTCACCGACTGGCGCTTTGCTACTTGGCCAACAAGCCGCTCGCCCGTCTTCGTGATGGCGACCACGGACGGAGTCGTCCGCGCGCCTTCCTGATTCGGGATGACCACAGGCTCGCCACCCTGCATCACTGCCACGACCGAGTTGGTCGTACCCAGGTCAATTCCAATAATCTTGCTCATAAATCAGCCTTCCTCCCCTTGCCTAGCCCAACCGGCGTGCGGCCGGTAAGGGCCTCACGGTCACGCCCGAGAGACATAAGCTCAATACGGCAGAGAGTATACAGGTTGAGTGCATCGTTGTCAACTTGTCTTATAGCAGACAATAAGTTTATTTAAATCATCCATTTACAGGCGCTCCACGAGGCTGGATTCTACCAAAACAAACCCACTCCTTACTCTTTGCATCCTAATTCCTCAAGGGGCCGCTCACTTTTATGGCACCTTTCTGCATCACCAAGGGCTGCGCTTTGCCGCCTTTCGGGTTAGAATCGCGTTTCACTACAAGGTTCCCTATTTCGGGTTTACTCGATGACGGAGGCTTTCGTGAGTTGGCAAAGGATGCAATCGGGAGTGATTGCCATTGGACTGCTCGCCGCTTTCGGCTATTTGTCGATGGGAGGCCGCGCGGCCCAAGCCGCACCACCGCCGCAGTCTACAAGCCTTCCGGATGTGGACCCCCACAAAGCGTTTGGTCAGAAATCGGCGCCGGTCGTGCTGGAGATTTTCAGCGATTTCCAGTGCCCCGCTTGCCGCCAATATTATCTGGCAACGAACCGACAGTTGCTGGACAACTACGTGAACACGGGCAAGGTCTACCTGATTCACCGCGACTTCCCGCTCCCGATGCACGCCTACTCCCGCTGTAGCGGCTCGCTATGCTCGGGCTGCGGCCACACGTAGGCAAATTCGACAAAGTGGAAGACGCCCTCTTTCAAAACCAACAGAAATGGGACCAGACGGGGGATATCGACGGTATCGTCGCTTCTGTACTTTCTTCTGCCGAGATGACCAAGATCCGCGCGCTGGTGAAGAACGATCCTGCCAAGCTTGATGCGCTGATCGAAAAAGACGTCGCACTCGGCCGAACCTACAACGTTTCACAAACGCCTACCTCGATCTTTCACGCAAAGGGTCAAACCTATCCGTACGGCGGGGGAATCGACTACCAGTTCCTGAAACAGTTCCTGGACCAGCTGGTCGATCAAAAGTAGGCAGGGTCTGTCGATGATGCAGTCGTCTCCATTCAATTTCCGCCGCGCTGTCATCTTGATTGGCCGAATCCTTCTTGCCGGACTTTTTATTTATGCCGGCTACGCCAAAATCAGGATGCCTACGGTTCGACAGCGACCGCCGCTTGGCGTTGCCCTCACATTTTTCGCCATGCAGGTGGATTCGTATCAGCTTCTGCCCAAACCTGCCGTCAATGTTGTTGCTTATACCCTTCCTTTCGCGGAAATTGCGCTTGGTCTGCTGCTTTTGATCGGCTGGCAACTGCGCATCTGGACCAGCCTCTTGACCCTCGTCATGGCCGGTTTTTTCTTCGGAGTCCTTCGCGCTTATCTCCTGCATATGGAAATCAATTGCGGCTGCTTTGGCGTGCCGGAGAAGGTCACGCTGCTCAAGGTTTTCGAAGATGGCGCGCTGCTTGCCCTCATGGCGCTCATGACCGTCTTCGTCTTTCTCGAGGCGCGCAAGCCGCACCCATGGACCGCGACGGAAAGTGCGTAGTCGCTCGGGCGACGCGCGCCAGAAAGACATGAAGTAGCTGTGAGTCTTGCGCTCAGATTTACCTGCTTACTCCGTGATAGAAATCCGGGGTTCAAGGCGTGAGGATGACAAATTTGCAGGATCACCCAGGAAGGCCACTGCCGTTTTGCTTTGACGAAACCTTGAAGTGAACTCCATCTGTGTACTGCCGGTTCTGCGTTAAACTTTTCTTTCGATGCTGAGTCTTCCCCCGATCACCCTGCGCCTTCGCGGCTGGAAACTGATTGACCGCGTTGCGCTCGCCTTTCTTCTTTTCTGCGCAATCCTCCTCGGCGCCGCCGCCGGTTTGCTGTTCGTCTACGCCAGCGACCTGCCCGAAATTCGCGCTCTTGAAACCTATCGCCCCAACGTGGTCACGGAAGTCTACGCGGATGACGGACAGCTCGTCGGCAGCTTCGCTTTGCAACGCCGCATCCTGATGACCTACGAGCAGTGCCCAAAGGTCCTGTTCAACGCCGTCACTTCCATCGAGGACCAGCACTTTGAAGAACACTGGGGCATCGATTTTCCGCGCATCGCAGGCGCCATGGTGCGCAACGTTATCCATCGCCGCATCACGGCGGGCGCCAGCACCATCACCATGCAGCTCGCCGGAAATCTTTTCCTGGACCGCAGCGACCGCACCTTCCGCCGCAAGATTCAGGAAATGCTCCTCGCTTTGCAGATCGAGCGGCACTACACGAAGCCGCAAATTTTCACGATGTACGCAAACCAGGTTTATCTCGCTCACGGCAATTACGGTTTTGCCGCCGCTTCCCAGTTTTATTTCGGAAAGTCGGTCACCGATCTGAATTTGCAGGAAGCCGCTCTTCTCGCCGGGATGGTCAACGGTCCAAAGTTTTCTCCCATCGCAAATCCCGAAGCCGCGCTCAATCGCCGCAATCTCGTTCTTCGCCGTATGGAGGAAGAAGGGAAGCTTTCCGGTGCGGAAGCCGCTGCGGGAAAGAAGGCTCCGCTCGGCCTGCACCTGCAATACCCGCGCAATGACCTAGCACCGTATTTTTTCGAAGACATTCGCAAATATCTGGAAGCGACCTACGGCACCGAAGCGGTGCATGAGCGCGGCCTGCGCGTTTACACGACGCTGAACGTAAAAATGCAGCGCGCCGCAAATCAGGCGATTCGCGACGGCTTGCATGCTTACGATCGGCGCCACGGCTGGCGCGGCGGGCTGCCCAATCTCATCAAGGACAATCTTGGCAAGCTGGAAACGTACGAAGATGACGATTGGCGCCACGCCATCGAAAAGGGAAGTTACGTCACCGGTCTCGTCATGGCTGTGGACGACAAATCCGCGACGATCAAAATCGGCCAATACCGCGCGCTGCTTTCCCCTCAGGACATCGCTCTGGACCGGCCGCAAAAAGCCAAACGAAATCCTGAAAGTCGGCGACCTCGCACAATTCTCCATTCAAGAACTTCGCGAAACGACTGCGCGCGTGCAGCTTGAACAACAACCGGCTCCGCAAGCGGCGATGATTTGCATCGATAATCCGACCGGCGAAATCAAAGCCATGGTCGGCGGCTACAGTTTCGAAGATTCAAAATTCAACCGCGCCACGCAGGCAGTGCGTCAGGTTGGCAGCTCGTTCAAGGTGTATGTGTACGCCGATGCGATCGAAAAGGGCTTCACGCCGTTCGACACCATTCTGGATGCGCCGTTCACCACTATGAGCGGCGGCAACCTCTACTCCCCGCGCAACTACGACGAAAAATTCGAAGGCAACATTACCCTGCGCCGCGCGCTTGCTGGTTCGCGCAACGTGCCCGCCGTAAAACTTGCCGAAAAAGTGGGCATCAGTACGGTCGTTGACGAAGCGCGCCGCTTCGGCATCACCACGTCGCTGCCGCCATATCTGCCGCTCGCGCTCGGCGCCGCGGACATGAAGCTGCTCGAGCACGTCTCCGCCTTCACCGTTTTTCCCGACGACGGCATCCGCATTGATCCGCACATGATTCGCCGCGTTACCACATACGACGGCGCTTTGCTAGAAGAAGCGCATCCTGCGATTCATGAAGTGATTTCGCCGGATGTGGCGCGCACGATGACGGCCATGCTGGAAGAAGTCATTCAATTCGGCACCGGCATCGAAGCAAAAGTCCTAAAACGTCCGGCCGCCGGCAAGACCGGCACCACGCAGGACTACACCGATGCCTGGTTCGTCGGGTTCACGCCGCAAATCACCGCCGGCGTCTGGGTTGGCTTCGACGACAAGCAAAACTCTCTCGGCAAGAAAGAAACGGGTGCGCGGGCGGCGCTTCCCATCTGGACCCAGTTCATGCAAACGTCGCTCGCCGGAACTCCTCCGCTCGATTTCGCCAATGTCGTCCCGCTCGAACAGCAGGCAGGCGAACACAACGTTCACGTGGATACCCCGGACACCGCGCCAACCGAAGACGAACCTTCCGCTCCAAAGGCAAAACCGCTCCTGCGCCTCCCCCAGCCAACACCACAACGGGGAACACCACGAGCGGCCCGCAGTTTTGATCCTTTTTCCGCAATTTATTGCGGTCGTTGTACCACCACGTTCAGCGCCGAACTCTGCACCGTTCCCAGATTGGCGTTTGCCGGGTTCATCGTTACGGTGATTTCCCAAAGAATATTTCCGCTTGTATCCGTCAGGCTTACATCGACGTTCATTGTCCCGATCAAGCCGAGCAGCGCGGGTGACGCCACCATCATGCAGGTTGCCTGGCCATTCACCAGAGGCTCATTGCCGCTCAGGGTTGTAGCCGAACTGGCCACCTTGTAGTTCATTGTGCCTTGTACGGGAGATCCATCCGGATAGGTAAAGTTCAAAGAAAGCAGCGGGGTGGCGACTGATTGCTTGATCTCAATCGCGTTGATCTTGGCCATCTGGACCACGCTGTCCAATTCGATCGTCAATGGACCAGTCGTCACGATCGCGTCCGTGCTACGCATCAGCGCCGTATTTCCGCCGGCCGATGCGTAGATATCAAGATTTTGGAACACAGGATTTCCCTGAACCTTCACGTTGAAAACGCGCGCGCCGACCTTTTGCGTTCCGGAAAACGTTTCCGCAAAATAGAGATTCACGTGGTAAGAACCGGCGGATACCGGAAAAGAATAGATGATCGGTTTGTTCGCCGCACTTGCATAGCGGTCGGTCTGATACAGCTGAAGATCAGGCGTCCCGGCGATTTTTGTGGTTACGTTGCTTGTGTTTCCGCCGTCGTAGCTGTTATCTGCCTGCCAGGCCTGACCCTTCGCATCCGTATACGCCAGCCCGCCGCAATTTACCCGCAAAGCCGGTTGATTCTGAGCCTTTGCGGGGACGCAGGCCATCCCGATCAAGGCAAAAAGAGCCGCCATTTTTTTCACACTTCCTCCTCGGAACCGTGCACAACATTTTTTCCAGATTTGCGCGTGTAGCGAGGAGGGGCTTGGGAGAGGGAGCCCGCTGCACAGCCGGACCAATCTACTCAACGCACTCGGCTGCAACAACTGTCCGCAAGAGCCGAATTTGTACAAGGCTCAGTCCAGGGCTCTACCTGTACTAAATACTTCGGCGGCTGCCGGCCATTGTGTGCACTATCTTTCAAACGGGTCCCACCCGTGAGGCTCGAAAGAAATGGTCCGCCCACCCGGCTTAACGATTTCCAGATGATGTCCGCCAGTCATCTCGCCGATTTCGGTCACGGGCACACCCGCTATGTCTTTTGGAACGCCCCTTATCCGTGCGGGCGCAACGGTGAAGAGCAATTCGTAATCGTCGCCGCCGTGGAGTATTGCCTGCCGCATCTCCTCCGGTTCGAAGTTTTTTGCAAACGTCTTTCCTGGCCCTGGTATCGCGGTCTGTCGGATGCGTGCCCCCACATTGCTCGCCGCGCACAAGCGGCTCAGGTCCGAAGAAAGCCCGTCGGAGAGATCGATCATTGCCGTCGCAAAGCTGTTCCTGATGAGCCAGCGTCCGACTTGGAGGCGAGGTTCAGGATAGAGATGCTTTCGCAACAAGGCGCGATCTGAAGAGCCAACCTTTTTGTCTCGTTGCAGCAATCTCCATCCCAGCTGCGCTTCACCTAGCCGTCCGCTCACAAAGATTCGGTCGCCCGGCCGCGCTCCCGAACGCAAAGCTCCAGCTCCGCGCTCGACCTCACCGATCACGCTTATATTGATAAGAATCTCGTCCCGCCGCGTCGTGTCTCCCCCTGCAAGTACGCAATCGAGACTCGTGGCCGCCCTTTGCAGCCCACTTAGAAATCCGTGGAGCCATTGCCCGCTGCAACTCTCCGGCAAAGCCAGACTCAGCAAGAAGCAACGCGGCTCGGCCCCCATCGCTGCAAGATCGCTCACCGCCCGCGCCAGGCATTTCCATCCCACCGCTTCTGGCGCATGAGCCTTTCTTAAGAAATGCGTCCCCTCCAGAAACCAGTCGCAGGTCAAAACGGCTTCGAATCCCGCGCGCGGTCTCCAAATCGACGCATCATCACCAATTCCAAGCCGAACCCCGGAAGCTTTACCGGCCCGGCGCTGAATCTGCAGCGCCGTGCTCTGAATTCTGCGGATCAAATCAGACTCGCCACCGCTCCTGCGCGGTTTCCTCTTGTTTGTGACTCTCTTTCTCACACCGCCAGTATAAACTCCCTCGACCTGCCCTTTCGGCCAGTGAACAGCAATCCACAGCCTGTCCCAAAATTACCCAAATACACGGTTGACCCGGGTATCTACAAAATTTAATATGGACATGGTTGCGGACCAATGCTTACGGTTCCGGTCAGATGCAGTGCAGTCCACGAAGTTCCTTTGGGAAGTTCTTTATAGTTCTGCGGCGGGCACAGGGCAAGCGTCCGCGTTAGAAAGATCGCAATTTAGGGCTGAGGGGCTCGGCAGTGATTAAGGGCAAGAACTATACATTTTTCGTCGCCTCCACGCCGGGAAATCTCCGGAAGCTGGTCGTGCCTGCCTATGCCCTCCTTGGCGTCGCCGGTCTCGCTGTCGTTGGAATGTTGACGATCGTCATTGGCGTCGGTTCCTATTCGCGCATGCTCTGGAAGGTCGGCAATTACAACGCGATGCGTCATGAGCTGGAAACCGTCAAGCAGCACTCGCGCGACCTGCAGACCACAGTTAATGACACGAATCTGCGCCTGAACTCCCTGCAATCTCTTGCCACCGAAGTGGCCATGACGTACGGCGTGCTCCGCTACCATCCGGTCGCATTTGATGTCACCGACAATCCGGTGACTCCGGAAGACGCGTTTGACCAATCCGTTGAGCAATACACCTTCTTGAAAAAGAACGCCGCCGCGATCGCCATTTCTGCCGGTGGCTTGCGCCTACTGCCCTCTTTTAGCTTTGCCGATTCAAGCTACACGCCCTCTGTTTGGCCCGTCCTCGGTCACATCACCGATAGTTTTGGCGAACGCCTCGACCCGTTCAGCGGCGAAGGCGCGTTCCACACGGGTGTTGACGTTGCGTCTGATTATGGCGCCCCGGTTCACGCCACCGCCGATGGCGTGGTGACTGTGGTTGAAAACCACGCCGGTTACGGGCGTCTGGTTGTCGTAGATCACGGTTTCGGAATTACGACCTGGTATGCGCACATGTCGGCTTTTGCCACGATCGCCGGCTCACGCGTCAAGCGCGGCCAGGTCATCGGCTACACCGGCATCAGTGGCCGCTCGACTGGCCCGCACGTTCACTATGAAGTCCGCATGAACAACGCGCCGATCAATCCTTCTCGCTATATGAAGTCCGGCCCCAGCGGCGACTGATTCCTAACCTTCAGCCAGGCAATCCCGGTTGCCGCTACCTACCTACACTCATCTTCAATTCACACGAACAGAACCTTCAAGTAACCCCCTTCTTCTACTCTTCACGGCTCCTGGCCGTTGCTCGACCAAATGATTTGGCTTAGAGGGAGGCTGTATGTCAGTTCACAGCCGCGTGCTGGGGTGCCGGCTTGTTCTTCCTGGCTGGAGATTTTGCGGGGCCTGAAGGCGAACTCGTTTCTTCCTTTCGGTAAAACTGCTTGCGAGGCGGCGACCTTTTCCCAGACTTCAGGAGTGATCAGCAGAGCCAGCCGTACCGACTTGCCTGTGCCACGATCCAGTTTTGTCACATCCACAGAACCAAGCAACTGCAGATACGCGTCGCGCTCTGCTGGATCCATCTTCTGGCGCAGTTTTGGATCGTTCAGTCCGCTTTGCGCCATCAGCGTGATCCCGTTCAAGAAATCGGCGAGCTGCCGCATCGTCGCTTCATTCGGACATTCCCCTTCAACCACCGCCTGAAAACCAGTTCCTTGCGGCTTTCCCGCAATCGAAATCCACAAAAGTTGATTGAGCAACTGCACCAGTTGCGGAGAACGAATCCCGCCGGGCGCTTGCGCGTCCAGAATTGCCCCGATTGCCGCTTCCTGCCGGACCAGGGCAAACATAGGCGATCCAGAAAGCCGCGCAAATCGCTCCGTCCATTCTGCGTGTCCCGCTTCGCGTCGTCCCGATTCAATTTCCGCGTTCAGGTCCAGTGCATCGGTAAACGCGATTCGCTCGGTGGAAAGAAACGTTGCAGAAACCGCCCGTCCTTGCACGCTGGCCGGAAGATGAAAAATTTCGCGCCCGCTTTTCGTTTCGCTACTTCCGCTTTTCCGCAAATACACTTCGATTCTTTTGCGATCGAACTTTCCATCCGCTAGTGCAAAATAGTGATTCCCCGCCGCCGGCGTTTTGAATGGCAATTCCCACGCGATCGAGATCTTTTTCGTAATCGAAACCCGTTTCGCTCACAAACTGTTTGTATTCCGGGTCAACTGTCGCGCTTGCACCGAGGCCTGCGAGATTTTTCAGAATCGCGCCCTGCCTCAATTCCGCAACATCCACATAAATTACCGCCGTCGCATCCGGCGGCAGCGCTCGTAATAGACTTTCACGCGAGTTCGCGTTCGAAGCGAACCAAAGCGCATAAGCAAAATAAATCCCGGCCAGAAGCACCACCGCTACAGCAACTGCAGCAATCAGTTTTTCCCCGCGCATGGTTCTCCCTGAGAAACTCTATCTTACGTTATCTTCAATTTCGCAGCGCCCCCGCCTTTGTGGCTGCAAAGGTATTGATTCGCATCGGCCGTAATTTTTGGCGATTATCAACAGGCCGTCCGGTCCCGGAATGGCAATGGTGTTTTGACTGTATTTAGTTGATATAAAAGAAGTTAGTTGGATTATGGGGAGCGAAATCGGCTGTGTTTTTCCACAGTTTCTGCGCGCAGGAAGTTGGAGGCCGATTTTAGGCCCCTTGCAATTTTTATGCCCCTTCTGCTATTCTTACGCGGTTTGAGCGAAGCTGGCGTAGCTCAGCTGGTAGAGCATCTGATTTGTAATCAGAGGGTCGGGGGTTCAATTCCCTCCGCCAGCTCCACCAAAAAGAGTTTTGTTGGGGCCAGAATTCGTAGGGGATTGAGGCGCGGAGCGGATCCCGAAAGTCAAATTGAACGGGCTGGTGTCTTTTGACACGAGTCCGTTTTGTGTTTCCGCGCGGCTCGGGCGTAAAGTTTTACGGGACACGATTTTAGCGTCCCAAGCAGTTTCTGGGACGGGTGGGTGAGTGGCTAAAACCAGCAGACTGTAAATCTGCCGCTCCTTGCGGGCTACGAAGGTTCGAATCCTTCCCCGTCCACCAGGCTCCTGGCGTTAAACCGCAAGTTGTATGGCGGTATTTGTTTGCAAGCCGCAGGGCAATCGCACGAAGCGATGTTCGATAGCGGTCTAAATTGCGACGGAAACGCCGCCAAGGCAAAGTGCGCCGCGAAGCCCGTAGTTTGGTCGAGTACAGTGGGGAATGGGTTTGGCCTGGGTAGCTCAGTTGGTAGAGCGCGTCCTTGGTAAGGACGAGGTCACCGGTTCAATCCCGGTCCCAGGCTCCAGAATTGAAGTTGTTGTTGAGGGGGTTTGCAACACCGGGCGGGGGTAACTCAACGGTAGAGTCTCACTCTTCCAAGGTGATGGTTGCGGGTTCAAATCCCGTCCCCCGCTCCAGAAATTGCGGTGGTTTGCAGTTGAAGAGTTTTATCTGATTTGACGCGAGGATAAAGCAATGGCCAAGGAGAAATTCGAGCGCAGTAAGCCGCACGTGAATATCGGGACGATAGGTCACATTGACCACGGCAAGACGACGTTGACGGCGGCGATCACGAAGGTGTTGTCGAAGCACAACCCGAAGGTGGCATTCCGGGCGTTTGATTCGATTGACAACGCGCCGGAAGAGCGCGAGCGCGGGAATCACGATTGCGGTATCGCACGTGGAGTATGAAACGGCGAACCGGCATTACGCGCACATGGATTGCCCGGGGCATGCGGACTACATCAAGAACATGATCACGGGCGCGGCGCAGATGGATGGCGCGATTCTGGTAGTGGCAGCGACGGATGGACCGATGCCGCAGACGCGGGAACACATTTTGCTGGCTCGTCAGGTGGGGGTACCGGCGATCGTGGTGTTTCTGAACAAGTGCGACATGGTGGAAGACGCGGAACTGCTGGAACTGGTGGAGCTGGAAGTTCGCGAGTTGCTGAAGAGCTATCAGTTTCCCGGCGACACGATTGCGATCGTGCGGGGGTCGGCGCTGCAGGCGCTGAACGGGGATGCGAAGTGGGAAGCGAAGATCGACGAATTGATGGAAGCAGTGGACAAGAACGTGCCGCTGCCGGTGCGCGATGTGGATAAACCGATGGCGATGCCGATTGAAGATATTTTCTCGATTTCTGGGCGCGGCACGGTGGTCACGGGACGAATCGAACGCGGCAAAGTGAAGGTAGGGGAAGAAGTGGAAATCGTGGGCTTCCGTCCGACGCAGAAGAAAGTTGTGACGGGCGTGGAAATGTTCAAGAAGCTGCTGGATGAAGGCATGGCAGGCGACAACGTAGGGCTTGCTGTTGCGCGGGACGGAAAAAGAAGACGTGGAACGCGGGCAGGTAGTTTGCAAGCCGGGTTCGATCACGCCGCACACGAAGTTCAAGGCGGAAGCGTACGTACTGACGAAGGAAGAAGGCGGGCGGCATACACCGTTTTTCACGGGCTACCGTCCGCAGTTTTACTTCCGCACGACGGACGTAACGGGCGATGTGAAGTTGCCGACGGGTGGAGATGGTGATGCCGGGCGACAACGTGAGCTGCGAAGTGACTTTGATCACGCCGGTAGCTCTGGAAAAGGGCTTGCGGTTCGCGATTCGAGAAGGCGGCCACACCGTCGGCGCTGGCGCCGTCACCGAGATCATCGAGTAGTTGGTTCGGCAAGAGTTTTGAAGCAAAAGTTTTTTAGAAAAGAGAATTGAATCATGCGGGAAATCATTACGTTGCAGTGTGGCGATTGCAAGAATCGCAACTACACAACGACAAAAAATAAAAAGAAGCACTCCGATCGCATGGAGACCAAGAAGTTTTGCAATTCGTGCCGCAAGCACACTCCTCACAAAGAAGTGAAATAACTTCGTTGGGGAAGTTGGAAGGGCAAGGGCCGGTTTTGCTTTTAGGGGAGTCGTCCAACGGTTAGGACTCCGGTCTCCAAAACCGGGTATGGGGGTTCGAATCCCTCCTCCCCTGCCAGAGTTTGAGCAGTACGGGACACGAGGAACGAGGACGTATGGCAACGCAGGTGGCAAAGATGGAAGAAGAAAAGCAGCCATCACAACTGCAGCAACGCTTGGGTGGTTCGCTGCAGAACACCACGGAATTTTTTCATGACGTTCGCGTCGAGTTGAAGAAAGTCACGTGGCCCAGCCGGGAAGATGTCACTTCGACCACTGGGGTTGTCATCGCCACGGTTGCTTTCTTCGGCGTTTATCTCGCGATCGTGGAATGGGTCGCGCAAAAGGGTCTCGATTACGTTTTGAAGCTGTTTCACGTCGCATAAGGGGTTTGGGATCACATGGCAATGCAGTGGTACATCATTCATACGTACTCGGGCTTTGAGAAGAAAGTAAAAGAAAGCCTCGAAAGCCGCGTGGCCGCGTTCAATCTGCAGGATCAGATTGGCCGCGTCCTGATCCCCATGGAAGACGTCGTGGAAGTTCGCGGCGGCAAGAAGGTAGTTTCTTCGCGCATGTCGTATCCGGGCTACGTTCTCGTGGAAATGGATCTCGACGAAAACACCTGGCACATTGTGCGCAACACGCCGCGCGTCACCGGTTTTGTCGGCTCAGCCACTTCGCCATCGCCGCTCAGCGAAGCGGAAGTGGATGCCATCATCAACCGCGTGCACACGCCGCAAGATCGGCCGAAGCCGAAGGTTGTGTACGAACGCAACGAGCAGGTGCGCATCGTGGACGGCCCGTTTGCGAATTTCAACGGCACGGTCGAAGAGATCGACAACGACCACAGCCGCTTGAAGGTTTCCGTAACGATTTTCGGTCGTTCAACGCCGGTCGAGCTCGATTTCGCCAGCGTGGAAAAGCTGGGCTAAGGATTTTTCGATTTTGAGGGCTTCGGCCCCGTTGTGGATTGCAGCTGCAAAAAGAGTTTTGAGGTAAAGGGAACGGAACATGCCGCCAAAGAAGATACAAACGACCATCAAGCTCCAATTGCCCGCGGGCAAAGCCACTCCGGCGCCGCCGGTCGGCACCGCGCTCGGTCCGCATGGCTTGAACATCATGGATTTTTGCAAACAATTCAATGCCAAGACCGGCAAAGAACCGGACGGGATGATTTTCCCGGTGCTCGTCACGGTTTACACCGACCGCAGCTTCACCTTTATCTTGAAGACGCCGCCAGCCTCCGTTCTTTTGCTCCGCGCAGCGGGCATCGCAAAGGGTTCGCCGGAACCGAACCGCAACAAAGTCGGCAAAGTCACGAAGAAGCAAGTCACCGAAATCGCGAAGATCAAGCTTGTCGATCTCAACACCACCAAGTCTGGACTCGGCCGTTCGCACCGTAATGGGTACGGCGCGCAACATGGGTCTGGAAGTCGTGGAAGCCTAAAGGAAGCATCGGGCGAAAAGAGATCGTTGGAGAAGCAGTCGAAATGGCAAAGTTGAAAAAAGCTGGCAAGCATGTGGAGAAAGCGCGCAAGCTCGTCGAAGCGCGCCCGTACAAGCTCGGCGAAGCGTCCGAGCTCATCAAGAAGACGCATCACACGAAGTTCAATGAGACCGTGGAACTCGCCATCAATCTTGGCGTGGATCCCAAGCACTCCGACCAGGTTGTTCGCGGCACCGTCGTTCTGCCGCACGGCCTCGGCAAGAGTGTGCGCGTGCTGGTTCTCGCCAGCGGCGAAAAACAGCGCGAAGCGCAGGAAGCTGGCGCGGATTTGGTCGGCGGCGATGAAATGGTTCAGAAAATCATGGAAGGCTGGACCGATTACGACGCCGTGATCGCCACGCCGGACATGATGAAGTCCGCTGGTAAGCTCGGTAAAGTGCTCGGCCCTCGCGGCTTGATGCCGAATCCGAAGACCGGCACGGTCACCGCGGACGTTGCCAAAGCCATCAAGGAAACCAAAGCCGGCAAAGTCGAATTTCGCGTGGACAAAGCGGGCATTGTTCACTGCCCGGTCGGAAAAATTAAGTTTGAGGCTGCGAACATTGCTGAAAACGCTCACGCCGTCATCACCGCCGTCGTGAAAGCAAAGCCCGCGGCCGCCAAGGGCAAGTACGTCAAGAAAATCACGCTCACTTCAACCATGGGCCCCGCCATCGGGATCAGCTTGGATGAAGCGGAAACCGCCGTCGCGGCTGCGGCGTAAGGGATTGAAGGAAACGGAATCATGAAAAAGCGAAGCGAAAAACAACAGGATTTGGACAAGCTGAAAACGGAACTGGCCAAGGTCTCCACAGTTATTTTGTCGACCTTCCAGGGCATCACCGTCGAAAACGATACCAAGCTCCGCCGCGCTGTCCAAGCCGCCGGTGGCAAGTACAAAGTCGTCAAGAACACCTTGGCCGAGCGCGCCGGGCAGGGAACTTCGGCGGAGGGCCTTTTGAAGAATTTGAGCGGCACAAACTCCATCGCGTACACGGACGCCGATCCGGTCGCTCTGGCCAAGGCGCTTACCAAAGTTGCCAAGGACGTTCCGGCATTTCAATTCAAAGCCGGCGTGGTCGAAGGCCGTGTCATTTCGATCGCGGAAATTCAGCAGCTCGCGAACCTGCCGTCGAAAGAAGAGTTGATCAGCAAGATTATGTTCTTGCTCAACGCTCCGGCGACGCGCATCGCCACCGCGCTGAATGCTTTGCCGCGCAACCTGGCCGTCACGGTCAGCGAAGCGATCAAGGCCAACAAGTTTAGTTCGTAAGAGTTTGGCTTGCGCCGCTCAACGGTGCGGGCCAGAAAAATTTCAATACTGTTCTTGAGAGGAGAACTGGCGGTCATGTCGAAAGTAGAAACGATTCTCGAAGAAATCAAGGGTCTGACGCTTCTGGAAGCGTCAGATCTGGTTAAGAAAATGGAAGAAGCCTTCGGCGTGTCAGCGGCTGCGGCAACGGTCGTAGCGGCTGGCGGCGGAGGCGGTGCGGCGGCTGCAGCCCCGGCGGAAGAGAAGACGGAATTCACCGTCGTGCTCACCGACGTTGGCGGCAACAAGATCAACGTCATTAAGGCCGTTCGCGAAGTCACGAGCCTCGGCTTGAAAGAAGCCAAGGACCTTGTTGACGGCGCTCCGAAGACCGTCAAGGAAGGCGTAAACAAGGACGAAGCAGCGGCCATCAAGAAGAAATTCGAAGAAGCCGGCGCCAAGGTCGAAGTTAAGTAACCAAGTTCGACCGTGCTTCCTTGCTTTTGCCGGTTGCTGCGGCTGCCCCGCAGGGTCCGGCTCGGAAACACTTGCGGTTTTGAATCATGGTGTGGCCCCCATGGGCGGAGGGGTCACGCCAAAGGATTTCACTACGCACGTTGAAGCTGGGCACACCACAATTTCCCGCGTCCCTCCGGGACCGCCTGTGGCCGTGTGCGCAACGAGTTCGGGCAACTCGCTTCGCACAGCGGCTATTTGTCTCTTCTCTTCTCGGTCAGTTTTCGCCCGAATTTAATGAGGTAAACCACGCATGTCGAACAGCAATCAGCACGTCCGGGAACGTCAGCGGCTGGATTTCGCAAAAATCCAGAGCGCGATTCAGATTCCCAACCTGATTGAAGTCCAGATGAAGTCGTATCAGCGCTTCCTGCAGATGGATCTTCTGCCGAGCGAGCGCGATGACGGCGGACTTCAGTCCGTGTTCACCAGCGTGTTTCCGATCCGGGATTTCCGCGAAATGTCTCAGCTCGAATTCGTGGACTATGCCATCGGCAACTGGGAGTGCAAGTGCAGCAACTTGAAGGGGCTGCACCACCTCCGCGCAACTTGCCGGAATTGCGGCGCGAGCGTCGTCACCAATCCTTACCAGACTGGCGATGTTATCTGCCACAAGTGCGGCACGTTCAACAAAAATACTCCGACCTTCTGCAACAAGTGCGGCGACCCGGTCGCCATGCAATTGAAATACGACGTGAACGAGTGTCAGGAGCGCGGCATGACCTATTCCGCCCCGCTCAAGGTCACCATTCGTCTCACCATTTACGACAAAGACCCTGACTCCGGCGCGAAGACCATTCGCGACATCAAGGAGCAGGAAGTTTTCTACGGCGACATTCCGCTGATGACCGAGAACGGTACGTTCATCATCAACGGTACCGAGCGAGTTATCGTCAGCCAGTTGCACCGTTCGCCGGGCGTCTTTTTCGAATCCGCCAACAACCGCAGCTATTTCCTCGGCAAGATCATTCCGTACCGCGGCTCCTGGGTGGAATTCGAGTACGACTCGAAGAACATTCTCTACGTGCGCATCGATCGCAAGCGCAAGTTCCTCGGCTCCATCTTCTTGCGCGCGCTCGGCATGAAGTCCAATGAAGACATCCTGCGCACCTTCTTTCAGGTGGAGCGCATCTCTCTTCGCGACAAGGATCTTTTCTGGAACGTTTCTCCGGGTCTTGTGGATCGCAAGCTGACTCACGAAATCAAGAATCCGAAATCCGATGAAGTGGTTGTCGGCGCCCACAAGCGCATCAACGACAATCTTCTGAAAGAACTCATCAAGGCGAAGATTTCGCAGGTTCGTGCAGCCCTGGCCGATCTCGAAGGCGCTTACTCCGTCGCTGACGTTGTAAACCGTCAGACCGGTGAAGTCCTGCTCGAAGCCAACAAGCCGCTGACTGCCGACCTTTGGCAGGCTTTCGCTGAAGGCGGCATCACCGAAGTGGACGTCTTTTTCCCGGAGCGCGATGACATCGGCGTTGTTCTTTCGCGCACTCTGGACAAGGACTCGATCCGCTCTTCCAAAGAAGCGCTCATCGAAATTTACCGCAAGCTGCGTCCGGGCGATCCTCCGACGCTTGAAACGGCCACGAATCTTTTCCGCGGCATGTTCTTCGATCCGCGCAAGTACGATTTCAGCCGCGTCGGCCGCTTGAAGTTCAATATCAAGCTCGGCCTCGATACGCCGCTCGACAATCGCACGCTCGAATCGCCGGACTTTGTCGCTGCGATCAAGTATTTGCTAAAGCTGCGCAAGAACATTGGCGTTGTGGACGACATCGACCACCTCGGCAACCGCCGCGTTCGCGCCGTCGGCGAACTGCTGGAAAACCAGTTCCGCATCGGCCTTGTCCGCATGGAACGCGCCATCAAGGAAAAGATGAGCGTGTATCAGGAAATGTCCACGGCGATGCCCCACGACCTGGTCAACGCCAAGCCCGTCATGGCTGCGATCCGCGAATTCTTTGGTTCGTCACAGCTCAGCCAGTTTATGGACCAGACCAACCCGCTCAGCGAAATCACCCACAAGCGCCGTCTGTCCGCGCTTGGACCGGGCGGTCTTTCGCGCGAACGTGCTGGTTTCGAAGTCCGCGACGTTCACCCGACTCACTACGGCCGTATCTGCCCGATTGAAACGCCGGAAGGTCCGAACATCGGTCTCATCAGCTCGCTCTCCTGCTTTGCGCGCATCAACGATTACGGTTTCATCGAATCGCCGTACCGCAAAGTGAAGGGCGGTCGCTGCATCGACTACGTTCAGGTCGTGAACGCTGGCGACAGTGAATTCAAGGCCGGCGAAATCATCGAAAAGGACCGCGTCGAAGAGCTCAACGACGAGCTCAAGCGCCGCAAGGTCGTCTACGAACCGTACTGCTTCTATCTTTCCGCTTGGGAAGAAGACAAGTACGTCGTTGCGCAGGCCAACGTGGCGCTCGACGAAAAGGGCCGCATCACCACCGAACTCGTCAACTGCCGTCAGGCGGGCAACTTCGTTTTGAAGAATCGCGAAGAAGTCGACTACGTTGACGTTTCGCCGAAGCAGCTCGTCTCCGTCGCCGCCAGCTTGATTCCGTTCCTTGAGAACGACGACGCCAACCGCGCGCTCATGGGTTCCAACATGCAGCGCCAGGGCGTTCCTCTGATCCGCGGAGAAGCTCCGCTCGTCGGCACCGGCATGGAGCGCGTCACTGCTCGCGATTCCGGCGCAGTCGTTCTTTGCAAGCGCGATGGCATCGTCGATCAGGTCGACTCCGAACGCATCATCGTTCGCGTCGAATCCGATCACTCCGGCGTGCTCAGCCGCGAAGTCGGTGCGGACATCTATACGCTGACCAAGTTCAAGCGTTCCAACCAGAACACTTGCATCAACCAGAAGCCGCTCGTTCGCGTGGGAGACCGCGTGAAAAAGCAGCAGGTCCTTGCCGACGGTCCTTGCACCGACCGCGGCGAACTCGCTCTCGGCCGCAACGTGCTCGTCGCGTTCGTGCCCTGGCGCGGTTACAACTTTGAAGACGCCATCCTCGTCAGCGAAAAGCTGGTCAAGGACGACTACTACACCTCGATTCACATCGAGGAGTATGAAATCGAAGCGCGCGACACCAAGCTCGGTCCGGAAGAAGTCACGCGCGACATTCCGAACATCAGCGAATCGTTCCTCCGCAACCTCGACGAAAGCGGCGTGATCCGCATCGGCGCAGTTGTGAAGCCGGGCGACATTCTCGTTGGCAAGGTTACGCCCAAGGGCGAAACCACGTTGACGCCGGAAGAGAAACTCCTCCGCGCCATCTTCGGCGAAAAAGCCGGCGACGTTCGCGACGCGTCTCTCTACTGCCCGCCGGGCATCGAAGGCACTATCGTCGACGTCAAGATCTTCACCCGCAAGGGCGGGGAAAAGGACGAACGCCACAAAGCCATCGAAGCTTCGCAAGTCTTCAAACTGGAAAAGAACCTAGCGGACGAAATCCGCATCCTCACCGACGAGCGCCTGAAGCGTCTTTCGGACTTGCTCGGCGGAAAAATTCTCCAAGCCGACTTGCACGACGAAAAGACCAACAAGCGCCTTTTGACCAAGGGCGTCGAGCTCACGCGTGACCTGATCGAAAAGATCTCCACGCGCAACCTCAAGCGCCTCAAGCTCAATGAAAAAGATCCTCTTCTGATAGAAAAAATCGAAGAGATCGAGGAAATGACCTCGCGCCAGATTGACGTTCTGCGCAAGATCACCGAAGAGCGCAAGGAAAAGCTCAAGAAGGGCGATGAACTGCCTCCGGGCGTTATCAAGCTCGTCAAGGTTTATATCGCCATGAAGCGCAAGCTCTCCATCGGCGACAAGATGGCGGGCCGTCACGGCAACAAGGGTGTCATCGCGCGCATCGTGCCCGATGAAGATATGCCCTATATGCCAGACGGCACTCCGGTCGAAATCGTTTTGAATCCGCTCGGCGTTCCTTCTCGTATGAACGTCGGTCAGATTCTCGAAACGCACCTCGGCTGGGCCGGCAAGGAACTCGGCAATAGCTTGAAGCGCCTTCTCAGCAAGGAAGTTCGCGCCGAAGCCGTTCGCCGCTGGTTCAAGGAAGTCTTCACCGAAACCGCGATTTATAAGTCCATCGCCAAGCTGGACGACGATGAACTTCTTGAAATCGCCGAAGGCTTCAAGGACGGAATTCCGTTCGCCACGCCCGTGTTCGACGGCGCGCGCGAACCGGAAATCCGCCACTTGCTCGAAGTTGCGGGCTTGCCGCATGCCGGAAAGATCAATCTGTTCGACGGCATGACGGGAGACATGTTCGATCAGCCGGTTACTGTCGGCTACATCTACATGCTCAAGCTTTCGCACTTGGTCGACGACAAGATTCACGCGCGTTCTATCGGCCCGTACTCGCTCATTACGCAGCAGCCGCTTGGCGGCAAGGCGCAGTTCGGTGGCCAGCGCTTCGGCGAAATGGAAGTCTGGGCGCTTGAAGCTTACGGCGCCGCGCACATCCTGCAGGAATTGCTCACGGCAAAGTCCGACGACGTTTATGGCCGCGCGAAGATTTACGAGGCCATCGTCAAGGGCGAGCCGGGCATCGAGCCGGGCGTGCCGGAATCGTTCAACGTTCTAGTCCGCGAATTGCAGTCTCTCTGCCTTGACGTCGAACTCATGAAGCGCCAGAAGCCGGCCGAAAAAGCCGCCGACTAGTTCCTCTGCACTGGGGCGAGCACGTTTTGGCAGGTGAGAGAAGGATTTTTTGGGTTCTCAGCCGGTCCGCTGTTAACGCAACGGATCGCAGCCCTGGCGAAAGCCAGGGAGGGAGGAAACAACCTTGTATCGCAGCAGCCCTTATGATCGCGCCAGTCTGATCGCAGATTTCGATTCCATCCGCATCTCTCTGGCGAGTCCGGAAAAAATTCGCTCGTGGTCTCACGGCGAAGTCACCAAGCCCGAGACCATCAACTACCGCACCTTCAAACCCGAGCGGGACGGCCTTTTCTGTGCCAAGATTTTCGGCCCCGTCACCGACTGGGAGTGCTTGTGCGGCAAGTACAAGCGCATGAAGCACCGTGGCGTCATCTGCGATAAGTGCGGCGTCGAAGTCACGCTGTCCAAAGTCCGCCGCGAGCGCCTCGGCCACATTGAGCTGGCTTCGCCCTGTTCGCACGTCTGGTTCTTCAAGGGCCTGCCCAGCCGCATCGGCTATTTGCTCGATATCTCCATGCGCGATCTCGAGCGCATCCTCTATTTCGAAGCGTTCGTCGTCGTTGACCCGAACGAAGTCGCCGTCCTCAAGGAACGCCAGGTCCTTCAGGAAGAGGAATATCGCAAACTCGCGCAGGAATATCCCGGCCAGTTCGTCGCCAAGATGGGTGCCGAAGCCATCAAGGAACTTCTCCGCCGCGTCGAAGTGGAAAAGCTCTCTGAAGAACTCCGTGAAAAAATGAAGACGGATCCTTCGCTTCAGAAGCGCATCAAGTTCGCCAAGCGCCTCAAGGTTCTCGAAGCATTCCGCAAGTCTGGCAACAAGCCAGAGTGGATGATTCTCGATGTCATCCCAGTTCTTCCGCCGGAGTTGCGCCCGCTTGTACCTCTGGACGGAGGCCGCTTTGCCACTTCCGATTTGAACGACCTCTATCGCCGCGTCATCAACCGTAACAACCGGTTGAAGAAGCTCATGGAACTCCGCGCGCCGGACGTCATCGTCCGCAACGAAAAGCGCATGCTCCAGGAAGCCGTTGACGCGCTGTTTGACAACGGTCGCCGCGGCCGCGTTCTTCGCGGAACCAACAATCGCCCGCTCAAGTCCTTGTCCGATACGCTCAAGGGCAAGCAGGGCCGTTTCCGCCAGAACCTCCTCGGCAAGCGCGTGGACTACTCCGGCCGTTCCGTAATCGTCGTCGGCCCGGAGCTGAAACTCCACCAGTGCGGTCTGCCGAAGAAAATGGCGCTCGAGCTGTTCAAGCCGTTCATCTATCACAAGCTGGAAGCGCAGGGCCACTGCACCACCATCAAGCAAGCCAAAGAGATGGTTGAACAGCAGGAAGCCGTCGTCTGGGACATTCTCGAAGACGTCATTCGCGAACATCCCGTGATGCTCAACCGCGCTCCCACGCTGCACCGCCTCGGCATTCAGGCATTCGAACCTGTTCTCGTCGAAGGCAAAGCCATCCGCATCCATCCGCTCGTCTGCACCGCGTTCAACGCAGACTTTGACGGCGACCAGATGGCCGTGCACATTCCGCTTTCGCCTGAATCCCAGGTCGAAGCGTCCGTGCTCATGCTCAGCTCGCGCAACATTCTTTCTCCCGCCCACGGTTTGCCTCTTGCCGTTCCTTCGCAGGACATGGTTCTCGGAATCTACTATCTGACCAAGAACAAGCCTGGAGCCAAGGGCGAAGGCCGCGTGTTCGGTTCCGCCGATGACGTCAGCCTCGCGCTGGAAGCGGGCGAAGTTGAGCTCCTCACCCCGATCCGTCTCCGCTACTCGGGTGAAGTCATTGACCTGGTCACCGCTTACGATAACCAGGACGTTACCCACACCGAGCCGGTCAAGATGGAGCGTCAGTTCATCCAGACCACCGTGGGCCGCGTCATTTTCAATTCGAACTTGCCGTCCCACATGCCGTTCATCAACGGCTTGCTCAAAAAGAAGGGCGTTCAACAACTCGTGTATTACGCCTATCTTCGTTTCGGTCTCGAAAGCACCGTCGTTTTGCTCGATCGCTTGAAGGAGCTTGGCTTTACTTACGCCACCAAGTCCGGCATTTCAATCGGCATCGACGACATGGTTATCCCGGGCGACAAGGTGAAGCTCGTGGAAAACGCCGAAAAAGAAGCCGTCAAGGTTCAGCAGCAGTATCTCGACGGAGCCATCACCCACGGCGAGCGTTACAACAAAATTATCTCCCTCTGGGGCGACGTCACGGAAAAAGTCGCGGACGGAATGTTCAAGGCGCTCGAAGGTCACGACAAGGAAGGCATCATCAACCCCGTCTACGTCATGGCGGACTCCGGCGCCCGCGGTTCGAAACAGCAGATTCGCCAGCTTTCCGGTATGCGTGGTCTTATGGCCAAGCCCTCCGGCGAAGTCATGGAGACTCCGATCACTTCGAACTTCCGCGAAGGCCTTACCGTGCTCGAATACTTCATCTCCACGCACGGCGCCCGTAAAGGTCTTGCCGATACCGCTCTAAAGACCGCCGACTCCGGCTACCTCACCCGGCGCCTGGTTGACGTGGCGCAAGACGTCATCATCAACGAACTCGATTGCGGAACCGGCGAAGGCATTTACGTCGAGCCCATCATTGAAGCCGGCGTCGAAGTCGAACCATTGCGCGACCGCATCGTTGGCCGCGTTTCGCTTGAGAAGATCAAAGACTTCGAAGCGCACGTAATCGTCGAGGTCAACCAGGAAATCACCGAAGAACTCGCCAACGCGGTGCAGGCCGCGGGTATCGAACGCGTCCGCATCCGTTCCGTGCTCACTTGTGAATCCCGCCGCGGTGTTTGCGCCCTCTGCTATGGCCGCAACCTTGCTTCGGGCCGCATGGTCGAACTCGGCGAAGCGGTCGGCGTCATCGCTGCGCAGTCCATCGGCGAACCCGGCACGCAGCTCACGATGCGCACCTTCCACATCGGCGGTACCGCCACCCGCGTTTCCGAACGTTCCACGCTCGAAGCGCGCAACAACGGAATCGTCAAGTTCGTGGACCTCAAATTCGTCGAGGGCCGCGGCGGAACTTCCATCGCCATGAACCGCTCCGGCCTCATCGCCATCGTGGACGAAAAGAACCGCGAAAAAGAGCGCTACCACGTTGTCTACGGCGCGCGCCTGCGTGTTGCCGACGGCGACACCGTCAACCACGGCCAGGTTCTCGCCGAATGGGATCCGTTCACGTTCTCCATTCTCACGGAAACCGGCGGCGCGATCCGTTTCGAAGATCTTCGTCCCGGCGTCACCATCGAAGAGCAAGTCGACGAAGTCACCGGCCTTTCGCAGGACGTCGTCACTCTGCCTCCGGGCGATGAAAAGCATCAGCCGGCCATCTTGATTCGCGATAGCTCGGGCAAGACCAAGAAGAAGTACCTCATGCCCTCGCGCGCGCACTTGATGGTGAAAGACGGCGATGACGTTCAGCCTGGCGACATTCTCGCGAAGATTCCGCGGGAAACCACCAAGACCAAGGACATCACCGGTGGTCTCCCGCGCGTCGTCGAACTTTTCGAAACGCGCAAGCCCAAGGACCCCGCCGTCATCAGCGAGATCGATGGCATCGTCCGCTACGGCGAAATCGCCAAGGGCATGCGCAAGATCTATGTCGAAAGCGAAGATGGGAAAACGCAAAAGGAATACTCCATCCCTCGCGGCGTCCACATCAACGTTCAGGAAGGCGAACACGTCCGCGCTGGTGAAGCCCTCATCGACGGTCCGTCCAACCTGCACGACTTGCTGGCCGTTCTCGGCGAAAAGTTTACGCAGGCCTATCTCGTCAACGCCATCCAGGAGGTCTACCGCCTCCAAGGCGTCAACATCAACGACAAGCACATCGAAACCATCGTTCGTCAGATGATGCGCTGGGTCAAAGTCGAAGACGTGGGCGACACCAACTTCCTTCTCGAGGAACAAGTGGACAAGTTCCGCTTCCGCGAGGAAAACGAGCGAGTGCTCGAAGAAGGCATCCGCCCCGCAACCGGCCGTCCGCTGCTCCTTGGTATCACCAAGGCTTCGCTCTCGACCGATTCGTTCATCTCGGCTGCCAGCTTCCAGGAGACAACCCGCGTCCTCACGGAAGCTGCCGTCGCCGGCAAGGTGGACTACCTCCGCGGCCTCAAGGAAAACGTCATCATGGGCCGGCTCATTCCGGCCGGTACGGGCCTTGAGCACTACCGCAGCATTCAGTTGCTGACGGAAGTGCCCGCTCCCGCTCCGATCGAGGAAATTCCCGAAGCCGCAGAGCTCACGGCAGAAGAAGCCGCCGCTCTCGACTTCATGGGCAAGGACGCCGACGAAGCCGACGCCGCAGACGCAGCCGCCGAATAACCACGGCTCACAATTTCAAACTCAAACGGGCGCTCCTGGTTCTTCACAGAGCGCCCGTTTTTCTTTCTGCAATCCCAGCGCTTCAACCCATATCTGTATCAAAATAATAGACTTAGAATTAATTCAGAATGAACGCATACCAGAAGCCAGTGGAGCAGTGAGGGGTGGTAACCTGCAGCTCAGCCGGGGTCAGCCGCGGTCGCCCCCCTGCCGCGCACAAGAGCTAAAAGACAGTCACCGAATGTTTGCCTATTTGTGCAGGTACGCTTCGGGCACCGCGCCCTTACCTTTTATTGAGCCTCGTCTTAACCCTTTCTACAATCAAATGAGGCTCCCGGTCGGTTCGGTTAGCTGCTCTTGCCGCCCGATTCCGCTCTATGCCAGAACAGCCCCAGTCAAATCAGCCGGCCCAGGGTGGCCCCCCCGCCAAGCCGGAGAACCGCGTCAGCATCTCCACGCGCCTTGAACATTTTGAAAAGCGCCAAGCGGATCTTCTTCGTCTCATCTACCTAATTCTTGTCATCGTTGTTGCCGCCTTTCTGTGGACGCAATGGAACACGCTTCGCACTTTCGTTTATCGCCTCGAAGGCGCTGCTTTTGGACTCATCCTTCTTGTGCTTCTTGTCGGCGCGTACGCCTGGCGCCGGACGCGGGAAATCTCTGAACTCCGCAGTCTCGTTCGTGGCCTCGAGCAGCGCGAGGTAAATTCCGCCAACGACAAACAACTTGAACAGCTTTTCGGCATGATCAGCCGCTCTCAGCAGGGCTATCGCGACCTCATCGATTCCTTCGACGATGTTTTGATTGCGCTCTCGCTCGAAGGCGAAATCCGCGCCGCCAATCGCCGCTTCAGCGAACTCGTCGGCACAAATTTCCAGCAAATCATCGGTAGAAAACTCGGCGAATTTCTCGACGAAACCGCTGGACAGGGAACTGGCGAGGTGCAAGAAGGCTTGCCGAGATTTCTCGAACGCCGCAACTGGTCGGGCGTAGTGCAAGTCCGTCTGAAAAATCGCAATGCCGTTTACTATTTCGATTGTGTCGCTCACGCGATGGTCCGCGATGACGTTGTGCACGGCATTACCGTTCTGGCCCGCGACGTGACCGCCCTGCGTCGCAACGAAGCGCGGTTCACGGAACTTTTTGAAACGCTGCAGGAAGGCATCTACATCGTCACGCCGGAAGATCGAATCGTCGATGCGAATCCGGCGCTCGTTCGCATCCTCGGCTACGAATCGAAAGAAGAATTGCTGTCACGCAAAGTCTCTGAAGTTTTTCCCGACGAATCTTTGCGCAACATTGTTCGCGCGGAAGTCGATCGCCAGCCAGTTCTCGAGGGCCGCGAAATTGTTCTGATTCGCAAAGACGGCAAACCGATGATTTGCCTGAACACCGCCGCTGCGGTGCGCGACGGTTCAGGGAAAATCGTCCGCTATCAGGGCGCGTTGATGGACGTCACGGCGCGCCGCGAAATCGAAAGCCGCCTGCACAAACAGCAGGAATTTGCGCGCCGCCTCGTGGATAGTTTCCCCGACGTGATTTTCGTTGTGGACAAGCAAAGCCGTTACACCTTCATCAGCCCGCGCATCAAGGAAGTGCTCGGTTCCGACGCGGAACATATGATGGCAAAAACTTTCGGCGAATACGTTCATCCCGACGATCACGCGGAGCTGAACAAACTTTTTGGAGAAATGGTTGCAGGAAAGCAGACCTTCGGTTCACTCGAACTGCGCGTGCGGCACAATGCCGGCGACTGGCGCGTGATTCGCGCGCATTTCAGTCCGCTCTATTCCGAATCCGGTGGCACGGAAGCCGTCGTGATTTCCGGCCGAGACGTAACGGAATTGAAGCGCTTGGGCGAGCAGTTGATCCAGTCCGAGAAACTCGCCGCGATTGGACAAATGCTTGCAGGCGTTGCGCACGAACTAAACAATCCGCTTACCGCAATTCTCGGCGTTACCGAACTCGTCCGCGAGCGCGAAGGCCTGGACGAAGCGATGAAGCGCCAGCTTGATTTGACGCATCGCCAGGCGCGGCGCGCGGCGCGCATCGTGCAAAATCTTCTGGAATTCTCGCGTCCGTCGGCGACGCAAAAAACCCCTCTGGAAATCAACACAATCCTTGAGCGCACGCTGCAGCTTCACGAACATTCGCTCAAGCGCAACGCGATCGAAGTCACGTTCACTCCGAAAGAAAACCTCCCGCCGGTGGTTGGCGACGCGAGCCAGCTGATTCAGGTTTTCCTGAATCTCGTCATCAACGCGGAGCAAGCGATCCGGGAAGTGCGCGAATCGGGCCGCATCCAGATTCGCGCGGCCGCCGCTTTCAACCGCGTGATGGTTACGATTCAGGACGACGGCGTCGGAATCGCGCCCGACGCGCTCGCAAAAATCTTCGATCCGTTTTACACCACCAAGCGCCCAGGCGGCGGCACGGGACTCGGACTCAGCATTTGCACCGCGATTCTGCGTGAGCACGGCGGCACGATCGAAGCGCAGTCGCTGCCGGCGGGCGGAAGCGCGTTCACTGTTTCCCTCCCGGCCGTGACGAAAGATCAGACGAAACCGGCACTACCGCCGCGCGAAAGCTCCGAAGCAGCCGCCAAGAAAAGCAAAGCGGCGCCGGTGCAAGGGAAAAGTATTCTCGTGCTCGACGATGAAGAGAGCATTCGCGCGCTTCTCGAAGAGGGTTTGACGGGCCAGGGTTTGCGCGTCGTCTGCGCCGCAACCGCAGAAGAAGCAACGAAACTGGCCGCGGGCGAAAGTTTCGACGCCTTGCTCTGCGATTTGAATCTTGGCGTTGCGGGTGGGCCCGGCGCAGGTCATGACGCTGCGGCCAGCGTCGTGGCGGTTTCCGGAGTGAATAAACCGCTGGTCATATTCATGACAGGCGATCTGGCAGCGGGCCTTGAAGGCCGCGCTGGATTTGAAAACAGTGCGTTTTTGCAGAAGCCATTCCGAATTACGGACGTGCTCACCGTTTTGCGCGAAGCGTTTACCGCAATGCCGGTTGCGAAGTCCTAGCGCTTTCTATTTTTTTTCTTCACCTTTCCCGTTTCCATCCACGCCGAAATCCCAGACGTACAGGTTCAATCCATCGGGCATGAGTTCAGCGAGGGCATATTCACCCGGCGGCAATTGTTCCGCCAGCGTGAAGCGAAAGACATTCGGGGCGATTTCCCAGCGCTGGAGCAAAACGGTTTTGCGGTCTTCTTCCATTTTTTCGCCGAAAAGGTCCTTGATCTCCTGAAAGATGCGCTTGCTGCCTTTGACGGTGGCGCGAACGAGCTCGACGTCCGGACCGGTGGTGCTGTTTTCCGGGCGGCGGCTTTTGCGAATGGATGAAACGTGATCGGGATCGGGCGGCGCTTCGCGCAAATAAAATTCCAGGTGTGAAGGATCAATGCGCATTTTCGCGTGCGTGCCGGGGAGTTCGATGTTGGTTTTTCCGGAGACGAGAGGAATCGGACTGATGATTTGTTTGAGAGTTTGTTTTTTGTCGCGGTGCGATTCGAGTTCCGCTTGCTCGAGAAGTGTGACTTTTTTCCCTTCGACGGCAAACATGCCCTCGCCGCCAGGGAGAAACGCGCCGGAGCCGGTCAACAGGCTTGCGTCCACGTCGAGGGCCAAGTCCGTGCGGGAAGCTTCTTCCTGTTGCTTGAGTTTTTTAGCTTCTGCCTCGTTGCGGGCGACTGCCGCGGCTTCAGCTTTTTGCGTGGCGACCCAATCTACCATGGCGGCGGGAATTTCTTCCCAGCCGCCGCGCTCGAGACTGAAATAGCGGACGCGATCTCCGTTGCGGGTATATTCGCGAACGAGCTGGAAATCGCCGTCCTTGAGTACGAGTTTTTTTCCGTTTGGCGCGCCGGCCAGACGGTTGGCCGCGGCGTCCTGTTGCGCGGGTGGCGGCGCGGCAGGGGAAGTGTCCGGGGCCGGGGGAGTCTGCGCGTGTGCGGCGGGGGACGCTGCGAGGCAGAGAATGGCTGCGAAAGCGAGGGAAAAGAGGCGCATGAAAGTTGAGCTAGTCATAAGATGCCTGGGATTGAGGCCAGTATGTCTGGCCGCAGGTGGACAAGGATAGCGCTTTTTTCGGGACAGGCGTTATCCCGGGCGTTTTTGCAAAGAGTGCGGAAGACATTGAAAAGAGGGGAGATGGTTTGCCGGGCCGAGCAAAAAGTGAAAATGCTGTGCGCCGTAACTGGTCCGCTCCCCGCTATTTTGTACGCAAGGGAATGAGAAAGAAAGAGTTGCGAATCTAGTTGGAAGCGGTGGATGGTTGGGCGGGCGTGATTTCCATACCGGCTTGGGAGACGAGGGTGCGGAGGGCTTCTTCGCCTCCAGCGCCGCGCTGTTCGTCGGAAAGGTTGCCGTCCTTGTCTAAGACGACGTAGATGGGATAGACGGTGGCCGCGTACATAGCGGCGAGGTTGGTGTCTTCCATCAGGACAATTCGGCAGGTGCGGGGATGCTGCTCAAGATATTTCTTGACGAGTTTTTTGGGTTCCCCAACGTTGATGGCGAGGACGATTAGGCCTTTGTCGCGATATTCTTTGTCGAGTTTGTCCACGAAGTCTGCTTCCGCGACGCAATACTTGCACCAGGTCGTCCAGAATTCGATGAGAACGACTTTGCCTTTGACGCTGGCGTTGCTGAATTTCTCTCCGGTGGTTGTGACTGCATTGAAGCGCGGAGCCGGTTCATTTGCTGCTGTCGCGGCGCTCAAGGTGATCGCGGAAAGAGCAGCTGCAAGCGCGAGCCAGCGATACGGCCTGGATGGGGTAACCATGCCGCCAATGTAACACAACTGAACCAGATTGAAGCGGGGTTTGCAGAAGCGATTCTAAGCGAGGGAAAGACCGAGGTTAGAAAGGTCGCCGAACAAAGAGGCACCGGCCGGTTACCTTGACCCGGAGGGAGGCGGCCTATACGATTTGACGCATCATGCCAGAACCCGTGTCGGTGATCGGCCAGTCTTTTTCCCAGTACAAAGTGCTCCGCAGGATTGGAAGTGGCGGAATGGGTGTGGTTTACGAGGCGGAGGACTCGCGTCTTGGAAGGCGCGTGGCGGTGAAATTCCTGCCGCCGGAAATGGCGAAGGACAGCCAGCTCCTGGAACGGTTTCAGCGAGAAGCCCGGGCAGCATCGGCGCTCAATCACTCGAATATCTGCACAATCCACGCGATTGAAGAACACGACCGGCAGCATTTTATCGTCATGGAACTGCTCGAAGGTCAGACGCTTGCCCAGCGGATGGGAAAGCAGCCGATGGAGGTAGAGAAAATCTTGCCGATCGCAATTCAGATTGCGGACGCGCTGGAATCGGCGCACGCGAAAGGGATTGTGCACCGGGATATCAAGCCGGCAAATGTTTTCCTGACAGACCGGGGGCAAGTGAAGATTCTGGATTTCGGACTGGCGCGTATCGAACAACAAGCAATGGGTGCAGGGGATGGTGGTTCGTCCGGCGGCGGGATGATGACGGAAGCGGGGTTGACGTCACCGGGCTCGGCCGTGGGAACGATCATGTACATGTCGCCGGAGCAGGCCAGAGGCGGGCTTGTAGATGCGAGGACGGACATATTTTCGTTGGGAACAGTTCTCTACCAACTGGCAACTGGCGCGCTGCCATTTCCTGGCGATACTTCCGCGGTTATTTTTGATGCGATTTTGAATCGAGAGCCGGTGCCTGCGGAGACCATCAACGGATCGGTGCCGAAAGAGCTCGGACACATCCTAATGAAGATGCTGGAAAAGGACAGAAATCTGCGGTGCCAGACGGCTACGGAATTGAAGACGGACCTCCTGCGGTTGAAGAGGGATCTGGAATCGGGGAAAAGGCGCGCGGCGGAAGTGGCGGAGCCGAAATCGGGCACCGGACGAAACACGCCAAAATCGCTGGCTGTGCTCTACTTTGAAAATCTGAGCGGAGTGAAGGAAGACGAGTACCTGCGGGACGGAATCACGGAAGATATCATTACGGAACTTGCCAAGATTCGCGGGCTAAACACGTTTTCCAGACCGACGGTGCTCGCTTTTCGAGATAAAACGGTGACACCGGCGCAGGTTGGGCAACAGTTGAACGCGGCTTTTGTGCTGACGGGGACGCTGAGGCGGTCGGGAAACCGGCTACGAATTACGACGCAGCTTGTGGATGCGCATACAGATTTCCCGTTGTGGAGTGAACGCTACGATCGGGAAATGAAGGATGTGTTCGAGGTGCAGGATGAGATTGCGCGAAAGATCGCAGAGGCGTTGCGGGTGACCCTTTCGCCGCAGGAGCTGGAAGCTTTGGCGATCAAACCGACGGAGAATTTGCAGGCGTACGATCTTTATCTCCGTGGAAAACGGTACGCGCGGCGGCAGACGCGGCAGGATCTCGAGTTTGCGTTGCAGATGTTTGAGAATGCGGTGGCGATCGATCCCGGGTTTGCACTGGCATATGCGGCCTGCGCGAATGCGTGCGCGATGTTTTACTGCAATTACAGCCGGGACCACATCTGGGTGGAGCGCGCGAGGGACGCTTCGGGCAAAGCGGTGAACCTGCGGTGGGATTTGCCCGAGGTGCAGGTGAGCCAGGCGTGGGTGTTGTACGCAACGGAGCTGCATGACGAAGCCGTGCGGATGGTGCAGAAGGCCATTGAACGAAAGCACGACTGCGAAGGCGCCTATTACCTGTTGTGCCGCGCGCTGTTTTCCGCTGGCCGGTATGAAGAAGTGGTGAATGTGATGGAGGCGGCGCTGGAGGCGAGCGGGGAAGATTACAACGTCTATGTGCCGATCATGAATTCGCTCGGGTCACTGGGAAAAACCGAGGCGTTTCGCAATATGCTGATTCGGCGGGTGGCGGCGCTCGAAAATCACCTTAAGCAGGTGCCGGAGGATGCCCGGGCACGCATTCTGCTGGCCGGGGACTACGCACGGCTGCAGCGGGTGGACGATTCCATACGCGAAATCAATCTGGCCATGACACTGAGAGCGAACGAGGCGTCCATTCTCTACAATGCGGCTTGTACCTATTGCAACCTGGAAAGAAAAACGGAAGCCTTGGACGCGCTGCGGAAAGCTTGGGAGGCAGGGTTTAAAGACTCCATTTGGGCGCGCCAGGACCCGGATTTGCTTCTTCTGCATGGAGATCCCCAGTTTGAAGAGCTGTATCCGAAAAAGGGCGCTGCGGGTCTAAGCGCGCAGGGCTGAGATGCTGCTGGCGGATGCTCTCCTGTGCGGGACCTAAATCCCGGCACAGGGGCATTTTGCAGAAAGGGAATTAGAGCAGTTTGATTGAAGTGACTTTCAAGGTGTCGCCAGACTGCTGGAAGCTTTCGCACTGACCCAAGAAAACGTGAGAGATTCGGCTGCATCGCGGGCACGCGATGATGCGAGAGATGCTGTTTGAGACTATGGGTACGGAGGCGAAGGCGGCATTTCCGTTCATGGGGGAGCGCTGCAACCGGCTGGTGCGCGGTGTGTTTGAGAAGCTCGAAGGGCCTGGAGCGGGCAGTAGAAACAAAGAGGGCTATCAGGCGAGGTGAGAGTCTTCAAAAAATCTGTTTTCGGCGCTGGCTAGTGCGTGCACTTCGGGAAAAGCGTAACGATCACCATCAGATCGGACAGGGTGAAGAGCCAATTGTCGGCGTTGCCGGCTGCTTCCGCGGCGCGAGCGATGAAGCCGAGGTGGCGCGAGCGCGCGAACTTGTGAATGTGGTCCAGGCAGATGCCAGTCAAGCTGGCAACTTCCGAATCGGTGAAGATCTTCTGGCTCGATTTTACGGTGACCATGGCCTCGCTCCTGAACGACATCCCGTCTAGTAGTTGTGACGCCGACCCTTAAACCGTTACGGCGTCGCTTTTCTTCTACTCCCACTCCCCTACGATGCTGAAAGCAGCGTAAAAGATGCAGAATTCTCCTGCAATAGTCGTTCCGTTTCAGAAGCGAATAAACGGCAGGGCTAGTACTTTTGCAAAATCGCGCAAAAATGCAGGGTTTTTGGGGCGTTCGGCATACGTCATGCGAAATTGGTACTGCGCAAGGCAAGCAGATTGGTCAAGAAGGGAAAATATCCCACTTCCGCGAAATTGCTACGTGATTTGGAAGAGTGTGGCGATTTAGCTAAACGGTTTACTTGAGGGCGATCGGGCTGCCGCAGGTTTGTGAATCAATTCTGACAAAAAGATTACAGATTTGCGCCGCCGGCTTGTTCGAAGGCGTGGGCGAGTTGGAGGACGCGGGCTTCGCCGAAGGCTGGCCCGAAGATTTGGAGGCCGACGGGGAGGTTTTCGCCAGGAGTCTTGCCGCAAGGGACGGAGATTCCCGGGACGCCAGCGAGCGAGCCGGTGACGGTGTAGATGTCGGCGAGATACATCTGGAGCGGGTCGTTGGTTTTTTCGCCGAGCTTGAAAGCGGGAATGGGCGAGGTGGGCGTGACGATGGCGTCGACTTTGGTGAAAGCGTCGCGAAAATCCTGAGCGATCAGTGCGCGGACTTTTTGGCCCTTGAAGTAGTAGGCATCGTAGTAGCCGGCGGACAGGACGTAGGTGCCGAGAACGATGCGGCGTTTCACTTCGGGCCCGAAACCGGCGCCGCGAGTTTTGCGGTACATGCCGATAAGCGTGGGATCGTCGGCGCGCAGGCCATAGCGGACGCCGTCGTAGCGAGCGAGGTTGGAACAGGCTTCGGCCGTGGCGATGATGTAGTAGGCGGCGATGGCGTAATCGGTGTGCGGCATGCGGATGTCTACGAGTTCGCAGCCGAGGTATTTGAGGAGTGCGATGCCGGCTTCGACTTTGGCGCGAACGCCGGAGTGCATGCCCTCGGCGAAATAGTCTTTGGGGATGCCGATGCGGAGGCCTTTGACGGGCTTGGTGGCTTCGGCGGCGTAGATCGGGGACGGGCGCGGTGGTGGAGGTGGAATCGCGGGGATCGCGGCCGGCAATTGTTTGGAGAATTGTGGCAACATCTTTGACGCTTGTGGCGAAGGGGCCGATGCGGTCGAGCGAAGAGGCAAAGGCGATCAGGCCGTAACGCGAGACGCGGCCGTAGCTGCCCATCATGGCGGGAATTCCGCAGAGAGCGCCGGGCTGGCGGATGGAGCCGCCGGTGTCGGTACCGAGCGAGGCGACGGCAAGGCCCGCGGCGACGACGGCTGCAGAGCCGCCGCTGGAGCCGCCGGGAACGCGGTCGAGAGCGACGGGATTCTTGACCGGGCCGTAGGCGGAGTTTTCGTTGGAGCTGCCCATGGCGAATTCGTCGCAATTTGTTTTGCCAAGGACGACGGCGCCAGCGGCTTCGAGACGCTCGACGGCGGTGGCGTCGTAGGCGGGATAGTGATTTTCGAGAATTCTGGAGGCGCAGGTGGTGCGGATGCCGCGCGTGCGACAGGACATCCTTGATGGCGACGGGGACTCCGGCCAGCGGAGGAAGAGGGTTTATTTGCGGCGATGAGTGCGTCGATTTTATCGGCTTGGGCGTAGGCGCGTTCGGGGGAGAGAGTCAGATAGGCGTTGAGTGTGGGATTTTGTGCGTCGATGCGTTTGAAGAAGTCGGCGGCGAGTTCGCGCGCGGAGGTTTTTTTCGCGGCGAGGGCTCGCGTACGGAGGAGATGGTCCAATTTTCAGCCATGGTTGCCGCCTTTCTTACACCGATGGCAGAGATGCGCCCCTACTTCTCACTAGTCGTTCATTGCCGAAAACGGCTCACTTCAGAAAGCGGGTTCCGACAAAATCAGGGGTAAACTGTTCCAGCCTCAGAAAGGCGGCCGCTACTAGCAAAATCTCTAGTCGCTCGATGACTTTGGGGACGCGGAAGAAGGGCGGCTCGGGATCGGGTGCGTGCTTTAGAATTTCGGCGGCGACGGTGCTAGAGACGTGAGATGTCTTCGCGGAGCGTGGCGTCGGCGGTTTGGTCGTCGGTGAGGACTTGCGTCATGGGCGCGACGTTCGCGGTGTCGAGTTCGTTGAGCTTGCCGATGTATTCGAGGATTTCGTCAATCTGGGCGCGATAGGTTTCGAGCTCGGTCTCGGAGAGCTCGAGGTAGGCGAGGTCGGCGACGCGGATTACATCTTCGCGGGTGATTTTCACGAAAAACTCCAGGCTCGCGATGATTTGCGAATTCAAAATTCTAGTCATCGAAGCAGTGATTCGGTTTAAGGGGCGACAGCTTTGGTTTAATGAAGATTGCTTTGCAATCGACAAGGCGGACAGCTAAGTCACTTCGAGTCATGTGAAGAGTGGCAGTGGTAATTTGCTTGACTTTCCCAGCGGCAAACGTTTGCTGAAGGGGCTTGCCATTGCGACGGCTAGCTTGACAATGCGGCGACGGGTTTGCGGGGATATTTGGTGGAGACGTAGGTGTCGACTAGGGATTTGAAGGCGACGGCGAGTTCGTCATAGGTGCCTTCGAGGGTGACGTCTTTTTTGCCGTCGATGTAGACGGGGCAGCGGGGGGCTTCGCCGGTGCCGGGAAGGCTGATGCCGATGTTGGCGGCTTTGGATTCGCCCGGGCCGTTGACGATGCAGCCCATGACGGCGAGGGTCATGGTTTCGACGCCATCGTACTGCGACTTTCCAGGTGGGCATCATTTCGCGAATGTAGTCTTGCGTGCGTTCGGCGAGTTCCTGAAATGTGGTGCTGGTGGTGCGGCCGCAGCCGGGGCAGGCGGTGACGCTTGGAGAAAAGGAGCGCAGGCCCAGCGACTTGAAGAACTTCGCAGCATGCGTACACTTCTTCGCGGCGATCGCCGCCGGGGCGCGGCGTGAGCGAAATGCGAATTGTGTCGCCGATACCGTCGTAGAGAAGAACGCCGAGCGATGCGGCGGACCAGATCTGGCCCTTCGATGCCCATGCCGGCTTCGGTGAGGCCGAGGTGCAAAGGCTGCTCGGTTTTGCTGCTCAGATCTCGATAGACGGTGATGAGGTCGCGCGGGCGAGAAGTCTTGCAGGAAATAATAATCTGATCGCGGCGCAGGCCGGATTCGAGCGCGAGCTCGGTGGATTGCAGCGCGGAGAGGACCATGCACTCGTTGATGATGTCTTCGGATTCCTTGCCGAGATTCTTGTCGGTGTTTTCCTGCATTTTGGCCATGACCAGCTCTTGATTGAGCGAGCCGCCATTGACGCCGATGCGGACGGGTTTTCCATTGTCGACGCGCAACCTTACAAATGGTCGCGAATTGTTCGTCGCGGCGCTGGCCGGCGCCGACGTTGCCGGGATTGATGCGGTATTTGTCGAGCGCTTTGGCGCAGTCGGGATATTTGGTGAGGAGAACGTGGCCGTTGTAATGAAAGTCGCCGATGATGGGGACGTTGCAGCCTGCGGCAAGCAGGCGTTTCTTGATTTCGGGAACGGCGGCTGCGGCTTCGGGGACGTTGACGGTCCAGCGAACGATTTCGGAGCCGGCTTCGGCGAGTTCGAGCGTTTGTTTGAGCGTGGATTCGACGTCGGCGGTGTCCGTGTTGGTCATGGACTGGACGACGATGGGAGCGCCGCCGCCGACCTGGACGTGCCCGACTTTTACGCCGCAAGTTTTGCGGCGCGGGTGGCGCAGAGCCAGTCGAGTCGAAGCCTGCGATTTGGGTGAGCGTGGACATTCCCTCCACTAGTTTAGCAAATTATCCCATCCGTAGAACCGGGACTCACTCCGAACTGCACTTGGTTGGACGTTTCCCGATGTTTGCTGCCGGGCATATACTCGGTGGCGAATACGAGGCCATTTTTAAGTAATAGCGTGCAGGAGGATTCCGGTGAAAAAGATGGCGATAGTTGGAAGCGCACTAGCGCTGCTGGGACTGGCCAGAATGAGTGCAGGGCAGGCGGTGCCGGTGACGCCGGGTTCGGAGGAAAAGCTGGCTGCGACGCGAAACTCCTGTTCCGAGAAAGATATTTTTCACTACACGGCGCGGCGCGCGACCGGCCCGATCAAGGCGGATGGGCTTTTGGATGAGGTGGACTGGCAGAAGGCAGAAAAATCACCGCGGTTTGTGGACATGGCGACGGGAGAGCAGGCCATTTTGGGGACGCGAGCGGCGGTTTTGTGGGACGACGAGAATCTCTACGTCGCGTACTGGATTGAAGAGCCCCTGGTGCAAGCGAAGCTGACAGAGAAAAATTCGCTAATCTTCAACGAGAACGACGCCGAGGTTTTTATTGATGGAGGGGACACCTACTACGAATTCGAAACGAACGCGCGAGGCACGACCTATCAGATGTTTTACATCTGGCGGGACGCGTTCAAGAAGGGCGGCAAATTTGACGTGCCGGAATTTGATCCGGTGAAGAACAACGCGCTGGTGTTCGGTGGAGATTATGACCGGCAGGCACCGTTTTTCTGGAAGGGCACAAACCCGCGCGGACTGCGCTGGACGTATTTCGGATGGGAATTTCCGGGGATGCAGAGCGCCGTGCACGTAGATGGAACGCTGAACAACAACTCGGATATAGACAAAGGCTGGACCGTGGAACTGGTATTTCCGTGGAAAGGCGCGAAGTGGCTGGCTGGTCAGCGGTCGCTGCCGCCGAAAGAAGGCGACCTATGGAAGATTTTCTTTGGACGCTTCGAGCTACTGCGGATAGCCGGTCAGGAAGTGCAGCCGCATCCGGGATGGGCGATGAACAAACACGGAGTTTACGACACTCACTTGCCGCAATGCTGGACGGCGGTGGAGTTTTCTATGAAGCCAACTGCAGCCAAGTGAGCATGCGTCCTGTGCAATCGATGCGGAGAAAATTGGATGGCTGCACTTGTCTCCCTCAACTTGGGCCCGAGAAAGCTATGTGAGCTCGACGCCGTGCTCCATCTGGCGCTGGTATTCGGCGGCGTCGAAGTGGCCGAGGGAATCTTCGATTAGGCCGTCTGGGCCGAATTTCCATTCTTCATAGCCGGTGATAAGGACTTTCTTGCCGGTGCCGCCCGGACCGCTGTTGGTGCCTTCGAGCGTCCAGTGGTATTCGATGCGGGGGCCGCGCGGGATTAAATCGTTCAGTGATATTTTAAGGTCTGGGAAGGCGGTCATGAAACCGCGCGCGGCTTCAGCCAGAGCGGCGCGGCCGACGCTTGGGGCTCCATCATTAATTTTGAGAGAACCGTTTGGAGAGAAGAATGTGGCGACGGCTTCGGGATTTTGGCTGCACCAAGCAGCGGTGTAACGAGTGGCGAAGTCACGCAACTTCTCAGGCTCGAGAATCATATAACCAGCCCTCCTTCGGATAAGACAGGGTAACACCGACAAATGATTGCGATTTGGCGCTGGCAGAACATGCCGTGTAACTTTGTCCCGCGGGTCCGCGCTGGCCGCTTCAGATCTTCTAGGCGTTTGAATATGGGGCGGTGAGCAAGCCGCCGTCAATGCCGATGTATTGACCGGTGGTGAAGGAAGATTTTTCGGAGCAGAGCCAAAGGACGGCTTCGGCAACTTCGGCGGGTTTGCCGAAGCGGCCGAGAGGGTGCATGGCCAGGACACGTTTGCCGACTTCGGGATCGCCGAAAGCTCGATCGGCCATGGGCGTTTCGATGACGGCCGGGCAGACGGCGTTGACTCGGATCTTTGCGGCGGCGCATTCAATCGCCGCAACTTTTGTGAGGGCAATGACGCCGTGCTTGCTGGCGCAGTAAATTCCCGCCCCGGCGAATCCCATCAAGCCGGAAACCGAAGACATGTTTACGATCGCGCCCCCGCCACCTTGCTTCAGCATCTGTTGAATTTCGTATTTCAAGCAGAGCCAAATGCCTTTGAGATTGATGTCTATGACGTAGTCCCAGTTTTCTTCGGTCTGTTCAGTGAGAGGAACCCACACGCCTTCCACGCCGGCGTTGTTGAAGGCGACGTCGAGGCGGCCGAATTTTTCGACGGCCTTTCCCACGAGGGTCTGTACGTCGGCGAGTTTCGATGCGTCCGACCTAACAAAGAGGCCTTCGCCTCCCGCGGCGCGGATGAGGCCGAGTGTTTCGTTGCCTTCGGCTTCGCGGCGGCCGGAAAAGACAACTTTTGCGCCTGCTTTGGCGAAGAGAACGGCGGTATCGCGGCCGATTCCGGTGGTGCCGCCGGTGATGAGAGCTACTTTGTTTTCGAGATCTTTGCCCACGATCAGTCCTGTCTGAACAAGATTGAGGTGCGAACTCTAGCAGCAATAGCAGAGCAATAGCACAGCTTTTCGATGCGGCAAACGGAGGAAACCGTGCACGGGCAATTCCCGCAGGATGAATCAGACAAAGCGAGGTCAGTTGGCTGCCGTGCAAGGTCAGGGATATATCCTGCCCCTAAGGAGACCGGCCGATCGCAGCGGAAGACCCGGACGCTGGATAGTGGCGACGGGCGCGCCGAAGAGTTCTCAGGACTTGTTTTCTTCTAGGGAAGCGGCCAATTTGGCCAGTGATTCGAGTTCAGTGCGGAGAGTGCGCCAGTGGTCCCGACCGCCTGTGTTTTCTTCGAACTTTTTCTGAATTTCACGCCATAAAGGGATGGCGCGAGCGAGAACTTTTTCTCCCTCCAACGTCAAATTAAGAAAACGCTGCCTCATTTTACCCCGGGGAGAGATGGTCAGAACTCCCTGCTTTCCGCAAAAGGTCGAGGCTGCGCGTCAGGGTTGTGGCGTCCATGAGCAAGATTTCGCATAGGGTGCTGATCGAGACCGGCTGGGTTTTTGCCACCGCGGTCAGGATGGCGAATTGAGTAGAGCGGATGCCGGATTCCTGGAGGGCGTTATCAAAGAGGGCAGTAATTGCACGAGTAGCTCTGCGGAAGTTGAACGAAGCGCAGTAGCCCGTGCCGGTGAGGTCCAAATCGGGAAGGGAGAAAGGCATAGAGACTCTTGACTTGTATATACAAATCAAGATATAACAGTTTGCAAGCGTTGTCAACGAGAGGTTCCTTACCCGTGGAAGGGACGCTCGTTAGGCCCAAATAAGACCAAGTCGCAAAGCGAGTGCGTCTGCATTCTGAACCAGGCAGGCACACAATGAGCACCGAATTGACGGGCATGCAGTCTCTGGCAGTGCAGTGAGAACGCTAGCGGAGCCAACTCAGCAGAGTCAGCTTCGCGCAACGCTACTTGAACTTCGGCAACTTCACCGTTGATCTGAAGCGCGAAGAGCTATTCAAGGATGGCGCGCGCGTGAAGCTGCCGGGGAAGGTCTACTATATCTTGGTAGCGCTTCTGGACAGGCCGGGCGAGGTTGTTAGCCGCGCGGATTTGCGGGTGAAGTTGTGGCCCGAAGGCACACACGTCAACTACGACGCGAACGTCAATACGACTGTCAATAAATTGCGGCTGGCGCTGGGCGATTCTCCCGATAAGCCGATGTACGTGGAGACGATCCCGAGGCAGGGATACAGTTTTGTGGGTCGCGTGACTGCCAGCGCCGCAAATCTCGCGGTGCGGAATGGGAACAGCTCAAACGGCGAGGCTGTGCAGAGCGAAACGCAAGCCGTGACCGACAAGAATGTGCAGCCAGTGCGGAAACGGGCAAGCCATCCACCTGGTTTTTTGCGGGGGTAGTTTCGCTTGTGCTGGCGGGAATCTTGTTTGGCGCAGCGACGATCCTGTATTTACACCGAGCCGCCTGAAGCGTTTCGCGGGCAGAGGACCTGCCGTAACTTCGACACGCTCTAATTTCCAACTTCGCAATACGACTGGACGAAAACTAGCCTTTCGGGCAGGTGTCGCCGCCTGAGGCCATGATTATCCTTGCCTTGAAGCGTCGGCGGAGTCTGCGGGGCTGATCCCGCATCCAGCCCGACGCCAAGGGACAAGACGCCATGCCGTTTCCTCAGCGCGCGACGGAAATCACAACCTACGAACTGACGGCTGGGAAGGGCCTGGCGATTGTGTGCGTCTTGGCACTGGCTTGCGTGGCGATGAACGGTTGCGGCGGAGCGGTAAGCGGGAATACGAACCCGCAGAATCCGCAACAGCCGTCGTCGAGCCCGACGATTGCGAACTTTGCGCCAACGAGCGGACTGGTGGGGACTTCGGTCACTGTTACCGGAACGAATCTGACGGGGGCGACGTCGGTGACGGTCGGCGGCGCGGCGGCGACGACTTTTTCGGTGGCGAGCGGAACGAGCGCGTACGTTGACGGTTCCTTCGAGCGCCGTGACGGGCAAGATTACGATTGTGACGCCGGCGGGGACGGCGACTTCCACGAACAATTTCACGGTGAACGCGGCGGCTCCGACGATTACGAGTTTTTCGCCGACGAGCGGAATAGTGGGAACAAGCGTCACGATTACGGGAGCGAATTTTACCGGTGCCACCGCAGTGAAGTTCAATGGCAGCGCCGCGTCTTACGGCGTGTCCGATGCGAACCACATTATTGCCACGGTTCCCAATGGTGCCACGAGCGGCGCAATCGCCGTTTCAAGCAATGCGGGCACGGGGACTTCGGCGAGTGCGTTCACGGTGAGCGCGGCCTCAGGACTCGATTTGACGATTGACGGGCTTTACATCACGCAAGCGACACAGAACTATCCGGCCTTCACGATGTGGGATTGATTTCGGGACGCAGCGCCTGGGTGCGCGTGTTTGTGCTGGCGAATCAGGCGAATGCGGCGACGCCGCAGGTGAAAGTCAACTTTGTAAATGGGAGCACGACGAATACGTTGACGATCAATGCCCCTGGCAGTTCGGTACCGATAAACGTGGACACGACAAATGCGAATGCCTCGTGGAACATTGCCGTGCCTTTGGCATGGATCACCGCGGGAACGAGTGTGAGCGCGGACGTGGATCCGACGAATGCGATTTCAGAATCGAACAAAAGCAACAACCACTATTCCTATGGCGCACTGAATGTGCAGACAGTGCATCAGTTTAAGATCACGCTGATTCCGGTGAAGACCGGAGACGGCCGCACAGGCACAGTGGAAAATGGCACGCGAGACCGGAACACGCTCGTCAGTGTGGCACGCCAGTTGTGGCCGGTGCCGGATACGGTCGACGTAGCCGTGGGCGCGCAGATGACCTCGAGCCAGATGACGCTTTCCAGCGATGGCACAGGTTGGAATACGGTGCTGAGTGAGTTGCTGGCGAAGCGGACCGCGGATGGTGTCACCGATCGCTATTATTTTGGATTTGTGAATGTGACTTACAGCAGCGGCGTGGCAGGACTTGGTTACATTGGCGCGCCGGCGGCGATTGGCTGGGATCACAACGGCGCGCAGGCGGTGCTCGCGCACGAAGTGGGGCACAATTTTGGACGGCAACACAGTCCGTGCGGCGGAGCGGCGAATCCGGATCCGAATTATCCGTATGCGGGCGGAACGATTGGTGTGCCTGGGTGGGATGTGTTTGCAGTTAGCGGAAACATCAAGCCGACGCTGGATACGGACATCATGGGGTATTGCAGCAATCAGTGGGTGAGCGACTACGTTTACAAGTCGGTGCTGAATTTCCGCGCGAGCAGCAGCTTTGACGTGCAGCAGGACGTGGCGTCCGGCGCGCAGAAATCTCCGGCATCGAAGGAAGGACTGCTGGTTTGGGGCCGGATTGAAAAGGGGAAGATGATTCTGGAGCCGGCGTTTCGTGTGGCGGCGACTGGCTTGGCGATTACGGACGGGCCTTACACTTGGGAAGCGAACGATTCGAAAGGGCAGGTGCTTTCTCGCGTGCCATTCCAGATGTACGAAGTTGCGGATTTGCCGAACGATGAACCGAAACAGTTTGCGTTCGTGGTGCCGATGGATTCAGTGGTGATTGACGCGCTGGATTCGATGCACGTGAGGAAGGGAGAGAACGAGTTGGCGCTGCAAAAGGCGAAGACAAGCGCGACGACCCAGTCGGCGATGAAGATTTTCCGTGTGGCGAA
The DNA here is from genome assembly GCA_963794175.1 of uncultured Acidobacteriota bacterium. Classification (GTDB taxonomy): domain Bacteria; phylum Acidobacteriota; class Terriglobia; order Acidiferrales; family UBA7541; genus Acidiferrum. Next base: position 107,097 of record CAWCCV010000010.1, on the reverse strand, counting down.
TCTGCCGAATCGCCGGACGGAGATTCACTGGGATGCGATCACCCTTCCGGTGGCAATGCTGCGTGACGCGAAGACGGGGGAAGTGCGCGGATTCCTGCGCGGCGGAGACGCGACCGTCGATGACGCGCCGGACAATTTGGAAATTCAACTTTCGGATGGCGTGAAGACCAGCGTTTTGATACAGACGCGGCCCAGCGAGCAGAATAACCATGCAAACCCAAATTCGTTGTCAGGAGGCGGCAGAAGATTGCGCTTGAATGTTGCCGCGGAGGCCGAGGGCGTCGGCTTGTCCTCGCATGGCTTCGATGCAGAAAGCGATGTGTTCGTCTAAAGAGACGCCGAGTTGCTGAGCGCCGTTGATGACGTCATCGCGGCTGACGCCCCGGGCGAAGGCTTTGTCCTTCATGCGTTTTTTCACGGAACTGACTTCCAAATCCAAAATACTCTTTGAGGGGCGAACGTAGGAGCATGCGGTGAGGAATCCGGCGAGCTCATCGCAGGCGAAAAGAGTCTTTTCGAGCGGCGTTTCGCGGGGGACGCCCGTGTAGTCGGCATGCGAAAGAATCGCGCGAATGATTTCCTCGGAGTAGCCCTTTTCACGCAGAATCTTTGCGCCTTCGGCGGGATGCTCGCGGTCTGCGGCGTGATCGTTGTTGGGCCAGCGCTCGTAATCAAAATCGTGGAGCAGGGCGGCGAGGCTCCAGGTGTTCTCGTCAGCACCGTTTTTGCGGGCGTAAGCGCGGACGGAGGCTTCCACGGCGAGCATGTGCTTGCGCAAGGATTCGGATTGTGTGTATTCGCAGAGAAGTGCCCAAGCATCTTCGCGTGTCGGCATGCGAGTCTCCCCGTTAAAATGGAAGAATAGTTTACCGCGGAAGAGAGCGGCGCGCCGAATTGGAAGCGAAAATAGCCCACCGGAGAAGCAGCTTGGCCCCATCCGGTAGGCACCAGAGTTGTTCTGCTCTCGCAAGTTTATGGAGTGCGGAACGTAAGGCCACGACGCGCGAAGAAAACGATGGAGCAGAGCGCTTGCGCTGCTCAGCAGCACAAGCGAAGAAGGCTCGGCCACAGGCGGCGGAGGCGGTTCGTTCAAGCCCGAGCCGAGCGTTACCAGACTGGCGGCGTATCTCCGTGGAGTTGATCGATCCGCGCACCGGTTTGACCGTGCGTTCCTGCGGCGAAAGGGCACACGCCAGAATTTCCCGAGCGGACGAATTTGTTCTGCATCCGGCGGAGTTGTCGGCCGTCCACTCCGGGAAAATCCGCAGGAATGTAAATTCTGGAAACAAACCGGATCCAGCCCAGGCAAGCGCGTCGGGAAATCCCACCTTTGCAAATCCCTCGCACAAAGAAAAGTTGATTCTTGAAACACCAAAAGACCTCGCGCCGATGAGCGACGCAAAAAAGTGTGGAGTTTTGAAGCGGTTCGCGCGAAACGGCACCACCAGAATTGTGGTGCCAGGGAATGGAAAACACAAGGGGTGGGGGCTCGCGGAAAATTCCGGCGAAAAACCGGATGAACAAAGGCGAAAACGCGGCGTAAGTCGGCGAAGCACGGAAGAATTTTAAAAAAGTACGAAAATACTCTTGACATAATTTGGCAGCGTGAGCGAGACTCCCGTTGCGCCAGTTTCTGCCTTCCCTTAGAACGTTCCGACGTTCTCTCTCACCTATCCGCACGCCGGACAAAGTCAGCGAGGAGTACCGGTGTCTGCACAATTAGAAAAAGGCTACGATGAACTCACTTGAGATGGACCGGGAAGTCATACGCTGCAAGACCTGCGGTCTGGTGCAATACCGGACGCGCACCGGCAATTGCCGGCGTTGTGTGCGTGCATTGCCGCAGCGGCTGGAGTTCCTGATTCCCCAGGCAGAGCCCGGAGGAGCAAGCCGGGGCCGAGCCGGTGACCGACAAGTTCGCCAACCAGAAGACGGTGGAGAACATCGGCCAGCGCATCCGCCAGTTGCGGGAATCGCGGGGAATGACGCAGAGCCAGCTGCAATCGAAGTCGAAGGTATCGCGTTCCTATCTGTCGCGGATTGAAAGCGGACAGATGACGCCGAGCCTCGGCACGCTGGAGAAGATCTCGCGAAGCGCTGAACGTCGGACTGAACCGGTTCTTCATTCCGGAATCGGACGGCGAAGCGCTGCTGGAAGATCCGTTCATCCAGGGATTGCGGCCGTTCCTGCAACAGCTGGATTGGGAACAGTGGCAATCGATTCTGAAGAGGCTGCAGGCGATCAGCGACCACGTGAACGTGACGCCGGTGAATCTCCGCCCTATCGGTAATCCGTCGCGGCTGCCGCAGCCCGCGGCGGCGAATGGCGGCGGGATCGGACATGCGCCAAGCCATTCGAATGGGCATGCGTTGCATGTGCCGGCGCATGGTCATCCGCAGGGCTACCCGCTGCGGCGACCGAGCGTTCCCGTGTTTCAGCGCCCGCTGGCTCGCTAGCGCGCGACTGGAATTGGCGGAAAAAATCCTTTGAGAAGGGCGTGCTGAGGCACGCCCTTTTTGCTTTTCGGGTGAAAACCAGGGCCGCTTTGAAAATGCGGCCCCTAACAAAGCGGAAGAGAGTCGAGTCGGGCTGGCTATTCGCGGACGACGGCGACTTTGGATGCCGGAACTTCCAGGCGCATCAGGCGATGATTCGAATCGAGAAGGAGAAGGACTTCGATGTCGGGAGTTGTGACGCGAAGGCCTTCGTAGGATTTGCCGCCGGAAGTGGCCGAGCCGGTGGCTTCGGCGGTGATGCTGCCTGGCGTAATCTCCTGGGGAATCAGAACGGGAAGAGTTTGCGGGCCGCGCTTTGACCAATCGTAGATTCGCGCGAGAACTTCGTAATGGTGATAGAGATTGTTGTCCAGCACGGCGACGAGTGGAGAGTTGAATGTGAGGTCCTGTTCGTAAGGGCGCGCGCCTTGCACTACCAGAGCGATTTTGGCGATGCCATTGGCGAAAGTGATGTGGGCGCTGTTGGTCTTGTCTGCTTTGGAGACCCAATCGTAGGCCATGGGCGCGCCGTTTGATTGCAGGGTCAGATTGCCGGTGACCTGCTCGGCGGGAGCGCCTTCCGTCTTTATCTCGGTTGTACCTTTGGCGACCCAGCCTGCACCGTTTGGCGCAATTTCAAATTCCTCTTTGCCGACGGATTTTCCATCCACAAGGATGTTGAATTTTCCTTTGTCTGCCTGGAAAACGCTTGGAGCAGAGTTTTTTTGTGCGGAAAGATTTGCCGAGAATACCAGCGCCAGAGCCAGAGGCAGAAAATCCAAGGAAAGAAAAAGCTCGACGAATTTTCATACTATTCCCCCAACGAGGAAGCGGGGAGTGCTTCCCAGCTGAGGATGACATGATTTGAGTGCGTGAGAGCAGAAATTAGGAACGGGGTTTCTCTACGACCAAATGGCTTTCGCGCGGTTCGTCGAAGAGATTGAGGCGAAGAATTTCCGCCACAACCAGGGCGGGTTCGCCGGAGCTGTCCACTCGATAGCCGGCGAGCTGGTAGGACGGGACGCGTTGCGTGTGGAGCGCGCGAAAACTGGTTTCGTCGCGGAATAGCGGGCGGCCGGACATGGTCATGCATCGTGCGAGGAGAAATTCGACCGGCGCGTCGAGCCAAATGACAGGGATGGCCTGCGCGCGCAGAAATTCGGGAGCGCCTTGCTGCGCGTAAGTGCCGCCGCCGAGGGCAAGGACGATGGATTCTCTTAGTTCTACAGCGCGGCCGAGGACGGCGCGGAGTTGCTCGGCTTCGAGCGCGCGAAAGGCAGGTTCGCCGAAGCGAGCGAAGAATTCGGAGATGCGAAGGCCGGAAGCTTCCTCAATGCGATCGTCGAGATCGACGAAGCGCCACGCGAGCTGGCGCGCCAGCAGCGTGCCGACGGTGGTTTTGCCGGAGCCCATGAATCCGGCTAGACAAATGATGGAAGGGCGGGAAGCGCCCGCGTGAAGAACTGGATTTTGTGTCACGTTGCCGGCGCGAACCGGATTAATCGCGCCTCAGAATGCGAATTGTACCACTGAAGGAGGAGAGCTCGACTTTGGCGAGGCCGGAGCCGATGCTGCCGAACAGGCCATGTGCGTATTTGGAGTAAGCGTGTCGAATGCCATGCGTGTCCGGTTTGAGAAATGCTTCGGCGCGATTGTCCACGGTGCCGAGATTTGTTTGTGCGTTGAGGTCAAAGGAATCCGTGCTGGAGAAGCGCACTTCGACGATACCTTTGCCGCTCCTCATCGTGTAAAGACCCGTGCGGAAGAAATCGCCGTCGTAAAGAATATTCCCGGACGTGGTCATGATGTTCACGTTGTTGAGCGTGGGCTGGAGAATTTGGGCGTCGCCGCTGATGGAAGAAAATTCGAGTTTACCGGCGCACAGAGTGCAGACGAGCGATCCACCTGTGCTGCGAACGATGATGTAGCCGGAAACTTCCTTCAGGTGAATATCGCCGGCGATACTTTCAAGCTTCATGTCGCCCATGACCTGCTCGACGTAGATCAGACCGGTTTGCGTTCTGATCTGAAGTTCAGTTTCTTCGGGAACGACGAGCGAAAAATTTTCTTCGAGTTCCGCGGCGGGAGCGTTAGCATCCAGGATTGTGGCAGTGACGTCAATACGGTTGTCGGCTTGTTCGCTTTCGACGCCGATCTTGTTGGAAAGCTGCGAGCCGGTGACGATGACTTCCGGGTTCTTGGACGACTTCACTTCGATGCGGCCATTGGCGACGTTCTGAATGGAAACGACGGGCCGGCCCTTGACGGCGAAATGTTTTTCGAACTTTTGACCGGCGCCAAACGCGGCGACGGGCAAAAAGAGCGCTCCTGCGCCGAGCACCGGCAGGACCGCGCGATTCCACTTCGATTGAGAAATCAGGACCGGGAACATATTAATTTACGCTCCTTCCGCGATCGAGCATCGCGGACAGTAATTCCGCTTTCTGCTGATAAGCAACAGAAAGATATTCACGCGCCAATTCGTCGTTGGGATCTTCCTTCAGGCGATGGCGGCAATCTTCAATAAACAGGTTCAACGAAGCCAGATTTTGGCGAAGGGAAGTGTCCACGACGCGGTCCGCGTTGGCGAAGACACCGGCTTGCTGAACCATGGGCAGATTCTGCTCTTCCTGGCGAAGAGTCCGTCCCTGCTCGGCCATGGGCTCACTATTGGCAATCGGAGATGGTGGCTTTATGCCGTCTACTACTTGAGCAGGTTTCAAAACATTGTCGCGCCCGATCTGAACGAAAGCAGCGGCAATGATTACAATACCGACAGCGGCGGTCGCAAGAGCGCGGCCCCGCAGAATTCCCGCAAGGCTTTCCCACCAAGAACGTTGTTGCCCTGACAACAAGTTAGAATCCGTTTTGATGATGCCTTCGGCTTCCAATTGATTGCGGAGCGAAACCCAAACGCGGGCTGGGGGTTCCGCTTCTGCCGGGAGTGTTTCGGCGACGGAAAGGATGGCGGAAAAATCGGCGATGAGGCTGCTGCAAGCGCTGCAGGAGGCAGCGTGCGCGCGCACACTTTCGGGCAGCGGCGAAAGCCCTTCGTTCTCAAGAACCGCTTCGATGTCACTACACTGCATGGCACTTCACTCCGCGAAGAACGGCGTCTGGGCTATTCCTCGCACGAAACCCTTTAAAAGAGCAACGCCACGCACCTGGTCCGTTGCAGCACTTCGAATTGGAGTCATTGTAACTCAATCCGAGTTGCTTCCCTGCGTCTTTGCAGTCTGGCGTTCCTGCCGGGCCAGATCGCGGGCTTCTTCCTGAAGAAGCTCGCGCAAGCGGGTGCGCGCCTTATGCAACTGCGATTTAGAGTTCCCTACCGAACAGTCCATGATGTTCGCGATCTCGTTGTGCTCGTAACCCTGCACATCGTGAAGCACGAAAACCGTTCGATAACCCGGCGGCAATTTTTCAATCGAGCGTTCGAGATTGACCCGATCCACCGCGCCGCTTAGCCGCAAATCGGGCGCTCCGATGTCCTTCCTGGGACCGCCGGACTCTTCATCCGGCTCCGTTGTTTCCTCGAGCGAAGCAACAGGGAGGGACTTCTTACGCAACCGCATCAGAACTACATTGACCGTCATCCGGTGCAACCAGGTCGAGAAAGCCGATTCTCCGCGGAAGGTGCCGATCTTGCGGAACAGCTGCAGGAAAGCTTCCTGCAACAGATCCTCGGCGTCCGCCGGATTACCCACCATGCGCAGGCAGAGGGCGTAAACGCGGCGACTGTGCATCTGGTAAAGAAAGTCGAACGCAGGTCCGTCCCCGGCTTGCGCCAGGCGGATGGCTTCCGCTTCCGTGAGCGTCACAGGCGTCTTACCGCTCGCCTGCTTGGGCTCGGTTGGTCGGTTTCTGGCCAACGGTCCAGTTGCGGTGCATCCAAAGCGTCGGATGCCGCGAATCCCCTTTCGAGTTGTCCCTGAGCTGTACTGCGGTGCGCAAAGAAAACTATTCGTTACGGCAGTTTTGCGGCCCTTTGCACCAAGGGACGTTCAGCTACGGGTGTAGCCATTTTCCCGGAACTGCCGCGAAACGTCTATGGCGGAAAGTAAAGGTTCGTGGGGGCGTCCGAACGCTGGCTAGTTGCAGCGCGGACTCGAAAGTCGCGAGCTGGTCTTCCGGAAGCGCGACCAGGAAGGACTTGAGGAGGATCATCGTTTCGCGCAGGCAAGTATTGAGGTCGAACTGGTAGTGATCCAGGCACTCCCAATGGCTCCCTGTATCGCACAAATAAACCGCTTACGAGATCGTCAACCGTTTTGCAGAACTCGTCCTTCAATTCGGCCACCATCTCCTCAAGGGTCGCGGCTTTATGGATAAATTGCGAGCGACGCGAAAGAAGAACTTTGTTCACGAAACCGGTGATGCGCGCGGTGCGTTGACCGCGAGAGCCACGGAAGTTTTCTGCGTCGAGAGGAGCCGCACTGGGGACCAGGCCCAAGTGTTTTGCATGCCGATGCAGGCCGCCCAGAACCGTCTCCATTGCTTGCGCAAAGCGGAGGCAGACGCCTCGCGCGGTCTGAGCCGCTTTGAAGGCTTTTGCAAAAGAGCCTTTGCGCCGAAGCTCAATCGCTTCGTCCAAAGCTACGCTCATCATGTAATAGAGAGTTTCCAGTTCCCGCACACAGGTGGAATTTACGCGGGCTTTTGACTCTGGCAGCCAGGCGCGCCAGTCCTCGCAAACAGAACTAACCCGTCGAGAAGGAGGGCGGGCGGTCAATCTTTATCCCCTGAAGGCTGACAGGAAGTATATAGCAAAGCACCTAAAATAGAACCAGAGCATTTGTTGCGAGGGGGGAACAGGGGCCGCTATACTCTCGGGTATTCCTTTTTACACAGAATCGGAAATGGGGAAGCTGACTTGGAATTTGAACCACGGGACCAGTTTGAGCAGAGGTTAAAGAAGCTCGAACAGCTTCGGGAAGCGGGGTTAAACCCTTATCCCCACGAGTTTCGTTGGACGGATACGGCTGCGGAGCTTGTGGAGAAGTATCAGGGCGCTACCGCTGCCGAGCTTGAAGCGCATAGGGTGGATGTGCGAGCGGCCGGGCGAATCGTTTCATACCGGTTGATGGGGAAGGCGGGCTTTGCCCACATTCAGGGGAGTGGCGGACGAATTCAGGTTTACGTTCGCAAGGATGTTTTGGGTGACAAAGGCTTTGAAGTGTTTCACTTGCTGGATTTAGGCGACTCGGTCGGCGTGCACGGCCATTTGTTTAGAACGAAGACCGGCGAACTGTCCGTTTGGGTGCAGGAGCTGACGGTACTTTCTAAAGCTCTTCTGCCTTTGCCGGAGAAGTGGCACGGGCTGACGGATGTTGAGTTGCGTTACCGGCAGCGGTATCTCGATTTGATTGCGAACGAGGATTCGCGGCGTGTGTTCCTGACGCGGGCGCGTATCACGCAGGAACTGCGTCGGTTTTTCGACGAGCGGGGATACGTTGAAGTCGAAACGCCGATGATGCATCCGATTGCCGGCGGGGCGGCGGCGCGGCCGTTTGTGACCCATCACAACACGCTCGACATTGACCTTTATTTAAGGATTGCGCCGGAGCTTTATCTGAAGCGGCTTGTAGTTGGCGGACTCGACCGCGTTTATGAAATCAATCGCAATTTCCGGAATGAGGGAATTTCCACGCAGCACAATCCGGAATTCACAATGTTGGAGTTTTACGAAGCGTACAGCAATTACATGGACTTGATGGATTTGAACGAAGCGCTGTTTGCGCGGCTGGCGATGGCGATTACGGGTTCCACGATTGTGAAGTATGGAGAGGTGGAACTCGACTTTGGGAACTTGCAGCGGCTAACGATGCGCGAAGCGATCGCGCAGTATTGGCCGGAAGGAGCTGGAACTGCGCCGACACTCGCGGAACTTGCTGCTCCGGGAGGCCCGAAAGAAGCGACGGCTCGTTACAACGCGTGGGCCAAGTCAAGCGGTGCGGCTTATGCCGCGAGCAAGAGGCAATTGAGCGACGGCGAGTGGACTGGGCTGCTCTTTGAAACGATGGCTGAGGACAAACTCGTGCAGCCGACGATTCTCTACGATTTTCCGACGGACATTTCGCCGCTATCGAAGCAGAAGCCGGACGATCCATCGCTCGCAGAGCGATTTGAGATTTATGTCGCGGGTATGGAAATTGCCAACGGCTTTTCCGAGCTGAACGATCCGGCCGAGCAAGAACGGCGCTTTCTTGCGCAGATTGCGCAAGGCGGCGATGAAGTGCCAAAACAGCTCGACTTGGATTACGTTCGCGCACTTGCGCACGGATTGCCGCCGACTGCAGGCGAAGGCATCGGAATTGATCGCCTGACAATGCTGCTGACGAATACGCAGTCGATTCGCGACGTGATTCTGTTCCCGTTGCTGCGGCCTGTGGCTCAGGAACAGGAAAAAGCTGCGACCGACGGGCTTGGCGTGTAATCCCGATTGAACGCGCGCCCGGCGCACGATAAAGTCCACAACTAATGTCCATTGAATGGTTTGTCGCTCAGCGCTATTTGCGGTCGCCGAATCGTCCGGCAGTACTGCGGCTGGTGACTGTGTTCAGCGTGCTTGGCGTGGCGGCGGGGGTTTGCACGCTGGTGATCGCGCTGGCGATGAATACGGGATTTCGCGAAACGCTGCAGGAACATCTGCTGAGCGTGACTTCGCACGTGTCCCTCACTCGACCCGGCGCTTCGGGAATCCACGACTACCAGTCGCTTGCGGAAAAAATGTCCGCGATACCGGGCGTTCGGAGCGCTACCCCTGCTGTGTACCAGACTGTTCTGATGAGTTTTGGCGGGCAGGCGCGGGGGATTGTGACGAAAGGCATTGAGGTAAGCAACGAAGCGAAGAATGACCAAGCGCTTGGAAAGCTGGAGTCTGGGAAACTCGATTTTTCGCCTGATGAGGATGGCACGGAAGGAATTGTCATCGGCAGGCAACTGGCAGGCGATTGGAAAATGGCGCCGGGGGATTACGTTACCCTTACCAGCCCGCAAGGAAGGTTGACACCATTTGGATTGTTGCCACGGACACGAAGATTTCGCGTGACGGGTGTGTTTGATTCCGGATTTTACGACTACGACGCGAACTGGTGCTTTCTGAGCATGAAGTCTGCGCAGGAACTGGCGGGGGCGAACGACGTGGTGAACGTGATCGAATTTCGACTGAACGATCCGGAGCAGGCCGAACAAGTAGGGCAAACGGCGATGGCTCAGGCCGGCCGAGGATTTTCTGCGACGACCTGGATGGAAGAAAACAGGCCGCTGTTTCGGGCGCTGCGTTTGGAGAAATTGGTCACTGCAATTTTCATAGGATTGATTACGTTTGTTGCCGGGCTGAATATTCTTGCCGTGCTTTCCATGACGGTGACAGACAAGGCCAGGGACGTCGCCGTGCTGCTTTCGATGGGCGCGCGGCGTGAACAGATTCGAACGATCTTTCTGTGGCAGGGAGTTGCAATTGGCGCGTGCGGAACGCTGGCGGGCCTGGCGCTGGGGTACGCCTTTGCGTTTAGCGCGGGAGTGTGGCACTGGATTCCGCTCGATCCGCAGGTTTATGCGGTTGCCTATGTGCCGTTTCATCCCAACTTGCTGGACGGGGTTTGGATTTCCTTGGCGGCGATGGCGATTGCCGTTGGCGCCACGCTGATCCCGGCGCGGTCGGCGGCGCGGCTCTTGCCTGTGGAAATACTCAGATTTGAATGACCAGCAAAGGTTTTTCGGGCTTGGCCGGGGGACAGATTTGGCCCGAAGTTTGCACTTTACTAGGGGCTAGAGGCAGGTGGGTAAGGCCAAAGGTATCCTTCTCCGGCGGCTGGCAGTGAATACCCCACCTTAAGTAGTTCAAATAGAAGCAGTTGCGGCTGTTCCGATTTGGTTCATTTTCTGCAGGGAAAGCGGAGGGTAGCTTTCGGGCGAAAAAGGGAAGCTAATGGGTTGCTGCCAGCGGCCGCTGACCGCTCGGGCAGGCGATAGCCGGAGTGATGGGCAAGCCGACTTTTGGCATCTAAGTAAGCAGGGAATGGCTGATTGCTCGCGGGAAAATTGCCCGGCTTTAGCCTAAAGGAAGAAACAAACGATCTTGAATACAAGTTCCTCCAGTCCGGTTTTGCAAACTGCGGTGAGAGCAGGGGAGAATTCGTCTGAAGTGATTCTCGAAGCGCGCAATTTGCGCAAGGTTTATGGCGGAGCGCTGCAGGGCTTAACCGTTTTGCAAGACGCGAATCTGAAATTGAAGCGCGGAGAAATGGTTGCGATCGTTGCGCCGTCCGGAGCGGGGAAAAGCACGCTTTTGCATCTCCTGGCTGCGCTAGACACGCCAACAAGCGGTGCTATATACTTCGAATCGAAACTAATTGAAACCAAAAACGAAACTGCGCTGGCGGATTTTCGCAATCGCAGCATTGGATTTTTGTGGCAGCGGCATCAGTTGTTGCCGGATTTTACGGCAGCTGAAAATGTAGCAATGCCGCTGCTGCTGCGGGGGGAGTCCATTTCCAAAGGGCTCGAAGCTGCCCGGAAATGGCTCGGAGAAGTCGGACTCGCTGAGCGAACCGACCACCGCACTGGGGAGCTTTCGGGAGGGGAACAGCAGCGAGTCGCGATAGCCCGGGCGCTCGTCACCGGGCCGCGCTTGCTGCTGGCGGATGAACCTACCGGAGACTTGGACGAGCAGAACGCTTGGGCCGTGTTTGATCTGCTGGAGCGGATGCATCGCACGCATGGGCTGACGTCGCTGATTGCGACGCACAACCTGAAGCTTGCGGAACGATGCGACCGGATTCTGGGATTGGAGCACGGAGTTCTGGAGACCCGCAAAGCGGCGACGCTTGCGGGCAGGGGCCCTGGTAAGCCGGATCCGCAAATCTCCGGCGAGGGAGAAACGAGCTAACGTGTTCGAACGGTACACTGAAAAAGCGCGGCGCGTTATTTTCTTTGCACGCTACGAAGCGAGTCAGTACGGCAGTCCGTACATCGAGACCGAACATCTGCTGCTCGGTTTGATGCGCGAGGACAAAGCACTGGCGAATCGTTTTCTGCGCCAGCAGGGTTCGATCGAATCGATTCGAAAAGAGATTGAAGCGCGTATCACGATTCGCGAGCGCATTTCCACGTCGGTGGAAGTGCCGTTGAGCGCGGAGTGCAAGCGCATCCTGAACATGGCCGCGGAAGAAGCAGAGCGGCTCGGAGTAAAGCACGTCGGCACGGAGCATTTGCTGCTGGGAATTTTGCGCGAAGAAAAATGCTTCGGCGCGGAAATACTGATGGAGCGCGGGCTGCGGCTTTCGTCGCTGCGCGAAGAGCTTGCGCGTACGAGCGGTGAAAAGGCGCCGGCATCCCGGCCGAAAGAGACTTCGCTGCTGGCTGAATTCAGCCGCGATTTGACGCAAGCTGCCGCGCGAAGGCATCTCTGGATCCCCTGGTCGGGCGTGAAGGCGAAGTTGAGCGCGTGATTCAGATCCTTTGCCGCCGCACGAAAAACAATCCTGTGCTGATTGGCGAGCCGGGCGTGGGAAAGACGGCCATCGTCGAAGGCCTTGCGCAGCGCATCGCCGATGCGGACGTTCCGCCGTTCCTTGCCGACAAACGAATCCTTTCGCTCGATCTTTCGCTCATCGTTGCCGGAACGAAGTACCGCGGACAATTTGAAGAGCGTCTGAAGACCATCATGAAGGAATTGATGGAGAGCCAGAACTCCATCGTGTTTATTGATGAGCTGCACACGCTGGTAGGGGCAGGTTCGGCGGAAGGTTCCCTCGACGCGGCGAACATTTTGAAGCCGGCTCTGTCGCGCGGCGAAATTCAGTGCATTGGCGCGACGACGCCGACGGAATACCGCAAGTCCGTGGAAAAAGATCGCTCGCTTGAGCGGCGCTTCCAGGCCGTAAAGGTCCCGCGCTCCTAACGAAGAAGAAGCCATTCAGGTAATCAACGGTGTTCGCGAGCGCTACGAAAAATTCCACGCGGTCACCTACACGGACGAAGCGCTGCGGTATTCGGTTTATCTTTCGAACCGCTACATTCCAGACCGCTTCCTTCCCGACAAGGCGATTGACCTGATTGACGAAGCAGGCGCGCGCGTGAAGCTGCGCCAGGCGACGGTGCCGGAAGAAGTTGGCGAAGTGCAAAAGCGCGTGAAGTTCATCACGCACCGCATGGAAAGCGCGATTGCGACGCACGAATTCGAAAAGGCGCGCTTTTATTCCGAAGAAGAGCGCAAGGAAAAGGAAAATCTGCGCCAGCTTCGCGAACGCTACAAGCTGGACGACGCGACGACCGGAATCGTCTCTCGCGAAGACATCGAAGAAGTCGTTTCGCGCTGGACTGGCGTAGCCGTAACTTCCATCAAGGAAGACGAACAGCAAAAATTGCTGCGCATCGAGCAGGAATTGCACAAGCGCGTCATCAGCCAGGACAAGGCGATCACCGCTCTGGCGCGCGCGATTCGCCGCAGCCGCGCAGGTTTGAAGTCGCCGGCGCGTCCGGTGGGCTGCTTCTTCTTCCTTGGCCCGACGGGCGTCGGCAAAACGGAAGTTGCACGCAGGCTCGCGGAGTTTCTCTTCGGTTCGGAAAAATCGCTGGTCCGCTTCGACATGTCGGAATTTATGGAGAAGCACTCCGTTTCGAAACTGATCGGGGCGCCTCCAGGCTATGTTGGCTACGAAGAGGGCGGGCAATTGACGGAACGCGTGCGCCGCACGCCGTACTCTGTGATTCTTCTCGACGAAATCGAGAAGGCGCATCCAGACGTGTTCAACATTTTGTTGCAGGTTTTCGAAGATGGCCAGTTGAGCGACGGACTGGGCAATACCGTAGATTTCCGCAACACGATCATCATCATGACTTCCAACCTGGGCGCGCGGCATTTGCAGAAGCGTACGGGAATGGGCTTCCAGAGCGGCACGGACGAGGCGGGAGCAAAGTCCATGGAAGAACTGGTGATGAACGAAGTGAAGAAGGCGTTCAATCCGGAATTCCTCAACCGGCTGGATGAAGTGATTATCTTTAGCCCGCTCGGCGACGAGGAGTTGCTCCGCATCATTGATTTGCTCGTGGGGCAGATGAACGATACACTCATCCACCGCCAGGTACAGGTGGTGCTGTCACCGGAAGCAAGACAGTGGATTCTCGAGAAAACGTGTGCGGACCGCAGTTATGGAGCGCGGCCGCTGCGAAGGGCGCTGCAAAAGTATGTAGAAGACCCGCTCTCGGAAGCTTTGATTCAGGGAGGAATTCAAAGGCCAGCGACATTGCAGATGTACGTCGCAGGGGATGGCCTTTCGTTCCGGCCTGTTGCTGAGGCAACCCCAGTAATCCACTAAGGAATCTGACACCACGCGTGCGACTCCGGCCCCGCCGGAGGCATGTGCGAAAGCCGGCCCGCACCGGGTCCGGCAGGAGAAGAACAACTTGCGCTTGGGGGCGCGGCCTTGAAGCCTTCATCGGCCGCTTACAGAAGGGTCTGTTTTTCGATTGCCGTAAAACAGGCTGTGAGAAAATTTCTCGTCGCAGCGATTCTGCTGCTGGCGAGCAGCTTTGCTTTGCCTGCACAAGCGCCGGTCGAAAACCATCCGCAACCGCCGTCTCCTTCCGCCAAACACCACTATCTGATGTCCGAGAGCCTGGACCTCGTTACACTTGAAACAAATACGGAAGACAACATGGGGCAGGCGGGTACGCCGAATGCGCAGGGCCAGATTTTCGTCATCGAGCGTATTGATTTCATCGGAAACCGGCGCGTTCGAAGCGACACTTTGAAGGCGCGCATCTTCAGCCGCAAAGGCGACACGTACAATGAAGAGACACTGCGGCGCGATTTCCAGGCGCTTTGGAATACGCAATTCTTTGAAGACGTAAAACTCCGCGTAGAAGATTCCGCCGATAAGGCAAATTCCAAAATTATCATTTTTGAGGTAAAGGAACGTCCGGTGATCCGCCGCATCCGCTACGACGGCATTCACTCTGTCTCTGAGTCGGACATTCTGGACCGCTTCAAGGAGCGAAAAGTCGGCCTGACGGTGGAAAGTCAGTTCGACCCGACGAAGATCAAGAAGGCTCAAGTTGTGTTGGGCGAATTGCTCGGGGAACACGGGCGGCAGTTTGCGAAGATCACGCCGGAGTATGAGCGCATCGCGTCCAGCAACGCGGTCATTTTGATTTTCAAGATTGACGAAGGACCGAAAGTAAAAGTCGGGAAGATAAAATTCACCGGAAATCATGCGTTCAGCGACCGCAAACTGATTCGCGCGATGAAAAACGACCGCCCTTACGGCATTCCTCTCTACTTTACATTTATCCCGGTGATGTCGAAGACTTATGACCACGACAAACTCATCGAGGACATCGAAGTCGGCATTCGGGGCATGTATCAGGACAACGGATACTTCCGCGTCCTGGTAGCACCCAATGGTCCGATCATCGAAAGCATTGACACGAAAAACAACCGGTATGGCGTTCCCCTGGTGCTCGGAAAAACGGACGGCAAAGCCGTAAACATCACTCTGCCCATCGAAGAGGGCAATCGCTACACGATGGGTACGCTGAAAATCGTAAGCGCGGACCCCGACAAGCAGCTTTCGCTCAAGGTGGAAGCGCTCAAAGCGTTCTTCCCGCTCAAGCAGGGCGACGTCCTGAACGTGGACCGGCTTCGCAAGGCGCTAAAGGAATACACCAGCCAGTACGGCCGATTCGGCTTCATTGATTTCACGGCAGAGCCGGAGTTCGACATTGACGACACGAATAAGATCATCAATCTGACGCTGCGCTTTGATGAGCAGAAGCAGTATTACGTGCGGCGCATCGAATTTTCCGGCAACACGACAACGAGAGACAAAGTCATCCGCCGAGAGTTGCTGATTGACGAAGGCGCACTGTTTGACAAGCGAGCGTGGGAAATCAGCATTCTTCGGCTGAATCAGCTCGATTATTTCGATCGCATCGAAGCGGACAAGGCGGTCGAGATCAAACGCAACACCAAAGAAGGAACAGTGGACCTGAACCTGAAGCTCAAGGAAAAGGGCAAGCAGTCGATCGGTTTGAACGGCGGCGTGAGCGGGCTCGCCGGCGGGTTCATCGGGTTGACCTATCAGACGAACAACTTCCTGGGTCTCGGCGAAACGCTGACATTCTCTGCGCAATTCGGCAGCTTGCAGCGGAGCTTCCTTTTCGGATTTACCGAGCCTTATCTGTTCGACCGGCCGATCAGTTCGGGATTCACGATCTTCTCAAGCCGGTACAGTTTCGATCAGGCGAAACAGGAATCGCTGGCCCTGGGCCAGCAGGTCAGCCTCAACCCGCAGTTCATCCAGAATTACAATCAAGACAGCACGGGATTTACGCTCTTTGCCAGCTATCCCCTGCGAAGATTTTCCTTCACCCGCGTTGGATTAACGTACGGATTGACGCGAACAAACATTACCGCGTTTAATGCCGCGTCCGAATTACTCTTCCAATCAGTTCAGTATCGCAGCTTCTCTGGCCCCAGCGCGCTGCAAGGGATCATCTCCAGTACGATTACCCCGACGATCACTTACAACTCCGTCGACAATCCCATGAACCCCACGACGGGCAAAAGCATGCTGTTCACGCTGGCGTTCACCGGCGGGCCGATCGGCGGAAATGTAAACACGTTCACAAATATTTTTGAGTACAAGAAATTCCGGCCCGTAAACAAGCGGCGCAATGTGCTCGGCTATCGGGGGCGGGTTGGGTACATCACGGGCTATGGCGGGAAGGATATTCCGCCGTACAGCCGCTTTTACATGGGTGGCGAAGATGACATCCGAGGGTATGACATCCGATCGATTTCACCGGTGACTTTCATTCCCACGCAAACGGCTATCCCGGTCAGCTATCCGGACCCGCTTTCCGGCGGCGCGCTGCGTTCCTTTGCGGTTCCCACGTTGGTATATACCGCCACACTGCCGGGAGGAGATGTGCAGGCCTTCGGCAACGTTGAATACCGAATCCCGGTCGTGAAAACCTATTTCCAGACGGTGTTGTTTTTTGACGGCGGCACGAATGGTATTTCAAACCGGGGCGGTTTGGAGCTGGATCCCACGGGTGTGGCGAAACTGAACACCGACTTCCCGAGTGCAAAGATAACGGGCCAATTGCCGATTGCTCCGAATACCAATTTCCGTTTTCGCGGTTCCGCCGGGATTGAATTTGTCATTCAGTTACCGATCGTACAGGCGCCGTTCCGGATTTACTACGCGTACAACGTAAATCGCTTGCATGAACAGCTCGTAGCGCAGTATCCGTTCATCGAACCCAGCCAGATCTGCGAACCGGCGACTGTGGCAAATCGCTTGGCGACGTGTCCGAGCGGCGCTATAGGTTTTTATCCGGGGACGCTAGATGCGAACAGTTGGGCGCTGGTCAAAGAGGAGTTGCGGCCGGTGCTCATAAATCCGGGCCGTTTGAACTACTTTGAACCCGCAACGACTTTCCGGTTTACGGTGAGCCGGACATTCTAGCCGCAAGGCGAGTGGATTTTGTAGTTTTGCCTGCAAAAGCGGGCAGGTTGCAGTTGGCGAAATTTCCAGGAGCGAAGGCGATTCAATCGCCGGTAGCACTTTTGTGGGGGAACTCGTGAGAAAGAATTTGTAAGTCCAAAGAATTTTCTGGTCATGGCCATTGCGGCCATGGCATTCGCTGCGGGTTGCGGCGGCGGAAGCTCGTCGTCTAACGTTGTCAGCGTTTTGGTGAGCCCCAACTCGTCATTCGTCATTGTGACGCAGAGCATTACGCTGACTGCGATTGTTACGGGCTCGACCAATACCAACGTGACCTGGGCTTGTGCGTACGCAACCAGTTTCGTCGACAGCAGCGGCAAGAAGCAAACAGGCACTTCCACCCCCTGCAGTTCGGATACGGGCAATATCCCGGCCAATTCCACAAACACGACGGTGGTCTTCACGGCGCCGCAAGTCGTCCCCGATCTCACCAAGCTTGCAGGCACAAACTGCACTTCCGTGCAGCAGACTGCCTGCGCCCTCATCATAAGTGTCACTGCAACCTCTGTTGCCGATACCAAGAAATCCAATTCGGCATCGCTGGTTCTTGATTCGGGGATTTCCGTCACGCTGACCCCAACAACGGCAACGATTCCTACGAGTTCGAGCTCTTCGAAGCTTTCTCAATTCCAGTTCAGCGCGACTTTGACGAACGATATCGGGACAACCAAGGGCGTCACCTGGCTGGTGACCCAGGCGACACCAACCAGCAGCATCAATTATCCGCAGTTGGCTACCTGTAGTCCGACTTGCGGCACCATAGATGACAACGGACTTTATTCTGCGCCTACGGCCGTGCCCACGACTGCGACGGTCACACTGGTGGTGACCTCGAAAGCCGATGCGACACGATTCACGATCGGCACGATCACGATCATCGCTGGCGGACCGATTACTTTCACTGGGATTTCACCGACCATCGTTCCGCAAGGTGTGGCGTTCTACGACATTTACCTGGAAGCGCCTGGCGTGACTTCCGCTTCCCAAGTTACGATCACTCCAGATCACGGTCCTGCCGTAGCCGATTCTGTTTACTTCAGGCCAACTGAAGGTATTGTTTCCCATTCCGACCAGCGCAGTGCCTGCGCCTGTCTCTACGGGCGTGCGACTTCGCCTGATCGCCTCGAATATACCGGCCGTGGACAATTACACTGTTTCTCTTACCGATCCCTCTCAGCCCGTAAGCCAACCGGGACCTGGCCCCTACCGGTTCAACGTAGTTCCGGTTCGCGCTACGACAGTAGCCTCGTTGCCCGACAGCCTCGTGCAAAACGCGCAGTCCAACGAACTGGTCATGATTGTAAACGGTGGCTACTTCGGGGCGAATGGCGGTTTTGTCCAGGGGGGAGTTAATTTCCAGGGAACCCCGTTGTCTTTTGATACCAATGTCTCGACTTCACGGCAACTGCTGCTGGCCTTCCCATCCAATCTCGCCAACAGCTCAAAGCCTGGTCTCTACCCTTTCTCCGTCGCTCGCACTGTGGCGCCTGATCCACCGCAAAACAATCCGTCTGTGACGAACCTGGCCATTTTTCCCGACTATCAGACTGGCGCACCCACGATTCCCGCTCCGCCGGTGATCGCAGGGACGCTGAATGCATTGAAGAATCCAAGCGCGATTGATATCGATCAGGATCTGGGTATTGCTGCCGTTGCAGACACGGGTAACAATCAGGTCGTCTTTTTCAAAGTAAATGCGGGCGGCACACTTACCCCATATGGCACGACGAGGACAGTGGGTGCCCCTACCTCGGTAGCCGTCAATCGGACGCTGCACACTGTGGCGGTGGTCGGCAATTCAGATCAGACCGCTTATGTGTTCCCGATTCCGCAGGTGCAAAACACGGCTTCTTTGATAGCGCCGACGGTCACAATTCCGCTCGGAGCGTTGCTGCCGACACAAATCAGTCCTCTTCCCACTCCCTATTCCATTGGCGTGGACGCAGATACAAACCGGGCGCTGGTTGCCTATTCTTCGACGGCCAATCCCACGACGGCGAAAGTGGGATTTCTACTCGATCTGAATGCGGGAGACATGGGGACTACGGACAACCCTGCCTGCCTCAAGATACCGGGGCAGACCGTGACCACCTCACCATGCGTTGCGGCTCAAGTGACCATGAATACGGGCCTCACGCCACAAATCGCGATGATTCCGCACAGCCACCTCGCGGTCGTTACGCCTGGTGGTCTGGGAATCGTGAACGGAATTGACGTAACCAAATCTTCGACGAGCGTCCAGATTGCGAATGCATCAGTCACTTCCGGTCTCGTCACGGTAACTACGACCGTGGCTCACGGCTTGAATCCTGGCAACCCCGGAACCGTCTTGATCCTGGGCCTTCCAAAGGGCGCCACCAATCAGACTGAGTTTAACGGCGCATTCACCGTCCTGAGCGTGATAAACAGCACCAGTTTCACCTACGCGTTGAGCTCAACGGTCAATGACACGGCGACCGGCACTACCGACAGCCAGGTTTACTTTAGCTCTCCGAACATTACGATCGGGGGTCTTACCCAGACCACCAGTCCGGTAACCGTCAATCCCATGACGGGACTTGTGGCTTTTGGCGATCCCAATGCGACCGGATTGAACGCAGCTCAGCTCAATTTCATGAGCTCGCTGGACCAGACCATTACTTCAATTATTTTCCGTGCCGGGTGCACGGTGAATACGACGAACTGTTCAGGAGCTCCCGAGCTTCTGGGCACAACGGGAGTGGCGTTCCAGCCGTTCACGAACTCGCTGGTTTCTTACAACGCGGCACAGAACCAGCTCTCGATTTCAAATCCTGTAACTCTTGGGCGCTATTCCGTACAAACGCTGCCAAGCGGAACTGGGGACTGGAACCGTTGGCAGTTTGAACCTGTCCGGAGGAGTCGCCGTTGACGCGGCGACAAACCAGGCACTGGTCGTGCAATCGGGCAGCAGCAGTATTTTGTTGGTCAATCTGGGTCCGGTCGCGGCTACAACAATGAAGGCGGTGAATGTCACCGAAGTGCTTGTACCGAGCGCCGATGGCGTCAATGTTGGCGGAATTGCGAGCGCCACTTTCCCGCAAGGCACAGTCACCTCGGCCACCAATCTCAATGGGGTCAAGATTTTCGGTTCGGGATTCTCGTTAGGAGGAGCTGTTGTTCGCCTCGATGGAGTGCCTCTTGCGAGTCCCACGGTCATCAGCGACCGCGAAATTCACGTAAGCGTTCCTTCAACATTCTTGAAGCATCCACACCGCTATGCTTTGGATGTGATCGCGGGCGGAGTGCAATCGAACGCGTCTGATTTCATTGTCGTCGGGGCGGTGGATTTGTCCGGTGTTTGCAAAGAACTCTTCTAATCAGTCGATCACTCACCCGACCTCTGTGGCAATTGCCGATCAGCTCGCGCTTCAAGGCTACGCGCCGAAGGCGGTTGTCACCAACACGGGTTGCAACAGTATTTCCGTGATCGACATTGCTCCGCAACTGCCCACTTATGACACAACAAATCCGCAGAAGCCAATTTTGACGGGCTTTGCGGACAATGCAAACTTTGGAAAATTGCTCAAGGTCATCCCGGTCGGCAGCGGCCCTACAGGCGTGGCGATTAGCCCGCGTCTTGGCTACGCAGTTGTCGCAAACAACAGCGCTGGCACTGCGTCCATCGTCAACCTGATCACGGGCGCTTCGGCTGCGACGGATGTCACGACCGGAACAGCGCCGACGGGAGTTGCGGTCAATGAAGCAACCCTTGCCGCTCTGGTGGCGAACACGGGTTCAAATACATTGTCTCAAATCAACCTCGCGGCCATTGCTTCTTCCACCGCACCGGTTACAACCATTGCCGTAGATACGCAGCCAATTGCGGTGGCCATCGATCAGGACCGCGGCACAAACAATCTCGGTCTGGCCGTGGTTACGGCGCTGCGTTTGAACAGTTCGGCTTTGCCGAGCGGCGTGCTCGATTCAGTGGACATCGGTCTTGCAGTTCCTGCAAAGAGCACAACCGCGGCGGTTGGCAGCGTTACCGCAACTCCTACTGGAGTGGTCTTTGATCCGTCTGTATCTCCCGCATTGTTCTACGCGGTTTCAAGCGGCGGCAACTTGGTGAGCTCTTTTAATCCAGATACAGGTGCCGCGAGCATCGTACGCGTCGGCATCAACCCGACTTCGCTGGGCCTGAATCCTCAGACCGGCGGGATTTTGACGCTAAACTCGCTGAGCAAAACCATTTCGATCATTGACACGCTGACCAGTCCCTTTAAGACGCGCCGCAGCTACGGCTTGCCTGGCTCGCCAACGCTTGGAGTGGCCATTGATCAGTTCCTGAACCTTGCCGTGATTGTGGATCAGGCGAATAATCGGGTATTCCTGTTCCCGATGCCGAACTGACAATTGACGGGGGATATTCGCAAGACAACGTTTTGGCGGGCCTTTTGCATCGGATACGGCATAGGAAGATTCTGGCTTGCCGGGTTCTGCAAAAAGCTTTCTCGTTGCTTGGGGTGGAGGCGCTCAGCTATACTTGCTAGTTTGTAAATCCCCCGCGAAACCCGGCAGGGAAGCGGAATCACGAATTTGGCCGTTTAATAAGGCCCGACGTGGACGCCGTGCGTCCAAAGAAAAAATAAGGAGACTACAAGTGAACAAGATGTTTCGTATGACGGTGCTCGCGGCCGCGGCCCTGACTGGGTCCATCGCAGCGCACGCGCAGGCAGCAGCCCCGGCAAACGCCGCCGCTGAAAAGCTGGGCGTTTTGAGCGTCCGGCAAGCAATTGTGAACACTGCCGAAGGAAAACAAGCCTCGGCGGAGTTGCAGTCGCAATTTGCCGCGCGCCAGTCCGAACTGGAGAACATGAACAAGCAGATCAACGACATTCGTCAGCGTTTGCAGACGGGCGGTGACAAACTGAGCCAGGAAGAACAGACGCGTTTGCAGCGCCAGGGCGAAGCCCTCGCCAAGCAGCTTCAGCGGAAGCAGGAAGATTATCAAGAAGACGTCAACGCGGCGCAGCAGGATGTGATTGACCGCATCGGCCGGAAGATGATGGATGTTCTGGATCGCTATGCCCGCGAGAATGGCTACACAGCGGTGTTCGACACTTCTGCCCAGGCTTCGCCCATCATCTTCGCTTCGAACAAGGTGGATTTGACGCAAGACGTCATCAAGCTTTACGACCAGGCGTATCCGGTCAAGGCTTCTGCGACGGCACCGGCCAAGCCCCCTGCCGCAAAGCCGGCGGCGACAACTCCAACGACCAAGCCGTAATTTCAGCAGAAAATTCAACAAAGTAAAAACGCCCCGTTCAAATCGGGGCGTTTTTACTTTTTGCTTCGTAAACGAGCTAGCCCGTATTCGCCTTACTGCGGTTTCGGAACTTCTGGTGCCTTTTCCTCTTCTTGCGGTGGCGCGTTTTTCGGCGCGCTGATTTTGTTGTCCGTAGCGACATCGAAGATCGCGTAGTTGGAAAGTGTATGGCGGTGATGGTAGTGCTTCCCGTGCAGATCCAGGAAAATTTCAGCACTCCATGGCAGCCACAGCTCTGTCTGCGACTTCTTAAATTGGACGGGGCCGTAGTCGATGGAGATGTGATCCCGCATCAACTCGAGGTCTTTCATCGGATCGCGCAGATCGGTCTCCACGTGCAATACGTCGAAACTGTTTGTTGCAATCCACACGCGCCCCTTCAAGGGTACTTCCACCGTGCGGAATTTTGTCTGCCACAGCCTGAGGAACGAACGCTCTCCATTCTTCTGCGTGAAATGCATTACCCAGGCTGCCCTCCCGCGCCACTGGCCCAGGCCCTCGCACTTGAATTCCAGGGCCTTTGCGAAACCGGTCTGGAAAATATCCACACCGAGACCGATCAGCCCGACTGTCGCAAGCGAAGTCGGAAACGAGTCCAAGCCCGTGCCACCGTCGCGCTTTTCGTCGAGGTAGAGCTGCTTATCCTTCTTGTCCTGCTCCACAAACACCATGTAACTAAAATCGTGCGTCCGTACATGCTCTGGCTCGCCGCTCGCAGTGATTTCTTCGTGCTCAATGTGCTCGGTTGCAACGAAACGCTCAAAATTCTGGAATAACCGGCTCGCCGCCAGACTGGTCTGTTCGATTACTTCTTGGGTAGGACATGCTACGTCTTCGACCAACAAGGGTTTCGCAGCGTCTATGTCAGGAGGGGACCAGACGTGGAGGGACGCGGAAGATAAAGAAGGCAGCACGGCCGAGCCGACAGAGCCCACTTCTGGTCGTGCGTCGGCTTTGCCAAGACCGGCGAGTGCATTTCTTGCTTCGGCTGCAGATGGATCGCTTGAATGGTTGGACAGGATCTCCTGGAATTCCTTTCTTGCTCCTGCCTGGTTTCCCTCCGCGGCAAGAATCTGTCCGAGCAGGAGCCTTGCACCGGCCGAATTCGCACCGCTCAGTTCCACAGCAAGTTGCGCGTGTTGCTCCGCTTTGGAGTATTGCTGCAGTTGACCATACGCCGTCGCGACTATCAGGTGAGCGCGCCAAGTAGCGTTGTTTTGAAGAAGCAGGGCTTCCATGGTTTGAATTGCCGGCTCCAGATCCTTCATCTTTACCTGGACCTCGCCGAGAGCAAGCAAAGAGCGCTCGTGAGTTGGATAAACAGAAACGGCTTTTTGGAACTGCTCCTTTGCAACAGGGAGGTTCCCCTGATTCATGGCAAGGAGGCCGTTCAAATAAAGAACGTCGGGATTGTTCGGCGAAATCCGCAATGCCTTGTCCAAATGTTTTCTGGCATCGGCCAGCTTGTTCTTGCGAATGTCTGCCGCCGACTTGTCTATTTCCTCAAGCAGTCCTACGGTCACAACAGGCCGAACACCCGAAACCGAGCCTTCCGACTGCGGATGCAGGTAAATAAAAACGTATTGATTGCGCGCGACGATGCTTTCGTTTACGGTCACGTGTTCTTTAGCCATTTTGAATCCGCTTGAAGTCACCTCGACGTTGCAGTCACCCGTGGGAACGTGCATGAATTGCACTTGGGCAGTATCTTTTGTTGGACCAGTCAGTTTCAGGCCCGAAAGCGGACAATCTATGGTTACAATTGCGCTTTGTTCAAGCGCCAATCCGTTTGTTTCACGCACGTTTACAAATATGTTCACAGGCGACTGCATGTCAGCCCGCCCATCCGAATTGGTCATCCCACGCGTGGATGGGTTGATGACGAGTTGGTCTTGCGCCAGGAAAATACCAGGTAGAAGTAAGAGAAGGGCAGCCAGGAAGCCCAAACGCATAGTTGCCTTAACAGAGTCCCGCACCACGAGTACACCCTTGTGCCCGGTTAAGTCTGACATACCGGTGACGACTTAGGAGCAAAAAGCTTCGGACAAAAAGATTACTGCGTTCCGTCGCCCATTTCCAGAAAGGAAATCACCGGCCCAAAAATCATTGATACCAATATGGCGTCTGCCCGGTCCAGTTTCTTTCGGAATATTTTTTTGCAGAGCAAGGTCGAATGCGGCTTTGACCACTTGCCCGTGTCGTTGCCGGCACAGTCAAAACGCCTGGCCCGCGCAACCAGTTGTAGCCCTTCGGGAAGACGCGGAAAGAGTATGACTCTGCGGCAGAGTCTAGTTCTGAGGCGAGCGGCACGAGACGCGGAGCGAGACCACCTGAGAAACCAGTCACCAGTCACGCGCGACGGCCAGCGCTAGTGCCCCACTGCCGACTTTTGTCCCTCGAATCACCCCCGACTCAATGGGCGCTACCCTCGCGCCAACCAAAGTATTGACGAGAAAAGACTTGTAGCAAGTGAGCCGGACGGGCGCGTTTTGTTTCTAACGGGCGCTGGTCGCTTGTGAACGCGGCCTCGACAGCGGCGCAACTTCAGGCGTATCTTGCTTTTGCCGTGCAGGGGGAATATACTCTCTCTTCGCTCGGAAACGGGTCGCACGACAGGGTGGGCGCAAGCCCACTTTTTTGTTGCCGCCGGTTCGGTTGGGCGTCAAACCGGCTTAGGCCGGGGAGTCTCTGCGTGAATTTGGAAAAAATCCGCGCAGCCGCGGAACGCGTGGCGCACTCGGAGGGGCTGGAAGTCGTTGATGTCGAATGGAAAATCGGCAAGCAGCGCTTCCTGCGAGTGTATATCGACCGAGTGCCGCCGCCGAAAACGACTGATGGCGCAGCATCCGATCCTTATCCAAAGATTTCTCACGCGGATTGCGAGAAGGTCAGCCAGCAACTGAGCGTAATCCTCGATGTTGAGGAGCTGATCAACGGACCAAGCTATGTGCTGGAAGTCAGTTCGCCCGGCATGGATCGAGCACTTACCAAGCCGGCGGACTTCGAGCGCTTCTCGGGCCGCTCGGCGAAGGTCTGGACGAACCAGCCCGTCGAGGAATTGAGTTTTATGGAAGGGCGCATCACCGGGGTCGAATCTGGAGTTGTGCGCCTGGAATTGAAAGGCAAAACGCCGCGGATAATCGAAGTGCCGTTTGCTGCGATCCGCAAGGCGAATCTGGTAGTGGAATTCTAGGAGCCGGGAACTAGGAACGCGTTATGGCCAGCTTGCTCTATCAACAGATTGAAATGCTCAGCCGTGAAAAGCACATTGAGCCGGAAGTTGTGGTGTCTGCGATTGAAGACGCCATGGTTGTCGCTGCCCGTAAATATTACAAAACGGAAGAAGACCTTCGCGGCAAGTTCAATCAGGATACCGGCCAAGTGGACGTTTTTTCCGTGATTACGGTCGTGGAAGAAGTCACCGACCCAAAGCGGGAAATTTCCATTGCGGATGCGAAGAAGAAAAATCCTGACGCCGAAGTCGGCTTGGAGATTTTGACCACCAAACCGACAGATGTTCTCGGACGCATCGCCGCGCAAACGGCCAAGCAGGTGATTTTACAGAAGGTGCGCGAAGCCGAGCGTGACACGATTTTCAACGAGTATCACAACCGCGTCGGCGAACTGGTAACCGTCATCGTGAAGCGCGCCGAAGGCCCCGACCTGATCGTGGATATGGGCCGCACCGAAGCGCGTTTGCCAAAGCGCGAACAATCAAAACTGGAAACCTATAACATCGGCGAGCGGCTGCGCGTGGTCATCAAGATGGTGGACCGCGCGGCGAAAGGCCCTCAGGTGATCGTTTCTCGTGCGGACGCCGCTCTTGTGCAGCGTCTGTTTGAGATGGAAGTCCCGGAAATCTACGACGGCACTGTGCAAATTCGCGCAGCAGCCCGCGAAGCCGGCGAGCGCACTAAAGTTGCCGTACTCAGCCGCGACAAAGACGTTGACCCAGTTGGCGCCTGCGTCGGCATGAAGGGCATGCGCGTACAGTCCATCATCCGTGAACTGCGCGGCGAAAAAATCGACATCATTCCGTACAACGAAGAGACCGTTGCGTTCGCGCAGAAGGCTTTGAGCCCGGCGAAAGTGACGCGCGTTCAGATTACGGATCCCGAAAATCACAAACTCGAAGTTATTGTCGAGGATTCGCAGCTCTCGCTTGCCATCGGCAAAAAGGGCCAGAACGTCCGACTCGCCAGCAAGCTGATTGGCTGGGATATCGACATCAAGAGCGAAGAAGAGAAGCGCCATGAAATCGAAGAGCAAATGACTGCGCTCACCGCTCCCACCACTCCGCTCACCGTGCTGGCGGGCGTCGGCCCAAAAACCATCGAGAAACTGGAAGCGGCCAGCATCACTTCTTTGGAAAAGCTCGCCGGCATGACGCCCGAACAACTTATGGAAATTCCGGGCATCGGCGAAAAGATGGTGGACAAGATTTATCAGGCGGTGAACCGCTTCTACGAAGGTGGAGAAGCGGCTCCGGCCGGTGAAGTCTCGGACATCGAAGAAGGCGGCGAAGCATCCGCACCCGCGGAAACAGCCGCTGCATCCGCCCCGGCAATCGAACAAGCGCCGGCCGAAGAACCTGCCCCAGCGGAAAGCGCATCTGCAGAGATTGCCGCTGAACCGGAAAGCGATTCAAAACACAAGGAAGAAACGAATTCCTAGGAGAGCATGACAGATATCAATCAAGTTCGAATTAATGAACTGGCCCGCGAGCTAGAGGTCAAAGCAAAAGCCATCATTGACCTTTTGCCCGGCTTCGGTGTTACGGAAAAGAAGACGCATTCAAGTTCAATTCCGGCCGATGTTGCCGAGAAAGTTCGCACCACGATTCAGGGACAAGCACAAGCCGAAGCGGACGCTGAGGCGAGAGCGAAATCCGAGAAAGAAGCAAAGGATGCCGCGGCAAAGGCTGCACTGAGAAAGCCCGCTGCGCTTCCTGCTCCCGTCGCTGCTGCTCCAGCGCCGCCTCCTGCTGCAAAACCGGTTGCCCCGGTCGCTCCTCCGCCCGCCCCGGCGCCACCCGCTCTTGCTCCTGCTCCTCCCGCGCCGGCCCCTGCGGTCGTCGCTCCAGCCCCAGTTGCTCAGAAACCCGCAGCGCCACAAGCCCCCGCTGTCTCTGCCGGCGCCACAGCCCGCAACTCCGCCTCCAGCCGCAAAACCTTTGATTCCGCAACCGGTTGCCGCAAAGCCGGCTGCGCCGCAACCCGGACAGCCCCTGCGCCCGATTTCTGCTCCGTCGCAATCAGGTAGTGCGCCTTCTGCGTCTCGCGCCATCTGCGCAAGCGCAATCAAATCAAGCTGGCGCGATGCGCCCCGCCGCTGCTCCGCAGCGTCAGGGCCAACCGTCCCGGCCTATGCCTAGCGGAAATCGCGGTCCCTTGCCGACCGGAAATCGTGGCCCCCTTCCGCAAGATCGTCCGAGCGGCCCGCGTCCTGGCCAACCGATGCGCCCGCAGCAAGGCGGCGGTCAAGGGCAACAAGGTCGTCCGTTTTCGCCGCGTCCCGGTGGCGGACCGGGCGGTGGTTCTGGCGGTCCGCAGAATCGTCCTTACGGCCAGCGCCCTGGCGCGGTTCCCACAGGAACGCGTCCCGGCCCGCGCATGCCCGGCCGTCCAACAATGTTGCCGCCCATGCCGGACAAAATGCCTTCCAAGGCAGAGCCCGGCAAGCCGCTTTACACGCGCAAGCCGCCGCAACGCCAGCGCCCAGTCGCAGACAAGCGCGAGATGGAAGGCGAGCGCAAGCTTCATCCGACGCGCCAGCGTTCGGGCGCAGATCGCCGCGCCGCAGCCGTAATTGCGCCGCCCGAGCCGCGTGCGCCGCGCGATGTCACGATTACGGAAGGCATCACCATTCGCGAGCTTGCCGAAAAGCTCGACGTGCGCGCGAAGGAACTTCTGAAAGTGCTGCTCGACAAGCGGCATCTTCGCCAGCATCAACCAGGCGCTGGACGTACCGACGGCCACGCAGCTCGCCGAATCGTTCAACGGCGTCGTCAGCGTCGTTTCCTTCGAAGAAGAAATGGTGCTGGAAGTTGCGAAGGAAGAGACCAAGGAAAATCTCAAGCCGCGTCCGCCGGTCGTTACCGTCATGGGCCACGTGGACCACGGCAAAACCAGCTTGCTCGACGCAATTCGCGAAGCGGATGTTGCCGGCGGCGAAGCGGGCGGCATCACGCAGCACATCGGCGCGTACAAAGTTCAAGTCAATGATCGTGCCGTGGTTTTTGTGGACACGCCGGGTCACGAAGCATTCACGCGCATGCGCGCGCGCGGCGCAAAAGTTACCGACATCGTAGTGCTGGTCGTTGCTGCCGACGACGGCGTCATGCCGCAAACCAAGGAAGCCATTGACCACGCGAAGGCCGCCAACGTACCCATCATCGTGGCCATCAACAAAATCGATAAGCCCGAAGCGCAGCCCGAGCGCGTGAAGCGTCAGCTCTCCGATCTCGGCCTGATGCCCGCGGAATGGGGCGGCGAAACGGAATTTGTCGAAGTCTCCGCAAAACAAAAGAAGGGCATCGAAAAGCTGCTCGAAATGCTTTTGCTCGTTGCCGATTTGCGCGAACTCAGGGCCAATCCCGATGCTCCGGCAACCGGAACGGTTCTCGAATCCCGCGTGGACAAAGGCCGCGGCCCCGTTGCTACGGTTCTGGTGCAGAACGGCACGCTCACGTCCCGGCGACTTCTTCATCTGCGGCGCGGTATTCGGCAAAGTTCGCGCCATGTTCGATGATCGCGGCCGTCCCGTGAAAGACGCGCCGCCGTCCACGCCGGTCGAAGTTCTCGGCCTGCAAGGCGTTCCAGAAGCGGGCGATCATTTCTCAGGTTACCGACGAAGCCAAAGCGCGCCACATCGTGGACTATCGCCAGTCAAAGCAGCGCGACGCTGCGTTGCTCGCGCGGTCCACCGGCGCGCGCATCACGCTCGATCAGCTGCATGAACAGCTCAAGGCCGGCGAAGTTAAGGAATTGCCGATCGTCATCAAGGCGGACGTGCAGGGCAGCGTCGAAGTCTTGAGCGAAATGCTGCCGAAACTCTCGACCGACCAGGTGAAGCTCAAAATCATCGGCTCCGGCGTCGGCGCGGTCAGTGAAAATGACGTTCTGCTCGCTCAGCGCTTCCGGCGCAATCATCATCGCGTTCGGCGTTCGGCCGGAGCGCAAGGCGGCCGAGCTCGCGCAACAGGA
The DNA here is from genome assembly GCA_963794175.1 of uncultured Acidobacteriota bacterium. Classification (GTDB taxonomy): domain Bacteria; phylum Acidobacteriota; class Terriglobia; order Acidiferrales; family UBA7541; genus Acidiferrum. The sequence continues at coordinate 77,590 of CAWCCV010000010.1, read as the reverse complement.
AAAAGTGGACATTCGTACGCACAGCATCATTTACGAAGTGTCCGACGAAATTAAGAAAGCCATGGAAGGCTTGCTTGAACCGGTCTTCCAGGAAACTTATCTCGGCCGCGCGGAAGTTCGCAACACGTTCCGCGTCAAGGGCGCCGGCACGGTCGCCGGCTGCTACGTCACCGACGGCGTTCTCAAGCGCGACGCGCAGATTCGCGTCCTTCGCGAAGGTGCTGTCATTTACACTTCGAAGCTCAGCTCGCTCAAGCGCTTCAAGGACGACGCCAGCGAAGTTCGCACCGGCTTTGAGTGCGGCGCGGGTATCGCCAACTTCAACGACGTGAAGGTCGGCGACGTTCTCGAGTGCTTCAATGTGCAGAAACTTTCTGCAGCGGAAGCCGCTGCCCAGGGTGGCGGATCCGCCGGCAAGAAATAAACCGCTTTCCGTCCCCGGAAAATCCACATGCCAGTCGGATTGCTTACGTTGGAATTGCATATTGCGGACGCGCAATCGCTCAAGGATAAACGCCAGGTTTTGCGCAGCCTGAAAGACAAGTTGCGCCAGAAATTCAACGTGGCGGTTGCGGAGATGGATCATCATGACGCCTGGCAACGTTCCGTGGTCGGCGTCGTCACACTGGCCAATGAGGAAAAGTACGTCCGCGAGGTTCTGCAAAAAGCGCTGGACGAAGCCGACGAAATCCTCGGTTCGTTGCTGGTAAACCAGGCCATCGAAATTGTATAACCGCTGTTGCAGGGGCCGCTTTCCGAAGCTGCCTGTGTTTTGCCAAACGAAGCGAGAGAGCGATGAGCACCACGAATCATCGTCACGAAAGAATCGGCGAAGAAATCGCCCACGAAATCAACGCCATGCTTGCCGGCGAACTGAAAGACCCGCGGCTTGAAGGCCACGTCAGCGTCAGCGAAGTCCGCGTTCAGCCGGACATGAAGCACGCGCGCATCTTCGTCAACGTGCGTTCGAACGACGCCAAAGAGCAGAACGGCGCAATCAAAGCTCTCGAACACGCCGCCGGCTACATTCGCCACGAACTTATCGAGCGTCTGCAGGTCCGCCGCTTGCCCGAACTTCATTTTACGCTCGATGTTTCCGAAGAGAGCGCGCTCAGAATCGAGCAGCTCCTCAAAGAAATGAAAAAGGACAAGACGCCCGCTCCTTGAGTTCGCAACTTGAATGCCACAGCACCAGCAGTAACAAATTTCTCAGAGCTCGCACTTAAAACTTAAAACTGACTCTCCCATGCCCCGCAAACCACAACCCGCTCCGTTCGACGGCGCGCTCGTCATCGACAAGCCGCAAGGTAAAACGTCGCACGACGTTGTGGACGCCGTTCGCCACATGGCTGGATTTCGTCAAGTTGGTCATCTCGGCACGCTCGATCCCCTTGCCACCGGAGTTCTCGTTGTTTTGCTCGGCCGCGCTACACGCCTCGTTCAGTTTTATTCCGGCCGCCGCAAACGTTACACCGCGGGATTCCGCTTCGGTTTCGCCACCGATTCCTACGATTCCGACGGCGAAGCCCAGGGCCCGGACAATCCGCCAACGCCCGACGCCGCCACCGTCGAACATTTTGCCGCTGAACGCATCGGGCGCTTCGCGCAAATGCCTCCCATCTTCTCCGCAAAAAAAATAAACGGCCGACCCGCCTACGAACTCGCGCGCAAAAAGAAAGAAGTCGAGCTGAAACCCGTCGAAGTCGAACTCTTCGAATTCAAACTCATGGAAATCGCCGGGCCCATTGCACGTTTCGTTATCGAATGTTCTTCTGGCACCTACATCCGCTCGCTCGCGCACGAAATGGGGCAAAAACTCGGCTGTGGCGCACACTTGGCCGAAATCTGCCGCACCGCCGTCGGCGAATTTTCTCTCCAGCAAGCGTGGAAGCTCGACGATCTCGCAGAAGCCGCGCGCGCCGGGAAATTCAAGGACTGCCTTATCCCACTTGAGAATCTTGCTGCCCAATTTTCCCAGCGCCAGCGTGTTGCCCGTCATCGAAAAGCGTGTTCGCCATGGCGCGCGCTTTAACATCACTCTTTCGCAGCTCCAGCCCGGCCGAACAGAAAATCCCCCGGGCGCGACGATGGAGCTCGACGCCGGCGAGCCGCGTCCACCTCGTCTCCGCGTCTTCGATTCGCAGAAAAAATTGATCGCCATTGCAGAAGCCGTCGTACCGCGCACTTACCAGCCGGTGGTCGTTTTCGAACCGTTGCCTTAAAACTTTTCCCGGCAAAGGGATTCTTACTGCGGCTGCGGGTTTGGATTTTCCGGCGGAGTTGTCGGCTGAGGAGGCGGCTCTGGTTCCGGCGCGGGTTGAGCCGGAGCAGCATTTGCACCCGCTCCCGGGGTCGGCCCCGCGTAGATTGATGCCGATTTTCTCGGGGGAATTCGCAGTCTCCTCGGCGTAACCAAAATCAAAAATTCAGTGTCTGTCGAGTTGTTGTTCTGGTTCTGCGCCACGTAACCAAGCCCAGGAATCTCGCCTAATCCCGGCAGCGAATCAAGCACGTTCGTCCCTTGTCGCTCCGTTAGCCCGCCGATGAGCGAGGTTTGATCCTGTTTCAGCCGCACCGTTTGGCTCAACGTCTGATTGTTGATCACCGGAATCCCGTTGATCGCGCTTCCAGCCAGCGAGCGGATTTCAAAGTCGAGCTGCAGCGTCACTTCGTCCGCTCCATGCACGTATGGCGTCGCTTTGATCTTCAACCCCAGATCAATATATTCCGACCCCGGATAGGGAACCTGCGTCGCGCTCCCGCTTGCAAACGTAGATGGATCGAGAAACACGCTCACCTGATTCAAACTTCCGGAGTGTGCCGTCAGCGCAACATCCGGCAGACCGTTGCCGTCGAAGTCCGCAGTCGTGATTGCCTGCGGTCCGGATGGCGTGGAAAGTTCAAACCGTGACGAAAACGATCCCAGGCCCAATCCAACATAAATCCCCAGCGTTGATACGCCAGCGTTGGTTACCGCGATATCGCCGATTCCATCGTTTGTAAAATCCGCAATCACAACGCCCGAGGGGCTTGCTCCGAACGATGTCGGCAGCGGAGAACTGGGCGCCGCGGCAAAGGTCGCATCGCCGTTGTTTATGAAGACGCTGATCGTGCTGTCCGTCGAATTCACCACTGCCAAATCCGGCACGCCGTCTGAATTCAGGTCCCCCGCGGCAATCGCAATTGGCAAGGTCCCGACCGCAAACGGCGATCCAGTCGCCACTGTAAATGTTCCATCGAACGTGTTGTCCCCGGTCGCTTCCAGGATCGCCACGTTGTTTGAAAGCTCGTTCACTACAGCGATATCCGCGCCGCCGTTGCTTATGTTTCGAAAGTTGCCGGTTACCATGGCTACCGGTTCCCGCATAAGCAGGGGCAACGCAAACGGCGATCTTGGAAACGGCGTGAATGTCCCATCGCCATTTCCCTGAAACGTCGCAATCGTGTTGTCGCCGCTGTCCGCCACGGCGAAATCGAGTTTTCCATCGCCGTTGAAATCCGCAATCACCACGGAGCGCGGCTGCGCGCCAACTGCGAACGGCGACCCCGGCGCCCCCGCAAAGGTTCCATCTCCATTTCCAAGCAACACACTGACTGTATTCGAACTCTGATTCGCAATCACCAGATCCGCGGGCTGCGTCAGGTGGTCGGCGTCCGTCAGTCGAAAGATCGCCGATGCAATCGCCGATGGGCCTTGTTCGTTCACTCCCAGGGAGATGGGATTGGTTGGCTGAGTGAAAGTCCCGTCTCCCTGTCCCAGCAGAATGCTGATCGAACTGTCCGTCTGGTTTGCCACAGCGATATCTGCCTTGCCGTCTCCGCTAAAATCCTTGGAAGCCAGCGCTACGGGCAGCTGCCCTACATTGAAATCCGTCCGGGGAAACACGGTAGAGGGAATTGCGCCGGCGACAGTCGTTCCGCCCAGGCTTGTAGAAAGCAGCGAAAGCGTCACCGGGAATCTTTGCCCAATAAAGAGAGTCGCCGGCTTTGTATCCTGCGCTCGCATCAGGACTTCGCGCCCCGTACGCACCAGCGAAAGCGCATCCGAAAAATTCGCAGTCGTGCTGGGCAAGTTCAAAAGATAGGTGCTCTTCCCCCCGCCAATCGGTATCACCGGCGGCGGCGGAGTAATCCCATGCGCTGCGAACACCTGCTGCAGCAGCGTCAGCAAGTTCGCAAAAGTTGTCGCCTGCGACAGAGCCTGCAAGTCGCTCGAACTCAGCGGAAACGCGGTCACGTTGGTCGGCGGCGTTATACCAAGATTCCTTGCCTTGTTCTTGTCCACTTCCAGCAAAGCGATATCGAGCATCAACTCAGAGTGCGCCTGTTCGGCTTGCTTGATTAGCGCGCCAGCCAGTTTCACTTTTTCCGCCGAATCTCGAATCGTGACGGTGCGGCTCTTTACGTCCAGCTGAATGTGCGTCGCGCTCGTGATTTCGCGCAGGGCCCGCAGTAGGTCTGTCATATCCTGTGAATCTACTGCCGAGCTCAACACGAACGTCTCTTCCACTGTCATTCCATACTGTTTTCGCTTGTCAATCGTGTCGGCAGTCACAAAAATCATGTTCGGCGTCAGGACGCGGTAAAATGTCGTCGTCTGCTGCCCCAGAATCCGCATCGCCGTTTCAAAATCCACGCCGGTTACGTTCAGTTTCACGACACGGGACACCAGGTCCGGATCGAACGCCGCGGTAATTCCAAATGCTTTCGCAATTCGCTCGTAAGCGCCTCGCGTGTCGCCGCGCAAATTAAAGTCCTGCACGCCGCGATTCGCCTGCAGTCGCGGTGGGCCTTTCAGAGCGTATTCTTCCGGCGGGCCCTCCGGCAAAACTTCTTCCTCGCTCATCGAACGCATCTGCGCTTCGCGTTCCGCAACGATTGTGTTTCCCGGGTCGATCTTCAGTGCCGTTCGCAGCTCGTTGCTTGCCTTTCGCAAGTCGCCGTAAATCGCCGCATTTTCCGCCGCGTCCACATGCGCCTGCACCAGCTTCGCGCGCAGTGCGGACGCGTGCCCCACAATTCCCCAATCCATCGGCGCGTCCTTGGCCGCTTCGTCGTAAAACGCCAGCGCCGCGTCCAGATTTCCCGCCAACTCGGCCTTTTCTCCCTGCTGCACCTCCCGCTGCGCCTTCTTCAAGTCTTGCACTTTCGGCTTCGCCTTCGAATCCTGCGCAAGCAGGAATCTGTCGGTTTTCGGCCCGCACAAAAGCGCACACACCAGGGCCACCCCGGCGTAAATTGCTCTCCGCGCCCGCTCACCTCTCCCGGTCTTAAGCGCTTTGCTCAGCATCAGTTCCAGAGAAAATTCGCCAACTCAGATTTGCCGTTTTGCAGCACTGCGTTATTCTATCCCGAAGAAATAGGACTAATATGGTCCGATTGACCTCTCGCCTACCCAAGCGTTACACTATGGCTGAAGTTGCAAATGATTTTCAACTGGAACCGTCTTGCTCTCTGCTCTTTTAGTCGCACTGCGGGAAGGCGTCGAGGCTTCTCTCGTCGTCGGCATCATCCTTGTCTACCTTGCGCGCACGGCCCGTCCCCATTTGACGCGGTTCGTGTGGTTCGGCGTCGGTTTGGCCACAGCGCTGAGCCTCGCGGTAGCAATTGCTCTCGAACATTGGAACATCAACCAGGACGGCTTTGAAGGCCTCCTCCTTGTCGTCGCCGCGGCCTTTGTCCTTTCGATGATCTTTTGGATGAACCGCGTTGCGCGCCATCTTCGCCAGGAAATCGAGGAAAAAATTGACGCTTACGCCGGGCGCGGCGGAACGGCCGCAGGCTGGGGCATCTTCCTATTTGTCTTTCTCATGGTTTTGCGCGAAGGCGTCGAGCTGGCGCTGATTCTCCGCGCTGTCGAACTCTCAAGCGACGGTCTGCAAACCTGGACCGGCACCTTGGTTGGCCTCGCCGCCGCCATCGCGGTTGGCCTTTTCTTTTTTAAAGGCACAATAAAAATCCCGCTTCATCGCTTCTTCAGCGTCACTACGGTCATTCTTTGGCTCGTCGCCGCGCAGCTAGCCATCACCGGTCTTCACGAAATCAGCGAAGCGCAGTGGATTCCTTCGAGCAGGCAAGAAATGGCCATCATTGGCCCCATCGTACGCAACGAGCTTTTCTTCTTCGTATTCATCTTTGGAGCGGCAATCGTTCTGATCCTTCGCGAATGGTTCGCCCCGTCCGCGCCTCAAATTCCGCGCGCCACCGAGGCCGAACGACGCCTCTTTGAAGCGCAACGCCGCCGCCAGCAACGCTGGATGGTCGCTGCCTCTGCCGCGTGCCTCGCCGTCATCCTCGCGCTCACCGCTGATTTCATTTACGCGCGCGCCGATTCCGCCGCGCCCGCTTCTCGCGCGGTCATACCTTCTGCCGATCTCATCCGCATCCCGCTTGCCGATGTAAAGGACGGCAATCTGCACATTTTCACAGTAAACACTTCTTCACAGGAATTTCGCTTTATTGTTATCAAAAAGCCCCAAGGTTGGGGCGTCGCGCTCGATGCCTGCCGCATCTGCGGCGCCGAAGGCTATCGCCAGGACGGCCAGAACGTAGTCTGCCGCCATTGCGGCTCTGCAATCTATGCCCCCACCATCGGTGAAGCCGGTGGCTGCAACCCCGTCGGCCTACCGTTTCAGGTTGAAGGCTCGGAAATAGTCGTGAACGTTTCTTCAATCACCCGCGCCTCCACCGAGGTCCCCAAGTGATTTTCCGTCTGCCTTACTGCACCAAAGAGTCTTTCCGGGCGCAGCGAGGAATCGCTCCTCGGCCTGTGCGCTAATAAAAGCCAATGTTCTTGAGACTCATCACCGACTCCGTCACGCGCCGCCCGCGCCGCAAACTCCTCACCATCGCTGCGCTTGGTCTAGGCATGGCCGTAGTCACTGTCGCGCTCAGCGTTTCGCTCGACGTCGGGGATCGCCTCTCTGCCGAATTTCGCTCTCTCGGCGCCAATCTCGTCGTCTCCCCCCAAGCCGATTCACTTCCGATCGAAATCGGCGGCGTGGACTATCGCCCGGCAAATTCCTCCGCCTATCTCCCCGAATCCGACCTCCCCAAAATCAAGACCGTCTTCTGGCACAACAACATCATTGCCTTCGCGCCGGTGCTGGAATCAGAACGCTATTATGACTTTGAACCGCGCAAGCTGGCTTCCGAAGCGCAAGGGAGAAAAATCCGATTCATTGGGACGTGGATAAACCACAGAATCGCTTTGCCGGATGGTTCTACATTTACCACCGGCATCGACACAACAAATCCGTGGTGGAAAATTGAAGGAAGGTGGTTCTCTGAGGAGTCGCAGGAATGTGTCGTCGGAGAACGAATCGCGGAACGGCTCAATGTTCGCATAGGAGATCGCTTGGCGGTTGATAGCGGAGACAAGAAAGCCTCGCCAGGCGCAAAAGTTGTGGGAATTGTTAGCACAGGCGATTCAGAAGATGATGCCGTTTTTATGCCCCTAGACCAGATTCAGCGCCTCAGTTCCAAACCCGGCCTTTACCGCGAACTCTACGTTTCGGCCCTCACCAAACCCGAAGACGACTTCGCCCGCCGCAATCCCAAAACGATGAACGCCGAGCAATTCGAGCGCTGGTCTTGCTCGCCCTATGTCTCCTCCATCGCCTATTCGATCCAACAGGTTCTGCCGGGTTCCGATGTTCGCGTCATTCGCCGCGTTGCCGATAGCGAAGGCCAGATCCTCACGCGCGTCCGTTCGCTCCTGTGGCTCGTTACGTTCGCCGCTCTCCTCGCTGCAGCACTCGCTGTAGGCGCATCTTCCGCAGCCAGCGTCATCGAGCGCCGCTCCGAACTCGCCCTCCTGAAAGCCCTTGGTGCCGGCTCCGGCATGGTCGGCTTCCTTCTCGCCGCCGAACAACTCTTGCTCGCCTTCGTCGGGGGCAGCCTCGGCTACGTCCTCGGTCTTTTCCTCGCCCGCATCGTCGGAGCAAAGATCTTCGGTGTTCCACCGGCGCCATCTCTTCTCGTTCTCGCCGTAATCCTCGGCCTCGCCATTCTTGTAACGCTTCTCGGCAGCGCGCTTCCTTTGCGTCGCGCCACTCGCTGCGAACCTGCCCCCATCCTCCGAGGCGAATGATGATCTGCTCCCAAAAATCAGCACCGTCATTTCGAATCGGAGCAACCCGATGCTCCTGCGAGGCTGTCGGGTCGCGCTGGAGAGAAATCGCTCTTCGATTTCGCAGCCGAGTACGATCGCTCCAACGGAGCATCGTCATGTCTAATCGCTCCTCTGCCAACACTTCCATGTTCGGCCGCCTAGTGCGCCGCCTCCTGCTTGCCAACCGTGGACGCCTCTTTGTCGTCTTGCTCGCTCTTTCCGCAGGAGCCGCCGTCTCCGCAGCCCTCCTCAATCTCCAAACCGACGCCAAACGCCGCATCAATTCCGAATTCCGATCCTTCGGCCCGAACATAATAATTTCTGCGCACACGGAAAAGAATCAGTCTGAGTCTTTGTTTCCCCGCACAATTCCCGAATCGATTCTCGACAATCTGCCACCGATGCAAGGCCAAGGCCAGGTTCCGGCCGCCGCATTTCTCTATGGTTTCGCCGACATTTCGGCGTACGGAGGAAACCTCAGTGAAGTTAGAACGGGGCTTGGTCGTGTGATTCTGGCCGGCACACGGTTTCAAGGAGACGATATCGGGGTCGTGCTTCCTCATCGAGTACTGAATCCAGACCACGGTGCCACGATTGACGCAGACACTTGCGATGTAGGCGCGCGCGTAGCGGTGCAGCTCCATTTGCACTACGGGTCAATACTGAAGTGGCGTTCGGGTGCAGAAGAGGACGGCTGCTTGGTTGAAGACATAGACTCGTTTGGCACACAGGAAGACGACCAGATATTTGTTCCCCTAAAAAAGGTTCAAAGCCTAACCAACGCCGAAGGAAGAGCCAGTGTCATCCAGCTAGCTTTCTATAGAGCTCCCGACGAGGTTGACCGCTACTGCGCGCAGCTTAAGGCACAATTTCCCGACACTGAAGTCCGCCCGCTCCGCCAATTCACCGAAGCCCAATCCCAGAATCTATTCCCGCATCTCCGGCCTGCTCACCGCCGCCACTGCCATCATCCTCGTCCTCACCGCGCTCTGCGTCCTGGCCGCAATGACCAACATTGCCGCCGAACGCAAACACGACGTAGGCATGATGAAAGCCATCGGCGGTTCCGCCCGCAGCATCCTCAATCTTTTTCTGACCGAAGCGGCCCTTCTCGGACTCATCGGCGGCCTCATCGGTGCCGCAGCCGGAATCGCGCTTTCCATGGCTCTTGGCAAAGCCGTCTTCGGCGTCGCTGCCGCGCCCCGCCTCATCGTGTATCCTATTGCTGTGAGCCTCACCGTCATCGTTGCCATCCTCGGCGCTTATCCGTTGCGCCGCTTGGCCAACGTCCGCCCCGCCACCATTTTCCGAGGCGAAGCATGATCTCTCAAGCGCACAAGAACCGTTTTAGCGGTCGCCTTCTGAGGATGGCGCTTTTCCTGGTGCGGGCATGACTACCCAGCCGCTCGTCAATCCGTCCCTCTCGCTGCAACCCGTGCCGCAAGTCGCCGGCACAAGTCGTCCTTGAAAATCTCGTCAAGGAATACGGCTCTCTTTGCGCACTCAACGGCGTCAGCTTCAATATCGTGTCCGGCGAATGGATCGCCCTCATGGGGCCGTCCGGATCCGGCAAAACGACGCTCATCAATATTCTTGGCGGCCTCGACACCACCACCTCCGGTCGCGTCGTCGTCAACGGCCAGGACATCACGCGACTCAGCGAATCCGAACTAGTCCGTTATCGCGCCGAAAAAATCGGCTTCGTCTTCCAGCAATTCCATCTCGTGCCGTATCTCACTGCGCTCGAAAACGTTATGCTCGCGCAATATTTCCACTCCGTTACCGACGAATCCCAAGCCGTTGAAGCGCTCAAGCGCGTCGGCCTTGGTGATCGCCTCGAGCATCTGCCCGCCAATCTTTCCGGCGGCGAACAGCAGCGTGTCGCCATCGCCCGCGCACTCATCAATCAACCCAAGCTCATCCTCGCCGACGAGCCCACCGGCAATCTCGACGAAGCCAACGAAGACATCGTCATCAACATTTTTCGCGAACTCCACCAATCCGGCCACACCATCCTCATGGTCACGCACGACGTGGACATCGCGCGCAACGCCAGCCGCCGCATCGAACTCACCCACGGCCATCTCACGCTCGACACGACCTGCAACTTTCTCGAACAGCCCAAGCTTTGCCCCCACGGTAAGCCTTTCCCCTCCTCCGGCTGCTGCTCCACGCTCGACCCCAAATCCTGCACGCCCTAGTGCGCCACCTTCTTATTTTCTTCTTCATTCCACGGTTTTCTGATTTTCTTCGCGCTTCTCCTGCGTTCTCGCGCTTCTCCTGCGTTATCATTACTGTTGTCTCTGACTGAATACTGATAACTGAAACTGACGACCGCCTTCTCCATGCCCATCCCGCTCCATGCAGGCCGCAAACCCACCAGCGTAAGAGTCCATGTCTCCACCAACGCCGGCGTTGACATCACCTGGGCCGACGGCCACGCCTCTCACTACGATTTCCCTTATCTTCGCGATCAATGCCCCTGCGCCACCTGCAATGACGAACGCGACAAGAAAAACTCCCTCGCCGAAGCCTCCTCCGCTTTCGCTTCTTCCTCCGTCCTCCCCATGTTCAAGCCAAAAGCCCGCGCTACCGCCGCTACCCAAGTCGGAAACTACGCCATCCAAATCTCTTTCTCCGACGGCCACTCCACCGGCATCTACTCCTACGATCATCTCCGCTCCATCTGCCCCTGCGGGGAATGTTCTCCCGCTCCCGCCGCAAAACCCTAATATGCCCTCGCGCCGCACCGGCCTCACAATCCTCTTCTCCGTAACCATTCTTCTTTTCGCTTCACTCTTTTTCATTCCACGCATCCCCCAGCCGCTCGCCTATCACAATTTTGCCGATCACCGCTCCTGGCTCGGCATTCCCAACTTTGCGAATGTTGTCTCCAATCTTCCATTCGCTATCTTCGGGGCCTTGGGTCTTGTCTTTGCTTTCCGCAACGCTTCCGCAAATGCATTCCACGATCGCCGCGAACGCTGGCCCTACTTGTTCGTTTTCCTCGGACTGTTTCTTACCGCCTTCGGTTCCAGCTATTACCACTGGCATCCCACCAACGCGAGCTTGTTCTGGGATCGTCTCCCTATGACCCTTGCCTTCATGGGTATCATCGCCGCGCTCATCGCAGAACGCATCAGCCTCCGCGCCGGGCTTATTTCCCTCGGACCGTTGCTCATCCTCGGCGCAGCAAGCCCCACCCAGTGGTACCTCAGCGAACTCCACGGCCAGGCTGACCTCCGCTTCTACGCAGCCGTCCAACTCGCCGCCGTTCTCGCGCTCCCGCTTTTCCTTTTGCTCTTTCCCCCTCGCTACACGCGCGCTTCCGACCTCGTCTGGGTCGCCATTCTCTACGTCCTCGCAAAGCTCCTGGAAGCTTTCGACGCCAAGGTTTTCGCTATCGGCCATCTCGTCAGCGGCCACACCCTCAAACACCTTTCCGCCTCACTCTCTGGTTTTTTAATTCTCCGCATGCTTAAACTCCGCCGTCCGCTCAGCCCCCTTTTTAATAATGTGTAGCTATTCACTTCGCTTTTCTTGTTACCATAGCCCCATGCCTTCCATCCCATGGACCTGCATCACCCCGCCCGTCCCCGGTAAAACCTATCTAGCCCTTGTTTCTTATCTCCCGCTCCGAAACTTCCGCGCCATCCCTGCCTTGTTTCGCTACAGCGTGCAAACGCATCGCCAGCTAAAAACTACTCCCGGCGTCATCGGCTACTCGCTTCAAGCAAAACCGTTCGCGCGAAAATTCTGCACGCTTTCCGTCTGGGAAGATCAGCAATCCCTCGATAATTTCGTTCGCCAAATCCCGCACAGCCAAATCATGCAAGCCATGGCTCCGCACTTGGGCAAATCCCAATTCGCTCAATGGACCGTCACCGCCGCCGAAATCCCACTCGGCTGGCCCGCCGCCAAAGCCCGTCTCGAATCAAGCCTGACCGTTCCCACTTTTCTAGTGTAGAAGCTACGGGTTGTCATTCCACGCCGCTTTGTGGAATGCTTTTCGGCTTTCACTTCAGGGTCGCAACACGCGCGAGGTGTTCCATGTCATGTCATCCCGAATCGCTCAAGAATGTTCCGCTCTTCGCCCTTCTTGACGATGACGAAGCCGCCATCCTTGCTGGCCAAGTGGAATTGAGGAACTTCGCGCCACGCCAGCGCATCTACAAAATCGGTGATACCGATGGCCATGCCTACGTCATGGTCTCGGGGCGCGTCCGCGTAACAACCGTCGACGAAGACCACCAGGAAGTCATCGTCGACGAGCCATCCCACGGCGAATTTTTCGGCTTCGCGTCCATGCTCGAACAAACTCCGCACCAGACCAACGCCGTTGCCATCGAAGAAACCGCATGTCTCGAGGTCGACAGAAACGACATCATGGTCCTGCTTCAGAAAAAACCGCACGCCGGAATGGACATGCTCACCGTCCTTGGCCGCCAGTTCCACTCCGCGCAGCAACTCGTTCGTGTTCGTGCGAATCGCAATCCAAATGAATTAATCGAACAGGAAGCCACATTCGGCGAACGCATCGCCGACAGCCGTCGCCGGATTCGGCGGTTCCTGGACCTTCATCATCACTTTTCTGAGTGCCCTGGTCGCCTATTCTTGCCTGAGCCTATTGAGGGGCGCGAAATCCTGGGATCCCTATCCCTTCATTCTTCTCAATCTCTTTCTATCAATGCTCGCCGCAATTCAAGCGCCCGTCATCATGATGAGCCAGAATCGCCAGGACACGAAGGATCGCCTTCGCAGTGAACTCGACTTTGACGTTAACCGCCGCGCCGAATCTGAAATACAGGGTCTTGCCCGCAAATTAAATCATCTTGGCGACCATATGGATGACATCGAAGATCTCCTTCGCGGAAAAGTTTCCGAGCGCAGGCGGGGCCGCTGCGCACCACCGCAGTAGCTCCTCGCCCCGATTTCGTTCTTCTACTTTTCAAGAAGGTCTAGGTCGGGATAGTTCGTCAACGACACAAAGGGGGCAAACACCGCTTTTGTCGGAGAAATCAGCGTCATAAGCCAGAAGTCTCCTGCATCCGTCTGAATCAAGAAGGTCGTCATTTGTGCGCGCCTCGGCAAACGAGCTCCATGCTCGTCTGCCGCAGCGCTTGCACTCCGCAGGTTGGTTCCTGGTTTTGTCCTTCTTGAATGAGTGCGGATTTTGTGGGCCCGAATGGCCCACACCAGACCCGTCTAGGACTGAGTAATTTTCGTTCTAGGACGCCTGAATCCTTTTCTTCCCGCCGGACGCCCTTTTTCCTATTGCCAAAAAGACAACGCTACCGCTAAAGTGAACCCGCCTCCCCCAGCAAACTTTGGAGGAAGAACTAGAATGCCCAAGAGTGATCCCCGCTGGCTCACTGCTCAGGAAACTGCTGCCCTTCTGGACGCCACAAGCGCCGATGTTTGCCGCCTTTTGAAAATCGGCCGCCTCAGTGGAATCAAACGCAAGCAACCCGGCCGCGCAGGCAAAGCGCAATGGCTCGTTAACCCGAAGTCCATCGCGCGCGAAAAATCCCGCCACGCAAAAGCTCTGAGTTCTCGCGCTGAATTCTGAATTCGCGCTGGGCCGTGCTAAGCTCTCGCCCATGGAAGTACCTGCATCGTCCTCCGCCTACGCCCTGGGCTACTCAAAAGCGGAAAGCGAGCGCCTGATTTGCCAGGCCGCGCAACTCGCTCCCCTTACTGAACGTTTTTTTCAAGATGCAGGCATTGGCCCAGGCCACCGCGTCCTCGAGCTTGGTTCCGGCATGGGCGATGTGGCCATGCTCGTCGCACGTATCGTTGGTCCTTCCGGCTCAGTCGTTGGCGTGGAGCGCGACCAAAACTCCATTCAGTTGGCGCAAGCCCGCATCGCCGAAGCCGGCTTCTCCAACATCACATTCTTGCAATCCGATATATCTCAGCTGCATTTTGAAAAGAAATTTGACGCCGCTGTCGGCCGCTTTATTCTGCAATTCCTTCCCGACCCTCTTGCGGTCCTTCGTTCCCTTGTCTCCTCAGTTCGTCCGGGAGGCATCATCGCGTTTCATGAACCACAGTGGCAGCCGTACATAGATCTTCTCCGTTCAGTGCCTTTGTCTCAGGCTTGTGCGGTCGCCGTCCGCGACACCATGCTTGCATCCGGCGTCCGCACGGATTTGGGCCTTTCCCTCCACACTGTCTTTCAACGGACTGGTTTGCCCGCCCCGGCCATGCGCATTGAAATGATTCTTGGCGCTGGGCCAGGTTTCACAACTTGGATTTGTGATTTATTGTTTTCACTTCTGCCGAAGGCGCGGCAATACTCGGTCTCTCTCGAAGCCCTCGGTGATTTGGAAACGCTCTCCTCCCGCGTTCACGCGGAAGTCATCGCCGCAAACACAGTCGTTCCCTGGATCGCGCTCGTCGCTGCCTGGTCCGTAGTTCCTTAGTCTTACTTCTCTGGCAGCCGCTCACTCACATAACTGGAAATGCGCTCTGACGCCGGGGGATCCAGATTCGCCAATACTGCGATCACATATCCCGACTGCGGATAAATCCGCAAATCGCCATTCATTCCGGGTGCCCCGCCGCCATGTCCGAACCACCGCACTCCGTCGTCGAAGTTGTCCATGAACCCATAGGCATATTTGTTTCCGCGCGGCGTTTTCTCGTGTCCGGTGGTCAAAAGGTCCGTATGTTCTGCGTCTAGCAATTTGTAATTCAACAATGCGCTCGCAAATCTCTGCAAATCTTCCACGGTCGTGTAGCCGCCGCCGGCCGATGTTCCTCGGTACGGCAACGTGTCCGCGTTCGTCACCCACTTCGAGCTTCCATCCATCTTCGTGTATCCAATCGATCGACCCGCAACCGCCTGCTCTTCCGGCAGCGAATCGCTGGAGGTCATCCCGGCGGGTTTGAAAATATGTTCGCTCACATACTCGTAGTAATCCTGCCCCGAAGCTTTTTCCACCACGATTCCCAGCAGCAAAAATCCATAATTGCTGTACTCCCACTTTGTCCCTGGAGCAAACTCCAGCCCGCGCGTTCCGTACAACTTCACGTAGTCCTGCAGCGTTTTCAGTTCCAGCCGGTGCTTATCAAATTCCGGTCCGAAGAAATCTCCCGTCCCTCCCGTATGTGTCAGCAAATGATGAATCGTCACCTTCATCGCCACATCTTTATTCGGATAATCCGTCAAATATTTGTCGAGGGGATCGGTCAGCTTGATCTTTCCCGCCTGCACTAGTTGCAAGATCGAAGTCGCCGTAAACATCTTGTTCATCGAGCCCATCCGGAATCGCGTCTGCAGCGTGTTGGAGATTTTTTTATCTCTGTCTGCCAGTCCATATGCCTGCGCGAAAAGTGTCTTTCCGTTTTTTGATATCGCCACGGCGCCGGAAAACTTGTCTGCGGCGGCCCGCTCTTCGGCCAGCTTTTTTACTCCCGCGATAACTTCGCTCTCGCTCACTCGCCCGGCTTTGTATTCCGGTGGTGTCGGTACGGCGCGAATCTCAAGACTCTTCACGACGTGAGGCTCGGCCTCTGCAACTTCCATCATGACTCTCGCGAACTGGTCCGCTTCCTTTTCCTTCACGAGCGCCGTGAACTTTGTCGCCGTGCTTTCCTCCGCTTTCTTAAACTCGAACCCACCTGTCATTTCGCGAAAGCCCTGTACGTCATCAATTTCTTTCGCTCGCTCCGGAAAATTTTTTTCGAAGTATTGCAGTAGGGCCGTGCGGTCCCCGCTGTTGAATGCCGCCAGCCACGCCTTGAACTGTTTTTCCGCCGCTGCTACCGGCGCCTGTTGTGCCGCTGCCGCAAATCCCCATGCCGCCCCAAGCATCGCCACCGCCAATATCCGTCTCGTAGACGCACTCTTCATCGGTCCACCCTCCTCCAACGTTTGACGCGATTCTTGTCGATTCGTCTTAATGTGAGGCTTTCTTTTTCGGCAACAGCAACGCCAGCGTCGCGCACACAAAGAGGGAAATCCCTGCCGCCGCCAGTCCTCCGTACAAACTTCCCGTTCGCTGGCTGATCCACCCCGCCGCATATGGCCCCACAAATCCCGCCGAGTTCGCGATTGAACTCGTCAGCCCCAGTCCCGCCGCCACTGCCGGTCCCGCAAGCAGTTCGCTTGGCAACGAATACGCCGGCCCGTAAACGCTGACCATCCCCGCAACCGCAACCGATAGCAGCGCAATCGTCAGCAAGACAGAGTGGGGCGAACCCAAAAACGCCAGCGCGGCCCCTGCCAGCGCCGCTGGTATCGCTGTATGGAATTTTCGTTCGAATCTCTTGTCTGAACTCCGCGACACCAGCACCATCGTCACCAAGCCCACGAGGTAAGGGATCATCACCAGAAATCCGATGGCGCTATTCGACGTGTTCCCCAAAGAGGTTCTGATGAGCTGCGGCATCCAGAACGCCAGCATGTACACTCCGCAGTTCGAACTGAATACAATCAGCCCCGAATGCCACACGCGCGGAATCGCAAGTGCCTTCAGCGTTCCGATTGGCTTCGCGCCGCGTTTCGCTTTTTCCTCGCTCTCGAGTTCTTTCCTCACCCAATCTCGTTCCCCCTCGTTCAGAAACTTCGCCTGCGCCGGTCTGCTCGGCAAGACAAAATACGTCGCAATTCCGAACACAATCGCAGGCAGCGCCTCCAGAATCAGCAGCCATCGCCAGCTGGCCCAATGCATCCAGTGAACGCGATCCAATATCCATCCCGAAAGCGGCGCCCCGATGATACTGCTCGCCGGCACTCCCGTCAGGAACAGCGCGATGCACTGTGCCTGTTCTCGCTGCCGAAACCAGTAAGTCAGATAGAGCGCCACGCCTGGAAAATACCCGCCCTCTGCAAATCCCAACAAAAATCGCAGCGCGTATAGCTGCTGCACCGAATGAACCAGGCCCATCCACATCGCCAGCGTTCCCCACACAATTAGAATTCCCGCAATCCAGACGCGGGCCCCAAACTCATGCAGCATCAGATTGCTCGGAATCCCCGAGAGCACATATCCAAAAAAGAAAACGCCCGCCACCAATCCAAATTGCTCGCTCGTAATCCCCAGTTCCTTGTTCATTGTGAGCGCTGCAAATCCGATGTTCGCGCGGTCAATAAACGAAATCACATACAGCAAAAACAGAAACGGCAAAAGCCGCCACTGTATTTTTCTGATGATTTGGGATTCTGCCCCTGCCGTTGCCGCGGGATTCATGTGCGCCTAGCCTACACTCTTCTCGCATTCGCTCGCGACTTCTTCTCTGCTTCCACTCCTGCTTGGCATTGCTTGTTAAACCAAGCCGCCTTTTCAAGCAGCCGCTCATCCCATATTCTGAAGTAGATTCATCGCATCGCGAACAGGTGCGCATCAAGTTCGCCGCTAGGTCAAAAAGAGAACTCACTTGCCCGTCCCTTCTCTACCTCTCTCCATCTTCGTTCTTTCCTTGGCCCTTCTAGTCCCGATTCTCCTCACGGTCTGGGCTCGCCGCCGCGCCCTCTCCTCCGCCCTATCCGATCGCGCGGCCCTCTGGTTCTCCTGCGTGCGCTTCATCCGTTTTCTCATCATCGGCACGCTTGTCTTCTGGTGGATACTCCTTGACCTGCTCTCCTTCAAACTCCAAATAAGACTCCTGCTCCTGGCGCACGGCATCAAACACCCTTCAGAAGTCGCGCTTCTCTTCGCCATCTGGCTCGCGCCGATGCTCGTCGTCGTTTTCTGCCAGGTTCTCTTTCAGCCGGTTTATACCGAAGTCCGCAGCGCCGACTGGTCTCGCAAGGAAATCGCGGTTCTTGCTGCCCTTGGCCTTGCGAATTCCCTCGTCCCGATTCTCCTTATCGTTTCTGGCTTCCTTTATCAGGAAGCGGAAGACTCTGGAAGGAATTTCGTTCTTTGCTATATGGCGGCTGCCGCAATCTGGATTGCCTCCGCCTATCTCATACGCCAGAAAAGGGAATTCATACCTAGCGCCGTCACTTCCGGCGAACTCCGCGATCGCGCCTTTTCCCTCGCCGCGGAAGCGAAAGTCCGTCTCGGCCAGCTTTATATTGTTCCCGCCGGCAAAGCGCGCCAAGCCAACGCCTTCGCGCATTCCGCCAACAACATCATCATCACGGACTATCTTCTGAACGAACTCACCAAACGCGAAGTAGACGCCGTCATCGGCCACGAATTGACCCATCTCAAGAAAAGCCATCCTCGCTGGCTCGGCTTATCCTTTACTCTTAGCCTCGGTGCCATCGTTGCCGTGTGGGTGTTTCCTTCCTGGCCACTTTACCTCAATCCGCTCTTTGACTTGCTCTTCGTGGCCGTCCCGCTGCTCACTTTCTATTTCGTCTCGCGCCGCTTCGAATTCATCGCGGACGCCGGCTCCGTCAAGCTTACCGGCGATGGCGAAGCCCTCATCACCGGTCTCGCCAAACTTCACCAGCTCAATCAGATGCCCTTGAGCTGGGGCAAATGGAATGAAAGACTCCTCACCCATCCATCCACTGTCCGCCGGGCTCGCGCCATTGCCCGCGTCGCCTCTATGCCCAAGTCGCGCATTGCAGAAATTCTCCAAAGTTTCTCCGCGCCGCAATCGTTTTCTGACGTAGGCGATTCGCAGCACTACGCGATTCCTCCCTCTGCAATCGGCGCCGCCAAAGTCTTCTCCACACAATTCAAACGGAAAGTGACGCGCCCTGCTCGGTTCTTCGGCGTGTTCATCACCGCTTTCCAGCCCGCGCTGCTTTTTTTCTGCATTTCAAAATTCTTCCCGGCCACTTCGGATTTCGCAGCGGCGACCGTCGTCTTGGTCTTGACCCTCTCAGCTTCCTTCGCCCTGTCGAACTGGGGCCCATTCCTCGCCTATCCCCGTCTCCGCCGCAAACTCTCTGAAAAATTCGCGGAGCAGGGAATCTCATTCGAGAAATGGAATGGCCGACTCACCGGTTTTTCCCCTGGCGATCGGCCCCGCGTATTTGAAGGAAACTACTCCTGGGATATCGGCGGTCTTTTTTTCTTCAACGAACGCTTCTGCTATTGGGGAGAAGAAACCACATTCTCTGTCCGCCGCGACCAAATTCTCTGTTGGGAAGTCCGCCGTACCATTCCGTCCTGGATTGCTGGAAAAAGTCTCTTCCTCACTTGGCGTGCCGATGATTTCTCAGAACCTGCCACCTTCAACATCCGCCCCGCCGATGTCAGTTCAATCCTTCAAATGAATAGGGAAGTGCACTCGCTCGCACAGCAATTGGCTCGCTGGAAATCCGCACCCGGTCAATACGCGGAAGCGCCCCAAATCCTCGCCTGCCTTCCATCGCCCCACCTCGGCGAAGTCACCGGTCCGTCCATTCGCGAACTCGGGAAATTCCGCGTTTTCTTCAACTCCCTGATTCTTACAATCCTTTTTTCATGTATTTCGGTCTGGTTACTTGGCTCTGACTTCGATTCGTATCCGCGAGGCGGTTTTCTCCCAGTTTTGTACGCCCCCGCCATTTCAACGCTCGTCCTCTTTTTCGCCCAACTTCCCGTTTGGCTCTTCCGCAATCTTTTTCTAAACCCCCAAAATAATTCTTTGCTTTCGTCGGCTACCGGCACCTGGCTACAATCAATGTAATGTCGTCCTGTTGTTCATTCAGGCTGAACTTTTGCACTTCTTTCACCACTGCCGCAATCAACTCCTGCGAATTGCACTCCTGGTGCCGCTGCAGCGTTGCAATTAATCTTTGTTCCCCAAATTGTTCCTCATGCTCGTAAAACGACTCCGTCACGCCGTCCGTGTAGATCACCAGCGTATCACCCGGCTCCAGCTTCCGTTCTTCCACGGCGCAATCCCACTGATCAAAAAGCCCCAGCACCGTACCCGTTGCTTCCAGCCGCTCAATCTCTCCGCCCGCGCGCAACAGCAGCGCCGGCAAATGCCCGCAATTCACATAACGCAGCCGCCGTTGCCGCTCATCGTATTCGCCAAAGAATAAAGTCGCGTACGCCCCATCCGTCGTATTTTCAAAAAACAAACGGTTTACCGACCGCAAGAAAGCCTGCGGCTGATCTATCGCAATCGCGCATTGACTTCGCAGATTCGCTTGCAAATTCGCCATCAACAGCGCCCCCGCAATTCCTTTTCCCGCAATGTCGCTCAGCACCAGCCCCAGACGCTCCTGCCCCAAATCCAGAAAGTCGTAATAGTCCCCACCCACCTGCCGCGCTTGCATGCACTTTCCCGCATACTCCAGCGTCGCCATCGGCGGCAAACTCTGCGGAAACAGTCTCGCCTGAACTTCTCGCGCAATTTCCAGCTCTCGCGTCCGCACGCCTCTCCACTTCCCGTTTTTGAAGAAGGGCTCGCCGTTCCGCTTCCATCGCATGTGTCACTTCGTCATAACTCGCCAGCGTGAACGAATTTCCATCCACGTCGCGAAAGTGGGCAACCGCACTTCCCCAAATCGGCGCCTCGCTGCCCAGCAACAGCGACTGCTCCGCCGCCTTTTTCTGTGTCTCTGCGTCGAACTTGATTCTTCTCAGCCGCGGCGCAGAAGAAAATCTCACTCCCCGCTTCGACCACTCCTGAAATCGCGCCGCCACATCGTCCGTCAAAAACACAATCTGCGTCGACCGCCCAATCAATTTCGCTTCCTGCGATTTCGGCTTTGGCTTGACCAGCGCCAGCACTGTGGACCCATCCGGCGGCGCCACAGCCACCCACCGTTCCCCCGACTGCAGCTTCGCGTCAAATGCCACGCGAAACCCGAGTTGCTCCACGTAAAACTTCAGGCTGCGTTCCTGGTCGCGGACGTACACGTTCACGCAGTGCACGCCCAGATGCATCTCCGCCCGGACCTTCGCGGCTTTCAAACTAGCGGCGCTCAGAGCAGTTCCCATCGACCGAGATTATAAGTCCGAATCCTTTTCTTCCATCCGAAACCGTGCTCAGAATGCCCCCTCGCTAGACTTACCCCCAAAAATCTGCGAACCTTTTACTCTGCTGGTCTGAATACCCATACATGAGTACGATTCCAAATGGCCCTGCCTCCCAGGGTGGGCGCGGCAACGCAGTTCCGCGCGTCATAGTCGCCACCACGGCGCTTCTCACCTTCATTTCCTTTTGGAAGGCTGCGGCGATCGTTCTCAACGACCTCGCTTCCTCCGCCTATTATGCCGGCGGCGAAGCGGAAGGCTTCATCGGCAAGACTGCCCCCTGGTTCATCCTCGCCATCATGCTGTTTTCCTACGCCGTCCGTGCGGTGTACGTTGAAAGCTGCAGCATGTTTGTTCGCGGCGGCGTCTATCGCGCCGTTAAGCAGTCCCTCGGCGGAAGCCTTGCCAAATTCTCCGTCTCCGCCCTGATGTTCGATTACATCCTCACCGGTCCGATCAGCGGCGTCTCTGCCGGCCAGTATTTCAGCGGCCTTCTCGACGAACTCGGCCTCTATTTCCACATCACCAAAGACCATTTTTCCGGTGGCACCACCGGATTGATCGCGGCAACGTTCGCCATCATCGTCACAGTCTATTTCTGGTGGGAAAACACCAAGGGCATTCCCGAATCGAGCGAAAAAGCCCTGCACATCATGAAGCTTGTCACCGTCATGGTGGTGATCCTCATCACATGGTGCATTTACACCGTCCTCGTTCGCCATTCATCTTTGCCCCCGCTGCCACATCCCAGAAACCTCCATCTGACTCCTGACGCGCTCGGCTGGCTCGTTCACAGTCCTCTGCCGCACATGTTCGGCGTCATCGCCATCTTCATCGCCCTCGGCCACTCCGTCCTCGCCATGAGCGGAGAAGAATCGCTCGCGCAGGTCTACCGCGAAATCGAGCACCCCAAGCTTCCCAACCTCAAAAAAGCCGGCCTCGTCATTTTCGTTTACAGCCTCGTCTTCACATCGCTCGTTTCGTTCTTCGCGGTGATGATCATCCCGGATGACGTCCGCAAGAATTTCCTCGAAAATCTTATCGGCGGCCTCGCGATGAATCTCGCCGGCCCGTTCGCATTACGTCTCGTATTTCACGTTTTCGTCGTCGTCGTTGGCGCCGTCATTCTCGCAGGAGCCGTAAACACCGCCATCGTCGGCTCCAACGGCGTTCTCAATCGCGTTTCAGAAGACGGTGTCCTCAGCGAATGGTTTCGCCAGCCGCATCCAAAATTCGGCACAAGCTATCGCATCATCAACATTGTCGTCATCCTTCAGATCGTCACCGTTATCATCAGCCGCGGCGACGTCACCTTCCTTGCAAACCTTTACGCATTCGGTGTCATCTGGTCTTTCGCCATGAACGGCCTTGCCGTCCTCGTCCTTCGCTACACAAAACCGGGCGCGCGCGAGTTTCAGGTCCCACTCAATTTCACCATTAACGGCGTGCACATTCCTCTCGGCTTGGCTCTCATCACGCTTACGCTGCTCGCCATCGCCTTCATCAACCTCTTCACAAAGCCCATCGCCACTATGGCTGGCGGCGCTTTCTCCATTCTTCTCTTTATCGTGTTCACCATTTCCGAGCGTCGCTCGCGTCCCGCTGGCGTCGCCCACGTGGAAATGGACCAGTTCAATCTCGAGATCGAAGGCGAGCTCACTCCGGAAGCCGTCGGAACAAAGCCCGGCAACATCCTTGTTCCCATCAGCAATCAGTTCAATCTGTACCACCTTTCCAATGTCTTGGACCGGCTCAAGCCTGGCCGTCGGGATGTCGTCGTCCTTCACGTTCGCATCTTGCGCCGCGCTGCTTCCGGCGAACAGGAACTCGACGCCGACCAGCTTTTCGGCAGCATCGAGCAGCATCTTTTCTCACAGGCGCTCAGCCTTGCGGAAAAACGCGGCAAGTCCATCCGCCTTGCGGTTGTTGCCGCGAACGAATTGTGGGACGGTATTTTGCGCGCCGGCCAGAGCCTGCAATCTTCAACCATAGTCGCGGGATCTTCTGGCAAGTGGCAGAGCGAAGAACAAGCGCGCCAAATCGGCGATGCTTGGGAACGTCTGGGCGAACCGAAGCCGCAATTCAATCTCGAAATTCACATGCCCACTGGGGACAAAGTCTTCAAAGTCCTCGGCCCTCACGCGCCAAACCTGACCGCCAACGAAGTCAATCTCCTGCACCGCTTGTGGCTGCGGTTCAGCGATCTTGTCCAGCCCGAAGAGCTTCATCATCACGACGTCGTCCACTTCGCTCTCGAAGAACTCCAGCACGAACTTGACGATCACAAAGACGAAGAACTGGTCAACCGCCTCCGCACCCACCTCGCCGCCAACCGCAACAAAAGGAAAACGCCGCCCGGCTAGCTCGGCGGCGTCCCCTTCGGGCAGCATCCGTAATATCGCGCCCTTTCTCGGCATAGCCGATCCTGCTTGTTACTCGTTGTCCTGCACAAGGGAGGGCAGGAATGCAGTCGTGCCGGATCAGCGCAAATGCAGGGCTTTTCCCCAGTCTAACCCTGCCCTATATCTGCGACGTGCAATGACCGCACCGCTTTGCCGCAAGCGGAATCGGCATCGCGCACTGCGGGCAATCCTTCGTCGTCGGCACCGCCGCAGGTGCGGGTTTCGCCGTCCAGCGATTCACTGCGCGAATCAACAGAAAAATCGCAATGGCCACAATGATGAAATTGATGATCACATTGATGAAAACCCCGTAGTTTAGCGTCGGGGCTCCCGCTGCTTTTGCCGCCGCTAGCGTATCGAAAGACTTGTCGCTCAGGTTGATGAACAGATTCGAAAAATCCACGTGACCCAACAAACGACCCAGCGGCGGCATGAGTACATCATCTACAAACGAAGCCACAATCTTCCCGAACGCGGCGCCGATCACGACGCCGACCGCGAGGTCCAGGACACTTCCCCTCATTGCAAACTCTTTGAATTCCTTCAGCATGCTTCCTCTCCCTTGCTTTTGAGTTGAGCTGCGCGCGGATCCCTAAAAACCACTGAAAGCGCCGTGAGCCTAACACACCACGCGCCAGTTCGCGCAACCTTCAGCAATACAAGCTTCACCTTGTGCCCGGCCTGGGCGAGAGGAGGGCTTTCACAATGCCATCGGGAAGGTACGACTTTTGGTCTTGCCATTCGCTCGGGGACAAGGAGGCCAGCCCCCTGCGGTTAAGGTCAACTACGCACGCCGCGATGACAGAACAACTCCCACCATCCCCCGCAGCACCAACAACCCGCCTACCGCCGCGAACATCGGCAACACCCATTCAAACGGCACTTTAATTAGCACCACCATCAATCCGCCCACAAGCAACAGCGAAATTCCGCTGACCCGGTCGATCCAATACGTCCGCAATCCGCGCGCTCGAAAAAATGTAAACGCGCCCCACGCCATCAAGACTATTCCCAGCATCAGCCACGACGGAGCATGCCGGTCGGGAAACTTGTGACTCGCCAGCGCCAGCCACAAGATAAATCCCCCCAGAAACGCCAGAATCACTTCAATAAAAAAACGCAGCGGTAAAACCATTCCGAAATTCCCCAGTGGCACAGACTTCAGTCTGTGTCCCCTGCCGCATCACGGTTATCACACTGAAAGCGAGCTTCCTGTCCTTACGATACCCGTTCAATCTTCACATGCTCGATCTTCACAGCCGTCCGCGGTCGGTCGCTCGAGTCCCGCGGCAGTTTCGAAATTTTGTCCGCCACGTCCTGGCCTTCCACCACTTCACCAAAGATGCTGTGCCGGTTATCGAGCCACGGCGTCGCTGCCACAGTAATAAAAAACTGGCTCCCATTCGTCCCCGGCCCTGAATTCGCCATCGAAAGCTTTCCCTTCGTCGAATGTTTCAGTGAAGGATGAAACTCATCCCCAAACTTGTACCCGGGCCCGCCCATTCCCGTTCCTTGCGGGCACCCGCCTTGAATCATGAAGTCAGGAATCACGCGATGAAAAACCAGCCCATCGTAGAACGGCCGCTTCTCCTTTGCGCCCGTCCGTTCATTGATGAATTCTTTCGTCCCTTCGGCAAGCCCCACAAAATTTGTCACCGTGTTCGGCGCTTCCTTCTCCAGCAGCCGAATCACAATATTCCCCATTGAAGTTTCAAAAATCGCGTATGTTCCCGCTGCGCGTGCCATCGTTTCTCCTTTTTTATCTTAAAGCGCTCTCATCCTACACGACCCTGTTTTGCCTTTCCAATCTCTGCCGCCGTCTCGAGCAGCTGCAGGGGCCGTTTTCTGAAGCGGGCCTCCGCTCAAGCCGGACGGACAGCCATTTTCCCTCACGTTTTCCACTATTTCTGAAGTCGTGCAATGGTCCCTTTTGCTCCGACCGCCCAAACATACTCTGCACTCAGTACACCAACCGCGTTCAGATTCAACGCCTCTGCCGGCTTCCAGTGGACACCTCCATCCACGCTTAGGTCTGTCCCGTTCGTCCCCACAGCAACAAACATCGTCTGGTCCACCGCCGCCGTACTGGAACGATATCCTCCCGGCTGGCTCTCTGCCAGCTTCCAAGTTTTCCCTTTGTCCGTGGAATACGCCGCCACTCCATCCGCTGCTTTTGCCTCCTGATAATTGCCCCCAACAATCACAATCGTCTTTTCATTCTTTGCAGTGGCAAATATCCCCGCTCCCGCCGGCCCTTGAGCTAGTGGCGTAGAAATAACCGCCCAGCTTTTTCCCTTGTCCGCCGAATGAAACACCCGCGCAACCGCCCCGCCGCTTACGAAATAAATCTCATCTCCATCCAGCAACAGACAACGGTTGCTCGCCGCAAACGCTCCCTCGCCATCTACGGCCTTTGGCAAACTTTCGAGTGCAATTCTGCCCCAGTGCCCGCCATCGTCCGTCTCTAAAAGCACAAACCTCCCTTCCATCGGATCGCCCAGCGCGTAACAGGTCGTTCGGTTCAAACAAGCGAGGGAATCGAGAAAAAACTCCTTTCTCGAATCTGTGTGCTGCAGCTTCCAACTCTCCCCGCCATCCGTCGTCTTATATATCCGCGACTTCTCTCCTTCCCCGCTAGACATCAAATAAGCCGTCTTCTCATCAAATGCCCAAACCCCCCGAAAATCCAGCTTTTCTCCGCCAGCTACGGCCAGCCGTTTCCAGGTCTTTCCTCCGTCGACGGATCGCAACACCACCCCATTTGATCCCGAAGCCCATACCACGGGCTGCTTCTCACCGCCTGTACCGCCAAACCAAGCCGCACTAACACCGCGCAAACTGCTGTCCATGCCCGAACTCTGAATCTCCCACTTCTGCGCCAGGGCTACTGGCACAGAAACCAACCAAACAACCGCAACCCCCGCCAGGATTTTCATGCCCCCCATCCTAATACGCCCCCGGCGCTTCTCGGTTTCCTTTCTAGCGCCGGCCTCCGGCAGGCGCCAGAACTTTATTGCGAGTACCGTCCCTTTAAAACGAACACTTACAAAACCGGGAAGGGAATTGCTCATGGCTGGTTGACCACCTGGACCGCGCGGGCGTGTTTGCCCCGTCAATTTAAAACGTGTACCCTTTCGCCCGCGAGTGGAGGCAGACCATGACTGATCGACGTGAATTTCTTCAGCGAGCAATGGCCAGCGCCGCAGGCCTTTCCATCACCGGTTTGCCCATCTCAAAGTGGATGGCGGCGGACGAGTTCGCTTCCATCAAATCCGAAATCGAAAAGCGCCACAACGAATCTGTCACGCGCTTGCAAGACTGGATCAAACTCCCCAGCATCGCTGCCGAAAATCGCAACATGAACGAAGGCTGCCAGCTCATGATGGACATGCTCAAGGAGGCCGGCTTCGGCTTGATCAAGAAAATGCCCACCGACGGCCATCCCGGCGTCTTCGCCACGCTCGACGCTGGCGCTCCCAAAACCGTTGGCCTCTATTTCATGTATGACGTGAAGCAGTTCGATCCGAAAGAATGGTCGTCACCACCGCTCGATGCAGCAATCATCGACCGTCCCAACGTTGGCAAGGTTCTCCTTGGCCGCGGCGCTGTAAATCAAAAAGGTCCCGAGGCCACATTTCTCGCGGCGCTCCACGCCATTCGCGGCGCCGGCAAAAAACTCCCCGTGAACCTTGTTTTCGTCGCCGAAGGCGAAGAAGAGATTGGCTCGCCGCATTTCGCCCAGGTCGTCCACCAGCCGGAAGTTCTCGAAGCCTTCCGCAAATCCGTTGGTGTCTACATGCCTTCCGCTTCCCAGGATCTCGATGGCACGGTCATAACGACCTACGGTGCAAAGGGCGTCATCGAACTCGAACTTGTTTCGAGCGGCACAAAATGGGGCCGCGGCCCGGCGAAAGATGTTCATTCCAGCAATAAAGCGCGACTCGATAGTCCCGCCTGGCACTTGGTGGAAGCGCTCGCTACGCTCGTCACACCCGACGGCCAGGATCCGGCAATCGATCATCTTGCAGACAAAGCGCGCCCCATCAGCGAAGCGGAAAAGAAAATGATCGCCACAGCCGCAAAGCGCCTGAATGAAGAGACCGCCAGGAAATCTCTCGGTACGCAGCATTGGATTCACGATGTCGGCTTTGAAGAATCGCTCCAGCTTCTCTGCTCTCGCCCTACCGTGAACATCGAAGGTCTCGTCGCCGGTTATACAGGACCGGGTGGCAAAACGATTTTGCCTGGCCGAGCTGTCGCAAAAATGGATCTGCGTCTCGTTCCTGACATGAAAGCAAGCGAAGCTGCCGCAGCGCTCAAAGCGCACCTCGCGAAGCGCGGTTTCGGCGATATCGAAGTCAACGTCACCGGCGGCTACGATCCAACCAGCACACCCGTGGACGCGCTCATCTCCCGCGCCGAAAAATCCATCTGCATCCGCGCAGGAATCGAGCCCATCGAACTCCCTCGCACTGCCGGTTCCTGGCCCGGCTACATCTTCACCGGTGAACCTCTCAAAATGCCCGCCAGCCATTTCGGCCTCGGCCACGGCAGTGGCGCCCATGCCCCGGACGAGTACTACGTCATCGAATCCGCAAACCCGAAAGTCCGCGGCATGGATGGCGCCGCGCTTTCCCATGTCGAGTACCTCTACGAACTGGCGGCGATGAGCTGAAGATTCCTTTTTGATTATTAGTAACCATAAATGAACTAGCACCGGAAATCGGGGCCCATTTCCGTTCCGATTTCTTTATAGCGCATTCGACACTTCGCGCGCCTAGTTCCATAGTTTCCCCGCAAAACGCAGTGCTATTTTTGGTTGAAAGGACAAGGTTTTCTTGTCGCGTGTGGCGCTGTGTTTCCGTGCCGATTTCGCGCGTTCCCGTGCGCAGTTTGCCCCGTCATGACACGCCTTCGCACAAAGCTGCTCCTCGCGCTCCTCGCGGTTTCCGCGGGACTCACCTGCTCGACTCTGCTCGTAGTCCGCGGCAGCGTCCGCAGCGGCGTCAGAGAATCTCTCCGGGGGGACCTCCAATCTTCCGTCAGAACGTTTGAAGTACTGGAGGGGCAGAGGCAGCAGAGCCTTTCGCGCTCGTCCGAATTCATTGCAACGCTTCCGACTGTTCGTGCGCTGATGACGACGCGCGACGTCCCGACGATTCAGGATGCCTCTGTTGATTTGCTGAAACAGAGCGGCGCGGAATTTCTGATTCTTGCGGATCGAACCGGAACAATTTCCGCGATTCAGACAAACAGCGCAAAACTCGACCAGTCGCGGGCGCAAAAATTTCTGGAAGAGACCTACCGCAAAGGCGATTCATACGATTGGTGGATCGCGGACGGAGGTCTGTACGAAGTGCAGCTTCAGCCGATCGAATTCGGCGCCTTTCCCACGCAAACGACAATCGGAATTCTTGTGCTCGGACATGAAATCAATTCGAGCGTCGCTAACTCTTTTGGCAGCGTAGCCGGGAGCGATGTCGTGTTTCGCAGCGGCGACACCATTCTCGCCAGCACCTTTTCTGAGCAGACAAAGCCGGAGTTGTCGCGTTTGCGAGCGATCCCGGCGATGAGTCACGGAAGCGATCCGCGTGAAATTCAAATTGGAAACGAAAGATTCCTCACTTCCGGTTTGCGGCTTTCCACGGTGCAGGGGATCAGCGTGGATTTGATTGTGTTGAAGTCGTTGGACAAAGCGACAGCATTTCTGAACAGCTTGAACCGCTTGCTGATTGGATTGGGAATCGTAACGCTGGTCGCGGGCGGAGCTTTGGGATTTCTGATTGCCGACAATTTCACGCGGCCACTTTCACAACTCGTTTCCGCGGTAAAAGCGCTGGAAAGCGGCGACTACGGATATCCGCTCGCAAAGCACACAACCGATGAAGTCGGAGTCGTCACCAACGCGTTTGGCAACATGAGGGCGTCGCTGCAAAATGTGCAGAAGGAACAGAAAGAACTCGAATCGCGCTTGCGGCAAGCCCACAAGATGGAAGCCGTTGGCAGACTCGCCGGCGGAGTCGCTCATGACTTTAACAATCTTCTCACGATCATTCGTGGACATTCGGATCTGATGGCGGACCGCCCGAACCTGGATGAAAAGCAGAAACACGGCGTTGAACAGATTCAAAAAGCCGCGTCGCGCGCTGTTGGGATGACACGCCAACTACTCGCGTTCAGTCGCATGCAGGTTTTGCAGCCGCGCATCGTGGATTTGAACGCGATCATTACGGACATGAGTAAGATGCTCCCGCGATTGATCGGCGAGCACATCGAGTATTCCTTCTTTGCGGATCCCAGTCTGTTTCCCGTGCAAGCCGATCCGGGACAGATCGAGCAAGTCCTGATGAATCTGGCGGTGAACGCGCGCGACGCCATGCCGCAAGGCGGAAAGCTGATCGTCAAAACATGCAGTGCCGTTCTCGATGCGGAGACTGCTGCGAAACGCCCCGCCATGTCCGCGGGCGAGTATGCGCAGATTTCCGTAACCGACACCGGCTGCGGAATGGACGACCAAACGAAAGCGCACATCTTCGAGCCGTTTTTCACGACGAAAGAGATTGGACGAGGAACTGGGCTTGGACTAGCGACCGTGTACGGAATTGTGAAACAGAGCGGCGGCTTCATCTGGGTGGAAAGCTCGGTCGGAAACGGAACGACGTTTGACATTTACATGCCTCGCGCGAAGGGGCCCGTTTCTGTTGTTGAGCCGGAACAAGTGCAGCGGGTTGCCGAGCGCGGGTCAGGAACAATTCTCATCGCGGAAGACGAGAGTGGCGTGCGGGATTTGGCTGGTCAGGCTCTGCGTACGGCGGGATATACGGTGCTCGAAGCGATGGATGGAGAGCAAGCCCTGCGCGTCGCGGACCAGCATCAAGGAACGATCGATCTGCTGCTTACGGATGTTGTGATGCCGAAACTGAGCGGAGTAGAAATCGCAGAAAGGCTGCGGAGTAAACGGCCGGAAATACAGGTTCTCCTGATGTCCGGATATTCGGAATATTCGCACGGAAGCAAGCAGTCCACGGGTTCCGGGATGCAGATGCTGCAGAAACCGTTCTCGCTGGAATCGCTGATCGTCCGGGTGCGAGAGATTCTGCGAGAGAAAAAGATAGTTGTGATGAAAAGCCCGGAACGCGGGAGCCGATAGAGAAGTGCGAGCGCAAGAGAAAAGAAGGAGGCTGCCATGAAGGTTCGCAGCGGCCCCAAAACAATCTTCCCCTGGCTGCTGGTTGCAGCAATGGTGCTCGTGTCTGCCCCGTCAGGCGCGGCGCAGGAAGCCAGCGCGCCACAATCAAATTCACAGGCAACTTCGCAGGGCGGCGCGGAAAAGAACCGCTTGCTTCTGGAAACTGTCCAGACGCTGGCGTCTCAACTAGAAGCACTCAACGCGAAACTGGATGCCGTCACCGTGGAACAGGCAAAGTCCGCAGAAGAAGCGAGCAAGCTGCGCAAGCAATTGGAAGAGGCGAATGCGCGTCTTGCGGCCCTTGAAACGCGAACGCAACCGGCTACTCCTTCGATCGAAATGGCGGGGAAAGCGGCACCTTCCGCGAACGCCGAAATTGCGCCCGCGCAGCCCGCGGCCGGCGCTTCGCAAAAGCCGACTTTGGAAGAGCGGCTGGGCCGCATCGAGGAGAATCAAGATTTTCTCGACGCCAAAATCACAGACCAGTATCAATCGAAGCTGGAGAGCGGCTCAAAATATCGGGTCCGATTCAACGGAATATTCCTGCTGAATCTATATGGAAATCTCGGAACTGTGAACAATCAGGATTTTCCGCAGTTCGCCACGGAACCCGACGGATTCAATACCGACCACGCTTTTGGCGGATCGCTGCGGCAATCGCAAATCGGAATCGAAGGCTTCGGACCGGATCTTTGGGGAGCGCATACCAGCGCGCGGTTGCGATTCGATTTCGCAGGCAATGTAACGAATACCGAAAACGGGGCGTTACTTGGCGGTGTGCGCATTCGCACGGGGACGTTCCGTATGGATTGGAAGGATACTTCTCTCATTGCCGGACAGGACGCTCTGTTTTTCGCGCCGCTCAGTCCGACTTCGCTCGCCTCGATCGCAACCCCGCCACTTTCGTATGCGGGAAATTTGTGGGGATGGACTCCGCAGGTTCGCGTGGAGCAAAGGGTCTCGGTCACAGAAAACGGTTCGATTAAAGTCTCGGCTGGATTGATGGCGCCGCTCTCCGGTGACGTGCCTTCAGAAGTTTCACCAAACAGAGAATCGGCATGGGGCGAGCAATCTGGGGTCCCTGCTCCTGCCGCTCATATTGCGTGGGAACAGAAAACCAAGAATGGAATCTGGAGCCTGGGTGCAGGTGGATATTACGCACGGCAGGTTTGGGGTTACGACCGGACGGTTGACACCTGGGTTGCCACGGTTGATTTGCTGGTGCCGGTGACAAAGTATTTTCAATTGAGCGGCGAGTTTTATCGCGGGCGCGGCGCAGGTGGACTTGGCGGCGCGATTGGACAGACCATCGTTTCCAACAAATCGTTCGGAAATCCGACCGGATCGATCTTTGGCCTGGACAGCGAAGGCGGCTGGGCGCAATTGAAATGGAAACCGCGCGCCAATTTTGAAATGAACGGAGCGTTCGGGCAAGACAATCCGTTTGCGACGCAACTGCGGCTCTTTCCGTTTGTGCCGTCTGAATACCCGGAGGCGCTGGCGCGGACCCAGAACTGGTTCATAAATTTTATCTACGAGCCGCGATCGAATGTGGTGATGTCCTTTGAATACAAGCGGTTGAATACGTTCGATATAGGTCCGGAAGGTTATTCGTCGAACCACGTCAATCTGACGCTGGGGTACATTTTCTGATGAGCGCCATGACAAAGATCCGGCTGACCATTCTGACGACGATCGGTTTGCTCTTCGCGATGCAAACTGCCTTCGGCCAGACTTCTACCGTTACCGGGCAAGTGGAGATGACCAAGCCCGGGGCAGGCGCCAAGAAGGGCGACCCAGGAAATGTTGTGGTGTGGCTAACGCCTGCGAATCTGCAGGCCGCTCAAGCCGCAGCGCTGCAGAAGCCTCAACCGCAATTGGTCCAGCACAATCGAGCGTTCGAGCCGCATGTTCTGGCAGTTCAGATGGGAACGCTCGTCCAGTTCCCGAACCGGGATCATTTCTTGCACAACGTTTTTTCGCTGTTCGACGGGAAACGATTCGATCTCGGATTTTATGAAGCAGGATCGAGTAAGACAGTAAAGTTTGATCGCGCAGGAGTGAGCTTTCTTTTCTGCAACATTCATCCGGACATGACGGCAGCCGTGGTGGCGGTTCCTACACCCTATTTTGCCGTTTCCGACGCTTCCGGGCTCGTGACCATTCCCGGAGTTCCCGACGGCGACTATGTGATGCACGTCTGGTCAGAAAAGAGTTTGCCGGAGCAGTTGAAGCAATACGACAAACCGGTGACGCTTTCTGCTTTGCAGCGATCCCTGCCGGCGATTCGCATCACCGAAAATCCCAACCTCAGTTTTGCCCACAAGAACAAATACGGGCAGGACTATGTCCCTCCATCCGGAGGGGCTTACGATCATCCCTAGCCACCCGCGCCGTACCGCTCACCAGCCCTTTGATTTGCGAAGTTCGGTGATATGCGCCGTGTGATGCGGGCCGTGCCACGCGTAGACAAAGAGCAGCCAATCCACGTTTTTCTCGCCGTGCTCGGGATGGACTAATTTTCTTGCAAAATCTTCCGGTGTGAGAGCGCGAAGGAGCAAAACCCAGCGTGTGTGGAGCGATTCCAGCAGGGCCAAGGAAACCTCAATTGGCGTGGAGAACGAGTCTGCGAGCCGCGCCCATTTCTCTTCGGCGTAGGGTTTGATTGTCGGCGCGGATTCGGTGAGAGCCAGTTTTAGGCGGACGTAGGCGTTGACGTGGCTGTCCGGAAGGTGATGGACGACCTGGCGGACGGTCCAGCCGCCGTCGCGGTAGGGAGTATCGAGCTGCGCTTCGTTCAGTCCTTTGACTGCGCCGCGAAATTTGGCCGGCGTTTCGGCGATGGTTTCGATAGCCGACTGACGCAGGGCCGGTGTGACCACTGCCGGGATTTCCAGTACTCCGATCGGGTAGCGCGGATCCATTTTCGCAGTGCTCCTTGGGAAGAATTGCGGAAAAAAAGAGCATAACCGCGCGAAATTACGCGGTCAATTTCGGGGCGGAAAAAACCTGCTCCAAATTGGCAGGGCCCAGTGTCGCTTACGCGTTCCGGCCGCGTGGGTAAAGCCTGCAAATGCTACAATCTAGGGCTCTTGTATCCTGAATGGCAGGTCGCGAATCTAATTGCTTGGAGAAAAGGCGAATGGAGAACGTGGTCATCATTGGCAGCGGCTGTGCGGGGCTCACGGCGGCGATCTATTCCGCGCGTGCAAACCTGAAGCCGGTAGTGCTGGACGGCCATGAGCCAGGCGGCCAGCTTTCCATGACGACCCACGTGGAGAATTTTCCGGGATTTCCCGACGGGATTATGGGTCCGGAATTGATTGCGAACATGCGCAAGCAGGCGGAGAAATTCGGCGCGGAGTTTAAGGCTGGAGCTGTGACGGAAGTGGATCTGTCGAAGCGGCCGTTCAAGGTGACTTTTGGAAAAGAGACACTGGAAACAAGAACGTTAATCGTTGCGGCCGGCGCTTCGGCGCGATTGTTGGGATTGAAGGGCGAGCGCGAATTAATTGGACGCGGCGTTTCAACTTGCGCGACTTGCGACGGATATTTTTTCCGGGGTAAACCGATTGCGGTTGTGGGTGGCGGCGACTCCGCGATGGAAGAGGCGAATTTTCTTTCCCGCTATGCAAGCAGGGTTTACTTGATTCACCGGCGGAAGGAATTTCGCGCGTCGAAGATCATGATTGACCGTGTGAAAGCCAATCCGAAGGTGGAGTTTGTGACTCCCGCGATCATCGAACACATTTTGGCGCCGGAGGGACTGGTCACCGGAATTCAGCTGCTCAATCCAGAGACGCAGGAAAAGCGGGAGCTGACATTGGACGGAGTTTTCGTGGCGATCGGGCACACTCCCAACACGGCGGTATTTCACGGCAAGCTGGATACGGACGAAAACGGCTATTTGCTTGCCAAGCACGGCAGCCTGACCAAGGTTCCGGGGGTTTTTATCGCGGGCGACGTGCAGGACCACCGTTACCGGCAGGCAATTACGGCTGCTGGTTCGGGTTGCATGGCTGCGATCGACGCGGAAAAGTTTCTGGAAGGGCACAATCACGCGTAAGGCGCTTCCCATCGGCTCTGCAATAATTCATAATAAGCGGGTATGGTTCGTTCGACACTCCTCAAGCTGTCCGAAAGCAAGAAATTCGCAAATTGGGTCACGACGAACGTGAGCACGCGGCGAATGTCGCACCGTTTTGTGGCCGGGGAAGAGCTGGATGAGGCCCTGGCGGCGGCGAAGGTCTGCAACGACCACGGAATGCTCGTCAGCCTCGATTATCTTGGCGAAAATGTTTCAACGACGGCAGATGCGCAACATGCGCGAGATGCCTATCTGGAAGTTTTTGAAAAGATCGCGGCACAAGGAATCAAGGCGAATGTTTCCTGCAAATTGACGGCGCTTGGCTTGGATTTGAGCGCCGAATTTTGCGAAGGACTCGTACTTTCGATTGTAGAGCGCGCGGCGGCGTTTGAGAATTTTCTGCGCGTGGATATGGAAGGTTCAATTTACACGCAGCGGACGGTGGAACTGGTGAAGCGCGTGCGGGTCCAGAATCCGGCGATTGGAACGGTGATTCAGGCGTACTTGTATCGCAGCGAAAAAGATGTGCAGGATTTGCTGTCGTACGGGTGCCGCATCCGGCTGTGCAAGGGCGCATACAAGGAATCGCCAGAAGTGGCGTTTGAACGCAAAGCGGACGTGGATGCGAATTTTGTTCGGCTGATGCGGATGTTGCTGCCGAGCGGGTTTTATCACGGGATTGCGACACACGATCCGAAGATGATTGGGGCCACGATTCGCTGCGCTGCGGAAAAGAGCATTGCGAAGGAAGACTTTGAGTTTCAGATGCTGTATGGTGTGCGCGTGGATTTGCAGAAGCGCCTGGTGCGTGACGGGTATCGCGTGCGCGTGTACATTCCGTATGGCAAGGATTGGTTTCCGTATTTCATGCGGCGGCTGGCCGAGCGGCCGGCGAATGTTGGATTTTTCTTAAGGAATTTCTTCCGCTAGGTTATTTCCGCACTTTCTTCCTAAAGACGTTCTCCCGGTTTAAGAGCATAGATGTTCAGGTTGGAGATGTCCTGCGCTTCTTTCTGTAGCCGATCTGGTGTACCGGTCAGGACCGGGAAGGTGGCGTAGTGCATGGGGATAACGTGCTTCACGTTGAGGAGGCGGATGGCGTGGGCGGCTTCACGGGGGCCCATGGTGTAAAGATCGCCGATGGGGAGCATGGCGAGATCCGGTTTGTAGAGTTCGCCGATGAGTTTCATGTCGCCGAAGATTGCAGTGTCGCCCGCGTGATAGACGGTAAGGCCCCCCGGCAGGCGGACGATGAGGCCGGCTGGTTCACCGCCGTAGATGCGAGTGCCGTTATCGTCAATGGAGTTGGAATGGAAGGCGTGCGTCATTGTGATTTGGAAGTCCCCGACGGTTTGCGTTCCGCCTTTGCCCATCGGCAAGACTTCTTTTTCAAAACCTTTTTGGCCGATGTAAAGAGCGGTTTCGAAAATGCAAACGATTTTAGGGTGGTGCTGCTTGGCGAGAGCGAGGAGATCGCCGAAGTGATCGGTATGCGCGTGGGTGAGAAGGATCACTTCGAGGCGCTCGAGATTTTTCAGGGATGGTGGGCAAACGGGATTGCTGGCGACCCAGGGATCGATGAGTGCGACCTGGCCGGAAGGAGTTGTGAGGGAAAACGTGCTGTGACCGAAATAGGTGATGCGATTGCCTTTGGTGTCGAGCATGGAAAACCCCGAGATTGGCTATGATTTAAGGTGAAGCTTGCAGTTGCTGAACTACGACAGATTTGGTCTGAGTTCAAATAAGGCCGCAAGTTCACGCAGTTGAGAATCGCAAGCGTGCCGCGTACAATCAACAGGTATTGTTCGCTGGCCAAAAGCCAAATAGAACCCAGCGCAAGTTTGCCGGAGAATGCAGGCTTCCCTTGAAAGCCACCGGCCGCTGTTCCGAGCAAAGGAGATCGTGAATGGCTTACGTGATTGCCGAGCCCTGTATCGGCACGAAGGACACCGCCTGTGTGGACGTTTGCCCCGTAGATTGCATCCACCCGCGCAAAGACGAAGCTGGTCATGAAGCAGTGACACAGCTCTATATCAATCCGGTCGAATGTATCGACTGCGGCGCGTGCGTGCCGGTGTGTCCTGTGACGGCGATATTTCGCGATGGAAGATTTGCCGGAAAAGTGGCAGGCGTATGCGGCGGGAAACACAGACTGGTACGCGAAGAAGTAGGCAAAGAGATTTTTGTTCGGCAATCATGCGGCGCTCAATTTCTGGAATTGGGCGCCTTTTTTTTCGCGGGCAAGGTCAGAAGTTGAGGCGGGCGAGGGTTTTGGAGGAGTCTTCCGCTGGCGGCGCGCGGAGCGAGCGGGCACAAACTTCGGCGAAAGAGGTTTCGAAGAGAATTTTTTCGATGGCGATACGGACGTCGCTCCAGACCTGTTTCAGTCCGCAGCCGATGGGGTCCGGGCAGAGAAAGCCGCGCTCGGAGTCCTGTTGGGCGCAGGAAGATTCCATGAAACGGATGTCTACGATTTGCATGACTTCGCCTACGGAAATTTCGGCTGGGCTGCGCGAGAGAAGATAACCGCCGTGGACGCCGCGCCTGCTGGTGAGGACGCCGCCGCGTTTTAATTCGAGGAGAATTTGTTCGAGATATTTTACGGGGATGCGATGACGCGTCGCGATCTGGTGGATGGTGACGACTTCGGGATATTCCATTGCGAGATGAACAACCGCCCGCGTCGCGTACTCGCCTTTGGCCGAAACTCGCATGGGTCTAGCTCGCGTAGATTTTCACACGGGGATGCCTGTGTCAATTCAAGAAAAACGGTTTAGCTGAGGCGAGGAGAAGCGCCAACCAAAGTGGCGTGGTAGCCATCTATGAGACGGACTGGAGAGAAGGAGCGCAGCGTGAAAAGGCGAAGCGGGATGTTTCAGATTGGTGCGGCGGTTGCGCTGACGCTGATGGCGCAAGGCGCGTTTGGGCAGACCTTTTCTAGCTCCCCGGCTCGGCAAAACCCCGAGAAGGCGGTGGCGCGGCCTGCGGCGGGAAGTGGAATCGAAGGGGAATGGGAAGGCGCGCTGCAAGCGGGCGAATCGCAACTGAAGCTGGTGCTGCATTTGAGCGCGGAGAAAAGCGGGGAGCCTTCACGCGAAGCTGGATAGTCCAGAACAGGGCGTTTACGGAATGGAAGCAACGGGAGCGAGCTACGAACAGGGGAATCTGCATTTTGCGATTGCTTCGGTGAACGCGGCGTTTGACGGAAAACTCGGAGCAGACGGGCGGACGATTTTCGGGACTTGGAAGCAGGGGAGCGCCAATTTGCCTCTCGTACTGCACCGGCAAAGCTCTGCTGCAAAAGGAAGGATGCCTGCGAATGCGATTTCGCCGGTCGAAGGAACCTGGCAAGGCGCATTTCAGAACGGAAACATGCGGTTCCGGCTGCAACTTCACATTGCGCATGACGACGCAAAGAAGCTGACCGGGGCTTTGGATAGTCTCGATCAGGGCGCGAATGGACTGCCAATGTCCAATTTGAGCGAGGCGAACGGAGCGGTGCATTTTGAAATTGCGATTGTGTCCGGCGTGTATCAAGGGACGATGAATGCTGCACGCAATTCCATCGCCGGGAAATGGTCGCAGAATCAGGATAGCGTTGCGCTGGTGTTTAAGCGGTCGGATGACGTGGTGGCGCTGCGACGGCCGCAGAATCCCGCAAAACCGTTTCCATACAGGGAAGAAGAGATTCAGTTTTCGAACGCGAAGGGAAACGCAAAACTTTCCGGCACGCTGACGATTCCGGCCGGGTCCGGGCCGTTTCCAGCGGCGCTCCTCGTTGCTGGGTCCGGGCCTCAGAATCGCGACGAGAGCCTCGCCGGTCATAGTCCGTATCTGGTTTTGGCGGATTATCTAACGCGCAAGGGGGTTGTAGTGCTGCGTTACGACAAACGCGGAATCGGGAAATCTACCGGGGATTTTTCCACGGCGACCACCGAGGATTTTGCGGCCGATGCGGCCGATGCGTTCGCCTATCTGAAGTCGCGCAAAGAAGTTGCGTCGAGCAAAATCGGAATTCTCGGGCAAAGTGAAGGCGGATTGATCGCTCCGATTGTTGCTGGGCATGGGGCGGAGAACGCCGTTGTTGCGTGGATTGTTTTGCTGGCGGCGCCCGCACAGACGGGAGAGAAAGTGATGCTGGAACAGTCGGAAGCCATTGCCGGCGCCGCGGGAATGCCGCAGGCGCAAGTGCTCCGCAGTCTGGATTTTGACCGGCAGGCGTATGAACTGGTCCGGACGGAAAAAGATTCAGCGATTCTTGAGAAAAAGCTGGAAGCGATGGTGGCCTCGTCGGGAATGGCGGAGGGGGCTGTGCCGGCGTCGGTACAGGCACAGATTCACATGTTGAGTTCGCTGTGGTTCCGCTACTTTCTGGATTACGATCCGCTGCCCGCGCTGCAAAAGGTGAAGTGTCCGGTGCTGGCTCTGAATGGTGAAAGAGATTTGCAGGTCATTGCGAAACAGAATCTGGCGCTAATTCAGAAAACGCTGGAAGAGGCGGGAAACAAGGACGTGACGGCGCGCGAGATGCCGCAGTTGAATCATCTCTTCCAGCATGCTGAGTCCGGCACGCCGGCCGAATATGGGGCGATCGAAGAGACGATTTCGCCGGAAGTGCTTCAAGTCATTGGGGATTGGATTGCAAAGCACACGGCTTCTTGAGGCCGTGTACCGGAAGAAAATGGAGCTTCGCGGCGATTTCTGGCTTATTTCGCGTCGCGGTATCATTGTCTATGGAGCCTAGCCTCGTCCCCGTGCCGCCGAAATTTCATCTTTCATTGCTGATTCACGCCCACCAACCGGTCGGCAATTTCGAAGACGTTTACGAAAAGTGCTATCAGAGTTCGTACCTGCCGTTCGTGCAGATGCTGGAGAAACATCCCGCGGTGCGAATGGGGCTGCACTATTCCGGGCCGCTGCTGGTCTGGATCGAGAAAAATCATCCGGAATATTTCGAGCAAGTGCGCGCGCTGGTAAAGCGCGGACAAGTAGAGATGGTTGGTGGCGGATTCTACGAGCCGATTCTTGCGGTGATTCCGCCGGAAGATCAAGTCGAGCAGGTTACGCGGCTTGCGACTTATATCGAGACGCATTTTGGCGTGAATCCATCCGGCGCGTGGCTGGCCGAGCGCGTCTGGGAGCCGCAATTGCCTTCTGCGCTGGCTTCGGCGCAGGTTGGGTATTCGCTGGTGGATGACTACCATTTTCTTTCCGCAGGATTCGAGCCGAATGAACTTTTTGGAACGTATGTCGCGGAGGACCGTGGCAAAAGCGTTCGCCTGTTTCCCGGGCAAAAAGTTCTGCGCTATCTGCTGCCGTTTGGGAAGGTAGAAGACGTCGTCAAGTATTTAAAGGACGCTGCTGCGGTGCATCCCGGTGGCGTGGCGGCCATGGGCGACGACATGGAAAAGTTCGGCTGCTGGCCCGGGACGTTCGAACACTGCTACGGCGATCATTGGCTGGAAGATTTTTTTGCGGCCCTCGAAGAGAATCTGGATTGGTTGGGCTTGACGCCGCCTGGCGAATACATCGAAAAGCACGCGGCGCTGGGCCGCGCGGATCTGCCGACCGCATCGTACTCGGAAATGACGGAGTGGGCGTTTCCGACTTCCGTTCGGCAGCGGTATCACGCGGTGCAGCAGGAGTTTGCAAAGCGGCCGGAAGTGGCGGCCTTTTTGCGCGGGGGATCATGGCGCGGATTTTTCCGCAAGTATGCGGAGTCCAATTTGTTGCACAAGAAAATGCTGCGTGTGGCTACGCGCGTTGCTGCTGCGCCGCAGCGGAGAGTTGCGGCCAAGCCCGCAGAGGAGATTACCGAGGCTCGGGATTTGCTTTTGCGCGGCCAATGCAACGATGCCTATTGGCATGGCGTTTTTGGCGGCTTGTACGCGCCGCATCTGCGGACGGAGCTTTGGAAAAGCCTGATTCGCGCAGAGGCGATTGCGGATCGCCAGATTCCGGGTGGGCAAGTTTCTCGCGTTGAATTGCTGGATTACGACGCGGACGGCGCGAATGAATTGCTTTTTACTTCTCCGGAATGTCAGGCGCTGGTGAAGCCATCCGACGGTGGCACACTGGCGATGCTGGATTTTCGGCCCGCGGCGGCGACACTGATCAATTCGATGAAGCGCCGGCAGGAGGCGTATCACTCGCGACTGCTGGAAGCGTCCAATGTGCCGACGGGGTCCGTAGCCTCCATTCACGAACAGACGCGCGTGAAAGAGCCCGGACTCGAAAAATATTTGCGCTATGATCGCTGGGCGCGGCATGCATTCCGGATTTTGATTTTTTCGCCGATGCGAAAGCATGGCGATTACGAAACGCTGCAATTGCAGGAAGATGCGGGATTCGCTTCGGGCGAATATTTCGTAAAGAGTTCCGGTCCGCGGGAAGCGGAAATCGTGCGCGATGCGATTTTGACCACGAAAGACGGCGACTTTCAGCTTTCGCTGACCAAGCGAATTTCAACGGGGCCGGCGCCGCGTGGATGCGAAGTGGCTTGCGAAATCGGAATCAAGCTGAAGCAGCCGCTGGAGCGCGCGGTGATGTTCGGCATCGAATCGGTGATCAATTTGCTGGCACCCGCGGAAGGGAACCGGTTTTTCGAGACGCAGGAAGGGCCACGCAATCTGCGGTTCAGCGGGGAATTGCCAGGGCCGATTTTGCGGATGGAAGACGGCTGGCAGGGCCTGCGCATCGCGTTGCACGCGCCGGGGACAGAGAATTTCTGGATTGCGCCGATTGAAACGGTTTCGGAATCGGAAGAGGGATTTGAGCGCGTGTACCAGGGATCGCAGATTCTGGCGCGATGGAAATTAAGCACCGAGAAAGTCTTTTCTGCGCGTTTAGTGTGGCGCATCGAATCTTTGTAACGAGACTAGCGGCCGGCTATTCGGCAATCCACAAATTCTGAGCGAAGGGCCACTCTTGGTCGATCCATTGAGCTTCGCAGCGGAAACCGGTGCGGGCGGCCATTTCGATTGGTTCTGATGGCGAATACTTGTGCGAGCTTTCGGTCCAGATGGTTTCGCCCTCCTCAAGGCCGATGCGAAGGTGCGCCCCGGGAATCTCGACGCGCTGCCTTTGCAGGGAACGCAGGTGCATTTCGATGCGGCGTTCGCCGGCGTTCCAGCGGGCTTCATGTGCGAACTGCTTTAGGTCAAAGTCCGCGCCAAGTTCGCGATTGATGCGTGCCAGGACGTTCATGTTGAACGCGGCGGTTACGCCTGCAGCGTCGTCATAGGCGAGCAGTTGGGCCTCGACACCCTTTTCGAGGTCGGTTCCCAGCAAAAGAGAATCGCCGGGAGAGAGAATCCCGCGAACTTGCCAGAGAAACTCATCGGCCGCGGGACGATCGAAATTGCCGATAGTGCTTCCCAAAAAGAGAACGCAGATAGGTTCGCCGGGTTCGCGACGGTTGGCGACAGCCCGCAAGCCTTCCAGGTAGGGCTTTTCAAAGCCAACAATGTGGACAAGATCAATCTCGCTCAGCTCTTTTTCGCACGCGGCAAGGGCTGCGGGCGAAATCTCAATCGGATAGTAAAACGTGGGCTGGCGGCGCGCGACCGCTTCCAGAATCCAGCGCGTCTTTTTGCCGCTGCCGCTGCCGAGCTCCGCGACGTGGGCAGGAAGAGGCATGCGTGCGACCATTTCATCGGCGAAATGACGAAGCAAACGCGTGTCCGCGCGCGTGAGGCCATACTCCGGCAAAAGGCAAATGGCTTCGAAGAGCGCCGAGCCAACCTCGTCATACAAATATTTCGAGAGGATTTCGCGCTGGCCGGACTTGGTAAGACCCGCGCGTACGTCTTCTGCAAACTCTACGAGCGCGGGCGACACTGCCGGCTTCAGAAGGGGTTGGCTCAGCATGTTTGCTCCCAGGCTTGGACTCCGTCAGTCCTCGACGCAACGGAATGTCGCGTATACGAACGGATAGTGCGGCTGAAACCAGTTGCGGAACGAACGGCGCAGCATGCAGGCGGCGGTGCGCGGCGAGCCACCCTTCATGACGTAGTGCTGGCCATCAAAAAAGTTCGCGGAGTAGCCGGGATAAAAAGGCATCGCGGAAAATCC
Organism: uncultured Acidobacteriota bacterium; assembly: GCA_963794175.1. Lineage (GTDB taxonomy): Bacteria > Acidobacteriota > Terriglobia > Acidiferrales > UBA7541 > Acidiferrum. The sequence goes on along the minus strand of CAWCCV010000010.1, from coordinate 34,845 downwards.
GGGAAGCGGGCCGAAGATAGTGCGCGTCCATTCCCAGCCGTTGCCGACGAGATCGTGCACGCCGAACGCGCTGGCACCGGCAGGATGCGAGTCCACGGGAAGGGGATCCCAGTTGGCAAAATCAAAGTTGCCGTGTTTTGCCGAAGGCGGTTCATTGCCCCAGGGATATTGGCGCTCGGCGGAGCTTCCTGGAACGCCATAAGCAGCGCGATGAAATTGTTCTTCGTTTGGCAAACGGCGGCCCAGCCAGTTGGCGTAGGCGGTGGCTTCGGCGTGGCTCACGTAAACCGGCCAATCGAGCGGCAGGCGAAGTTCTTCAAACATGCCGCGCGCCATCCAGATGTTTCCATTGCGGTGCCAGAATGCGGGATGCTCGACGCCATTCTGTTCTTTCCAGGCCCAGCCATCGTCCCTCCAAAGAGAGCGGTGCTGATAGCCGCCAGCCTGAACGAATCTTAGAAAGTCCCCATTTGTTACGTTGTGGCGTTCGATGGCAAACGCGGGCACGCTGACGGGGTATTCTCCGCGCTCATTGTCCCAGCCGAAGAGCTCGCCATTGCGATCGTTCATGCCGAGGGTAGCTTCGCCCTCGGGAATTTCGACGAGATCGGGTTTCACGTGACGACTGCGCGTTCGAACAGGTTGCCTGTCGCCGCAGAGCTTGCTTTCGTAGGGAAGCCGGTGGAGCAGGTAGGAGAGCGTCTCGGCGTGCATCAGGCGATGTTCGATTGCCGTTTCAAGCATTTCTAGAAGTTGCGGGTGGCCTTCGCTGGGGTGGTCCATTGCCGATTCAATGGCCGAATCGAGAGCTTCGCGGAGGTGGAGATTGTAGCGGTCAACTTCTCTGCGCGTGGGCCAGTCGAGCGGGCCGTCCGTGGGCAAACCGCCACCGACGGGGTCTATGCCAAAAGCAAAAAGTTGATCCAAGGCGGGCTGGGAAGAACGAAGACCAAACGCTCGCCTGCCCAGGAGATTCCAGTCGAACGCCTCGACGTGGCCAAGATAAAAGATGAGGCGATGGCGTTCGGAGATCGGGCGATCGTAAAGAGCCTCTTCGCGGATGAGGGCAAAGATTTCGTCGGTGCGCGCACGCGCTTGAAACAATCGGGTCTGAAGTCGTGGCGTATTCTGACTGCGGCAGGAGCTCCCATGACATTTCCCCTTCGGTTGGATGCGGCTTCCGCGAGAAGGATGCGCCGAAAATTCAAACGCCAGGAGGCTGAGCTACGTTACGATGGTCACCCTCTGGCGTCAGAGTGTCAATCGAAATGAATACGAAACCAGAATCGCACGAAGACATTACTATCGAGTTTCAAAGAGTTGAATACCATGTTCCCGGTAGCGGGCGCGACGCAATTCTTTCGCAGATCACATTGAAAATTTTGCGAGGCGAGACTCTGGTACTTTTGGGGCGTAGTGGAAGTGGAAAAACTACGCTTTTGAAGTTGATTAATGGGCTTTTGCGGGCGACAAGTGGAGACGTGTACGTTAACGGGCGTTGCCGTGGCCCAAACCGATCCGATTCGATTGCGGCGCGGGATCGGTTACGTGATTCAGGATGGCGGATTGTTTCCGCATTACACGGTGACGGAAAACGTCGGGCTTGTGCCTGCGCTGGAGGGTTGGGAGAAAGAGCGCATTGCGGCGCGAGTGGAAGAGATGATGCGACTGGTTGGGCTTGAGCCATGCGAATATGCACAGCGCAAGCCGCGGGAGCTGTCCGGTGGACAGCGGCAAAGGGTTGGCGTGGCGCGCGCATTGGCGGCCGATCCGCCGATTCTGCTGATGGATGAGCCGTTTGGCGCGCTCGATCCGGTGACGCGCGCAGAATTGCAGCGCGAATTCGCGGCACTCGCGCGACGGCTCGGAAAAACCATCGTATTTGTGACGCACGATTTGCGCGAAGCGTTACGGCTTGGTACGAGAATTGTTTTGCTTTGCGAGGGTAAGATTGTGGCGGACGCGAACCCGGAGGAGTTTTTGCGCGTAGAGCATCCAGAGGTGAAAGCGTTTGCAGCGTCTTTTGGCGTCAACGGCGAGGCTCGCGTATGAGAGTGTGGGAGTTTTTTGTTGCCCACCGGCGGGAGATCCTGGAGGCTACGGGGGAGCATCTATTTTTGGTTGTTGTGGCGATGGCGATTGCGATTTCAATTGGCGTGCCTTTGGGGATGCTTTTGGTGAGGAGGAAATCGCTGCGTGCGGTGGCGTTGGGAGTGGCTTCGATTCTGCAGACGATCCCTAGCCTGGCGCTGTTTGGATTCTTGATCCCATTGCCGTTTTTGGGCGGGATTGGAACACGCACGGCGATCTTCGCGTTGGTGTTGTACGCACTGCTGCCGATTTTGCGGAATACCGTGGTGGGATTGACCGGGATTGATAGTTCCGTGCTGGAAGCTGCGGAAGCGATGGGGATGACGGAGCTGCAGATTTTGCTGAAGGTGCGATTTCCGCTGGGGCTGAGCGTGATTCTTGCGGGCGTGCGAACAGCGACGGTGATTACAATTGGCGTGGCGACGATTGCGGCGGCGATTGGAGCGGGCGGATTGGGGACGTTTATTTTTCGCGGCGTGGCCATGGTGAGCGACGCGGTGATTTTGGCGGGGGCGATTCCGGCGGCGCTTGCTGGCGTTGGCGGCGGATGCGGCGCTGGGATTGCTGGAACGCAAGTTGAGGGTCTTGTAGCGTGCGGCGGATTTCTCGCTTGCGTGATTGTGGTAGGGGTTTCGATTGGATTTCTTTCCGCTTGCAAGCGCGCCCCTGTGCGAAAAATCGTCATCGGATCGAAATTTTTTACCGAGCAGGTGGTGCTAGCGGAATTGCTGGCGCAACACATCGAGGCGCGGACCGGGATTGCCGTTGAACGCAAAACGAATCTCGGCGGGACGCTGCTGATTCACAAGGCGATGCTCGCGGGAGATTTGGATTTGTACGCGGAGTACACGGGCACGGCGCTTACCGCGGTGTTGGGCGAAACGCCGAAAGAAAATTCGCAGGCGACCTATCAGCGCGTGAAAGAGCAATACGCACAGAGATTTGGATTGGATGTTACGGAGCCGCTCGGATTTGAAAACTCGTTTGCGATGGTGGTTCGCGGAGACGACGCGGAGAAGCTGCATCTGAAAAATATGTCGGATCTCGCGACGATCGCGCCGAAGTGGCACGCGGCGGTTGGATATGAATTTCTCGAGCGGCCGGACGGATTCAGGGGCTGGAGCAATGCGTACGGATTGAAATTCGCAGAAACGCCGCGGGTGATGGATCTTGGCCTCTTGTATCGCGCACTGACCCAGCATCAGGCGGACATTGTTGCGGGCAATTCGACGGACGGACTGATCGAAACGCTACATCTTGTTCCTCTAAACGACGACAAGCACTATTTCCCGCCCTACGACGCGGTGCCCATCGTGCGGCACGCGATGCTGGAAAAATTCCCGGAACTTCGCGCGTCGCTTGCGGAGCTGGCGGGGAAAATCTCGGCCGAAGAGATGCGCCGCATGAACGCGGCCGTGGACGCGGATCAACGGGACGTGAAAGACGTTGTTCGCGAGTTCCGTGCAGCTAAGGGGCTCTGATTCCGTTTGTGGTCGCGGCCTTGGTTGCCGCTGCGGGAAGTGTCTGCTACATTCAAGTCAGTTAGCCGAATTTATCTAGAGAAACCGATGCCGATACCGCAAGATTTGCTGGATATGTTGCGCTGTCCCGTATGCAAGGCGCACGTGCATTTGCAGCCGGACAAGAGCGGTTTGAAGTGCGAATCGTGCCGGCGCGTCTATCCGGTTCGCGACGATATTCCCGTGATGCTGGCCGAGGAGGCGCAAATCGCGCCAGAGTAGTTCGCGCGAGTGCGTGTCATGGCCCGATCAACTTCTTCCTCCATCGCAAATTTGAAGCGGATTGTTCCGCGCATCAAAGGCAAGCGGATTGGTGTGCTTGGCGATTTGATGCTGGACCGGTATTTGTGGGGAACCGCTTCGCGGCTCTCCCCGGAAGCCGCCGTGCCCATCGTGGATTTTGTCGAACAGAGCGAGTGTCTTGGCGGCGCCGGGAATGTTGCCGCGAATATAGCTTCGCTTGGCGCGCGCCTGGAAATGTTTGGCGTCGTGCGGCGGGCGCGGATCGGGAGACGACGAGGCCGGAGCCGCGCTGCGCAATTGCCTGCGCGCGGCGAAGATCGGCGACAAGGGCGTCCTGCCCGACAGGGCCCGCGTCACAACGGTGAAGACGCGCGTGATTGCGCGGCACCAGCAGATCGTGCGGATTGACCGTGAGCGTCGCGAGCGCTTGACAAAGCAGCTCAGGAAAATTGCTGCGCACGCTTTTCGCCGCGGTAAAGAAGCTTGATGCGCTGGTTCTGTCCGACTACGACAAGGGCTTGATCAATGACGAGTTTGCGGACCGCGTACTGAGCGCCTGTCATAAACTGAATTTGCCTGTGTTTGTGAAGCCGAAAACTTCACGGCTCTACGCGTATCGCGGGGCGCGGGCTATTGTTTGCAATGCGAAAGAAGCGGAATTTTTTGTCACGCGCGCGCTCGGAGATGAAAAATCGTTGGAAGAGGCCGGGCGCGCCCTGCTCGCACATTTCGGCTGCAGCGCCGTGGTAATCACGCGTGGCGAAAAGGGAATGAGCGTTTTCGAAGAGTCTGTGCCGCGCCACCTGACGATCCCCGCGACCAGCTTTGAAGTGACCTACGCACGCGTCGGCCAGGCAGGCATCGAACGAGGCGCGACAGGCCGGCAAGTGTTTGACGTGACCGGGGCGGGCGACACTGTACTTAGCGTGCTGGCCGCCGCGGTTGCCGCCGGCGCTTCGTTGCCGGACGCGGCTATTCTGGCGAACACCGCCGCGGGAGTGGTGGTTGGAAAATTAGGAACGGCCAGCGTTAGCCCGCAGGAACTGGTGCACGCGCTCGACGAATTGAACGACTGATTGGCGTATCCGCCCCGCCGCAGGAAACGCAGCCAGGAATAGAAGCATCCTAGATGGTGATTTTCAGTTCTTGATCTCTCAAATCGGGCCTGCGCATGAAACGAAGGTTTTCACGGGCGGGTACAGCCGCGATCACCGCAGCCCTTTTTCGGTTGGTATTGTCCAGAACTTCAACGCGTGACAGTTCAGCCGGTTGCACGAAAGCGCAAGTCGCCCATTTCGGCTGGCCGGCACGCCAGTCTACTCGTCGGCTGAGTTTGGTGAAAAACTGATCGCCTTCGATTCAGGATCCACCCACAGAGGAATCGTTTTGGTGCGCCGGCTTTTTTCCGGGTCGTTTGCTCCCGGCATCGGAGAGAACGGACTGACGGCGACGTTGATCGTGACTCCATTGGAACTCTTCGGCGCAGACGCACGCAGGATTTCGTAACTTTTCACGGGACCGTAGTAACCGTTCGGGCCCCAATCGGCCAGAAAATCGGTCATTTTGTAGCTCGCGCTCGGCTTCCAGAGCTGGTAAGCGTGGCTCGTGTCGCCCGCAACGAGCGCTTCAAAGAAATGATCCACCGCGCGCTTTTCCGGATAGTAGCGAAACAAGAGCCAGCCGCCGATGATTACCGCCAGGGTGATTGCGATCATCGTGTACTTCATCGCGCTTGATTTGTTTTCCGATGCGGCGGGCGGATTCAGAAGGGACATTCGGTCTCTCCAGCTTCTCTGTTAGACACCAAAAGCGTAGCAAAGTTTCCGTGCGTGAAGAAGGGAAGCAACGGCTCGTACTCTGCTCGAAAGTTGGACTGCGGAAAGCTAAGCTTCGAGTGCGCCGCCCGCTCCTTCGGGCAATTCGATCTGATATTTCGTGCGCACTTTTTCGCGGTGAACTTCCATGGCGAGTTCGATCAGTTTGTCAATCAACTCACGGAACGGAATTCCGGAAGCTTCCCAGAGCTTGGGGTACATGCTGATGGAAGTGAAGCCCGGAATCGTATTTACTTCATTCAGATAAAGCTTGCCGCCCTTTTTCTCCAGGAAGAAATCCACGCGAGCCATTCCGGAAAGTTCGAGCGCGCGGAATGCGCCGATGGCGTACTTCTGTATTTTCTTAATTTGCGCAGGCTCGAGTTTCGCAGGAATCAGCAGCTTCGTTCCTTCTTCGAGATATTTCGCCGTGTAGTCGTAAAATTCCCGATGAGGAACGATTTCGCCGGGAACGGATGCTTTCGGATCATGGTTGCCGAGCACGGAGATTTCAATCTCCCGCGCGTTGACGGATTTTTCCACAAGAATCTTGGTAGCGAATTCGGAGGCGAGATTCAGCGCAGGAGCCAGTTCGGTTCGCGAATGAACCTTGGTCATGCCGACCGACGAGCCAAGTGCGGCTGGCTTGACGAAAACGGGATATTTGAACTTCTTCTCAATTTCTTTTTGGACCGCTTTCGGATCGCGCTCCCAATCCGCGCGGTAAACCGTAAACCAGGGTACAACGGGGATCTTAGCGGCTTGGAGAAGACGCTTCGAGACATCCTTATCCATGCCGATCGCGGAGCCGAGCACGCCCGCACCAACAAACGGAAGCCCCGCCAGGTCGAGCAAACCCTGGATGGTGCCGTCTTCTCCGTAGGTGCCATGCATCACCGGAAAGACGACGTCAATGCGTTGCCCGCCGCCACTGCGGTCGAGTGGAATGATGGCCGCTTCGGTCGGGTCGGCCGCCATGACGACGCGCTGCCCGGTCTTCAACACATCCGGCAGCATTTTTTGCGCAGCATTGCCGATTAGCCAGTGGCCTTCCTTCGAAATGCCGATGGGAACGGCTTCGTATTTGTCGGGGTCGAGCCCGCGAATCACGGATGCGGCCGAGGCCAGCGAAACTTCATGCTCGCCGCTTCGCCCGCCAAATAGAACGCCAACACGGAGCAATTTTTTCTCTGGAGTCACAAGGCCTATTTTTCCAGAAAAGAGAGTCCCTCAGAAGTGCGCATCCGCCGCCTGTTTCCAAAACAATGGCTTGCCAGCCGTTTGGCCAGGTTTAGTTCATTGCGGGAGTCGAAGTGCTCATCTTGGACTTCGGAATGGGCAGTTTGCCGTCGGCGCCGTTGGTTAGGGCGAGGAATTGGGGATCTTCGCGCAGGGAAACGAAGACCTCATCCACGCGGGCTTCCATCATCTCCTTGGTGCGCACGGCTTCGTAACGCTCGTACTGGAAGAAGTGGCGTTTGAGTAGTTCGAGCGCCTTTTGTTTTTGTCCCATCTGGGCGTAGATCGCCGCGAGATTGTACGAGGCCGGCAGCATGGCTTCGTTGTCCTTCGCGATTTTCAGGGCTTCTTCGCCGTGGCCGTTACCGGCAAGAAAGGCCGCTGCAAAAATCAGGTTGTAGGGATCGTCGGGGTCGAGTTTTGTGGCTTCGCGCGTGTACTGGTCGGCCTTGGTGCGGTCGCCTTCGGAATTCCAATAGACCGCGAGATTGCGATACGCCAGCGCCAGCGGATATTCCTTTACAGAGACTTCCATCAAATGTAGACCTTTTTGGAAATCACCTTCGTGAATGGTCATTTTGCCGAGGCCGTGCAAGGCGACGGCGCGGGAAAGAGGATCGGCCGGCATAGCGAGGATTGCGTCAAACGTTGTCCGCGCTTTGTCCCAGTCGCCCAAGTGGTGGCGATAGAGCTCACCGAGATAACGGAGCGGCGCGGGATCGGCTGGGTCCATGGCGCGGGCCTGCGAATACAATTTTTCCGCGGCTTCGTACTTTTCGTCCATCTCCGCTTGCAGGCCGTGCTTCATTACGGCTTCAATCTTTGCGCTCTGGCCGTGATCCATAACCGGCGCGTCAAAGACTTGGCCGGTTTCCACTCCCAGCTTTTTCAGTTCCTTGGAAGCGTCTTTCGCTTTGCCGGGGAAAAGACATTTCTGCTCCATCACGGTTTTGAACGCAGTGATGGCGCCCTCTTTATCTCCCGATTTTTCTTTCTCTTTGCCATCTTTCATCTGCTGTTTGATGGCCTCTTCGCGCTGCTTGATTTCGCTTTCGACCAGCTTTTCCACCTGATCGACTTTCAAGAAGCCCTTCACGTTCTCCGCTTTTCCCAAGGGATTGCCATCGCTGGTCGCCAGGACTGCTACAGGCAGCTTTTCTCCGGCGACGAGCTTTTGCACTTCGGGAGATTGCGTGTCTGAAACGATCATGCTGACGCACTGCGCCGAATAGAGTGACAACGACCGGGAACTGCGCAAGCTGGACTTGTTGAACTCCTCCAGGGACGAAGGAAACCAGTAAAGCGCGAGGCCGCCAGCCGGAGGAGGTGTTTTTGAGTCGAGAGCTTTCCAGGGCACCTGATAAACCTGCTCGTTTCCGACGCCCCCGCCACCCCCGGCGCGCATACCACCCATGCCGCCACCACCACCGCCGCCGCAGGTTGCCAAACTCGGCAAAGGAAGCAGCGTAAGTGCCATCAGAATGGCCATTCCGCGAGATATAAATTTGTTCATACAAGACACCCCGTTTTCAACTCGGAATATGTTGGGCAAATTCGGCGCCGAACACCAGCGCTTTCTTTGTTGGATGCAGGCAAGCCGCGAAGCGCCGTCCAGCTCAAAAATCGTACAGGGGTGGTATAACGGTCGGCGGTGGCAGCACAATGTGGTATCAACTTAAGCAGCCTGGTACCTTCCGTTCGTTGTTTGCTCTGCTCGGCGGAACAGCCTTCGCGATTGGCGCACTGCTCTTGAGCCAGGTGTTTCAACTGCAATACTCCGTCACGGGATAAGGGCCAGCCTCCCTCAATCAGCCCACCCGAATTTCTCTGGATATGGAAAGCCCGTACTCTTCTTGTCGTGCTCAACTCTTGGCCCTGGATCGGTCTGGTGTTCCTAGCGTTTGGGGGCCTCGCGATTCAACAACGAAACCAGGAGAAGGGCTGGCTTTCCGCCATGATGGCCGGTGTGGCTTTCGTGGGGATGCTCTTCGGACTTATCCAGAAGCTATAGCGGCACACTCAAAGAATTTTTTGGCCGAGGGCGGAAAGGACCAGCTCGACGCCGAGCAGCGCGGTGCGGTTGTGTTCGTCGAGAATCGGATTAATCTCGACGACTTCCAGCGAAACCATGGCCTCGGTGTCGGCGATCATTTCCATGGCCAGATGGGCTTCGCGATAAGTGACGCCGCCGCGAACGGGCGTGCCGACTCCAGGCGCGTCGGCCGGATCCACGAAATCCATATCCAGACTGACGGCGACGCCTGCGGTATCGTCCATGGCGTACTTCAGCGCTTCGGTCATCACATCGCGCATTCCGCGCTCGTCAATATCGCGCATGGTGAAGACGTGAATGCCCGATTTCTTGACGATTTTGCGTTCCTGAGCGTCCAGATCGCGCGCGCCGACGATGACGATGTTGCCCGGCTCCGCTTTCGGCTTGAATCCAGCCAGATTCACCAGCTCGTCCGGGCCGTATCCCATGATCGCAGCGAGCGGCATTCCGTGGACGTTCCCCGATGGCGAAGATTCCGGCGTATTCATGTCGCCGTGCGCATCGAGCCAGATGTAGCCGATCTCTTTCTTATCCTTGCGGAAGTGCGAGGAGACGCCGGCGGCGACCCCCGCCGCGATGGAATGATCGCCGCCAAGCACCAGCGGCAAATAGCCTTCGACAAGAGATTTTTCGACCGTTCGCAGAACGTCCTGGCAGGTCTCGGCAATCTCCTGCAAATATTTGGCGCGCTTTTCGCCAACCGGCATCTCTTCGGGCTGCTTTACTTCGAGGTTGCCGATGTCTTCGACCGTATGGCCCAGCTTCTTAATCGCCGCCTGCAAGCCCGCGCCACGCAGGGCCGACGGGCCCATGTCCACGCCGCGGCGGCTCTGGCCCAAGTCCATGGGCACACCGATGATTCGAACTTTTTGAGACATTTTCGTTTCCAGATTCGGCGGCAAGGCCCGTTACGGAGTCCACCGAAGGCGCTACCCACGCCATCCAGCGATTCCCGGCCCGCCACTCCTAACTTCTGTGGATGCTTAAGGATACCACCTTAAGGATATACGCGGTAAATCATGCGGGGGAAGGGAATCACCTCGCGGATGTGCTCGGTGCCGCAAATCCAGGCGACGGTGCGCTCCAGGCCCAGGCCAAAGCCCGCATGGGGGACGCTGCCGTAGCGGCGCAGGTCGAGGTACCACTGGAAGGACTCTTCCGGTAAGTTGTGCTCTTTCAAACGTTTAACGAGCAGATCGTAATCGTGGATGCGCTGGCTGCCGCCGATGATTTCGCCGTAGCCTTCCGGAGCGATCATGTCGAAGGCGAGAGCCAATTCGGGGCGGTCGGGGTCGGGCTGCATGTAGAAAGCTTTGATCGCGGTCGGATAGCGATGAATCATCACGGGCTTATCGAAGTTCTTGGAGATGAGCGTCTCTTCGTCGCCGCCGAAGTCGTCGCCGAACTTGGCCGGATTGCCGGCCTTTGCAGAACTTCAATCGCGTCTTCGTAGGAAATGCGCGGGAAAGGCGGCTGGATGTTTTCGAGCTTCGTGATGTCGCGCTTGAGCATTTCCAGTTCGCGCGATTTGTTTTTCACGACGCCCTGCACGATGGCGCTGACGAGCCCTTCGCCGAGGTTCATCATGTCCGGCAATTCGGTGTAAGCGGCTTCGGGCTCGAGCATCCAGAATTCGGTCAGGTGGCGGCGCGTCTTGGATTTTTCCGCGCGGAAAGTGGGGCCGAAGGTGTAGACCTTGCCGAGCGCCATGGCGGTTGCTTCGATGTAAAGCTGGCCGGATTGCGTCAGGTAGGCCTTCTGATCGTCAATGTAATTCACTTCGAAGAGCGTCGAAGTGCCTTCGCAAGCGGCGGGAGTGAACATCGGAGCGTCGGTCAGTGTGTAGCCCTGCGAATCCATGTATTCGCGCGCCGAACGAATCGCCTGCGCGCGAATGCGCAGAATCGCGGCCTGGCGCGGCGTGCGCATCCATAAATGCCGGTGGTCGAGCAGAAAATCGACGCCATGCTCTTTCAATTGAATGGGGAAGGGCGTGCTCTCAGAGACTCTCTGCACGATCTGGATTTTGTTGACGCCCATTTCAAATCCACCGGGAGCGCGCTGCTCGGCGCGGATTTTTCCAGTGACGATTACGCTCGATTCCTGTGTCAAGCCTTTCAGCGCTTCGAAGGCTTCGGGGCTTTCCTTTAGCGCGCAGACGCCCTGGATGATGCCCGTGCCGTCTCGAAAAATCGGAAAGATCAGCTTGCCGGACTCGCGCAAATTGTAGAGCCAGCCCTTGATCGTTACTTCCTGCCCGTCGTACTTTCCCGCCTGTTCAATCGTGATCGTCGTCATAGTCCGCTTCTCTGTGGCTATTTCAATCCAACAGTTTACCAGAGAAACTTTAGGCCTTCAGATTGTGACGGTCCCGGCCGATGTTTCGCGCGCGCTTTGGCAAGAGTCGCATCTCGTGCTACCTGAGCTACAATGTCCGCCCCCGGGGGGAACATGTCTCATTCATCGCGGTCACGCAGGCATTTCATTGCAACTACTTCGATCGGTTTGATTGGAGCAGCGGCGCTTCCTGACGCGCAATCGCAGAATCCCGCTGAGTCTACAGCTGGCGCGCCGCCGGCTTTTGGTGCCGGGCCAGCCTTTGGACCCGAGGTTTCTGCAAGCACGTTCGCCGAGGCGGAAAAGCTGGTGCAATTCGAATTGCGGCGCGATGAGCGGACGATGGCCGCGGAAAGCTGGCAAAGGACGCTGGCCGCCGTGTATGAACGCCGCACCGGCCCGCGCAAAGTGGGGGTCGAATCCAGCGTCGCGCCATATTCGCAGTGGAATCCTGTTTTGCCGGGACGAAAGGCCGGACCCGCGCGCGAAATATTCACTGGATCGAATAGTGATCCCGGACCGCTGCCCGAGCGCGAGGAAGACATTGCTTTCGCGCCGGTCACAAGACTTTCGCGCTGGATCGAGCAGCGCAAACTCAGTTCGGAACGCCTCACGCAGATTTATCTCCGCCGCATTGAGCGGTTTGACGCGAAGCTGCGCTGCATCATCACGCTGACGAAAGATCACGCGCTCGAACAAGCCAGGAAAGCCGACGCGGAAATCGCCGCCGGAAACTATCGTGGCCCCTTGCACGGAATTCCCTGGGGCGGAAAAGATCTGCTCGACACGGCTGGGATTCGGACCACCTACGGCGCGGAGCCGTTTCGCGCGCGCGTGCCTGCTGCCGACGCCGCGGTCGTCAAGCGGTTGCATGAGGCGGGCGCTGTGCTGATTGCCAAACTCAGTCTTGGCGCGCTCGCGCTGAATGACATCTGGTTCGGTGGGCAAACGATGAATCCATGGTTGCTCGAAGAAGGCGCTTCGGGTTCTAGCGCCGGCCCTGGTGCGGCGACTGCGGCGGGACTCGTCGGCTTTTCCATCGGCAGCGAGACGGGCGGCAGCATCGTGAGCCCGGCGATGCGCTGCGGCGTCACCGGACTTCGCCCCACGTTTGGCCGTGTTCCGCGCACTGGCGCGATGACGCTTTGCTGGTCGCTCGACAAGCTCGGCCCGATGACGCGCTCGGTCGAAGACGCCATGCTCGTGCTGCGCGCAATTTCCGGTCCTGATGCGGGCGATCTTTCGAGTGTCCCCAGCAGAATCGATTTCAACGCGAATGAGCCAGTGAAGAATCTGCGCGTCGGCTACTTTCCGGGCTGGATGAAACAACCTCCCGCCACGGAAATAGACCGCGCTGCGCTCGAAACCGTGAAAAAGCTCGGCTTGACGCCCGTCGAAGTCTCACTGCCCGATTGGCCGTACGATTCGCTGCAGCTCATCCTCTTTGCTGAAGGCGCCGCGGCGTTCGAAGAGCTCACCCTGAGTGGTGGCTTGCGCGAACTTAAGTCGCAGGTGCCGGACGCGTGGCCGAACCTTTTCCGCCAGGCGCGATTTCTCTCGGCCGTCGATTACGTGCAGATGGATCGCTTCCGCCGCAAAGTGGCCGAAGAAATGGCCCGCATTTTCTCGGAAGTGGATTTGCTGCTCGTTCCGTCGCTGCGCGACGAGATGCTCACCATCACGAATTTCACCGGCCAGCCCTCGCTCACGTTGCGCGCCGGGTTCGTCAATGTCTCGGAAGCTCGCAGCGATTGGGCTCCCGATCCAAAAAATCCTTTGCCGAAATTCGATCCGCCGCGCCGCGTTCCGCATGGCGTCACGCTTATCGGCCGTTTGTTCGAGGAAGGTCGACTCTGCTCCGCGGGCATTGCGCTCGAACGCGCATTTGCAGCAGCGGATGAACGGCCTCCCGGTTTCTAGCGGTCTTCATCGCCCAATCGCGGATGTACTTCAAACGCGGCAGAAATACCTCTTTTTTAAACTGTGTGCTTGCGCCAGGCCGCGCGCGTTCCGGAGTCAGGCCTTTTCTTTTTGACGGATGGCAAGGTTACGTGCTTCGGACTAAGCACACCGCGCCTACATTGAACCATGGAACATCAAAGAGGCCCTTGTGGAGCTTGATGCAAACCGACTTACCTGGCTCTGCCCAAAAATAGAGGTTTCGATTGACTGAAATCTCGCGCTTCTCTTCTACTGGTCCCCATGGCTCCACCATTACATAGTAGGTCGTAGACCTTCTGCCGCGGGAAGTCCGCACTCCAGTGACTTTCGTCGAGTAGACCTGACCATAGCCGATGATCGCTCCCCTTGCCACACCAATCAGGGGGAGCAGTGTCCAGTTCAGGTAGTGAAAGTCATAGATCGCTCGAATGCAAAGTACAGCCAGCGGACCGAGGAAACCCCAGGCGAGATTTGGCCGCGCATCGTTCCTTCTGCCGTCAATGTTGTACAAGCCTCTGCCAGTAGCGCCGAGGAAAAAGACCGTGAATCCCAAGAGCGTCAGGGCAAAAATGGCAGCGCGAGAAGGTTCAGCCCTGAAAAGACCAAAGGCGCAAATCAACGCTGTGGCTATGTTTATTGCTGCAACGATCTTTCTGGCGGAGGATGCACAGTTGAGCTTCTAGGAATTCCATTCTTTTTCAAACCGGTCCATCGCGATTCGTCCCGCAGCGATTTGTTCGGGCACGGCAGGCGCTTCGGCGCCGGTTTTTTCTTTTAATTCAAGGGTGAGTGGCCAGATTTTTTTCCGGGGCCGCCTTCAGAATGGGGATTGCGCTTTCCCAGTCGATAGAGCCCTCGTACGGCGGCAAATGCTCGTCTTTCTCCCCATGATTATCGTGCAGATGCACGCTTGCCACGAGGTCGCGCATCGGTCCGAATGATTTTTCAACGCGTGCCGATTCCTCGCCATCGCCCAGGTGTGCGTGGCCAATATCAAAGTTGAATCGCAAGCCGGTCAGGCGCGTTTCCTCAACAAACGCGCGCAGATAGGCGGGCTGACCCATTTCGCTCACGGTGTTTTCGACACAAACCGTCACACCGACATGCTTTGCATGCAGCACCAGATGCTCCAGTGTGCTGAACGCAGCGTCGCGTTTTCGCGCGTCCGCCGTCTCGCGGGAGCCGCCCATGTGTATCACCATTCGTGTGAAAGGAAGTTCTTCCGCCACGTCAATCGCGCGCTTGAATTCGTCCATCGCTTCGATGCGGCGCACACGCTCCGCCTCGCACACCGAAAGCGGAATGCCACTTTCGCGCATCGCACTGGCATCCTTGCTCGTTGGCGCATGCAGAGAAGCAAGTTGCAATTTGTGATGCTCCAGCATTCCTTTGAGCGCCTGAATCTCAGGCCTGGATCCATAGTCAAAATGCGCCCGGGAGCAAAAAACTTCCACCCCAGTGAAGCCGTTCTCGGCAACTTGCGAGAGAAATTCCGGCGTGAGTTTTCGGGAGACTGAGAGATACGTCGATAGGATTCGTTGCATGGGTCGAGCCAGGGTCCTTAAAGTTTGTAGGCCCCTAGTATCCCACGGCCGAACCCTCGTCGCGGGGATCGGCTGCGCCGAGGCGTTCTCCAGTTGTAACGTCAATTCCAATCGCGTTTACGAGGCCAATGTGGCCGATCCGCCGCGTTCTGTGTCCCATCGCTTCCAAAGTCCTTTGCGTTCCCGTCGGAACCGAAGGCTCCAGGCCAAGCAAATCCGGCATCCACTGGTGATGGAATCTCGGCGCGTTGATTGCCGCTTGGGCATCCATTCCGAGCCGCATCCAATTCACCACGGTAAGCAGCACCGCGGAAATAATTCGTAGGTCCGCCAGGAGATCCGGTGACGAAACTCAGTTTGCCGTCGCGCACAAGAATCGTCGGCGTCATCGAGCTCAATGGCCGATGTCCGGGCGCAATCGCGTTTGCCTCTGACTGAATTAACCCGAACAGCGCGTTCGGCACGCCGGGCTGCGTCGTGAAGTCGTCCATCTCATCGTTCAGCAAAAACCCTGCGCTGGAAGTTGCGTGCGATCCGTAGCTGTCATTTAAGGTGAATGTACTCGCGACGGCGTTTCCCGCCGCATCCACGACGGAAAAGTGAGTCGTGTGCGGGCCATCATTCAAGCTGATTTCTTGCGGCGCAGCCAAACTTGCTTCCACACCACAAACATGAGGCTTTCCTGCTTGAATTGTTTTGCTCGAAGAAGCCCGCGCCGCGTCAATCGTCGCGCGCAATTCTTTCGCATAACACGGACTCGTCAGCCCATCCACCGGCACTTTTGCAAAATCGGGATCCGCCAGGTAGGCAGCTCGATCTGCAAACACACGTCGCATCACTTCCGCCATGATGTGTACGCTCTGCGCGTCTTCCCAGCCTTTCAGCGGAACGCCGTCCAGCATGTTCAGCGCTTCGATCTCAGCCACTCCACCTGAACTCGGCGGCGGCGCAGCGAGCACATCCCATTTGTGCCCATCAATTTCGTAATGTGCGTGCAGCGCCTCGCGCACCTTCGGCTGATAATTCGCCAAATCCTCGAGCGTGATCAGCCCGCCGAGTTGCTCCATATCTCGCACGAGCATGTGCGCCGTCTCGCCGCGGTAAAAATCCGACGCGCCATTTTTCGCGATGCGTTTCAAAGTCGCCGCAAGCTCCGGCTGCTTCAGCGTGTCGCCCGCGTTGTACATTGCGCCGTCTTTGAGAAATATTCGCCGCGAAATAGAAAACCGCTGCAGATCCTTTCGCTCTTCCGCAAATTCCGAAGCCAGTTTCGCGGTGACCACAAATCCCTGGTCCGCCAAACGAATCGCGGGCGCCAACACGTCCGCCAGCTTCATCGTGCCGTACGTTTTCAATGACAGCTCAAGTCCAGCCACCGTCCCCGGCACCGCGACAGACTTGTACCCTATCGTCGAAGCTTCCGGATCGAGCTTTCCATTTGCGTCGATATACATGTTCCGCCAAGCTTTGCCTGGCGCAACTTCCCGGTAATCAAGAAAAACTGTCCGCCCATCGGCCAGTCGCACCAGCATAAACCCGCCGCCGCCGATGTTTCCCGCTGCGGGCTCCACCACGGCAAGCGCAAACGCAGTCGCTACCGCCGCGTCCACCGCGTTCCCGCCTTTTTGCAGAATCTCCACGCCCGCGCGTGAACCCAGCTCTTCGTCTGTCGCAACCATCCCATGCGCCGCGCGCACAGCCTGCTTCGGCCAATTTTTCTCCGTCTCGGCGCGCTCGCGATACTCCGCAGCGTTTTGCGCAAACGTCGAAATGGTGAGCAAGGAAATCAGAACAAGCAGGGAACTGCACACAAAAAGCAAGCGAGCGTTTTTCATGGTGGCGCAAAAAACACTAAGTCATCAGAAACGCCCCGTCAAGGCTCGCCACACTCACACCAGTGATCGACGCGTTCACAGCGCCCATCGAAACTGTTTTGTGGAACTTACGCGGTGGCAGCTTTCGCGGCGGCAGGTGTTGCGGTTGTCAAAGCTTGCAGCACCTGAACCTGCGCGGCTGCCGTCGGACTGCCAAGAGTGATTGCACATAACTCACGTGCAGACCTCTGAAAGCGCAGGAAATTATAGGTACAGGTCACATAGAAAAAAGTCTAGGATTCGCTCAGAAACTCAATCTTTGCCGGACCGGGCAAAAGTCCCGCTTTCGTGCCGCGTTGAATCAATTCCGTCACCGCCGCTTTGCCTTTTTCGCCGTAGCCGAGCGTCCATTTATTTACGTACATGCCCACGAACTGGTCCGCCAGTTCCGTTTCCATGTCGCGCGCAAACTGCATTGCATATTTCAGAGCGTCGTCGCGGTGCTCCAGGCCATACTCCACACTCTCGCGAATCGTCTTCGCAATCAAGCGCCCCATTTCCGGGCCAAGCGACTTCTTCACCGCATTCCCGCCGAGCGGCAGCGGCAATCCCGTAATCTCCTGCCACCACACTCCCAAATCCAGTACCTTGTGCAAACCCATCTGCGGATACAGCAGCTGCCCTTCGTGGATCAGCAGCCCTGCCTCAACCATTTCGTTCTGCACCGCGTCCAGAATCTTGTCGAACGGCATCACCACCGCTTCAAAATCCGGCTCGTACAATTTCAGCGAGAGATACGCCGTTGTTTTCAGCCCGGGCACGCCGATGCGTTTGCCCTTGATGTCTTCCTTCTTCATGGACTTCGCCGACACCACGATCGGCCCGTAGCCTTCGCCAAAGCTTGCGCCGCAATCGAGCAGCACGTACTTGTCGCGAATCGAAGGATATGCTGCGAAGCTCACCGCCGTCACGTCGTACGTTTCGACCAGCGCTGCTTCGTTCAGCGTCTGAATGTCGCTCAAGATGTGCGTGTATTTGTAGCCGGGCGTCGCCAGCTTGTGCGTTGCCAGTGCGTAAAACATGAACGCGTCATCGGAGTCCGGCGAGTGCGCCAGTTTGATCTCTACGGGCGCTTGTTCTGTTTTTTGTGCTGCGGGTCGTCCTGCCATGTCCTTCGTCTATTCCTCGGGAATCTGCCGGCTCTGCGAGCGAAGATACTTTTCCGTTCCCGCTGGGTAAGAAGAGAACTGGAGGAAGAGAGTCCGCTACGCGGGGACTTGCAAGGCGTCTTGCCGGGTCTTTTTTCGCAGCGAAAGCGTAGCACACCCCGCCCACCCCTTCCAACTTTCTCGCCGGCCCGCAGGGGCACGATATGTTCGCGCCCTCTTTGATTGATCGATATCGCCCGCATTTCAGGCAAAGCCACGCGCCGCCCCTAGAGGCGGCTTTAAGCCGCGCTTTCTTTCTCAATTTTCCCTCTTCCCAATTTCTTCGCGAAGCGTACAATCCCTCAAACGGGGTGCTTCATGAAACCTCAACCGGCACGGGAACCTCTTCGCGAAGGCCAAACTCAAACCGCCTGCGAAGCCGTTTCCTGCTTGGACGAACCCTGCAACGAAGCCGCAAGTGTCTTCTGCGACCGCTGCGAGCGCTGGTTCTGCGCCGCGCACTTTGAAGAAGACGAGTGGCATACATGCGGGGTAGAGCAGGGCGAAGAAGGCGGCGAAGGCTAGCCGTCGCCGCAGCAAGTCCAATTTGTCCTGCCGCCGAAGGGGTGTGCCCTACCGCGCCCTTGCGTGAAAATCGCCCCGGCCCGTCTACAATCCTTATCATGTCGAAAAATGCCCAATGGTTCGAGCGCAAATTCGAATTTTCCTTTTCCGCTGAACTCTATCCCAATCTCTGCCGTCCGGCTTCGCGGCACTCCCGCTCGCCTCGAGGAAATGCTTCGCGGCGTTCCGCGCGAACTCCTCGTTGCGCGCAAAGCAGAGAAATGGTCTGTGCAGGAGCAAGTCGGCCATCTCCTCGATCTCGAACCGCTGTGGAGTGCGCGCGTGGACGATTTTGTGGAAGCCAAACCAGAGCTTTCCGCCGCCGATTTGCAAAACAGGAAGACACACGAGGCCAATCACAACGGGAGGAACATAGCGGAGCTGCTCGGCGAATTCCGGACGGCGCGTACGGCGCTGGCGGGAAGGCTCGAAATGCTTCAGCCGGCGCAATTCGCGCAAAGTCTTGTGCATCCCCGCCTCAAGCAGCCCATGCGCCTGGTGGACCATCTCTACTTCGTCGCCGAACACGACGATCATCATCTTGCGAAGATTTGGATGGGGCTAGGCCGCTAGACCCCCGGCTAGCAAGAGCAGCCGGTAGGAGGCGAAGCCAACCGGCGCCCTCAACGAATATTCCCAATGCAAACGGTCATGTTGCTGTCGCCAAAGCGGGCTTTGTTTTCCCCAGGCCAAAGGTTGCGGCCCGCTGGCCACTTTTCTTCACTGCCGCTACACTATCTGTTTCCAAACTCTTCGGAGGATTCGCATGCCCGCAGTGCAACGCGCGCTCATCAGCGTTTTTGACAAATCCGGCGTTCTCGAATTCGCAAAACGCCTTGCGGCTCTCAAAATCGAAATTCTCTCCACCGGCGGCACCGCAAGACTCTTCCGCGATTCCGGCGTTCCCGTAAAAGACGTATCCGAATTTACCGGCTGGCCGGAAATGCTCGGCGGCCGCGTCAAAACGCTGCATCCCAAAGTTCACGGCGGTCTGCTCTACCGCCGCAATCTCGCCGAAGACCAAAAACAAGCCGCCGAACACGGCATAGCGCCGATCGATCTGGTCGTTGTGAATCTCTACCCCTTTGAAGCCACAGCTGCAAAATCCGGCCTCGCGGCGGAAGAACTCATTGAAAATATCGACATCGGCGGACCGACGATGCTTCGCTCCGCGGCAAAGAATCTAGAAAGCGTTACGGTCATCACCGACCCCGGCGACTACGACCGCGTCGCAACGGAACTTGAAAAAAACGGCGAAACGTCGCTCGCAACGCGCCTTGAACTCGCACGCAAAGTTTTTGCCGCTACGTCGCGCTACGACGGCCTCATCACCATGGAACTTGAACGCCTCGTTGCCAGCGGCCATCAAGTCGAACTCGCTGCAAAGCCAATTCTTCCCGAGCGCGTTCACTTCGCGCTTGCGCTTGCAACAGGAATTACGCTATGGAGAAAATCCGCACCAGGCAGCCGCGCTTTACGTTCCTGCGGGAAAAACGCCGGAAGGTCTCGCTGCAGCCAAGCAACTGCAGGGGAAAGAACTGTCCTACAACAATCTCGTTGACCTCGAAGCGGCGCGCAGCCTCGCCGCGGAATTCAAAGATCCCGCCGCCGTCATCGTCAAGCACAACAATCCTTGCGGCACTGCTGAGCAATCGACTTTGCTGAACGCCTATCTCAAGGCACTCGCGTCGGATCCCATTTCCGCATTCGGCGGAGTGCTCGCATTCAATCGCACCGTCGACGCGGCCACCGCCGAAGAAGTGGCAAAGCTTTTCGTCGAGTGCATTGCCGCTCCCGGTTTCGATGCCAGAGCAAAGGGGATTTTCGCGGCAAAGAAAAATCTTCGCCTGCTCGAACTTCCCGCAAACGGGCTTGACCCCGAACGCGAATTGCAACTCAAGCGAATCCTCGGCGGAATGCTCGTGCAACAACCCGATCTTGGCGAACTCGAAGTCGACAAATTGAAAGTCGTCACGAAACGACAACCGACTGCCGAAGAAATGTCCACAATGAAATTTGCCTGGAAAGTTTCCAAGCACGTGAAGTCCAACGCGATTGTCTTCGCCAAAGACGGAGCAACGCTGGGTGTCGGCGCAGGTCAAATGAGCCGCGTGGACTCCGTAAAAATCGCCGTAATGAAAGCGCAGTCCTCACTTGCAGGCAGCGTCGTCGCGAGCGACGCGTTTTTCCCATTCCCCGATGGAGTCGAAGAAGCAGCCAAAGCCGGAGCAAAAGCATTCATTCAACCGGGAGGTTCGGTCCGTGACAACGACGTAATCGCCACCTGCGATCGCCTCGGCCTGGCGATGGTCTTTACCGGCATGCGCCATTTCCTGCACTAGAGGGGGCTTTTAGGTTGCGGCTCCGGCCATCACGGGCTCGGCAACTATACGACCATCGAACAAATGAATGGTGCGGTCAGCGAAACGCGAATACCGTGGGTCGTGCGTGACAAGACAAATCGTCGCGCCGTTTTGATGCAGGTCTGAAAGAAGTTGCATCACCGCTTCGCTGTTTTGCGAATCGAGATTTCCCGTCGGTTCATCCGCCATCAGAATGAGCGGATCGCCGGCCAGAGCGCGTGCGACGGCGACCCGCTGTTGTTGACCGCCGGAAAGTTGAGCCGGGAAATGTTTCTTGCGGTGCGACATGCCGACGCGTTCGAGCGCGTGTTCCGTTTTTTCCTTGCGCTCGCCGGCGCCCATGTTGCGATACGTGAGCGGGAGTTCGACATTTTCGTAAACCGTCAGGTCGCCAATCAAGTTGAACGCCTGAAATACGAAGCCGATTTCGCGATTGCGAATTCGGGTGCGTTCCGCGGCGGAAATTTGCGAAACGTCTTTGCCGTTCAAAAAGTATTTTCCGCCGGACGGCGAATCGAGCAAGCCGAGCAGCGAAAGCAGCGTGGATTTTCCGCAGCCGGACGGGCCAGCGATGGAAATGTAATCGCCGCGTTCGATCGTCAGATCGATGTTCGAGAGCGCGTGCGTTTCCACGTCTTCCGTGCGAAAGATCTTTGTGACGCTTTCCATCTTGATGAGCTGAGTCATGGCTCTCCTTCGAGAAAAATATTTCGGATAGTTATTTCAAGCGAATCCGGTCGTAGCTGCTCCACTGGGAAGTGTCGGAAAGAATCACGCGATCGCCTTCGCGCAATCCCTCGCGAACTTCCACGGTGCTGACGGAAAATCTGCCGAGCTTCACAGTCGTGCGCGACGCTTCCGAGCCGTCGGAATTCAGTTTGAAAAGCCCGACGGTGGTTTCCGGCTGGCCGAATGCGGGGCGGCCGACGAACAAAACATTTTTCATGTTCTCGATTTCGATTGTTCCATCCACGCTGAGGTCGGGCCGCGCGCCGTTGGGAAGAGAGCCGTCGAAAGAAACGTCGACGGTGACGGTGCCGTTCTGAACGGAAGGATCGATGCGAGAAACTTTTCCAGTGACGGTTCCGTTGCGCGTGTCGACGGTGGATTTCATTCCAAGCATGAGTTCGTTCGCCTGCGTTTCCGCGATTTTGATTTCGGCTTTCAGTCTTTTTGGATCGGCCACACGCGCGAGATTTATTCCCGGCGCGACACTCTGACCGACTTCGACGGGAACGAGTTGCAGGACGCCGTTGATTCCCGCGCGAACATGGAGTCCGTCGAGTTGGGCGCGGCGCAAGTTATAGAGCGCACGCTGCTGGTCGACGTGGGATTTTTCCGCGGCGATTTTTGCTTCGGCAGTTTCTTCCGCGTTTTTTGACCGCGCTTCTTCAATTTGCGCCCGAATGGCGAGCTGGTCTTCTTTCACTTTGGAAAGCTGCGCGGTGACTTCCGCGCCGAGTTTTTGAGCGAGCATTTTTTCGTCGACGGAATGCTGGATTTTTGCCTGTTCGTATTCGCTGCGCACCGCGGCGGCCGCGGCTTTCTGATTCAGAATGTCGCTACCCATTTGCGCTTTCACGCTTTGAAACTGGGCTTCGGCGGCTTTGAGCTGGTATTCGGCGTCGAGCGTGTCGCGTTCGAGTTCCGGATTGCTGAGTTCGACAATGATGGAATCGGGTTTTACGGTTGCGCCTGGGTGCAGAATGATTTTGCTGACGCGCGCCGTATTGAGCGCGGGAATCCACTGAATATCTTCGGGAACGAGAGTGCCCGTGCCGTGAACGGCGCGTAGCATGTCGCCGCGTTTTACGGTGTCTGAAAAAAGCGATGCGCCGTCCACGCTGGGGGCAGCCGGGCGCAAGTGCGAGAGCGCGTAGGAAACTCGCACGGTGAGCAAGAGAACGGCGGCGATCGCAATTCTGCGAATTGTCTTGCGCGTTGGTTTTGCGGTATGGCGATGTCCATTTATTTTCCCTATTCGTACCGGAGCGCGACGAGCGGATCGACGCGCGAAGCGCGTTGCGCGGGGATGATAGCCGGCGAGAGAGCGACGCAGGCGAAGATAACGAACATGGCGACGAAAGTCATGGGATCGCCGGGCTGGGTCTGGAAGAGAAGGGAAGAGATCCATTTTCCAGCGACGAAGGAAACGACGGCGCCGATGGCGATGCCGACGAACGCGAGACGCAGCGTACGATTCACTACGCCGAAGAGGACGTCGCTGCGACTTGCGCCGAGAGCCATGCGGATGCCGATTTCCTGACGCTGGCGCGTGACCATGTAGGAGATGACGCCGTAGATTCCGAGTGCGGCAAGAATCAAGCCGAGTGTCGCGAAAGAGCCGACGAGCAAAACGAAGAAGCGGCGCGGAGAAGTGGACGAGTCCACAATTTTTTGCAGCGGGCGAAATTCGCCGACGGGCTGGTCGGGACTGAATTGACGCATCGTTTTTATGAGTGCGGGGCCAGAACTTCGGGCGGAAGTTTAGAGCGGACGATGAGGTCGGAGCCTTCGGGGCCGGCTTGTGCGTATGACAAGAACATTTCCGGAGTGGAGGCATCTTCGAGACTGTTCTGACGAACGTCGGAGAGTATCCCGATGACCTTCGCGGGTTTGCCGTCCTGGGAGCAACTGTTGGCGTTCTTGCCAAGGGGATCTTCGCCTGGCCAATGCAATTTGGCGGCTGCTTCGTTGATGATGACGGCGTTTTGTGTATCGGGGCGATCGAGCGACCAATCAAAATCGCGGCCTTCCTTCAGATGCATTCCCATGGCTCCGATATAGCCCGGCGTGACGATGCGAACGTATGCTCCTGTCTGAGCACTCCGGTGCGTATGACTCTTCCGTCCGCCTGGAAACCCCAGCTGCGATTGCGGCCGAGCGGAAGCATGTCTGAAATTCCGGCGGCTTCAACGCCGGGAATTTGCTGACACGGCTAAGAATTTCTCTCAGAATCGGGATGCGATGTTCGGCTTTTCCGTTGTCGTCGTAGTTGATGGTCAGATGCGGCGGCTTGGCTCGGTTGAAAGCCGAGATCCACGTCGAGAACGCGGAGGAAACTTCGGAGGAGCAAGCCGGCGCCAACGAGGAGAACACAAGCGAGCGCGACTTCGCTGACGACGAGAAGCGAGCGAAGTCCGTGAAAGTGTTTGCCTTCGGTTGAGCCGCGGCTGAATTTGCAAGACCAGCACGCAAATTTGCGGAGGCGATGAGAAAACCGGGAGCGAGGCCGAACAGGACCGCCGCGACAGCGGTGATGAGCACGGCCCAGAAGTAGAGTTGCGCCATCGATTTTCATGGAGCTGAGGAGCGGAAGCGAGAGAGTGGCTTGATGCGAGACGAAGCTGACGATGCCGTAAGCGAAAACAAGGCCGAGCAACGCTCCGGCAGTGGAGAGAACGGCGCTTTCCATGAGGAGCTGGCCGACGATGCGCGAACGGCCGGCGCCGAGGGCGGTACGGGTGGCGAATTCCTTGGAGCGCGCGGCGGAGCGGGCGAAGAGAAGATTGGCGAGATTGACGCAGACGATGAGAAGAATGAGTCCGACGGCGGACCAGAGAACGATGAGCGAAGAGCGGAGTTTTCCGCGAACGTGGTCGCTCAAACTCGAAACGCGAGTGGCGTAGTCGCTATACCAATCTTTGTGTGCGGCACGCATCTGCGGCATGAGCAGATCTACTTCACTTTGCGCGCTTTGGATGGTGGCACCGGGCTTTGAGGCGGCCGATGATAAAAATAGTGTTGCCCCATTGACGAATGTCGTCCCAGGGATAGGGTTCAAAAAGCTCAATGCGCTGGCCGGGGCGAACAGCCGCACCGAAGTCGAATGAGGGCGGTAGGATGCCGACGATGGTGTAGGGCTTTTTATTTATCGTGACGACCGTATTGAGAACGGATTGATCGGAATTGAAATGCTGATGCCAGAAGGCGTTGTCGAGGATGGCGACGTTCGCGGCGCCTTTTGCAGTTTCGCCAGGCAGGAACGCGCGGCCGTAGAGCGGCTTTACGCCCATCGTTTGAAAGAAATTTGAGTCCACCATGACGCCCGTGAGCGCGCGAGGCTCTCCTTTGCCGGTGAGGGAGTATCCGCCGCTGCCGAAGAAGGGCATATAGGCGGTCACTTGATCGAAGGAACGGTTTTGCTTCGCGTATTCGTCGTAGACGGAGATTTTGTATGTCCTGGAAGAGAGGCCGCCTATGCCGCGATTGGAATCGAGCCAGGCGAGTTCGCCCGCTTTTGCGAAGGGGAGAGGGCGGAGGAGAAGCGTGTTGATGATGCTGAAGACAGCGATGTTGGCGCCGATGCCGAGCGCGAGAATGAGGATGGCGATGGCAGCGAATGCGCGATCGCGCCAGAGCGTGCGGAATGTGTAGCGAATGTCGCGGACAAGCGTATCGAGGAAGGGAAGACCGCGCGATTCGCGATGCGTTTCCCTGGATTGTTGCGGGCCGCCGAAACTGACGCGGGCCTGGTGCGCGGCTTCCCGCGGAATCATTCCTTTTTGCACGTTTTCTTCGATTGCGAATTGGAGGTGCGAAGCCATTTCGTCATCGAAATCCGCGTCGAGCGGTTTTTTGCGCCCGAAAGATTGCATGCGAAGCAGCGATTCGCGGAAAGAGAAGGCCATTAGTTCTCTCCCTCGTTTTGCATGGCAAGCACGCGGCCCACGACGCCGGTGAGGCGCTGCCAGTAAGCGGCATCGGTGGAGAGTTGTTTGCGGCCGCGCTTGGTAATGGAGTAGAACTTGGCCTTGCGGTTGTTGTCCGAAGTGCCCCACTCGGCCGAGATCCAGCCGCGCAGCTGGAGGCGGACGAGGGAGGCGTAAATCGTGCCCTGATTTAGGAGGATGGCGTCGCCGCTGACCTGCTCGATGCGGCGGGCGATGCCGTAGCCGTGCTGCGGGCCGAGGCTGGCCAGGGTCTGAAGGACCATGAGGTCGAGCGTGCCCTGGAGAAGGTCGAGTTTCGGTTCAGAAGGTGCCATATAGTGTCACTCCTGTGGGATTACCACAGTAGGGTACTAGCCGTTCTGTGGGAATGCCACAGGAAATATGTTGGCATACCACAGGTACAGGTAAAGACGAGATGACCTAGAAAAAAGTTTGATCGAAGTTTGAGAATTTACTCATAGCGGAGGGCGACGACGGGGTCGACGCGGGTGGCGCGGCGGGCGGGAAGGTAGGTGGCGAGGAGCATGACGCTCATCAATAGGAAATGCGACCGCGGCAAAAGTGATCGGATCGATGGCGCTGACGCGAAACAGGAGCGATGTCATGGTGTGAGCGAAGACAAGGGATGCGACTACTCCGACCACCACGCCAACGCCAGCGATGCGAAGACCCTGCGAGAGAATCAGTTTCAATACGTCCGCCGAACTTGCGCCGAGCGCCATGCGAAGGCCGATTTCCGGGCGTGCGCTGGCTGACGGAATAAGAGATGACGCCGAAAATTCCGACAACGGCGAGAACGAGGGCAATTCCCGCCAAAGAGCCGAGCAGAACCATGTTGAAGCTGCGGTTTGTGAGCGATCGCAAGCGGATGACTTGTTCCATGGTGCGGGGGCTGTCGATGGCTATGTCCTGGTCAAGTTCAGAAACCGCCTGGCGGAAGGAGTTCGTCATGAGCAGCGGATTTGCGGAAGTGCGAATTGCGAAGCAGCGCGGGGTGTTCATCCAAGGGAGTTGACGGTAGGGAATGTACAGTTCGGGAGAGAAGTCGGAGTCGAGCCCCTGGCGATGAACGTCGCCGACAAGGCCGACCACGGTCATCCAAGGGTAGAGTTTGGCATCCATGCTTACAAGCTTGCCGATTGGATTCTGGCCGGGCCAATAGGTTCGCGCGAGAGTCTGATTGACGATGGCGACAGGGGCAGAACCGTTGCGATCCGAGGGCAGAAAAAAGCGGCCTTGTATAAGAGGAATGCGCATCACTTTGAAATAATCGGGAGAGATTACCTGATAGCTGGCGTCGGGTTGTGAATCCAGAGGAGGTTCCGGATTTTCCGATGTGACAAAGCCCCAACCGTTGTATCCGAGAAAAGGCGGTCGTGTGACGAGGCTTGCCGCTTCCACACCCGGGAGCGCCGAAAGTTTTTCAAGGAACCGGTCATAGAAGACGACGCGGGCGGGCTGATCCTTGTAGTGGAAATCCGAAAGCGAAAGTTCAAACGTAAGAACGTTTTGAGGGTCGAAGCCGGGGTTGACGCCGTTCAACGCGACGAACGTGCGAATCAGGAGTCCGGCACCGACAAGGAGCAGCATGGCGAGGCCGCACTCCGCAGCGACCAGAATGCCGCGCAGGCGATGCGTCTTACCCGAAGTGCCGGAACTGCGGCTGCTTTCCCGCAGCGATGTTTCCAGATGGAAGCCGGAAGTCATGAATGCAGGGACGAGACCGGAAAGAAAAACGGTGGCGGCGGAGACCAGGATTGTGAACAGGATGACGCGCGAGTCAAGATGCACGGCTTCAAAACTGGGATCGTCTGCAAAGTATGATTTGAGGAGAATGTTGACGATCCATCCGGCGAGAAGCAAACCGACGAGCGCCGCGGCAATGGCGAGCAAAGAACTTTCGACAAGGAGCTGGCGAATGAGACGCGAACGATTCGCTCCGAGGGCGGAGCGCAAAGCAATCTCGCGCTGGCGCGTGCCCCCGCGCGAGAGCTGCAAATTGGCAACATTTACACACGCGATGAGAAGTACGCAAGCGACTGCGCCCATGAGAATGAGCAACACGGGACGGACGTCCCCGTGAGGGAATCGCGAAGGCTTTCGGCGAGGACAGTCCAGCCCAAATCAAATTTTGGATATTGTGTTTCGAGCTGCGAGGCAATCAATTTCATTTCCTGCTGAGCCTGGGCGAGAGAAACACCCTGGCGCAAGCGGCCGATCACGTAGATGGCATGCATGTCGTGGTCAGCGCTGGCGGGGTCATAAGTAAAGGGAATCCAAAATTGAACGAGAGGGCCTCCCTCGGTTTGCAAAGCTGACGAAGAAGGCGCAACGCCGAGGATGGTGTAGTTTTCCGAATTGAGGCGAATGGATTTGCCAACGATCTGGGGATCGGAGCCGAATCGCTGGACCCAGAGAGAACGGCTGATGAGAGCGACATGCGGAGCGCCGGGCAGATCATCGCCTGGCCGAAAAGGCTGACCCACTTGCGGAACGACCCCGAGCACGGAGAAAAAGTTTGAGGTGACGGCAAGACCGGGAAGAACAATTGCCTGCTGACCGGCGGAAAAATTGGAAGTAGCGTCGATGTAGCCGGCCATGTCCTCAAAAGAGCGATTGCGATTTTTCCAGTCCGTGAAATCGCCGGCCGATACGATGTTTTTCCACCAACCGCGCTGCGGTTCGGACGACCAGAGCTGGACGAGGCGATCCGGATCGCGATAGGGAAGAGGCCGCAGCAGAGTTCCGGAGACGAAACTGAAGATTGCGCTGTTTGCTCCGATGCCGAGAGCAAGCGTGAAGATCGCTACGGAAGTGAATCCGGGATTTTTCAGAAGCTGGCGAAAACCAAAAACTGCGTCCCGCCAGATGGATTCGAAAAATCGCGCGCACTGGCTGGTCGCGATAATTTTCTGTCGTTTGCTGCAGGCCGCCGAGTTTGAGCAGGGCGTTGCGGCGGGCTTCGGAGGGAGACATGCCGGCGCGGAGATTGTCTTCGATGTGGAGTTGGAGATGGGATTCAAGTTCAGCAGAGAGTTCGCGGTCGAGTTTCTGTTTGCGGAAAAGATTGGCGAAGCGAAGAAGCGCGGCACGGAGAAACGCAGGAGGCGGCGTGGACATTATTGTTCCTCGTTTGGGGCGAGGAATCGCTGCAAGATGGCGGCTGTTTCGTTCCATTCGCGGGTTTCGTGTTCGAGCTGGCGATGGCCGGCGCGAGTGAGTTTGTAGTATTTGGCTTTGCGATTGTTGTCCGAGACGCCCCATTCGGAGGCGATGAAACCTTCCTGTTCGAGTTTGAGGAGGGCGGGGTAGAGCGTGCCGTAATTTAGGGAGAGAAGATCGCCGCTGGTTTGCTCTATGCGGCGGGCTATGCCGTAACCGTGAAGCGGGCCGAGGGCTTCGAGAGTTTTGAGAATCATAAGGGCTAGAGTGCCCTGAAGTACGTCTTTCTTTTCACTCATGGCTGGCAGTCTCCCGGGTCCTATGGGGAACCAATAGCACGATGGCATAGGTCATATGGGAATACAATAGGAGACTTCTTCTGACCAAGGATTTGTGAAAAAAGCCAATCGGTTTTTGGGTTGGCCTTGCACCATGCCTGGAAGTTCTACCTATGCGGCTTTTCAGCGAAAGCCGACAGCCATGCCGAAGCTTTGCCGCCCAAGAGGAAATCGATTGGGGGGAGCGCGGGAGCGATGAACTGTTGAACGCGCAGCTGCATCCTATTGGGGTGCATCGAATCGGCGTGGAACGTGCCGTTTTTTTGCGTTTTGACCAGGCTTTGGGGCGCATGGGATAATTTTGGGTTCAAGGACGATATGGCACATCAAACAGAAGAGAGCGGTTTTGCTTGGAGCTGCGTGCGTCGCGGCAGGGGGGCTGGCGAGCTTTGCCGCCGGACAAACCGCGTTTGCCACGGCAGGTCAGGCGCAAGACACGCCCAAGAATTCGGCGCAGAATGGCGCCGAAACGAAAGCGACGACGAGTTCGCGCGCGGAAGCGTATTTCAATTACACGATGGGGCATATCGCGGAGCAGCAGTTCGAGCAGACGAGCCGCAGCGAGTACGCGACACAGGCCATCGAATACTACAAGAAGGCTTATGCGCTCGATCCGAAGTCGCCGGTAATTGGCGAGCGGCTGGCGGAGATGTATTGGAAAGCGCAACGGATTCGCGAGGCCGAGTCGGAAGCCAAGGGAATCTTGCAGCGCGATCCAAACGATGTGCAGACGCGGCGGCTGCTTGGGCATATTTATCTGCGGAGCCTGGGCGAAGCGAACGGAAACGGGCAGAGCGAAGTTGTGACGCGAGCCGTGGATCAATTCAAAGAGGTAGTGCGGCTGGACCCGGCGGATACGGAATCGGCGCTGTGGCTGGCGCGGCTCTATCGTTTGCAGAACAAGCATGAGCAGGCGGAAGGGGTTCTGCGAGGGATTTTGAAGAATGAGCCGGACAATGAAGCGGGCGTGGAACAGTTGACGCAGCTCTTGCTGGATGAAGGGAAATCCAGCGAAGCGGTGGCGCTGCTGGAAGGTGTAACGGCGAGATCGTCTTCGCCGACGTTGCTGGATTTGCTGGGGGACGCCTACACCCAGACGAAAGATTTGCCGAAAGCGGAAGCGGCTTACCGGAGAGCGACGGAGATTGATCCGAGTGAGTTGAGCCACCAACGCGGGCTGGGGCAGACGCTGCTTGCCGAAGAAAAATATCCGGAAGCATTGAAGGTGTATCAGCGGCTGGCCGATCTGATGCCGGATGACGCGGATGTTTATTTGCGGATTGCGCAGATTTACCGCGAGCTGCACCAATTGGACAAAGCGGAAGAGACGCTGACGAAGGCGCGGCAATATTCTCCGGGCAGCCTGGACGTGATGTACAACGAAGCGATGATTTACCAAGCGCAGGGAAGAAACGAAGACGCGATTCGCGTGTTGAGCGAAGCGGTAGTGGGAGTGAAGGGACAGTCGGAAGTTCTGCCGACGCGGCGGCGGTCGTTGGCCGTGCTGTATCAGCAGCTGGGGCAGCTTTATCGCGAGACGGAAAATTATGCGGCGGCGGTGAATACTTACGCGGAGCTGGCGCGGCTCGGCGAGGATGAGGACCGGCGCGCGAGACTGCTGCTGATGGAGACTTATCGCACGGCGAAGGATTTGCCGAAGGCGCTGCAAGCGGGCAAGGAAGGGCTGGCGAAGTATCCTGAAGACGGTTCGATCAAGAGCAGCTACGCGTTGCTGCTGGGCGAGGCGGGGAAGACGGACGAAGCGCTGGCGCTGCTGAAGCCGCAATTGAAGGGCGGAGACGGGGACCGCGACGTTTATTTGAATATTTCGCAGGTGTACGAGCGCGGGCGGAAATACAAGGAAGCGGAGCAGGCAGCGCGGACAGCGGAAGCCCTGCCGGGAACGCCTCGCGACAATGAGATGACTTGGTTTTTGCTTGGCGCGATTTATGAACGGCAGAAATTTTTCGACCGCGCGGAAGTGGAGTTCAAGAAAGTACTGGCGGTCGATCCGCAGAATGCGGCAGCGCTGAATTATTACGGGTACATGCTGGGGGATTTGGGCGTCCGATTGGATGAAGCGGAAGCGATGGTGAAGAAGGCGCTGGCGGAGGACCAATACAACGGCGCGTATCTCGACAGCCTCGGATGGATTTATTACAAGCAGGGGAAGTACACGGAAGCGGAGGCTTCTTTGCGTAAAGCCGTTGAACGCGAAAGCCACGACCCAACGATCCACTCGCACCTGGGCGACGTTTACGCGAAAACGGGACGCCCGGAACTGGCGGCCGCGCAGTGGGAGAAATCGCTCGAAGAATGGCATCGCGTGTTGCCGGCCGACGTGGAGGCAGAAAAGATTGCGGAAGTCGAGAAAAAAGTGAACCAATCAAAGCACCGGGTAGCGCAGAAGGCGGCTCAGAACGCCGGGCAGCCGAAGTAAGCGCGATGCAGGAAGTGAAGATTCGCGCGTTTGCAAAAATAAATCTGCGGCTGGAGATTTTGGGGAAGCGCGCGGACGGATATCACGAGCTGCGGACGATCTTTCAGACAGTTTCCTTACACGATGAGTTGAGGTTGCGGCTTTCAAAAAACCCGGGGATAACGCTGCGCGTCGAGGGGAATGCGGCGCTGTCGGGCGAGCCGACGGAGAAGAATTTGGTGTACCGGGCCGTGGCGGCGGTGCGCTCGGAATTGAAAGATGAAAGCGGCGTCGCGATTGAGTTGAAGAAAAGGATCCCTGCGGGACGCGGGCTGGGCGGTGGGTCGAGTGACGCGGCTGCGGCGATGATTGGGTATTTGCGGCTGACGGGGAAAAAGGTTGCGGCAGAGCGGTTGATGGAAATTGGGTCGTCGCTTGGTGCGGATGTGCCGTTCTTTTTGCAGGGAGGCAGTGCGCTGGGAATCGGGCGCGGGGATGAGATTTACCCTTTGCCGGACATGGAGACGAAGAGCATTTTGGTTGTTTCGCCGGCCAATATCCACGTGCCGACCCCGGACGCGTATCGCTGGCTGAATGCTCAGGAATTGACAAAAACGCCAGATAACTCTAAACTTTGGAAGTTCTGTGCTTCAACCTGGAACTTGCAGGGAGCCGGCCTTTGGAACGATTTCGAAAGCGCCGTTTTCCGGCATTGTCCGCGGCTTGACGAAATCAAGCGGGATTTGGTTCGCAGAGGGGCAACAGAAGCCTTGCTGGCGGGTAGCGGTTCGGCGGTGATTGGAGTTTTCCCGAGCCCAGCTAAGGCGCGCCGAGCCGCTGTGGGATTTCCTCAGGACGAGACGTTCGTTTGCGAGACACTCTCGCGCTCGAAGTATGTTCGTCTGATGCATGGGCGTACCGGCAAAGGTGCGCGCAGGGCATAAACCGCAGCGACTCAGCAAAAACGGTCATCAGGATTCAGTTGTCAGTCTTCAGTTCGGACTGGAGTGTGTTTGGTCTGACGGAGAATGTTGTTCGTGGGCCTGAATTGCAGGCGGGTTGTTCCTGGCAGGGGATAGCGCGCTGACTGAACGAGATTTCGCAAATCGCGACGAGAGCACAACTGTGAACGACGAGCGATTCAAGATTTTTTCAGGGACCGCGAATCCAGTACTGGCGGAATCGATCTGCAAGCATTTGGATGTGCCCCTGGGCAAGTCCGTGCTGGGACGATTCAGCGACGGCGAGATTTATTTTCAGATTTCGGAGAATGTGCGCGGCGCGGACGTTTTTGTGGTGCAGCCGTGCCATGCTCCGGTGGACAACCACCTGCTGGAACTGCTGCTGATGATTGACGCGTTCAAGCGCGCGTCGGCGTGGCGAATTACGGCGGTGCTGCCGTACTACTGCTACGCGAGACAGGACCGCAAGGATAAGCCGCGGGTTCCGATATCGGCGAAGCTGGTGGCGGATTTGCTGGAAACGGCGGGAGCAAGCCGGGCGCTGACATTGGATTTGCATGCGCCGCAGATTCAGGGCTACTTCGACGTGCCGGTGGATCACTTGTATGCCTCGCCGGTGCTGGTTGAGTACTTCCGGCACAAGAATTTGCCGGACGTGACGGTGGTTTCGCCGGACGCGGGCGGCGTGGAGCGGGCGCGGTTTTTTGCCAAGAAGCTCGATGCGCCGCTGGCGATCGTGGACAAGCGGCGTGTGGACGTGGACGTAAGCGAAGTGATGCACCTGATCGGCGACGTGCGTGGACGCACGGCGTTGATTGTGGATGACATCATTGATACGGCGGGAACGCTGGTGAAGACCGCAGAAGCGCTGCTGAAAGAAGGCGCGCTGGATGTTTACGCGGCGTGCACGCATCCGGTGCTTTCGGGGCCGGCGGTGGAGCGGATCGCGAAGTCGCGAATTAAAGAGGTTGTGGCGACGGATTCGGTGCCGCTGTCCAAGGCCGCAACAGAGATGGGCAAGATGAGAATTTTGAGTATTGCGGACTTGCTGTCGCGGGGAATCCGGTCGATTCATGAAGAGACTTCGATCAGCGAGTTGTTCATTTGAAGCGAAAAGTTTGCGTTTGGAATAAACGGAAGGGAACAAGGCAATGGCAGAGAAGATTGTAGTGGAAGGAGCGCCGCGGGAATCGCGGGGCAAGAACGAAGCCAGGCGTTTGCGCGTAAAGGGGAAAGTTCCCGCCGTGCTGTATGGCGCGAAAGGCGAAGCCGTGTCGCTCGCGGTGAACACTAAGCAGGTCAGCCAGATTCTGCGTTCTGCGTCGGGCCACAACACTTTGTTCCAGGTGGCCCTCGGCGGAAAAGAACAGCCGGCGATTGTGAAGGACTGGCAAGTGGATCCGGTGACAGGAAACTTGCTGCACGTGGACCTGCTGCGCGTGGCAATGGACGTTCGCATGCGCGTGAAGGTGCCGGTGCACACGTTTGGCGAGCCGCAAGGCGTTAAAGTTCAGGGCGGCGTGTTTGAAACCGTCACTCGCGAAGTGGAAATCGAGTGCTTGCCCGGCGAAATCCCGACGGAATTCCGTCTTGATGTGACGAACCTGATGCTGGGACAGGCGCTTCGTGCGAGCGACATTGAGATGGACACGAAGAAGATGAAGCTGGTGACCGAAGCCGAGCGCGTGATTGCGCACGTGGTTGCGTTGCGCGTCGAAGAAGAGAAGCCTGCGGAAGCCGTGGCAGCGGAAGCGGCAACTCCTGCGGAGCCGGAAGTCATCAAGAAGGGCAAGAAGGAAGTGGAAGGCGAAGAAGGGGCCGAGGCCGAGAAGCCGGAGAAGAAGAAGTAACCGGCATTTCGGAGCGAATCGAGAGTTATGTGGCTCATTGTTGGGCTTGGCAATCCAGACCCGGAGTATCAGTGGACGCCGCATAACCTGGGATTCCTCGCGGTGGATGAGCTGGCACGCCGCGGCGGGATTCGAGTCGAGCGACCAGAGGGCAAGGCGCTGGTCGGGCAAGGCAAGCTGGCAGGGCAAGAAGTGCTGCTGGCAAAGCCGCAGACGTACATGAACCTGAGTGGCGTGTCTATTCGGGAGCTGCTTGGGAAGTACGAACTGACGCCCGACGATTTGCTGGTGATGTGGGACGAAGTGCAACTGCCGTGGAGCATCATTCGGCTCGCGCCGGATGGAAGCGCCGGCAGCCACAACGGAGCGAAATCGGTGATTGGCTCGATCGGTGCGCAGAAGTTTGCAAGATTGCGGCTGGGTTGCGGGCCGGAACATCCGCTGGGCAGCAGAAAAGAGTACGTGCTGCGGCCGATGAAGAAAGCGGAGCTGGAAGCTTGCAGCGGAAGAAGTTGCGTTGGCGGGCGATGCCGTGGAGTTGCTGCTTAAGAGCGGAATCGACGCGGCGATGAACAAGTTTAACCGGCGGGCGGAAACTGCAAGCGAAGACGAACGCCGGGCAATAAGAGATTCGCGGCTGCCGCGGAAGCGGAGCCGGATTAGGAAGAGAAACGAGGCAACTATGGAAGAGCGTCTGTACGATCTGATTT